>NZ_JAENHM010000026.1 GCF_016595245.1 Azospirillum endophyticum
ACCGATTACCTCGACGCCATTCTCGCCGTTAAAATCCGTTAACCCGGATTCGGAGCCCTGGATTCGGGGGGTGCGTCCGACGTGCGGCTCCCCCTTGCCCGGAACGCTTCGGCAGCGGCGGGCAAGATGAACACGGATTTCACGGATCTGGCATTCCGGAGCGACCGCTGTCGGGACAGTCCGGGGCGTCGCCGAGTTCAAGAAAAATCCGTGTAATCCGTGTTCAAATCCGTGACATCCGTGTTCCTCTTGTCCTCTGACCGGGCAGCCTTTCCGTCCGCCGTGACCCCGTCGAAAATTCGTCAAAAAAGGGCTTGCGAGGCAGGGGGCTTCTGAGTATGTTGCGCGCCTCGACGCCGACGGCCTGCCGCCGACGCCGGGACAGATGGTGGATAAGGCGCCCGTAGCTCAGCTGGATAGAGCATCAGACTACGAATCTGAGGGTCAGGAGTTCGAATCTCTTCGGGCGCGCCATCCTCCAAAAAAACCGGATACTTACGATCAGGCGGCCTTTCGGCCGCCTTTCGTGTTTTCAGGCCTTGCGCGGCTCTGCCGGACAGGATCGGGCGGAGCCGCGGCCCCGCCCATCCTTCACCGAAGACGCCTGACGCTACGCGCGCCGGATTTCAGCCAGGAAGCCGCCGACATCGTCCTTCAGCAGTTCCGCCTGCCGGTTCATCAGCTCCGCCGCCTCCAGCACATCGGCGGCGACGGCGCGCGACTGATCCACCGTCCGGGCAAGGTCGGAGATGCTGGCGGAGATGCGGTTGGCGGCGGTCGACACCTCCTGAACGTTGCGGGCGATCTCGTTGGTCGCCGCCCCCTGCTCCTCCACCGCGGCGACGATACCGGTGGTGACGCCGTTCATCTGCCGGATCACCGTGGACACCGACCGCACGCCCTCGACCGCGTCCTGGGTCATGTTCTGGATGCGGGCGATCCGGTCGGTGATGTCCTGCGTCGCGCGCGCCGTCTGCGTGGCCAGTCCCTTGACCTCGCTGGCGACGACGGCGAAGCCCTTGCCGGCCTCGCCGGCGCGGGCCGCCTCGATGGTGGCGTTCAGCGCCAGCAGGTTGGTCTGGCCGGCGATGTCGCCGATCAGGGTGACGATGGCGCCGATCGCCTCGCTGGCGGCGGCCAGCTCGACGATGATGCCGTCCGTCCGCTCCGTCCGCTCGATGGCGTCCTGCGAGATGGTGGCGGATTCCGCCATGCGCCGGCTGATCTCGCCGATGGAGGCCGACAGCTCCTGGGCCGCCGCGGCCACCGTCTCGACGCCGGCCGAAGCCTCGTGGGCGGCGGCGGCGACGGCGCCGCTGTCTCCCGCCGACTGTTCCGAAATCCGCGTCACCGCCGCCGAGGTGCCCATCAGATGGGACGCCGCACTCTCCACCGAGTCCAGGCTGGTGCCGACCCGGCCGCTGAAATCGCCGCACAGCCGGTCGACCGCCGTGGTGCGCGCCGCCGCCGCCGCCTGGGCGGCGATCTGCGCCTGGACCATCTCGGCATGCTGGCGCCCGTTGTCGCGCAGCACCAGCAGCGCCTGCTGCATCCGGCCGATCTCGTCGCCGCGTCCGTCGTTCGCCAGCGCGACCTCGTAATCGCGATGGGCCAGCCGGTCGATCGCCACGGTCAGGGCCTGGATCGGCCCGGTCACCCGGCGCCGCACGAACACCAGCCCTGCGACCGACAGCCCGACGGCCAGCAGCAGGATGGCGGACTGGATCATCAGCTGGCGCTGGGACTGTGCGGCCTTCCAGTCGGCGTGGGCGACCATCTCCTCCAGCGCGGCGTTGACCAGCGCGTTGAGCGGCGCCTGGTCGGCGGCTTCGCGCTTCACCCAGGCCTCCGCGGTGATGTCCGGCTTGCCGCCGGTGGACAGCGCGTCGAGGACGATCTTGCGCCGGGCGCCGCCGGTCTCGAAGAATTTGCTTTTCGCGGCCTCGACGGCCTCGACGATGCGCTTGGGCGTGTCGGGACGCTTCGCCGCATCGGCGATGAGGGTCCAGGCCGTGTCGATCCGGCCGCGCTCCTCCGCCGCCGTCAGGATTTCCGCCTGGGTCCAGGGCCGCCCTTCGCCGATGGCGGCGCTGGCCGACAGGATTTCCGTGGATGTGCGCAGCCGGACGACCCAGGCGGCGCGCTTCAGGGCCAGAAGCTGGTCGGTGGTCGGATCGACCAGGGCCATGCCGGCATCGACGGCATCGGTCGCCGCCTGCACCGCAGCCAGATACGCATCGGCAACCTTCGGCCATGAGTCGACGGTGGTCCGGTCGCGCGTGGCCTTGGGCGTACGCAGCGCGCTGTCCACCCGTCCCCGCAGCGCGTTCAGGGCGTCGTGGCTCGACCGGATCGCCGTCGCGTATGATCCGAATCTGATTGGGTCCAGCCGGTCGAGTGCCGCCATGCCGGGGGCGAAGGCGGCTTCGGCCTTGCCCCGCAGCTCGGCCACCGATTTCGCCGCAGCCTCATCGGCCACCGTCTCCGCCCGCAGCGGGACCAGGGTGGTGGCGCGCTCCAGCCGCACCGAGCGCAGCGCCTCGTAAAGCTGCTGGCTAGTCGCGGCAAGCATGGCGACGCGGCTCGCGTCACGCTCGTTGCGCGCCGCATCGACGAGACCCGAGATGCTGGTGAAGACCGCGAGCATCCCGATCGTGCCGATCACCACGCTGAGAACCGCTTTGAGCGAGGTTTTTCGAAGCTGAATCATAAGCGGATCACACTTCATCGATGTTGATGCAGATAACGGTTGGCCGGAAGCAGGACCCGCATCTTTGGTTGAAGTCTGCTCTTGAGTTCGCAGATATTTTTTGTGGATTTTGAATGGACGGATGATCTTGATCATCATTCAGACGGCGCATCGTTGAGAAATCATTAACAAAACGCCCGTTTCCACCGGCGGAGCTTCGCCGTGCCGGGAGCGTCTGCATGCTGGGACTTGGCAACGACTTGTTCATAGAACGATATTGCGCAAAAAAGAGCGGCAGTGTTGACGTGCCTGGAAGGCATTGTTGCCAATTCGGCAGCGCAGGCGCGGCGGAATCCGCCGGCCGGCCGGCAGCAAGCCCGGTTGCGATTTTTTCGAAGAAAAGCGCTTGCGGGTCCGGGGGCTTCTGAGTATGTTGCGCGCCTCGACGCCGACGGCTTGGCCGCCGACGCCGGGACGGAAGGATACACAGCGCGCCCGTAGCTCAGCTGGATAGAGCATCAGACTACGAATCTGAGGGTCAGGAGTTCGAATCTCTTCGGGCGCGCCATCCTTACCAAATCATCGGTCGAAAGACCGTGACCGACATGCAAGGCCGCCTCCGGGCGGCCTTTGTCGTATCAAGAACCTCGTCGCTCTGGCGCAAGCCCCGGTGGCTCCTCTACACTCATGACCCGCACCACTGGATGCATGGCCATGCCCCGCAGCGACTTCTATCCGCCCATCGACCCGTTCCAAACCGGCACCATCGCCGTCGACGGGATCCACACGGTCTATTGGGAGCAGGCGGGCAACCCGCGCGGCGTGCCGGTGATGTTCCTGCATGGCGGTCCGGGGGCCGGCGCCTCGCCCACCCACCGCCGCTTCTTCGATCCTGCCCATTACCGCATCATCGTGATGGACCAGCGCGGGGCCGGCCGCTCCACCCCGCTGGGCGAAACGCGCGAGAACACCACCGAACGGCTGGTCGAGGACGTCGAGACCCTGCGCCGCCATCTCGGCATCGAGCGCTGGCACCTGTTCGGCGG
Source organism: Azospirillum endophyticum (assembly GCF_016595245.1). Lineage (GTDB taxonomy): Bacteria > Pseudomonadota > Alphaproteobacteria > Azospirillales > Azospirillaceae > Azospirillum > Azospirillum endophyticum. Next base: position 3,736 of record NZ_JAENHM010000026.1, read on the forward strand.
CTCCTGGGGGTCGACGCTGGCGCTGGCCTATGCCGAAACCCACCCCGACCGCTGCCTGGGCCTGATCCTGCGCGGCATCTTCCTGATGCGGAAGAGCGAGATCGACTGGTTCCTCTATTCGATGCGCGTCCTCTTCCCCGAAGCCTGGGCCGCCTTCACCGCCCATATCCCGGAGGACGAGCGCGGCGACCTGCTGGAGGCCTACTGGAAGCGCCTCGACTCGCCCGACCCGATGGTGCGCATGGCGGCGGCGCGGGTGTGGAGCATCTATGAGGGCAGCTGCTCGTCCCTGCTGCCGTCGCCCGACCTGATCGCCGCCAGCGGCGAGGACCGCCACGCCCTGGGGCTGGCGCGGATCGAGGCGCATTACTTCCGCTCCAACCGCTTCACGCCGGAGGACAGGCTGCTGCGCGACGTCCACCGCATCCGCCATCTGCCGGCGGTGATCGTCCAGGGCCGCTACGACGTCGTCTGCCCGGTCGTCTCCGCCGACGAGCTGCACCGCGCCTGGCCGGAGGCCGACTACCGCATCGTCCCCGACGCCGGCCACTCCGCCATGGAACCCGGCATCCGCGCCGCCCTGATCCAGGCGACGGAGCGCTTCAAGGAGTACCGGTGAGATCCTCCCTCTCCCGCCCCGGGAGAGGGAAGGGGCCCATGCAGAGCATGGGAAGGGTGAGGGAGTATCCAAGGAGCCGGAAGCGCATGGTTTCTTGCCTCACCCCTCACCCTCCCCACTTTGTGGGTCCCCTCCCTTGTATCTGGAAACCACCCTCTCCCGGGACGGGAGAGGGCTTTAACTTCCGTTCCTCCCACCCCACACTCTGCCGATGCCTGAACTTCCCGAAGTCGAGACGGTGTGCCGGGGCCTCGCCCCGCATCTCGAAGGCCGGCGGCTGGTCCGTGTGGAGCAGCGGCGGCCGAACCTGCGCACCCCCTTTCCGCCGCGCTTCTGCGAAAGGCTGACCGGGCGTGTGGTCCAGTCGGTGCGGCGGCGCGCCAAATACATCCTGATGCATCTCGACGACGGCGGCGTGCTGATCGCCCATCTCGGCATGTCCGGCCGCATGATCATCGCGCCGGAACGCCCCGATGCCTTCGACAAGCACGACCATGTCGTGTTCGAGACCGATGCCGGGACCATCGTCACCTTCAACGACGCCCGCCGCTTCGGCCTGATGGACCTGACGGTGGCCGACGCGCTGGGCGACCACCCGATGCTGCGCAACCTGGGACCCGAACCGCTCGGCAACGAATTCTCCGGTCCCGACCTCGCCCGCCGGCTGGCCGGGAAGCTCACTCCCATCAAGGCCGCCCTGCTCGACCAGAGCATCGTCGCGGGCCTCGGCAACATCTATGTGTCGGAGGCGCTGTTCCAGTCCGGCATCCTCCCCACCCGCAGCGCCGCCAGCCTGACCGCCGACGAGGTCGACCGCCTCGCCGCCGCGGTGCGCGCGGTGCTGGAGCGCGCCATCGCCGCCGGCGGCTCCTCGCTGCGCGACTACCGGCAGGCATCGGGGGAGTTGGGCTACTTCCAGCACCAGTTCGCCGTCTACGACCGGGAGGGCGAGGGCTGCCCCGGCTGCGACTGCGACCGCGGCCGGACGGGGGGCGTTCAGCGGATTGTACAGTCGGGCCGCTCGACTTTCTTTTGTGCGGCGCGCCAACGGTGATATAGCTGGGGGATGACGGCTCTACCGGCCATGCTCCGGGCGGCGTCCGCCGCTTTCCTCCTTGCCGGCCCCGCGGTCGCGGGCCTGGGGAGCTTCCTCATTCCCATTCCTCAGGCTGCCGCGGCCCAACTGGCCGCTGCCGAGTCCGGACCCTTCGTCCCCGGCACCGCCGATGTTCCGGTGATGCCGGGACTGGCGTCCGCCGAATCGGAGCCGCTGGTCTTCGACAAGCCGGGCGGGCGCATCGTCCAGGCCGTGCTGTCGGGGCAGGTGCCGCGACAGGCGGTGCTGGCCTTCTACGACCAGACCCTGCCGCAGCTGGGCTGGCGCCGCACCGCCGACCGCGTCTTCGTCCGCGATGGCGAGGAGCTGCGGCTGGAATTCCCGCAAGCCGACCAAAAGGCCGCCCAGCAGGCAAAGCCCGCCGCCGCAACCGCCGTCCGCTTCACTTTGACGCCGCGCTGACTGCGGGCACGCCCGTCATACTCGCGGGACCCTACGGTCGAACACCCCAACAACCACGAGTCCCGGAAGCAACCGGGCTCGCCCCATCGGGAGAGTGCTGCAGCCATGTCCGCAACCATGTCCTTTGAAACCATCCTCGTCGAGACCCGCGGCCCGGTCGCGCTGATCACGCTGAACCGTCCGAAGGCGCTGAACGCGCTCTGCGACCAGCTGGTGACCGAGCTGGGCCAGGCGCTCGACGCCTTCGAGGCCGACGGCGCCATCGGCGCCATCGTCGTCACCGGGTCGGAGCGCGCCTTCGCCGCCGGCGCCGACATCAAGGAGATGGCCGGCTTCTCCTATATGGATGTCTACAATTCCAACTTCATCACCGCGAAGTGGGAGCGGCTGGCCAAGTGCCGCAAGCCGACCATCGCCGCGGTCGCCGGCTTCGCGCTCGGCGGCGGCTGCGAGCTGGCGATGATGGCCGACTTCATCCTGGCCGCCGACACCGCCAAGTTCGGCCAGCCCGAGGTCACCATCGGCACCATCCCCGGCGCCGGCGGTACCCAGCGCCTGACCCGCTTCGTCGGCAAGTCCAAGGCGATGGAGATGGTGCTGACCGGCCGGATGATCGACGCCGCCGAGGCCGAGCGCTGCGGCCTCGTCTCCCGCGTCGTCCCGGCCGCCGAGCTGGTCGAGGAAGCGGTGAAGGTCGCCACCAAGATCGCTTCGCTGTCGCAGCCGGTCGTCGCCATGGCCAAGGAGTCGGTCAACGCCGCCTACGAGACGACGCTGGCCGAGGGCGTCCGCTTCGAGCGCCGCCTGTTCCATTCGACCTTCGCCACCGAAGACCAGAAGGAAGGCATGGCCGCCTTCGCCGAGAAGCGCCAGGCGACCTGGAAGAACCGCTGAGTCGCCGCTCCGGCACCGGGCCGGCGTTGACTCTGCCGTCTGCTCCTTCCCCTGCATCTTGCGGGGGATGGAGCAGATCCCATCAAGATGTCGTTCAACTACGATTAGTCAAAATCATCGGCCGTCCACGCCTTGACTCGCGGTGCTCTGCCGCGTATAAGGCGCGCTCGCATCACGACAGCCGTGTCGTTCGGAGTAGGGTTTACATGGCCAATCATAAGTCCGCTGAAAAGCGCATTCGTCAGACCGAGCGTCGCACGGAAGTCAACCGTGCCCGCATCAGCCGCATCCGTTCCTTCGTCAAGAAGGTCGAGGGCGCGATCCAGAGCGGCGACAAGTCCGCCGCCGCCGACGCGTTCAAGTCCGCTCAGCCGGAGCTGATGCGCGGCGTGTCCAAGGGCGTGCTGCACAAGAACACTGTGTCGCGCAAGCTGTCGCGTCTGTCGGCCGCGATCAAGGCTCTCTGATAGAGCCTTCATACGCTGCTTTCAAAAAGCCGCGCCCGTGACTCGGGGCGCGGCTTTTTGCGTTTTAAATAAAGATGCGGGTAAACGGCAATTGTCTTAGATTGTCCTTAGAATCGCGTATGAGATTCGGGATCGGTCTTGCGGTCGATGCGAACGTTTTTATCTTTTTGAGCCGTTCGCCATCTGTCCCATTGCCAGATTTCCTGGGCGTCGCTAGAATTTTGCTCCATTCGGCCGGGCTAATAGGAGTGATGCAACACTCTGTGGCTGGCTGAACACAGCAGTGAAATACTGAAGGTCTTACGCCGGATCAGGGCTTGTTGAGTCCCGGTCGATCGCACGATCTTCTTTTACTTACAAGCTGTCGCGCCTGGGGCGGGATTTACGATCCCGTCGACTCCGGCGCGTGCTTTTTGGATATGGTGTTCCGTTCGGTTTACCTTGCCCGGCGTTTCCTTGGCGGAGACTTCCTGGCTGGAGCGGACGGGCGGCCAATCCGGTTCGGGGGCCGGTTTCGAGGGCCGGTTGCGGGGCGATCCCGCGCCGCCACGGCGGTGGGGCCGGTCGGCGGAAGGAGCGGGAGTAAGGGAGCATGTCGGTCGGCGTGTCGTTGGATCAGCAGTGGGCGCGCATTCGCGGACGCCTGAAGGAAGAGGTGGGCGAGATCGCCTATCGGAGCTGGCTTCAGCCGCTGTCCGTCGCCAGCCTGGTCGGCGGCGAGGTGCGCATCGTCGTGCCCACGCGCTTCATGCGCGACTGGGTGCTGACCCACTATGCCGACCGCATCCGCGCCCTGTGGTCCGGCGAGAATCCGGAGGTGCAGTCGATCGACGTCATCGTCGCCTCGACCAACCCGCCGGCGGCGCTGGTCGCCGACAACGACGACATCGACGACGACCGCGCCTCTCCGGCGCCGCGCGGCCCGTCTCCCCATCCGGCCTCCCGGCCGGCTCCCCGCCCGGCCCCGCCGTCGGGGGCATCCGCGCGCCCGTCCGGGTCCGGCGAACCGGCGTCCTACTACGGCAACGCGTCCCAGGCGGCCTCCACCGTCTACACCTCGGCCTCCTATGGCGGGGCGTCGGACGAATCGCCGAACGCCGTCCCGGCGATCCTCGAGGACCGCTCCGACCTGTCGGCGGCGCTCGACCCGCGCTTCACCTTCGAGAATTTCGTCGTCGGCAAGCCGAACGAGCTGGCCCACGCCGCCGCGCGGCGCGTCGCCGACGCCACCACCGTGACCTTCAACCCGCTGTTCCTCTATGGCGGGGTAGGCCTGGGCAAGACCCACCTGATGCATGCGCTGGCCTGGCAGATCCGCAAGAACGACCCGAACCGCAAGGTGCTCTACCTGTCGGCCGAGAAGTTCATGTACCAATTCATCCGGGCGCTGCGCTTCAAGGACACGATGGCCTTCAAGCAGCAGTTCCGCTCGGTCGACGTGCTGATGATCGACGACGTCCAGTTCATCAGCGGCAAGGACTCGACGCAGGAGGAGTTCTTCCACACCTTCAACGCGCTGGTCGACCAGAACCGCCAGGTCATCATCTCCGCCGACAAGAGCCCGTCCGACCTGGAGGGGATGGAGGAGCGGCTGCGCTCCCGCCTCGGCTGGGGGCTGGTCGCCGACATCCACCCGACCACCTACGAGCTGCGGCTCGGCATCCTCCAGGCCAAGGCCGACGCGCTCCAGGCGACCATTCCGCTGAAGGTGCTGGAGTTCCTCGCCCACAAGATCACGTCCAACGTGCGCGAGCTGGAAGGAGCGCTGAACCGCATCGTCGCCCATGCCGAGCTGGTCGGCCGCTCCATCTCGCTGGAGACGACGCAGGAGGTGCTGCACGACCTGCTGCGCGCCAACGACCGCCGCGTCACCATCGACGAGATCCAGAAGCGGGTGGCGGAGCATTACAACATCCGCGTCGCCGACATGCATTCGGCCCGCCGCGCCCGCGCGGTGGCCCGCCCGCGCCAGATCGCCATGTATCTGGCCAAGCAGCTGACCGCCCGCTCCCTGCCGGAGATCGGCCGCAAGTTCGGCGGCCGTGATCACACCACGGTGATGCATGCGGTCAAGAAGGTGGACGAGCTGCGCGCCACCGATCCGTCCTTCGCCGAAGACGTCGAGCTGCTGCGGCGCATGCTGGAAAGCTGAAGACCGGCCGGTTCGCCGGTCCCGCTGTCTTTCTATGCTGTCTCTATACCGCTATGCCATCGCATTGTGAAGTCTGCTAAGGTCCGCGCGCATGGACTCTTTGCCGACGACACGGGTGTGCTGGTGGAAACGACTATTCTTGTCGCCGACGATTCGAATTTCTTTCGCGAACTGATCCGGGAAGAACTGGAGAGCAGCGGTTACCGCGTTCTGCTTGCCAAGGACGGCGGGCAGGCGCTCGCCCTCTACCGCAGCCACGACATCCACATCGTCATCACCGACCTGGAGATGCCGGTGATGACGGGGATGGAACTGTGCTGGCACATCCGGGCGGCGGACGACCAGCACCGCACCTTCACCATCCTGATGACCGGCGACAGCGAGACCGCCCGGCGGGTCGAGGCCTTCGAGGCCGGCGCCGACGAGTTCCTGGCCAAGCCCATCGACCTGCCGATGCTGCGCGCCCGCGTGCGGGCCGGCGAGCGCATCACCGGCATGCACCGGGTGATGGTGGAAATGCTGAACACCGATTACCTGACCGGGGTGGCGAACCGCCGCCATTTCATGGGCCGGCTGGAACGGGCCTGCCGCGCCGCGAAGGAGACCGGCTCGCCGCTGGCGATCGCGATGTTCGACATCGACCATTTCAAGGCGATCAACGACACCCACGGCCATGGCAACGGCGACCTCGCGCTGAAGCGCTTCGCCGACAACTGCGCCGCCCAGGTGCCCGCCGGCGGCTTCCTCGGCCGGCTCGGCGGGGAGGAGTTCTGCCTGTGCCTGCCTGCCGGCGACCTCGAATCGGCGCTGGCGCGCGTGGAGGAGATCCGCCGCTCCACCGCCGCCCTGTCGGTGGAGACCGAGACCGGCAGCGGTTTTTCCTTCACCGTCAGCATCGGCATATGCCTGGACCGGGACACCCTCTCGGTCACCGATCTGCTGGCCCAGGCCGACGAGGCGCTCTATTTCGCCAAGCGCAGCGGCCGCAACCGCACCGTCCTGCGCGGTGCCGAGGGCGTGGTCGTGAAGGCGAGCTTCTACGTCATGTGACGGCTCTCGAGATCCCCTCTCCCCCCCGGGGAGAGGGTTAGGGTGAGGGGGGCGCGCGGCGAGGATCCTCAAGCCTCGCCCACTTCCGGCCCCCGCCAAAGCCACGCAATGCATCCCCCTCACCCCGACCCTCTCCCCGCTTTCGGCGGACCGAAGGTCCGCCTGTCGCGTCAGCGCAAACGAAGTTT
>NZ_JAENHM010000027.1 GCF_016595245.1 Azospirillum endophyticum
CCATTCCAGCCAACCCATGAACAAGACAGTTGCTCATCCCGCCCCGCAAGGGGAGAAGGGCTTTCTACCGCCAAAAGTTGCATCTTGGTCACAAAAGCGAAATCTGTGAATTCTTTAGCGCGGAGGCGGGAAACCAGGGTTTCCAATATAAGTGCCTGTGAAGAATGGATCCGGCCTTCGCGGGAATGACGGCCGAGGGAAGCGCGCGATGCAATCCGACGCGGCGCGGTTCGAACTTGGGGCTTCTCTCAACGAGTCTCCTATGTCTTCACAAACTCGAAGGCGGGGATCGAGGAACGAACTCTGCCGGACGCGCGGTTGAGCGGCGGGGGCCCGATCTGATAGAGACTTGAGGGCTATCAGAGACTTGAAGGGCCATGAAGAAAGCAGCGCCGAAGAAGCGCGGCGGGTCGCCGCGCATCACCCATCCCGACCAGCTCGATCTGCTCGACGTGCCCGAGCCGACGGCGGTCATGATCACCTATTCGGGCCGCACGGTCGATCTGGAGCAGCCGGACTTCGGCCCCTTCGACATCGAGGACATCGCCCGCCCGCTCGCCTACCAGTGCCGCTTCGTCGGCAACACGCAACGCTTCTTCAGCGTGGCCCAGCACTGCGTCCTGGCCAGCCGGCTGGCGCCGGAGGGCTATGCCTATGATGCCTTGATGCACGACAGCGAGGAGGCCTTCACCGGCGACTGGCCGACGCCTTGGAAGGTGCGGATCGGCCGCGACGCCATCCGGCAGGCGGTGGAGCCGATCAAGAGCGCGCTCGCCCAGCGCTTCGGCTTCCGCCATCCGGAGCCGAAGGCGGTCAAGCTGGCCGACCAGCGGGCGCTGGCGACCGAGCTGCGCGACCTCTGCGCGCCGCACCGGGTCAACTGGCGCGACCTGCCCGACCCGGACGAGGCCGCCATCGTGCCGCTCGGCCCGGAAGAGGCGCTGGCCGATTTCCTGGAGCATTACCGGCGGCTGAAGCCGGCCTGAAAACAACGATGCCGAAAGCCGCGACGCCGGTCAGGCGTGGCCGCCCTGCTCCGCCCGGCGGCCACGGCCGCGCTTGGGCGCCGGCGCCCCGCCGGATGCCCCACTCGTCGACGCGGTGCCGTCGGCCTGCTGTTCGGCGCAGCGTTCCGCCAGTTCGCGGATGGCGGCGCGGATCTGCGGATCGCGGATGCTCTGGAAATAGCGCGCCAGCATCAGCGCCTCGCGCGACTGCAGCGTGTTCTCCTGCTCCTCGCCGCCGCCGCCAGCCGCCGGCACCTCGCCGCCCTCCACCGCCGGCTGCCGGTTCTCCAACCCTTCGAAGAAAACGGAGACGGGAACGCGGAAGAACTGGCCGAGCTTGAACAGGCGGCTGGAAGACACGCGGTTGAAGCCCCGCTCGTATTTCTGCAATTGCTGGAAGGTCAGCCCGAGGGCCGAGGCGACGTCGCTCTGGCTGAGGCCTGCGAGCATGCGCAGTTCCCGCAGGCGCTGACCGACGAACACATCGACCTCGTTCAGGCCTTCCTTCTTTTCGCGGCCACGCCGTTTCATGGTTGCTTCCCTTCGATCCTGTATGGTCCCGGCAGCCGCGACTTCCAGCCGCCGTCCAAGGCGCCGGTCCTGGCCTTCCGCAATGCGTGGCCATGGCGCCCAGGCTTGGGAAACGTCGCCGGGAGTGACGAATCGGCCGGTTTCGGGCATGGAATGCAACTCAGCTATGACCGCGGCCTGCCGATGTCAACCTTGGCTGGACCAGATACCTCTTTTGGGCAGAGGAGTTTTCGCGGGATTTGGCCGGTCGGCCATAGGACCGCACTCTTTTCGCGCATAGAACGGTACCATCCTACCCACAGTCGCGGCATCGCACCGGTTCCGCTCAAGCAGGGCGGCGACTGCGACAGTGTGACCGGAAGTTGTGGCGGGAAACCGTTGCGCCGCCGCCGCAGGGCTGCAACATTTACGGGGCACTAGGCAGTTTTTGCCGGGCGCTGGGCAAAAACTGCCGCCGATTAACCCTCTCTTCATCAAGACGCCGCAGCATGCCCCAACGTAGCCATGCCCGGCGCGGAACTTGCAGAAACCGTTTCGCACACGCGATACGGAGCCATGTCGAGAGTATGCCGGGAAGACTTCCGATCGGGGACCGCGCGTGAACAACCTGCTGCAGACCTTGCGCAATCTCGGCCCCGCCCGCCTCGCGGCGATCGGCGGCGTCGGGCTTCTGCTGATCGGATTCTTCGTCTACCTGACCACCCGGCTGTCCACGCCGGAGATGGAGCTGCTCTACTCCGAACTCCAGCAGACCGAGGCGGCGGCGATCGCCAAGAAGCTGGACGAGGCGAAGGTTCCCTACACCGTCGACAAGACCGGCACCAAGATCATGGTCCCGGCCGACCAGGTCGGGCCGATGCGCATGCGCATGGCGGCCCAGGGCCTGCCGTCCGGCGGATCGGTCGGCTACGAGCTGTTCGACAAGGGCGAAGGTTTCGGCGCCACCAGCTTCATGCAGAACATCAACCACCTGCGCGCGCTGGAAGGCGAGATGGCGCGCACGGTGCAAACGCTGAACGGCGTCCAGCAGGCGCGCGTCCATCTGGTGCTGCCCAAGCGCGAGCTGTTCGCCCGCCAGCAGAACCCGGCGACCGCCAGCGTCTTCCTGAAGCTGCGTCCCGGCACCCAGCTGAGTCGCGAGAACATCCAGGCGATCCAGCAGCTGATCGCCGCCTCGGTCCCCAACCTGGATCCCAACCGCATCTCCATCGTCGACGACAAGGGCAAGCTGCTGGCCCGCGGCACCGGCAGCGACACCGCCGAAGCGATGATGGCGAGCGCCGAGGAGAAGAAGCAGGCCTATGAGGGCCGGCTGGCCCGCACCATCGAGGATCTGCTGGGCCGCACGCTGGGCTACGGCAAGGTGCGGGCGGAGGTGTCGGCCGACCTCGACTTCGACCGAATCACCACGCAGTCGGAGATCTTCGACCCGGAAAGCCAGGTCGTCCGCTCGACCCAGACGGTGACCGAATCGAACGAGAGCAGCGACCGCGACCCGCTGGCCCCGGTGACGGTGGACCAGAACCTGCCGACGGCCCAGGCCAGCAGCAGCGCCAGCCCGCTGTCCTCGAACAAGTCGAACCGCAACGAAGAGACGATCAACTACGAGATCACCAAGACCACCAAGTCGCATGTCCGCGAGGCCGGCCAAGTCCGCCGCCTGTCGGTCGCCGTGCTGGTGGACGGCACCTATCAGCTGTCAAAGGATGCGCCGCCGGCCTACCAGCCGCGCAGCGAGCAGGAGGTCGAGAGCATCAAGGCGCTGGTGCGGTCCGCCGTCGGGCTGGACGCCGTGCGCGGCGACTCGCTGGAGGTGATCAACATGCGCTTCTGGTCGCCGGACGACGACATCCAGAAGCCGGAAGAACTGTTCATGGGCATGACCAAGGACGACCTGTTCCGCATCGCGGAGATGGTGGTCCTGGGCATCGTCGCCGTCCTCATCATCCTGCTGGTCATCCGCCCGCTGATCTCCCGCGCCTTCGAAAAGGCGGAGATGCAGGAGGAGGACGAGATGGACCGCCTGCTGACCGACCAGGCCGGCATGCCGGCGGCGCTGGCCGCCCCCACCGGCGCGCTGGCCCAGGATCTGGCGCTGGAGGCGGCGCAGGCCGACGAGGAGCTGGAGCAGATGATCGACATCAACCGGGTGGAAGGCCGCGTCCGCGCGTCTTCCCTGCGCAAGGTCGGCGAGATCGTCGACAAGCACCCGGAAGAGGCGGTCTCCATCCTGCGCAACTGGCTGTACCAGGAGAGCTGAGCAATGCCGGCCTCCACCATCTTCATCCCGAATAAGGGAGCGCACCGGCGATGAGCGTGCGCAAATTCCTCTTCGACGAGTCCTTCGACGTGGACGCCGTCCCCCGCATGACCCATGTGGAGGATGACGACCTGCTGCCGGAGGACGAGCTGTCGGCCCTGCCGGAACCGGAGCCGGTGCCGGAATTGCCGCCCGCCCCGACCTTCGGCGAGGAGGAGCTGGCCGCCGCCCGCGCCCAGGGCTATGAGGAGGGCGTGGCCGCCGGCAAGTCGGAGGGCACCGCCGCCGGTTACGGCAAGGGCTTCACCGACGGCATGGCCGCCGGCCAGAACACCGGATACGAGCGCGGCAAGGCCGAGATCGAGGCGACGGTGAACAACCGCATCGCCGACGCGCTGTCCCAGATCGCCGACGGGGTGCAGCGGCTGCTGGCCGAGCGCGAGGCGGGCAACGCCGCGCGCAGCGAACAGCCGGTCCATCTGGCGCTGGCCATCGTCCGCAAGCTGATGCCGGAATGGGCGCGGCGCGGCGGCATGGCCGAGGTGGAGGGGATGGTCCGCACCTGCCTGACCGACCTGATCGACGAGCCGCGGCTGGTCATCCGGGTGGCGGAGGACACGATGGGTCTGGTGCGCGACCATCTCGACCAGACGGTCGGGTCGCGCGGCTTCGGCGCCAAGCTGATGGTGATCGGCGATCCGTCGATCTCCCCCGGCGGCTGCCGCATTGAATGGGCCGAAGGCGGCATGGAGCGGGATACCGCCCAGCTGCTGGCCGAGATCGAACGCCGTGCCGCGCATATGCTGGAGGCTCCGGCCCCCGTCTGAGGGGTGTCCGGAATGAAGGAGGTCCGAGACCGACATGCCGAGCGACAATTTCTCGCTGAACGACCTGCACGGCGGCGATGGCGACGACTACGCCAGCCCCGGCATCACCAAGGATCTGGAGGCGGTGTACGACATCCCCGTCCAGATCTCCGCGGTGCTGGGCAAGTCGACCATGCAGGTGGCGCAGCTGCTGAAGCTGGGCCGCGGCGCCGTGGTCGAGCTGGACCGCAAGGTCGGCGAGGCCATCGACATCTACGTCAACAACCGCCTGGTCGCCCGCGGCGAGGTGGTGGTGGTGGAAGACCGGCTGGGCGTGACCATGACGGAAATCATCAAGTCGGACCGGGGCTGATGGCGGTTCCGTCCGACAGCGCCGCGTCCCGCGCCAAGGCGGCCCAGCCCCAGCCGGCCGCCGCTCCCACCGGCGCGACCGCGCCGGGGCGGAGCGTGCGCCTGCGCGGCGGGCTGGACGTGGCGACGCTGGTCGGGCTGGCCGCCGCCGCCGGGGTGATCCTGATCGCGATCACCACCGGCGGATCGGCCCGCGCCTTCCTCGACCCGCCGTCGCTGCTGATCGTGCTGGGCGGGACGCTGGCGGTCACCACCGCCTCCTTCTCGCTGGGCGACGTGGCGGTGGCCTGGAGGAACGCGGCGGCGGTGCTGGTCCACCAGACGCTCGACCCCAAGGGCGTCGCGCGGCAGGTCATCCTGCTGGCCGAGGCCGCCCGCCGGGCCGGGCCGGAAACCCTGCGCAACGTCCTGCCGGAACTGCGCGGCGAACCCTTCCTCCACCGCAGCGTCACCCTGATCACCGAAGGCCTGCCGCCCGACGCCATCGAGCGGATGCTGACCGGCGAGGTCGAGGCGACGGTCGGCGGCCACGGCAAGAGCGCCGGGGTGCTGCGCCGGGCGTCGGAAGTGGCGCCGGCCATGGGGCTGATCGGGACGCTGGTCGGGCTGGTGCAGATGCTGGGCAGCCTGAGCGACCCGTCGGCCATCGGGCCGGCGATGGCGCTGGCGCTGCTGACGACCTTCTACGGGGCCGTGCTCGGCAACGTCGTCCTGTCGCCCCTCGCCGCCAAGGTGGAGCGGGCGGCGGAGGAGGACGCGCTGGTCAAGACCCTCTATACCATCGGCGCCGTGTCCATCGCGCGCCAGGAAAATCCGCGGCGTCTGGAGATGCTCCTGAACGCCGTCCTGCCGCCTGGAAAGCGGATCCAGTATTTCGACCGGGAAGCCCCGAGAGTGGGAGCGTAAGGCTATGCGTCTGCTGATCGTTGGAACGTTGGAAGGCTACATCACCGCCGCCGGCAAGATCGCCATGAAGCGGGGGGCCAAGGTGTCGCACACCGACAGCATCGAAGGGGCGCTGAACGCGTTGCGTGCCGCCGCCGGCGCCGATCTGGTGATGATCGACGTCAAGCTGGACATCGCCACCTTCATCGACAGCCTGAAGGCGGAGCGGATCACCATCCCGGTGGTCGCCTGCGGCATCGGCACCGATGCGGCGGCCGCCGTGCGCGCCATCCGCGCCGGCGCCAAGGAATATCTGCCGCTGCCGCCCAACGCCGAGCTGATCGCCGCGGTGCTGGAGGCGGTGGCCGAGGAGAGCCACTCCATCGTCTGCAGCGACCCGGCGATGCTGGCGACGCTGCGGCTGGCCGAGCAGGTGGCGCCCAGCGACGCGTCGGTGATGATCACCGGCGAGAGCGGCACCGGCAAGGAGCTGATGGCCCGCTTCATCCACCGCAAGAGCCGGCGGTCGGGCGAGTCCTTCGTCGCGGTGAACTGCGCCGCCATCCCGGAGAACCTGCTGGAATCGGAGCTGTTCGGCCACGAGAAAGGCGCCTTCACCGGCGCCGTCGCCCGCCGGCTCGGCAAGTTCGAGGAGGCCAACAACGGCACCCTGCTGCTGGACGAGCTGTCGGAGATGCACCCGCGGCTCCAGGCCAAGCTGCTGCGCGCCATCCAGGAGAAGGAGATCGACCGCATCGGCTCCAGCCAGCCGGTGAAGGTCAACGTCCGCCTGATCGCCACCTCCAACCGCAACCTGGAGGCGGAGGTCAGCGCCGGCAATTTCCGCGAGGATCTGTATTTCCGCCTGAACGTGTTCAGCGTGGCGATCCCCAGCTTGCGCGAGCGCCCGGCCGACATCCCGATGATCGCCGAGCATTTCCTGAAGAAATACGCGGAGGCCAACGGGCTGGGCGACAAGCGCCTGACCGACGACGCGATGCTGATGCTCCAGTCGCATCATTGGCGCGGCAACGTGCGCGAGCTGGAGAACACCATGCACCGCGCCGTCCTGCTGTCGCGCGGCGAGGAGGTCGGGCCGGAAGCGATCATGCTGACCAGCAAGCTGCTGGCCCCGGAAGGCAGCGCCCAGGCTTCCATCCCCAGCGACTCGCCGGTCGCCAACCCGTTCGCCGGTCCAGCCGGCACGGTGCCGGCGGCTGCCACCCCGGGCCAGCCGCAGGGCACAGGGCCGCACGGCTATGGGCAGACCGGCTACGGCCCGCCCAAGGGCGGCAAGCCCGGCCCCTACGGCATGGCGGCCAACAGCAGTGCCGCGGCTACCGCCGCCGCGACCGCCGCCGCCAATGCCGGTGCGACCGGTGCCGGCCTGGCGGCGCTGATCGGCCGCACCGTGGCCGACGTCGAGCGCGACCTGATCCTGGAGACGCTGACCCACTGCCTGGGCAACCGCACCCATGCCGCCAACATCCTGGGCATCTCGATCCGCACGCTGCGCAACAAGCTGAAGCAGTATGGCGACGAAGGCCGCAGCGTGCCCACCCCGGGCAACGACGAACGGGCGACGGCCTGACGGCGTCCCGCGGTCCTTAAGCCTTGAGCGGCGGGAGCATCCATGGCGCTGACGGAGCAGAATAGCGGCGGGGGCGGCAGGGCCGGCGGTGCCGGCAACATGGCCGCCTTCGGCGAGATGTGGGCGGTCACCAAGGCGTCGCTGAAGCGCGGCGACGTGGCGATGGCCATCGGCATCCTGATCGTCGTGGTCGGGCTGATCATGCCGCTGCCCAGCGTCATGCTCGACATGATGCTGGGGCTGAACATCACCATCTCCATCCTGATCCTGATGGTGGTGCTGTTCATCGAGAAGCCGCTGGAGCTGTCGTCCTACCCGACGATCCTGCTGATCACCACGCTGCTGCGCCTGTCGCTGAACATGGCCTCGACGCGCCTGATCCTGACCCAGGGGCATGAGGGCACGTCGGCCGCCGGCCATGTGATCGAGGCCTTCGCCAGCCTGGTGATGGGCGGCGACTTCGTCATCGGCGTGATCATCTACGCCATCCTGACGATCGTGAACTTCAAGGTCATCACCGCCGGTTCGGGCCGCATCGCCGAAGTGGCGGCGCGCTTCACCCTCGACGCCATGCCCGGCAAGCAGATGGCGATCGACGCCGACCTGTCGGCCGGCATGATCGAGGAGAGCACGGCGCGGGCGCGGCGCAAGGAGCTGGAGGACGAGAGCGCCTTCTTCGGCTCGATGGACGGTGCGTCGAAGTTCGTCAAGGGCGACGCGGTCGCCGGCCTGATGATCATGTTCATCAACATCATCGGCGGCGTCACCATCGCGGTGCTGCGCCACGACATGCCGGTGATGACGGCGCTGGACACCTTCACCAAACTGACCATCGGCGACGGCCTCGTCTCCCAGATCCCGGCGCTGGTCATCTCGATCTCCGCCGGCTTCCTGGTGTCGAAGGCCGGCATGGGCGGCTCGACCGACAAGGCGGTGGTCGGCCAGCTGACCGGCCACAGCCAGGCGCTGGCCCTGTCGGCCGGTGCCATCGGCGTGCTGGCCCTGCTGCCGGGCATGCCGATCCTGACGCTGGCCCCGGTCATCGGCGCCGTGGGCTTCGCCGCCTGGTACATGCCGCGCCTGCGCGCGAAGAAGGAGGCGGAAGAGGCCGCGGCGGCGGAGGAAGCGGCGGCAGCCGGCACGGGTCCGGGCGGCATGCCCGGCGGCGGGCCGGCGCCGGACGAGCCGATCTCCACCGCGCTGTCCATCGACCTGATCCGGCTGGAGCTGGGCTACGGCCTGCTGTCGCTGATCAACCAGCCGCAGGCGGGAAGCCACCGGCTGACCGACCAGATCAAGGGCCTGCGCCGGCAGATCGCCGGCGAGGTCGGCTTCGTCATGCCGGCGGTGCGCATCCAGGACAACCTGCAGCTTCCGCCCAACACCTACATCATCCGCGTGAAGGAGATCGAGGCCGGGCGCGGCGACATCCGGCCCAACATGCTGCTGGTGATGGACCCGCGCGGCGATGCCATGAGCCTGCCCGGCGAACAGACGGTCGAGCCGACCTTCGGCCTGCCCGCCATCTGGATCGAGCCGGGATACCGCGAGGAGGCGCTGTTCAAGGGCTATACCGTGGTCGACCCGTCGACCGTGGTGACCACCCACCTGACCGAGCTGATCAAGGACAACATGCCGGAGCTGCTGTCCTTCACCGAGACGCAGAAGCTGCTGGACGAGACCGACAAGGAACACCAGAAGCTGATCGCCGACGTGGTGCCCGGACAGATCACTGTGGGCGGCTTGCAACGGGTGTTGCAGAATCTCCTTGCCGAACGGGTTTCGATCCGGGATCTTCCCACCATATTGGAAGGGGTATCCGAAGCGACCAGCCAGACCCGCAGCATCACCCAGATCACCGAGCATGTGCGCTCCCGCCTCGCCCGGCAGATCTGCGACGCGAACACGAACGAGATGGGCTTCATCCCGCTCGTCACCCTGTCGCCCGAATGGGAGCAGGGGTTCGCCGAATCGCTGGTGGGCGACGGCGACGACCGGCAGCTGACGATGGCTCCGTCCCGCCTGCAGCAGTTCATCACCTCCGTCCGCCAAACCTTCGAGCGACATGCCATGATGGGCGAGAGTCCCGTTCTGTTGACCAGCCCGCTGATCCGGCCCTTCGTCCGCTCCATCGTCGAGCGGTTCCGGCCGGCGACCGTGGTCATGTCGCAGAACGAGATCCACCCGAAGGCGCGCATCAAGACGCTGGGGCAGATCTGATGGCGCGCGCCCTCCCCCTCCCCTTACCTGACGGAAGGCGCTGCCGATGCGGCTGAAGTCCTTCCACGCCAAGACCATGTCCGACGCCATGCGGATGGTGCGCCAGTCGCTGGGCGACGACGCCATCATCGTCGCAACGCGCGAGGAGGAAGGCGGCGGCGTGCGCGTGACGGCGGCGGTGGAAGAGGATGCGCTGCCGCCCCCCCCGGCGGCCGGCGGGTCGCGCAACGGCCGGGCCAAGGCGCCGCCCAAGCCAGTGGAGCCCGAGATCGACGTCGGCGAGGTGGTGGCCGACGCCCTGCAGCGCCACGGCGTGCCGGCGACGCTGGCCGAACAGCTGATCGACGCCGCGTCGGGGCTGGACACCGAGGATCCGCGGCTGGCGCTGGGCTCGGCGCTCGATTCCTATTTCACCTTCAACCCGCTGCCCGACGGCCGCGCGCCGGTGAAGCCGCTGGCGCTGGTCGGGCCGCCGGGCTCCGGCAAGACTCTGGTCGCGGCCAAGCTGGCGGCGCGGGCGGTGTTCAGGAAATGCTCGGTCGGCGTCATCACCACCGACACGGTGCGGGCCGGCGGCGTCGACCAGCTCGCCGCCTTCACCCGGCTGATGAAGCTGAAGCTGGCGACGGTGGAGGATCCGGACGCGCTGGCCGGCGCCTTCGAGGTCCACCGCCGCACCGACCTCGTGCTGGTCGACACCGCCGGGCGCAATCCGTACGACGCCGCGGACATGCAGGATCTGCGCGCCATGCTGTCCGCCGGGGAGGTCGAGCCGGTGCTGGTCCTGCCGGCCGGGCTCGACGCGCTGGAGGCCGCCGACATGGCGCTGGCCTTCAAGGCGGTGGGGGTGCGCCGCCTGCTGGTCACCCGTCTGGACATGGCGCGCCGGCTGGGCAGCGTCCTGGCGGTCGCCGCCCGCGCCCGGCTGTCCTTCTGCGACGCCAGCGTCTCGTCCAAGGTGGCGGAAGGGCTGACGGCGCTGAACCCGCTGGCGCTGGCCCGCATGATGATCCCGGCCGAGGAGAAGGCGCCCGCCGCCAAGGAATCGGCGCCGCGCCGCACTGCCCGCACCGCCGACTGGGACGAGGACGAGGACGGGCATCGGGACCATGAGGCGGACCACGGGCCGGACCATGAGCCGGAGCGTGGATCGGGTCGCGGCTCCGGCCGCGGGCCGAGCTTCGGACGGGGCTATCGGCCGGAGGAGGACGAACCGGAGATGGAACCGGCGCCGTCCCCGCCGCCACAACGCAGGGCCGCCGCCGCCAAGCCGTCCAAACCTGCAGCCGCGAAATCCGCAACCAAGGCCAAAGCCGCCAGTTCCCCCTCGTCGAGGACCCTGCCATGACCGATCCGGTGTTCCCGGCCGCCCTCAAGAACGTTCGCCCGCTGCGCGGCGCCAACGTCATCGCCGTGGCCAGCGGGAAGGGCGGCGTCGGCAAGACGTGGTTCTCGATCACGCTGAGCCATGCCCTGACCAAGGCGGGCATGAACACCCTGCTGTTCGACGGTGACCTCGGCCTCGCCAACGTCGACATCCAGCTTGGATTCTCGCCCAAGAACGACCTGGGCGCCGTCATCAACGGCGAGGTGACGCTGGCCAAGGCGGCACAGCGCTTCGCCGACACCGGATTCGACATCATCGCCGGCCGCTCGGGATCGGGCACGCTGGCCCAGTTGCCGAGCCAGCGGCTGTCGTCCTTGCGCAACGACCTGCTGGAGCTGGCGCGGAGCTATGACCGGGTGGTGATGGACATGGGGGCCGGCGTCGACCGCACGGTGCGCACCCTGTCCGGGCCGGCCGGGACGACGCTGGTGGTGACGACGGACGAGCCGACCTCGCTGACCGACGCCTATGCCTTCATCAAGCTGACCCACGCCACCAACCCGTCGGCCGACCTGCGGATCGTGGTCAACATGGCGCAGAGCGTGAAGGACGGCGAGCGGACCTACGGCACCATCCTGAAGGCCTGCCAGAACTTCCTGAAATACAAGCCGGCGCTGGCCGGCATCATCCGCCGCGACCTGAAGGTGCGCGACGCCATCCGCAACCAGACGCCGCTGCTGACCCGCTCGCCGTCCAGCGACGCGGCCCGCGACGTCGAGGCGATCGTGCAGCGGCTGCTCGCCGGCGCCAAGTAACCGGCGCGGATGGGCGGGCATGGGCGGAGCCATCCCACCGTCGATCACGCCGGCCGCCGCCACCGCCGCGGCGGCCCCCGCCGCACCCCCGCCCGTTACCGCCGAGGCCACGGTCGTCCAGCTTCCCGAACGGCTGCCGGAGGTCACCCGCCCGGTGGTGCTGACCGGCACCGTCGCCGGCCAGACGCCGGAGGGGCTGACCCGCGTGCGCACCGCGGCGGGCGAGCTGCTGCTCGATAGCGCGGCGGAGCTGCCGCCGGACAAGCCGGTCACCGTCCAGATCACGCCGGGCACCGCGCCGCCGGCCGGAACGCCCGCCGCCGCCCTGCCGGCCAAGCCGACGGCGCTGATCCTGCTGCAATCGCTGGGCACTCCGGCGCCGGGCAGCCCGGCCACCGGTCCCACCGGCGGCACGACGACGCCCCCCCCGGCGGCCGGAAGCGGCGCGGCGCCCGCCGTCCTGCTGCCCACCCCGACCGCGCCCGGCAATCCGGCCAACCTGCCGCCGCTGCTGCCGGGCACCGTCGTGCCGGCGCTGGTGCTGGCCGGCGGGTCCGGCGCCAGGCTGCCGACCCCCGCCGCCCCGCCGTCCCAGACGATGCCGGCGGCACCGGCGGCACCGGCGGCACCGCCCGGACCGGCGCCGGCGAAACCGGAGGCTCCGCTTGCCGGAATGCCGGCACCGCCGCCGGCCGGGTCGATGCCTGCCGCCCCGGCCATGGGCGGCGGCAGCGCAACCTTCGGCACGCCGGTCCAGCTGGGCGGCGACGCGGCGCATCCCGGTGCCGACACTCCGGCAACGGCGCCTGCCCCCGACGAGGGCACCGGTGCCGCCGAACCGCCCGACCTGCCGCGCGGCGCGACGGTCGCGCTGAAGATCCTGACGGTCACCCCACCGCCCCAGCAGCCCCGCCCCCCCGGCGACCCGGAAGCAGGCGGGCGGAACGGGCAGGCGGGAAGCCAGCCCGGCCAGCAACCCGGTGGGCAGCAGGCATCCCAGACGGCCCCCCAGACAGCCCCTGCACCTGACGAGGCGGCGCTGCCGCCCGACACCCCCATCCTGCGCGGTACGGTGGCCGGCAGCACGCCGCAGGGGCAGCCGATCCTGGCGACCAAGCAAGGCATGCTGGCGCTGAACGTCCCGGCCAGCCTGCCGCAGGGAGCCACGGTGACGGCGGCGCTGACCGACCTCGCCCGTGCCACCCAGGCGGCGGCGCCCACCCTGCCCGGCCCGCCCGGTCCGCTCGACGGGCGCGACTGGCCGGCGATGCGGCAGCTGATGGCGACGCTGGCGGCGGCCGATCCGGCGGCGGCCAAAGCGATGCTGGCGACGATGCCGCAGCCCAACCGCAAGCTGACCGCGGCGCTCGGCTTCTTCCTGGCGGCGATGCGCGGCGGCGATGCGCAGGGCTGGCTCGGCGACGAGGCCGCCTCCGCCCTCGACAAGGCGGGACGCCGCGACCTGCTGGAGCGGCTGGAGAAGGATTTCGACGGGCTGCGCCGCGAGGCGGCGGAGCCGCTGCCGGGCGACTGGCGCAGCTATACCATCCCGCTGATGGACGCCAACGGGCCGAAGCCGATCCGGCTGCATGTCCATCCGCTGCAGGAGGACGAGGAGGGCGGCGGTGGCGAGCGGTCGAAGCCGGGCAGCCGCTTCGTCATCGACCTCGACCTCAGCCGCTTCGGGCCGATGCAGTTGGACGGGCTGGTCCGGCCCAACCATTTCGACCTGATCCTGCGCAGCCACGCCGCTTTGCCGCCGGAGCTGCGGGTGGAGCTGATCCAGGTCTTCGCCGACAGCGTGCGCGCCGTCGGCTATACCGGCGGCCTGTCCTTCCAGTCGGGGGCGAGGAGCTGGGTGAAGCTGACCCGGGCCGGACAGGCCGGGCTGGGGGTGTCGGCATGAGGCGCGAGCGCCTGTCCACCCGCCCCTCCCCCGACGCCCGCCACGATTTCCTGATGGAACTGCGCGGCGAGCCGCTGCCGGGGGTGCGGCTGACCCTGCGGCTGGTGCCGGACCTGCTGGTGCCCGATCCGGCGTCGGTCCTCGCCTATCTGGCGGAGTTCGCCGGCTTCGGCGAGGGGCTGGAGGCGCTGGCCGTCGCCGTCCTGGACGACGTCAACAACGAGCTGGTCCCGCGCTGGGTCGAAGTGGCGGTGGAGAGCGACGCGCCGCTGCCCCACCGCGTGGTGATCGAGGACCGGCAGCCGAGCTGGGACAATCCCCGGCTGATGGAGCGGCTGCCGCCGCCGTGACCCCCGTCAGGCCGTATAGGGCGGCTTGGTGAACCCCGCCGGCGAGAGGGTAAAGATCTCGCAGCCGGTTTCCGTGACGCCGACGCTGTGCTCGAACTGGGCGGACAGGCTGCGGTCCCGGCTGACGGCGGTCCAGCCGTCGCCGAGGATCTTCACGTCCGGCCGGCCGGCGTTCACCATCGGCTCGACCGTCAGGAACATTCCCGGCAGCAATTCCTGCCCCTCGCCCGGCCGGCCGTAATTCAGCACGTCCGGCGCATCGTGGTAGATGCGGCCGATGCCGTGGCCGCAGAAGTCGCGGACGACGCTGAAGCGTTCGGCTTCCACGAAGCGCTGCATGGCGAAGCCGATGTCGCCGACCTTCGCGCCGGGGCGGATCGCCGCGATGCCGCGCATCATCGCCTCGTGGGTCACGTCGATCAGGCGCCGGGCGCGCAGGCCGAGCTTGCCGACGGTGTACATTCGGCTGCTGTCGCCGTGCCAGCCGTCGACGATCACCGCCAGATCGATGTTGAGGATGTCGCCCTCCGCCAGCCTGCGGTCGCCGGGTATGCCGTGGCAGACGACATGGTTGACCGAGATGCAGGTCGCATGGCCGTAGCCGCGATAGCCCAGCGAGGCGGGGATCGCCCCGTGGTCGAGGATGTGGTCGTGTGGCAGAGGCGGTCGAGCTCGGCCGTGGTGATGCCCGCCGCGACATGGGCGGCGATCATGTCCAGGGTGGACGCGGCCAGCCGCCCCGCGACGCGCATCCCGGCGAAATCCTCCAGACTGTGCAGCTTGATGCTTCGCTGATCGGCGATATCGCTCATCGGTCGGCCCGGTTCATGGGAAAGGAATGTGCGGGAGAGGCGGCGATCGGCATGCCGGCGTGGAGCTCGGTGATCATCCGCTCGACATAGGGTGGCGGCGGCGCGCCCCGGGAGAGGTGGGGGCGGAGGATGGCGATCGGCGCGTCGAAGATCAGGAACTTGGCCCGCGCCACCCGCTCCTCGTCGGCCGTCCCGTCGCCGCAGGCGACGACGCAGGCCTGGAAGGCCTCGTCGAATCCGCTCTCCAGCTCTTCCAGCCTCGCCCTCTGCGGTTCCGGGGGCGGGTTGTCCTCGAACAGGGCGACCGGCTCATTGAGGAGCAGGAAGCGGGCGCGGTGGCCGTTCTCCCGCGACCAGGGCAGGATCGCCAGCGCCGCCTCGCACGGGCGCCCCCGGCGAAGCAGCGGAGCGAGGGCATCGACGAAGGATGCATAGGCGGTGTTCCAGGCGATGCCGAGAACGGCCGCACGGGAGTCGAAGCGATGATAGATCGACCCGGTCGGCGCCCCGACCCGCCGGGCGATCGCCTGCATGGTGGCGGCGTTGGGGCCGCCCTCGGCGACCAGGGCCATCGCGGCGTCGATGAAGTCGGTTTCGGAAAACAGTGCGGTTCTGACCATGCCAATTAGAATGCATGTTTTAGAACGTACCGTCTATTTGTTTTTGCGGCAACCGCGGACGATGCCGGCCGGTCAGTCATCCTCGTATGAGCCCTGCGCCGCCGTCCGGTGGCAGGCCTCGCAGTTGCTCTTGGCGCCGACCGCCTTGCGCGTCCAGATCGACGGTTCGAAATCATGCTTGCGCAGCCACCAGCGCTGTTCGGTGATGCGGATCAGGCGCCCGTCGCCGCTTCCGGCGGCCTGCGTCAGATACTGGCGGATGGCCGCCGCGGTATCGGCCGGCAAGCTGGCAGTCTCGCCGAAATGGTCCTGCAGACCGTCCATGATGCGGGTCCAGGACGGCGCCGGCAGCAGGCCGGGTTGAAAGGCCATGTGACACTCGCCGCATTCCTTCAAGGTGGCGGCATGGGTCACCGGGCCCACCCGTTCGAACTCGCCGGCCGACGCGGTGCCGGCGGCCACGGCGAGAAGGGCGGATACGGCGATGCCGGCGAGCTTGCGGCCCGGAAGGCGGAATTTCAGGTCGGGGGACGGTGTCGGGTCGGGGCACATCGGGCTGCTCGCTATCGGTTCGACAGGAAGGTGATGAAGTCGCCCTTCTCCCGCGCGGTACAGGCGCGGCCGAGAACGTTGACGCAGTCGCGCTCGAAGCGCTTCTCCACCTCGGCGGGATCGGTGAAGCGCTTGGGGTTGGCGGACACCGCCATCGGCGGGATGTCGCGGCCGGTCTTGTAATGGCGGCCGGTTGCCGCCGGGTCGCGGGTGTGGCAACTGGCACAGGCGGGGGTTTCGGCCAGCTTGCCGCCGGCATGCGGCCCGAGAAAGAGCGCCTGTCCACGCTCCGCCGAGAAGCCGGCGAAGGCGGGGAGTTGCGCCTTCGCCTGAGCGGCGTAGCCGTCGAGGATGCGGGCACGCTCCGGGTCGCCGGAGGCCGCCAGGGCGACGCCGGTGCCCAGCACCGCCGCCGCGGCGAGGACGATCATCGGTTTCATGGGATCACCCGGTTGGTGAGGGTCGACCGCCACGCGGTCCAGCGCGAGGCGATGCCGGGAGGAAGCCGCTTCAGGCCGTGCAGCGCGAAGACCAGGGCGATGTGGCCGAGGACGAGAAAGAGGGAGGCTTCGCCGAGATCCTCGTGCAGAGGCTCGACCCCGACCAGGACGTCGGCGACGGCGCCGGTCACCGCCGCCGCCCCGACGCCGAGAAGCAGGGCGGCGGTCATCCAACCGATCAGCGGGCTGCGCCCGGCACGGGCCTGCGCATCGCCGGAGACCACGCGCCGGAGCCATGCGACAACCGCCCGGCCAGAGGGCCGGGGGAGACGCAGGGGACTTCCCGCCGGGGCCAACGTGCCGGCGGCGACACGCAGCAGGATGGCGACGAGGGCGGCATAGCCGGAAAAGACATGCATGCCGTAGGTGTCCTCGTCGCCGGTGAGATAGGCGACGATGAAGGCTCCCGAGACGGTGGCGTGGAAGGCCAGCAGGGCGGTCCACTCGGCGGCGGTCGGCTTGCGGGCGGACATGACGGTTTCCCTTTCCGAAGGCGGTTCAGTCGTCGTCGGTGCGACCGGCGGCGAACGGGGCGGCGATGCCGGCGGTGCCACCGGCGGCCATGGCTTGGTAGGCGATTGCAAGGATGCCGATGAGTGCCGCCATCAGCAGGGTGTGGAGAATCATCCTCTTCAGCATGGCGGGGCTCCGGTCAGTCGTCGTCGCGGTCGCCGTCATGGCCCCGGGCCTGGCCGTGGCGGCGCCCTTCATGGTTCCGCAGGGTGTCGCGGCCGAAGGCGGTGCCGTCCTGGCGGATGATCCGGTCGGCCTGCAAGGCGCCCTGATCGATGCCGCCGACCACGGTGATCTGGTCGCCGGACCGGATGCCGTCGGGAAGGAAGCCGCGGCTGGCGATGTCGATGCGGTCGCTGCCGTCGGTCATGACGAACCAGGTCGCCGCGACCGTCTCGACGGTGCCGGTCACGGTCCCGCCGCCGGCCTTCACCACCTCGGCGATCGGCTGCGGGCTGGTCGGCTGGAAGGCCGGCGTGCGGGGACGGTCGTCGGCCCGGGCGGTGCCGGAGCTCGCGAGGGCGGCGGTGAGGAGAACGGCGAGGGTAACGGATTTCAGCATGGCTTCACCTGTGGTGCCGGGAGAGCGCCGAAGCGCCCGATGGACCAGACTGTGACCCGCCGCGCCTGAGCCGAGCCTGAACGGGCCGTTCATCCGCCGTTCAGGCGGGAGACGGCAGGGAAGCGGCGTTCAGCCGCGGTTCAGGGATGCGACGATATGCTGGTTCGATCGCGCGGCACCGATGCGCGATGCTGTCCAGGCTTCGAGGTCGACCATGAGGACCGCTTCCGCCTTGCTCCTTCCCGTCATCCTGCTGCTTGGAGCGGGACCGGGCGCCCGCGCCGGCGACGACCATGAGCGTGCCCGCACCGCCCTGCGGGAGGGGCGAATCCTGCCGTTGGAGCGGATCGTCGAAAGCGCCCGGCGGCAATTCGGCGGCGAGGTTCTCGACGTCGACCTGGAGGGTGAGGACGGGGGGAAGGAGGACGGTTTCCGCTACGAGCTGAAGCTGATCGCCCCCGATGGTCGCATCCTGAAGCTGGACTATGACGCGGCCAGCGGCGAGCTGCTGCGGGTCAAGGGCCGCCACCGGTCCCGCGACGGAGGGAGGTGACGCCATGCGCGTGCTGGTCGTCGAGGATACGCCGGAGCTGGCCCGGCAACTGCGGCAGCGGCTGGAAGGCGAAGGATACGCGGTCGATGCCGCCGCCGACGGCGAGGAGGGACGCTTCCTGGGCGAGACCGAGCCCTACGACACGGTGATCCTGGACCTGGGCCTGCCGAAGATCGACGGGCTGACGGTTCTGCGGTCCTGGCGGCGGAAGGGTGTCGCCGTGCCGGTGCTGATCCTGACCGCGCGCGACGCCTGGAACGAGAAGGTCCAGGGCATCGACGCCGGTGCCGACGATTACCTGGCGAAGCCCTTCAGCATGGAGGAGCTGCTGGCCCGCGTGCGTGCGCTGATCCGCCGTGCCAAGGGCCATGCCAGCGCCGAGATCGCCTGCGGCGGGGTCGTTCTCGACACCCGCAGCGGGCGGGTCACGGTGGATGGCGAGCCGGTCGAGCTGACCGCCTTCGAATACCGGGTGCTGTCCTACCTGATGCACCGCAAGGGGCAGGTGGTGTCGCGCACCGAACTGATCGAGCATGTCTATGCCCAGGATTTCGACCGCGATTCCAACACCATCGAAGTCTTCGTCGGCCGCCTGCGCCGCAAGCTGGGGACCGAGGTCATCAAGACGGTGCGCGGGCTGGGGTATCGGGCGGACGAGCCGTAGGGGCCGGCGATGACCTGGACGGACTCGCTTCGCTTCCGGCTGCTGGCCGGCGCCGCGGTGTGGGTGACGCTGGCGCTGATGCTGGCGGGATGGATCATCGCCGACCTGTTCCAGGCCCATGTCCGCCAGCGCTTCGAAGCGGAACTGGCCAACCATCTGGAACAGCTGGCCGCGGCGCTGGAGATCGATGCGGACGGCAAGCCGGCGCTGCGCCAGCCCCTGAGCGACCCGCGCTTCCGCCGGCCGCTGTCGGGCCTGTACTGGCAGGTGGGGGAGAGCGGGGTCGCGCCGCTGCGCTCGCGCTCGCTGTGGGACGGCGCCCTGGATTTGCCCGACGACCGGGTGGAGGATGGCGGACTGCACCGGCATGAGGCGGCCGGGCCGGCGAACCAGTCGCTGATCGTACTGGAGCGCTTCGTCCTGCTCCCCGACCATGCGGAGCCGATCCGCATCGCCGTGGCTGCCGACCGGGCGGAACTCGCCGGAGTCACCCACGCCTTCAACGCCACGCTGGCCCTGTCGCTGGCCGTTCTGGCCGTGACCCTGATCGTCGCGGCGCTGATCCAGGTTCAGATCGGGCTGAGGCCGCTCTCCCGCCTGCGCGGCGCACTGACGGAGGTGCGGGCCGGGCGGAAGAAGCGCTTCGACGTGGCGATGCCGACGGAGATCCGGCCGCTGGTGGACGATCTGAACGCGCTGCTGGCCCATGCGGAGGAGGTCGTCGGCCGCGGGCGGTTGCAGGCCGGCAATCTAGCCCATGCACTGAAGACCAACCTCGCCGTGCTGGCGAACGAGGCCGGCGCGCTGGACGAGCGCAACGCGCGCGCGGTGGGGGCGGCGATGGTCCGGCAGGTGGAGCTGATGCGGCGGCATGTCGATCATCACATGGCCCGCGCCAGAGCCGCCGCCGCCCGCAGCGTGCCGGGCATCAGCACGCCGGTGGCGGACTGCGTTTCGGTGCTGGCGCGGGTGATGCGCAAGCTGCACGCGCCGGCGGCGCCGGAGATCCGCGTCGATGCCGCCGCCGACCTGCTGTTCGCCGGCGAGCGCGAGGATCTGGACGAGATGCTGGGCAACCTGCTGGACAACGCCTGCAAATGGGCGCGCGGCCGGGTCGACGTGACCTGCCGGGCCGAAGCCGGCGGAATGCTGAGCATCACCCTGGACGACGACGGCCCCGGCCTGCCCGACGGATGCCGCGCGGCGGCGCTGGAGCCGGGGGTTCGCCTGGACGAAAGCACGCCGGGGACGGGACTCGGCCTTGCGGTGGTGCGGGATGTGGCACGGCTCTATGGCGGCGATATCCGGCTGGACGCATCGCCGCTGGGCGGGCTGCGCGCGACGCTGCGGCTGCCTTCGGCGGGACCGTGACGAGAGAGGCGTGCTTCAGGCCGCCGGCTCCACGGAGCAGCGAAGGATGCCGTACATCATCTTGGCGTGGTCCTTGGCCCAGGCAGCCGAAGATGGCCCGGTGACCGTCACCGATCGCGATGAGCCGGCCTTCCTGGACCAGCAGCCGACCCCATGCGGCTTGGCGTTCTGCAAGCGGCTTTCGCAAAATGCGACCCGAAATGCGGCACCGCCCTTCAGTGTCACAAAAATTTAGTGTCCTAACCATCAACCGCGATAGACGCGGAAGCGCGGGCTCTGGCCTTCTTATTGCTGTGAAGGTTCAGCACGGGTTCGAATGGCCGACGAGGTCCTGAACCATATTTTCCAGCGCCTGGAGAAGTCATGCTTTCGAACACGTTCGATGAGAAGCAGCGGAAACGGTTCACGACCTTCGGCATCACCGATGCCGACCTTCGCCTGCTGCGCGACAATGCGCAGTTTGCCGATCACGAGCTGCCCCGGCTGCTGGAATCCTGGCATGCGCGCTTCGCGGAGTGGCCGGAAATCCATTCCCTGCTGATGAAGCCCGAAGTCCACCGCTTGCGGGTGGCGCATTGGGTGCGGGTCGCCGCCGGCCGGCTCGACGACGGTTTCCTGGACTCCGCCCGGACGCTGGCCGCCGCCTTCTACGCCAACGGCGTGCCGAGCTATGCCGTGGCGGTCTGCCATCACACCGTCATGACCGGCGTTCTGGAGATTCTCGGCCAGGGCGAGACGGAGGGGGCCTGGCAGCGCCTGTTCCGCGGCCCCAAGGGACGCAAAGCGGAGGCGCTGGGCGCGGCGATCGCCAAGCTGGCCTGGATGGACCTGGAGCTGCTTCTGGAAACCTATGCGCAGGCCGAACAGGAAAGCCGCCGGGAAGCGCTGGAAGCCATGGCCGACACCGTGGAGCGCGAAACCCGGAACGCCGTGGACAGCGTGTCGCAGCACACCGACGAGATGGCCCGCAACGCGCAGAGCATGGCGAACTCGGCCCTGAGCGTCGGCGACAACTCACGCGAAGTGGCCACCGCCGCCGGCCAGACGCTCGCCACCGCCCAGACGGTGGCGGCGGCGACGGAGGAGCTGGCGGCCTCGATCAACGGCATCCTGCAGCGCGTGGGGCATTCCGGCACCGTGACGCGCCGGGCGGTCGAGTGCGGCAGCCGCACCCAGGCGACGATCCGCTCCCTGTCCGAGACCGTCGGGAAGATCGAGGAGGTGACCAAGCTGATCGGCGCGATCGCCGGGCAGACGAACCTGCTGGCGCTGAACGCCACCATCGAAGCGGCGCGCGCCGGGGAGGCCGGCAAGGGCTTCGCCGTGGTCGCGAGCGAGGTCAAGAGCCTGGCCAGCCAGACCGCCCGCTCGACCGAGGAGATCGACCGGCAGATCGCCGACATCCAGTCCGTCACCGCCGAGGCGGTGACGGCCGTCGCCGAGATCAGCGCCACCATCGAGGAAATCAACCAGGTGTCCGCCGACATCGCCGAAGCGATGGAGCAGCAGGCGCAGGCGACGCAGGAGATCAGCCGCAGCGTCGTGGAAACCTCCGACGCGGCACGGGCGGTGTCGGACCGCATCGGCTCGGTATCGAGCGAGGCGGTCCAGACCGGATCGCAGGCGGCCGGGGTGCAGAAGAACGCCCGGGAACTGGCGCAGAGCATGGAAGCGCTGCGGCGCATTCTGGTGCGGGTCGTCCGCACCTCGACCAGCGATGCCGACCGCCGCCAGTCCGAACGCTTCGATGCGGACGAGCCCTGCACGGTCGAGAGCCCCCAGGGGCGCCGTGACGGGAGGATCGCCAATATTTCGCTCGGCGGCGCCTATCTCCGGGACGTGGCGGGGTTGGCGGCCGGCAGCGTGGTGACGGTGTCGATCCCGCGCCACCGCGTCCATGTCCGGGCGACGGTGCTCAGCGTCGAGGATGGCGGCGCCAATCTGGCCTTCGATCCCGGCCAGGAGGGTCTGCGCGATGTCCTTGCCGCCATGGCGGCGAGCGGCCGGTCGCGACGGGTGGCTTGAGCGGAGCCTTCGGGGAGCATCGGCGGCGGGTCCCGGAATCAGAGAGGTTCCGGAACCGGGGGGGTTCTCCGGCAAAGGGTGCGCAGGAAGAGTTTGGTTTGAGCAGATCCTATAAATGTTGTTTCCCAAGCTTACGACGAGGGTTCGATTCCCTTCACCCGCTCCAATGTTTTCAATGGCTTAGCGCCCAGCCCACCTCCCTCAAACGCGCCGTACGGAATCGGTACGGACAAACACAGGCGAACAGCCGTGTACCCTTGAGGCGGCTAGTAGCGCGCGAACGCAGGCGGCGCGCTCGACATTCTTCCAATAACTCGGCGCCGTCGCCCCCATAGCAGCCCCCTACGCCGTTGCCCAGGCCACGACATTCGTCGCTCATAGCTATCGGGTAGGCCGCTGCGAACGTCTCCATGGCATTGCAGGTAGCCCAGAGGCAATTCTCTGCGCGTCCCTCTCCAGCTATCCATCGCGGCTGAACGTCGAGAACGACGGCGCGACCAGCAAGGGGAGGCTTGACGCGGCGGCAAAGAGCGAGAAGGTTATCTACCGAGGGTTCGTATATAGAAATCTTTTTGCGCGCTGCTTGGCGCATGTCGAGGATCAGAGACTGCCCATAGCTGTACGTCGGCTTGCAGAAGGAGGGAAGTCGGATCATGAGGAGATCGTTGCCCGCGCCTGGGCACACGAAAATGAGCGCACACAGGCAACTCGTGCAGATCGCTACTGATGAGTTAAAAGTTCCGAGAGGCTCCCCGGCCTACCTGCTTCGATATGAGATGCAACTGTCTGTTCTCTTTACAGATGCTGGGCACGCGCATGTTGCTCGTAAAGAGTGCTGGCTCGACGAAGAGGCCGTGCCCTTCGTGCCTAAACGTTTGCGCCTTCCCTACGGACGGTGGACGGAGACGGACGGAGCTATTGTGCTGTTCTCGCGGGACTATAAACCTCTCTGGAGGTTGCGGTCGGGGAAAGAGCCAGAACCGGTTGAGCCGTGGCTGTGGATCGAGCATGAGGGCCGTGAGGAGTGGCTGTGGACGCCACCGGAGACGCCCTGGCGAAGTGATAAAATCGTGCGGAAACTTGAAGCTGTATTGGAGGATGCTGGGGTAATCGGCGGCCCACCACTCGTGAAGGCACTCGACTTTCTCTTCGCACCCGATGTGAGCACAGTAAGCGGTGCCGTACGTCGCATGGCAACGAGTGCTGGCGTATCCGAGGTCTGACATCAAGCTCCCCCGAACTACCTGCTATAGATTCAAGAGCCTCAGCGGAAGCCGCTCTCAGCTAATCCCAAATAGGATAGGCCATGAAATTCCCAGAATCCAAAACAAGCAAGAGTCCAGTCTATAACGAGAAGATAGATCGGAATGCCCGCTTGGCCGAGGAATGGGAATCTGGCGCGACAATGATAGATATTGCAAGGCGCTACGATATCCATCCCTCCACGGTCTGGAAGAAATTGCTGAGATACTTTGAAGTTATCAAAGAGCAGATACAAAGCCGCGAAGGCATAGCATTTCAATGCCGGTTGACACGAAGGAGGCTGTCGAGTGATGCGATTGAGGTCGAGCCCGCTCTACCGGAGCCGCCAGCTATGGCTGCAATGAATGCCGATCTTTGGAGGCACAAGGCCGCGATAGCAATTCATGATGCAGAGCGGCCGATTGCTATGCGCGGGCTTCGCGAGTCGCGTCGGTTCAAGGCAGATCTGGCAAGGACTCTCGAACTTCACCGTTCCATTATCGATAGGCTCAGCGGCTTTGCAACTGCGACGCCATACGGCGACTTGGTTCTTACTGGGGCTTGGTGTTCTCCAGACGTCCGTCCGAACGAACGACCCGCCCTCACAGCAGTAGTGTCGCTACCCAGCTTGAAGCGGCATCACGACATTGAAAAGCCGCTCCGAAATCTGGGGGAGTTGCTTGGTTATACGACGAGGGCGCTGTCAGTGGCAGTTCGCGGCATTGAGGACGAGATTGAACTACTCTGGCACCATGAGGATATTGAGCGCATTGACATAACGGAAGAGCGCGCCCTCATCGACTTGCTTGAGTATTTGCGGTGGGAGACCGACGATGTGATCGTGCGTCGCTTTCGTGAGATCAGCGATGCGGTCCATGCAGGACGAGTCCCGGGTCCACCATCCTACCTGTGGCCGGCGACGTAATAGTAGCATTGTCACAATGATTTCGGCTGAAATACTGGACATCGTGCCTCCGACGGAGGCTGCTACCAACTAAATCTAAAACATATACATCAGAAATCCAAAATTCCTCACCCACTTGTGCTCAATCTCCGCTTTATAGGAATAGGTATGATCCGTGAATTCCTCCCGCGTCTCCTCCAGAAAATATTATCATGGATGCGAACGCAACATATAGACAGGAAAAAGTTTTCTGGTTACTTCATAACAATTCTTGGTTTTGTTATATTCCTGTTTGGACCATCCGATCATACTGACACGGTCGCGGATGCCCTAAGAAGCTCTTTCTCAATAGTTGCCTCTACAGTGCTCATGATGTGTGGTTTCTGCGGAATTATACATCAGAGCCTCACAAAAAGAACGCTCTATTGGTTGGATTTTTTCTGGATGTTGGGCACCACGTTGGGTGTAATAGTGGCGCTCGCACAAGCGCTTTTACTTCCGGCAGATGATCTTAGATCGACCATAAATGGCCAAATGGAGTCAGGAAAGGCTAAGATTATGGCAATGCTTGAGGATCAGTTTTATGTAAAATGTAGAATTAACCAAAAATACTCTAAGGAAATATGCGATAATATCGCCCAAATTCACGAATATATGAGGCGAGAAAATGCCAACCCGCCTAAATATTTAATTGAGAGAATATGCCCGCGCCCTATCCAGCTCCCTCATCCGCTTGACACCATCTGCATTCCACTCAACCATACGATTGGGGCAATGGAGATCGAGGTAATGAAGGACCAAAGTAACGCAAAGACACTAAGATACCTTATATCTCTGCTCCCTATGATTATCTCCATACTGCTTGGTCTGCGTATGGCTAAGAGCGCTTCGGAGCTGTGGTGGATGCCGTGATTTTACCATTCTGAGGGATAATATGGAGATCAAAAGATAGCATGACCTCTGAGGATAATCTCTCAGGCATCTATTTTCCGCGTTGCCCTGCTCATTACTCGAGATTACATGCTCCATCTCTATTAGCTAAAGCGGAAAGCACTGTGAATCAATCATAGACCAAGTCGGGCGGCAGCATTGTCGGTGAACAGGTTGCCGTCCCGGATGTACCGGCGTAGGGTGGCGGCGCTGCGGTGGCCGGTCTGGTTCATGATCGCCCGGTCGGAGACGCCAGCCCGCGCAGCGGAGGTACAGAGTCCCGCACGCAGGCTGTGCCCAGCGAAGCGTCTGGGATCGAGCCCCGCTCCCTTGGCCGCCTGCTTGACGATGAGGGCAACCGACTGCGTTGTCATCGGCCGCCGGATAAAGCCTTGGCGGGTGACCGCCCGGAAGATTGCGCCTTCTGCAATGCCGGCAGTCGAGAGCCAGTCCCGAAGCGCCCGCACCGGACAGGTCTGGGGCAGCGAGCCGTATGGGATGGCAACCCGGCGCCCTTCTCCCTCTTGGTCGGTCTTGGACCGACGCAAGGTGACGATCAGCCCATCACGGCAGAACTCAACGTCCGCGCGTGTGAGGTCGTTCAACTCGGAGCGCCGGAAGCCGCCGGCGAAGCCGAGCAAGAGCAATGCGCGGTTCCGTGTCCCGCGCGGGCGATCCGGCAGCGCCGCGACCATCGCCCGCAGGTCTTCAATCATGATCGGTGCCTTGGGACTCGGCGCGCTTCCATGGTGGCGCCGGATGCCTTTGAAGACGGAACGGACATGCGCGTCTGCCGTCAGCGAGGGAAAGCCGGCGAGTTGGTGGGCTTGGCTGATCGCGGCGAGCCGACGCTTCAGGGTCGCGACTCGTCGCCCCTGGTCGGCGAGGAAGGCGAGATAGGCGGCGACGGTCTGGCTGGTGGCGGGAAGGACCGCTTCGCCCCGCCGCCGGCAGTAACGCTCGAAGTCGCGCAGGTCGGCAGCATAGGCACGGAGCGTGTTGGGGCTGCGTGCCATCGCGACATAGTCGTGTGTGCGCTCCGTGTCGACCGTCGGGTCGGGAGGCGTGAAGGGCGAACAAACGGGCAGAAGCATGGCAATTTTTACTAACGATAAGTGGAGATTATCGTTAGTTTTTACCATAATTCAGTGGCGCCTGGAATTGTGGGATCCATTTAAAATTTTCACGTGTCTGGGCTATTGCTGAGAACATCGGCCTTTTCACGATTGTTCGGCTATGCAAGAAAACCGATCGTCAGTCATCTCTAATGTCCACTACACCGCTTCCAGAAGGCCCACGTGGCGATGCTACGAGATTTGTGCCGGGTCTTAATGACGCGAACCAGCGCCAAGTGGTTGAAAGCGATGGCGCAACAGTGGCGAAAGCGGCTGGGCTGAGGGCTCCCGCTGCTCGTAATGCGTATGCCTCGTTGTTGACCGGCCCGCCAAAAAGGATAAAGGCAGAGCTTCTGGACTGGATAAGCGCGTAAGTGTATCGTTATATCCACCTTGAGGTGAGATTTTTCCTTCCCAAACACCGACACCAAGGGTACTTTAAACCTCAGCATATCCGCATAGATTGTTTGATTTCTAAACAGCGCATGTAAGTCATATTTTATAGAGACTAAAGCACGTATAAGTTGAATTACTCTGTGGCCAGGAGAGGCGCCACATGGTCGCCGTATCGCAATTAACGACTCTCGCCTCCCCAATCGCTTTTGCTCTGGGATATTCCAGGGGGCTGGCGTGAAGAGGCCGAGTGAATCTGTAAGATGGCTAAGTGACCGCGCCATGTGTTCCCGGCCCGAAGATGTCGGCAGGCAATGGAGTGACGAATGACACGCTATTTCCTATATTTCGCCGCTGTGTTACCGGCACTCGCAACGGCGGCAACGGCTGAAGTGAAGTGCACTGGCGAGGGCGATGCCACTCCCGCCGTAGCAGAGATTCATCCCGAATACTCGCTCGGTCAGCCTCGGACCATTGAGGTCAATGATCAAGGCACGATCCGCTCCGTTTCCTATGCCAAAGTAGGGCGGCACGCCGTATTTGAGGGCGATATCATCATCGGCAATGCCGACCAGCTTGCCTTCGCGGAGCAACTAGGTCCGGTTAGCATTTACGCGCAGAACATGACTCTCTCGCCATTCGGCTACGTCGCACGCTCGGTGCTGTCGGGGGCTCAGAAATGGCCAGGAGGCATCGTGCCGTTTGAGATGGAGTCGGAGGTCCCGTCCGCCGATACGATCAGGAATGCCATGCAAGCTTGGTCAAATGCTACGCAGGTTCGGTTCGTCCAGCGCACGGCCCAGAATAGTGCACAGTACCCGAATTACGTCGCCTTCATAAAAGGGTCGAATACAATGGCCTGTCTATCTTACGGGATCGGCATGATGAGAGGGCGGCAGACCGTCGAATTAGTACAAGGATGCGAATTCGGACAGATCGTCCATGAAATTGGACACGTGCTTGGTCTTGATCACGAGCAAAATAGGGAGGACCGCGGCAAGTTTGTCCGAGTCGATCAGCAGAATATCATTCAAGGTTACGCGTATGCTTTCGCCCAGAGACCGAGCTTTTTCAAGGACGCGAATACTTATGACTTCGATTCAATCATGCATTATGAGCCTAATGCATTCAGCTGCAACGGCAAGCCGACGATCGTGGCATTGGCACCCATGCCTCCCAACGTACATTTCGGACAGCGAACGCACATCAGCAAGGGCGACGCCGCTGTGATCGCGGCGCTCTACAAATGAGCGGCGGCGTCTTGCCAAGCCTGGCCGCCTTGAATGCGCAGCTTCGCGGTTGGTTGATAATGATACTGGCTACTAGCTTGTGCACGCCCGAAGCCGGCGCAGCGACGCCAGCGGAGGTGACCACCGCTAACCAAGACTCGGTGGTGTTTATCGAGTCAACTGCCCCGGGACCCGACGGTAACCCGGTGACTGAAACGGGAACCGGCTTCATTGTTTCCCGTAGGGGATACGTGCTGACCGCCAACCACTTGCTGTCGGCGAATCAGTCAGCGAAGCTGGTCGGCCACATCAAAAGCCGGTTTGCGCAGGCCATTCCGGTGCAGCGATTGACTATTCCTGGTTGCTGCGACCTCGCGCTGCTATCCCTGCCCAGCGGACTCGGTCCGTTCAAGCCGGTGACGCTCGGAAACCCTGACTCTCTCAAAGTGGGCGATCCTGTGATCACTCTGGGTTTCGCACTCGACACCGACCTGTCCGCGACGGCGGGAATCTTAGGTGCGCAGGGCGGCAATACCGACGGGTTGTGGCGCATCACTAACCCGGTGACTTGGGGAGACAGCGGCAGCCCGGTATTTGATTCCAAAGGCCGCGTTGTTGGTTTGGTTAAAGGCGGAGTTGCCGGGGCCGCTGGGGTAAATTTCATCATCCCGCTGAACTTCGCCTGCGGGCTGTTGCTCGCCGCCAACGTGCCATGCCTGCCTCCCACAGGCGGTCAGCAAGGCGTGGCTCCGATCGCGCTTTCGGATGGCCGACTAGTGATGCCCTGGCCTTTATCGGAGATTACCAGTGCGGAACTTAGATTGCGCAACATTGATGACTACGCAGATGTCTATGTCAATGGGACTCACGTAATAAATCAAGCTGTGTACGGGCAAATATTGCAATTTTCTCAATTCACCTCGCTTCTCAAGGTAGGCGAAAATGAGATTCGGGTAGTTATTAAGAACGGACAATACGGTGGCTGTGGCGCTGCACTCGACGTGCACGTCAACGGCGAAGCGATCCAAGGGCTACAGCGGGCCTGGACGGTCCCAATCGAAAATGCCTTTATCGGCGGACTTTGCGTCGATGATTCGATTCTATTCATGATCGAGTAGGCCACTGATTGGAGGGTAGACGTGAACAAAGGCATTCGCATTGGAACTGGCATTGCGTGCGCGCTTAACTTGGCGGCCTGCGCTGGGATCAGCGTCACCCATCTTGCACCAGACCAACAATCTACCACGGGAGTCCCCTGGAATCTGGCTATGACCCAGTACACGCTCGTCATTAACCGAGCGATCACGAAGTGCGAACCGGACCCGGAAAGCTCAGTCGATGTTACCGTGACCGCCGCCAAAGTGCTGGATGAGAGGCAGCGCTATGTGCTCGACTCCCCGGGCATATGGGCAACCAGCGACATCACCTCCAACTTGGCGGCAGACGGCACCAACACAAGCCTGAACGCACATTCTGAAAACGCCGCCGGCCAAGTGATCAGCAACCTGATCAGCTTGGCCGCGCAGATCATCCCGCTAGCTGCGGCGGCACCTCCAGCCGAGGGCGAGCCAACGTCGCCACCTTCTCCAATCACGTGCTCTGAAAAGGTCAGAAGCGCTATTCTTGAGCTAGTACCCAAGTCTGGCAAGACGTTGAAGCAATTGGTTGAGGACGATACGACGGCTCTTAATGCGGCTACCGCCACACTGAACGTTCTAGCGGCCCAAGCCTCTAAAGACCGCAGCTACAATCGCCGATTGGCAGACGCGATCGGCCGCCAGGGCCACGCTCAAGCGACACTCACCGCGGATCAGGCCCGCTTGAGCAAGCTACTGAAAGACATTTCCGTTTCAGAAACGCGGCAGTGGCCGCTGAACTCGGACGAGATCAGGGCAGATCACGCCTTCCGCATCGACCCGAACTCACTGGCCAAATTGCTTATGGTACCGGAGGAACAATTTGAGCGGCAACGGTCGAAATTTGACGTTTCGCTTGCGCTCTATGTGCACCAACCCGATGGCCGATGGGTAAGCCCTGGCATTGGCAAATCGGGCGACACTGATGTCGGAGTCCCGGTCCGGCTGGGGCGGACGGGCCGCTTCTTGGTTTGCACCGGGGACGACGCATGTCCTAAGGAAATCCCGGTCAACGCACCACCAAATGAGGCGCAAAGGCCGGCGTTCGCTCCGGACCAGCCGGTTCTACAACTCGGCACAATGTACAACATTCGAGTACGCGGTGGCCTGTTCAAGTCAGAGGGAGCAGTCATCGCGCTGGATTCTAATGGGCTGCCGACTTCGATTCAGGTTTCCGAGAAGGCAGCCGTTGCAGATGCAGCGACTGGATCAGCTGTGGGTGCCGCAACGCAGATCGCAGCCATTCCCGGCCAGGTAGCGGCCGCGGAACTCGCCCGCACGCAAGCCAGGACACAGCAAATCACCGCCGAAAACGCGCTGGCCGCAGCCCGGGCCAGTTCCCGCACGGCCGCCTCCACCGCGGCGGCGAGCAGTGAGACCGCTCTGCTCAATGCACAGGCAGCACTCGCCACCGCTCAGGCCAACGCGGCGGCTGCCGGACCGATAGGTATTGCCGCTGCCCAGACGGCTACCATCAACGCTCAGAACGCTCTCCTTGTAGCCGAGGGCTCGGCCTCTGTGGCAAAGCAACTCAGCGGCGCAACCGCCCAGACTACGTTGCTCAATGCCCAAGCGGCGCAGATTAATGCGCAAGTTGCCCTCGTGAAGGCTCAGGCGGCATTGAATCAGTGAGCCTGCCAAGTAATCCGCCGTGGTGGTGTAGATGTGTCATCTCTCCGCCGTCCCTGGCGATGGGCACGTGTGAGCGTTGCGTCATATCCGCCGCTTTTGGGAAACTGCGCCGGGCGGCTGGTTGAGCCACTCCTCCACCAACGCCGTTACGGGGGAAAAGTCGAGATACCGCTCGAACAACCATGCGCCGAATTCGCCGTCGCCGACGATCGATAAGATGCTGATACAATCTTCGAGAGAAAGAGAGCGGAAGCTGGCGGATCGCCCAGGAGGAAGGGGAGAGAGGTAACAGAGATAAAGCTGGGCGGTCGCCTCACACCCGCTGTTGAGCGATGGCGTAATGAACAGCAGGCAACCAGCGGCGTAGGACGCAACGTCAGTCTGCATGGTCAAGCTGAGAAGGTGCTCCCCCTAAAGCTGTTGCAACAGCGCGACGCGGAGCGCAGTTCAGTTCAGTCCAGCACGCCCGCCGTCGGGCTGGCCTCGCGACCCTGCAACTCCCGGTCAAGCATCACCATGATGTCGTGGATCGTCCGAAACAGGAAGCGCCGCAACAGCTTGCGAAACCACCAGTACACCGTCTGCCAAGGCGGGAAATGGATCGGCAGCAGACGCCACCCGCAGCCGGAGCGGGCAAGGTAACGCAACGCGTTCAGAACCTCCCGCATGTCCACGGTGATTTTCCGGCCGCGTCGCGCCGCGGGAGGGAGCAGAGGCTGGATGGTCGCCCATTCCGCGTCGCTCAAGTCCGTCGAATAGCGCTGCCGTTCAAACTGCTTCTGCCGCTCGCGATGTTCTTTCGTTCACACCTCCTATAGGTGCAAAAACAGGCGATTCTGCAATCAAACCACAATTCCCAAACAGGCACTTGCACATAGAGTCGCAGGATATATGTGATACGCCACTTTGTTTAATGAGCCGCCTGCGTGTGTATGCGCCCCAATGACCGTGAAAAAGATACGCACTATCTGTCAGAAAAAATTTCGGGACAACACAACTAGGAATCGCAATTCCCTGCAATATCATATTTATTCGCTTTAAATTTTTGTTACCGATCACAGATATTTTATGAAATTATGAAAATGTCCCAAATATTACGCTAGGAAAATGATTAAACAGCGTGCGAAATCATTGAAGACGACCCATATCCTGGCCCTTACCGTTTACTTTTCCAGATCAGCCATGGTTCAAATAATCCCACTTGAGCCGATCACACCCCCAACCTCCACAACCACCTTGAACTGCCGCACCTCGTCGTCGATCCAGTCTCTGACGGCGCGGACCTTCGGATGGTCCCGATGCCCCATTGGGTAGACGAGGTCGTATCCGGACTCCACGTCCAGCCGGGCCTCGGGGAACAGCGCGACGAGGCGCCCCGCGGCCATGTCCTCGGCGACGAGCACGCTTCGCCCGAGCGCAACCCCCTCCCCGCGGATCGCGGCCTCGATCGACATGCTGCCATGGCTGTAGCCCGGTCCCCGCGCGGCGGGCGCCGGCATGCCCATCATCCCGAACCAGCGGGTCCAGTCGGCCTTCATGCCGTTCTCGTGGATGAGCCGCGCCGAGGCGATTGCGCCAGCGGTGCGAAGGCCGCCCATCCGCTCGCGATAGTCCGGGGAACAGACGGGGCTGACCGTCTCGTTCATGATCCGCTCCGACTCGGCATGGGGATACCGTCCATCGCCATAGCGCATCGCGACGTCCGCCTGCGACGTCGCGAAATCGATCTCGACGTCGGTCACTTCGAGATGGACGTCGTAGTCGGGATAGCGGGCCATCAGCCGGTGCAGGCGCGGGGTCAGCCACTTGCTGGCGAACGAGACGCCGGAACTCACGACGAGGCGGGCGGTCTCGTTCCGGCGGCGGATGCTCTCCGCCTCGCGGGCGAGTTCCGACAGAAGACGGGTGACGGCGGCGAAGAACGCGGCGCCTTCGGCGGTGAATTCGATCCTACGGGTCATCCGGCGGAAGAGCCGGACGCCGAGATGATCCTCCAGCGCCTTGATCTGGCGGCTGACCGCGCCATGCGTGACGTGCAGTTCCTCGGCCGCCAGCGTCATGCTCGACCGCCGCCCGGTCGCCTCGAAGGCACGCAGCGTCTGCAGCGGCGGAAGCCGGTCGGTCATGGCGCGCTCACCTGTGCGGAATACTCACGCATCTTGTGACGACAAATGGTTTGTCCGCAAGAGCGGCGGGACCTTAGATGTGCCCCGATCACGGGTATCCCGACGGACTGCGACGCATCATGAGCCAAGTCACCACCGCCCCCGCCTCCCCCTCCCCGCTCGCCGTCCCGCGCCCCGTCGGCCTGGGGAATTTCGCGGCGATGCTCCTGCTCGCGCTGATGTGGGGCCTGTCGATCCCGGTGACGAAGCTCGGCTTGATCACCATGCCGCCCCTGACCCTGACGGCGATCCGCTTCGCCGTGGCGATCCCGTGCATGCTGCTGCTGCTCGCCGGGAAGAAGCCCCTGCCATGGAAGGCCCTTCCCGCCGTCGCCGCCCTCGGCGTGCTGGGCATCGGCGTCGGGCAGGTCACGCAGACATTCGGGGTGGCCGGGACATCCGCCTCGATCGGCACCATCCTGTCCGCCACCATTCCGCTCTTCGTCGTGCTGTTCGCGACGGTCCGGCTCCGGCAGTCCGTCTCGGCGTTCCAGCTTCTGGGGGTGGCGGCCGCCTTCGCGGGCATCGTCATCGTGGCGCTGGAGAATGCGGGCGAGGCCGGATCCGCCGGAACGACCGCCCTCGGGCCGATCTGGATGCTGATTTCGGCGCTGGCGGTCGCCTTCTACTATGTCTGGAGCGTCGAGCTCACCAACCGGTACGGCACCGTGGTGGTGGCGGCGTGGAGCACGATCTTCGGCTTCGCCGCGCTGCTGCCCTGGGCGGGGTGGGAGGCGTACCACACGCCCTTCGTGCTGACCGGACAGGCCTTGGGGGCCG
This sequence comes from Azospirillum endophyticum, assembly GCF_016595245.1. Classification (GTDB taxonomy): domain Bacteria; phylum Pseudomonadota; class Alphaproteobacteria; order Azospirillales; family Azospirillaceae; genus Azospirillum; species Azospirillum endophyticum. The sequence continues at coordinate 33,769 of NZ_JAENHM010000027.1, forward strand.
CGGCCTATCTCGGCCTCGCCGTGACCGCCGCCGGCCTTTTCCTGTGGCTGCGCATCCTGCGCGACGTGCCGGCCCCGGTCGCGGCGAGCGTGCAGTATCTCCAGCCGGTGTTCGGCATCGCCGCCTCGGCGATCCTGTTCGGCGACAGGATCGGAGTGCAGTTCATGGCCGGGGTCGCCCTCATCCTGGCCGGGCTTGCGATCGCGGTGCGGGCGCGCAACGCGGCGTAGGGCGGTCCCCCCGGCTTTGGGTCCGCGAAGCGAACCCGCGCGTCCTTTCATTCCACGCCGTCCGAAGCCCCGGATTCGGCGGCTCCTGCGGCATACTGTCCGGCGCGCCTCCGCAGCGCCGAAGCGGTTTGCCTTCCAGATTAATATATTAGTATAATAATCCCACGATCCATCCGGCGAGGTCCATCATGACCGCCGATCCTCTGGAGACGGCGCTGCTCCTGCGCGTGGTGGTGATGCTGGGGCTGCTGCTTCTCGGCTTCTTATAACTCTTCCACTTCCAACCTTTTCCACGGGGATGCCCGGACCATGGCGACCTACACCGACCTCAGGCGCGAGTCCTTCTCCGCCACCATCGACGGCAAGCCGGTGGATCTGTTCACCCTGCGCAACGGCCGCGGCATGGTGGTGCGCATCACCAATTACGGCGCCAAGATCGAGCAGGTCCTGGTTCCCGACCGCGACGGCGCGCTGGGCGACGTGGTCCAGGGCTATGACGGCATCGAGGGCGTGACGGGCGGGCAGGCGTCGATGGGGTCCTTCATCGGGCGCTATTGCGGGCGCATCCCCGATGGGCGCTTCACGCTGGACGGCGTGCCCCATCAGGCCGCGGTGAACAGCCCGCCCAACACCCTGCATGGCGGCCAGCGCGGCTCGCGCTTCCGCGTCTTCGACGCCCGGCAGCTCGACGAGGCCAGCCTGGAACTGACCCATGTCTTCCAGGATGGCGAGGAAGGCTTTCCCGGCACCCTGCCGCTGCGGCTGGTCTATACGGTCGGCGACGACAATGCCCTGACCATCGCCTGGACCGCGGTGGCGGCCGACAAGACCACCATCGCCAACTTCACCGACCACACCTTCTTCAACCTGTCGGGCGATCTCGGCTCGTCGATCCTCGATCATGTCGCCACCGTCCAGGCCGGCCGCTATCTGGAACTCGGCGAGACGGCGGTGCCGACCGGCGCGATGGTGGAGGTCGCCGGCACGCCGCACGACTTCCGCACCCCGGCGGCGCTGGGCGCCCGCATCGATGCCGACGATCCCATGCTGGCGCTCGGCAAGGGCTACGACCTGCATTACGTGATCGACAGGCCGGCGACCGGCCCGGTTCCCGTCCTGCACGCCCGCTTCCTCCACCCGGCCAGCGGCCGGACGCTGGAGGTGCTGTCGACCGAACCCGGCCTGCAGCTCTACACCGGCAATTTCCTGGAGGGCAAAACCCCGCGGGACGTCGGCAAGGGCGGCATCCTCTACACCAAACACAGCGCCTTCTGCGCCGAGCCGTCCAAGTTCCCCAACGCCGTCAACATCCCCTCCTTCCCGTCGACCGTGCTGCGTCCCGGCCAATGGACCGCCGGGTCCATCGTCTACCGGTTCGGGGTCGCCTGAGGCGGCACGGCACCGCCCGCCCCTCCCCCTGAGCACCACGCACGGCCGCCCCTCCTCCCCCTCGGAGTCCGTTACGCCATGAGCATTGCCAAGCCGATCCGCCGTTACCGGCAGACGAAAGTCGTCGCCACGCTGGGTCCGTCCTCCTCCTCGCCCGAGATGATCCGCCGCCTGTTCGAAGCCGGCGTCGACGTCTTCCGCCTGAACTTCAGCCACGGCAGCCACCAGGACCATGGCGAGCGCGTCCGCGCCATCCGCGCGCTGGAGGCGGAGACCGGCCGCCCCATCGCCATCATGGCCGACCTGCAGGGGCCGAAGCTGCGGCTGGGCCGCTTCGCCGACGGGCCGGTGACGCTGACCCCCGGCCAGTCCTTCTGCCTCGACCTGCTGGCGGAGCCGGGCGACGCCCGCCGTGTCGGCATGCCCCATCCGGAGATCTTCGCCGCCCTGGTGCCGGAGGCCGAGCTGCTGCTCGACGACGGCAAGGTCCGGCTGCGGGTGACCGCCTGCGGTGCCGATTTTGCCGAGACCGTGGTGGTGTCGGGCACCAAACTGTCGGACCGCAAGGGCGTCAATGTCCCCGGCGTGGTGCTGCCGCTGTCGCCGCTGACGGCCAAGGACCGCACCGACCTGGACTTCGCCCTCGACCAGGGGGTGGACTGGGTGGCGCTGAGCTTCGTCCAGCGGCCGGAGGACGTGGCGGAGGCGCGCAAGCTGGTCGCCGGCCGCGCCGCCCTGCTGTCGAAGCTGGAGAAGCCGCAGGCGATCCAGCATTTGGACCGCATCGTCGAGATGTCGGACGGCGTCATGGTGGCGCGCGGCGACCTGGGCGTGGAGATGCCGCCGGAAGACGTGCCGTCGATCCAGAAGCGCATCATCCGCGCCGCCCGGCTGGCCGGCAAGCCGGTGATCGTCGCCACCCAGATGCTGGAATCGATGATCTCCGCCCCCGCCCCGACGCGGGCCGAGGCGTCCGACGTCGCCACCGCGGTGTTCGACGGCGCCGACGCCGTCATGCTGTCGGCGGAGACCGCATCGGGCGAGTATCCGGTGGAAGCGGTGTCGATCATGGACCGCATCGCCCGGCGGGTGGAAGGCGACCCGCTCTACCGCACCATGATGGACGCCCAGCATGCCGACCCGGAACAGACGGAATCGGACGCCATCACCGCCGCCGCCCGCCAGGTCGCCCATACGGTGAAGGCGGCGGCCATCGCCACCTACACCACCAGCGGCTCCACCACGCTGCGGGCGGCGCGCGAGCGTCCGGAGGTGCCGATCCTCTGCCTGACCGAAAGCGCCGCCATCGCCCGCCGACTGGTGCTGGCCTATGGCGTCCATGCCGTCCCGACCGAGGATGTGCAGAGCTTCGCCGACATGGTGCACAAGGCGGCCCGGCTGGCCTATGTCCATGGGCTGGCCAAGGAGGGGCAGCGTCTGGTCATCACCGCCGGCGTGCCGTTCGGCATGCCGGGATCGACCAACATCCTGCGCATCGCCTGGGTCGAGCCGCCGAGCCGCTCGCAGAACCATGCGGAGCGCGAGCAGGACGCCCGGTCCCGGCAGCCGATGGCCTTCGCCGACGCCTGATCGCCAGGGCTAGTCCCATCGGGCTGGAGTGTGATCGGTTCAAGCGGAAGCGCTTGTGCCGATCACATGGGAAAAGTCGAAAGCCTGGAGGCGGTCAGAGGCTTCAGTGAACATCCGACCGACTCTCGTCCCACCGGACCGGTCAGGCTTTACCGGCGATCCGTCGTCCGGTTCGAACCGCACCTTCTGCCGATCGCCAAGCATCCGTTTCGATCGAATGGACGCTTGGCGGAACACCAACTGCATAGCCGTTCGGCCCCCTGTTCTACCGACCTCTACGCTCTTGACACCGGTCAAATAAAGATGGCTTTTTAGCTAACTGCCGGAGATCGCCGGGCGCCGGTTTATGTCCGACCATCCCGGTCGGGGTTTCCCCGTCTTGCAACCCGACCGGCGGAACGGGCAATCAGGAAGGCCGGCCAGGAAAACCTGTGTCGACCGGGTGTTTCAGGAGAGTTGCGGGATGTCGATCGATCTGGCCGGGCTGTGCTTCACGTCGGCATCCGGCCTGCCGTTGTCCCACGACCCCTGGCTGGTGACGCTGTCCTATGCCGTCGCCGCCTTCGCCTCCTACGCGGCGCTCGACATGGCGGAGCGGATGCACCGGACCGCCGGCGTCGCCCGCATGATGTGGCGGGGCTGTGCCGCGGTGGCGCTCGGCGGCGGCATCTGGGCGATGCATTTCATCGGCATGCTGGCCCTGACCATCGACACGCCGATCGCCTATGATCCGGTGAAGACCCTGCTGTCGCTGGTGACCTCGGTCGTCTTCGTCGCCGCCGGCTTCCGCATCATCCAGAACCGCCGCTCCCCGGGCGCGATCGCCGCGGCCGGCGGCATCGTCGGGGCGGGAGTGGCGGCGATGCATTATCTCGGCATGGCGGCGATGGTCCTGCCGGCCCGCATCGCTTACGAACCGACGCTGTGGATCCTGTCGGTCGCCATCGCCGCCGCGGCGGCGACGGCCGGGCTGTGGCTGTCCGCCCGCATCCACCGCCTGCGGATGCGGATGCTGGCCGCCCTGGTGATGGCGGTCGCTGTCTGCGGCATGCACTACACCGGCATGGCCGCCCTGGTGGTCCAGGTCGATCCCATGCTGATGCCGGCGGACGGGCTGCTGGCCGACGGCGTGTCGAGCGGACCGCTGGCCGCGGCGGTCGCGATCGGCACCTTCGGCCTGGTGCTGCTGGCGCTGGTGTCCGCCGCCGCCGACCGCCGGCTTTCCGCCGCCGCCGCGCACGAGGCCTCGGCCCTGCGCATCGCCAACATGGAATTGCAGGCCACCCGGGTTCAGCTGGAGGCGACCCAGCGCGAGATCATCCGCCGCCTGTGCAGCGCCGGCGAATTCCGCGACAACGAGACCGGCCAGCATGTGGCGCGCATGGCCCAGATCTCCCACCAGCTCGCCCTGTCGGCCGGCTGCGCCCCGGATTTCGCCGCGAAGCTGCTGGAAGCGGCGCCCCTGCACGACATCGGCAAGATCGGCATCCCCGACCATGTGCTGCTGAAACCCGGCCGGCTCGACGCCCAGGAATGGGCCACCATGCGCGACCACGCGACCATCGGCCATCGGCTGCTGGTCGGCAGCGGGCTGCCCCTGCTCGACCTCGCCGCCGAGATCGCCGGCACCCACCACGAGAAATGGGACGGCACCGGCTATCCCGCCGGCCTGCGCGGCACCGCGATCCCGCTGTCCGGCCGCATCGTCGCCATCGCCGACGTGTTCGACGCCCTGCTGTCCGCCCGCCCCTACAAGGAGCCCTGGCCGCTGGAAACGGTCGTCGCCCATATGCGGGAGCAGGCCGGCCGCCATTTCGACCCGGATCTGGTGACGGTCTTCCTCGACAGGCTCGACGTCATGTTGGCGATCCGCGACCGCTTCCTCGACGACGCGTTCGATCAGCCGCTGCTGGCACGATCCGACGCCGCCGAGTGAATATCGGGGTTGTTCCGGATAGAAATCCTCCAGAATTTCTGATCTCACGGCGTGATATCTACAATTTTTCTTCGAAGACGCACCGTTCGATTGGTGAACTCCACAAGAGGGCGTTAACTTTTTATTTGGCGATCCAGGGATAAGGATAGAATCCGGCAATTCGGCGCCGGTCATCATCATCCTTATCGATCCGGGACAATGCACCAGCCCCTGACCGCCGAGTTCGACCGGCTCCCGGCCCGCAAATCCATGCGGGGGAATGCCTTGCTGGACGCGATCCCGGTGGGGATCGCGATCCTCGACCACCGGCTCCGCTGCCTGCGGCTGAACCGGCGGATGGCGGCGATGGCGGGGCTTCCCGCCGCCGCGGCAGGACTGCCCTTCGCCGATGTCTGGCCGGACGCGGAGGACGCGCTGCTGGCGGCCGCTCCGCTCGCCCTGGCCGGTACGGTGGTGGAGGACATCATCCTCTCGGAGTCCGAGCGCCTGCTGGTCGCCACCCTGCATCCCTACGACGACGAGGAGGCCGCGGCCCTTCTCTGCATCGTGGAGGACCGGACCGGGGCGAGACGGGGCGAGGCCGAGCTCCGCCAGGTCAAGGAGCTTCACCGCCACACGCTTGAACTGAGCGGCCTCTATCCCTGGTGCAGCACCCCGGACGGCACGCCGCACACCACGCGGCGCTGGCGCGGGCGCATCGGCCTGGGGGCGGACGACATCGCGACCGCGCAGGATTGGATCGCCGCCCTCCATCCCGACGACCGCCCCCCCTTTCGGGCCGCCTGGACACATGCCTTGGCGACCGGCGGCGCGCTGGAAATCGATCTGCGCCTGCGCATCGCCAGACACGACGACCCGGTTGGCGACGGCCACCGCTGGTTCCGCCGCAGGGCCTCGGCCCGGCGGGACGCGGACGGCCGCATCCTCCAGTGGTACGGCACGGACGAGGACATCCACGACCGCAAGATGACCGAGGCGGCCCTGCGCGAGAGCGAATCCTTCGCCCGCCAGATCCTCGACAACAGCCCGGAATGCCTGAAGGTGCTGGACATGGAGGGGCGGGTGACCTTCATGAACGTCCCCGGCGTCCAGCTGATGGAGCTGGACAGCCCCAACACCCTGATGGGCCGGCCCTGGGAGGACATCTGGCCGGAGGAGCGGCGGCCGCAGCTGCGCGCCGCGATCGACGCTGCGCGGCGGGGCGACACCGCCCGCTTCCTCGGTTTCTGCCCGACGGCCATGGGCACGCCGAAATGGTGGGACAACCTGATCTGTCCCCTGCCCGGCCCCGATGGACGCCCGCAGCGGCTGCTCGCCATCTCCCGCGACGTCACCGACATTCAGCACGCCCGGCAGGCGCTGGAGGAGACCACCACCCTGCTGTCCGGCGTGCTGGAAAGCACCACCGATGCCGTGGTGTTCATCGACCAGGATTGGCGCATCACCTATCGCAACCCGGTCGCCGCCTCCGTCCTTGAAGGCCGGGGCATCCGGCTGGGCGACGACTTCTTCGGCGCCTTTCCCCAGCAGACGGAGAGCTGCGGCCTGTTCCGCAAGGCGATGGCGGACCAGACGCCGGCCGTCTTCGAGGAGTATGTGGCGGCGCTGGGGATATGGACGGAGGTCCACGCCTTTCCCACCGCACAGGGATTGTCCGTCTTCTTCCGCAACGTCACCGAACGCCGGCGCGTGGAGGAGGAGCGGCGCGCCGCCCAGGAGAGGATCGCCCGTCTGGCCCGGCTGGATTCGCTGACCGGCCTGTCCAACCGGCTGTATTTCCAGGAAAGGCTGGAGCAGACGCTGCGCGACGCGGCGACGGACGGCGAGGCGGACGGCGGGGCGATGGCGGTCCATTACATCGACCTCGACCAGTTCAAGGCGGTCAACGACACGCTGGGGCATCCCGCGGGCGACGCGCTGCTGCGCCAGGTGGCGGACCGGCTGCGCGGCTGCGCCGGCACGGGCGACCTCGTTTCCCGTTTCGGCGGCGACGAGTTCGCCATCCTGCAGACCGGCCTGTGGGGACCGGCGGAGGCGGAGGACCTCGCCCGCTGCATCATCTCGGCCATGGCCGAACCGTTCGACGTCGACGGGGCTCAGATCCAGACCGGCACCAGCATCGGCATCGCCCTGTCCGGGCGCGACGGCGCCGAAGCCGACGCCCTGCTGAAGGCCGCCGACATCGCGCTCTATCGCGCCAAGGCCGACGGCCGCAACACCCACCGCTTCTTCGCCCCGGAGATGGCGGAGCGGCTGAAGGCCTTCCACGACCTCAAGCTCGGCCTGCACGAGGCCCTGCGCCGGGGCGAGTTCGAGCTGCATTACCAGCCGCTGGTCGGTGCGGACAATGGATACCTCCGCGGATTCGAGGCACTGATCCGCTGGCGCCGTCCCGGCCGCGGCCTGGTCGGGCCCGCCGACTTCATCCCGGTGGCGGAGGAGACCGGCCTGATCGGCCCGATCGGCGACTGGGCGCTGCGCGAAGCCTGCCGCGAGGCGACGGGGTGGCCGGACGGCATCGCGGTCAGCGTCAACGTGTCCTCCGTCCAGTTCCGCGGCAGGGGCTTGGTGGAATCGGTCCGCCAGGCCCTGGCCGACACCGGTCTGGCGCCGGGGCGGCTGGAGTTGGAAATCACCGAATCCGTCCTGCTGCAGGATGACGACACCAATCTCGGCACCCTGCGCGCGCTGCGGGCGCTCGGCACCCGGATCGTCATGGATGATTTCGGCACCGGCTATTCGGCGCTGGGATATCTCTGCCGGTTCCGCTTCGACAAGGTGAAGATCGACCGCAGCTTCGTCGCCAACCTGCCCCGCTGCGACGGCTCCACCGCGGTGGTCCAGGCAGTGGCCGGCATGGGCCGCACCCTGGGCGTCGTCATCACCGCCGAGGGGGTGGAGGAGCAGGCCCAGTTCGAGGCCGTGCGCGAGCTGGGCTGCCAGGAGGCGCAGGGCTATCTGTTCTCCCGGCCGGTTCCGGCGGCGGAGGTGCCGGCGCTGATCGCGCGGCTGCGGGAGCCGGCTGCCGGGTAGGATCCACCGCCCGAAGCGCAACGCCTTCCGGCGACGGCTGTTCTGGTGGGGGAGCGCTTCCTGCCAGGACATCGCCCCGGAGGACACCCATGGCGAAGACCACCACCGATCACGACGAGATCCGCCGCTGGGCCGAAAGCCACGGCGGCAAGCCGGCCGTCGTCCGCAGCACCCATGACGAGGGCCATCATAACGAGGGCGATGGACACGCACGGGCCGGCGGCAGGAGCCGCAAGACCGGCGTCGGCCTGCTGCGCCTGATGTTCCCCAAGGCCCGCCGGTCCGACCATGGCGAGCTCGAGGAAATCGACTGGACCGAGTTCTTCCAGCAGTTCGAGGAATCGAAGCTGGCGCTTCTCTACGAGGAGGGGTCCAACTTCAACAAGCTGATCGGCCGCGACACCGCCGAAAAACGGGAACATGGCGACCACAAGGCGGCACGGCATTGACCGGCCGGCCGCAAGACCGCGCCCGCCGATGACCGAAGCCGACGACAGCCCCCTGAACCGGGACGAGCGGGACGAGGTCAGGGAACGCTCCAACCCGCCGGCGCTGATCCTGCACGAAGCCATCCGGCTGGAGGGACAGGAGGAACTCAAGCGTCCGGCCTCGTCCCTGCTGTGGTCGGGTCTGGCGGCCGGGCTGTCGATGGGCTTCTCGATGGTGGGCGAGGCCTTGCTGACGACCCATCTGCCGGACGAGCCCTGGCGGCCGCTGATCGCCAGCTTCGGCTATTGCTTCGGCTTCCTGATCGTCATCCTCGGCCGCCAGCAGCTGTTCACCGAAAACACGCTGACGGTGATCCTGCCGCTGCTCCAGCGCTGGTCGACGGGTACGGTGCTGCGGGTGGCCCGGCTGTGGGCACTGGTCTTCGCCGCCAACATCGTCGGCACCCTGCTGTTCTCCGCCTTCGCCGCCGGAACGGAGGCCTTCTCCCCGCCGCTGCGCGCCGCCTTCGTCGAGCTGGGAACCACCGCCGTCCGCTCGGATTTCCTGACGACGACGCTGCATGGGGTGCTCGCCGGCTGGCTGATCGCGCTGCTGGTCTGGATCACGCCGTCGGTCGGACAGGCGCGCTTCTTCGTCATCGTCGCCCTGACCTGGCTGATCGCGCTCGGCAAATTCGCCCATGTCGTCGCCGGGTCGGTCGAGGTGTCCTTCGCCGCCATGTCCGGGGAGATCGGCTGGGACCGCTACGCCTTCGGCTTCCTGCTGCCGTCGCTGATCGGCAACGTGCTGGGCGGCGTCGGCATGGTGGCGCTGATCAACCACGCGCAGGTCCGGCAGGATCAGTGAGCACGGTCCGGGCCGAACGGAAGCCGCCCGTCGCGGGCCGGCAACCGAGCCTTTGGGCTGAGAGCCGACATTACAATTCGCCGCATTTCATCGGAATTCGCCGCTATTCGTTTGGCACCATAACCATCCTAAAGGAGTATGCTCCACCATCTGGATGATGGGAACCCGGCGACGCCATCCGGATCGCATCCCGACCGCCGAAGAGCAGGCCGGCAGAGTGCGCGCATGAACCTCGATAAGGTGGTAAGTCCATGACCCTCCCGACCCCGACCTGCATCCTTCGCGGGACCCATGTCCGCTCCGCGTCCGGCGATGTGCCGGTCGAGAGCCTGAAGATCGGCGACATGATCCAGTCGTCGCTGACCGGCGAGTTCCGCGCCATCCGCTGGATCGGCCGGCGCCTGCTGGACGGTTCCTCCTTCGACACCGAGCAACAGCGCAAGGTCCATTTGCCGGTGCGGATCGCCCGCGACGCCATCGCCCAGGGCCTACCCGCCCGCGACCTCTACATCTCCCCCGGCCACGCCCTGCTGATCGGCGAGTACGGCGTTTCGGCCCGCCTGCTGATCAACGGCTCGTCGATCCGCCAAGTCGAGGCGATGGAGGAAATCGAATACTTCCACGTCGAACTCGATAGCCATGACGGCATGTTCGCCGAAGGCCTGCCGATCGAGACCTATCTCGAGGCCGACAACCGCCAAGCCTACGACAATGCCGCCGAATATGAGGCACTGTATCCGGGTGACGATCCGCGCCTGCAGGAGCCCTGCGCGAAGATCGACATTCCGCTGGCGGCACTGGATCGGATCCGCGCGAACGTGAACAAGCGGGCGGCGGTCGAAGTGGCCTGAAGCCTCGGTCGGTCGCATTGGCAGGACGGTTGAAAATGAAAGGGCTGCCCCGACGGGCGGCCCTTTCATTTGACAACGACCGGAATGGAGTGGGGCGGCCCGCGGTTGTCAGGTCATGACAATCCTGGAGGCCAACCTTGCAGAACCTCTTCCACCATATCCGGCACGCCGACGGGCCGGTCTATTATTCCGGTCGACCGATTTCCCTTGCCGATGCCCAGGTGATGATCAATGAGGACATCGCAACGGGGCGGATCGCACCCGGCTCGTTCCTTCGCATAGAGGGCGTCGAGCTTGTCATCGAGCCGGCGCCGCACAATGTGCGCACAGCGTAAGTCGCCCCCCACATGGACCGGATTGCGGCGCTTCCTAGGCCTCGGGGGCCTGAGCGACCCGGCCTTCCCTCGACGATGGTCCGAAGGCGGCGACGCCGCGGCGTGTCCGGGCGTCCATGGGGAACTGCACGGGGTACCCGAAACAACAACGGCCCAACTGACGATGCAGCTAGGCCGTTGGAAAACTTGGCGGACCCGAATGGATTCGAACCATCGGCCTCTGCCTTCGGAGGGCAGCGCTCTATCCAGCTGAGCTACGGGTCCATCGCTGGTGGAGGCGCAACATAGCCCAAGCCCTGCGGGGACGCAAACACTAAAATCACTGATTTTTCGCCCGCTTGGCGACATCCCCGCCGGCCCCCTGACGGCCCATGAGGGCCCCACGACCTCACCCCTCCCAAGGCCGCGTTCCAGCCGACCCGGGTGGATGGAAACGTTTCCATTCTTCATGAAACCGTTTTCGCGGCGTCATGCGATTGCAACATGCGATCGCCACTCTGCGCCCACGCCGGATCGGCCGGCGTTGGAACGACAGGGGACGGATGGTGCAGGACGGTATGCGGCAGGACGGGCGGGCAGCGGACCGCGTGGCGACGATCCGCGACGTGGCGGCGCGCGCCGGGGTGTCCATCGCCACCGTGTCGCGGGTCCTCAACGGCAGTGGCAACGCCACGCCGGAGACGACGGAGAAGGTGCGCGCCGCCGCCTCCGACCTGTCCTTCCGCCCCAGCACCATCGGCCGCAGCCTGAAGGCGGCGCGCACCCGCACCGTCGGGGTGCTGGTGCCGTCGCTGACCAACCCGGTCTTCGCCGAAAGCGTCGCCGGCATCCAGGAGGCGGCGGCGGAAGCCGGCTACAGCGTGCTGATCGCCTCCACCGACTATGATCCGGGCCGGGAATCGCGCGCCATCGAAGGGCTGCTGTCCAACCGGGTGGAAGGGCTGGTGCTGACCGTCGCCGACGCCGACCGCAGCGGGTCGCTCGACACGCTGGACGAGGTGCGGCTGCCCTATGTCCTGGCCTACAACCAGCCGGACCGGGCGGGGCGCGCCCATGTCTCGGTCGACAACGTCGCGGCCTCCCGCGCGGTGGTGGAGCGGATGGCGGCGCTCGGCCACCGCCGCATCGGCATGGTCGCCGGGCGCTTCCGCCAGTCCGACCGCTCGCGCCGACGCCATGCCGGCTGGCTGGCGGCGCTGGCCGACGCCGGCCTGCCGCCCGGACCGGTGGTCGAGGTCGATTTCAACGAGTTGCGGCTGGCCCACCGGCTGGCTCCCCATCTGGACGGGCCGGAACGGCCGACCGCGCTGTTCGCCTCCAACGACATGCTGGCGCTCGCCACCATCCGGGCCCTGCGCGACCTCGGCCTGTCGGTGCCGGACGACGTCTCCGTCTGCGGCTTCGACGGGATCGAGGTCGGCCGGCTGATGTCGCCCAGCCTCGCCACCCTGGTGCAGCCGGCCCGCGCCATGGGCGCCACCGCCTTCGAATGCCTGCGCACCGGCTTTACCGGCGAGCTGCAGGGCCGCGCCGTGATGCTGCCCTTCACCCTGCGTCCGGGCGAATCGCTTGGACCGGCTCCTGCCAAATCGACATAAGCGCTTCCCGACCGGAGACACGCCAATCATGATCAAGCCGTTCCTGTTCGGCGCCGCCGCGCTGGCCATCGCCCTGACCACGGCGGTGACGCCCGCGGCGGCGGAGCCGACCGCCATCTGCTACAACTGCCCGCCGGAATGGGCCGACTGGGCGTCTCAGCTGAAGGCGATCAAGGCCGACCTCGGCATCGCCGTGCCGTTCGACAACAAGAATTCAGGCCAGGCGATGGCCGCCATGCTGACGGAAAAGGACAAGCCGGTGGCCGACGTCGTCTATCTCGGCGGGCCGGTCGGCATCCAGGCCAAGGCGGCCGGCGTCGTCACCCCCTACAAGCCGGCGGGCTGGGCCGGGATTCCCGACGGGATGAAGGACGCCGACGGCAACTGGTTCGCCATCCACAGCGGTACGCTGGGCTTCTTCGTCAACACCGAGGCGCTGGGCGGCAAGCCGGTGCCGCAGAGCTGGGCCGACCTGCTGAAGCCCGATTATTCGGGCATGGTCGGCTATCTCGACCCGACCAGCGCTGCCGTCGGCTATGTCGGCGCGGTGGCGGTCAACCTGGCGCTGGGCGGCGATTACGGCAGCTTCGACAAGGCGGTCGACTGGTTCAAGGCCCTGCAGAAGAACCAGCCCATCGTGCCGAAGCAGACCTCCTACGCCCGCGTGCTGTCGGGTGAGATTCCGATTCTGATCGACTACGACTTCAACGCCTACCGCGCCAAATACACCGACAAGGCGCCGGTCGCCTTCGTCATCCCGACGGAAGGCACGGTGTCGGTCCCCTATGTGATGGCGCTGGTGAAGAACGGCCCGAACCCGGAGAACGGGAAGAAGGTCCTGGACTACGTCCTGTCGGACAAGGGCCAGACGCTGTGGGCCAACGCCTTCATGCGCCCGGTCCGGGCGGAAGCCATGCCGCCGGAGACCGCCGCCAAGTTCCTGCCGGCCGCCGACTACGCCCGCGCCAAGCCGGTGGACATGGTCCGTATGGCCGAGGCGCAGAAGGGCTTCATGGACCGCTATCAGGCGGAGGTGAAGTGAGCGCCTGCGTGCAGGACGCTCCCCTCCCACACCGGCCGGCGGTGCGTCCGCCGGCCGGGCCGGGCTGGACGGGCGAACCGCTGCGGCTGGCGGCCCTGCTGGCGCCGGCGGCGGCGGTGTTCGCCGCCTTCTTCCTGCTGCCGCTGGTCCGGCTGATCCTGATCGGCGCCGGCGGGACGGAGGGATGGTCGGCCTACCTCACCACGCTGGCCGATCCCGGCCATCTCGACAGCCTGGCCTCCACGCTGGCGCTGTCGGCCGGGGTGACGGCGGTGACGCTGGCGGTGTCGACCGTCGCCGGCCTGTTCCTGGTGCGCAACCGCTTTCCCGGCCATGCCCTGCTGGTCGCGCTGCTGACCTTTCCGCTGGCCTTTCCCGGCGTGGTCATCGGCTTCATGGTCATCATGCTGGCCGGACGGCAGGGGCTGATCGGCAGCATCACCCAGGCGCTGGGCGGGGGGAAGCTGGTCTTCGCCTATTCGATGGCCGGGCTGTTCCTCGGCTATGTCTATTTCTCGATCCCGCGTGTCATCCTGACGGTGATGGCGGCGGCGGAGAAGCTGGACCCGCGGCTGGAGGAGGCGGCGCGGTCGCTGGGGGCGGCTCCCTGGCGGGTGGTGGCCGACGTCATCCTGCCGGCGCTGAAGCCGGCGCTGATTTCCGCCGGTGCCCTGTGCTTCGCTACCTCGATGGGCGCCTTCGGCACCGCCTTCACGCTCGCCACCCGGATCAACGTGCTGCCGATGACGATCTATACCGAATTCACGCTCCAGGCGAACATCGCCGCCGCAGCGGCGCTCAGCGTCCTGCTCGGCCTCATCACCTGGGCCGCCCTGGCGGTGGCGCGCAGCGTCGCCGGCACCTCCGTCGCGGCGGCCGGGTAATGGCGATGCAGAATTTGTCGAACCGCCGCGGCTGGGGGTTCTGGCTGCAACTGGGCTTCACCCTGCTGGTCTGCGCCCTGCTGACCGTGCCGATGGTGATGTCGATGCTGGCCGGACTGACGGCCAACTACTTCGTCGGCCTGAAGAGCGGCCTGACCCTGCGCTGGGTCGACGAGGTGCTGCGGGTCTATTCCGGCACCATCCTCTTGTCGCTGCAGATCGCCTTCGCCTGCCTCGCCTCCACCCTGCTGCTGGGCGTGCCGGCGGCCTATGCGCTGGCGCGGCGCCCCGGCCGCTTCGCCCGGTTGGTGGAGGAGATGCTGATGATGCCGGTCGCCATCCCCGGCCTCGCCACCGCGCTGGCGCTGATCGTCACCTATGGCGGCGTCGGGGATCTGCGGAGCAGCTGGCTGTTCATCCTGATCGGCCATGTGCTGTTCACCCTGCCCTTCATGGTCCGCGCCGTGCTGGCGGTGATGGGCTCCATCGACCTGACGACGCTGGAGGAGGGGGCGGCCAGCCTGGGCGCCGGCTTCCCGCGCCGCTTCTTCACCGTGGTGCTGCCCAACTGCCGCTCCGGCATCCTGGCCGGGTCGCTGATGGTGCTGACCCTGTCGGTCGGCGAGTTCAACCTGACCTGGCTGCTGCACACCCCGCTGACCAAGACGCTGCCGGTCGGGCTGGCCGACAGCTACGCCTCGCTGCGGATCGAGATCGGCAGCGCCTACACCCTCGTCTTCTTCCTGATGATTGTGCCCAGCCTGATCCTGATGCAGGGTCTGGCGAAGCGCGGCCGTCCGTCCGTTTGAGGTCTTTTCCAAGATGCCCGACAGCGTGATGCAGAACAGCTTCCATCTCGACGCCGTGCCGATCCGCCTGGAGCGCTGCGGCAAGACCTTCGCCGGCGGCGCCCGCGCGCTGGAGCCGCTGGACCTGACCATCCGCGGCGGTGAGACCATCGTCTTCCTGGGTCCGAGCGGCTGCGGCAAGACCACCACCCTGCGCATCATCGCCGGGCTGGAAAGCCCCGACGCGGGCGGCCGCGTGCTGTTCGGCGAGGAGGACGTCACCGCCCTGCCGATCGAGCGCCGCAACGTCGGCATGGTGTTCCAGAGCTATGCCCTGTTCCCCAACATGACGGTGACGGAGAATGTCGCCTACGGCCTGAAGGTGCGCAAAATTGCCCGCGCCGACCGCGCCCGCCGGGTCGAGGAGATGCTGGACCTGATGCATCTCGGCGAGTTCGCCGGACGGCGGATCGACCAGCTCTCCGGCGGCCAGCGCCAGCGGGTGGCGCTGGCCCGCGCCCTGGTGGTGCGGCCACGCGTGCTGCTGCTCGACGAGCCGCTGACGGCGCTCGACGCCAAGCTGCGCGACAGTTTGCGGCTGGAGATCGACCGACTGCTGCGCGGGTTGGGCATCACCGCCGTCTACGTCACCCACGACCAGGGCGAGGCGATGGCGCTGGGCGACCGCATCGTCGTCATGGCCAAGGGCCGGGTGGCGCAGGTGGGAACACCGCGCGAGATCTATTACCAGCCGGCCGACGGCTTCGTCGCCGACTTCATCGGCACGATGAACCGGCTGGGCGGTGTGTCGCGCGGCGGCACGCTGTCCATCGGATCGGCGACGCTGCCCTGGACCGGGCCGGACGGCAGGGTGGAGCTGCTGGTCCGGCCGGAGGATCTGGCGCTGGCCGGCGAGGCCGACGGGCATCTGGACGGCACCGTCGCCGCCGCGGTGTTCCTCGGCGACCGCACCCGGCTGGTGGTGGAGCCGGCGGACGGGCCGGCGCTGACGGTCGATGCCGCCGGGCGCAGCGAGCTGGGCCGTGGAGACCGGGTGTGGCTGCGGGTCGATCCGGCACGGCTGCTGGCGGTTCCGTGAGTTCCATAAATGCGGCGTTAGCCCCCCACCTAACCTCCCCCGCCGCGCGGGGGAGGGACTGCCGCCCCTCTCCCGCATCAGCACCTACCCCCTCCCCCGCCCAGCGGGGGAGGGTTGGGGTGGGGGGCTAACGTCCTGGAAAAATCAAATACTTTAACCCAGGCCACCCCATGATCATCGTCCAGATCACCGACACCCACATCAAGCCCCACGGCCGCCTCGCCTACCGCCGCGTCGACACCGCCCCCTTCCTGGAGCGCGCCGTCGCCGCGGTCCTGGCGCTGACGCCCCGTCCGGACGTCGTCCTCGCCACCGGCGACCTCGTCGATGCCGGCGATGCCGAGGAGTATGAGCGGCTGCTCGAGCTGCTGCGGCCGCTCGACATCCCGCTGTTTGCGGTGCCGGGCAACCATGACGAGCGTGCCGGTCTCGCCAAGGCCTTCCCCAATCTGGCGGCGCGGGTGGGCGACGGCCCCTTCTTCCACTACACCGTGGAGGACTGGCCGGTCCGGCTGATCGCCATGGACACCGTGCTGCCCGGCTCCGGCGCCGGCAAGGTCTGCGCGGAGCGGCTCTCCTGGCTCGACGCCCGGCTGGCCGAACAGCCGGACCGGCCGACCATCGTCTTCCAGCACCACCCGCCCTTCGACACCGGCATCGGCCATATGGACCGGCTGGGGCTGAGCGGGGCGGCGGACATGGCCTCGGTGGTCCGCCGCCATCCGCAGGTTGAGCGGGTGCTGTGCGGCCATCTGCACCGGCCGATCCAGGTGCGCTGGGCCGGCACCATCGCCTCCACCGCCCCGTCCACCGCGCATCAGGTGGCGCTCGACCTGCGCGACGACGCGCCGTCGGCCTTCGTGATGGAGCCGCCCGGCTACCAGATCCACATGTGGCGCGCCGACACCGGGGTGGTCAGCCACACCGCAATGGTCGGCGACTATGACGGCCCCTATCCCTTCTTCAAGGACGGAAAGCTGATCGACTAGCCCCTATTGCCAGCCCCTATTGATTGATCCGGGCCTTTCCGTCCATTGTCACGCGCCTGTCATCGGCATCGCGTAAGACAAGACTCCCGATCCAACGGAGACGACAGAGATGAAGGCGTTTCTCGCCACCTTCGCCACGGTCCTGACGCTGGCGCTCGGTCATGGCGCCCAAGCTGAAAGTGCCACCGGCAAGCTGGTGCTCTACACCTCGCAGCTGGAGCCGGACGCCCGCCAGACGGTGGAGGCCTTCAAGGCGAAGAATCCCGGCGTCGAGGTGGAGTGGATCCGCAACGGCACCACCGAGCTGATGAACAAGCTGCGCGCCGAGTTCACCGCCGGGGCGCCGCAGCCCGACCTGCTGCTGATCGCCGACGCGGTGACGATGGAATCGCTGAAGGCGGAAAAGCGGCTGCAACCCTACCAGGGCGCTCCGGTCGCCGGCTTCCGCCCCGGCACGCATGATGCGCAGGGCTACTGGTTCGGCACCAAGCTGATCACCACCGGCATCGTCTACAACACCGCAGCATCGATGAAGCCGGCCTCCTGGCAGGATCTGCTGAAGCCGGAGGCCAAGGGCACCACGGTGATGCCGAGCCCGCTCTATTCCGGCGCCGCCGCCATCCACATGGCGGCGATCAAGGCCGAGCCGTCGCTCGGCATGGCGTACTATGAGGCGTTGCAGCGCAACGGCGTCACCGCGGCCAAGGGCAATGGCGGCATCCTGAAGGACGTGGCCGGCGGGGCGAAGCTCTACGGCATGGTCGTCGACTACCTGCCGATCCGCGAGCATCTGAAGGGCGCGCCCGTCGCCTTCGTCTTCCCCAAGGAGGGCGTCAGCGCGGTCAGCGAGCCGGTGGCGATCCTCAGCACCGCGAAGAACCCGGCGGCGGCAAAGGCCTTCATCGACTTCCTGCTGAGCCGCGAGGGGCAGGAGCTGGCCTCGGCCCAGGGCTTCCTGCCGGCGCTGCCGGGGGTGAACCCGCCGCCGGGCTTCCCCGACCCGGCCGGCATCACCCTGCTGCCCTACGATCCCGCCAAGGCGCTGGCCGAGGACGACGCCAACAAGCGCGCCTTCGCCGACCTGTTCGGCGGGTAAGGTGAGGTACGGTAAGCATCCCCTCTCCCCCCCGGGGAGAGGGTTAGGGTGAGGGGGACGCGTTGCGAGGATCTTCAAGAATCGCGTACCCCGATCCGTCTGTGAAAATCCATGCTGTGCATCCCCCTCACCCCGACCCTCTCCCCGGGGGGGAGAGGGGGATAGTCCCGGGGGGGCAGAGGGCGGGAAAAAGCGCTTTCCATACCCTCCCCGGCTGGCCCTTGCTGGTCGGGCTGCTCGTGCTGCTGCCCGTGTTGCGCCTGCTGTGGGAAGCCGGCGACGCCACGGTGCTGGGCCGCGTGCTGGATTCCCCCGCCACGTGGCGGGCCACCACCAACAGCATCGCCATCGCTGCCGGCGCCACGCTGGCGGCGGCGCTGATCGGCGGCCCGTTCGCCCTGCTGATCGGGCTGACGAACCCGCGCGCCCGCACGGCGATGAGTTTCGCGCTGATCCTGCCGCTGATGATCCCGCCGCAGATCGTGGCGATTGCCTGGACCCATCTCGCCGGGTCGGGCAGCCCGATCCTGAAGCCGCTGGGCCTCGCTCCTCCGGTCGGAACGGCGAACCCGGTGCAGTCGGCGGCCGGCATGGTGCTGGTGATGGGGATCGAGCATGCGCCGCTGGTCTTCCTCGCCCTGCGCACGGCGCTCCGGGCCATCCCCGGCGACATGCTGGAGGCGGCGCGGGCGTCCGGGGCCGGACCGTGGCGCGCACTGCGCGGCGTGGTGCTGCCGCTCTGCCTGCCGGGGCTGGTCGCCGGGCTCGCCATGGCCTTCGTCGCGGCGCTGGGGAATTTCGGCGTGCCGGCGCTGCTCGGCGTGCCGGCCGGGATCCCGATGCTGCCGACGCTGATCTACCGGCGGCTGGCCGGCTTCGGGCCGTCGGCCCTGCCGGAGGTGGCGGTGCTGGCGGCGCTGATCGGCCTCGTCGCCTGCCTGGGCATCGCCCTCCAGACCATCCTGCAGGCACGCATCGCCAGCCGCCTGCCCGGCGGCGCCCGGCCGCTGGCGCCGGTGCCGCTCGGGACGGCCCGCGCACCGGTGGAACTGCTGGCCTGGGGTGTGCTGGCGCTGCTCGTCGCCGCGCCGCTGACGGCGCTGCTGGCGACCAGCCTCGTCAGCGTCTATGGCCTGCCCATCGGTTTCGGTACGCTGACCCTGGCCCATTACCGCGAGGTGCTGGCGCTCGATCAGGTCGGGCGGGCCTTCGCCAACTCGCTGCTGCTGTCGGGATCGGCGGCAGCACTGCTGGCCCTGCTGGCGGTGCCGCTGGCCCATGCGATGGCGCTGGCCGGCGGCGGCGGGCGGATCGCGCGGGCGGTCGGCGTGCTGGTGGAACTGCCGCATGCCGTGCCGGGGGTGGTGCTGGGCATCGGCTGCATCCTGCTGTTCCTGAAGCCGCTGCCGGGGCTGGGCGTCAGCCTGTACGGCACGCTGTGGATCATCCTGGCGGCCTATCTGGTCCGCTTCCTGCCGCTGGCCCTGCGGCCGGTGCAGGCGGCCTGCGCCGCCCTCGACCCGACGGTGGAAGAGGCGGCGCGCGCGCTGGGCGCCGGCCCACTGCGCCGGCTGGTGACGGTGGTGGCACCGCTGGTCGCCCCGGCGGCTGCAGCCGGCGGGCTGCTGGTCTTCCTGACCGCCTTCAACGAGCTGACCGTCTCCATCCTGCTGTGGTCGCAGGGGCACGAGACGCTGGGCGTCGTCGTCTATGCGCTGGAGGAGGGCGGCAGCCCGACACTGGGCGCCGCATTGGGAGTCATCGCCATCCTGGTCGTGCTGACGGCGATGCTGGCCGCCGGGGTGCTGGGCCGCCGCCTGCCGCCGGGCGTCGTGCCCTGGCGGAATTGAGGGGACGGGGGTGAGAGGTCAGGCCGGCAGCCCCGCCGCCTTGCGCACCGCCTCCAGCACGCTCAGCACGTCGCGCGCCTGCTCGGCGGTCACCGGCGGCGGAGCGCCGTCGAGGATGGCCGCCGCCACCCCGCGGTAGAAGGCAGGGTAGTCGCCGCGCAGCGTCTCCACCCGGCGCTCCGTCCCGTCGGCCTGGACCAGCAGGGCGTGGTTCTCGAGATCGTCGATGCCCCAATCCGCCTCGGTGGGCATCCGGCCGTCGCGGAGCGCCGCCTCCTGCCCGTCGATTCCGTGCTTGAGGAAGCTGCCGCCGTCGCCATGCAGCTGGAAGCGCGGACCCGGCCGGCAGACCACCGTCCCGCAATGCAGGATCGCCCGCATCGGCCCATAGCCGAGCACGATGTGGAACCAGTCGTCGACCTGCGCGTCCGGCCGCTGGGCGCCAACGTCAGCAAGGATGCGGTCGGGCATGCCGAACAGAGTCAGCGCCTGATCGATCAGATGGGCGCCGAGGTCGAACAGCACGCCGGACCCGGCCAGCGTCCGTTCGCGCCAACCCTGCTTGATCTGCGGGCGGAAGCGGTCGTAATGCGCCTCGTAATGATAGGGCCGGCCGATCTCGCCTGCCTCCAGGCAAGCGCGCAGGGTCAGGAAGTCGTTATCCCAGCGCCGGTTGTGGAAGACGGTCAGCAGCCGGCCCTGCCGCTTGGCGAGGTCGATCAGTTCGCCGGCCTCCGCCGCGGTGGTCGCCATCGGCTTGTCGATCACCACATGCTTGCCGGCCAGCAGGGCCTCGCGGGCCAAGGGAGCGTGGCTGGTGTTGGGGGTGGCGATCACCACGAGGTCGATGGCGGGATCGGCGATCACCGCCGCGGCCGTCGTCGCCTCCGCCCCCGGTGCGCTGCGGCGGATGTCGTCGACACGCGAACTGGCGACCGCCGTCAGGCGCAGGCGCGGTTCGCTGCGGATCAGCGGCGCGTGGAACACCGACCCGGCAAGGCCGAAACCCAACAGTCCGACCGACAGGCTGCTCATCGTCCCGGCTCCTCTTCCTGGAATGTCGCCCGGCAGACCATGCCGTCCGCCCCGCTCCGGCGCAACAGCGCCCGCTGCGGCATAGCATCTTCCCGGCCAGCCGGACCGGTCGGTATGTAACGGTTGCGTAACAACGCGGCGGCCGGGAAAGCGCCGCGTTACCAAATTGTCCGCCCCGCCCATCATCGGCAGCGTACAGTGACCGCCAAGCGAACGACCGTGTATCAGCGGTCCAACAGCAACCCATCACGGGAGGGAACCGACATGCGCGACCTGCATCCGTGTGCGAAGCCGGCCCCGACGCCGCTGCAATGTCCGGTGGGGACCGTACCATGACCCTGCAGACCCCATCCTACCGGCCGGCGGCCGGAGACGAGGCCGCGCCCGGCAGCGCCACCCCGCACAAGGCGGGCGGGCTGCGCGCGCTGGCGCAACGCCACCTGTCGAAGCTGGTGGTCGCCCCGTCCTTCGCGGCGATCCTGCTGTTCGTCTACGGCTTCATCGTCTGGACCGTCTACATCAGCTTCACCAACTCGAAGATGCTGCCGTCCTATGATCTGGTCGGCGCCGACGCCTTCTCCAAGCTGTGGCGGATCGAGCGCTGGTACGTCGCCATCGAGAACCTGCTGATCTTCGGCGGTCTGTTCATCGGCGTCAGCCTGATCGTCG
This sequence comes from Azospirillum endophyticum, assembly GCF_016595245.1. Taxonomy (GTDB): domain Bacteria; phylum Pseudomonadota; class Alphaproteobacteria; order Azospirillales; family Azospirillaceae; genus Azospirillum; species Azospirillum endophyticum. Next base: position 55,479 of record NZ_JAENHM010000027.1, read on the forward strand.
GCATCCTGCTGGCCGTGCTGCTCGACCAGCGCATCCGCGGCGAAGGGGTGCTGCGCACCATCTATCTCTACCCGATGGCGCTCAGCTTCATCGTCACCGGCACCGCCTGGAAATGGATTCTCAACCCCGGCATCGGCATCCAGCAGTTCGTCCGCGACCTGGGCTTTCCCGGCTTCACCTTCGACTGGATCGTCCAGCAGGACACCGCCGTCTACACGCTGGTGATCGCCGCGGTCTGGCAAAGCTCCGGCTTCGTCATGGCGCTGTTCCTGGCGGCACTGCGCGGCGTCGATCAGGAGATCATCAAGGCGGCCTATCTCGACGGCGCCAGCCTGCCGCGCATCTATTGGGGCATCGTCCTGCCGTCGGTCCGGCCGGTGTTCATGAGCGCCTTCGTCATCCTCGCCCACCTCGCGGTCAAGAGCTACGACCTCGTGGTGGCGCTGACCGGCGGCGGTCCCGGCTATGCCTCCGACCTGCCGGCGACCTTCATGTACGAGATGACCTTCCGCCGCAACCAGATCGCCATCGGCTCGGCCAGCGCGCTGATGATGCTGGCGACGGTGGTGGCGATCATCGTGCCCTACCTCTATTCCGAACTGAAGGGAGGCAAGCGTGTCTAGCCTGACCTCCGCCCTGCCGCCGGCGCAGGGCACCGGCGCCCGCATCGCCCGCTGGGGCCTGTACCTGATCCTCCTGCTGTTCGCGGCCTATTACCTGCTGCCGCTGCTGCTGATGATCGCCACCTCCTTCAAGAGCCCGGAGGAAATCCGCACCGGGTCGCTGCTGTCGCTGCCGCGCGATTTCAGCCTGGATGCCTGGAGCTATGCCTGGAACCGCGCCTGCATCGGCGCCGATTGCCGCGGCATGGCGCCCTATTTCCTCAATTCCCTGGTCATCGTCGGGCCGGCCGTCATCATCTCCACCCTGTTCGGGGCGCTGAACGGCTATGCCCTGACCAAGTGGCGGTTCCGCGGCGCCAACATCGTCTTCGGCATGATCCTGTTCGGCAGCTTCCTGCCATCGCAGGTGATCCTGCTGCCGATGGCGCAGACTCTTGGCTTCCTCGGGCTGGCCGGCAGTGCGGGCGGGCTGATCCTGGTGCATGTGGTGTACGGACTCGCCTTCACCACTTTGTTCTTCCGCAATTACTACGTCAGCATCCCCGACGATCTGGTGAAGGCCGCGACCATCGACGGCGCCGGCTTCTTCCAGATCTTCACCAAGATCATGCTGCCGCTGTCGCTGCCGATCCTGGTGGTGACGATCATCTGGCAGTTCACCCAGATCTGGAACGACTTCCTGTTCGGGGCATCCTTCGCGGCGGGCGGCGCGCAGCCGGTGACGGTCGCGCTGAACAACCTCGTCAACACCACCACCGGCGTGAAGCAGTACAACGTCGACATGGCGGCGGCGATGATCGCCGGCCTGCCCACCCTCGTCGTCTATGTGCTCGCCGGCAAATACTTCATCCGCGGTCTGACCGCCGGCTCCGTCAAGGGGTGATCTTCCGATGGCGACTCTCAGCATCAACAATGTCCGCAAGCAGTATGGCAGCGTCGAGGTCCTGAAGGGCATCGACCTGGACCTGACGGACGGCGAATTCCTCGTCCTGCTCGGTCCGTCCGGCTGCGGGAAATCCACCCTGCTCAACATGATCGCCGGGCTGGAGACGATCAGCGCCGGCGAGATCCGCATCGACCAGCGCGTGGTCAACGAGGTCCATCCCAAGGACCGCGACATCGCCATGGTGTTCCAGTCCTACGCGCTCTACCCCAACATGACGGTGGCGCGGAACATCGGCTTCTCGCTGGAGATGCGCGGGCAGGCCAAGCCGGAGCGCGAGGGCGCCGTCCGCCGCGTCGCCCGGCTGCTGCAGATCGAGCATCTGCTCGACCGCAAGCCGGCGCAGCTGTCGGGCGGCCAGCGCCAGCGCGTCGCCATGGGCCGCGCCCTGGTCCGCGACCCCAAGGTGTTCCTGTTCGACGAGCCGCTGTCCAACCTGGACGCCAAGCTGCGCGTCGACATGCGCACCGAGATCAAGAAGCTGCACCAGCGGCTCGGCACCACCGTGGTCTATGTCACCCACGACCAGATCGAGGCGATGACGCTCGCCAGCCGCATCGCCATCATGAAGGAAGGCGTCGTCCAGCAGTTCGCCCCGCCGCAGGAGGTCTACGAACGCCCGGCCAACATGTATGTGGCGAGCTTCATCGGCTCCCCCACCATGAACTTCGTCCGCGGCACCCTGTCGGCCGAGGGCGACCGGCTGGGCGTCAGCGTCGGGCGCGAGCGCAGCGGCTTCCTGCCGCTGTTCCAGCCGCCGGAGCAGGCCGGCCACTGGCTGGGCCAGGAGGTGATCCTGGGCATCCGGCCGGAGGCCATCACCTGCTACGACCCGGCGATCGCCGCCGGCAACCCGGCGCTGGTGAAGGTCGCCTGCGGCGTCAATGTGCTGGAGCCGACCGGGGCCGACACCATCACCTATGTCGAGCTGAACGGCCATGAGGTGGTCGCCCGCATCAAGCCGAGCGACCGGGTGGCGGAAGGCGAGACAGCCGACTTCATGATCGACATGGCAAGAGCGAACCTGTTCGACCCGAAGACCGAACAGCGGATCTGACCGGCGAGAACTACCCTCTCCCGCCCCGGGAGAGGGAGGGGACCCGCGCCGAAGGCGTGGGGAGGGTGAGGGGCGATCCGGACATGGATCCTCTTATCCTTGTCTCACCCCTCACCCTTCCCATGCTCCGCATGGGCCCCTTCCCTCTCCCGGGGCGGGAGAGGGAGTTCACCCCCCATTGCGCATTCCGTCGATTTTTCCCCGACCCGCGTGATTTCCAGCGCCGTTGACGGTTGACAAGCCGGCTCAATCCGTCCGCAAGGCGGGGGCCGGCCGTGGTCTGCCGTCGGGCAGGACCCGTTCCGACATGGGGAATGCGCTGATGAACTTCACCATCAATGGGCAAAGCGTCGAGGTCGAGGCGGACATCCGCAGTTCGCTGCTTGACCTCCTCCGCAACAGTCTGGGTTTCACCGGCACCAAGAAGGGCTGCGACCAGGGCGCCTGCGGCGCCTGCACCGTGCTGGTCGACGGCGAACGCATCAATTCCTGCCTGGCACTGGCAGTCCAGTACCAGGGCCGCAGCATCACCACCGTCGAAGGGCTGGGCACCGACGGCAATCTCCACCCGCTGCAGGAGGCCTTCGTCGAGCATGACGGCTTCCAATGCGGCTACTGCACGCCCGGCCAGCTCTGTTCCGCCGTCGGCATGGCGCGCGAGATCGAACGCAACATCCCGAGCGTCGTCACCGCCGACCTGTCGGCGGACAGCGTCGCCATCGACGAGAGGGAACTGCGCGAACGCATGAGCGGCAATCTCTGCCGCTGCGGCGCCTATAACGGCATCATCGAGGCCATCTCCGAAACGCTGGTCAAGGCACCGGCATTACCGCAGGAGAGGGCACGGGCATGAACCCCTTCACCTATGAACGGGCCTCCGACGCGGCAGCCGCCATCGGACTGGCCAAGGGCAGCGCCGCAGCGCGCTATCTCGGCGGCGGCACCAATCTGGTCGACCTGATGCGCGAGACGGTCGAACGGCCGGAGATGCTGGTCGACGTCACCGGCCTGCCGGGAAGGATCGAGCCGCGCGCCGACGGCAGCCTGCTGATCGGCGCCGCGGCGACCAACACCGCGCTGGCCGCAGATGCGCATGTCCGCACGCAGTATCCGCTTCTCTCCCGTGCAATCCTCGCCGGTGCCAGCGCCCAGATCCGCAACATGGCGACGGTCGGCGGCAACATCCTGCAACGCACGCGCTGCCGCTATTTCTACGATAATGCTGCGGCCTGCAACAAACGCCAGCCGGGGGCCGGCTGCGACGCCCGCGACGGCTTCAACCGCTACCACGCCATCCTCGGCGCCTCGCCGGCCTGCGTCGCCACCCATCCGTCCGACATGTGCGTGGCGCTCGCCGCCCTCGACGCGACGGTGCATCTGGATGGCCCGGCGGGACCGCGCAGCATCGCGCTTGCCGACCTGCACCGGCTGCCCGGCGACCGGCCGGACATCGAGACCGAATTGCAACCAGGCGAGCTGATCACCGCGGTCGAACTCCCACCCCTGCCCTTCGCCCGCCGCTCGACCTACCGCAAGGTGCGCGACCGCGCGAGCTACGCCTTCGCGCTGGTCTCGGTCGCCGCTGCCCTCGATCTCGATAAGGACGGGACGGTGCGAGACGTACGGCTGGCGCTCGGCGGCGTCGCTCACAAGCCGTGGCGCGCCTCGGCTGCGGAAGCCGCGCTGAAAGGCCGGCCGGCCGGCCCGGAGAGCTTCCGCGCCGCCGCGGAGGCGGAACTCGCCGCCGCGACCGGGCTGCGCGACAACGCCTTCAAGATCGAGCTGGCGAAACGGACCATCGTCGCCGTCCTCGGCGACCTGACAGGAGACGAGGCATGAGCGCGCAATCCGACGCCGCCGCTTCCCGGCCCGGCCGCTGGCAGCCGGCGGTCACGCAGGATCCGATGCTGCACAAACATGGAGCATTGGGCCAGCCGGTCTCGCGCATCGAAGGGCCACTGAAGGTCCAGGGCAAGGCGCGCTTCGCCGCCGAGTTCCCCTATGAGGGGCTGTGCTACGCCGCGCTCGCCTTCAGCACCATCGCGCGCGGAAAAATCACGGCGCTCGACACCGTGGCAGCCGAAGCGGCGCCCGGCGTCGTGCTGGTGATGACCCACCGCAACGCGCCGCGGATGAAGGCGCCGTCCCTGATGATGTCGTCGCCGACCGCCGCCGGGGCGAGCGACCTGCCGGTCATGCAGACCGACGAGATCCACTGGAACGGCCAGCCGATCGCCGTCGTCCTCGCCGAGACGCAGGAACAGGCCGACCATGCAGCCTCGCTGGTCAAGGCCGACTATGCGCCGCTGCCGGCGACGACCTCCTTCGAGGAGGCCAGGAAGACGCCGCGCCAGCTGGACAACCTCCTGGGCCAGCCGCCGGTCGTCGAGATCGGCGACGCCGAGGCCGCGCTGAAAGGCGCCGCGGTGCAGGTGGACCAGATCTACCGGACGCCGCGCCACAACCACAACGCCATCGAGCTGCATGCGGCGACCGTCGCCTGGACCGGCGACGAGCTGCGGGTGCATGATGCCAGCCAGCTTCTCGACCTGACCGCCGGGCAACTGGCCGACATCTTCGGCCTGGATGCGGAGAAGGTCCGCGTCTCCTCCCCCTATGTCGGCGGCGGCTTCGGCGGCAAATGCCTGTGGGACCACCAGATCCTCGCCGGCGCGGCAGCCAAGCTCGCCGGCCGGCCGGTGCGCATCATGCTGTCGCGCGAGGGGGTGTTCCGCATCGTCGGCGGCCGGACGCTGACGGAGCAGCGGGTGGCGCTCGGCGCCAGCGCCGACGGCAAACTCGACGCGCTGATCCACACCGGCATCGTGGCGATGACCACCCACAACTCCTGCCCCGAACAGTTCACCTTCCCCGCCCGCCACCTCTATGCCGCCAAGACCATCCGGCTGGCCCAGGAGGTCGCCGACATGGACATGCTGGCGAACACCTTCATGCGGGCGCCCGGAGAATCCGTCGGCACCTTCGCGCTGGAATGCGCCATCGACGAATTGGCTTCAACGCTGGGCCTCGACCCCATCGAGCTGCGACGGCGCATCGAGCCGGAGAAGGACCCGACCAGCGGCAAGCCCTTCTCCGCCCGCCACCTGATCGACGCCTATGACAGGGGCGCGGAACGGTTCGGCTGGAACCGCCGCAGCGCGACGCCGCGCCAGCAGCGGGACGGCGAATGGCTGATCGGCATGGGCTGCGCGACGGCCACCTATCCCTACCACCGCTTCCCCGGCGGCGCGGCGCGGATCAGGCTGACGGCCGACGGGCGGGTCACCGTCTCGACCGCGGTACACGACATGGGGATGGGCACGGCGACGGCGCAGGCCCAGCACATCGCCGCCCGGCTCGGCGTGCCGCTCGACCACGTCACCTTCGAATATGGCGACACGACCCTGCCGCGCGGGGTGATCGCCGGCGGTTCGACCCAGACCGCCTCGATCGGCGGCGCCGTCATCGCCGCGACGGAGGTGTTCGTCGAGGAGCTGCTGAAGCTCGCCGGCAACGATTCGCCGCTGGCCGGGCTGTCGCTCGCCGAGGTCGAGACGCGGGACGGCGGCATCGGCCACCGCGACGACACCGCGCGCTTCGAAAGCTATGAGTCGATCCTGCGCCGGGCAGCCCGCGACGAGCTGGTCTGCGAGGCCGAAGCGCCGCCGCCGGCGGAGATGGAGGCCTTCTCGATGCACTCCTACGGCGCGCAGTTCTGCGAGGTCCGGGTCAGCGAGATCACCGGCGAGGTCCGCGTCTCGCGTTTCCTCGGCTCCTTCGACGCAGGGCGCATCCTGAACGCCAAGACGGCGACCAGCCAGTTCAAGGGCGGCATCATCATGGGGATCGGGCTGGCGCTGACCGAGGAGACCAACTTCGATCCGCGCAGCGGCCGCATCGTCAACGCCTCCCTGGCCGACTATCACGTGCCGGTGCAGATGGATGTTCCCGCCATCGAGATCCTCTACACGGACATCCCCGACCCGCAGGCCCCGATGGGCGCCCGCGGCATCGGCGAAATCGGCATCACCGGCGTCGGCGCGGCGGTCGCCAACGCCGTCTACAATGCCACCGGCAAGCGCATCCGCGACCTGCCGATCACCCTCGACAAGCTGATGTGACGCTCCGCCGAATTCGATCTGCGAATTCTGTTCCCAGGTGTTATGGCGGGAGAGGCGGTTTGCAGACCACGTCTTCCGCCATATGTCTGCATCAGACACATCAAAACGCGCTATGGCGCCGATCAGGAGAGAGCAGGATGCAGACGGTAAAAGCCAACGGCGCCGAGATCCCCGCACTGGGGTTCGGTGTTTTCCGCATGTCGGACGACGAGGTCGAACGCGTGGTTCCGGCCGCCCTCGAAGCCGGCTTCCGCCATTTCGACACCGCGCAGATCTACCGCAACGAAGCGGCGCTGGGCCGCGCCCTGCAAGCGGCAGGCGCCCGCCGCGACGAGCTGTTCCTGACCACCAAGGTGTGGGTCGACAAATACAGCCCCGACCTGTTCGCCGCGTCGGTCGACGAGAGCCTGGAGAAGCTGAAGGTCGATAGCGTCGACCTGCTGCTGCTGCACTGGCCGGCCGATCAGGTCGCCATCGCCGAGCAGATCGAGATGCTGAACGCCGTCCAGGCGGCCGGCAAGACCCGCTTCATCGGCGTCAGCAACCAGAACATCGCCCAGCTTCGGGAGTCGGTCGAGCGCAGCAGCGCTCCCATCGTCACCAACCAGATCGAGGTGCATCCCTATCTCGACCAGAGCGCGATGGCGGCGGCCGCCCGGGAGCTGGACGTGGCGATCACCGCCTATTACGCCATGGCCGACGGCAAGGTGCCGCGCGATCCGGAATTGCAGCGGATCGGCGCCAAGCATGGCAAGACCGCGGCCCAGGTGACGCTGCGCTGGCTGATCCAGCTGGGTCACATCGTGCTGTCCAAGACCGCCAAGCCGGAACGGGTGCCGGAGAATTTCGCGGTGTTCGACTTCACGCTGGACGACGGCGACATGGCGGCGATTGCGAAGCTGGCGCAACCGAACGGACGGATCGTCAGCCCGGCGGGGTTGGCGCCGGCTTGGGACAAGTGAAGAACAAAGAAGGCTGACGATGGGGCGTGTGAGTCGACCACCGACTCACACACCGATCAGTATGCATAAGAAGGCCATTATGATAGTAGCATTAAATAAAAATTATCGCCTTGAAAGTTCAATCTCTGATAGTTTGCGGCTGTACTAGAGGCTGTTAGGGACTCGGGGTAGCCGCACGCGGTGTGGTTGCCCAGATATTGGAGA
>NZ_JAENHM010000028.1 GCF_016595245.1 Azospirillum endophyticum
CCCCCCAGGGCTTCTCTTCTAACAAAACTCAAAGACACAAGGGGTGCGGCCGGCCGGAGGCTGGGGAAATTCAATTTGCACCCCCTCACCCCAACCCCTCTCCCGCGAGGGGAGAGGGGCTTTTTCAATTTCAAACTGTACGCCTTGTTGCAGGCGCGAGATCTGTAAATGCCGTAGCGCGAAGGCGGGGATCCAGAGTTTCCAATACAGTCACTTGCGAAGTCTGGATTTCCGCCTTCGCGGGAATGACGGCCAATGATCGTCCTCATGAACTTACAGATCCTCACCCTTCCGCCATCCATTCCCGGATCAGGCGGTGGGCGATCGAGTCGGAGCGGGCGAGGCGGAAGGTCTCGTCCGGGGTGTGGGTGCGCAGGAAGTCGCGGTCGAACCAGCCGGCGCTTTCCAGCTCGTCGGCACCGGTATCGATGTCGAAGCTGGTGGCCCGCGCGACGAAGCCCAGCATCAGCGACGACGGGAAGGGCCAGGGCTGCGACGAGCGGTACTGGATGTCGGTGACGGTCAGGCCGACCTCCTCGAACACCTCGCGGGCGACGGTGTCCTCCAGGCTCTCGCCCGGCTCGACGAAGCCGGCCAGCACCGAATGCATGCCGGGCGGGAAACGGCTCTGGCGGCCCAGCACCACCCGGTCGCCGCCGTCATGGACCAGCATGATCACCGCCGGGTCGGTGCGCGGGAAATGATGGGTGGCGCAGTCGGGGTTGGTGCAGATGCGCACATGACCGCCTTCCGCCGTCGCCGCCGGGGACCCGCAGACCCCGCAGAAGCGGTGGCGCGCGTTCCACCAGACCATGCCGCGGGCATAGGCGCACAGCGCCGCCTCGCCTTCCGGCATCAGCGGGCCGGTGACGCGCAGATCCTCGAACCGGCCGTGGCTTCGCAAAGCGGGCAGCGCATCCGGCTCCTCCACCAGCGACAGGTCGACGGTGAACAGCGGGATGCCGTCCTCCATCAAACCGAGGAAGATCGGCACCGCATCCAGCCCTTCGGCCGGCAGCAGGACGGCGCGCGGCGCATCCGGCGGGCCGGCGACGAAGCTCTTGCTCTGCCAGACCGGCAGGACGCGGGACGCGGGTGCCAGCCAAGCCTGCGTCAGCCAATCCTCGTCCTTGCGGCGGAGGGAGGCGCGATCGACCGGCGTGGCGGCGTAGATGTTGGGTCGGTTCGTCATGGCCGATCGAGGCTGCCACAAGCCGCGGCGGGCGGAAAGCCCTCCCGGCGGCTGGGCTGCCCGGCGGAAATCGCGACCTCCCCTCAAACGGAGCCGGGGCGCTTTCGGGTTTCCGGGGCAGTCCTGCGCCGTTAGGATGCGGCACCGACACCGACAGCAGCCTCAAGGAGCCGACCATGACCGAACCCTGCCCCGCCCCGATGGTGGCGCTCGCCCAGCGGTTGGCCGACTCCAGCGGCAGCGTGGTCCGCCGTTACTTCCGCACCCCCGTCGCCATCGACGACAAGGCCGACGCCTCGCCGGTCACCATCGCCGACCGCGAGGCCGAGCATGTCATCCGCACCATCATCGAAAGCCAGCGCCCCGACGACGGCATCTATGGCGAGGAGCACGGTACCAAGAACCTGGACGCCGAATGGGTGTGGGTGATCGATCCTATCGACGGCACCAAGTCCTTCATCACCGGCCGGCCGATCTTCGGCACGCTGATCGCCCTGCTCCACCACGGCCGCCCGGTGCTGGGGATCATCGACCAGCCCATCGTCGGCGACCGCTGGATCGGCGTCGAAGGCCGGCCGACCACCCACAACGGCCAGCCGGTGCGCGTGCGCCCCTGCCCGGGCGGGCTGGGTGCCGCCATGTTCGGCACCACTTCGCCCGACCTGTTCCCCGGTGCCGATTACGAGGCCTACCGCCGCGTCGCCGCCAAGGTGAAGACGGCCTCCTATGGCGGCGACTGCTACACCTACGGCCTGCTGGCGTCCGGCTATTACGACCTCGTCGTCGAGTCGGGGCTGAAGTTGTACGACTTCGCGGCCTTGGTGCCGGTGGTGACCGGCGCCGGCGGGGTGATGACGGATTGGGAAGGCAAGCCGCTCGACTCCAGTTCCAGCGGCCGAGTGATCGCCGCCGGCGACCCGCAGACCCACCGGGACGCCATGACGGTGCTGGCCGGTTGAGGACGCCGAGATGACCGCCATCGCCACACCGGCCCGTTCCGTCTTCGAAACGTCCTCGGACAAGCTGCGGCCCTTCCTGGAAGGGCTGGCGGCGCGGGTGTCCGCGGGATCGAACTGGATGGTGCGCAAGAAGACCGTTTGCGAGCTGCTGCTGGGGCTGGACGCCTTCTTCGCCCTCCCGGCGGCCGAGCGTCAGGCGCTGATGAGCGACGGCGCCACCCCGGCGGGCGATGCGGACATGGCCGATGGGGCGGAAGGCGGTCCGGAGGATTTCCGCCGGGTTCTGCCGATCTATGTCGGCGCGATCCTGGAACGCCTGGCGGAAAAGACCATAATGTCGCCGGAACAGGCGGCCATCTACCTGCTCTCCATCCATCCCGAGCATCAGGCGGCAGCGGAAGCCTGGATGCTGGCCGATCCGCGCAACGGCAAGTCGGTCCGCAAGCTGATGCGCAACGACCGCCGCTATCGCCAGTTGATGGACCGCATGGCCGACCATTGGCGCAGCGCGCCAAGCAACTGACCGTGAACCGGAATTGCGCTTGACCGAGGCGCGGGCGTGGCAATCTAACCAGAACGTCCGCTCCCCAGACAGGACCGCCGATGCGCCGCCTTCTCGCCATTGCCGCCACGATCCTGACCCTGTCGATCCCGGCGATCCTCATGCCGGCGCAAGCAGCGACCAGGACCGTCACTGCGCTGAAGCAGTTCGGCGAGCCGCAGTTCAAGCCTGGCTTCACCCATTTCCCCCATGTCAATCCCGACGCGCCCAAGGGCGGGTCGATCGGGTTGGCCGAGTCGCAGCCGGGCACCTACGACAGCCTGAACACGCTGATCCTGCGTGGGGTGCGGCCACGCACGCTGGGGCTGATCTCCGACACGCTGATGGTCGGGTCCGGCTGGGAACTCGACGCCGCCTACGCCCATCTGGCGGAGAGCGTCGAGGTGCCCGACGATTACGGCTGGGCGATCTTCACGCTGCGCCAGGGTGCCCACTGGCAGGACGGCACGCCGATCACCAGTGCCGACATCGTCTTCACCTGGGACGCCATCCAGGCCCATGGCGCGCCTTTCATCAAGTCCTTCCTCGATCACACCGCCAAGGTGGAGGCGCTGGACGACCGCCGCTTCAAGATCACCCTGACCGGCACCGGGGAGATCAAGCCGATCATCGACTTCGCCACCACCTTCTCGCCGCAGCCCAGGCATTGGTGGACCGCCCAAGGGCGCGACATCTCCAAGACGACGCTGGAGCCGGTGCTCGGCAGCGGCCCCTACCGGATCAAGACGGTCGATGCCGGCCGCTCCATCACCTATGAGCGGGTCGCCGACTGGTGGGCGAAGGATCTGCCGACCGCCCGCGGCTTCTACAATTTCGACATCGTGAAGGACGATTTTTACCGCGACGACGACGTGATGTTCGAGGCGTTCAAGGCCGGCGCCTACGATTTCCGCGGCGAATACCGGGCGCAGCGCTGGACCACCGGCTATGATTTCCCCGCCGCCAAGGACGGCCGCGTCCTGAAGCTGGAGGTGCCGAGCGAGCTGCCGCTGGGCGCCCAGGGCTTCCGCCTGAACACCCGGCGCGACAAGTTCGCCGACCCGCGCGTGCGCGAGGCTCTGGCCCTGCTGTTCGATTTCGACTGGATCCAGAAGAACATCCTGTACGGCCAGTACAGGCGGACGCTCAGCAACTTCCCCAACTCCGACTTCGGCGCCAAGGGGCCGCCCGGCCCGGCGGAGCTGGCCCTGCTGGAGCCCTTCAAGGCGCAGCTGTCCGAGCGGCTGCTGACCCAGCCCTTCGCCCTGCCCAGCACCGACGGCGGCGGCAACAACCGTGCCCAGGTGCGCGAGGCGACCCGCCTGTTCAAGGAAGCCGGCTGGGAGACCCGCAGCGGCAAGCTGACCAATGTGAAGACCGGCGAGGGGATGGCGGTCGAGTTCCTCGACGGCACCGGCGCGCTGACCCGCGTCACCCAGCCCTATGTCGAGACGCTGCGCCGGATCGGCATCGACGCCACCATCCGCCTCGTCGACACCGCCCAGTATCAAGCGCGGCTGGACGAGTTCGATTTCGACGCCACCATCATCAATCTCGCCTTCTTCACCCCGCCCGGCACCGAACTGCGCAGCTATTTCGGCTCCGCCGCCGCCGGCATCAAGGGATCGGCGAACTACTCCGGCATCCACGACCCGGTGGCCGACGCCCTGATCGAAAAGGCGCTGACCGCCAAGGATCTGGACAGCGTGCAGGCCGCCACCCGCGCGCTCGACCGCGTGCTGCTGTGGGGCTTCTACATGGTGCCGCAGTGGCACAACCCGGAAAGCTGGGTCGCCCACAAGGCGTGGCTGGCCCATCCCGCGGTCTGGCCGAAATACGATCAGGACTATCGCAGCACCAATTTCCCGGCGACCTGGTGGGTCGATGCGGCGAAGAAGGCGGCGCAGCCTTGATGACGCCCCATTGCGGCGCTAACTCCATCAGGCGGAACGATTTTCGAGAAAACAACCGAGGGAGGGGATCGGGCATGACGGGTCGGATGCGGTGGCTGGGCACCGGTATGGCAGCGGCAGCGGTGATGATGGCGGCGGGGCTTCTGCTGACCTCCCCGCTTGCGGCGCAGACCCAGGGCCAGCCCCAGGGCAGCCATGCCCTGTCCCTGCACGGCAAACCGAAATACGGGCCGGACTTCCAGCATCTCGACTACGTCAATCCCGACGCCCCGAAGGGCGGCGAGGTCAAGCTGATGGCCGTCGGCGGCTTCGACAATCTCAACCCCTTCATCCTGCGCGGACAGGCCGCCGCCGGCTCCAGTCTGCCGTTCGAGACACTGACCACCAGCAACGGCGACGAGGCGGGGATCACCGAATACGGCCTGCTGGCCCAAAGCATCGAGGTCGCGCCGGACCGTACCTGGGTCGCCTTCACCCTGCGGCCGGAGGCCCGCTTCCACGACGGCCAGCCGGTCACGGCGGACGACGTGATCTGGAGCTTCGACACGCTGAAGGAGAAGGGCCACCCGCTCTACCGCACCTACTACGCCGACGTGACCAAGGCGGAGAAGACCGGCGAGCGAACGGTCAAATTCTCGTTCCGGGATGGCAACAATCCCGAACTGCCGGTCATCATGGGCCAGCTTCCGGTTCTGCCCAAGCACGCCTTCGCCAACCGCGACTTCGCCACCACGACGCTGGAGCCGCTGATCGGCAGCGGCCCCTACAAGGTGGTGGACGTGCAGGCCGGCCGCGCCATCACCTATGAGCGGGTCAAGGACTGGTGGGCGAAGGATCTGCCGATCAACCGCGGCCGCTACAATTTCGACCGCATCCGCTACGACTATTACCGCGACCTCGACGTGGCGTTCGAGGCGTTCAAGGCCGGCGCCTATGATTTCCGGCTGGAGAACTCCTCGAAGAACTGGACCACCGGCTACAACGTCCCGGCGGTGCAGAACGGCCAGATCGTCAAGGAGGAGATCAAGCACGAGGACCCGCAGGGCATGCAGGCCTTCGTCTTCAACATCCGCCGCCCGATCTTCGAGGACCGCCACGTGCGCGAGGCGCTGAACTACCTGTTCGACTATGAATGGACGCGCGCCAACCTGTCCTACGGCCTCTACCAGCGCACCAAGAGCTATTTCGCCAACACCGAGCTGGCGGCCACCGGCCTGCCCTCCCCCGCCGAGCTGAAGCTGCTGGAGCCCTTCCGCGGCCAGATCCCGGACGAGGTGTTCACCAAGCCCTACGAGCCGCCGAAGACCGACGCCAGCGGCAACATCCGCGGCAACCTCCGCACCGCGCTCGGGCTGCTGAAAGAAGCCGGCTGGGATCTGAAGAACGGCAAGCTGGCCAATGCGCAGGGCCAGCCCTTCCGCTTCGAGATCCTGCTGGTCCAGGCCGACATGGAACGCATCGTCCAGCCCTTCGTCCGCAATCTGGAGCGTGCCGGGATCGAGGCGCAAATCCGCGTGGTCGACAGCGCACAGTACCAGAACCGCACGGATAATTTCGATTACGATATGATCATCGAGCGGTTCCCGCAGTCGTTGTCGCCCGGCAACGAACAGCGCGACTACTGGGAATCCTCGCGCGCCGACCTGCCCGGCAGCCGGAACGCCATCGGCATCAAGAACCCGGCGGTCGACAAGCTGGTGGAAACGCTGATCGCCGCCCCCAACCGCGAGGCGCTGATCGCCGCCACCCGCGCGCTCGACCGCGTGCTGCTGTGGAACTGGTACGTCATCCCGCACTGGCACGACACCGTGTACCGCGTCGCCTATTGGAACCGTTTCTCCCATCCGGCGGTTGCCCCGAAATACGGCCTGGGCTTCCCGGACAGCTGGTGGATCGATGCCGACAAGAACGCCAAGCTGGCCAACAGCGCGCGCCGCACGGGACCCTGATACAAAGCTGAGCTGAACTGCGTCACCTTGAAGACTGGGGAGGGTCGGGACACCCGCGATGCTGGCCTACATCATCCGCCGCCTGTTGCTGATCATCCCCACCCTGTTCGGGATCATGGTGATCAATTTCCTGATCGTGCAGATCGCCCCCGGCGGCCCGATCGAGCAGATGATCGCCCGCGTCCAGGGCACCGCGGTGGAAGCGACCTCGCGCATCGGCGGCAGCGCCGGCGGCGACGCCAACACCGCCCAGCGCCAGAGCCAGACCGGCGGCGACAGCGGCGGCAAGTATCGCGGCGCCCAGGGGCTGGACCCCGCCTTCATCAAGCAGCTGGAGAAGGAGTTCGGCTTCGACAAGCCGCTGCACGAACGCTTCATCCACATGATGTCGAACTACGTCATGTTCGATTTCGGAACCAGCTACTTCCGCGACCGCCGCGTGGTCGATCTGGTGCTGGAGAAGATGCCGGTGTCGATCTCGCTCGGCATCTGGACGACGCTGATCGTCTATCTGGTTTCCATCCCGCTCGGCATCGCCAAGGCGGTGCGCGACGGCCAGCCCTTCGACGTCTGGACCTCCGGCGTGGTCATCGTCGGCTACGCCATCCCCAGCTTCCTGTTCGCCGTGCTGCTGATCGTGGTGTTCGCCGGCGGGCGCTATCTCGACTGGTTCCCGCTGCGTGGACTGGTGTCGGACAATTGGGGCGACCTGCCCTGGTACAAACAGGTGCTCGACTATTTCTGGCACATGGCGCTGCCGGTGATCTCCATGGTGATCGGCGGCTTCGCCGGCCTGACCATGCTGACCAAGAACTCCTTCATGGAGGAAATCGGCAAGCAGTACGTCACCACCGCCCGGGCCAAGGGCCTGACGGAGCGGCGGGTGCTGTACGGCCATGTCTTCCGCAACGCCATGCTGATCGTCATCGCCGGCTTCCCCGGCGCCTTCATCGGCATCCTGTTCACCGGCGCCATGCTGATCGAGGTGATCTTCTCGCTCGACGGGCTGGGGCTGCTCGGCTTCGAGGCGGCGATCAACCGCGACTATCCGGTGATGTTCGGCACGCTCTATTTCTTCACGCTGCTGGGGCTGATCATGAATCTGGTCGGCGACATCACCTATGTGATGGTCGATCCCCGCATCGACTTCGATTCGCGGAGGGTTTGATGACTCCGCTGACCCGGCGCCGGCTGGCAAACTTCAAGGCGAACCGTCGCGGCTTCTGGTCCTTCTGGATCTTCCTGGTGCTGTTCGTCGTCTCGCTGGGGGCGGAGTTCATCGCCAACGACAAGCCGCTGGTGATCGAATACGAGAATCGCTACTACTGGCCGGTCTTCCACGCCTATCCCGAGACCACCTTCGGCGGCGAGTTCGAGACCGAGACCGATTACCGCGACGCTTACGTCCGTGACCTGATCAACGCCAAGGGCTGGATGGTCTGGCCGCCGATCCCCTACAGCTACCGCACCATCAACTACAACCTGCCGGTTCCCGCTCCGGCGCCGCCGTCCGCCGACAACTGGCTGGGCACCGACGACCAGGGGCGCGACGTCGTGGCGCGACTGATCTACGGCTTCCGCATCTCGGTGCTGTTCGGGCTGGTGCTGACCGCCTTCTCCTCGGTCGTCGGCGTGGCGGCCGGTGCGGTCCAGGGCTATTTCGGCGGACTGACCGACCTCCTGTTCCAACGCTTCATCGAGATCTGGCAGGGGCTGCCCACCCTGTTCCTGCTGATCATCCTGGCCAGCGTGGTGACGCCGACCTTCTGGTGGCTGCTCGGCCTGCTGCTGCTGTTCTCCTGGACCTCGCTGGTCCATGTGGTGCGGGCGGAGTTCCTGCGGGCGCGCAACCTGGATTACGTACGGGCCGCCAAGGCACTGGGCGCCGGCGACGTCACCATCATGGTGCGCCATGTGCTGCCCAACGCGATGGTGGCGACCTTGACCTTCATGCCCTTCATCCTCAACGGCTCCATCACCACCCTGACCGCGCTGGACTTCCTCGGCTTCGGCCTGCCGCCCGGCTCGCCCTCGCTCGGCGAGCTGCTGGCCCAGGGCAAGGCCAACCTGCAGGCCCCCTGGCTCGGCCTGACCGCTTTCTTCGTGCTGGCGATCATGCTGAGCCTGCTGATCTTCATCGGCGAGGCGGTGCGCGACGCCTTCGACCCGCGCAAGACCATCGCCCAGATGTCCAGCGCGCTGCCCGGCGAGGCCGCTGCAGGGCCGGCAGCCCGCAAGGAGGCGGCGGAATGACGGTGCGCGCCGACCACGACCGCCTGTCCCCTCTCCCCCCCGCTCACGCGCAAACTCCGTTTGCGCTGACGCGACAGGCGGACCTCAGGTCCGCCGAAAGCGGGGAGAGGGTTAGGGTGAGGGGGATGCACTGCGCGCCTTCGCAAGAAGCGCAAAGTCTCTCATTGCCCCATAACTCCACTCTATGCCTCCCCCTCACCCCGACCCTCTCCCCGCTCTCGGCGGACCTTCGGTCCGCCTGCCGCGACAGCGCAAACTTCGTTTGCGCGAAAGCGGGGGGGAGAGGGGGATTTAGCGGACGGTCGCCGACATGAGCCTGATGCCTCCCAACCCAGACCTCCTGTCCGTGCGGGGCCTGCGCGTCGATTTCCGTTCGGGCGCCGGCGCGACCCAGGCCGTCAAGGGCGTTTCCTTCGACATCCAGAAGGGCGAGACGGTGGCGCTCGTCGGCGAATCGGGCTCCGGCAAGTCGGTCACGGCGCTGTCGATCCTGCAGCTGCTGCCCTATCCGGTGGCGCACCACCCCGCAGGCTCGATCCGCTTCCGCGATACCGAACTGCTGGGTGCCGAGGAGAAGACCCTGCGGCAGGTGCGCGGCAACCGCATCGCCATGATCTTCCAGGAGCCGATGACCTCGCTGAACCCGCTCCACAGCATCGAGCGGCAGATCAACGAGACCCTGTTCCTGCACAAGCGCCTGTCGCGCAGCGCCGCCCGCGCCCGCACGCTGGAGCTGCTGCGCCTCGTCGGCCTGCCCGACCCGGAAAAGCGGCTGACCGCCTACCCGCACGAGCTGTCGGGCGGCCAGCGCCAGCGCGTGATGATCGCCATGGCGCTCGCCAACGAGCCCGACCTGCTGATCGCCGACGAGCCGACCACGGCGCTGGACGTCACCATCCAGGCGCAGATCCTGGCGCTGCTGAAGGATCTGCAGAGCCGCTTCGGCATGGCGCTGCTGCTGATCACCCACGACCTCGGCGTGGTGCGCAAGATGGCCGACCGCGTCTGCGTGATGAACCAGGGCGAGATCGTCGAGCAGGCCAAGGTCGACGACCTGTTCATCCGCCCACGCCATCCCTACACGAAGAAGCTGCTGTCGGCCGAGCCGCGCGGCAACCCGCTGTCGCCGCCCGAGGACGCGGCGGAGGTGATGGCCGCCGACCGGCTGAAGGTGCATTTCCCGATCAAGAAGGGGCTTCTGCGCCGCACCGTCGGCCATGTGAAGGCGGTGGACGGCGTCGACGTCGAGGTCCGCCGCGGCCACACGGTGGGCGTCGTCGGCGAATCGGGATCGGGCAAGACCACGCTGGGCTTGGCGCTCCTGCGCCTGCACGCCAGCCAGGGCGCCATCCGCTTCGACGGCACCGACATCCAGGGCTGGCAGCCCAAACGCCTGCGCGGCTTGAGGCGGGAGATGCAGATCGTCTTCCAGGACCCCTATGGCAGCCTGTCCCCCCGCCTGTCGGTCGGCCAGATCATCGGCGAGGGGCTGGGCATCCACGGCATCGGCGACCGCAGCGAGCGCGAAGCCATGGTCGCCCGCGCGCTGGAGGAGGTCGGGCTGCCGCCCGAGGCGCGCCATCGCTACCCGCACGAGTTCTCCGGCGGCCAGCGCCAGCGCATCGCCATCGCCCGCGCCCTGGTGCTGAAGCCGAAATTCGTCGTGCTGGACGAGCCGACCTCGGCGCTCGACATGTCGGTGCAGGCGCAGATCGTCGACCTGCTGCGCGACATCCAGGCCCGCCACAACCTCGCCTACCTGTTCATCAGCCACGACCTGCGGGTGGTGCGGGCGCTGTCCAGCCACGTCATGGTGATGAAGGACGGCAAG
The DNA here is from genome assembly GCF_016595245.1 of Azospirillum endophyticum. Taxonomy (GTDB): domain Bacteria; phylum Pseudomonadota; class Alphaproteobacteria; order Azospirillales; family Azospirillaceae; genus Azospirillum; species Azospirillum endophyticum. Next base: position 10,639 of record NZ_JAENHM010000028.1, read on the forward strand.
GTGGTCGAGCAGGGACCGACCCAGCGCATCTTCGAGGACCCACGCGAGGACTACACCCGGGCCCTGCTCGCCGCCGCGCTGAACCTGGAGGCGGTGGAGTCGCCGGCGGTGCGGACGTAGGGCGCCGGCGATTCCTTGGGCGCGGGAGGTGTGGACAAGATCTCCATGGATTTCACGGATGTCGCGGCCCAAGGCAGCACCCCTTCGTGAAGAGCCGAAGCGCCGCCAAGCACAAAAAAATCCGTGAAATCCGTGTCCAAATCCGTGAAATCCGTGGAAAGCTTACGCACCGAAACCACAGCTTCCGGGACGACCGGCCACCCCGCCAAAGGCTTTATCCCAGTCCGCTGCGCGAGTAGGGTAGCCCTCCCCTCGCACAAGCCGATGCCGCCACCATGACCGACACCACCCCGCAAGACGCCGCTCCCCTCGCTGACGCCGTCCGGTCGGGGGACCGACGGGCTCTGGCGAGGGCGATCACGCTGATCGAATCGACGCGCGCCGACCATCGCGCCACGGCCGACGCGCTGCTGGCGGCCCTCCTGCCCCACACCGGCAACTCGGTGCGACTCGGCATCTCCGGCGTGCCGGGGGTGGGAAAATCGACCTTCATCGAGGCGTTCGGTCTGCATGTCATCGGGCTGGGACACAAGGTCGCGGTGCTGGCGGTCGATCCGTCGTCGCAGCGCACCGGCGGTTCGATTCTCGGCGACAAGACCCGGATGGTCGACCTGTCGCGCGAGGCCGACGCCTTCATCCGCCCCTCCCCCGCGGGTGCGACCCTGGGCGGGGTGGCGCGCCGCACGCGCGAGGCGATGCTGGTCTGCGAGGCCGCCGGCTTCGACGTCATCATCGTGGAGACGGTCGGTGTCGGCCAGTCGGAGACCGCGGTCGCCGACATGGTCGACCTGTTCATGCTGCTGCTGCTGCCGGCCGGCGGCGACGAGCTGCAGGGCATCAAGAAAGGCATCGTCGAGCTGGCCGACCTCGTCGTCGTCAACAAGGCCGACGGCGACCTCGCCGCCACCGCCCGCCATACGGTGGCCGACTACCGCCATGCGCTGACGCTGCTGCGCCATGGCGACTGGCGGGTGCCGGTGCTCAGCTGCTCCGCCGTGCAGAAGGCGGGGATCGACACGGTGTGGCAGACCATCGGCGAACATAAGGCGCTGACCGAAGCCAACGGCGCCCGCGCCACCCGCCGGTCCGAGCAGGCCCGCGCCTGGCTGTGGAGCGAGATCCGCGAGACGCTGATCGACCGGTTCCGCGCCCACCCCGCCGTCCGTGCCGATCTGGCGCGACTCGAAGCGGAGGTGACCGCGGGGTCCGTCATCCCGGCGGCGGCGGCCCATATCCTTTTGGGACGCTTCCTTGATCGGTCTGCAGGCGCATAGCCCGTTCAGCTTATGTTGCACCGCAACAAATCCGTTGCACCGCACCAGCGGTAGGGCTATTCTGCGCTGGGCGGGAAAGGGGCGACGTGCGCCGATTCGACCATTGTCGATTCGTTCATATCGCTAAGGCACATCGCTTGGGCCGGGGTGCCCGCGGTCTCCTGGGGTTACGCCGGAGCGGCCTTTCCGTTTCCGCCAATGTGACTTCTACCACGGGAGACAACGCCATGACCGCTCAGCCGACCCCCGCCAACGTCCTGACCCTGTTCAAGACCAACGCCCAGACTACTGTGGCCACCACTGCCGCCAAGTCCGCCCGCGTCGCCACCCTGGTCCAGGACGGCTACCGCCGCTGGTTCGACGGCATGACCGCGTCGGTGAACGACGCCAGCCGTCTGGCCGCCGGACTGGGCAAGGCCCGCACCGCCGCCGATCTGGCCGCACTGCAGCGCGATTGGCTGTCCACCACCCAGGCCCGCGTGAACGAGAGCGTCCAGGGCTTCCTGGACGTCTCCACCAAGATCGCCGCCGAGATCGCCTCCCTGCCGACTCCGGCCGCCGATACCGCCCCGGCTCCCACGCCGGTCGCCGCTCCGCTCTCCGTGGTCCCGAAGGCCGAGGCGCCGAAGCCGGCCCCGGCGATGGTTGCCGCGCCGATGGTCGAGGCTCCCGTTCCGGCGCCAGTCGTCGAGGCCCCGGAAGCCGCTCCGGCCCCGGTTCCGGTCGCCGTTTCCGAGACCGCTCCGGTCGCCGCGGCCGCTGCCGCCAAGCCGGTCGAAGTGCCGGTCCAGAAGCTGGTCGAGGCAGTGAAGGCCGAAGCGGCCGCCCCCGCCATCCCCCCTGCCGACGCCCTCGCCGCCGAGGTGAAGGACGCGGCCAAGCCGGCTCTGCGCCGTACGGGCAAGCCTGTCGCCGCCAAGCCGGCGTCGAAGACCTCACCCACCGTGAACTGACACCTGTCGGGACAAGATTGAAGCGGCGCGTCTCTTCACCTGACCGAAGAGGCCGCCGCGCTTCGACTCTCCGCTTTCCCGCGACGACTCGGCTTTTGACGGTTTCATCGCGGATCCCGGCTTGACGACGGCGCTTTTGTTCGACTATATAGCGGCCTCCTTCGGGCGGCGGGCCGTCCGTTACCGGGTTTCATTTGCTAAAATAAAGGAACAGTCCGATGGCACGTCGGTGCTCCGTGACCGGCAAGGGCACGCAGTTTGGCAACAACGTCAGCCACGCCAACAACAAGAATCGCCGTCGCTTCCAGCCGAACCTCCAGGAAACGTCGCTGCTCAGCGACAGCCTGGGGCAGCTGGTGCGTCTGCGCCTCTCGGTGAACGCGATCCGCTCGATCGAGCACAAGGGTGGCCTCGACGCCTTCCTGCTCGATGCGAAGGACGCCGTGTTGAGCCTGGACGCCCGTCGCATCAAGCGCCGGATTTCCAAGGCCCAGGAGAAGCAGCAGGCCGCGGCCTGATCGTTTCCCGGCATCTGGGGCGCGTTTGGTGTGCTGACGCGGGGCGCTTGCCGCTCCGCTGACGAAATTTAAGACGCGTACAGGACGATTCCGACTCCCGGTAAGAGAGCGGCGCGCGACATCCGAAAGGATGCCGCGCGTTTCGTCGTTCTGGGGTGGGGGTTAGGCCTCACTCCTCGAGCACCTCGTCCGGATCCTCCGCATCCACCACCCGCCGGGCGATCTCGTACCCGAATCCCGCGCGGCCCAGCGCCGCCATGTCCTTCTCGCGGTATGCCTCCCGCTGCTCCGACCGCCGGTACGGACCGAGCCGCCGCCGTTTGGCGAGCGCCAGGGCCGCGGTCAGGTCCAGATCGGGCCCGACATCCTCGCGCAGGCTGTCCAACGCCTTGTCGGCCTCGTCGCGGCCGATGCCCTTGCCGGCCAGCTTCTGGGCGATCAGCCGGGTGGAGGCACCGCGACGGTGCAGGCTCTCCGTGCGCATGCGGGCATAGGTCTCGTCGTTCAGCAGGCCGCTGCGGACATAGCGGGCCAGCAGATCGTCGACCCAGCGGGCCCCCTCCTCCCGGTCGGTGCCATGGGCCTTGGCCGACAGGTCGACCTTGCGCATCAACACCCGGCGGAGATTGGAGGTCGAACTGGCGAAACGCTCCAGGTAATAAAGCGCCGCGTTCTCCAGATATTGCGGCGTGACCCGCTTCGGCGGCTTCCGGGCCGGCGGAGAGGCGCGTTTATCGTCGGCGTTCATGGCAGTCCCTTCGGCGGCGGCGGTTGCCGGATGGGCGGGCCGCAAGTAAAGTCCGTCACTTTCTCGGCGGTCCGTGACCTTCCCGGCGCCCTTTCCTGGCGAAACAGCTCCGGCCCTCCGTCGGCTCCCGCATGGGTGCGAAACCGCGGGCGCCGGTTCCCAAAAGGCAGATCGTGACGCGATGACCCTTCCCCTTCCTCCCATGCCGCGCAATGTCGGTTCCGTCAACTGGATCGGCCTGTGGACGCTCTACGCACGCGAGGTGCGGCGCTTCATCAAGGTGCACCAGCAGACCGTCTGGGCGCCGGTGGTGACGACGCTGCTCTATTACGCGGTGTTCGCCCTGTCGCTGGGATCGGCGGTGCGGATGGTCGGTCCGACACCCTATTTGGAGTTCCTCGCTCCCGGCCTGATCATGATGGCGATGGTGCAGAACGCCTTCGCCAACACCTCCTCCTCCGTCGTGATCGCCAAGGTGCAGGGCAACATCGTCGACATCCTGATGCCGCCGCTGTCGCCGATGGAGCTGGTCAGCGGCTTCGTGCTGGGCGGCGTCACCCGCGGCGTCGTGGTCGGGTTGGTGACCGGGCTCGCCATCTGGGCGGTGATCCCGATGCACATGCCGCATCCGGGCTTCGTGCTGTTCCACGCGGTGATGGCGTCGATGCTGCTGTCGCTGCTGGGCCTGGTCGGCGGCGTCTGGTCGGAGAAGTTCGACAACATCGCCGCGGTGACCAACTTCGTGGTGACGCCGCTGTCCTTCCTGTCCGGCACCTTCTATTCCGTCGACACCCTGCCGCCGGTCTTCTGGTGGGTCGCCCATTTCGATCCCTTCTTCTACATGATCGACGGCTTCCGCTACGGCTTCATCGGCATGTCGGACGGGTCGCGCTGGCTGGGCGTGGCGGTGATGCTGGCGGTGAATGCCGGGCTGTGGTGGCTGGCATGGCGCATGTTCAAGACCGGCTACAAGCTGAAGGCGTGAAGATTCCGCGAAAGCCGCGCCTTTTCCGACCTGTCCGTTGACAGAACCGATCAATCTCCGGATATTTGCCGTTCCCGGCGGCCAGCCTTGGCCGCCGGATTTTCCTTTTTGGGAGACCAACGCCGTGATCCCCGTCGTTATGCCCACATACGCCCGCGCCGATGTCGTTTTCGAGCGCGGTGAAGGTCCGTATCTCTACGCGACCGATGGGCGACGATTCCTTGATTTCGCCGCCGGCGTCGCGGTGAACGCCCTGGGTCACGCGCATCCCTATCTGGTCGAGAAGCTGACCGAGCAGGCGAAAAAGCTGTGGCACACCTCCAACCTGTTCCGGGTCGCCGGGCAGGAGAGCCTGGGCAAGCGCCTGACCGAAGTGACCTTCGCCGACACCGTGTTCTTCACGAACTCGGGGGCCGAGGCGTGGGAATGCGGCGCCAAGGCCGTCCGCAAGTACCATTATGACAGCGGCAACCCGCAGAAGAACCGCATCATCACCTTCGAGCAGGCCTTCCACGGCCGCACGCTGGGCGCCATCTCGGCCGCCAAGCAGGAGAAGCTGGTGCATGGCTTCGATCCGCTGCTGGACGGTTTCGACCAAGTGCCGTTCGGCGACCTCGACGCCGTGCGCGCCGCCATCACCCCCCAGACCGGCGGAATCTGCATCGAGCCGATCCAGGGCGAGGGCGGCATCCGCGCCGGCTCGGTCGAGTTCCTGCGCGGCCTTCGCGCGCTGTGCGACGAGCATGGCCTGCTGCTGTTCCTCGACGAGATCCAGTGCGGCATGGGCCGTACCGGCAAGCTGTTCGCCCATGAATGGGCCGGCATCACCCCGGACGTCATGTGCGTCGCCAAGGGGATCGGCGGCGGCTTCCCGCTCGGCGCCTGCCTGGCCACCGAGCGTGCGGCGTCGGGCATGACCGCCGGCACCCATGGCTCGACCTATGGCGGCAACCCGCTGGCGACCGCCGTCGGCAACGCCGTGCTGGACGTCATGCTGGCCCCGGGCTTCCTGGACAGCGTCCAGCAGACCTCGGCCACCCTGCGCGGCCGCCTGGAAGAGCTGATCGCCAAGCATCCGGCGATGTTCCTGGAACTGCGCGGCCAGGGCCTGATGCTCGGCCTGAAGCTGGGCCAGCCGGTGGGCGAGGTGGTGGCGAAGCTGCGCGCCAACGGCCTGCTGTCGGTTCCAGCCGGCGACAATGTGGTGCGGCTGCTGCCGCCCCTGAACATCGGCGAAGCCGAAGTGAATGAAGCCGTCGGGATTCTCGACCGGACGGCGCAGGAGTGCCTGGGATGAGCGGCGTCAACAACAAGGCCAGTAACAGCGTCCGGCATTTCCTCGACATCGACCGGATGGACGGCGCCACCCTGCGCCGCCTGCTCGATCATGCCGTCCGCATCAAGGCCGACCTGAAGAAGGACCGGCTTGCCCACTCGACCCTGTTGGCCGGCCGCGCGCTGGCCCTGATCTTCGAGAAGCCCTCGACCCGCACCCGCGTGTCGTTCGAGGTCGGCATGCAGCAGTTCGGCGGCAGCGTCGTGGTGCTGAAGCCCGACGACATGCAGCTCGGCCGCGGCGAGACCATCGGCGACACCGCCCGCGTGCTGTCGCGCTTCGTCGACGCGGTGATGGTCCGCACCACCGGCGAGGAGCGGGTGCACGAACTGGCGGCCCACGCCAGCGTGCCGATCATCAACGGCCTGACCGACCAGACCCACCCCTGCCAGATCATGGCCGACCTGATGACCTTCGAGGAGCATCGCGGTCCGATCAACGGCCGGACCGTCGCCTGGATCGGCGACTGCAACAACGTCGCGGTCAGCTGGGCGCATGCCGCCGTGCGCTTCGGCTTCGAGCTGCGGCTGGCCTGCCCCGGCGTCTACGGCCCGTCGCCGGAGCTGCTGGCCTGGGCGGAACGCGAGGGCAGCGGCCGTCTGGTCGTCACCGACCAGCCGGAAGAGGCGGTGCGCGGGGCCGAATGCGTCATCACCGACGCCTGGGCCTCGATGCACAACACCGATGTCGACGAGCGGGCGGCGATCCTCGGCCCCTATCAGGTGAACGAGGCGCTGATGGCGCACGCCCACCCGGACGCGCTGTTCATGCACTGCCTGCCGGCCCACCGGAACGAGGAAGTGACCGACGGCGTGATCGACGGCCGCCATTCGGTGGTCTGGGACGAGGCGGAGAACCGCCTGCACGCCCAGAAGGCCATCCTCGGCTGGTGCATGGGCGTGCTGGACTGACGCTCCGCGTCCGATCCCGCGCCTGATCCCGACACCTCGCGTTTCGTTCGGCCCTCTTCCGCCGCGGGAGAGGGCCAAACTCGCATGGGTGCCCTGCCGGCCTTGATTCGGCCCCCCGCCGCGCCGATCTTGCGGCCTACGCCCTCTTGCAGGTCTCTGTCTTAAGGAATTCGCCCTATGGACGATCCGTCCGTCCGCCCGCTCACCGATGATTTCGTCCTGCCGTTCCAGATCGAGGCGTCGCGCCTGCGCGGCCGCATCATCAAGCTGGGACCGGCGATCGACGAGATCCTGACCCGCCACGACTATCCGCCCACCGTCGCCCGCTTCCTGGCGGAGACGGCGACGCTGGCCGTGCTGCTCGCCAGCATGCTGAAGTACGAGGGCATCTTCACGCTCCAGACCAAGGGCGACGGTCCGATCCGCCTGATGGTGGCCGACGTCACCTCGGTCGGCGACGTGCGCGCCTATGCCCAGTTCGACCCGGAAGCGCTGGCCAAGGCCGAGCGGGACGTCGACATCGCCCCGGCGGCTGCGCTGCTGGGCAAGGGCTACATCGCCTTCACGGTGGACCAGGGTCCCGACACCGACCGCTACCAGGGCATCGTCGAGCTGTACGGCAAGACGCTGACCGACTGCGTCCAGCATTACTTCCGCCAGTCGGAGCAGATCGACACCGGCCTGACCGTATCGGTCGACCGCGCGGTGCTGCCGGACGGCTCCTTCGGTCCCTGGCGCACCGGCGGCATCATGGTCCAGCGCCTGCCGCAGGAACAGGGGTTGACCCCGTCGGACAACGAGGATGATTGGCACCGCGCCATGGCGCTGATGGCCAGCGTGTCCGGCGACGAGCTGCTGTCGACCGAGTTGCCGGCCGCCGACCTGCTCTACCGCCTGTTCCACGAGGACGGGGTGCGGGTCTACGAAGGCAACGCCCTGCGCTTCGGCTGCCGCTGCTCGCGCGAGCGGGTGGAGACCATGCTGCGCAGCCTGCCCCGCGAAGAGGTGCAGGAACTGAAGATCGACGACGGCCGGGTCGAGGTGACCTGCCAGTTCTGCTCGACCGATTACCACTTCACCGACGCGGATCTCGACCGCGTCTATGGCGCGTAAGCAGTGTGCCGGGACCGGTGCCGACAGGCACCGGACTCCCGCTTGCGTCCTCCACCGGCATCGCCCATACTTATGTCAATCCTTGACATAAGATCTTCATGGGAGGACGGCGATGGCGACCAACGTGCATCTCACCCCCGAGTTGGAGCGATTCGCCCGCGACTGTGTCGAAGGCGGGCGCTACAACAATGTGAGCGAGGTGGTGCGCTCCGGCCTGCGCCTGTTGCAGGAGGCCGAAGAGCGGCGGCTGACTTTCAACGCCATGCTGTCGCAGGCCGAAGCCGAAGCCGACCGTGACGGCGGCGTCGCCATCGACGATGTCCTGGCCGAAGCCGACGCCATCATCGACTCCAGCATGGCCTCCCGCAACCGATGACCGTCGCGCTCCTGTCACCGGCGGCGCGCCGCGATCTGTTGGCGGCAATCCGCTGGATCGCCCAGGACGATCCCGGCGCCGCTCGTGCTTTGCGCGATACCATCGCACGGACCGCGCAACGTATCGGCACTCATCCCCTGGCCGGGGTGTTGCGTCCGGACTTGGCCGCACCGCCCTACCGCTTCGTCAGCCTGACCGGCTTCCCCTACATCCTCGTCTACAATGCGGAGCGGCAGCCCCCACTGATCGTCCGCATCCTTCATGGTGCCCGCGACCTGCCGGTCCTGCTCGGGGACCTCTCGCGAAACCTGCCGGACGGTTGACGCAACCCGGAAGTCGTTCACCGGAATGGTCGTGGTGCGCCCGTCGATCATGCCGGCTATAGTGCCGCCCCTTTGTTCAATCATTCTCCCTCACCCGGAGTCCCCATGCTGTCGCGCCGCCTCGTCCTTGCCGCCGGAACGGTCACCCTCCTGCTCGCCGCCTGCCAGAGCACGCCGCCGCGCCCGGCCCCCCGCCCGGTCGATTTCTCCAATTTCGGGCCGATCGTGCTGAATGCCGGCACCATCGACGTGGTCGACGCCTACCGGCCGACGGGGGCCAAGCATGTGGAAGGGCGCTCCGCCGTCCCGCCGGCCGAGGCGGTGCGGCGCTGGGCGGCGGAACGCTTGCAGGCGACCGGCGGGACGGGGCGGGTGCGCGTCACCATCCGCGACGCCAGCATCGTCGAGGTGGCGCTGCCGACCAAGAAGGGCCTCACCGGCTATTTCAGCAACGATCAGGCCCAGCGCTATGACGGCCGGATCGAGGTCGAGATCGCCGGCGAGGTGCCGGACACCGGCAACGGCGGCTTCCGCGGCGTGACCCGGTCCACCGTCACCCACTCCACCAGCGTGGCGGAGAACATCTCGCTGGCCGACCGCGAGGCCACCTTCCTAGACATCACCCGCCGGATGATGGAGGACCTGAACGCCCGGCTCGACGCCGGCATCCGCAAGGATCTGGCGCCGATGGTCCGGCGCTGACGTCTTTCTAAGCAGGTTTTCCGAACTCCGCCCACAAATGGGCGGGCTCGGAAAACCTGCAAAACCATAGAGTCCGCAGGTTTCTCCAGGCCGGGCCTATGGCCCGATCTGGAGAAACCTGCTTAGGAGCAGACCCGGCCTTTGTGGTGGGGCACCCGGCGTTTCGTCGGAACGGAGGGTGCCCAAGCCGAAATTCGCCCCCTACGCCGCCCGGGGAGACAAAGTCTGTCCGGGAAACCCTGCCCGCCCCGATACATCTCAGATCTCCAGTTGCATGCCCAGTTCGACCACCCGGTTGGGCGGGATGCAGAAATACTCCGAGGCGCTGGACGACAGCTTCGACAGGAAGATGAACAGCGGTTCCTGCCAGCGCGGCAGGCCGGACTTGCCATGGGTGCGGATCAGCGTCTCGCGGCTGACGAAATAGGTGGTTTCCATCGGCTCGAAGGGCAATCCCGGGATGCGCCTGATCTCCAGCGCCTGCGGAATGTCCGGCTCGTCCTTGAAGCCGAAATGGACGATCAGCCGGAAGAACCCGGCGGACAGCGCCTTCAACTCGAAACGCTGGTCGTCCGGCACATGGGGCACGTCCTCGATGTCGACGGTCAGCAGCACGACGCGCTGGTGCAGCACCTTGTAGTGCTTCATGCTGTGCAGCAGGCCCGGCGGCAGGCCGCGCGGGTTGCCGGTCAGGAAGACCGCGGTGCCCGGCACCCGCTGCACCGACCCGCTCTTCAGCCGCTCCAGCAGCATGTCGAAGGGCAGCGCATCCTCGGCCAGCCGCTTGCGCACCACCTCGCGCCCACGCCGCCAGGTCGCCATCAGCAGGAAGACCGCCGCGCCGACAACCAGCGGGAACCAGCCGCCCTCCTCCACCTTGACCAGGTTGGCCAGGAAGAACGCCAGATCGACCGACAGGAACACCACCAGCGCCAGCACCGCCTGCCACAGCTTCCAGCGGCCGAGCGAGCGCGCGACCTTGTAGGCCAGTAGCGTGGTCGCCACCATCGTGCCGGTCACCGCGATGCCGTAGGCGGCGGCGAGATTGCTGGAGGTCTGGAAGCTCAGCACCAGCAGGATGACACCGGCCAGCAGCAGCCAGGTCAGCTGCGGCATGTAGATCTGACCCTTCTCGTGCTCCGACGTGTGCATCACCTCCATCCGCGGCAGGTAGCGCAGATGCATCGCCTGCAGCGTCACCGAATAGGCGCCGGAGATCACCGCCTGCCCGGCAATGACGGTGGCGGCGGTGGCCAGCAGCAGCAGCGGCACCTGCGCCCAGTCCGGCGCCAGATGGAAGAAGGGGTTCTCGATGGCTTCCGGTTCGTGCAGCAGCAGGGCGCCCTGCCCGAAATAGCACAGCAGCAGCGACGGCAGCACGATGGTGTACCAAGCGCCGCGGATCGGCTTGCGGCCGAAATGGCCCATGTCGGCATAGAGCGCCTCCGCCCCCGTCACCGCCAGGACCACCGCCCCCAGCAGCAGGAAGCCGTGCCAGCCATGCTGGAACAGCATCTCCACCGCATGGCCGGGCCAGATCGCCGCGAGCACGCCGGGATAGCGCACGATCTGCCAGAGCCCCAATCCCCCCAGCGTCAGGAACCAGACCAGCATCACCGGCCCGAACAGCTTGCCGACCCTCTCCGTGCCGAAGCGCTGCAGCACGAACAGCCCGGTCAGGATGGTCAGCGTGATCGGGATGACGTAGGCGTCCAGGGCGGGCGCCACGACATGCAGCCCTTCCACCGCGCTCAGCACCGAGATGGCGGGGGTGATCAGGCTGTCGCCGTAGAACAGCGAGGCGCCCATTACGCCGATCGCCATGACCACCCCGGTGCGCCGGTGCCCCGGCCGCATGCCGCGCAGCGCCAGCGCCGTCAACGCCAGGATGCCGCCCTCGCCCTGGTTGTCGGCGCGCATGATGAAGACGACGTACTTCACCGTCACCGTGATGATCAGCGCCCAGAAGATCAGGGACAACACCCCCAGTATGACCTCCGGCGTCAGCGGGAAGCCGCCGCCCTCGGTCAGGCATTCGCGCAGCGTGTAGAGCGGGCTGGTGCCGATGTCGCCGTAGACGACACCGAGCGCCCCCAGCGCGAGCGCGCGCAGCTTGGCCGCGTGCTCCCGCCCATCCATGCTTGCTTCCATCCCCGGTCCGCTCCGATCGTTTCAAACCCACGGCCATGCCTAAGGTGGCCCGGCGTGACCGCGCAAGCACCGAATGGCGAAACGCGCCACCGGCCCGACCGATCCGCCGCCATTTTCACTGTGATGGATGCAAAACGATATAGGGCGGCCGTGGCACTCCGCACCGTCGCATCGCCGTCGATATCGTGCACCCATCCTCGCGGGCCGCACGGACGCTTCCGAGTCGGCCGCCACACCGGCATGTTTCATGTGAAATATCGTTACAGCGCCATGATTGAACGGCGGGAGACGAGGGGTTACTCCTTTATGCGGAAGCATCCATTCGGATGGCCTTCCCCATCAGGGGTTCGCACATGTGGCAGAACTACAGCAACACGCTCATCTCCGCCTTCGGGCTGGCGGGCCTGGGGTTCGGCATCGGCAAGCTGGTCATCCTGTTCGGCGAACGCGCGATCGAGCGCCGGCACGGGTCGGAAGGGGTCCGCGACGCCATCGCCCGCCGCGCCAAGATGGAAACGAAGTTGGAAGCCCGCCGCGCCGACCGCATCCTCGAGCTGAAGGAACTGGACGGCGGAGTCGAGGATGTGCTGCGCCAGCGCAAGGCGATGGAACGCCAGATCGAGGAGTCGCGCCAATCCGGCGAGCGACTGGTTCGTCTGATCGGCGAAGAGCTCCAGAGCAGCCCCTGCTACGTCGCCATGGTCGTGAACAAATACGTCGGCACCGGTGCCGTCCAGCAGAGCCAGCATGCGCTGGTCGACCCCAGTTGGGCCCAGCCGCAGATGATCGAGGTGTGGGCGCGTTCGATGGCGGAGGCACGGATGGAGATCGAGCGGCGCTACCCGCCCGCCTTCGGCTATGCGGTGACGCGGATGCAGGAGTTCCTGTCCGCCGACACCCCCATCGCCAAGGCCGGTTGACCCTCCAGTCGCAAAAGGACGCGCCATGGACAGCATACCTTATGTCTTCGCCGGCCTGGTCGGCCTCGCCTCGCTGGCCGTGTCGCTCCTGCTGGCGCTGCGCCGTCTGAAGACGTCGGAGGAGCGGATCGCCACCGCCGTCTCGCGCAAGCAGGCGCAGGTGGAACGGATCAAGAGGGTCGCCCGCGTCACCCTCCAGCAGGCGCGCGACCTGCGCGACGCCCGCCGCCGCAAGGCGATGGCCGAGATGGGCTGCGAGGATCTCGAACAACGCCTGAAGGTCGCCGGTACCGCCGACCGCCGCATCTATGTGCTGGACGACCGCCGCACCCAGAAGGACCAGGGCTGGCTTCTGCGGGTGGTCAACGCCGACTACGGCGCCCGGGTCAACGCCAACCTCACCTCCACCGCGCTGGACAGCTGGAAGCGCGGTCGCCGCTTCCTGGTTTGGGCGTTGGACGAGAACAAGGCCCGAGAAAAGGTCAACGCCCGTTTCCCCCAGAACAAGGGCTTCACGGTCCTGGGTATAGAGTCCTATCCAGGGTAAGACCCTCAAACAAATACTCGCCCTCGCCGCAATAATGACATTAGTCCCATTTTTGGACTATCATCCCCGCACGAACCCATCCGTCCGTGCCGGGGAGCCCCGCCGTGATCCGTTACGCCGAACTGCAGGTCGCCACCAGCTTCAGCTTCCTTGAGGGGGCGTCGCACCCCGACGAGCTGGCGATGACCGCCTCGGCGCTGGGACTGGCGGCGGTGGGGGTGACGGACCGCAATTCGCTGGCCGGCGTGGTGCAGATGCATGCCGCGGCGAAGAAGGCGGGCATCCGGGCGCTGATCGGCTGCCGGCTCGACCTGACCGATGCCGACAGCCTGCTGGCCTATCCGACCGACCGCGCCGCCTATGCCCGGCTGTCCCGGCTGCTGACGCTGGGCAAGATGCGGGCGCCGAAGGGCGAATGCTTCATCGCCCGTGCCGACGTTCTGGCCCATGCCGAGGGCATGCTGTTCCTGCTGCTTGCTCCCGACCGGCGCGACGACTCCTTCCTGCGCGAGCTGCGCGCCTGGCGCAGCGGGCTCGCTCGCGGGCAGCTCCATCTGGCGGCGAGCCACCGCTACCAGGGCGACGACGCCCGGCGGCTGCGCTGGCTGGCCGGATTGGCGGAGGCGGAAGGGGTGCCGTTGGTCGCCACCAACGACGTGCTCTATCACGGCGCCGGGCGGCGGGCGCTGGCCGACGTGATGACCTGCATCCGCCACCACACCACCATCGACGAGGCCGGTTGGCGGCTGTCCGCCAATGCCGAGCGCCACCTGAAGCCGGCCGTCGAGATGGTCCGCCTGTTCCGCGACCATCCCGACGCCGTCGCCCGCACGGTGGAGATTGCCGAAGCCTGCCGCTTCTCGCTGGACGAGCTGCGTTACGACTATCCCGACGAGGTGGCGGAGGGCCGCGATCCGCAGGACACGCTGGTCGCCTTGACCTGGGAGGGAGCAACCAAACGCTATCCCGGCGGCATTCCCGACACGGTGCGCCGGACGGTGGAGCGCGAACTGGCCCTGATCGCCGAGCGCCGCTATGCCCCTTACTTCCTGACCGTCCACGACATCGTCCGATTCGCCAGGAAACAGGACATCCTGTGCCAGGGCCGCGGCAGCGCCGCCAACTCCGCCGTCTGCTATTGCCTGGGCATCACCTCGGTCGATCCCACCGAGGTCGATCTGCTGTTCGAGCGCTTCATCTCCAGCGCCCGCGACGAGCCGCCGGACATCGACGTCGATTTCGAACATGAAAAGCGCGAGGAGGTGATCCAGTACATCTACAAAAAATACGGCCGCGCCCGCGCCGGCCTGACCGCCACCGTCATCCGCTACCGCGCCCGCAGCGCCCTGCGCGAGGTCGGCAAGGCGATGGGGCTTTCGGCCGATCTGGTGGCGCGGCTGACCGGCTCGATCTGGGGCTGGAGCGGCCAGGGGGTGGACGAGGAACGCGCCCGCTCGCTCGGCGTCGACCCGGACGACCCGAGGCTCAAGCGCACGCTGGAGCTTGCCCACGAGTTGATGGGCTTCCCCCGCCACCTGTCGCAGCATGTCGGCGGCTTCGTCATCACCCGCGGCCCGTTGTCCGACCTCTGCCCGGTCGCCAACGCGGCGATGGAGGACCGCACCACCATCGAGTGGGACAAGGACGACATCGACGCGCTGGGCATCCTCAAGGTCGACGTGCTGGCGCTGGGCATGCTGACCTGCATCCATCGTGCCTTCGACCTGATCGAACGGGTGCATGGGACGCGCTGGACCCTCGCCACCCTGCCCCAGGAGGACAAGGCGGTCTACGAGATGCTGGGGCGGGCCGACAGCCTGGGCGTCTTCCAGGTCGAAAGCCGCGCGCAGATGAGCATGCTGCCCCGGCTGAAGCCGAAGAAATTCTACGATCTGGTGATCGAGGTCGCCATCGTCCGCCCCGGCCCGATCCAGGGCGGCATGGTCCATCCCTACCTGCGCCGCCGCAGCGGGGCGGAAGACATCACCTATCCGATGCCGGTGCTGGAACCGGTCCTCCACAGGACGCTGGGCGTCCCGCTGTTCCAGGAACAGGCGATGAAGGTCGCCATGGTCGGCGCCGGTTTCACCGCCGAGGAGGCCGACCAGTTGCGCCGCGCCATGGCGGCCTTCCGCAAGACCGGAAAGGTCCAGCGGTTCCACGACAAGTTCATCGCCGGCATGACCGCCAACGGCTGCGATCCCGCCTTCGCCGAGCGTTGCTTCAAGCAGATCGAGGGCTTCGGCGAATACGGCTTCCCGGAAAGCCACGCCGCCAGCTTCGCGCTGCTGGTCTATGTCTCGGCCTGGATCAAGCGCCACCACCCCGCCATCTTCGCCGCCGCCCTGCTGAACAGCCAGCCCATGGGCTTCTACGCCCCGGCCCAGATCGTCCGCGACGCAAAGGAGCATGGCGTGACCGTGCTGCCGCCGGACGTGAACCTGTCGGGATGGGATTGCACCATCGAACCCCAGGACCAATCCCTTCTCCCCCCCGGGGAGAAGGTTAGGATGAGGGGGTTCGGCGTAGCCGAAGATGTCCACGAGATGCGTCCCCCTCACCCCGACCCTCTCCCCGGGGGGGAGAGGGAGATGACCCTCCGACTCGGCCTCCGGCTCATCAAGGGCTTCACCCAAGCCCATGCCGAATCCCTCGTCCTTTCCCGCGCCGGCGGCTACCGCGACCCCTACGACCTTTGGCGCCGCGCCCGCCTGCCGGTCGCGGCATTGGAAAAGCTCGCCAAGGCCGATGCTTTCCACTCCGTCGGGCTTGATCGCCGGGCGGCCCTGTGGGCGGTGCGGGCGCTGGGCGACACGCCGCTGCCACTGTTCGCGCGGCTCGACGGCCCCCCATACAACCCAATGGCCGAGGAACCCGAGGCCCCGCTGCCGGTCATGGCGCTGGGCGAGCATGTGGTGATGGACTACACCAGCCTGTCGCTGTCGCTGAAGGCCCACCCGCTGGCGCTGCTGCGCGACGGCCTCCCCGGCGTCACCCCGGCGGAGCGGCTGGTCCGGACGCGCGACGGCCGCCGCCTGACCACCGCCGGCCTGGTCCTCGTCCGCCAGCGCCCCGGCAGCGCCGAAGGCGTCGTCTTCCTCACGCTGGAGGACGAGACCGGGATCGCCAACCTCGTCGTCATGCCCGATGCCTTCGAGACCTTCCGCCGCCCGATCATGACCGCCCGGATGATGGCCGCCACCGGCCGGGTGCAAAGTCACGACGGTGTGGTGCATCTGCGCGTGGAGTCGCTGATCGACCTGACCCACCGGCTGGCCGAGCTGACCGGCGGGGAGCGCCCCGCGGCGGGTCCCTTCCCCAAGGGCCGCAATTTTCATTGAGGGAGCCGATTGCTCCTGACATCACGCTGTCAGGAGAGGGTGTGCTATCAAGGGGGCGTGCCGGCACGAACCACGAACATTCCTCTCTCCCCTGTCAGGAGCCAATCCGATGAACAACCCGCACGTCGTCACCTGGTTCGAGATCCCGGTCACCGACCTCGCCCGCGCCGTCCGCTTCTACGAGGCCGTCTTCGCCGTCAAGATGGTCCAGGAACCCTGCCCCAGCGGCATGACCATGGCCGTCTTCCCGGCCGAGGGCATGGCCGTCAAGGGCTGCCTGATCCAGCATGAGGCCTGCAAGCCCGGCGCCGACGGCACCACCGTCTACCTGAACGGCGGCGACGATTTGTCCGCCCCGCTGGCCCGTGCCGAGCAGGCCGGCGCCACCATCGTCGTGCCGAAGACGCTGATCACCCCGGAGATCGGCTATTTCGCCCAGCTCATCGACAGCGAAGGCAACCGCATCGGCCTCTATTCGATGCACTGACCTTATCAGCCGGAGCCGTCGCCATGCGCCGCGCCGACCGCCTGTTCCAGATCGTCCAGCATCTCCGCAAGGGGCGGCTGGTGACGGCTGCCGAACTGGCACGGTGCCTGGAGGTGTCGGAGCGCACCGTCTACCGCGACATGCGCGACCTCGCCTCCTCCGGCGTTCCGGTGGAAGGCGAGGCCGGCGTCGGCTATCTGCTGCGCGACGGCTACGACCTGCCGCCGCTGATGTTCACCCAGGACGAGGTGGAGGCACTGGTGGTCGGCGCCCGCCTCGCCCGCGCCTGGATCGGCGGGGCTCTTGCCGATGCCGCCGCCCGCGCGCTCGACAAGGTGGAGGCGGTGGTACCGGAGGCGCGACGGCGTGAGCTGGCCGACAGCCGCGTCTTCGTCCCCGATTTCTCCTTCCCCGCCCCCTTACGCGAGCGGATGGACGTGCTGCGCTGCGCCATCAACGCCAAGCGCGTCGTGCTGTTCGACTACCGGCGCGAGGACGGCACCCATTCCGCCCGTGCGGTCCAGCCGCTGGGCCTGTTCTTCTGGGGCCGGGTGTGGACGCTCGGCGCCTGGTGCGAACTGCGCGAAGAGTTCCGCAGTTTCCGCATCGACCGCATGGAAACCCTGCTGGCGCTGGATCGCCGGTTCGACGAAATCCCCGGCCGCGGCCTGGACGACTATCTCGCCCGCTGGCGCCAGGAGGGCTGCCTGCACAGGTGAGTGATCACTCCACCAGCCGGATCTCCGTCGTCGCCACGCCCGCGGCGCCGACCGCCACCGCATAATCGTCGAAGCTGGGCGGACCGAAGCTGCCGCGGGCGGAGCGGCTGAAGCCGTGCGGTTCGGCTGGAATGCCGAACAGGCCGGTGGCGAGTTCGCCGTTGTTGTCCAGATCCTGGAAGGCGATCAGCCCGTAGCGCCCGGCCGGCAGGTCGGGAAAGACCACCTGCAGCTCCGTCCCCAACGCGGCGGCGAAATAGCCGGCGCGCGGTGTCTTGGCCTTCTCCGCTTCTGCGCTGTCGAACAACGCCACCATCACCTTGCCCTGGTTGGGCTTGACGTTGCGGACGGTCGCGCGGAGTTCTCCCGCCGTGGCCGCTCCGGTGAACGTCA
This sequence comes from Azospirillum endophyticum, assembly GCF_016595245.1. Taxonomy (GTDB): domain Bacteria; phylum Pseudomonadota; class Alphaproteobacteria; order Azospirillales; family Azospirillaceae; genus Azospirillum; species Azospirillum endophyticum. The sequence continues at coordinate 28,556 of NZ_JAENHM010000028.1, forward strand.
CGACCATCAGGGCCATGACGGCGACCGCGCATGCACATCCAGGGCGAGACGTCATTCCTGTTCCCCTCACATAAGGCCGCTTCCGGTTCCCTTACATAAGGCGATCCGACGGACCCTAAACCCCCTCGCCCCGGAAGGGTCGCGACAGCAGCCCGTCGATGGTCTCGTCCAGCCCGGCGCCCCGGTTCAGGATGGCGTCGACCGCGGCGCAGATCGGCATGTCGACGCCCAGCTTCGCCGCCAGCCCGACCACCGCGGCGGCGGTGTAGACGCCTTCCGCCACCGACCGGCGCACCGCCAGGATCTCGGCCAGCGCCTTGCCCTCGCCCAGCGCCGCGCCCAGCGACATGTTGCGCGACTGCAGGCTGGAGCAGGTCAGCGTCAGGTCGCCCAGACCCGACAGCCCCATCAGGGTCTCCGCCCGGCCGCCGAGCGCCAGCGCCAGCCGGGTGATCTCGGCCAGCCCACGGGTGATCAGCGCGGCGCGGGCGTTGTCGCCCAGCCGCCGGCCCTCGACCACGCCGCAGGCGATGGCCAGCACATTCTTCACCGCCCCGCCGATCTGCGAGCCGACGACATCGTCCGAGCGGTAGGGCCGGAAGGTGCGGCTGCCCAGGGCGGCGACCAGCGCCGTGCCCAGCGCCTCGTCGGCGCAGGCCAGCGTCACCGCCGTCGGCAGCCCGCGCGCCACCTCCGCCGCGAAGGTCGGGCCGGACAGGATCGCCACCGGGTTGCCGCCCGGCAGGGAGGCCGCGACCGCCTCGCTCATCAGCGCGTGGCTGTCCAGCTCGATCCCCTTGGCGCAGACGACCACGGACGCGCCCGGCTTCAGCAGCGGCGCCATCCGCGCGGTGACGCTGCGCGCATGCTGGGCCGGCGACACCAGCAGCACCGCGTCGCAGTCGCCGAGGTCGCCCAAGTCGCCGGTGACCCGCAGCGCGTCGGGCAGCGGAACGCCGGGCAGATAGTCGCGGTTCTCGCGGCGGATGCTCATCGCCTCCACCACCGCGGGTTCGCGCGCCCACAGCAGCGTCTCGCGTCCGGCCCGCAACGCCGCCAGTGCCAGCGCCGTGCCCCAGGCGCCGCCACCGACGACGCCGATGCGGCGGAGGGGAGAGGGGGACATCGTTTTCATCTCGCCACGTATCCATTCCGGTCAAAACCCTCTCCCGTCCCGGGAGAGGGAGGGGACCCGCGCCGAAGGCGTGGGGAGGGTGAGGGGTGATCCAAGGAACCGGAAGCGCATAACCCTTTGCACCACCCCTCACCCTTCCCGCTTAGCGGGCCCCTTCCCTCTCCCGGGGCGGGAGAGGGAAATCTCACGCCTTCACCCCCGCCCCGACGCCCGCGCGCCCGATCACCGGCGCCGCGTCCGGGTCCAGCGGCCAGCGCGGGCGGGGGGCGAAGTTCAACGGGTCGCTCTCGCCCAGCCGGAAGCGCTCGATCCCGGCCCAGGCGATCATCGCCGCGTTGTCGGTGCACAGGCGGAGCGGCGGGGCGACGAACCGCATGCGCTGCTTCTCCGCCAGCATCGACAGCCGGCTGCGGATCGCCTTGTTGGCGGCGACGCCGCCGGCGACCACCAGGGCACCGCCCTGCGGATGCTCCTCCTTGAAGCGGCGGATGGCGCGGCCGCAGCGGTCGGCCAGCACCTCCGCCACCGTCGCCTGGAAGGCGGCGGCGAGGTCGTCGCGGTCGGTTTCCGACAGCACGCCTCCCAGCTCCTCCACATGCCGCCGCACCGCGGTCTTCAACCCGGAGAAGGAGAAATCGCAGCCCGGGCGCCCCAGCATCGGCCGCGGCAGCTCGAAGCGCGCCGGATTGGTCGCCCGCGCCGCCGCCTTCTCCACCAGCGGTCCGCCGGGATAGCCCAGCCCCAGCAGCTTGGCGGTCTTGTCGAACGCCTCGCCCACCGCGTCGTCGATGGTGGTGCCGAGCCGGCGGTAACGCCCCACCCCCTCGACCGCCAGCAGCTGGCAATGGCCGCCCGACACCAGCAGAAGCAGATAGGGAAAGGCGACGTCGTCGGTCAGCCGGGCGGTCAGCGCGTGGCCTTCCAGATGATTGACGGCGACGAAGGGAAGCCCGCGCGCCGCGGCGATGGCCTTGGCGGTCATCACGCCGACGATGACGCCGCCGATCAGCCCCGGCCCGCCGGTTGCCGCCACCGCATCGAGGTCGCCGAAGCCGATCCCGGCCTCGTCCATCGCGCGGCGGATCAGCCCGTCGAGATGCTGCAGATGGGCGCGGGCGGCGATTTCCGGGACGACGCCGCCATAGGGCGTGTGGTCGTCCAGCTGCGACAGCACGACGTCGGCGCGGATCTCGCGCGCATCTGTGACGACGGCGGCGGCCGTCTCGTCGCAGCTCGTTTCGATTCCAAGAACGATCATGGCGCCAAGTTAGCCGCCTTGGCCCGCCGGGTACAGGACGCAGTTGCGTGGCCGCACCCGGCGGCGAAGCGTGAAATTTGATCCGCCTCAATCTTCGGTATGGCAGGGCGACGAATCCTTGCAAAGCTGCGCGGATCCCCTAGAACACGCCCTATGACGACCCACCCGCTCCGTATCGGGACGCGCGGCAGCCCGCTGGCGCTGGCGCAGGCCCATGAAACCCGCGACCGCCTGATCGCCGTCCACCCGCATCTCGCCGCCCCGGGCGCCATCGAGATCGTCGTCTTCAAGACCACCGGCGATCGCATCCTCGACCGCACCCTGGCGGAAGCCGGCGGCAAGGGCCTGTTCACCAAGGAGCTGGAGGAGGCGCTGTTCGACGGCCGCGCCGACCTCGCCGTCCATTCGATGAAGGACGTGCCGACCCAGCTTCCCGACGGGCTGGAGATCGCCACCCTGCTGCCGCGCGAGGATCCGCGCGACGCCTTCTTCGCCCGGTCCGGCGGCGGCCTGGCCGACCTGCCGGCCGGCGCCGTGGTCGGCACCGCCGGGCTGCGCCGACAGGCCCAGGTGCTGGAGCTGCGTCCCGACCTGAAGATCGTCCCCCTGCGCGGCAACGTGCAGACCCGCCTGTCGAAGCTGGACGCCGGAGAGGTGGACGCCACCCTGCTGGCGCTGGCGGGCCTGCGCCGGCTGGGCCTGACGGACCGCATCACCGCGGTGCTGGAACCGGAAACCATGCTGCCCGCGGTCGCCCAGGGTGCCATCGGCATCGAGATCCGCAGCGACGACACCACCACCCGCGCCCTGCTGGCCCCGCTGAACTGTGCGGAAACCACGGTCCGGGTGACCGCGGAGCGAGCTTTGCTGGCCGCCCTCGACGGATCCTGCCGTACCCCCATCGCCGCATTGGCGGTGCTGGACGGCGACGACCTGCACCTGCGCGCCAAGGTGCTGTCGCACGACGGCCGCAGCATCTTCCGCGCCGAACGCCGCGGCAAGGCAGCCGACGCCGAGTCGCTGGGCAGCGACGCCGGAGCCGAGATCCGGGCGCAGCTGCCGCCCGATTTCTTCACCGCGGCACCACACTGACCTTCACCTTGGCCGGGTTTTCCGCATGATGGGAAAACAGCCCCAGCCCTCTTCCGGCCGGCCGCGGACCCGCCTGCTGGTGACCCGTCCGGCCGAGGATGCAGAGCCGCTGGTACGCCGGCTGGAAGCGCTCGGCCATGCCGTGGCGGTGGAGCCGATGCTGTCCATGCTCTGGCTCGACGGGCCGGAGCCGGATCTCTCCGACGTACAAGCCCTGCTGTTCACCAGCGCGAACGGCGTACGCGCCTATGCCAAACGTACAGGGCGGCGCGACCGCCCGGTGCACGCCGTCGGCGACGCCACGGCGCGGGCGGCGCGGGCGGCCGGTTTCACCGAGGTCGACAGCGCGTCGGGCGACGTGTACGCGCTCGCCGAGCGTGTCCGCCTGCTGCGCGATCCCGCCGCCGGTACGCTCCTGCATGCGGCGGGGAGCAAGGTGGCGGGCGACCTTGCCGGGCTGCTGGGGGCAGCCGGGTTCACGCTGCGGCGCAGCGTGATGTACGATGCCGTACCCGCGCTAACCCTGTCGGACGAGACCGCGACGTTTTTGCGTACGTCGGGGCTCGACGGCGTGTTGTTTTTCTCTCCCCGAACTGCCGCATCCTTTGTTAGGCTGCTGGCCGAGGCGGGGCTGGTCGATCGTTGTCGTACGGTCGATGCGTTCTGCCTCAGCCCCGCGGTCGCGGAGGCTGCCCGTGCGTATGGCGACGAGGGAGTGGCGCCGTGGCGAAGCGTACGGGTGGCGGCGCGGCCGGAGCAGGATGCCCTGCTCGATCTGTTGCCGGTCGCCGGTTAACCCCGGCGCGGTCCGGCCGTACGGCTTACACCCCCGGTGCTTCCGGGTGGTCGGTTTAGCCGTACGGGGGACGAGGGGGACCGGTCAGGGGGCTGTGACGTTAAGACGAACAACAGCGAACCGAAGGTACAGCCCATGACCTCTCGTCCAGGCTCCGAACGCCCCGGCACCGACCGTGACGGCGACGGCGCCAGCACCGGCAATGCGGCGGTCGACCGCATCGTCGAACGTTTCGGCGGTATCCGCCCGATGGCCCACAAGCTGGACACCCCGGTCACGACGGTCCAGGGCTGGAAGAAGCGCGGCGCGATCCCGCTGGCCCGCCATGCCGACCTGCGCGCCGCCGCCGCCAAGCACCGCATCAAGCTCGACGACGCCGATCTGGACGCAGCCACCCCCAGCGAGGATCGGCCGACGGACTCCGCCGTCATCATCCCGGCCGCAACCACCATCGACGTGCCCCCGGTGGCCGATCCGGTGCCGACCGCCTCCCCGGCCGACACCATTCCCGGCGCCGACCTGCCGACCGCCGGACTGACCTCCGGTGCCGCGACCGAATTGCAGTCGTCCGACGCCCTGATCCCGCCGGCCATGCCGCTCGGCACCACGGACAGCCTCGCCGATACGCCGAAGAGCGACGCGCCGAAGGCCGCAGAGATCAAGAGCGAGTCCAAGCCGGACGGCATCAAATCCGACGCCGTGAAGTCCGGCACCGCGAAGTCCGACGGGCCCAAGACCTCCACCGGTTCCTGGACGCCGTCCGGCACCACCGGCAGCGCGGGCTATGGCCGCAGCGCCGATGCCGAGCCGTCGCGTCCCACCATCGCCCCTACCATCACCCCTGCGCCGTCCTACATCGACGAGCCGCGCTCCGGCAGCGGCTTCGCCACCGCGCTGTCGGTGGTCGCATTGCTGGTGGGCGCCGCCGCCCTGTCGGCACCCTGGTGGGGTCCCGCCTTGCCCGGCTGGCCGGCGCCGGCCGCTCCCGCCGCCTCTTCCGCCGCCGCACCGGCCGACCCGGCGCTCCGCGCCCAGATCCAGCAGCTCGTCGACCGCGTCGGCAAGCTGGAGCAGCGTCCGGCCGCCGGTGGAGCCACCAATGGAGCTGGCGACGGCACCGCCACCGTCGACCTCTCCGCGCTGACCCAGCGGATCGATGCGCTCGAGAAGCGCCCGGCGGCCACCCCCGACACCGGGGTGGCCGACGCCCAGAAGGCGCTGGCCGACCGCCTCGCCGCGCTGGAGCAGAAGGTCACCGCCGCCGCCGGCAACGCCCAGGCGGCGCAGCAACTGAAGGGCGAGGTCGATTCGCTGAAGCAGCAGGTCACCAGCGTCAACCAGGCCGTCAACGAACGCCAGGACGCCGCCACCGCCGCCCAGGCGCTGGTGCTCGCTGCCGGACAGCTGCGCGCCTCCCTGTCGGGCGGGCAGCCGTTCCAGCAGGATCTCCAGGCGGTCCGCGCGCTCAACATCGCCGATGCCGGCGTGACCCAGCCGCTCGACGCCGTGGCGTCCTACGCCGCCAAGGGCATCCCGACCCGCGCTCAGCTGACCGACCGCTTCCAGCCGCTGGCCGGCGAGATCGTCCGCGCCGAGATCCGCGGCGAGGGCAACAGCTGGATCGACTCGGCGGTCGGCAAGCTGTCGACCCTGGTCACCGTGCGCCGTGAGGGCGGCGGGGTGGTCGGCACCACCGCCGACGCCGTCGTCGCCCGTGCCGAGGCCGCGCTCGACGCCGGCAACCTCGCCAAGGCGGTGGAAGAGCTGTCGGCGCTGCAAGGTCCGGCCGCACAGACCGCTGCCCCCTGGCTGGCCGACGCCAAGGCGCGTCTGGCCGCCGATCAGGCCGCGCGCCAGTTGAACGACCGCGCCATCGCCCTGATGACGACCGCCGCCGGCGGAAAGGGGACGGCCCAATGATCCGCGCCCTCTGGTTCCTTCTGAAGGTCGCGGTGGTCATCGCCGCCGCGATCTGGCTCGCCGACCGTCCCGGCACCGTCAGCGTCCACTGGCTGGGCTATGCCGTCGAGGCGCCCTTCTGGGTCGCCCTGCTGGTCACGCTGGTGGTGCTGGGCATCGCGGCGCTGGGCTACCGACTGCTCCGCGGCCTGATCCGCACGCCGCAGCGCATCCGCCGCCACAGCCGGGCCCGCCGCCGCGAGCGCGGCTACCGCGCCCTGACCCAGGGCATGGTCGCCATCGCCGCCGGCGACGCCCCGACCGCGCGCAAGATGGCGCGCAAGGCCGACGGGCTGCTGAACGAGCCGCCGCTGACCATGCTGCTGTCGGCCCAGGCCGCCCAGCTGCAGGGCGACGAGCGCGCCGCCCGGCAGTATTTCGAGGCGATGCTGGAGCGGCCGGAAACGGCCTTCCTCGGCATGCGCGGGCTGCTGACCCAGGCGATCAAGTCGGGCGACCGGGTGGAGGCGCTGAACCTCGCCCGCAAGGCGCGCGGGCTGCAGCCCAACACGCCCTGGCTGCTCGGAACGCTCTATGACCTTGAGGCGCAGGCCGGCGACTGGGCTGCCGCCGAAGGCACGCTGCAGCAGGCGATCCAGGCCGGGGCCATCCCGACCGAGGAGGGCCGCCGCCACCGCGCCGTCCTGCTGCTGGAGCGCAGCTTCGAGGCCGAACGCCGCGGCCGCGCCGACACCGCCCTGTCGCACGCCCAGGCGGCGCACGACATGATGCCCGGCTTCGCCCCCGCCGCCGTGCGGCTGGCCCGCCTGCAGGTCGCCGCCGACCGGCTGAAGCCCGCCGCCAAGGTGGTGGAGCGGGCGTGGCGCCATGCGCCGCATCCGGAGCTGGCCGACATCTACCGGACCATCGTTTCCAGCTACGACCCGCTCACCCGCGTCCGGCTGTTCCAGAAGCTGGTGCGTCTGGCCCCCGACTCGGCCGAATCGCACGTCGCCGTCGCCCAGGCCGCCATCGAGGCCCAGCTGTGGGGCGAGGCGCGCCAGCATCTGAACCGCGCCATGGAGATCGGTCCGACCCGCCGCGCCTATCGCCTGATGGCCGAGCTGGACCGTAGCGAGCGGCACGACGACGAGGCTGCCAAGGACTGGCTGGCCAAGGCTGCCGACGCGCCGGAGGATCCGGTGTGGACCTGCGGCTCCTGCGGGGCGGTCAGCCACAACTGGGGCGGGCTGTGCGGCCATTGCGGCGCCTTCGACAGCCTGACCTGGAAGACGCCGACGGTCGCCGTCCCGCTGATGGAACCGACCGACATCCCCCCGGCGCTGGCCCGTCCGGTCACCGTGTGAGGATGAAGTGCTGAAAATCCCCTCTCCCGCCCCGGGAGAGGGAGGGGCCCGCCGAAGGCGGGAGGGTGAGGGGCAAGGTAGACATGGATTTCTGATCCTTGCCCTACCCCTCACCCCTCCCAAGCTTCGCTTGGGTCCCTCCCCTCTCCCGGGGCGGGAGAGGGTTTTTTATTGCCGCATCCCCTCCGGCCCGACGCGGTCCAGCGGCAGCCGCTTCATCGCCACCAAGCGATCCAGCAGGCGCCCTCCGGTCGGAGCGTTGGCCGCCGGTGGGGCCGCGGCCCGGGCGGCGCTGGCGACACTGGCCGTTTCCGCCGTGGGCGCCGCGTTTTCCAGCTGGGTGTTGTCGATGCGGTACTCGCCGCCGGACAGGCTGTTGACGAGCTGCTCTTTCGGCGACGGGCCGGCCACCACGTTGCCGTCGGCGACATTGCCGTGCATCCGACCGGCCGGGCCGGCGCTGGGCACCCATTCCAGCCGCAGGAAGCGGTCCTTGCCGTCATTCATCACCGTGACGTTGTCCGCCACCCGGTTGTTGTCGCCGCCATGCAGGAAGATGGCCGCCATGCCGGTGTTCTCCAGCAAATTGCCCTGTACCGTCACGCCGCTGGTCATGTCGTCCAGATAGATGCCGAAGCCCTTGTAGCGGACCAGCCAGCGCCCCTGGGCGTCGGTGGCGAGGCCGCCGGTGTCGCGGATGTCGTTGAAGCGGATGAAACTGCGGGTATCGTTGCCGCTGCGGCCCAGCATCTCGATGGCGCCGGCGTCGGCGGTCTCGAGCGCGGTGTCGCGAATCCGGTTGAACTCGACGGTGTTGTCGCTGTTCACCGTCTGCGGGTTCCAGTTCTTGATCGAGATGCCGTAGCGCCCCGACCGGCGGATGTCGTTGTGGGCGATCAGCGTGTTGCGGATGCCGGCCCCCATCACGCCGCCGCTGAAGAAACGCACCTCGCCGATGTAGGCGATGCGGTTGGCGAGGATGCGGTTGTCAGTGCTGCCCGGCGCCAGCACCACGCCGGAGCGGCCGAGATGCTCCATCCGGTTGCCCGACACCTCGCTGCGCCCGGCGCCGTCCAGCAGCACCGCGGTACCGACCAGGGCGAAGCGGTTGCCGGCGATGCGGGCACCGCTGCCGCCCTTCACCACCACCGCATTGCCGTCCCACGGCACGTCGGTGAAGGTCAACCCGCCCACGATCACGTCGCGGGCGTTGTCCAGCCGCAGCAGCACCGGCTGCCGCGCCACAACCAGCTCCGCGCCCGCGCCGTTCAACCCGGTGGGCGGCTTGACCAGCAGACGCTTGGCCTTGGCGTCCCAGGCGAATTCGCCCGGCCGCGTCAGGAAATCGGGATGGCCGAGCAGCCGCACGGTGGAGCCGTCGCGATACGGATACTGCCCGTCGCCGTCGAAGCTCAGCAGCCCGCCCGGATCGGCGGAGACCACGCCCAGCAAATCGTCGGACAGCCGCTCGCGGTCCAGCGCCTGCGCCCGTACCCCCGGCCCGGCCCAGCCGGCCTTCAGCACGCCGGGCGCCAGCCGCATCTGCCGCTTGCTCTCCTGGCTTTTGGGATCGGACTGCGCCGCCTTGGCTGGGAACCAGCCGCTGCGCAGATCGCCCGGCATGAAATCGCCGCTGCGGGCGGCGGCCAGCCGCACCCGTTCACCGGGGCCGCCGATCGAGACGTCCAGGGCAGGATCGCGGGCCAGCGGCGCCGACAGCACGCCGTTGGCCATCTGGGCGCCACCGACCACTTCGCCGCCCGACAGCACCGGCTGCTCGCCGTCCACCGCGGTCAGCCGCAGCCCCGGCGACGAAGCATCCACCACCAGCGGCGCCGTCAGGCGATAAGTGCCGCCATGCAGCCGCACGGTGGCCGGGCCGCTTCCCTTGGCGGCGGCCAGCGCACGGGCCGGAGTGGCGAAGGGACCGTCGCGCCCGTCCGCCGACGGCTGGGACAGGCGGCCCGACCAGCGGTCGTTGCCGCTGGGGGACACGTAGAAGGTCGTTTCCGCCGCCACGGCCGGCCCCCAACCGGCCGCGGTCAGCAGAAACGCGCAGGTCAACAAAATCCGAGGCAGGATTTGGACCGCTCCACGTCGAAGACGAGGTTGGGAACGGAACATGGGAGAACCTCCTCCAAAATGGCGGCCGGCCAAAAACAGCGCCGAAGCACAGCCTCGAAGCCGCCGAAGGAGGGAGACTGACCCAGCCCCTAGCAACCGGCAAAAGCGCGAAGGGGGTGTGCAGGTGCGAAGGGGCCACGCCCTCTGCACCCCTGCCGACCCGGGACGGGACGTATAGGCTGGCTTTTCATCCTAGCCTGACCGGCCGGTCGTACCCGCTTGCCCGCGGAGCGTTCTTACGGTCTGGCGGAGCCTACAACCGGGGATGGTTTGCCGATGATCGAAATGGCGCTGATCGCGCAGGTCCTGGTGCTGGTGCTGGTGACCGCGGTGTACCTCAGCTCCGGCAGCGCGTCGATGTTCCATCCGCTGACGCTGTACCTGATCTTCCACACCCTGGTCTTCGTCATGCGGCCGATCCTGGTCCACACCCAGCATTTCGACGATGTCTGGCTGTTCATGGGCTTCTGGCCGGATGAAAAGCAGTTCGTCATGACGCTGGTGGTCAGTTCGGTGGGGCTGATCGCGTTTTCCGCCGCCTGCATCTGGGCCGGGCTGGTCCGGCCCGACTGGACCCCGAACGGCGAGCCGGCGCCCGTCTTCACCTTCGACCGCGTCGACGTGGTGGCCTTCCTGACCACCGCGGTGCTGCTGGGTCCGCTCGCCATCTATTCGGCGGTCCAGCGCCAGGGCGGCGCCAGCTTCGACGGCACCGGCGACGTGCAGATGGAACGCGACCCGCTGACCGGCCAACCGATCTACACCAACACCACCGGCTATATCGCGGAGGCCCATTCGATGGGCCTGCCGCTGACGCTGGGGCTGATCTGGGTCTGCCGCTTCCACCCTCTGTCCTTCATCCCCTTCGCCGGTTTCGTCGCCTACCGCGCCTATCTGGGCTGGGGACGCTGGGCGATCATCATGGGCATCCTCGGACTGGTGCTGCTGATGCTGTACCGCAGCCGCACCAAGTGGTTCCGGATGTGGCATGTGCTGGCCGCCATCCCGGTGATGGGGCTGTTCACCGTGCTGGGCAACAACCGCGACGCCTTCCGCGACGTGCTGGCCGGCGATGCCCCGGCCTCCGTCCTGCTGAAGTTCAACGGCGGCAGCGGCAGCGGCCGGGCGCTCGACGCGCTGGCCGGTCAGGATCTCGCCAACTTCGACTTCCTCGCCTACATCCTGTGGGTGGTGCCGAAACAGTCGGCGACCTACACCTGGTTCACCCAGTATCTGCAGCTGTTCACCGAACCGATCCCGCGCCTGCTGTGGCCGGGCAAGCCGGTCGGCGCCCCGGTGAAATGGGTGGATCTGAACGACTACGGCGTCTTCTACAATTTGACCACCTCGCTGCCGGGCGACGGCTGGATGAGCGCCGGCTGGATCGGCATGATCGTCACCATGGTGGTGGTCGGGCTGATCCTCGGCCGCATGCACCGCTGGTTCTGGACCAGCGGGTTCCGCAACCGCTACGCCGTTCTGTTCTACTGCGCCTTCCTGCCGCTGTGCCTGCAGTGGTTCCGCGACGGCAACATCACCATCGTGAAGTTCGGCTTCTTCTCGCTGCTGCCGATCCTGCTGTGGATCGGGCTGACCCGCGCGCTCCGCGCCTGGGGGATCCTGGACGACGACCCGTTGCAGCCGGTGGTGGCGCCGCCCAATTTCGCCGGAAGGAAGCCGTCATGACGCTGACCGTCAGCGCCGTCATCGCCACCTACAACCGCGGGCCGGAACTGCGCATCGCGCTGACCCGGCTGATGAACCAAACCACCCCGCCGATGGAGATCATCGTCATCGACGACGGCTCCAGCGACGGCACCGGCGCCATGATGCGGGCGGAGTTCCCGACCGTCCGCTACGTCCGCCAGCCGCACAATGGCGGGCTGATCCTGGCCCGCAACTTCGGCTTCGTGAACACTACCGGCGACTGCATCCTGTCGGTCGACGACGACAGCTGGTTCGAGGAGCCGGACGGGCTGGCGCGCTGCGTCGCCCATCTGGAGCGGAACCCGGAGGTCGCCGCCGTCGCCTGCAACATCGAGACGCGCGACGGGCTGGTCTATTTCCCCAAGGGTGCCGCCCCCTTCGATGTCCCCTGGTATGTCGGCTGCGGCCATCTGCTGCGGCGCAGCGCCGTCGAGCAGGTCGGCCTCTACATGCCGGAACTCTACCGCCAGGGCGAGGAGAAGGACCGCTGCCTGCGGCTGGTCGGCGCCGGTTACCGCGTCGTGGCATTGCCCGACGTCATGGTCTACCACGACAAGAGCGAGAAGGGCCGCAAGCCAGGGATGGAGCGCTTCTACAACCACCGCAACGACCTGATCCGCGAGGTGGCGCGCTGCCCGTCCCCGCTGATGGCGTGGCGGCTGGCACGATCCTGGGCCGGCAACAGCTGGAAGAACCTGCGCCACGGCCCGCGCCTGACCGACCTGAAGGTGCTGCTGGCCCTGCCGCAGATCCTCCGCATCGGGCTGAGGCACCGGGCGCCGGTGAGCGTGGAGGCCTATAACCGCTGGCTACATCTGGCGAAGACCGCGGCACCGGCCAGTGCGCCGCCCGCGGAGACGATGGCGGCGGAGACGATCGTCAGCCGGGCTGCATCCCGCCCAGTTGCAGCAGAACGGCCCAGCCCAGCACGATCAGATTGACGGTCAGCGTCATCGCCATGCCCGGCGCCCGCGCGAAGGGATGCACCAGATATCCCGCCCAGAACAGCAGCCGCCCGAGCACGAACAGCCCCGTCGCCACCACCGCGGCGGCCAGCGAGGGCTGCGGCAGGGTGGCGACCAGGGCGGCCAGCGCCGGGACAAAGATGGCGGACTGTTCCACGCTGTTGGCCAGAACCCGCTGGGCGACGCGCTGGCTCCGCGATTCGGGGTCTTCGATCGGATTGAAGGCCTGGGTGCGGCCGCGCATCGCCATCACGCCGCAGACCATGCCGAACATCACCAGCGCCGGCCAGACCGCCAACCGCGCCCACAGCGCCATCCGTGCGCCGGGCGCATTGACGCCCATCGGCGGCGCCACCAGCGACAGCAGCAGGACGAACAGCAGCACCGTCAGGACCGCCGACGCCCCGTTCAGCAGAAGGGCGCGGAGAACGAGCGACCGGCGCCTGCGGGGGGCCTGGGGGCGAAATCCGGTCTCGGGACTGGCGTCGGACATTCGGGCGGGGCTCCGTCAAAGGCCGGGATTCGACAAAGGGCTTGTCCCTTCCCATCTGGAAAGAACCGACCCCTGTTCCTTAGACCAATAACGGCCCGGCTCGTGATTTGGATCAAGGCCCGGGGGACGCGGCGGGTGTCCCATACCGGTGTGCCGGACGGCATGCCGTCACAGTGTGTTCTAGGGTTTGCCCTGAAGCGATAGGACTTGCCCTGAGGGGGGAGATATTGTCAGTCTCTCTTTTCGCTACCATGTTCTAACCATCTGCTTCACCATGTGGGTGAACGCGGGGATCTCGATGGTGGAGGGCCTATGATGGATCTCGTTCTGCTCGGTGGTGCGGTGGCGACGGCTGCGGCGTTGGCCGGCCTGATCGCCACGATGCCCACCCCCAAACCGATTCCGATCCGCGTCCGCGACCGGCGCCGCCAGCGTCGCTGATCCGCTCGACCGCTTCTCATCGCAGTGACCGCCGGCTCACCGCGGCGGCATCGCTGACTTGAGGAAGCCGACGACAAGGTCCGACACCTGACGATGGATGGCCCCTCGGTCGCGGCCATCTCGATCATGGCCGGTGCGATCGCGGCAGATCATCCCGTCCCCCGGCTGTTCGGCCTCCAGCAGCGGGATGGCGTCGGCCTTGCAGACGCTCAGGAAGCTGAAATGGCTGGCGTCGGGGATCTCGACATAGCGCGTCCGCTTGCTGGGCAGCAGGGCGGCCAGATGGCGTGATTCCAGATCGACCGGCATCTTCGGATTGCCGGGTCCGGCGCCGACGACCAAAAACGCCTTGTCGCTCCCGACAGGACCGTCCGGACCGAGGCTGGCTGGATCGAAGCCCTGCGCCAGACCGAGATCGAGCGTGACGACGGCTGCGACCCGCTCGTCCGTCAGCGTCCGTGGCGCCCAATTCTGCGTTGTCGGGCCCTGCGCCGCCGAACCATCACCATCCAGTCCGCCGATTCCCGTTCCGCAAGCCGCCATCAATGGATGGGTGTTGCAGGCGGCCTCGAGACGCCAGGGCTCGAATCGTCCGCCCGCCAGGGCGATGGCGGTCCATCCGCCGAGCGAATGGCCGATCACCGCCGCGCGTCCGGCGATGACCAGCCTGGACCAACGGGGCTCCTCGTTCAGCCAGTCGATGACCCGGCTGACATCCCCGGGCCGTTTCCACAGCATGGCGGCGCCCGGCGGAGCCATGTCCCGGCTGGTCGAGCCGGGATGGTTGGGAGCGGCGACGACATAGCCTTGGGCAGCCAGATCGGCGGCCAGCCATTGCTGGTTGGTCCAGTTGCCGCCATAGCCGTGCGAGAGCACCACTAGCCCGTGCCTGCCCGCCTGCGGCGGAGCGCCGATCCGGACCGCCGTTCCGACGAAGGCGCGATTGTCGCCGACCAGCGTGGTCTCCCCCACCGCCTCCGCCGGATACCAGACCGCGACCTCCAGCGCCCGGTACCGGTCCGTCGCGGGCAGCGACAGCCTTTGAAAGCCGATGGCCAATTCGGCATCGGCAGGTTCGGCACCGGCGGGCATCGCCTGCCATACCACCGACACCGCCAGCACGCGGAGCAGGGACAGGAAGAAGCGCTTCATAGCGATGCTCCGCGGCACGGGGCCCAGGCGATGCGACAGGCGATTCGAACGGACCGGCCGGACGGATCAGCGGTCCAGGTCGCGGATCGCGCGGTTCAGCTCGAACTCCTTCGAGGCGACATGGGCCTCCATCCCGACGATCCGCTTCTCCATGTCGCGGAAGCGCTGGGTCAGGCCGGCGAGCGTCCGGTCGGGCTTGGTCGATACCGTCCGCCAGAACGCCTCTTCCTCGGCATCGCGATAGAGCTGCGGCGGACGCACCGGCAGCACCATCAGCGCGATGACGTAGGCGATCACCAGCGGCACCGAAAAGAAGAACAGGGCGAACAGCATCGCCAGCCGGACGATGGCGGGCTGCACGCCGAAGTAATCGGCGACGCCCGTGCACACCCCACCCAGCACCCCGCGCTGCGGATCACGGTAGAGCCGATGCGGATTCGGCGAGTCGTAAGGGGACGCGCGGTCCATGACTCCTCCCAAGAATTGAATGACTTGCGTCACCTCCGCCTGCACGGAGATGACGTCGCCGGGGGACGCGGGACCCGGCCCCCCTACCTGTCGTCACAGTTTGTTGCGCCAGTTCGGCGCCTCGGTGTCGAGCACGCGCTCCAGCGCATGGACACGGGCTTCCAGCCGGTTGGAGATCTCCCACAGCTCGGCCAGAAGCCGTTCGTCCTGCGCGGTGAGCCCGCGCTCCGAGCGCCATTTGGTGATGTAGTGGAAGACGATCCAGACCGGCGCCACCACCACCATGAACAGCACCGCGAGGACGAAACCCAGGAACCCCATGGTCGTCGGGCCTTCTTATTGTCGTAAGGGGAGGGGGCGGGGCGTCACCGCCCCACCCCCGGCATCAGGCCGGTCGCCAAGCCGATCGCCGGTCAGCCGTTGCGGCGGGCGGCGATACGGGCCTTCAGCGCGGCCAAATCCTCCTCGACCTTGTGGGTCGCCTCGAGTTCGGCGATCTCCTCGGTCAGGCTCTTGGCGCGGCCGACGTCATAGGCCTCGACGCGGCCCTCCATCTCGTCCAGGTTGCGTTCGACCTG
Source organism: Azospirillum endophyticum (assembly GCF_016595245.1). Classification (GTDB taxonomy): domain Bacteria; phylum Pseudomonadota; class Alphaproteobacteria; order Azospirillales; family Azospirillaceae; genus Azospirillum; species Azospirillum endophyticum. The sequence continues at coordinate 44,031 of NZ_JAENHM010000028.1, forward strand.
CTCGAAGCGCGACAGGGCCTCGTTGATCCGCTCGTCATGCAGGGCGCCGCGCACCTTCACGCGGTTGGCGGCGGTCTGGGTACGGGCGACCAGCGCCTTCTCGCGGGTCTTGGCGTCGGTCAGCTTAGCCTGCAGGCGGGAGATGTCCTCGTTGGCCTTGGACAGCGCGGCTTCGACCTGAACCAGCTGTTCGGTCAGCGTGTCGGCCTGTTCGGCGACCCTCGACTTGGCCATCAGCGCGCCCTTGGCCAGATCCTCGCGGTCGCGGGTCAGCGCCACCTCGGCCTTGCGGTCCCACTCGTCGCGCTCGCGGTGGAGGTCGGCGACGCGGCGTTCGATCTCCTTCTTCTCCGCGATGATCTTGACGGTGGAGGAGCGCACCTCGACCAGCGTGTCCTCCATCTCCTGGACGATCAGGCGGATCAGCTTCTCCGGCTCCTCGGCACGGTCGAGCAGGGAATTCAGGTTCGACTGCACGATGTCGGTCAGGCGCGAAAAGATGCTCATGGTCTATGTCCCGTCTATCAACCGAGGATGGCGCCGGCGACGATGCCGGCGAAGAAGAACAGCCAGCTTTCCGCCGGCCGGGTGGCGAGATAGTTGCGCACGCGGCGCGCCAGCGGGCGGCCTTGCGCGGTGTTGAAGCGGTCACCACCATAACGGCGGCGGAAATCGCTGAAGTCGCTCATGGATGACCTCCTTGCCATGACGCCGGTATCGCAACCGCCGTGCCAAACCGGCCGGATGGCTTCAAACCATTGCGGCGCCTGGACTCGGTCAGTCCGTCGCAAAAGGCGACCCGGGTTGCCGCATCGCCTTTTGGGCGATATCATCGCTAAATCGGCGAATAGATGGCAAAATACGCGATGACGGTTACGCCCCCCTCCTTGCTCGGCGAATCGCCGGCCTTCCTGGCGGCACTGGCGCATGTGTCGCGGGTGGCGCCGCTGGAGCGGCCGGTGCTGGTCATCGGCGAGCGCGGGACCGGCAAGGAACTGATCGCCGCCCGCCTGCATTACCTGTCGCAACGCTGGGACCGCCCCTTCGTCAAGGTGAACTGCGCGGCTCTCCCTGAGTCGCTGCTGGATTCGGAGCTGTTCGGCCACGAGGCGGGGGCCTTCACCGGCGCCACCCGCCGGCAGATCGGCCGGATCGAGCAGGCCGACGGCGGCACCCTGTTCCTGGACGAGATCGCCACCGCCTCCCCCGCCGTTCAGGAGAAGCTGCTGCGCGCCGTCGAATATGGCGAGATCGAGCGGGTCGGCGGCCGCACCGCGACCGTCGACGTGCGGGTGGTCGGCGCCACCAACGCCGACCTGCCGGCGCTGGCCGCCACCGGGCGCTTCCGCGCCGACCTGCTGGATCGGCTGGCCTTCGACGTGGTGACCCTGCCGCCGCTGCGCGCCCGCCCCGACGACATCCCGCCGCTGGCCGAGCATTTCGCGCTCGGCATGGTGCGCGAGCTGCAGCGCCCGCTGTTCCCCGGCTTCACCCCCGCCGCCCTCGACCGGCTGCGCGGCCATGACTGGCCGGGCAACGTGCGCGAACTGCGCAACGCGGTGGAGCGCTCGGTCGCCGCCGCCGACCCCGACGAGCCGCTCGACCACATCATCCTCGACCCCTTCGAGTCGCCCTGGCGCCCGGCCGCCGCCCCGCAGGCGCGTTCCGAAGCCGCGCGGTCCCCGCCACCCGTCACGGAACCGTCGGCGTCCCCCACCTTCGACGGTGGCATCGTCGATCAGGTCCGCGCCTTCGAAGCGGCCAGGCTGCGCGAGGCGCTGGAGCGGAACCGCTTCAACCAGCGCCAGACCGCCGAGGCGCTGGGGCTCGGCTACCATCAGCTGCGCGGCATGCTGAAGAAGCATGGGCTGATCCCGCCCTCTCCTCTGCGACCATAGGCCGTCCCCGGGCTGCGCGTGTCCCGTGGTATATCGGGTCCTCAACCGCCGCAGAGCGGTTCATGCGATACGGGAAGGGAAGCAGCACGATGGCCACCAGCATGTCCGGCCCAATCATGTCCGGTCTCGAGATCCGCGGTCCGATCGAGCCCGGTTTCGAGGAGATCCTGACGCCGGAGGCGATGGCCTTCCTGGCCGAGCTGGAGGGACGCTTCGGCCCGGAACGGCTGCGGCTGCTGGACGTGCGGACCAAGCGGCAGGCACTGCTCGACCGGGGGCACAGGCCCGATTTCCTGCCGGAAACCCGCGCCATCCGGGAAGCCGACTGGACCGTCAGCCCGCTGCCGGTCGACCTGCTCGACCGCCGGGTGGAGATCACCGGGCCGGTCGACCGCAAGATGGTCATCAACGCGCTGAACAGCGGCGCCAAAATCTTCATGGCCGATTACGAGGATGCGACCTGCCCGACCTGGACCAATCTGGTCGAGGGGCAGATCAACATCCGCGACGCCGTCCGCCGGACCATCGCTCACGAGGATCCGGCCAGCGGGAAGAAATATCGCCTGAACGACAAGATCGCGGTGCTGAAAATCCGGCCCCGCGGCTGGCATCTGCATGAGAACCATGTGCTGATGGATGGCGAACCGATGTCGGGCGCGCTGTTCGACTTCGGCCTCCATGTCTTCCACAACGCACAAGAGTTGCTGGCGCGCGGCAGCGGTCCTTACTTCTACCTGCCCAAGCTGGAAAGCCATTTCGAAGCGCGGCTGTGGCGCGAGGTCTTCCTGGTGGCCGAGGAGTACCTGCATCTGCCGCACGGCTCGATCAAGGCGACGGTGCTGATCGAGACCATCCTCGCCGCCTTCGAGATGGACGAGATCCTCTATGAGCTGCGCGAGCATTCGGCCGGCCTGAACTGCGGGCGCTGGGACTATATCTTCAGCTTCATCAAGAAGTTCCGCAAGGACCCCGCCGCCGTCATGCCCGACCGGGCGGAGGTGACGATGGCCACCCCCTTCCTGTCGGCCTACAGCCAGCTCGCGGTAAGGACCTGCCACCGCCGCGGTGCGCCGGCCATCGGCGGCATGGCCGCCTTCATCCCGGTCAAGGGCGATCCGGAAGCCAACGAGGTCGCCTTCTCCCGCGTGCGCGCCGATAAGGAGCGCGAGGCCTCCAACGGCCATGACGGCACCTGGGTCGCCCATCCCGGGCTGGTGCCGGTGGCGCGCGAAGTCTTCGACGCCTACATGCCGACGCCGAACCAGATCGCCCGCAAGCGCAGCGACGTGACCGTCACCGCCGCCGACCTGCTGGCGGTCCCCGCCGGGCCGAAGACCGAGGCGGGCTTGCGCAACAACGTGGCGGTCGGCATCGGCTACATCGAGGCATGGCTGCGCGGCCAGGGCTGCGTCCCGCTGTTCAACCTGATGGAGGATGCCGCCACCGCGGAGATCAGCCGCACCCAACTCTGGCAATGGGTCCACACCGCCACGGCTTTGGACGACGGGCGGGTCGTCACCCTCGACCTCGTCGACCGCGTCATCGCCGAGGAGCTGGCGGCCTGGAAGAGCCGGGTCGGCGCCGCCGCCTATGCCAAGGGCCGCTACGCCGACGCCGCGGCCCTGTTCCGCGATCTGGTCGCCAGCGAGGACTTCACCGACTTCCTGACCCTGCCGGCCTACGAGCGCGTGGTGGCGGAGGGGGCGTAAGGGGCGCTCCCTGCCCCCTTTTATCCCACCCGCCCCAGCCGGACGGTTAGCGGCCAGCGGATCCGCCGCTCCGTCTCATGATCACCCCACAGCGACGCGACCTCCTCGGCGAACTCCTCCAGCGGGTTGCGCGCCAGCGCCCTGGTCGCCGCCTTCACCCCCGACCAGGTGCTCATGTAGCCGAGCAGCCGCGGCAGCGACCAAACCGCCTCCATCGCCAGCGGCGGTGCCGGCAACTCCGGAAAGGGAAACTCCAGGTCGCGGTAGCCGTTCACCACCTTCCAGCGGTCCGCCGGCCAATAGGGTCCCAGCGTGCCGTTGTGGAAGCGCTCCACCGCCGCGTCGAGCATCGGGTCGTCCAGTTGCTGCAACCCGTAGCAGACCAGCGCCACCGCCGCCCTCGGCTTCGCCACCCGACGCACCTCGGCATAGAAGCGCTCCAGGTCGAACCAGTGCGCCGCCTGCGCCGCGACGATCAGGTCGCAGCAGCCGTCGGCAAGGCCGCCGGCCTCCGCCGGGGCGACGGCATAGCGAACACGGCCATGCGCTTGGGCCTGGGCGATCTGCTCCGCACTGGCGTCGGTGGCATGGACCGCATCGAAGCATCCCGCCAGCGCCACGGAGAACTGGCCGTTGCCGCAACCGACGTCCCAGGCCAGCCGGCGGGCCGGCGCCGCATCGGCCAGTACCACCGCCAATTCATCCGGATAGGTCGGGCGGAAGGCGCGGTAATCGCCGGCCTGGGCGGAGAAGTGATCCTTGAAGAGCGACATGGGGTGAAACCGCCTTGCACAACCAGGGCAACGATTAGGCTTGGAATTTCCCGGTCGATAAGGATAAACCCTGTGGGTTCGTCGCGGAAGCCTCCCCAGGCTGTCCCGCATCTTTCCGCTGTGGCGCAGGCGCGCCGGGCGTGCTACCAAGCGCGCGCTTTTTTGTGCGCCTCGCCAACCACCCGTGTCCGGCATGCAGACCTTCCTGGAATTCGAAAAGCCGATCGCCGAGCTTGAAGGCAAGATCGAGGAGTTGCGGCACCTGACCAACGCCGGCGACATCAACATCGCCGACGAAGTCGCCAAGCTGCAGGCCAAGGTCGACAAGCTCCTGCGGCAGACCTACGCCAAGCTCACGCCCGCGCAGAAGGTTCAGGTGGCCCGCCACCCCAATCGGCCGCACTGCCTGGACTATGTGCAAGGCCTGATCGAGGACTTCACCCCGCTGGCCGGCGACCGCCATTTCGCCGAGGACCGCGCGGTCATCGGCGGGCTGGGCCGCTTCCGCGGCCGGTCGGTGGTGGTGATCGGCCAGGAAAAGGGCAACGACACCGAAACCCGCGTCCGCCACAATTTCGGCATGGCGAAGCCGGAAGGCTACCGCAAGGCCCAGCGCCTGATGGATCTGGCCGACCGCTTCAAGCTGCCGGTCGTCTCGCTGGTCGACACCGCCGGCGCCTTCCCCGGCGTCCAGGCGGAGGAGCGCGGCCAGGCCGAGGCCATCGCCAAGAGCATCGAGCGCTGCCTGCGGCTGAACGTGCCGATGGTCGCCTCGGTCATCGGCGAAGGCGGGTCGGGCGGCGCCATCGCCATCGCCACCGCCGACCGCGTCCTGATGCTGGAACACGCCATCTATTCGGTGATCTCGCCGGAAGGCTGCGCCTCGATCCTGTGGCGCAGTTCCGACATGGCGGGCGAGGCGGCCATCGCGCTGCGCCTGATCAGCCAGGACCTGAAGGAACTGGGCGTCATCGACCATGTGGTGAGCGAGCCGATCGGCGGCGCCCATCGCGACCCGGCCGAGACGATCAGGAAGCTGGGCGACTGCATCGAGCAGTCGCTGGGCGAAATGGACGGCCTGGACGGCGTCACGCTGCGCGCCAAGCGCCGCGAGAAGTTCCTGGAGATGGGGCAGAAGGGGCTGGGCTGAAGGGGCTGGGCTGAGTTCCCTCCCCGTACCCTACCCTCCCGAGCCTGACGCACTTCACGCCAGAAACCCGTGCAGGAACCAGCGCGGGTTCTCTCCCGGCCGGTACAGCCCGGCGCGGAACAGCCAGAACCTCCGGCCGTCGCCGTCCTCCACGCGATAGTAATCGCGCATGGCCAGCCCCAGGGATCCTTCCGGACGCCACCATTCGCACTCGATCCGCTCCGGCCCCTCGGCCCGGCTGACGCGGTGGCGCACGCCGCGCCAGACGAACTGCAGCGGCGGATCGTCGGGCAGCGGAGCGATGGCCTCCACCGGTTCGGGCGGGGTCAGCAGGCGCAGGGGGCGCCGTTGCCCGGACGGCCAGGGTTTCGGCGGCGGCAGCCCCTCCAACGGCGGATGCGGCGCCACGCAGCGTTCCGGCAGCCAACTTTCCCGCGGCACCAGCCGCAGCACCGCCCGTTCCCCCAGCCGCAGTGCCAGCCGGTCGACCAGTTCCGCCAGTCCGCCATCGATCCCTTGGCCACCAATCCCTTGGCTATCGCCCCCTTCCCCGTCGATCCCGGTCTGGATGGCGGATAGCGGACCCGTCTCCGTCGCCGACAGCACCAGCGTTTCCAGTCCCGGCCCCGGCTCGATCCGCTCCAGCAGCGGGGCGAACAGCCGGGCCAGCGCCGCCGGATCGCGAGTCGGGCGGCTGGTGCCGAGCGCCAGAGCCTGCGGTTCGTCCTCCACCCGCTGGTCGGTGCGGTGGGCGTCCAGCCGCAGCCGGCGCGCTCCCTGTCCCGCGGCCTCCAGCCCCTTGCACAGCCGGCCCAGCAGATGGCGCAACGCTCCGGCGATCGATTCGGGCGTGGCGATCGGCTCGGCGAAGGTCAGCCGTTCCCGGTGCGCGGCCACCGGCCGGCGGGGGGAGATCGGCTCGTCCAGCCGGCCGAAAGCCTGATCGTACCGTTGCAGCAACTTGCCCCCGAACCGCGCGGCGAGCCCCGCCCGCGGCATCGCGTGCAGGTCGCCGATCCGGCGGAGGCCGAGCGCATGCAGCCCCTCCACCGTTTCCGCCGGCAGCCGCAATGCTGCGAGCGGCAGGCCATCCAGCCGCTCCTCCCGCCGCTCCTCCGGGCTGCCGAACCGCACCAGCCCCCAGGCGGCGGCCGGGGTGTCGGCGATGGCGGCGCGGGCGGTGAAGCCGGCGGCGCGCAGCCGGCCGGTCAGGTCGGCAGCCAGCGCCGCTTCGCCCCCAAACAGATGGGCACATCCGGTGATGTCGATCACCACCCCGTCCGGCTCGTCCGCCGCAGTCCAGGGGCTGTAGCGGCGCGCCCAGTCGGCAATGCGGCCGAGCAGGACCGAATCGGCTTCCGGCGTCGCCTCCGCCACCTCCAGCGCCGGCTCCAGCGCACGGGCGTCGCTGAGCGTATGGCCGGGGGCGATGCCCAGAGCCGCCGCCGCCCGGTTGACCGCGACGACCATCCGCCGCTGGCGCTCCGTCCACAGCAGGGCGAAGGGCCGAGCCCGCGACTCGGACGGCATTCCCCGTTCCCGCGCGTCGGTCGGCAGCCGCGGCAGCCACAGGGCGAGGATGCGGCGACGGCTACTCTCTCGACCACCTCGACCACGACAAGATCCCCTCTCCCCCCCGGGGAGAGGGTTAGGGTGAGGGGGACGCGCCGCGGGACCTTTGGAAGGATCATGCGGTGCATCCCCCTCACCCCGACCCTCTCCCCAGGGGGGAGAGGGGGATTGCTTCGGGTATGAGGAGAGGTACGTCATAGGAAACCGGATGATTAAGAACAAACAAAGAACATTCTAGCGCTGGCTTGGCCTTGAGGGGAGTCCCTCCTTTGGGGTCACCTTGCCGAACAGTTCCGCAATGCCGACATTCCGTCCATGACCCCACATCACGCGCCCCTCGCCCACCGTCTGGCCCCCCTGGCTTTCCTGCTGACAGCAGCGGCCTGTGCGCCGTCTGACCTGCGCGACGACATGCCCGGCCGCGCCCAGGCCTTCCCGCCGACCTACAATCAGACCGTGATTCCCGGCGGCGGAGAACGGCGGACCTGGAGCCAGATCCAGGCGGAGCAGTCGCGCGCCGACTCCAGCCCCGGCACGGCGGCACGATCCCGGCAGGCCAAGGAGGCGCAGCAGCGCGACCAGGACGATACCGACCGGCCCCCGCCCAAGCGTCGTCGCGGCAGCTCGTCGCCGCCGCCGGATCCGGCGGCCCTTCCCCAGCCGCCGCGTCCGATCCCGGTCCCACCCCCGCCTTCGTCCCAGAGCGCCACCGACGCCTTCAAGCGCGACCTGATCCGGCCGGAGGTCGACCGCATGCGCACCGATGACGCGATGGGCCGGCTCGACCCGCTGGGACAGCGCGACCTGATGAAGCGGGAGAACGACCTGCGCCAATGGGGTGACCCGCTGGCGCGGTAGCAACGGCTCCACCTCCGCCTTGGCAGCTTGACCCCGCCCCTCCTCAGCCGCCATACCGGCTTCAGGATGGGAACGGACGGGGGATGCGGTCGCATGACGACGCTGACGGGGGCCTTCGGCAACGGGCTGACCACGCCGGTGGGGGTGCTGCAGCATCTGCTGGGCATCCTCGGCATCGGCCTGTGGGCCGGGCAAGCCGGTGGGAGGGCGGTCTGGCAGGTGCCTGCCGCCGCCGTGACCGCCGCGCTGGCGGCGGGCTTCGCCGCGCAGATGGGGCTGCGGCTGCCCTATGCCGGGCCGGGTCTGGCCGCCTCGCTGGTGGTGGTGGGGGCGCTGGTGGCCTTTGGGGTGCGGGCACCGGCGGCGCTGGCGGTGCTGGTCGCCGCCGTCGCCGCGGTGTTCCACGGCCATGCCCACCAGGGACCGCCGCTCTACTGGGCCGGCTTCGCCGCCGGGCTGATGCTGGTCGCCTGCGGCGGGCTGGGGCTGTCGATCGCGGTGACTGAGGCCGAGTCGGACCGGGCGGTCCGGCTGTGTGGCGGTGCGGTGGCAGTCGCCGGCGTTCTCGACCTCGTCGGCGTGATTTGACCGGTTGCGCCTTGAAATGACGGGGTTGCGCGGAAATCTTTGAAGACACGCCCTTCCCGCCCCGCCCCTCCCCCTCCGGACGAACGGGCCAGACGAACGGAACCACCCGGTGCCCCGCGCAGCCGCCAAAGCCTGCCTTTCCCCGCCGGGGCTCTCACCGGAGCTTCCGGCCGTCCCGGACACCTCCAGCCTGACCCGCCGCCATCTGCTGCGCCGTCTGCTTGGCGGGCTCGCCCTGGCGCCGATGCTGCCATCGGCAGGCGGGTTGCCGGGCGGCTGGCTGTTGGCTGAACCGGCCGCCGCACAGGACCTGCGCTATTTCCGAATCGGCACCGGCACCACCGCCGGCACTTATTTCCCGATCGGCGGGCTGATCGCCAACGCCATTTCCAACCCGCCGGGCTCCCGCCCCTGCGACAAGGGGGGAAGCTGCGGCATTCCCGGCCTGATCGTGGTGGCGCAGGCCAGCAACGGGTCGGTTGAAAATGTCGAGATGCTGCGCGCCGGCACGGCGGAGGCCGGCTTCGCCCAGGCCGACGTCGCCTATTGGGCCTACACCGGCACCGGCAGCTTCACCGGCAAGCGCCCGTTCACGGAACTGCGCTCGCTGGGCATGCTCTATGCGGAAGCCATCCAGGTCGTCGTCCGCTCCGACGGGTTCATCGACCGCATGGCCGACCTCAAGGGCCGCAGCATCTCGCTGGGCGAGGAAGGCTCCGGCACATTGGTGGAAGCGCGGCTGATCCTGGACGCCTACGGCCTGTCGGAAACCACGATCACGCCGCTCTACCTGAAACCCGGCACGGCGGCGGACCGGCTGGCGAAGGGCGAGTTGGACGGATTCTTCATGGTCGGCGGCTTTCCGGTGCCGGCGGTCAGCGACGTGGCGGCGCGGGTGCCGATCCGGCTGCTGCCGCTGGACGGCGAGCCGGCCGACCGGCTGCTGCGGACCCAGCGCTTCTACATCGATCAGGAGATTCCCGCCAACGTCTATCCCGGCAGCGCTCCCACCCCGACGCTGAGCCTGGGGGCGGAACTCCTGACCCGCGCCGACCGCGATCCCGACCTCATCTACGGCGTCGTCCGCGCGCTGTGGCACGAGAATACCCGCCGCGTCCTCGCCGACGGGCACCCGCAGGGCCGCAACTTCGACCCCGCCCGCGCGGTGGCGAACGTGTCGGTCCCCCTGCATCCGGGGGCGGAGCGCTATTACCGCGAGGCCGGCCTGCTGGGCAACGCCGCCAACGAACCGGCCCGTGCGCCTGCCGGCGGCAATGGCGCCGGAACGGAAAACGGTTCCGGCATGCCGGCCGGGGACAAGGCCGCAGGCGAGAAGGCCATCGGAGAGAAGGCGTCCGACGGGAAAACCACCGGAAACCCGGTGCCGCGCTGACCGTTCCCCTTGCAGGTCGAGACGAAAGGACCGTTCCCGGACGCCCCTCCGGCGGAATATTCTGACCGGCATCGGGTTGATCCCATGGTCGACCGCCACGGGGAGAAGGAGACGGGCATGCCGGCCGGGCAAGGGGTGCGCATCGCGATCCGCTCCGCCCGCGGCGCCGACGCCGCACGCTGTGCCGAGATCTTCCTGCGGGGTCGCCGTCAGGCTTTCCCCTGGCAACCCGCCGACCGCTTCGGGCTGGACGATTATTACGACTGCGTGCGCGAGGATTCGGTCCTGGTCGCGGAGACGGAGGAGACGGTGGTCGGTTTCGTCTCGCTCGATCCCCGGGAAGGCGTCATCCACAACCTGTTCATCGACCCCGGATGGCACAAGCGCGGCATCGGCTCCGCCCTGCTGCGCGAGGCGCTGGGCCTGTTGCGAAGCTCCCGGCGCCCGGCCGAGCTGGCCTGCGCCGTCCGCAACGCCGCCGCCCGCGCCTTCTACGAACGCAACGGCTGGACGCCGGTGGGCGCACCGCCCAACCAGCCGGACGCGATGGTGCTCTATCGCCGGGCTCCGGCGGGATGAGGGTGGGAGGACGGCGGTTCCTCCACCCTTGCCGCTTGGCCCCCGGCCCCTCCCCCAACGAGATCTTCAGGCTCCGATGCGCGGGCTGTTTTCGCATGCCGCGTTGCGGTAAAGTCCCGCCGCCATGCGAACCCTGTACCACCACCCGATCCACGCCCTGTCGCGCACCGCGCGCGTGATGCTCGCCGAAAAGGCGCTGCCTTTCGAACCCGTGGTCGAAAGGCCATGGGAGCGGCGCACCGATTTCCTGAAGCTGAACCCGGCCGCCGAGGTTCCGGTTCTGGTGGAGGAGGACGGGACGGTCGTCGCCGGCGGCCTTGCCGTCATCGAATATCTGGAAGAGGCCTATCCCGACACCCCCCTGCTGCCGCGCGAGATCGCGGCGCGGGCGGAGGTGCGGCGGGTCGCCGACTGGTTCCTGCACAAGTTCGAACGCGAGGTGGCCGAGAATCTGGTGGGCGAGAAGCTGATCAAGCGGCTGTCCGGCCAGGGCCACCCCTTCGCGCCGGCGATTCGCGCCGGGCTCGCCAACGTCACCTATCACCTCGATTACATCGCCTTCCTGTCGGAGCGCCGGCCATGGCTGGCGGGGCCGGCCTTCACCCTGGCGGACATCGCCGCCGCCGCACAACTGTCCTGTCTGGACTATATCGACAACGTGCCGTGGGACCGCAGCCCGGAGGCCAAGGACTGGTATGCCCGGATCAAGTCGCGCCCCAGCTTTCGGGCGCTGCTGGCGGACAACATCACCGGCTGTCCGCCGCCCAAGCACTATGCGGACCTGGATTTTTAATATTTCCTTGGTATTCCGCCCATTAGGGGCATGGACCGGCTTGGCGTATCAAGCTTAACGTACTCCCAAATCGTCCCTGGGAGAGTTTTCTCGATGCGTCTGCGCCGTCTTTCGTCCGTCCCGGCCCTGCCGGTCCGTTCCCTGAAGCCCGCCCTGATCGCCGGCGGCATGCTGGCCCTGGTCGCCGGCTGGTCGCCCGCCCAGGCCGCGCCCGCCATCGACGATGCCGGCGCCAAGGCGCTTGCCGCTTCGCTGAAGAAGGATCTGCCCCGCTGGTTCCCGCCGCCCAGCGAGGATGGCGAGGGCGTCGGTTTCGAATGGCAGGGCGAGCCGACCGTCAAGCCGGCCGGCGACCATTACGACGTCGCCCTCCCCCGCCTGTCGGCCGAGGATGCGGAAGGCACCCTGTTCGACATCGGCACCGTGCTCCTGTCGGTGACGCCGAAGGACGACGGCCAATACGGCGTGGCGATCACGCTGCCCAGCAGCATGAAGGTGCAGAACCTCGACGAAAACGACGAGTATGTCGATGCCGCCATCATCTCCATCGGCAAGCAGTCCCTCACCAGCGTCTGGTCGGGCACGCTGGAGACGCTGCTGGCGGTCGACGGCGCCTACAACGACATCACCGTCAGCGCCGCCGACGGCAAGGGCAAGGTCTCCATCGCCTCGATGACCATGGTCCAGGAGCTGAAACCCGAGGCGGGAGCCGGCGGCGCCACCCTGTGGAGCGGCCCGGCCGCCTTCGCCTTCGGCAACCTGTCGGTACAGGACGACAAGAACAAGGAGCTGGTGAAGATCGGCAGCGTCACCACCGAGGCCACCTACACCCGCGTCGACCTGACCAAGGTCAGCGCGCTGCAGAAGCTGTCGGAACAAGCCGCTGCCAGGGGCGTGCCGCCGACCCCGGCGGAACTGCTGCCGAAGATGCAGGGCATGTTCGGCGGGATCACCGGCGCCATGCGGATGTCCAACCTGTCCTTCGTCAATCCGGAGGATGGAACCACGGTGGCCCTGGGCCAGCTCGCCTTCCGCAGCGGCCTGACCGATCTCGACCAGGCGATGTCCACCGTCAGCATGGGCATCGAGGCCCGCGACTTCGTCATGACGCCGTCGCCGGCACCGGTCGCCTTCACCCCGCGCGCCTTCGAAATGAAGCTGTCGGTCGCCAAGCTGCCGAACACCGCCCTGTGGAAGGCCTTCACCGAGCTGGCCAAGACCGCCGAGGCGGAAGAGGCCCCGCCGAAGAAGGGCGCCAAGGCCAAGGCCGCCCCGCCGCCGCCGCCCTCCTCCGAAGTCGTCATGCAGCAGGCCATGGCCGCGATGGCGGAGGCCGGGACGGAACTGCGGATCGACGCGCTGAACCTGGATACCCCGGCCACGGCCGGCACCGCCAACGGCGCGCTCAAGGTCGCCACCCAGGCCGCTTTCGGCGTCACCGGCGGCGCCACCGTGCTGCTGCGCGGCATCGACGCCGCGGTGAAGGCGATGCAGCCGGCCCCGGGCGCCAAGCCCGACAAGGAGACCCAGGACCTGCTGGGCGGGCTGGCGATGATCCAGGCCCTGGGCCAGGCCGGCAAGGACGAGAGCGGCGCCGACACCCGCACCTACAAGATCGACGTGACGGAGGCCGGACAGCTCCTGCTGAACGGCGCCGACATGACCCCGCTGCTGGCCGGCGGCGCCGAACCGGCCCCGGCCCCGGCGGAGCCGCCGAAGAAGAAGAAGTGAGCCATTGCGGAGGGGGGCGGCGCCTCCCTCCGCGACATGCCGCCGCGCACCTCCCGCGGTTGCAGGGAACAAGCCTCTTGAACGGCGGGGGCGCTTTCACATATCTCCGCCGTCTTGACGCCATCACCCGTGCAAAACCAACGAAGGTGCCCCCATGACCGAGGAACGGCTCAGTTTTCAAGCCGAGGTCAGCCGCCTGCTCGACATCGTCGCCCACTCGCTCTACAGCGAGAAGGAAGTGTTCCTGCGCGAACTGGTCTCCAACGCGTCGGATGCCTGCGACCGACTGCGCTATGCGGCCCTGACCCAGCCGGAACTCTCGGCCGAGGATCCGAACCTGAAGGTCCGCCTGCTGGTCGACAAGGACGCGCGGACCCTGACCGTCGCCGACAACGGCATCGGCATGAACCGCGAGGATCTGGTCGAGAATCTCGGCACCATCGCCCGCTCCGGCACCGCCGCCTTCATGAAGTCGCTGGAAGGGGCGGAGACGGGTGACGGCAAGAAGGACGTCAACCTGATCGGCCAGTTCGGCGTCGGCTTCTATTCCGCCTTCATGGCCGCCGACACGGTCACGGTCCTGACCCGCAAGGCCGGCGAAGCGACCGGCTGGCGCTGGGAATCCGACGGCAAGGGCGAGTTCACGATATCCGAGGCCGACGGCCTGCCGCGCGGGACAAAGATCGTCCTGCACCTGCGCGCAGGCGACGACGAATATCTCGACGAGGACCGGCTCGGCGGCATCGTCCGCAAATATTCCGACCACATCGCCATCCCGATCCTGTTCGGCGAGGGCGAGGACGCCAAGGCGCTGAACAGCGCGTCGGCCCTGTGGACCCGGTCGAAGTCGGAGATCACCGCCGACCAGTACAAGGAATTCTACCACCATGTCGGCCACGCCTTCGACGATCCGTGGCTGACCCTGCACTGGCGGGCCGAAGGGGCGCTGGAATACACCAACCTGCTCTATGTGCCCTCGACCAAGCCTTTCGACCTGTTCGACCCCAAGCGTGCCCACCGGGTGAAGCTGTACGTCAAGCGCGTCTTCATCACCGACTCGGCGGAGGGGCTGATCCCGCCCTACCTGCGCTTCCTGCGCGGCGTGGTCGACAGCGAGGATCTGCCGCTGAACATCAGCCGCGAGATGCTGCAGCACAACCCGATGCTGGCCAAGATCAAGGCCGGCATCACCCGGCGCGTCCTGTCGGAGCTGTCGAAGAAGGCCAAGGACAGCGAGAACGCCGCCGAATACGACAGCTTCTGGGAGAATTTCGGCGCGGTGCTGAAGGAAGGCCTCTATGAGGACTACGAGCATCGAGACGAGCTGCTGAAGCTGCTGCGCTTCCGCACCACCGCCGGCGAGGATCTCGTCTCGCTGGAGCAGTATGTCGCCCGCATGAAGGAGGGCCAGGACGCCATCTACACCATCAGCGGCGACGACCTCGACACCCTGCTGCGCAGCCCGCAGCTGGAAGGCTTCAAGGCCAAGGGCGTCGAGGTGCTGCTGCTGACCGACCCGGTGGACGAGTTCTGGATGCCGTCGGTCGGCGTCTATGAGGGCAAGCCCTTCAAGTCGGTGACCCGCGGCGGCGCCGACCTCGGCAAGATCAAGGGCGAGGAGACCGAGAAGCCGGAGGAGAAGGCGCCGGAGGGCGAGCTGACCGACCTGCTGGCCCTGCTGAAGCTGACCCTGTCCGACGCGGTGAAGGACGTCCGCAAGTCCGAACGCCTGACCGACAGCGCCGTCTGTCTGGTGGCCGACGACAACGACATGGACATGCACCTGGAGCGCCTGCTGAAGCAGCACAAGCAGCTGAACGGCGAGGCGGGCAAGCGCATCCTGGAGATCAACCCGTCGCACGCCCTGATCAAGCGGCTGGCCGAACGGGCCAAGGGCAGCGGCGCCACCGACGCGCTGGAGGATGCGGCCTGGCTCCTGCTCGACCAGGCCCGCATCGTCGAGGGCGAGGCCCTGCCCGACCCCGCCGCCTTCGCCCGCCGTCTGGCGAGCGCGATGGAGAAGGGGCTGGCGTAAGGGGTCGCTTCCAACGGAACACCCTCTCCTCTCCCGAGGAGAGGGCTTTCCGTTCATCCCCGCCCGACCCGCTCCGGCGGGAAGACCAGCGACATGGTGGTGCCTTCGTCACGCCGGCTGGCGACGTCCAGGCGACCGCCATGCAGTTCGATCAGCCGCTTGGTCAGGGGAAGTCCCAGACCGGTGCCGACCTGGGCGCGGGCCAGCGCGTTGTCCACCTGTCCCCAGGGCTCCAGCGCCTTGGCGAGCTCCTCCCCGGTCATGCCGATGCCGGTGTCCTGCACGGACAGCCACAAGGCACCGTCCGCCGCCACGCGGCCACGGAGCATCACGATCCCGTCGTTGGGCGTGAACTTCACCGCATTGGACAGCAGGTTCAGCAGCATCTGGCGCAGCTTGCGCTCGTCCGCCCGCAGCGGCGGCAGGTCCAGCGGCACCGCGGTGGCGATGCTGACGCCATGGCGCGAGGCCCGTTCGGTCAAAAGCCGCGCCGTGCCGATCGCCACCCGCACCACATCCACCGTGCCGTCCACCAGTTCCAGCCGGTCGGCGTCGGCCTTGGACAGGTCGAGCAGGTCGTTGATCAGTTCCATCAGGTGCCGGCCGCCCTCGGCGATGTCGCGGGCGTATTCGCGATAGAGCGGGTTGGCATGCGGCCCAAGCACCTCCTGCTCCAGCAATTCGGCGAAGCCCATCATCGCGGTCAGCGGCGTGCGGATCTCGTGGCTCATGTTGGCAAGGAAGGCGGTCTTGGCGCGGATCGCCCGCTCGGCCTGCCGGCGCGCCTCCTCCAACTCGCGTGCACGCAGCTCCGTCTGTTCGGCCGAGCGCGCCATCAGCCCGGTCACGGTGCCGACGCCGAGGTAGCGGCCCTGCTCCACCACCAGGAAGCCGGTGACCAGCGCCGCCGGCTTCAGCTTGGCCAACTGCCGTCCGATCTCGGCCAGGGGGGTCGATCCGTCGATCAGCAAGGGACTCGGGTCCATCAGCCCGGAGACCGGCATCCCGGCCACCGATGCAGGGCGCATCCGACTTTCGGGCGCCGGCTGCACGGCTCCGTCCTCTCCGTCGCCGGCCGGCAGCCGACTGCGCTCCAGCAGCCCGGCGACGCGGCCGTCGCCATCGACCACCGGCAGGGCGGCAAGCTCCGGCTGACGGCGGAAGCGGGCGAGCGCCACCGCACAGTCCTCGACCGGCGCCAGCGGCGGCACCGGGACGGCCAGCCCGGCTGCGGTGAAGGCGGGTTCATCCATATGCGGCTCCGCCATGATCGAAGGGGCGGAGGGCGGGAAATCGACTGGCTTCATTGCGGCTCCCCCCTTCCCGTCCGGCATGGTCCATCCGGCAGTATCACGTCCGATTCGGCGCCGTCCCGGATTGCACGACGCTCCCTCCGGCAAAAACCTAGCAAGGGATTATGAGCAATTGGTTTCCACCCCGACAGTCGGACCGACCTCGACAATAGACTGAAAGTATTATGCCTTTGATCGGCGATGCTCTATCCACTCGGCCCTCCGGCGGGGACGTGGGCATTTGAGAATGCCTACGAAACACAGTATGATGGTCGGGTATTCGGGGTGCCGCGAACGGCTGGCCGGAACGGACTGCCTGATGGGCTTCCGTGCCGGTGTCGGTTGCCGGCGTTCCGGGCATCAGGGAGACCGGAGGGGCGAACCGCCGCCCGTCACACGAAGACAGGATTACAGGGGATGTCCATGCCCTCGCGCCTCGAAGAGCTGTGCGTGAAGAAGGGATTGAAGATGACCGACCAGCGGCGCGTGATCTCGCGCGTGCTGTCGGAGGCGACGGATCATCCCGATGTGGAGGAAGTGCATCGCCGCGCATCCGCGATCGATCCGCGCATTTCCATCGCCACGGTCTACCGCACCATGCGGCTGTTCGAGGAGGCGCACGTCATCGACCGGCTCGACTTCGGCGACGGCCGCGCACGGTATGAAGAAACTAGAACCGATCATCATCATCATCTAATCGACGTCGACTCGGGCGAAGTGATCGAGTTCACCAACGATGAGATGGAAAGGCTGAAGGAAAGCATAGCCCGCGAACTTGGCTATGACCTGATCGGCCATCGGTTGGAACTGTATGGCGTCCCGCGCAAACGCCGTGCCGATAAATCTGAGTCTTAACTATATGCGGACCTTTCCGGCAACGCGCACAAGGGGTGCCGGCTGAATCGGCACCCACCCGGAATCGCCACACGCGGGACGGGAGGGTCAGGCGGACATCGCTTGCGGGGTGCATCGGGTGCCGGTCTGGACCTTGCCGGCCGCTGGGCCAAGGTTAGGCGAGGAGCAAACCTCACTCACCGGAACCGGCCGCACCATGGATGATCGCCCCGACCAACGCCCCGATGCCCGGCCCGAAAGCCCGCCAAGCATGGCCGGGCCGGCTCTTTCCAAGACCGAGGCCAAGACGGAAGCCGTCGCCAGGACCTCGAGCCCCGATCCGGTCCTCGAACGGCTGGACCGTCTGTCCGACCTGTTGTTGCGCCGCATCGACCGGCTGGAGGAGCGGGTCCGCAGCCTGGAGCAGGACAATGGCGAAATCATCAACCTGCTGATCGCCGTCAAGGCCGGGCTGGAGGAAGCGTCAGGCGACCTGATCGCCCAGCTGGAAGAGGCCGACGACACCACCGGGTCGGAGGATGGGTCCGACGACGAGGCGGAGGACGGACCGTTCTTCGAGGCGCCCTGCGGCCCCACCATGCTGCATTGAGCGGGATGCGAGGCTGAACCGCCGCAGCCGGGTTGATATAAAAACCCTTGCCCGCCGCGCCACGGCAGCCGGATAAACGCGGTCATGCAAACGACTTCCGCCTCGCCCTGCGTCACCGACCCCCGTATCGGGACCGCGCCGCCTGCCCCACTGCCGGCAGCCGCGCCCGACCTGCCGGTTTCCGGACACTCGCCCTCCGGGGATTCGCTTTCCGGGTCACCGATATCCGGCCCGGCCGGCGTCGCCTTCTTCGACTTCGACGGGACGCTGATCCATGGCGACAGCCTGCCGATGTTCGTCGGCGAGGTGATCGGCAGGCGCCGCGCGGCCCTGGCGCTCGCCGATGCCATCCGATCGGCCATGCACCGCCACGTCCGCGGCCGCGGGCCGGGCCGTGACTTTCCGGGATCGGTCAAGGCGATCTACCTGAAGCGCACCCTGTGCGGGCTGCCGGTGGCCGATGCGCTGGCCGCGGCGGAACGGATGGTCCCCCGTGTCCGCTGGCATCAGCCCATGCTGGACGTGCTGACGGAACACCGCCGCCAGGGCCGCCGCGTGGTCGTCGCCACCGGGGCGCTCGACCTCTACATGCCGGCGCTGCTGCGCGGGCTGGAGGTGGATGACCTGCTGGCCACGGGCATGGAGGTGGTGGACGGGACGCTGACCGGGCGGCTCGGCACCGCCAACTGCGTGCGCCGCGACAAGGCGGACCGGGTGACCGCCTGGATCGCCGGCAACGGCCCGGTCGCCGCCACCTGGGGCTATGGCAACCATCCCAGCGACCTGCCGATGCTGGCGCTGATGCACAAGGGCGAAGTGGTCCGCATTCGACGATAGTCGAACCACAGGCAGCTGCCGTTTACAACCCACCGCCCCGCCCGCATACTCGACCCGTCCATGACGAAAACATGATGGACGGAGGGGGACGTGGTTTTCAGCATCGATGCCGACATCCGGATGCCGGGCTATGGCGGGCGCCGGGCCGTGGTCGCCGATGCCGACCGCGTCAACCGCGAGCTGCTCGCCGGCCATCTGTCCGGCCGCGGTTTCCAGGTCTCGCAGACCGCCGACGCGCTGGAAGCACTGAGCATCATCGGTGCGGAGGCGCCGGTCGTGGCCTTGCTGCCGCTGGACCATGAGGGCGACGATGGCGACCGCGCCGCGGCGCTGGCGGCCATGCTCTATCCGCAGACCCGAATCCTGATGACCGGCCCCTGCATACCGAACCTGCCCTTCCCCGTCCTGCCCCGCCCGGTCGACCTGACGGCCCTCGACCGCTGGCTGGACGAGGCGACGGCTTAAAAAGTGAAACTGGGGACACGCTGCAACTTCTGCGGGTTGGCGATCTGATAGATCCGCTGGATCCGGCCCCCGGCGTTGTCGAAGGCCACGATGTCGAAGGCCAGCACGCTGCGGACCGACCCGCCCAGTTCGGCCAGCAATCCCGGCGCGCCATTCACCCGCACCGGGGTGAAGCCGAAGCTGACGCCGCGCTTGCGCTGGACGCCGATCAGGAAACGGGCGATGCGGTCGGCACCGAACAACGGATTGACCGCCGTCAGCACCATTCCGCCGCCGTCGCCCAGCCACTGGGCGTCGTCGGACAGCAGAGCGACGATGGCGGCATAATCGCGCCGCGCGCTGGCCTCGGCGAAGGCGGCGGCCAAGCGCCGCCCCGCATCGACGGAGTCCGCCGGATCGACCCAGGCGCCGGCGGGCTCCGCCAGACGGGCGCGGGCACGCCGCATGATCTGGCGGCAGGCCTCGACCGATTTGCCGAGCATCGCCGCGATCTCCGCATAATCCAGGTCCATCGCCTCGCGCAGGACAAAGACCGCCCGCTGGTCCGGCCCCAGCCGCTCCAGCAACAGGAGCATTGCCATCGGCACCGACTCGGGCTCCGCATCCGCCGCCGCCGGTGCGTCCCAGCCGGCGACGTCCGGCTCGGGCAACCACAGCCCATAATAGCGTTCCCGCGCCACCCTGGCCGAGCGCAGCCGGTCGAGCGCCAGCCGCGTCACCAGGGTGGTGAGGAAAGCGGCGGCCGACCCGACGCTGCCGGGCACCACCGCGGACCAGCGCAGCCAGGCGTCCTGCAGGACATCCTCCGCCTCCGCCACCGAGCCGAGCAGCCGGTAGGCCAAGCCGCGCAACCGCGCCCGCTCGCCGGCGAAGGCGGCAAGCGCGGTCTCCGGGTCGGCCAGAGCCGTCACGCCGCCATGCCCACAGCGGTGCCTTCGACATGCTGGGCGATGCCGACCCGGTTCCAGGCGTTGATCTGCGCCACCACCACTGTCAATTGGGCGATCTGCCCGGCGCTGAAATGGCGCTGCAGCTCCCGGTGTGCGCCGTCGATGCCGTCATGCCGGTTGCGGGTCAGCGTCTCGGCCCAGGCGAAGGCGGCGCGCTCGTCCGGCAGGAACAGGTCCGAGCGCTCCCATGCCGCCACGGCGGCGATCCTCTCTTCCGACTGGCCGGCGTGGCGGGCTTCCTTGCCATGCATGTCGATGCAATAGGCGCAGCCGTTGATCTGCGACACGCGCAGGTCGATCAGGTGGATCAGCCCGGCCGGCAGGCCGCCGCCGCCGCGGATCGCCTTGGTGGTGGCGGACATCGTGGCATAGAGGGACGGCGCATCGGCGGCGACGGTGAAACGGAAAGCCATGGTCCTCATCCTCGTCTGGATTGTCATCGCCCCCATGACGGAGCGGACCGTCCCGGCGTGACGCATGGCTGGCTTGCGCCTACATCAAGCATCGCATGTCATACTTCGCCCCTCATGTCGCCCCTCACGCATCGCCGAGCATGCCGACGGCTTCGCGCAGGATGGCGATCTTGGCGGCGAACCGGCCCTCGGGATCGCCCTCGCCGATCAACCGGATCATCACCCCCAAGGCATGGGCGACGCGCGGCGCCATCCCCGGCCGTTCACGGATACGGTGGGCGAGTTCGGCCAGCGCCGGACGATAGGCACGCCCCTCGAACCCGTCGGTGGCGATCGACTCGAACCGGTTGGCAAGGTCGAGGATCTCGTGGTTGTCGCTCATGCTCTTTCCAACGGCTTCAGACGAACAGCATGGCGCCGCCGCCGGGCGCCTCGTTCAGGAAGGTGACGACGCCGCCGGTGGCGACCGGGACGTCGGGGCGCAGCGGGACGCCGGGCGGCAGCCCCAGCGCCCGCAGCCCCATTTCGCAGGCCATCATCATGACGCCCATGGCGACGCAGGCCTCCAGCAGCTCCTCGAAGGTGGCAAGGCCGTGGGTGGCGAAATAGCGGTCGCGCGCCACCGGCGTGCTGCCGTCATCCGCCGGGTCCAGGTCGTGCCAGCCCAGCACCCCCGGCTCCCTCTCATGCACCAGGGCGCGCAGCGCGCGGCCGGTGAAGAACAGCGTGACCTTGCGGTTGGTCGCCGCCGCGGCGCTGGCCATCACCAGCGCGTAATGGACACGGTCGAAGCCGCCGGCGAACAGCACGATCGACAGCGCCGCTGTGCCGCCGATCCTGGTTGCGGCTGTTGGACCGGACGTGGTTTCAGGCATGGCGATGGACATGATGGCCGCCTCCCGTCTTTGCCGCGGCGCCCGTCAGTGGGCGGAGAGGTCATGGATCGTCGGATGATCGCCGCAAAGCGCGCAGTCGGGATCCCGCTTGATGGCGATGCGCTGATAGGACGCATAGAGCGTGTCCATCATCAGCAAGCTGCCCGACAGGCTCTCGCCCAACCCCAGCAGTTCCTTCAGCACCTCCGTCGCCTGCAGCGAACCGACCGAACCGGCCAGCGCCCCCAGAACCCCGCCTTCCGAGCAGGACGGCACGAGGCCGCGCGGCGGCGGTTCGGGGAACAGGCAGCGATAGCAGGGGTGCGGGGCGCCAAGATGCGCCTTGAAGGTGCTCAGCTGCCCGTCGAAGCGCAGGATCGCCGCCGAGACCAACGTCTTGCCGGCCAGGAAGCAGGCGTCGTTCAGCAGGAAGCGGGTGGCGAAATTGTCCGACCCGTCGGCGACCAGATCATAGCCGGCGATCAACTCCATCGCGTTGTCGCGGCTCAGCCGCATCCGGTGGGCCTCCACCCGGACATCGGGATTGAGCGCCTGGATGCGGGCGGCGGCGCTGTCCACCTTCGGATGGCCGAGCGTCGATTCGTCATGGATCACCTGCCGCTGCAGGTTCGACAGATCGACGGTGTCGTCGTCGACGATGCCGATGGTGCCGACGCCGGCCGCCGCCAGATAGAGCAGCAGGGGCGCGCCCAGGCCGCCGGCACCGACGACCAGCACCTTGGAACGCAACAGCTTTTCCTGCCCGATGCCGCCGACTTCCGGCAGCACGATGTGGCGGGAATAGCGGTGAAGCTGGGTATCCGTGAAGTCCATGGCCGGCAGCATAACGCAAGGACGGGGCGGGGCGGCAACATTCGATGCCGCGTTTTCCGCAGGCCGGCGGCGCGCCGGCAGCGGGCGGGCAATCGTCACGGCCTGGCGGGGGATCCCGTCAGACTTTCTTCGATGTGGTGGTGGTCTTCGTGTCCGACGCCCATTGGCGCAGCCGGTCCTGCCGTTCGCGCAGCGTCTTCTGGATGGCGCTTTCCTGGGTGAGGCCGGACTCGGACAAGTCCGCGTTGCGCGGCACCAGGCTCAACTGGAAGTCGGTCGGCGACTGCAGGCTGGATGGCGGCACCACCACCATGGTGTATTGGCCGGGCTCCAGCTTGTAGGTCGGCTTCTGCAGGAAAGTCTGCTGGTCGTCGGGTTTCCCTGAATCGCTGGCGGCGACGACCTTGCCGTCCTTGTCCATCATCGCCCAGCGCGTGTTGGGCAGAGTCAGGTTGGCGGTGAAGGTGCCGCCCTGTACGACGTTGAAGGTGTGCTTCTGGATGCCGGTGTCGCCGTTCCCCGGCGGCTGGGCGGTACCCTTCAGCATCGCGCCGCCGCCGGTTACCAGGATGTTCTGCCGTTCGGTGACGTCCAGCGAATAGTCGCGCACCCCGGCCGCCCGGTTGGCTTGCGAAAAGGTCGCCGTATAAGTCCCCGGCCCCAGCCGCGCACTGGCGTCCGCGGCCGATTCCTTCGACCGGATGGTGGTCACCACCTCGTTGCGGTCGTTGCGGATCTCGACGTTGGTGAAGGTGTCGTTGATCTTGAAATTGAACTCGCCGGCCTTGCCGACCGTGAAGGTCTGGGTGTCGGCGTTGGCTCCGTCGGCACCGATCTTGGTCGTCTTCCCCTTGAGCTGGGAGAAGGCGCTGCTCGACAGGTTCGGGACGTAGGTGGAAGCGGAAATATCCGTCATGGCGGTCACTCCCCGGCGGCGGCACGGACGGAAACGACGTTGCGATCGCCGAGGAGCTTACCCGAAAGCGCGAAATCCGTCAAATTTCGGCCCGCAATTTCGCCCGGAGGCTGCGGAGCGGGGATGACTTACACCCCCGCCCGCATCGATGCCCCTTATTCCAGCCCTTCGAACAGGGCGGTCGACAGGTAGCGTTCGGCGAAGGACGGCAGGATCACGACGATCTGCTTGCCCTCGTTCTCCGGACGGGTGCCGATCTCCAGGGCGGCGGCCAGCGCGGCCCCCGACGAGATGCCGACCGGAACGCCTTCCAGCCGGGCGACGTTGCGGGCGGTCTCGAAGGCGCGCTGGTTGGAGATGCGCACCACCTCGTCGATCAGCTCCTTCTTCAGGATTTCGGGCACGAAGCCGGCGCCGATGCCCTGGATCTTGTGCGGGCCGGGCATGCCGCCGGACAGGACGGGGCTGTCCTCCGGCTCCACCGCCACCGCCTTGAAGGAGGGCTTGCGCGCCTTGATGACTTCGGCGGTGCCGGTCAGCGTGCCGCCGGTGCCGACGCCGGAGATCAGGAAATCGACCTGGCCGTCGGTGTCCTTCCAGATCTCCTCCGCCGTGGTGGCGCGGTGGACAGCCGGGTTGGCGGTGTTCTTGAACTGCTGCAGCAGATAGGCGTTCGGGTCGGCGGCCAGGATCTCCTCCGCCTTGCGGATGGCGCCCTTCATGCCCTCGGCGGCCGGGGTCAGCACCAGTTCGGCGCCCAGCAGCTTCAGCATCTTGCGCCGCTCCACCGACATGCTTTCCGGCATGGTCAGGATCAGCTTGTAGCCCTTGGCGGCGGCGACGAAGGCCAGCGCGATGCCGGTGTTGCCGGAGGTTGGCTCGACCAGAGTCGTGCGGCCGGGGGCGATGGTGCCGGCGGCCTCGGCGGCCTCGATCATGGCGCGGCCGATGCGGTCCTTGACGCTGGCCAGCGGGTTGAAGAACTCCAGCTTGCCGATGATCTGGGCCTTCACCCCCGCCTCGGCGGCGAGGCGGTCCAGCCGCACCAGCGGCGTCGCGCCGATCGTGTCGAGGATGCTGTCGTAGATCTTGCCGCGGAACTCCGGTGCAGCCATGATTCCACCTCTGATATTTGTGTTATAAGCGATTTCAACACCCCAGGCGGAGCATTATCCAGCATGGGGAGCCTGTCAAACGCGAAGTGGGAACGCCCGTCCGTCCGAACCGGCCAGCCTCAACCGAGCGCGCGCCCGGCCGCAAGCCGTCAGTTCCAAAGCATCAGCCCAGGACATCAGCCCAGGACATCAGATGGTGAAGTCGATCCGGTCCTCGGTCTCGCTCTCCACCCCGGCGCGCCGCGCACGCATGCACAGATCCTCGATGGTGATGGTGTCGAGCTTCGCCATGCATTCGTCCTGCAACTCGCCCCACAGCGGGCGCACCACCTGATGGCCCAGCACCGAACCCGCCGGTTCTTCGATCGGATCGGTGGCGGTCTCCATCGCGCGGACGACCTTCACGATCTCCCCCAGCGTGATCCGCCGGCGCTCGCGCGCCAGCCGGTAGCCGCCGCGCGGCCCCCGCACCCCCGCCAGCACGCCCTCGCGCACCAGCTGCTGCAGCACCTGCTCCAGATACCGTTTCGGGATGCCCTGGCGCCGGGTGATCTCCCCGGACTGCACCGGCTCGGTGCCCGCGTTGTAGGCAATGTCGAGGACCGCCTCGATGGCGAACATCAGCTTCTTGGAGATGCGGAGCATCACGAACGACTCCCGGTTTTCCGACTGCGGGTGGTCCGAAGGTGGAAACACCGTCATCTCCCCCACTCCCACCTGTTGGTTAAGAACCGTTTTACACCGCCAATGCGGTAATTCTCAACAGGATTTGTCGCAGACGGATTCGGGAAAATACCCTGCGTCCTCTTGCGGAATGGCGGTCACCCCGCCGGCATCCAGACCACCTCCCCCAGATCCTCACGGAAGGCGAAGCGCTTCAGGTGGTCGATCACCACCCCCTGCAGGCGTTCCATCTGTCCGTCCTCCCCGGTCTCGATGGTCAGGGTCAGCCCCTCGGCATCGGCCGCCATGCGGCAGCGGCGGTCGGCGGCGAAGGGGACGAGGCCCTGGGTCTCGTCATAGGCGACCTCGAACTTGTGCGCCCAGTGCTTGCACAGTTGGGTCATGTAGCGGCGCCCGTTCGGGCTCGCGATGCGCGCGGTCGATACGGCCATCGTCCTTTTCCTCCAATCAGATGCGTTCGACGCTGCGGGCGGCGCCGTCGATGATGTCGGCGATGGCCTGGGTCTGCTCCGCCGTCAGGTCGCCGCGCGACAGCCGCAGCCGCAGGGCCAGTTTGAAGTTCTCGATGGCGCGGTGGATCTGCGGCGAGGATTCGCGTTGCTGGCGGGCCCGGGCATGGGCGACGCGCTCACGCACCGCAGCCATCGTGGAGTCCGCCGCCTTCAGCGCTTCCGCCCCCTCCGGCGTGATCTCATAGAGCTTCTTGTTGCCCTCGGTGGCGCCGACGCGGATGTGGCCTTGCTCCTCCAGCAGGGTCAGCGTCGGGTAGACGACGCCGGGGCTGGGGCTGTAGGCGCCGCCGACCATCTCCTCGATCGTCTTGATCAGGTCGTAGCCGGAGCGCGGCTTCTCCGCGATCAGCCACAGGAGGACGAGGCGCAGGTCGCCATGGTCGAAGACCCGCCGCTCGCCCCGGCCACCCCGTCCGGAACCGCCCCAGCCTTCCCAGCCGCCCGGATGACCGTGGCGGCCATGACGCCCGTGACGGCCGCGCCCCTCAGGCGCTTCGTCGTCGAAGTCCGGACGCGAGAAGCGGCGACCGTGTTTGTGAAACAGATGCCGAAGCATGGAACCCTCTCTCGATGCAGTTTCGATATAACGAAATATTAGATATATCGAAACACGGTCTTTGACAAGGGGAACCGTTCGGCCGGATGCGCATCCGACGCCCTGCCGCTCCGACGAAATGCCGGCGCCCGCAAATCACTGTCGCCGGCCCGGCCGAACGGGCTATAACCGACGCCCCGGCTTTGCCTTCGCGCGTGTGTGCCCTGATGTCCCTGCGGATCGAGACCTTTTCCAACGTCACCGGCGGCTCCAGCTTTTTCAAGGCGGCGAGCCATCCGCTGGCGGCGCCCAAGGCGGCGATCCTGATCGCGCGCTTGGCCTCCTTCGGTCCGGTCGCGGTCTACGATCCGCTGGGCCTGCTGTCGGGACTGGCCGAGTTCTACGACCTGTCGTCGGTGCCGGTCTGCGGCATCTACGTCCAGGACGTGGAGCAGTTGGGCAAGGAGGTCTTCGGCCATGCCGCCCGCCCGGTCACCGACCTGCCCGCCAGCGGCGCCCGCACCGTCTTCGTCGTCGCCTTCGATTCGCAGCGCTTGGAAGGGCACATCGCCCATCTGATCCCCAAGCAGGCCGGCGTTGTCTCGCTCGACGCCATGCGCGTGCCGGAAGACATGCTGAACGATCCCGGCCATTACCTGTCGAAGTTCAACTGGGCGACCAACTTCGCCTGGTTCCGCGACGGCGACGGCCACCACACCCGGGTGGTGTCGGCCAATTACTGGCCGCGCTACGGCGCCAAGGGCACCCGGCTGTGGGCCTGCCTGTTCGACGGCGAGGGCCGCCCGCTCGCCGACTGGACGGAGCCGATGCCGCCGACCGACGGCACGGTGGTGATCGACAGCCGTCAGGTGCGCGAGCGCTTCGACCTGTCGCCCTTCTGCGGGTCGCTGTTCCTGCACGTCATCGGCGCCGCCGGCCATGACGTGGTGAAATACGCGCTCGACACCTACGGCGACGACGACACGGTGCTGTCCTGCACCCACGACGCCAACGCCTGGCCGGCCGACCTCTATGCCGGGCTGCCCGCCCCGCGCGAGGGCGAGCGGGTGTCCTTGTGGATCCAGAACAGCCACCCGACGCCGATCCCGGCCGGCGCCGTCGGCCTGAACCTAATGGGGTCGCCGGAAATCCGCGTGCTCGACCGGACGGTTCCGCCCTTCGCCACCGTCGAACTGGACCTGGCCGGCCTGTTCCCCGAGGCGCGCTGGCCGCAGCAGTTCGAGGTGCAGGCCGGCAAGCATTTCGTCCGCCCGCGCTACGAGATCGTCGCCGCCGACGGCCGTCGCCGCATCGCCCATGCCAATGTCGAGCGCACCGACCTGAAGCCGGACCCGAAGTTGCCGCAACTGACCGGTGGCGCGGTGGACAGGGGCGTCGTCGGCAAGGGCCACATCCTGCCGGCGCCGCTGCTGCCGATGGGCCGCTGGCGCACCATCCTGCTGCCGACGCCAATGAGCACGGCGCAGACCGAGCTGCCGGTGAAGGCCGTGGTCTACGACCGCAACGGCGCCGCCATGGCCGAACACCGCTTCGGCAACCTCAAGCGCTCCGACAGCGTGGCGCTGGACGTCACCGGGCTGGTCGCCGACACGGTGGTCACCGATGGCTGGGGCCATGTCGAGCTGGTCTACGACTTCGACGCCGGAACGGTTGCCGACGGCTGGCTGCACGCGCTGGTCCGTTACGAGGACCTGAAGTCCGGCCATGTGGCGGAGACCAGCTTCGGCAGCCACATGTTCAACATGGCGATGGTCTACCGCGACGAGCCGCAGAGCTACCATGGCCGGCCGCCCGGCCTGTCGACCCGCCTGTTCCTGCGGCTGGGCACCGCGCCCTGGGACACGCTCTGCCACCTCGTCTACCCTGCCTCGACCCAGTGGCATGCCACCTCCGACACCAGCCTCGTCCTGATGCGGCGCGACGGTGTCGAAGTGGCGCGCAAGCGGCTGGCGATCCCCTGCGGCGGCTCGCGTTTCTGGCGCTATCACGAGATGTTTGCGGAAGCGGAACGGATGGCGGCGGGCGACCATGCCTATGTGCTGATCCGCGACACCACCTGCCGCCTGTTCGGCTACCATGGCTGCCTTGCGGGTGACAGCGCCTTCAGCCTCGACCATATGTTCGGTTTCTAGAGCCGTTTTAATCACGACTCCCTTCGCCGGGATTTTGCGGGATCACGTCCATGGCCACCACGCACCACACCAAGGTTCTCATCATCGGCGCCGGCCCGGCCGGTTATACCGCCGCCATCTATGCCGCGCGCGCCAACCTTCAGCCGCTGATGGTCCAGGGCATGCAGCCGGGCGGCCAGCTGATGATCACCACCGATGTGGAGAATTACCCCGGCTTCGCCGATCCGATCCAAGGCCCCTGGCTGATGGAGCAGATGCAGAAGCAGGCCGAGCATGTCGGCACGAAGATGGTCTTCGACCTGATCACCGACGTCGACTTCACGCAGCGCCCCTTCGTCTGCAAGGGCGACAGCGGCGACACCTACACCGCCGACAGCGTCATCATCGCCACCGGCGCCCAGGCGCGCTGGCTCGGCATCTCGACCGAGGAGATCTATCGCGGCTTCGGCGTCTCGGCCTGCGCCACCTGCGACGGCTTCTTCTTCCGCGGCAAGGAGGTGGCGGTCGTCGGCGGCGGCAACTCCGCGGTCGAGGAGGCGCTGTACCTGACCAACCACGCGTCCAAGGTGACGGTCATCCACCGCCGCGACGGCTTCCGCGCCGAGCGCATCATGCAGGACCGCCTGTTCCGCCACCCGAAGATCGAGGTGGTGTGGGACAGCACGGTCGAGGAGATCGTCGGCGAGGGCGACGGCACCATGGGCAACCCGCGCGCCGTCACCGGCGTCCGCGTCAAGAACGTCAAGTCGGGCGAAGAGCGCGTGATCCCGGTGGCCGGCGTCTTCGTCGCCATCGGCCATGTGCCAGCGACCGGCATCTTCCAGGGCAAGGTGGAGATGGACGACGCGGGCTACATCGTCACGGTGCCCGATTCGACCGCCACCGACATCCCCGGCGTCTTCGCCGCCGGCGACGTGAAGGACAAGGTCTACCGCCAGGCGGTCACCGCCGCCGGCATGGGCTGCATGGCCGCGCTGGAGGCCGAGCGCTGGCTCGCCCACCACGAGCCGGCGGCCGGCGCCCATGGCGATCCCAGCCCGGCCGGGACTTGGTGATCTGAGGCGTTTGCCCCCTCCCTGACCCTCCCCCGCTAGCGCGGGAGAGGGAACTCCGCCTCTACCTTGCATTGCATCAAGCTGACAAGCGTCCAATCCCCTCTCCCGCAAAGCGGGGGAGGGATAGGGAGGGGGCACCCACGGCAACCACCTCCCCATACCCCCCTATGCCCTTGACGGGCTTTGCACAAAGCTCCGACTGTGATTCCCTTGGCGTTCAAACCGCGAGGGAATCCTCTTGCCTACGCTGAAACGCGGCTTGGCCCTGCTGGCCACGGTGGCCGCCACCCTGCTGGGCCTGCTGCTGGTCACCTTCCTGATCGGCCGCGTCGTGCCGATCGACCCGGTGCTGTCGGCGCTCGGCGACCGCGCCAGCGCGGAAAGCTACGCGCAGATGCGCACGCAGCTCGGCCTCGACCTGCCGCTGTGGCAGCAGTTCCTCCGCTATCTCGGCGACGTGGCTCAGGGCGACCTCGGCACCTCGGTGCTGACCTCCCGCCCGGTGCTGGAGGATGTACTGCGCGTCTTCCCGGCGACGATGGAGCTGGCGACGGTCGCCGTCGTCATCGGTGCGGTGCTGGGCGTTCCGGCCGGGGTGTTCGCCGCCACCCACCGCGGGCGCTGGCCCGACCATGCCATCCGCCTGCTCGGCCTGATCGGCCATTCGCTGCCGATCTTCTGGCTCGGGCTGATGGCCTTGCTGCTGTTCTACGCCAAGCTGGACTGGGCGCCGGGACCGGGCCGGGTCGACGTCTTCTATGAGGGGATGGTCGACGCGGTGACCGGCATCGTCACGGTCGACGCCCTGCTGGCCGGCGAGCCCGACATCTTCTGGAACGCGCTGCATCATCTGGTGCTGCCGTCCGCCATCCTCGGCCTCTACAGCGTCGCCTACATCGCGCGGATGACACGCGGCTTCATGCTCGACCAGCTGCGGCAGGAATACATCACCACCGCCCGGGTGAAAGGCCTGTCGGAGACCCGCGTGGTCTGGCGCCATGCGCTGGGCAACATCGCGGTGCCGCTGATCACCGTCATCGCCCTGTCCTACGCCGGGCTGCTGGAGGGATCGGTGCTGACCGAGACGGTATTCGCCTGGCCCGGCCTCGGGCTCTACATCACCAATTCGCTGCTCAGCGCCGACATGAACGCGGTGCTGGGCGGGACGCTGGTGGTCGGCGCGGTCTTCATCGCGCTGAACCTGCTGTCCGACCTGCTCTACCGCCTTCTGGATCCCCGGGCCCGATGACCGCGCGCTCCGATATCCCACCCGCCGGCTGGCGGGACTGGCTGACCACCGACACGCCGCAGTCGCGCACCCAGGCCCGGCTGGGCCGCGCCTGGGCCGGCTGGACCGCCTTCCGCCGCAACCGGCTGGCCGTCGCCGGGCTGCTGATCGTGCTGGCCCTGGTCGTCGTCGCGGCGCTGGCCCCGGTGCTGGCGCCCTACCATCCCTATGCCCAGGACCTGAACGGCCGGCTGCTGCCGCCCAGCCTCGCCCATTGGCTGGGGACCGACGCCTTCGGCCGCGACATCCTGTCCCGCCTGATCCATGGCGCGCGGCTGACGCTGATGATCGTGGCGCTGGTGGCGGCGACGGCGCCGCTGGCCGGGCTGGCGATCGGCACGGCCGCCGGCTATTTCGGCGGCTGGGTCGACACCGTGCTGATGCGCATCACCGACATCGCTCTCGCCTTCCCCAAGCTGATCCTGGCACTGGCCTTCGTCGCCGCGCTCGGCCCCGGCATCGAGAATGCGGTGATCGCCATCGCCATCACCTCCTGGCCGCCCTATGCCCGCATCGCGCGGGCGGAGACGCTGACCGTCCGCCACGCCGACTTCATCAGCGCCGCCCGGCTGCAGGGGGCGTCGAGCCTGCGCATCATCCTCGGCCACATCATGCCGCTGTGCGTCGCCTCGCTGATCGTGCGGACGACGCTGGACATGGCCGGCGTGATCCTGACCGCTGCCGGCCTCGGCTTCCTCGGCCTCGGCGCCCAGCCGCCGCTGCCGGAATGGGGGGCGATGATCGCCAACGGCCGGCAATATGTGCTGGAGCAATGGTGGGTCGCCGCCATGCCCGGCCTTGCCATCTTCATCGTCAGCCTGGGCTTCAACCTGCTGGGCGACGGTCTGCGCGACGTGCTGGACCCGAAGGGGGACTGAAAATGACGGACGACGCTCCCCTCCTCGAGGTCTCCAACCTCCGCGTCGCCTTCCCCACCCGCACCGGCATGGCCGAGGCGGTGCGCGGCGTCTCCTTCACCCTGGGCCGCGAGAAACTGGGCATCGTCGGCGAGTCGGGCTCCGGCAAGTCGATGACCGGCCGCTCGATCCTGCGCCTCGTGCCGCCGCCGGGCCGGGTCAGCGCCGACCGGCTGGCCTTCCGCGGCGAGGATCTGCTGGCGGCATCGCCCAGGCGCCTGCGCGACATCCGCGGCCGGCGCATCGCCATGGTGATGCAGGACCCGAAATACTCGCTCAACCCGGTGATGACCGTCGGCCGCCAGATCGCCGAGGCCTACCGCGTCCACAGCCACGCCGGCGCGGCCGAAGCGAAGCGCCGCGCGCTGGAGATGCTGGCCGCCGTACGCATCCGCGACCCGGAACGGGTCTATGACCGCTACCCGCACGAGGTGTCGGGCGGCATGGGCCAGCGCATCATGATCGCCATGATGCTGATTCCCGGCCCCGACCTGCTGATCGCCGACGAGCCGACCTCCGCCCTCGACGTCACCGTGCAGATGCAGGTGCTGGCGATCCTCGACGACCTGTGTTCCCAGCGCGGCATGGGCATGATCTTCGTCAGCCACGACCTAAACCTCGTGGCCTCCTTTTGCGACCGCATCCTGATCATGTATGCTGGCCGGGTGGTGGAGAGCTGCCGCGCGTCGGAACTGCACACGGCGACCCACCCCTACACCCGCGGCCTGCTCGCCAGCCTGCCGAGGATCGGCGAACCGCCGGGCGACCTGCCGGTGCTGAGCCGCGATCCGGCCTGGTTGACGGCTGGGTTGGAGGCCTGAGGATGATGATCGACATCCAGGATTTGCAGATCCGCTTCGGCCAGGGCGCCGACGCCGTCACCGCGGTGGACGGCGTCACCCTGTCGGTGCGGGAGGGGGAGAGCTTCGGCCTCGTCGGCGAATCCGGCTCCGGCAAATCGACGGTGCTGCGGGCGGTCAGCGGCCTGAACGACGAGTGGACCGGCCGCATCGCCGTCGCCGGCACGGAGCAGGGGGCGAAACGGCCGAGGGGCTTCTACAAGCTCTGCCAGATGGTGTTCCAGGACCCCTACGGCTCGCTGCACCCGCGCCACACCGTCGACCGCATCCTGGCCGAGCCCATCGCCATCCATGGGCTGGGCGATGCCGACGCCCGCATCGTCCGGGTGCTGCGCGACGTCGGGCTCGGCCCCGCCTTCCGCTTCCGCTACCCGCACCAGCTGTCGGGCGGCCAGCGCCAGCGCGTCGCCATCGCCCGCGCCCTGGTGCTGGAACCGCGGGTCCTGCTGCTGGACGAGCCGACCTCGGCGCTCGACGTGTCGGTCCAGGCGGAGATCCTGAACCTGCTGCGCCGGCTGCGGGCGGAGCATGGCCTGACCCTGGTGCTGGTCACCCACAACCTCGCGGTCGTCGCCAACCTGTGCGACCGGCTGGCGGTGATGAACCGCGGCCGGCTGGTGGAGGAGATGACCGTCGAGGAGTTGCGCCGGGGCGCGGCGCGCGAGCCCTACACCCTGCAACTGCTGCGCGCCAGCCAAGGCTACGACCGTGCGACGGCGGAGAGCTTCCGGGATTACGCGTGAGGGAAGGCAAAAAAAGAAATTGCATCAAGTGGTAATCGCCCTCTCCCGCCCCGGGAGAGGGAGGGGACCCGCGCCAAAGGCGGGGGGAGGGTGAGGGGAAATCCAAGAGTCCAGAAGCGCATGGCTTCTTGGAATGCCCCTCACCCTTCCCATGCTCCGCATGGGCCCCTTCCCTCTCCCGGGGCGGGAGAGGGAGCTAAATGCACCAGCCGCACCACGCACAGCTTGTCCTCCGCCCCCTTGGCGGCGGCCTTGTGGTCGGCGATGGCGGCGTTGATGGCGTCGGGTGTCAACCCATGCGGACCCGGCGGGATCACCACCGCCACCCCGCTGGCCGCCAGCAGCGGGAAGCGCCGGACCGCCCCGTAGCGGTCCTTCGCCAGAAAGCCGCCGCTGACCCGCGTTTCGGTGTCGTACAGGCTCTCGGCGTCGGACCGGAACAGCGCCAGCAGTTCGGCCAGCCGAGCCAGCACCTCGCCCTCCTCGCCGCCGCTGACGCCGAGGAAGAAGTCGTCGCCGCCGATGTGGCCGGCGAAGGCGTCGGCGTCGCTGGATGCCCCGGCGCTGCCGGCCCAGGCCTTCAGCCGCTCGCTGAACATCAGGATGGCGCGGTCGCCCTGACGGAAGCCGAAATTGTCGTTGAAGGGCTTGAAGTTGTCGAAATCCAGGTAGGCCAGCACATGGACGCGCCCGTCGTCGGCCAGCGCCCCTTCGATATGGCGCAGGATCGCCGCGTTGCCGGGCAGCCGGGTCAGCGGATTCTGGTCGGTCGCCATCGCCAGATTGCGTTCGTGCACCAGACGCAGCAGCGCTCCGCTCGACAGCACGCCGGCATAGGCGCCCCCCTCGACGATCACGATGCCGTCGGCGGCGGATTCGGTGGAGAAGGCCTCGATCACCCGGTCCAGCGGGGTGGAAATGTCGCAGACCGGCGAGCGGATGACCAGGTCGTCCAGCCGGTCGCCCAGGCCGCGGTTGCGCAGCAACTCCCCGCCGAAGCGCGAGTAGACGAAGCGCTTCAGGTCGCGTTCGCGGATCAGGCCCAGCGGCCGGTCATGCTCGTCGATGATCGGGGCGATGGGGGCGCTGCCCTCGCGCCGGAAATAGTCCAGCAGCTCGGTCTTGCGCGAATTGGCGCGCAGCGGCGGCAGCCGTTCGATCACCTCCGACAGGCGGCGGTGCGACTCGCTCGGCTGTCGGCGATCCTTGCGGTTCAGCTCCTCGACCACCGGATAGCGGTTCGGCAGGCTGGTCAGGTCGGCGCGCGGCCGGGCGATCAGGAAGCCCTGGGCGAAATCGCAGCCGAGATCCCGGCAGGTGTAGAACTCGGTGGCGGTCTCCACCCCCTCCGCCACGATCTGGATGCCCAGCGCATGGGCGTGGCCGGCCAGCGCCGCCACCAGCCCCCGCTTGCGCGAGTCCGCGTCGATGCCGGCGATGAAGAAGCGGTCGATCTTCACGTAATCCGGCCGTGCCTCGTAGAGCGTGCGCAGGCCGGAATGGCCGACGCCGAAATCGTCGATGGCGATGCCGGTCCCGTTCTGGCGATAGCGGTCGACCGCCGCGTCCACCGCGACGCCGCTGGCGACCGGCCGGCTTTCCGACAGTTCCAGCACGATGCCGCTGTTGCGCGAGGCTGCCGGGTCATGGGTGAACCACGGCGAGTCGGGATGGCCGATCAGCCGGGCGTCGAGGTTCAGGAACAGCTTCGACTCGCTCCAGCCCGCCAGCGCGCGATACGCGGCGACCGCCTTGGCGTGCAGCGCGGTCTCCACCGTCGCCAGCAGTCCGGCGGCCTCGGCGGCGTCGAGCAACGCACCGGCATTGGCGAAGCTCGTGCGCTCGAAGCCGCGCAGCAGAGCCTCATAGCCATGGCAGCGGCCGGACCGCAGTTGGACGATGGGTTGGAAGGCGTAGCGCAGGGCACCGACCGCCGATGCCCAGTCAAACGCTTCGGCAGCGCCGTCCGCGGAGCCGATGGCGGTCCAGCCCGCGCCATAGGACCCGGCACGGTCGCTTTCCGCCCTCCCGGAATTGGCTCCGGCTTTAGTCGTGGTCAGCACAGTCATCGCTCGGTCCGCCAGCGCCGGTCCCGCATAGAATCAGCACTCGTTTGTAACAGAGCTTGTTTGCGGTTTCATGACCGCAGCGTCACGTTGTTGTGCGACGAGATCACCCGCCGGAGAGTCGGGAGAGCGAGCAAGCCTGGAATTTGAGTTGATCGACGGGCCATGAACGCACGGCATGGTGGAATACGCATTGTCCACCCCGCTGCGCATCGCTATGCATGCAGGCGTGGGAACCGGGCGGCGGAGTGGCCACCGCCCGCGTCCCACTTACCGAGGAGCACCGAGTGGAAAAGACACTCGTACTCCTGGTCCTGGTGCTTCAGCTGATCAAGGCGATCCTCGATCTGCTGAAGTAACCGGACCGGACGGGGGGTGCGGCAGGCACCGCACCCTCCTGTCCGCAACAATATGGTCAAACCGTCCTCCGCCGCAAGACCCGCCCCACCACCGGAGCGGTCATCCAGGCCCTCCCCGTTCAATCGACCGGAGAATGGCCGCCCGGCCCTGGCCCGCCTGTCCCGAATCGAATCCTCGTATCGCCGCGCCCGCCTGCGCTATAGGAGAGCCCCCCTTCTTCACGGGGCGGTTCGGGTGAGCGGGAGGCGAGCGGCATGAAGGTCGGCATCGACATGGGGGCGACGAATGCGGGCGGCGCCGCGACGCTCGACCTGGAGGAGCTGCTGGCGACCCGTCTGCTGGTCCAGGGCAATTCCGGCTCCGGCAAGTCGCACCTGCTGCGCCGGCTGATCGAACAGAGCGCCCAATGGGTGCAGCAGGCGGTGATCGATCCGGAAGGGGACTTCGTCACGCTGGCCGAGCGTTTCGGCCATGTGGTGGTCGAGGCGGACGAACACAGCGAGGCGTCGCTGCAATCCGTCGCCGCCCGCGTCCGCCAGCACCGCGTCTCCGTCGTCCTGAACCTGGAAGGGCTGGACTCGGAAATGCAGATGCGCCACGCCGCCGCCTTCCTGGGCGGGCTGTTCGATGCCGACCGCGATTTCTGGTATCCGATGCTGGTGGTGGTGGACGAGGCGCAGCTGTTCGCCCCGTCCGCCGCCGGCGAGGTGTCGGACGAGGCGCGCAAGGTCTCGCTCGGCGCCATGACCAACCTGATGTGCCGTGGGCGCAAGCGCGGGCTGGCCGGGGTGATCGCCACCCAGCGCTTGGCGAAGCTGGCGAAGAACGTCGCGGCCGAGGCCTCCAACTTCCTGATGGGCCGCACCTTCCTCGATATCGACATGGCGCGTGCCGCCGACCTGCTGGGCATGGAGCGTCGGCAGGCGGAGATGTTCCGCGACCTGGAGCGCGGCCACTTCATCGCGCTGGGCCCCGCCCTGTCGCGCCGGCCGCTGCCGCTGCGCATCGGCGCGGTGGAGACCCAGGGCCGCACCGGCAGCCCGACCCTGATGCCGCCCCCCGCCACCCCGGTGGAGGACGCGCGCGACCTGATCTTCACCACGACCGGGCCGGAGCCGCCGCGCTACGTGCGCCGCCCCTCCACCTCGGCCAGCGCCGACCTGATGGCGCAGCTGGCGCGCGGCCGGACCGCCGTTCCGCCGCCGTCGCCCGGCAACGATGCCGACGACGAGGACCAACCCGCCCTGCTGCCGCTGGAGCCGGAGGAAACGCCCGAACAGGCGGCCGAGCGCGAGGCCCAGTACGACGGTGTGCTGGCCGAGGTGCTGGCCGACCCGGAGGCGCCCTACCGCTCGCTGGCCGTGCTGTACCAGGATTTCCTGGTGCGCTGCCGGGGCCGCGGGGTGGACGGCGACCGGCTGGCCCTGCCCGCCTTCCGCCGCCGTCTGGCGACCGCCCGCGCCGGGGCCGGCAGCGGCGACGATCCCGCCTGGCAGCGCGCGACGGAGGTCGCCGCCACCCTGGCGGAGGACATCCAGCCGGTCTTCCTGATGCTGGCCCGCGCCGCCTTGGACCATGCCCCCTGCCCGTCCGACGCCGACGTGGCGCGCGCCTGCGGCAGCCGGTCCAAGGGTCGCGGCCGCCGCCTGCTGACCTACATGGAACAGCGCGGCTTCATCGCCAGCCGCAGCGGCCTCGGCAACACCCGCGCCATCACCCTGCCGGCGCTCGGCTGGGAAACCGCGCTGGGCGACCCGAATGCCGCCGATACCGCTGATGCAGCCGACGCCCCCGACGAGGGCGGGCTGTTCGCGGCGGGGTGAGCGTTCACGCGGCCAGTTGCTTTTGCAGGAGCAGAAGGTCGAGCCAGCGGTCGAACTTGCGGCCGACCTGACGCAGGCAACCGGCTTCGACGAAACCGAAACCGGCATGCAGACGGATCGACGCGGTGTTTTCCGCTTCGATGCCTGCGACGATCATATGCTTGCCGTTGCGCTTGGCATCGTCCAGCAGGGCAGCCAGCAGACCTCGCCCGATCCCCCTGCCCCGCATTGTCGAATCCACATAGATCGAATGCTCGACGGTGTGCTTGTAGCCTTCCCAGGGGCGAAATTCGCCGTAGGACGCGAAACCGGCCACGGTGCCGTCAAGCTCGGAAACCAGCACCGGCATCCCCTTCGCCCGACGCTCCGCCATCCAGGCACGGCGCTGCTCCAGCGTGGTCGGCGTCAGGCTCCATACCGCCGTGGTGTTGAGGATGGCCTCGTTCAGGATGGCGAGGATTGCAGGAAGGTCGGCATCCGTCGCCGCCCGTATGGCGTGTGTCATGGTTCGCTTCTCCGGCTCACGTCGCCAATGCAGTGCCATCGGCGATCAAGCCAGGATTCCACTATAATGGATTTATTTCCATTAAATTGATCGTCTTGTCCCGCTCTCGCGCAAAATCCGCGACAAGGAAAAGGGCCGCTCATGGAGCGGCCCTGTGAAAGGGAAAAGAGAGTGAAGCTTTCCCTGCGCGCCTCAACTCCCGGCCCATCAACTCCCTGCCGTCGGTGCGCTGACCGGCTTGCCGCTCTGGCTCCAACTGGTGACGAAGTCGCTGACGCCGGGAACCGCCATCATGTGCGAATCCTTGACGTAGACGAAGCGCTTCGGCCCGAACCCGTATTCGGTCAGCGTGATGCCGGCGGCGCGGCAGCGCTGATACTCGGCGGCGGTGATCGGCCGGTCGGCGGCGACCATGTCGGGATGGTCCAGCCCGACACCGCCGCAGAAGGTGCGGAAGCCGGCGGCGGTGCCGTGGGCATCAAGGTGCGGCTTGGTGTCGGGACCGCCGGCATAGTTGACCGCCGCCTGATCGATGGTGCCGCGCAGGGCCGGGCTGCCGACGATCCAGATGCCGCGGGCCTCCGGCGGCGGCTTGGGCGCGGCGGGCGGAGGAAGCGCGGCGGTCTGCTGCGGCGGCGGCATGAGGCCCGGCATCTGGCAGCCGGCGAGCAGCGCCGCAGCGGCAAGCGCAAGGGCCAGACTGCCGGCCGGAGCGGAAAAACGGGTCATCGGGCGTCTCTCTCCACAAGATCGTCAGGCATCCGGGCGGCGAGGCCCGGAAGGCTGACAATGAGGACGCCCCCACCGCGCTTCAACGGCCGGGCCGCCGCTTGCCCCAATGCCCCACTCGCAATTCATGAACATATCGAATAGCATTCTGCAGATTGATGATTATCCGGAATGCATCCCCATGCCCTTGCCCGATCTGGAGATCGACGCGCTGCGCGCTTTCGTCACCGTGGCGGAGGCCGGCGGCTTTACCGCAGCGGCCGAACGGCTGGGCCGGACGCAGTCGGCGGTCAGCGTCAAGATCAAGAAGCTGGAGGATGTCCTCGGCCGCCGGGTGTTCGAGCGCACCAGCCGATCGCTGGCGTTGACCCAGGACGGCGAATTGCTGATCGGCTATGCCCGCCGCCTGCTCGACCTGAACGATGAGACGGTGCGGCGCTTCGCCGAGCCGGCCGCGGAGGGCGAGCTGCGCCTGGGCGTG
Source organism: Azospirillum endophyticum (assembly GCF_016595245.1). Lineage (GTDB taxonomy): Bacteria > Pseudomonadota > Alphaproteobacteria > Azospirillales > Azospirillaceae > Azospirillum > Azospirillum endophyticum. The sequence goes on from NZ_JAENHM010000028.1 coordinate 82,962, forward strand.
GCCGAATATTTCCTGTCCGACCATCTGCCCAATGTGCTGCGACGTTTCGCCAAGCTGCACCCGCGCCTGCACATCGACGTGCGGGTGGGCCTGTGCAGCGATCTGGTGTCGGCATTGGATGGGGGTGAACTGGACCTCGTCATCTCCCGCCGCGATGCGGGCGACAGCCGCGGCCGGGTCATCTGGACCGAGCCGATGCGCTGGATCGCCGCCCCTGGGCTGGAGATCCCGGCCGACGGCCCCCTGCCCTTCTGCGCCCTGCCGGCGCCCTGCGTCTTCCGCAACCGCGGATTGGCGGCACTGGGCGAGACCGGGCGGCCCTGGCGGGTGGTCTATACCAGCGCCAGCGTCATGGGGGTGCAGGCCGCCGTCCGCGCCGGGCTGGGCGTGGCGGTGCTGAGCGAGTCCTCGGTGCCCGACGGCGTGCGCCGGCTGGGGGCGGAGGACGGCCTGCCCGAACTGGGCGACGTCGAAATGGCGGTCTTCGGCGAGACCGCGCGCAACAGCCGCCTCGCCGAACCGCTGGTGGGCTTCATCCTGGACAGCCTGTCGTCCCTGCGCCCGGCCCGCCCGCCGCTCGCCCTCGCAGGGTAGGAGCGGGCCGGGGAACGCGGATCAGAAGCCCTCCAGCACCACCTTGCCACGGGCCTTGCCCGACTCGATCAGGGCATGGGCCTTGCGCAGGGTGGCGGCATCGATGCGGCCCAGCGTTTCGGTCAGGGTGGTGCGCAGCGTGCCGGCGTCGACCAGCCGCGACACCTCGGTCAACAGCTCGTGCTGGGCGATCATGTCGTCGGTCTGGTAGAGCGGACGGGTGAACATCAGCTCCCAATGCAGCGAGACGCTCTTGCGCTTCAGCAGGCGGACGTCGATCGGCTCCGGATCGTCGATCAGGCCGATATGGCCCTGAGGCGCCACCAGCTCGACCAGATCCTGGAAATGGCGGTCGGTCGCGTTGGTGGAGAAGACGTAATCGACACCGGCCAGTCCCAGCGCCTTCACCTGCTCCGCCATCGGCCGGCTGTGGTCGATCACGTCATGGGCGCCCAATTCGCGAACCCAGTCGGCGGTCTCCGGCCGCGAGGCGGTGGCCAGCACCCGGACCTTGCTCAACCGTCGGGCCAGCTGGATGGCGATGGAGCCGACGCCGCCGGCCCCGCCGACGATCAGCAGCGACTTGCCCTCGCCTCCCTTGCCCTCATGGGCATCCCGCGGCAGGCCCAAGCGGTGGAACAGCATTTCCCAGGCGGTGATGGCGGTCAGCGGCAGGGCGGCGGCCTCGGCGACGCTCAGGCTGGCCGGGCGGGCGCCGACGATGCGCTCGTCGACCAGATGATATTCGCTGTTGGTGCCCGGGCGGTCGATCGAGCCGGCATAGAACACCGCATCGCCGGGACGGAACAGGGTCGCGTCCGGACCGGCCGCCTCGACGATACCGGCGGCGTCGAAGCCCAGGATGCGCAGGTCGCCCTCGGCCGGGGAGGCGTTGCGGCGCAGCTTGGTGTCCACGGGGTTGACCGACACCGCCTCCACCCGGACCAGCAGGTCGCGGCCGGTGGGGGTCGGGCGGTCGATCTCGACGTCGATCAGCGCGTCGGCATCACCGATGGGCAGGGACTTGCGGTAACCGATGGCTTTCATGATGGCCTCGTCTTCAGCATGGGAAGGAAGTCGAGACGAAAGATGGCGGTACCGGTCCGATATGTGAAATTCATAGTTCTTGTTTCACCCATCCGAATCCGCGATGGACGATCTGCCGGGGGAAGTCAGCTCCCCCGGGAGAATTGCGCCGAAGGGGTATGGAATAGCCCGCCGGGTCGGGGTGTTTGTACCGATGACCGGTTTCGTCGCCGATTCAGGTCTTTTCCAGACAGAAAGCTCGGGCAGTGCGCCTGGGCAGGGAGCAAGGCCATGCCCACCATCCGCTCTACCATACTGACCGCTTTGCTCCTGACCGCGGGTGCTGCCTCGCTGTCCGGCTGCGTCGCCTATGATCCCTATTATCCCGCCTACAGCGAACCGGTGGTGGTTCCGCCGCCGACCGTCTACGCGGTACCGCCGCCGGTGGTGGTGAGACCCGGCTACTATGGCCGTCCGTGGCATGACCACTGGCATGGCGACCGCGGCTGGTCCGGCCGGGGGCGTGGTGGGTGGGGTCCCGGCGGACCGCGCGGCTGGCGCTGATCGGGAAGCTTGCGTCGAACTCAGACGGCCGGGACGGCCGGCATGCGGTCGGCGCGGTTGCGCAGCACCAGGATGGTGTGGTCGTCGTCGCGCACCACGCCGTCGCGCAGCAGGACCAGCGCCGCCAGCGTCGGCTCGACCTCGTGCAGGCGGCGGTGAATGAACAGCGCCGGCAGCCGGGCGCATCCGCCGGTGTAAAGCACGACATGCTCGCCCGGTCCCCACCGCAGATGGACCGAGGCCGGGGCCAGCGGATTGAAGCCGACCATTGCCCAGCGCGCGCCGAGTGCCGTGATCTCCTGCGGGCGCACCACCGCCCCGGCCAGGGTGCCGAGCGCGGTATAGTCCACCGCATCGGCGTCGAAGCGCAGGACCGCGACGGCGGACCGCCCGATCCGCGCCAGGGTGCGGTCGTGGGAGAGCCCCAGCTCGGGCCGCCCCTTCAGGTCGCGCCGGATGGCGTTGACCACCACGGGGGCTGGCAATCCGGGCACCGTGGCGCCGACCACCGCCTCCACCTGCCGGACCACCTCCGGTGTCATCATGGTGAGGGAAGCTGGGGAATGGCCGTCGCCTTTGCCGCCATCCTCCGCGAAATCGGCCCCGGACCCCACCCCGGAAACTGCGTCGACGGCATCGGCCGCCGTGTCGCCATCGATCATCAACGCGATTCCGCAGGGACCGTCCCCATTCCGGGCGGGAGCGCAAGTGACGGACCAATGGTCGAGGAAGGGACCGCCCCTGGCGGCCTTGCCCCCGCTCCGTTCGACCATCACCGCCCCGGCCTGCGCCAGAGCATCGTCCGGCGGCGCGTCATCGGCACCGAGCCGCAGGACGCGGGCCAGCAGCGCCGACCCGATCCCCGGAGTGGCATGGATGTGGAAACGGTCGGCCTGCGTGCGGACGGCGTCCAGCGCAGCGCTCAACCCGCGCGGAGCGTCTTCGGCGGAGGACACCGGCAGCTCGGCCGTGGCGGGATCACGGTCGTAGGCCAAGCATTCGATGCCGGCCCCCGATCGCATCCGCGCGATCAGCAGCGTCCCGGACGGGCGGCCCAGCGCGTGGTCGGCCGCCGCGGTCACCAAGCGGTCCAGCCGGGATGCCTCGTCGGCGGCCAGCACTCCCTCGGCCTGCTCCGCTGCTATCCGACGTGCCGTAGCGATATCGTCGGGCGACGCCACGGCGATGCGACGGTGACCATGGTCGGGGAACATCGAAGCGCTCCTGTCGGCGTTCTGGTTGCTCTTCTCCAGAACTTTACAATCCTCTTCTGGTCAAACCCAAGAAAAGGACTCGACCGTTCGCACTTTTCAACCCATCGGCGCCGACGGTGGCCCATCCTTCAAGAAGCCGGCAAGGTCGGCGATGGTCGGGAGGGGTCGGCATCCGGAGCCGGGTCAGGACGCCGCCGCCTCCATCAGCACCGGCTGAGCGGTCCGGCGGATCGGGAGCGTCTGCGACCACTCCCGCCCGCGCAGCATCTCCGCCGATTCCCAAAGGCGGCCCAACCCGACGATCGACCGGCAGGCGGTCTTTTCCATGATGCGGGCGCGGTGAACCTCCACCGTCTTGATGCTGATGCCCAATTCCCAGGCAATGGTCTTGCTCTGCTTGCCGTCGACGATCAACTCCAGAACCTCCGACTCGCGGCGGCTCAGCAGAGCCAGCCGGCGGACGGCATCACGGCTGCGGTCGCGCTGCTGGACATGGGGGCTGCCCGACGACAGACAGGCGCGCAGGCGCTCCAGGAAAGCCGGAATGCCGAAGGGATGGGCGATGCAGTCCACGGCCCCGGCCTTCATCGCAGCCACGGCGGCGTCGACGTCGCCCTGCTCGGTCACCACCAGGACCGGCAGGTCGTGACCGTGGAGCGAGGCCTCGGCCATGAATTCGACCGCGGTCATATCCGGCAGGTCGCTGCGCAGGACGATGCAGGAGGACCCTGTGCCCAGCACGGCCAGCGCGTCGGCGGCGGTGCTGTGGACCCGGCAGGCGATCCCGACGGCGCCCAATGCCCGCGAGAGCGTGCTGCGCGACAGCAGGTCGCCGTCGACGATATGAACGAGACAGGCGGTATGCGGCTGAGCGGACATGGACATTTGCACGGGCATCTTGGGACCTCCCCCACATCGGACCGGCGGACAGCGCCGGCTCCACATGACGACCGATCAGCGCCGGACCGTCATCATGGCCGTCATTTTAGCGGTCATCCCCTATTGACCGCTGCTGGCGCGAGGGATAGCGGGGCTGTCTAAAAGGATATCGGGGATACTATACGCGCGCACCCCTCAACAAGACTCCCAATTCTCGCGCTACACCCCGCTATCCGTCAAAACCAGACGGCGAGCAGCAGAAGTATTTTCGCGAATCCTGCAATGGGGCACCCAGTCGCCGTCGAGGAATTGCGACTCATTTTTAACTCACCCAGGACGAAAGCGTCAAATTCGCATCATTTCATCGATACAGAGGAAAATTATATTTGCTGGAAATTTTCTTTCCCGCCTACTTTCCAGCGTCGCTCAAGCTCGGCGGCGGGCGGCCAGGACGATGCCGGCGGCGATCAGGGCAATGCCGATCCCATGATAGAGATGCAGCTGCTCGCCCAGGAACAGGATGGCCAGCAGGCTGCCGAAGACCGGCACCAGATGGATGGCGAGACCGGCGGTGTTGGGACCGAGCAGTTCCACCGCCCGATTGAAGCAGAGATAGGCGGCGATGGATGGAAACAGCACGGTATAGCCGACCGCCAGCATCGTGATGCCGCTGGCCTGGACCGGATGCCCGCTGAGGCTCTCCCAGACGTAGAAGGGCAGCAGTTCCACCGCGCCGATGGCGAAGGTGACGACGACGAAGCTCAGGCCGTGGATGGCGGGTCGGCGGCGCAGCAGCGTGGTGTAGGCGGCATAGATCACCACCGCCGCCAGCATCCAGACGTCGCCGGCATTCAGCTCCAGCCCCAACAGCGTCGCCGGGTCGCCATGGGAGATCAGGGTCATCGCGCCGGTCAGCGAGACGACGATGCCCAGCCCCTGCATCGCCCCGATCCGGTCGCGGAACAGGACGAGGCTCATCAGCACGATCATCACGGGCATCGACGACTGCAGCATCACGCAGTTCAGGGCGGTCGTCGCGTTCAGCGCGATGTACTGGAAGGTGTTGTAGACGCCGATGCCGAGCGTGCCCAGCAGCAGGACGCTCTTCCAGCGCGCCAGGATCGGCGTGATGTCGTGGCGCAGATGCGGCCAGGCGAAGGGCAGCACCACAAGCATGCCCAGGCACCAACGCCAGAAGGCCAGCCCGATGGGCGGCACCGCCCCGGCGACCGCACGCCCGAGAACCGCGTTGCCCGCCCAGAACAGGGGCGGCAGCATCATCAGCAGCCAAGCCTGATCGGCGAGACGGGCAGCTTTGGCTGGGGCGGCGCGGTCGGTGGCCATCGAACTGTCCGTCCTCAGCTGCGGCGGCGGGGCGAGGAGAAGACGCTGGATGCGGTCAGGGCGGCACTGCGGTCGGTGCTGTCTTCCGCGCGGAAGACGCTTGCACGGGAGTCGCGGCGAGGCTGGCGCGGCGCATCCTCCCGACCTTCGCCACGGCCTTCCCGCCCCTCGCGCGGCGGCTTGGCGGGCTGGCGCAGTTCGGCGTCGAGTTCGGTGATGCGCTTGACCAACGCTTCACGGATGGCGGGGGCTGCGTGGGCTTTCAGCATCGCCAGCTGTTCCTTGAGCTGAACCAGCTGGCGCTGTTTCTCCTCGCGGCTGCGCTTGATGGCGACGTTGTCGGAATGCTGGCCCTCGAAGGAGCGCATGGAACAAGCCCTCGTTCAAAAATACGGAAGTCGGAGGCCGGTGCCCCACACTGGGGGGGCCGGCGAGAGGGGCGGATTATTGGGAGGCGACCGCGGCAAAGCAAGGCGGACTTCACCTTGACTTTTCGAACTTGGGGCTTTTCGAACCTGGGACTTTTTGACGCTGAGACTTTTCGGGACGGCGGGATGCGACAACCGGGATCCCCATTCGCCAAAGGAAAAGGGCGCCCCCTTGCGGAGGCGCCCCTTCCCGAACCGACGAACGGTCGAACGACGGGCTATTAGAAGCCCATGTCGTCCATGCCGCCCATGCCACCCGGCATGCCGCCCGGAGCAGCCTTCTTCTCCGGCTTCTCGGCGATCATCGCCTCGGTGGTGATCAGCAGGCCGGCGATCGAGGCCGCGTCCTGCAGGGCGGTGCGAACCACCTTCACCGGGTCGATGATGCCGGCGGCGACCAGATCGGTGAACTCACCCTTCTGGGCGTCGTAGCCGTAGTTGGCGTCGTTCTGGTCCAGCAGCTTGCCGACCACGATCGAACCGTCGGTGCCCGCGTTGTAGGCGATCTGACGGACCGGGGCCTGCAGGGCGCGGCGGATGATGTCGATGCCGACGCGCTGCTCGTCGTTGACCGGGACCAGCTTGTCCAGCGCCTTGCCGGCATACAGCAGGGCCGAACCGCCACCGGCGACCACACCCTCTTCCACCGCGGCGCGGGTGGCGTGCATGGCGTCGTCAACGCGATCCTTGCGCTCCTTCACCTCGACCTCGGTCGCACCGCCGACGCGGATGACGGCGACGCCACCGGCCAGCTTGGCCAGACGCTCCTGCAGCTTCTCGCGGTCGTAGTCCGAGGTGGTCTCCTCGGCCTGGGCGCGGATCTGGCCGCAACGGGCTTCGATGTCGGCCTTCTCGCCGGCGCCGTCGACGATCGTGGTGGTCTCCTTGGAGATCACGACCTTCTTGGCAGTGCCCAGCATGTCGAGGGTGACGTTCTCGAGCTTGATGCCGAGGTCTTCCGAGATGACCTGGCCGCCGGTCAGGATGGCCATGTCCTCCAGCATCGCCTTGCGGCGATCACCGAAGCCCGGGGCCTTCACGGCGGCGATCTTCAGGCCGCCGCGCAGCTTGTTGACGACGAGCGTGGCCAGGGCCTCGCCCTCGATGTCCTCGGCGATGATCAGCAGCGGACGCGACGACTGCACGACCGACTCCAGGACCGGCAGCAGCGGCTGCAGACCCGACAGCTTCTTCTCGTGCAGCAGGATGTACGGATTCTCGAGATCCGCGATCATCTTGTCGGCGTTGGTGATGAAGTACGGCGACAGGTAGCCGCGGTCGAACTGCATGCCCTCGACGACGTCCAGCTCGGTGTCCAGGCTCTTGGCCTCTTCCACCGTGATGACGCCCTCGTTGCCGACGCGCTCCATCGCCTGGGCGATCATCTTGCCGATTTCGACTTCGCCGTTGGCGGAGATGGTGCCGACCTGGGCGATCTCGTCGTTGGTCGTGACCTTCTTGGCGCGGGCCTGGATGTCGGCGACGACGGTGGCGACGGCGATGTCGATGCCGCGCTTCAGGTCCATCGGGTTCAGGCCGGCGGCGACCTTCGTCACGCCTTCGCGGACGATGGCCTGGGCCAGCACGGTGGCGGTGGTGGTGCCGTCACCGGCCAGGTCGTTGGTCTTCGAGGCGACCTCGCGGACCATCTGGGCGCCCATGTTCTCGAACTTGTCGGCCAGCTCGATTTCCTTGGCGACCGACACGCCGTCCTTGGTGATGCGCGGAGCGCCGAAGGACTTCTCGATCACGACGTTGCGGCCCTTCGGGCCCAGCGTGACCTTGACGGCGTCGGCGAGGATGTCGACGCCACGCAGCAGCTTTTCGCGCGCGGAGGGGCCGAACTTGACGTCTTTGGCAGCCATGTCTCAATTCCTCTGAATGTCGAGTATCGAAGGGAACGGGCGGAGGTCTTTAGGCCTCGATGACGCCCATGATGTCGGATTCCTTCATGATCAGGTAATCGACGCCTTCGATCTTCACTTCGGTGCCCGACCACTTGCCGAACAGGATGCGGTCGCCGGCCTTGACGTCCAGCGCCACGACCTTGCCGGCCTCGTCACGGGCGCCGGGGCCGACGGCGATGATCTCGCCTTCCTGCGGCTTTTCCTTGGCCGTGTCGGGGATGATGATCCCACCCTTGGTCTTGGTGTCGGACTCCAGACGCTTGACGACGACGCGGTCGTGCAGCGGGCGGAACTTCATGGGAATGCCTCCTTGGATCAAGGCTTGTTTCTGACTGACGAGAATTGGCGCGGGTCGGATGCTGTTAGCACTCACGCCCGGCGAGTGCCAGACAGCTAATCGAAGCGGTTTTCCGATTCAAGAGGTTCGTTGCGGAAATTGATGCAAATGCCGTTCACACCCAAACACACCATCTGATAACCCATTGAGAAAAATCGATTTTTTCATCACAATCCACTCCCGTGTCGGATCAAGATTTCTTCAAACGGTCACGGACAGGACGGCCGTGCCGACCCCTTTCCCTGTGATTGCCATCACAGCGCCACCCTCCGCCATTCGGTAAAATTTTACGCATACCGGCATTGGAGAGGCGGAGGACGCGATGATGGCGAAGCGGAAAGCGGAGAACTGGCAGGATCACGAGACCCGGCTGGTGGAAGCGATTCTGGAATTCACGACCATCGCCGGGCTGTTCGCGCTGCTGTTCGCCCTGATCGTGCTGTTCGGCGTCGCGCAGCCTCTCTCGCCCTGAGGCTCTCTCGGCCCGACGGCCCTGCCGCACATCCGCCGCTCCGGTTTTTCGACAGTTGCGACAAATTTCAACCCATGCTTCCCGCTACGCGTGCATCCCGGATAGGATCACCGTCGATGCGGCCGGCGATCGTCCGTACAGCGCGCCAGCCGGGAGTTTCCAGTCATGACCACCAAGCCGATCTGTCAGGCAGCGGTCGATCTCGTGAAGCATTTCGAAGGGCTCTATCTCACCGCCTATCTCTGCCCGGCAGGCGTTCCCACCATCGGCTACGGCCACACCGCGAACGTCACGATGGGCGAGACCATCACCGCCGAGCAGGCCGACGCCTTCCTCGCCGCCGACCTGACCGCGGCGGCCGGCCACGTCGATGCCCTGGTGACGGTGGCGCTGAACGACGACCAGCGCGGCGCGCTGTCCTCCTTCGTCTTCAACCTGGGCGCCGGCAGCCTGCAGAGCTCGACCCTGCTGAAGCTGCTGAACGCCGGCGATTATGCCGGGGCCGATGGCCAGTTCGGCCGCTGGGTCTATGCCACGGTCAACGGCAAGCCGACCAAGCTGCCGGGCCTCGTCGCCCGCCGGGCCGCCGAGGCCGCGCTGTTCCAGGGCCAGACTGCGCAGACCCGGGCCGGGGTGACCACGGCCGACGGCACCGCCTGAACCGGCGCCGACCAGCGCTCCGGGGCTCTCCCGACAGGCCGGCGGAACAAGAGGCGTTTGACGGGACGGGAGGTTCGCCCCACATTTGCGGACATCCCACCGCCGCGCTCCGGAATGCCGCCTTGACCGCCTTTGCCTCCGACCGTCTCGCCGCCGCCCCTTCCAACCCGAACCGGCCCATCGCCGTCTGGCTTCTGGTCTGCGCCGCCATGGTGCTGGCGATGGCCGTGATCGGCGCCATCACCCGGCTGACGGAATCCGGGCTGTCGATGGTGGAGTGGAAGCCGCTGATCGGCATTCTGCCGCCGCTGTCCTCGGCTGAATGGAACCGGGTCTTCGACCTCTACAAGGCGACGCCCGAGTTCCGGATCTACAACAATCACATGGATCTGGCCGGATTCCAGTCGATCTTCTGGTGGGAATGGTTCCACCGGCTGTGGGGCCAGCTGATCGGCTTCGTCTTCCTGATCCCCTTCCTGCGCTTCTGGATGCAGGGGCGCATCTCGTCCGAGCTGTGGCCGAAGCTGGCCGGCCTGTTCCTGCTGGGCGGTCTCCAGGGCGGCATCGGCTGGTTCATGGTGAAGAGCGGGTTGGTCGATTCGCCGAATGTCAGCCACTACCGGCTGGCCCTGCATCTCGGCACCGCCATCCTGATCTACGCCCTGCTGCTGCGCACCGCGCTCGGCCTGCTTGATCCGCTGCCGCTGGCGGGCTGGCGGCCGGAATCGGCGTCCTTCCGCCGCCATGCCCGCTGGGCGCTGGGGCTGGTCGCCGTCACCATCGTCTGGGGTGCCTTCGTCGCCGGATCGGATGCCGGTTTCGCCTACAACACCTTCCCGCTGATGGCCGGCCACTGGATCCCGCCGGAGGTGAACACGCTGACCCCCTGGTGGCTCAACCCGGTCGAGAACACCGCGGCGATCCAGCTGATCCACCGCGTGCTGGCGATCCTGACCGGCGTGGTGGTGCTGGTGCTGGCCGGCCGCGTCCTGAATGCCGGCCTGCCCGGCCGCGCCGGCCGCGCCGCGCTGGCGTCGGCCGCCATGGTTCTGCTGCAGATCGCGCTGGGCATCGCCACGCTGCTGACCGTGGTCTGGATCCCCGTCGCCGCCGCCCATCAGGCCGGCGCGATCATGGTGGTGTCGATGCTGGTGTGGCTGCTGTTCGAGCTGCGGCCGGTTGGGCGCGGGTAATTCGCGCTGTAGTCTTGCCGGCGTGTGGGCGCGGGCGGCAAGATTTACACGGATTACACGAATTTAGACACGGATTTCACGGATTTTTCTATGGATTGCCAAAGCGGACGTTCCCCGGCAAGCCTACGACTTGCGGGGAAACATCCGTGAAATCCGTGTCGATCTTGCAAAACACGCCCGCCCCTCGCAAAAGCGCGAGTTCGAGCGTCACGCCCCTTCGGCCAGGTCGTACATCGCGTCGAGGTCGGCGATCAGGACCTTGTTGCCTTCCTGGAGCGAGATCACGCCGACGGTCTTCAACTGGGTGAAGGTGCGGCTGACGGTTTCGGTGGTCAGGCCCAGATAGTCGGCGATGTCGGCGCGGCTCATCGGCACGAAGACCGGGTTTTCCTTGTGGCCGCGGCGGGCGGCGCGCTGCGACAGCATCAGCAGGAACGAGCAGATCTTCTCCTTGGCCGTCTTGCGGCCGAGCAGGAGCATCTGGTCCTGGGCGGCGGCCAGCTCGTTCGACGCCATCGAGAACAGGCGCCGCTGCATCTTGGGAAACTCCTCCAGCAGCGCATCGATCTTCTTGCGCGGGAAGCGGCAGAGGGACGCGCTGGTCACCGATTCGGCGGTGTAGGCATAGCTGTCATTGACGGCCAATCCCAGGAAATCGCCGGTCACCAGGAAGCCGGTGATCTGGCGGCGCCCATCCGGCAGCAGCTTGTACAGTTTCACCGTGCCGGAGGTGACGTTGTAGAGCGCGTCGGAGGCGTCCCCCTCGGCGAACAGGGTGTGGCCGGCATCGATGCGCACATTCTGCAGAATGTCGGCAAGACGGCGCAGCTCCTCCGGCTCCAGCGCGGCGCACACCGTCAGGCTGCGCACGGGACAGGCACCGCAGGGATTCATTTCCGTCGCAGCGCTCTTTTCCCGAGCGCGGACCGTATCGAAGGGTGGCATGGAGGAACCCAGCCTTTCATTCCGCATGGGCTCATATTGGTGCCAATCGCCAGGAATCGCAACCTCGCAGGCATACAACCTTTTCTTTGCCCATATGAAATTTGGCACTATTTTCCGTGGGCGGCTTCCACCGGGTCGGCTGCTTCACGCCCGTTGCGGGTGGGCGGCGGCAGATCGTCGTCGAACAGGACGCGATGGGCCGCCCCGTCCAGGTCGTCAAACTGGCCGGATTTCAGCGCCCACAGAAAGGCCGCCAGCCCCAGACCGCCCAGGCTGAGCGCGATCGCGATCAGATAGAGAAGCTCGTCCATCACCCGAATCCTTACCCGGCAATTCCCGGACGGCGATGTCCCGCGCGGGAAGATCCTCGACGACGGCGCCGCGGGCCAGCCGCAGCGCGTTCAGAATGACGATCAGCGACGACGACGACATCGCCAGCGCCGCCAGCAGCGGCGTCAGCATGCCGCCCATCGCCAGCGGCACGGCGCACAGGTTATACACCAGCGCGATGCCGAAATTCTGCCTGACCAGACGGCCGGACCGGCGGGCAACCTCCACCGTCTCGACGATCGGACGCAGCAGCCGGCCTTGGAACACCACGTCGGCGGCGGTCTGGCTGACGTCCACCGCGGTGGAGGGCGACATCGACACCGCGGCGGCGGCCAGCGCCGGGGCGTCGTTCAGCCCGTCGCCGACCATCAGCACGGTACGGCCCCGTGCCGCCAGTTCGGCCAGTACCGCGGTCTTGTCGGCCGGCGTCTGCTCGGCCCGCCAGTCGGCGATGCCCAGCCGCTCCGCCACCGACGCCACCGCCCCCTTGCGGTCGCCCGACAGCAGCGTCACCTCCAGCCCGCGCGCCTTCAGCGCCGCCACCACCGCGGCGGCGTCCGGGCGCGGGGCGTCGAGGAAGACGATCCGGCGCGGCTCCTCGCCCGGACGGGCCAGCCACAGCTCCGGACCGGCGGCATCCTCGGCGTCGGCCGGCGCACCGGTGAAGCGGCGGCTGCCCAGCCGCACCTCGCCGTCCGCCGTCGGCAAGGACAGGCCGGCACCGGCGATCTCGCGCACGCCGAGGGCAACCGGAACCTCCGGGGCGGCGGCGGCCAGCGCCCGGGCCAGCGGATGGCGGCTCGCCGCCGCCAGCGAGGCCGCCAGCGTCAGATCCTCCGCCGGCAGCCCGCCGAGCTGCGGCAGCGGCCGTCCTTCGGTCAGGGTGCCGGTCTTGTCGAACACCACCGTGTCGATGGCGGCGAGCCGTTCCAGCGCGGTCGGGCTCTTCAGCAGCGTGCCCTGGCGCATTAGCCGGCCGCTGGCGATCACCTGCACCACCGGCACCGCCAGCGCCAGGGCGCAGGGGCAGGTGATGATCAGCACGGCGATGGCGTTCATCAGCGCGTCCTGCCACACCACCCCGCCCAGCAGCATCCAGGCGGCGAAGGTGGTCAGCGCGGCCAGATGCACGACGGGGGCGTAGAGGCGCGACACCCGGTCGGCGATGGCGACATAGCGGGCGCGGCCCTGCTCCGCCACCTCCATCAGCCGGACGATCTCGGCCAGCAGCGTGCCCTCCCCCACCGCGGTGACGGTCAGGCGCAGGGGCGCCGTCAGGTTGAGGGTGCCGGCGAAGACCTGATCGCCGGGCCGGGCGGTGCCCGGCACCGTCTCGCCGGTGATCAGGCCGGTGTCGAGGTCCGACACGCCGTCGGACACCCGCCCGTCGACGGGAATACGCTCGCCGGCCGCGACCAGGATGATGGTCCCGATGCCGATCTGCTCCGGCGCCACCACGGCGCTGGTGCCGTCCTCGTTCAGGATGGTGACGGCGTTGGCGCGCAGGCCGAGCAGCTGTTCCGCCGCCGAGCGTGCCCGGCCGCGGGCCCGCTGGTCGAGATAGCGGCCGATCAGCAGGAAGAACAGCAGCATCACCGCGCCGTCGAAATAGGCGTGCTCGCCGCTGTGGATCGTCTCGAACAGGCTCATGCCGGTGGCGAGCAGGACGCCGATGGTGATCGGCACGTCCATGTTGGTGCGGCCGTGGCGCAGTGCCGACAAGCCTGAGCGCGCGAAGGGGCGCAGCGCATAGGCGATGGCCGGCATGCAGATCAGCGCCGAGATCCAGTGCATCAGGTCGCGGGTGGCGGTGCCCATGCCCTGGCTGTGGCCGGCCCAGACCGACACCGACAGCAGCATGACGTTGCCCATGGCGAAGCCCGCCACCGCCATCGCGCGCAGCAGTTCCTTCTCGCTCCTGGCCTGGGCGCCGCCCAGCCGGTCGGGGTCGAAGGGCACCGCGCGATAGCCCAGCTGCGCCACGGTGCCGACCACCGCGTTGGCGTCGGTCGCCTTGGGATCCCAGCGCACGGTCAGCCGGCGCGTGGTCATGTTCATGCGGGCATGGCCGACGCCCGGCCGGCGGCTGAGCGCCGATTCGATCAGCCAGACGCAGGCCGCGCACTGCATGCCGTCGACCATCAGGTGAAGGCTGCGGCTGCCGTCGGCCTCGTCGCGCGCATGCGGTTCGTAATCGACCGCCGGAGCGTCGTCGGGGCGCAGCGGGCGGGCGGTGGGATCGACGCTGCGGCGCTCGTAATAACGCTCCAGCCCCAGCCCGCGGACAAGGTCGTAGGCGGCGGCACAGCCGGTACAGCAGAAGGGACCCGTGCCGTCACCGGCAGTCATCGTACCGGTCTTCATCGTACCGGTCTGTGCGCCTTCGCCCAGCTCTTGTCCGCAATGGAGGCAGACGGTCATCTCAACGTCACCTTGGAGAATGCCGGCCATCACGCCGTCGCCACTGCACCCGGGTCACTGCACCCAGACGCGCTTCTGGTCCTGGTAGTCGCCGGTGACGTGGGTGATGACGAAGCGCATGTCCCACTGGCCTTCCAGATCCAGCTCCACCGGGGCGCCATAGCGGCCCTCGCCCAGATAGGGCAGCGACAGGGTCTTGTCGTGCCCCTCGGCGATCGGACGGATCATCGTCACGGTGACGGTGGCGTCCTTCAGGATCTGGCCCTGCTTGTCGCGGGCGGTGATGGCGATCAGGCCCTTGCGCGGTTCGGTGCTGGTGAATTCGGGCTGGATCTGCCAGCCGCGCTCCGCCTGGGCGCGGGCACCGGCCAGATCGTTGTTGTAGCCGAGCCCCTTGATGAAGTGGTTCTCGGTCTCGATCCCGGTCCAGCTCGACAGCGCGAAATGGACCATCACCCCGTTCACCGCCAGGACGACCATGAAGACGCCGACGAAGATCCAGGGGATGTACCATCCCGGCTGGCGCGGCGCCCCAGGGAGCTTTGGCAGGCGTTTCGGGGAGACGGGGCGGTTTCCGGTGGTGGTGCTGATGCTCATGGTCGCTGGCTGCCCTTCGACTGGTCGGCGGCGTCTGATCGCGGAAACTATGGCGACCGATTGCCGCAGGGACATTGCGATGGATCAAATGACAGGAAGTTAACGAACCGGCCGGCTGGCCGCCCGAGCCGTAAAGAAAAGGCGCCGGGGAGAGACCTCCCCGACGCCCTTCCGGTCGGTTCCGAACTGGTCCGCCCGGACGTTCGGCTTACTTGCCGCCGCCCAGATTGTGGACGTAGACGGCGAGCGACTTGATCGTCGCGTCGTCCAGGCGCTTCGACCAGGCCGGCATGACGCCGGCGCGGCCGTTGGTCACCGTCTCCACCAGCGTCGCCTTGTCGCCGCCATAGAGCCAGTTGGCCTGCTTCAGCGGCGGAGCGCCGACGCCGTCGACGCCGGCGGCGACCGCACCCTGGGCCGCGTCGCCATGGCAGGCGGCGCAGTTCTCGTCATAGACGGTCTTGCCCTTGGCGACCTTGCCGGCCTCGGCGGGCTTGCCGTTCAGCGACAGCACATAGTCCGTCACCTGATCGATCTGCTCGCGGGTGAGGATGCCGTCCTTGCCGAAGGCGGTCATGCCGACGTTGGGCGTGCCGCGGGTGTCGCCGTCGTCGGACCGGACGCCGTGCTGAATGGTCTTGTAGATGTCGGCGGAGGCCCCGCCCCACAGCCACACGTCGTCGGCCAGCGTCGGGAAGCCCTTGGCACCCTGGCCGCCGGCGCCGTGGCAGGCGGCGCAGTTCTCGTTGAAATAGGACCGGCCGCCGGCCATGGCGAAGCCCAGCAGGTCCTTGTCCTTCTGGATTTCGTCGACCGACTTGGCGGCGATGGCGGTCAGGTACTTGGCCTGGCCGGCCTTCGCCTCCGCCAGCTTGGTGTCCAGCTCCTCGCGCTGGGAATAGCCCAGGATGCCCTTCGTGTAGGTCTTGCCCAGCGGCCAGGCCGGGTAGAACACGTAGTACACCATCGCCCAGGCGATGCAGACGTAGAACAGGTACAGCCACCATTTGGGCAGCGGATTGTTCAGCTCGCGCAGTCCATCCCACTCGTGGCCGGTGGTCTCGACGCCGGACAGCTCGTCCTTGTAATTCTGTGCCATGGTCTAAAGCTCCTGACCATCATCCTTGAGCGGGATCTGGGCGGCGTCGTCGAAGGTGCGGCGGTTGCCGGGCCACATGGCGTAAACCAGGATGCCCGTCAGCAGCAGCATCAACCACACCGTCCAGAAGGACCGAAGCATCACCGTGATCGAATCCAAGTCCATGGATTCCTCCCCCGATTACTGCTGCAGCTGCTTGGACTGGTACTTGGTGAAGTCCACCATCGTGCCCAGCACTTGCAGGTAGGCGACGAGAGCGTCCATTTCGGTGACGGTCTTGTTGCCGGTGAAGTTCGCGACCACGGCCTTCGGGTAGCGCTTCATCAGCCCGGCGGTGTCGCCGTCCGGGTTCTTCTGCGCTTCCACGTCGGCCTTGGCGTTGGCGATCTGCTCGTCGGTGTAGGGAACGCCGACGATCTTCAGCGTCTTCAGGTGATCGGCGATGTCGCCGTAGCTCAGCGGACGATCCTTCATCCAGCCGTAGGTCGGCATGATCGACTCCGGCACGACCGCGCGCGGGTTCACCAGATGGGCGACCTGCCAGTCGTTGGAGTATTTGCCGCCGACGCGGGCCAGATCGGGACCGGTGCGCTTGGAGCCCCACTGGAACGGATGGTCGTACATCGACTCCGCCGCCAGCGAGTAGTGGCCATAGCGTTCGACCTCGTCGCGGAACGGACGGATCTGCTGGCTGTGGCAGTTGTAGCAGCCTTCGCGGAAGTAGATGTTCTGCCCGGCCAGTTCGAGCGGGGAGTAGGGACGGACCCCCTCCACCTTCTCGATGGTCGATTCGATGGTGAAGAGCGGGACGATCTGAACCAGACCGCCGATCGACACGGTGATCAGCACGAGCACGATCAGCAGAAGGGTGTTCCGCTCGATCAGGTCGTGGCTGAAGCCCTTTTTATCCTGAGCCATTTCTCGCATCCTTCCCTAGCGTCAGGCCGCGCCGACCGTCGCCTTGTGCGGCGTGGTGACATAGGGCTTCTCGATGCGGACATCGCCCTTCGCCGTGCGCCACAGGTTGTAGACCATGATCAGGGCGCCGGTGACGAACAGGACGCCGCCCATCGCGCGGATCACGTAGAACGGGTGCATCGCCGCGACGGTCTCCACGAAGGAGTACTGCAGGAAGCCCAGGTTGTCGTAGGCGCGCCACATCAGGCCCTGCATGATGCCCGACACCCACATGGCGGTGATGTAGAGCACGATGCCGATGGTGGCGGTCCAGAAGTGGTAGCTGACCAGACGCATGCTGTAGAGCTGCGAGCGCTTCCACAGCACCGGCACCAGATAGTAGATCGCGCCGAAGGAGACGAAGGCGACCCAGCCGAGCGCGCCGGAGTGCACGTGGCCGACGGTCCAGTCGGTGTAGTGCGACAGGGCGTTGACCGGCTTGACCGACATCAGCGGGCCTTCGAAGGTCGACATGCCGTAGAAGGCGACCGAGGTGACCAGGAACCGCAGGACCGGATCGGTGCGCAGCTTGTCCCAGGCGCCCGACAGGGTCATGATTCCGTTGATCATGCCGCCCCAGGACGGCATCCACAGCATGACGGAGAAGGTCATGCCCAGCGTCTGCGCCCAGTCCGGCAGGGAGGTGTAGTGCAGGTGGTGCGGGCCGGCCCAGATGTAGAGGAAGATCAGCGTCCAGAAATGGACGATCGACAGCCGGTAGGAATAGACCGGCCGCTCGGCGCGCTTGGGCACGAAATAATACATGATGCCCAGGAAGCCGGCGGTCAGGAAGAAGCCGACCGCGTTGTGGCCGTACCACCACTGGACCATCGCGCTCTGAACGCCCGACACGTAGGTGTAGGACTTCATGCCGAACAGCGACACCGGAACGTTGACGTTGTTGCCGATGTGCAGGATGGCGACGGTCAGGATGAAGGCCATGAAGAACCAGTTGGCCACATAGATGTGCGACTCGCGCCGCGTCATCACCGTGCCGATGAACTGGACCGCATAGAGCACCCAGACGACCGTCAGGTACAGGTCGAGGATCCACTCGGGCTCGGCGTATTCCTTGCCCTGGGTGAAGCCCATGACATAGCTCAGCGCCGCGAGCACGATGAAGACGTTGTAGTTCCAGAAGATGAACTTCGCCAGCCCTTCGCCCCCGAAGAGATGCTGGCGGCAGGTCCGCTGGACCGAATAGAGCGAGGTGGCGAGCAGCACGTTGCCGCCGAACGCGAAGATCACGGCCGAGGTGTGGACGGGGCGCAGGCGCCCGAAGCTTGTCCACTCCAGCCCGAGATTCAGCGCCGGGAAGGCCAGCTGCAGAGCGATGAAGGTGCCGGCCAGGAAACCGACGACGCCCCAGAACACTGCAGCGATGACGAAGAGTCGGATGGCGTCCTCATGGTAACGCACGTCTTCCGACACCCGCTGGCTGCCCAGGGTGGCCCCTGAAGTCAGAGTCGCTGATGTCATACAATCTCTCCCGTTTGCCCCGGGCGGCCGCGAGGCCGCGCCTTCTGGGTTGCACCACCACTGGGTACGTACTGTTAAGGAGCGGGACAGGTTGCACTCGGAAATGCCAAGAGGGACGCCGGGCGCGCCTGTCTCCAATGGCCCCCACTATGTGGAGGGGGGGCGCCAGCAACATTGATCTACGTCAACGACCCTTCCGGCCCGGGGCTGCCATCGTTCAGCGTCCTTGCAATCGGCCAGGCAGAAATGGACGACGGCTTCATCGCAAAACCCCTTGGTCGGCGCCAGATCGACCAGGCCTACCCGCTGGTCTGCGCCATCGCGCCTGGACTGGGGGTCGACCAATGGCGCGCATTTGCCGCAGCGGTGCTGGACGATGCAACCCGGGGAGGCGGAACGGGCGGCGGCACCGGAAGCGGTCCGCCGGCGGACAGGGGCATCATGACTGTGCAGAACGCCCAAGGCTACATGCACGGACTGTTTTCCTATGCGGTCGAGCCGCAGCTTTTCCATGGCCGGACGCTCTGCGTCGACAATTTCGTCGTGCTCGACCTGTTCGACGTCGCCGGCATCGCCGAGACGCTGCTGCGGGCGATGGAGGGGCTGGCCCGGCGGCTCGGCTGCACCGCCATCCACACCACCCTGCCGGAGCGCTACCTGCC
The DNA here is from genome assembly GCF_016595245.1 of Azospirillum endophyticum. Lineage (GTDB taxonomy): Bacteria > Pseudomonadota > Alphaproteobacteria > Azospirillales > Azospirillaceae > Azospirillum > Azospirillum endophyticum. The sequence goes on from NZ_JAENHM010000028.1 coordinate 102,070, forward strand.
CCGGGCGTCCCGCCGCAGCCCGATCCCCGACTGCTTCCACATCGAAGGCCACCGGCAGGAAACGGTCCGCTTCTGCAAGGATCTGCTGGTGGTCAACGACAACGCCCCGGCGGCGGCCGACGGCCAGCTCGGCGCGGAATAGCACCCGACGGACCAAGAGGACGCTTCCTCGATCTCGACCCGCCGCTGCGGCTGGTGCAGGATCGCGGTCGCGGTCTCGCCCATGACGGTGCCGCGCCGCCCCCACCGAACCCGGAACTTTGCGGATGAGCGCAGCGCGATTCGGCAGCCTGCTGGAGGGGCTTCCCTCAGGCCCGCAGCCCGACGAAACCTTCGCGACGCTGGCGGCGTTGCCCAATGTGCGGATCGAGCGGATCGTCTCCACCGGGCAGGCCTCGCCGGATGGCTTCTGGTACGATCAGGGGTGGGACGAGTTCGTCCTGCTGGTCGCCGGCACCGCCACCTTGCAGGTGGAGGGAGAGGGCGACCGCCGGCTGACCGCCGGCGACTGGACGCTGCTGCCCGCCCGCACCCGCCACCGCGTCGCCGCCACGGCGGCCGGCGGGCCGACGGTGTGGCTGGCGATCCATATCGGCGAAGCGGGCAGCGGATCGAGCAGCGGACCGGGCAGCGAACGGGAAGGCGCCGCCGGAGCGGAATGGCAGGAACACCGCGGCCATTGCGCGCCGCCGATTTGCCGCTAGGATGCGGGCCCATGAGCGAGACCGTCACCAAACCCGTCAAGAAATACCCGGCGATCCACCTGCAGGCCGGCCGCCAACGGCGCGTCATGCAGGGACATCCCTGGGTCTATTCCAACGAAGTCCAGATGGACACCACCGCCAAGGCGGTGCCGCCCGGCAGCCCGGTGCGGCTGCTGGACCCCGGCGGGGTGCCGCTGGGCATCTACACCTTCAATCCGCACACGCTGATCGCCGCCCGGCTGCTGTCCGGCGATCCGGCGACCGTGGTGGACCAGGCCTTCATCGCCGGCCGGCTGCGCCGCGCGGTGGAACTGCGCGACCGGCTGTTCTCCCGTCCTTTCTACCGCGTCGTCCATGCCGAGGCCGACGGGCTGCCCGGCCTGATCGTCGACCGCTTCGACGATGTGGTGACGGTGCAGGCCAACTCCGTCTTCATGGATCTCCGGATCGACGACATCCTGGCCGCCATCGACGAGGTGATGGCGCCGCGCGCGGTGATCCTGCGCAACGACGGCAGCCAGCGCGCGCTGGAAGGGCTGACGGAGGAGACCCGGCTGGCCAAGGGCGAGATCGACGGTCCGATCCGGCTGGAAGAGAATGGCGTGACCTTCTTCGCCAATCCGCTCGACGGCCAGAAGACCGGCTGGTTCTACGACCAGCGCGACAACCGCGCCTTCATCGCCTCGCTCGCCGCGGGCGGGCGGGCCATCGACTTCTACAGCTACAATGGCGGTTTCGGCATCCAGTGCGCGGTGGCCGGCGCCACCCAGGTGGTCGCCGTCGACCGCTCCGCCCTGGCGCTGGAGAACGCCGCCCGCGCCGCCGAGGCGAACGGCGTCGCCGACCGCTTCGAGACGCGCAAGGCCGACGCCTTCCAGGAGATGGAGCGGCTGGGCACGGCCGGCGAGACCTTCCAGGTGGTGGTCGCCGACCCGCCGGCCTTCGTGAAGTCGAAGAAGGATCTGGCGGCCGGCAGCCGCGCCTACCGCAAGATGGCGCGGCTGTCTGCGAAGATCACGGCGCCGGGCGGCTATCTGCTCTGCGGGTCGTGCAGCCACAATGTCGACTCGCCCACCTTCGCCGAACAGGTCGCCCGCGGCCTGCACGACGCCGGCCGCACCGGCCGTATCCTGCGCAGCGCCGGCGCCGGTCCCGACCACCCGGTCCACCCGCACCTGCCGGAATCGGCCTATCTGAAAGCGATCGTGCTGCAGCTGGATTGAGGACGTTCAGTCTTCGATTGCCCCCACCCTGCCCCTCCCCCGCTCTCAGCGGACCTACGGTCCGCCTGCCGCGTCAGCACAAAGCATAGCTTTGTGCGAGAGTTGGGCGGGGGAGGGGATTGAGTGCTTGATCGGGAAGGCGGCGGCAGTCCCTCCCCCGCCCAGCGGCTACGGCATTCACAGATCTCGCATCCGCGAAGAAGGTACAGCCTCTGGTGGTAAATAGCCCTTCTCCCCTTGCGGGGCGGGATCGGCCAAACGCCAACGGCGTTTTGCCGACCC
>NZ_JAENHM010000029.1 GCF_016595245.1 Azospirillum endophyticum
CCCCCTCACCCCAACCCCTCTCCCGCGAGGGGAGAGGGGCTTTTTCAATTTCAAACTGTGCACCTTGTTGCAGGCGCGAGATCTGTGCATCCCGTAGCCCTCTCCCCGGGGAGAGGGGATTATTGCTATATGCGATTGGCGCGAGACATCTCAGGACCGTCACGCCGTTCCGCGCCGGCCCTTGCCGAGCGCGCTGCCGGCCGAGGCGACCATGATGCAGGCGATGGCGGCCCATTGCACGGCGCTCAGCCGCTCGCCCAGCATCAGGAAGCCGATCAGCGCCGCGACGGCGGGGGAGGCGCTGACGGCGAGGCCGAACACGGGACTCGGCAGGCGGCGGAGCGCCATCATTTCCAGCAGGTAGGGCACCATGCTCGACAGCACCGCCACCGCCAGACCGGTGAGCAGCACGGCCGGGACCAGCAGCCCGGTGCCGGCATGGGCGATGCCGAGCGGGACGGTGAAGCTGGCGGCGACCAGCATGCCCCAGGCCACCGCCTGCCCGCCCGGCAGGGACGAGGCGCGCTTGCCGAACACGATGTAGAGCGCCCAGCAGAAGGCCGCCGCCGCGGCATAGGCGACGCCGACCGGGTCCAGCGCGGCGGATGCCTCCCGCAGCGGCAGCAGCAGGGCGAGACCCGCCGCGGCGCAGGTGATCCACAGGAAATCCTTCAGCCGGCGCGACCCCAGCAGCGCCACCGCCAGCGGCCCGGTCACCTCGATGGCGATGGCGATGCCGATGGGGATCAGCTCCATCGCGCGGTAGATCGACAGGTTCATCGCGCCCAGCGTGACGCCGTAGACCAGCAGGTTGCGCAGATCCCCGCGTCCGGGCAGGCTGCGCCACGGGCGCAGGATCGCCATCAGCATCAGCGCCGACAGCCCGACGCGCAGGGCGGTCACCCCCTCCGCCCCGACCAGCGGGAACAGCGACTTCGCCGAGGCCGCCCCGACATATTGCGACAGCAGCGACGCCAGCAGGATCAGCAGCGGCAGCGCCGCCGGCTCGGGCCGGGTGGCGGCAGGCGTTTCGATGGAGGCGTTCGCCACGGGTCCGGCTCCCGGCAAAAGAAGGTCGGACGAAAAGATACTGTGACGGAGGGGGGCGGGGCGTTTAAGTTTCGGCCATTCGACGCATTGTTCTTTCGCAAAAGCCGCCATGCGCTCAACGATCGCTCGCCCGCCCGATCAGCTTGACGACCAGGACCGCGCGATCCTGCGCATCCTCCAGCGCGACAACAAGACCTCGCAGCGCGAGGTCGGCGAGGCGGTCCATCTCTCCGCCCCGGCGGTGCAGCGCCGCATCGCACGGATGGAAGCGGCCGGAATCATCCGCCGCAACGTGGCGGTGGTCGATCCGATCGCAGTCGGGCAGGGGGTGACGGTGGTGGTGGAGGTCCAGACGGTCAACGACCGTTCCCCGACCATCGCCGCCGCCAAGCGCCTGTTCCGCGAGGCGCCGGAGGTGCAGCAATGCTATTTCATCACGGGAAAGGCCAGCTTCGTCCTGATCCTGCTGGTGCCGGACATGGCGAGCTACGAGGTTCTGTCGCGCCGGCTGTTCGCCGACAACGAACTGGTGCAGTCATTCCAGACCATGGTCGTGCTCGACCCGGTGAAGGTGACGCTGGAGGTGGATCTGTAGAACGACTTCAGTCCGGCCACTCCTCGTGGCCCCAATCCTCGGCATCGGGGTCGGCGGTGCCCAGCGGCGCGACGGTGGCACCGGCGTCCAGCGCCGCCGCCAGCCAGGGTTCGACGCCCGCGACCGGGGACGTGCGGCACCAGCGCCGCCGCCGTCCGTCCCACCGGCAATGGCCTTGCCGCTTCATCTCCTCCCGCAGCTCCCAGGACGGGATGGAGGGGAAGCGGAGTTCCAGGCCGCGGTCGTTCTGCAGGATCTCCACGCGCTCTCCGTCGGCTGTGGTGTGGGTCAGCCCGTCCTCCAGCACCTTGCGCAGGGCGGTGGCGCGGTCCTCGCGGACGCGCGCCTCTGCTTCGCGCTGGCGGCGGCGTTCGGCCATGGCGTCGGCGATCCACTCCGGCGGTTCCTCCAGCACGCGGTAGCCGGCGCCGCCACGCGGGCCGGGCGCCTCCTCCAGCAGGCCGTCGCGGACAAGGTCGGCCAGCAGGGCCTTCAGCCGGTCGCGGTCGGCCGGGATGCCGGGCAGACGGTTGGCGGCGGCATCGGCGACGGTGAAGCGCTCGCCGGCGCCCCAGCCCTCGTAAATCGCTGCGGCGAGGCCGTGCAGTTCGGCGATGCGGGCGCGCTGGCCGGCCAGATGGCCGGCGACGATGGGGTTGGGCGGCAAGTCGACCCGCCCGGTCAGGCCGCAGGTCCGGCATTGCCAGCCGCCGGGATCGGACAGGAGTATCTGGGGGGCGCAACGGCGCTTGCGGCAATGCTCCTCGCTGCCCGGTTCCGGCAGGCCGCGCCCGCTGTCCAGCAGGGCACGGATGGCGTCGAGCGGCGTGTCGGCGACGCTCCGCAGCCGGTCCAACACATCGGCCGGCAGCCAGATTTCGGTGCCTCCGGACTCGTCTGCGACAGCGAAGCGGCTCTTCAAGGCACTGCGGCGGGAGGGCGTCAGCAGGGTGAGCACCCGTTCGGCGGTGTAGCTCTCGTCGAAGACGTCGGCGAGCAAGGCCGCCAGATCGTCGAGCGTCGCCGGGGCTGCCAGGGCGCCTTCGTCCCCGGCGGCGAGGATGCGGCGGGCCTCCGCGAGAATTTCCGTGCTTTCTTTCGCTCCCGTCGCCATCTGCGTCCTGATCCCTGCCCGTTCCGCCCCATGCCCGCTCCCGCGTAGCAAGCTGGGCATGCCGGAAACGGCAATCAAGCGCCGGCTGGACAGTCGGTAGTGACCGGATGAGGCCGGAACGGTCCGCCGAAGCGCGATGTTGGTCGGGCACATCGAATGGCGTCATGGACGGAAAGGTTTTCCCATGTCAGACAGCACGCATTTCGCCCCGCCCGGCCCGCTCGGCTTCGGCGGCGCCCCGCTGGGCAACATGTTCGAGGAGGTGACGGACGAGACGGCCGAGGCCACGCTCGACGCCGCCTGGGAGGCCGGCATCCGCTATTTCGACACGGCCCCCGAATATGGTCCCGGCATTTCCGAGCACCGGTTCGGCCATGTCCTGCGCAACCGGCCACGCGACGAATTCGTGCTGTCGACCAAGGTCGGCCGGCTGCTGCGCGCCGACGCGAGCAAGGGCGGCCGGCATGGTCCCTTCGTGAAGGGGCTGCCGTTCCGCGTCGACTACGATTACAGCGCCGGCGGCGTGCGGCGCTCGATCGAGGACAGCCTGCAGCGGCTGGGCATGGCGCGCATCGACGTCGCCTATATCCACGACTGCGCCGAGGACGCCCATGGCGACCGCTGGCTGGAGGTGTTCGACACCGCCATGAAGGGCGCCGCCGTGGCGCTGACCCAGTTGCGCGAGGAGGGGGTGATCCGGGCCTGGGGCCTCGGCGTCAACCGGGTGGAGCCCTGCGTGATGGCGCTGGAGCGGGCGGACCCGGACGTCTTCCTGCTGGCCGGACGCTACAGCCTGCTGAACCAGCCGGCGCTGGACGAGCTTTTCCCGCGCTGCGCCGAGCGTGGCGTGCATGTGGTGGTCGGCGGCCCCTACAATTCCGGCCTCATCGCCGGGGGGAGCACCTTCGAGTATCAGGAGGCGTCCGCCGACAAGGTGGCGGCGCGCGACCGGCTGGCGGAGATCGCCAAGCGCCACAACGTCGACCTGCGCGCGGCGGCCCTGCAGTTCTGCGCCGCGCATCCGGTCGTCGCCTCTGTCATTCCCGGCACCAAGAATCCGGCGCGGGTACAGGAGAATGTGACGCTGATGGGCCAGCCGATTCCTGTCGACTTCTGGCGGGAACTGAAGGCTTCCGGCGTCCTGCCGGAACAGGCGCCGACCCCGGCTTGAGCAGCAAGGCGGTAGCGGCGCTGGCGCCCCGGCGCCGCGCCGTCGGCCGGGGTGATGACGGGCTGCTTGCCGCCGACAGCCCGAACAGGATGCCGCGTGGGCGGCCCTGGCCTGACGCAGCGGCACCCAGGCGCCGCGGATCGAGATGGAGCCGCCGCTGATCCGGCGATTATTCAGGCATCGACGGCCGTCCCCGGGTGCCCCACCTCGAAGCGGGCAGGGTCGATGCCATGGGCAGCCAGCGCGGCGCGCAGCCGTTGCGGCGGCTCGTCCCGCGGCTCGTCGGTCAGGGCGAAGGTGCCCCAGTGGATGCCGACCGCCTTCCTCGCCCCGACATCCATCATGATCCGCACAGCCTCGTCCGGGTCGCAATGCTGGGCCGACATGAACCAGCGCGGGTCGTAGGCGCCGATGGGGATCAGCGCCAGATCGCAGCCCCCCAGCCGCTCGCCGATCGCCCGGAAGGCGGCGCCGCTGCCATAGCCGGTGTCGCCGGCGAAATAGACCGAGCCGGCCGGCGTACGCAGGACGAAACCGCCCCACAGCGCCATCCGCCGGTCGCGCAGGCTGCGCGACGACCAGTGGTTGGCCGGCACGATGTGGACCTCGGCATCCGGGCCGATCCCGAACCGGCTCCACCAGTCGCCCACCGCCGTCCGCACCCCCGGAATGTGCCTGCGCAGGATGGTGTCGTTGCCGAGCGGGGTGACCATCAGCGGCGCGTCGCGCTGGTGCAGGCGCTTCAGAGTCGCCACGTCGAGATGGTCGTAATGGTTGTGCGACAGCAGCACCGCGTCGATCTTCGGCAGATCGTGGAAGCGGATGCCGGGCGCGGTCACCCGTTTCGGCCCGGCGAAGCGGACCGGGCTGACGCGGTCGGACCAGACCGGATCGGTCAGGACGTTCAGGCCGGCGGCCTGCACCAGGGTGGTGACATGCCCCACCACGGTCACGCGGAGGCCGGGGAAGCTTCGCGCCGGCATCACCGGTGTGACCGGCACCCGTTTGGGCCATTTCGCCGCCTTCCGGTCCCACTGCCAGCGGAGGACCTGACGGAGGCTGCGATCGGTCTCCGGCTCGTCGGGATTGAAGAAACGCAGCCCGTCGAAATTCGAAGAGACGGGACCCTGCCAATAGGGATTGCGCATGCGAACCGGATCCTTTGCAACCATGGTTCCGGAGGAGATGGTGTCGCCGCGGCGAAGTTCTATGGACCGTCGGTGGGGGGCCGGGTTATTGTGCCGGCTTCATTCATGGTTTGATCCCGGTTCGATCCAATGCAGTCCGATAGCCCGACCTCCGACAGCCCGACCGACGAACAGAATCGCGCCATCCAGGCGATCGACGCCTGGTACAAGGACGACGACGCCCAGCAGGTCTTCTGGCTGGCCGGGGAGGCCGGAACCGGCAAGACCAAGACCACCGCCTTCGCGCTGGAGCATCTGCTGGAGCGCCGCCGGCTGACCGACTATGTGGTGGGCGCCCCCACCGGCAAGGCGGCCCAGGTGCTGCGCCAGAAGGGGATCGAGGGGGCGGCGACCCTGCATTCGCTGCTCTACGCCCCGCGCAAGGACGGCGACAGCGGCGAGCTGTTCTTCGCTCGCCGCAGCGACGGGCCGGTGGCCGACGCCGACCTGATCGTCTGCGACGAGGGGTCGATGGTCGGTGACGATCTGGCGCGCGACCTGATGCGGACCGGCAAGAAGATTCTCGTCATCGCCGACGACTACCAGCTGCCGCCGGTCTCCGGCCAGGGTCTGTTCACCAGCGGCGAGCCGGATTTCCGCCTGACCGAGCCGCACCGCACCGCCCGCGAAAGCCCGGTGATCCGGCTGGCCCACCTGCTGCGCCGGCAGGAGATGCCGCGGCGCTTCGGGTCGGTCGGCAAGGTCCATGTCCTGCCGATGGAGCAGCGCACCCAGTCGCTGGTGATGCGCCCCTCGTCGCAGGCGATCTGCGGCACCCACCGCGTCCGCACCAGCTACACCAAGCGGATGCGCGCGCTGCTCGGCCACGACTCCACGATGCCGCAGGCGGGGGAGCGCGTCATCTGCCGGCGCAACCAGAAGGACGAGGGGCTCTACAACGGCATGATCGGCGCGCTGACCCGCCCGGCCGCCGAGGCGCAGGGCCGCGACGCCGGGCTGTGGTCGCTCGGCGTGCAGATGGAGGACGAGGTGCGGTCGCGCGGCAAGCTGATCGTCCATCCCTGGATGTTCCAGGCCCATTACACCGAAGGCATGGTCCAGCCGCGGGTGGGGAAGGACATCCAGCTCTATGACTGGGCGTGGCTGATCACCTGCCATGCCTCGCAGGGGTCGGAGTTCCCGTCGGTCACCGTGGTCGACGATTCCGCCGCCTTCCGCGAGCATCGCTGGCGCTGGCTCTATACCGCCGTCACCCGCTCGCGCGACGAGCTGGTGCTCCTGCTGCGCAATGCCGACCTCGGCGGGCCCTGGCGCATGCCCGAATTCTACGACGGACTGCCGGCCTGATCCATAAACTCAAGTTATCGAACGCATCAGGTCTTTGCGTTGGATGTGATCGGATGCGGTCTCCATAATTCTACGCATCGGAACGGTGTTTTTGCCCGTTCCCGACCGTTCATGGAGACCCGTTCGATGACTCCCGACCCTGCGGCACCGGTAAAGGCGGTGCCGGGAAAGCCTGCGTTTGCCCATCCTGCACTTGCCCATGTCCGCAGCCTTCTGCCCGGCCTTGCGCTGTGCGTCGCCGTCACGGCACTCGCCTTCGCGGCGGCGTCGGCGGAGAGGACGCTGTTCGGCGAGGCATGGATCGAGGCGCTCGTGCTGGCGATCCTGATCGGCACCGCCCTGCGCACCGCCTGGACGCCGTCGGCAAACTGGCATCCGGGCATCGCCTTCTCCGCCAGGATCCTGCTGGAGGTGGCGGTCGTCCTGCTCGGTGCGTCGGTCAGCGCCGCCACCATCCTGTCGGCGGGGCCGGCGCTTCTGCTGGGGATCGCCGGGGTGGTGGCACTGGCGCTGCTGGCGGGGTTCGGGATCGGGCGGCTGCTCGGCCTGCCGGTGCGCATGGCGGTGCTGGTGGCCTGCGGCAATGCGATCTGCGGCAATTCGGCCATCGCCGCGGTGGCGCCGGTGATCGACGCCCACAGCGACGACGTCGCCGCCTCCATCGCCTTCACCGCCGTTCTGGGCGTCGCCGTCGTGCTCGGCCTGCCGCTGCTCGGCATGGGACTGCGGTTGAGCGGGGTGCAATATGGCGCGCTGGCGGGGCTGACCGTCTATGCCGTGCCGCAGGTGATCGCCGCCGCCGCGCCGCTGGGCGCCACCGCCGTGCAGGTCGGCACGCTGGTGAAGCTGGTCCGGGTGCTGATGCTGGGGCCGGTCTGCCTGCTGCTGTCGCTGCTGGCGCCCCGGCTTGCCGGAGAGGAGAACGACGCCGGTGCCGAGCGTCCGCGCCCGGCCCGCCCATTGGCCCGTCCGCCGGTCCATCACCTGGTGCCGTGGTTCATCCAGGGCTTCCTGGCGATGATCGCCCTGCGATCGTGCGGCCTCATCCCGCAGGCCGCCCTGCCGGCAATGGAGCATGCGGCGACCCTGCTGACCGTGGTGTCGATGGCGGCGCTGGGGCTGGGAGTCGATGTGCGGACGGTGGCGCGGGCCGGCGGGCGGGTCACCGCGGCCGTCGTCCTCTCGCTGCTGGCGCTGGGCACGATCAGCCTGACGCTGATCCATCTGATCGGCCTGACGTGAAATCGGGCGGGAGTCTACATCCGCCGCCCGCCAGCCAGGGCTCCGAAGCCGGGTTAACGGCGGTTTACGAACGTCGCGGTTTCTGATTCGGTGGAGGCCCTCGTCTCGGAAGGGCACACCATGAGTTCGATCGAAGCCGGATTTGGAGAGAAATC
>NZ_JAENHM010000003.1 GCF_016595245.1 Azospirillum endophyticum
ACCCAGATCGTCAGGTCACCCCGCCGGCGCAGCGCCGCATCGTAAGCTGACCAGTTCTCCATACGGTACCGGACCTTCGGGATCTTGTGGCGGCAGCTCTCGCTCATTTTGTATGGCATCGCAGGCTCGGCTTCAGCGGGGCCGCTTTCGCACACCACCGGCCCGGCCATTTTGCACCAACGTCTACGGCCGGCAGTGATCCGCCCGCTCGCGGCGTCCAGGCGGCGCCGCCCGAGCCAGGTGGAAGTGTCGTTTCACCCTACCGAGGACCGGCGGGTCGAAGGAATTGGCATTCAACCGCTACGATGCATTCGGACGAATGCCAACCGATTGGTTCGGCTTCGTTTGTCCGGCAAACCTTCATCCCAAGGGTTTGCCGGACAATCTCCTCTTGGTTGTCCAGATGGGCCCCCCCTTGCGCTGTCCTCGGCCTGGAGTCGCTCCCGCGGTGATGACCTAACCAACCTCAGCAACCACTACATAGAGGGCGAGGCACCTGGAGGCGACGCCACCGATCTCCCGCGGGATTCTCGGTCGAAGACATGGACGTTGGGGCGCCGCGCGCAAGCCCGTACTAGGCGGATCAGAAGGCGCACGCCTGGGCAACGTTATAGGCCACCTTCACTCCATCCGGCGGCGCCCCAGCGGGATCCACCGGCTTCAGCCCCTGTTCAGCGTACAGCTGGGCCAGATCCTCGACGCTCGTCCCCGGAGCGGTCCAGCCATACGGCGCATGCGGCTCGCCGCGACCGAAACGCTCCAGCGCCGCCCAGCGTGTTGCAGGGAGGCTCGGCGGACCGAGAAGCTTCCTTTCCCGGCTTCTGCTCACGCGGCGCGGACGGAGTTCGGGCGTCCAAGGTCGAGCATGCGGTTAAGGACCTCCACGGCGATAGCGATCTCGGTTGTCTGCGCCGCAGCGGTGTGGGAGCGCAGGGTGCTGCCGATGATGCGTTTCCAGCGCCCGATCTGGGCCTCCACCAGCGCGCGCAAATTGTATCGGCTGTGGCGTTGCCAGTTCAGCCGCCCAATTTCGGCGATCTGCTGAAGGTGCCGGTCACGCTGCGTCGGCGCGGTTTCGGCGGTGTCGCTGAGCACGGCGCCGACGCGCAGCGGCACCACAACCGCAGCCTCCGGATGGCGCGCCTGCATGTCGGCGTAAACACACAGACAGTCGTAGGCACCGTCGCCCAGGAAGGCGGCGATCGGGTCAGCCACCTGATCCAGCAGTGGCCCGACCTGTGCGGCGTCATCGACGGCCCGGTCGGTCAGGGCCGCAGCGACAATCCGGCGCAGCCTGCTGGCGGTGCGCAACCTGTCCTTCCAGGTGGCGCGCGGCGAGACGCTGGCCATCGTCGGAGAGTCCGGCTGCGGCAAGTCGATCACCGCGCTGGCCCTTCTCGGCCTCTTTCAACCGCCGGGCCGCGCCGAGGGCAAGGCGATCCGGCTGGAGGGACGCAACCTGTTGGGGCTCGGCCCCGAGGCTTTGCGCGATGTCCGTGGCCGCCGGATCGCCATGGTCTTCCAGGAGCCGATGACCACGCTCAACCCGGTGCTGACCATCGGCGAACAGATCGTCGAAACCATCCGCGACCATGAAACGGTGAGCCGCCGCGAGGCCCGCGACCGCGCGCTGACGCTGCTGGAGCGCGTACACATTCCCGACCCGGTCCGCCGCTTCGGCGAGCACCCGCACCGGCTGTCCGGCGGAATGCGCCAGCGGGTGGTGATCGCCATGGCGCTGGCCTGCAACCCGGCGGTTCTGGTCGCCGACGAGCCGACGACGGCGCTCGACGTCACCATCCAGGCGCAGATTCTCGACCTGATCGACGAGCTGAAGCAGGGCGGCATGGGCGTCGTCCTCATCACCCACGATCTGGGCGTCGTCGCCGGCCATGCCGAGCGGGTGCTGGTGATGTATGCCGGCCGCAAGGTCGAGGAGCGCGCCGCCACCGACCTGTTCGCAACCCCGCTGCACCCCTACACCCGCGGCCTGATCGCCGCCCGCCCGCGCCGCCGCGTCGAGGGCGGGGAGCGTCCCCGGCTGGTCGAGATCCCCGGCACCGTGCCGTCGCTGGCGGCGATGCCGCCGGGCTGCGCCTTCGCCCCGCGCTGCGCGCTGGCGACGGAAGACTGCACCGTCGCCGAACCGCCCCTGACATCGTTGGAAGACGGGCAGGTCGCCTGCCTTCGCGTCGGAGACTTCCTTGCCCCAAGCCACAGCCTTCCCCATGTCCGCCTCGCCTGACACCGTGCGGCCCGATGCGGGGCAGGGAGACCCGCTGCTGGCGGTCGAGGACCTCGTCGTCCGCTACGACACGCCGCAGGGTGTCGTCCACGCGGTGGACGGGGTGTCGCTGACCGTCGGGCGGGGCGAGACGCTCGGCCTCGTGGGCGAGTCAGGCTGCGGGAAATCGACGCTCGGCCGGGCGATCTTGCGGCTGATCGAGCCGGCGTCCGGCCGCATCCGTCTGGACGGCGAGGATCTGTCCGGCAAGAGCCGGGCGGCACTGCGCCCGATCCGGCGCAAGTTGCAGATGGTATTCCAGGACCCGTTCGGCTCGCTCGATCCCCGCTGGACCGTTGGGCAGCTGCTCGCCGAACCACTGCACGTCCACGGCATCGGCCGGCGGTCGGAGCGGCGTGACCGTGTCATCGACCTGCTCGCCCGCGTCGGCTTGCCTGCGGATGCGGCCTCGCGCCATCCGCACGAGTTTTCCGGCGGCCAGCGCCAGCGGATCGGCATCGCCCGCGCGCTCGCCCTGTCGCCGGCCCTGGTGGTCTGCGACGAGCCGGTGTCGGCGCTCGACGTCTCGGTGCAGGCGCAGATCCTCAATCTGCTGGACGATCTGCAACGCGACCTCGGCGTCGCATTCCTGTTTATCAGCCACGACCTGTCGGTGGTCGAGCACATCGCCGACCGGGTCGGCGTGATGTATCTCGGCCGCATCGTCGAGACCGCCCCGCGCGCGGCGCTGTGGCGGCGTCCGCTGCACCCCTATACCCGGGCGCTGTTCGATGCGGTCCCCGATCTGGACCGGCCGGCGGAGCGGCGGACGCGGGCGGCGCTGACCGGCGACCTGCCCAGTGCCTTCGCGCCGCCGGCCGGCTGCCGTTTCCACACCCGCTGCCCCCTGGCGGTCGAGCGGTGCCGCCATGAGGCGCCATCGCTGCGTGCCGTCGGCGACCCGGACCACCTCGTCGCCTGTCACCTTGCCGAGCCCCCGTCCAAAACCGATCTTGCCTGATCCGACAGAAGGAACCGTTCCCATGGCCCGTGTCCGCAACATCGAAATCGAGGATGTCAGCGGCGAAGCCCGTGCCGTCTACGAGCGCATCCAGCGCGACTACGGCCCCTTCGGCAACATGCTGCGCGTCTTCGCCCACCGCCCGCCGGCCTTGCGTCATGTCTTCGGGTTGCTGCTGGAGTCCGCATCCGACGCGGTGATCTCCAAACGGCATCTGGAGATCGTGCTGGTGACCGCATCGAAGGCGGCAGCCTGCGCCTACTGCGTCGCGCACCATGCCCCGCGTCTGGTCGAGCAGGGCCTGCCTGCCGCGACGGTGGAGCGGATCCTCGATCCCGACGTGCCGGGGCTCGACCCGGTGGACCGTCTGGTCCGGGACTATGCGGCGCAGGTCACCCGCGACCCGGCGCGGGTGAGCGACGCCCTGTTCGCCCGTCTGCGTGAGCATTTCAGCGAGGAGCAGGTGGTCGAACTGACGCTGCGCACCGCGCTCTGCGCGTTCTTCAACCGGTTCAACGAGGCGCTGGGCATCGAGATCGAGGAGGACGCCCTAACGCTGCCGCTTGCCTGAATGGCGGGGCGACTGTTCCACTGGTCTCGGCGCAGGGGTCGGTAGCAACAAGAGCGTACAAGACTGCCTGCCGGGGGGCTGCCGGCCGGGGGTCCGCAGGGTCAGGCTTCCAGCCAAGGGAGATTTGGGGACATGGTCGATTACCGCAATCTTGGCCGCAGCGGACTGAAGGTTCCGCCGCTGGCGCTGGGCACCATGATGTTCGGCGGGCAGGCCGACGAGGCGACTGCCCACCGCATCATCGCGAAGGCGCGGGCTCAGGGCTTCACCTTCATCGACACGGCCGACGTCTATCATCGCGGCGCGTCGGAGCGGGTGGTCGGAAGCGCGGTCCGCGGCGACCGCGACGCCTGGGTGCTGGCGACCAAGTTCGCCAACCCGATGGGGGAGGGGCCGAACAGCAGGGGCATTTCGCGCAAGTGGATCGTCGAAGCGGTGGAGAATAGCCTGCGCCGCCTCGGCACCGACTACATCGACATCGCCTATATCCACCGGGCGCCGCTCGACGCTCCGCTGGACGAGGCGGTGCGGGCGATCGCCGACCTGATTCGGGCCGGCAAGCTGCGCTATTTCGGCGTGTCCAATTTCAGCGGCTGGCGGATCGCCGAGATCGTCCATCTGGCCGACGCCCACGGCATCGACCGGCCGGTGGCGAGCCAGCCGCTCTACAACATCGTCGACCGCAAGGCGGAGGTGGAGCAGCTTCCGGCTGCGGGCCATTACGGGATCGGCGTCGTCTCCTACTCGCCGCTCGCCCGGGGCGTGCTGACCGGCAAATATGTTCCCGGTGCGGCGCCGGCGCCGGACACCCGGGCCGGCCGGGCCGACCGCCGCATCCTCGAAACCGAATGGCGCCCGGAATCCCTGGCCATCGCCCAGGAAATCCAGCGCCATGCCGCCACCCGCGGCATCTCCGCCGCCGATTTCGCACTGGCCTGGGTGCTGAACAACAGGGTGGTCACCGCCGCCATCGCCGGCCCCCGCACCGAGGAACAGTGGGACGCCTATGTACGGGCGCTCGATTACCGCTTCACCGCCGAGGACGAGGCGCTGGTCGACCGTCTGGTGTCGAGGGGTAATGCGTCCACCCCCGGCTACAACGACCCCGGCTATCCGGTCGAGGGCCGCGTCCCGTTCGTCCCGGCGGCAGGCGGTCCGGCGCCGGACTGACGGACCGCCNGACCGCCTGCCGCCGATGGCGATGCCAGAAAGGACCTGCGCCACCGTCACCGGCGCAGGGACCGGTCCAGGCCGCGCAGGATCGGCAGGACGATGTCGATGACCGGCGTCGGGACGGACCGCTCCCTGGCAAAGGCCTGCACTTGGCCGAGCAGGCATTCGATCTCGGTGGCGCGGCCGTGCAGGACATCCTGCAACATGGATGGCCGGGTTTCCGACCGCGTGGCGGCCCACCTCATCGTATCGTCGGCATCGACGTGCTGGGTCAGATCATAGCCGAGCGCCCGGGCGGTGTCGGCCACCTCGCCGGCGATGCGCCGCCCGAGTTCGGCCAGCTCGGGGTCGGCGGCCCGGTCCTTCGCCGACAGTCGGGTAAGGGCGGCCAGCGGGTTGCCCGGCGCGTTGACCAGCAGCTTGAGCCAGATGTCGGTCCGGATGTCGGTCGACAGCAGGGCGGGCATGCCGGCGGCGGTGAACAGTTCGACCAGTCCGCGGGCGCGCGGGCTGTCGCCGCCGTCGGGTTCGCCGATGGTGAAGCGGCTGTGCGCGCCGTGGATGACGACCCCCGGTTCGACGATCTCGTTGGGCGACATCACGACGCCCCCCAGCGCCCGCGCCGGCCCGACCTGTCGCCAGAGCGCGGCATCGGGATCGAGCAGCGGCAGCGGACCGCCGCCCTCCCGCAGGCCATAGTTCCACCACCACGGGATCCCGTTCAACAGGAAGACCGCGACCCCATCGGGAGCCAGCAGCCGGGCGAGCGCGCCCGCCGCCGGCGGTAGGGCCGGCGCCTTCAGCGTGACGACGACGATGTCCTGCGGCGGCAGGATCGACGGGTCGTCGGTCGCCACCGGCACCGCGACGCGGAACTCTTCCCGGCTGCTCCGGAAGGTGAGGCCGCGCTCGCGCATCGCGGCCAGATGAGGACCGCGCGCAACGACGGCGACGCCAGGGATACCGGCGCGCAGCAGCCTCGCCGCCACATGGCTGCCCACCGCGCCCGCCCCGAAGATGCAGATGCGCGGGCCGGTCATCGTACCGCTGCCGGTCCGATGCGGAAGCCGGCGGCTTCCGGCGTGCCGACGGCCCCCGGCAGCGACAGCTCCCAGTCGAGATAGGCGCGCGACGCTTCGAGGTTGCCGCTGTGGCGGTCATGAAGCCAGAACAGATGGTCGATGCGGTCGGCATCGGCAGGCTCGGACGGCGACGTGACGACCGCAAGCCCGGCGGCCGTCCAGGCCGCCTCGCCGCCGGGAAGGACCGCGGCCGGAATGCCGGCCTCTTCGAGATCCAGGGCGAGGAGATGGGCGGTCACCGGATCCCGCCCGGTCACCACGACCCCGGCCGCGCGGTCGAACCGGTCTGGCGGGCCGAGGCGCGAGCGGTTGGCCCAGAGCGCTCCCGCCGGGTGGGAGCGGCGGTAATCGCCGCTGGAATCCGAGAAGAGCAGAGCCGCACCGCGCCGCAGCCGGTCGCCCGCCTCGTCGGCGGAAAGAACCTTCGCCCGCGGTGGGGCGGCGGGCACCGCATGGGCGGCAGGCGGGGCGGTCCCCGACACCAGTCCGGGCAGGACCAGCGCATCCCAGCCGAGCTGGCGCAACCAGTGCGCCGTCACGGTGGCGCGCACACCGTCGTCGTCGGTCAGCACGATCCGTGCCCCGCGGGTGGCCGCCCATTTGTCGAGCGCCTGCACCAGCTGCCCGCCCTGGGCGGACGGAACCCCCTCGGCATGCCCCCCGGCATGCTCGGTCGGCAGGCGGACGTCGAAGAGATAGGTGGTTCGGGCGGGATCGGCACGCAGCCGCTCCAGCGCGGCGCGGTCGATCACCGGGACGGCGAAGCGCCGGGCAAGGTCGGCGGCGTGCCGCCGCGCCGTTTCGCGGGCCTTCGGCCCCACCGGCGGCCGGGGCGGAAGCGGGGTGTCGCGCTCCAGCTCGAAGCCGGCGAGGCGCCAGCCCTGGGTTCCGCCCGACAGGGCGACCACGCGGTTGGGAATGCCGGCGTTGATCAGCGCCTGGGCGCCGATGATGCCCCGCGTCCGTCCGGCGCAGGAGACGACGACGAGACTGTCCGGCGATGGAACGAGGTCGGCGAAGCGGTGGACGATCTCAGCACCCGGCGCGCTGACGGCGCCCGGCACGTGGAAACGCTCGAACTCGTCGGCGGTGCGGCTGTCGAGGATCACCAGATCGGCCCCGGCCCGGACTAGCCGGTCGAGTTCAGCCGCCTCGATGTCAGGCGTATGATAGGCATGTTCGACGCATTCGGCGAAGGCCTTGCCCGGCACGTTGACGCTGGGGAAGAGCGGCAAGCCGGCGGCGGACCAGGACTCCACCCCGCCGGACAGCACATGGACGCCGGTATAGCCGAGCGCCGAGAGCCGGCTGGCCGCCTGCGCGGCGGCCGGTTCTTCGGCCAGCAGGACGATGCGGGTGTCGGCGCGCGGGACGAGCGCGGCGATGTCGAACTCCAGCCGGCTGAACGGAATGTTGACGGCGAGAAGCGGGTGCCCCTCGCCGAAGGGGCCTTCCTCGCGCAGGTCGAGGAAGGCGATCTCGCCGCCGTCCTCCAGCCAGTGCAGAAGCGTCCGGGGATCAATGCCGGTCGTCCCGGCCGGCGTCTCAATCGGCGTCTGGGCCGGGGCGTGGGGGAAGGCGGTCACGGCGGTGCCCTTTCGGTCGAAGGCGGGGACGGTCATTCGCGGTAGCCGGGGTTCTGGCGGTCGAGCAGCCGCTTCAGGGCGCCGAAATGTAGCTCGTGGCCCGACGGCACGCCGGGGGCCAGCGGGCCGCCGGTGATGGTGGCGTGGACATGCGCGACCATCTCGCCGGGCAGTTCGCGCAGCGGCTTGCCGGTCCATTGGGCGAAGAGCTGCACCCGCGCCGCCCGCTCCAGCGTATAGAGCCGGTCGTAGGCTTCCGAGACGGTCCGGCCGGCGACCAGCACGCCGTGATGCGCCATGATCAGAATGGTCTTGTCGCCGAGGATGTCGGCCAGACGCTCGCCCTCGGCCGGGTCGCGGGCGAGGCCGGTGTAGTCGTCGTCATAGGCGATCTCGGCGATCAGCTGGGCCTCGGTGTGCCCGATCGGCAGCAGCCGCTGGTCCTGCAACCGGGTCAGCGCACTAGTGTAGGGCATGTGGGTGTGGAACAGCGCGGCGTGCTGCGGCTTGCGCCGGTGGATGGGGGCGTGGATGCAGAAGGCGGAGCGCTGGAGCGGTCCCCTGCCGTCGAGCAGGCGGCCGTCGTAATCGACGGTGAGCAGGTCGCCAGCCCTGATCTCCGACCAGTGCAGCCCGAGCGGGCTGACATAGAAGCGGTCGTCATGTCCCGGCACCGCCAGGGTGAAATGGTTGTAGATGCCCTCGCTCATCTCCTGGATCACCGCCAGGCGCTGGGCCGCGGCCAGATCGACGCGGGCCTGCTTTTGCTCCGCCGTCTCGAAAGTCGGATCATGCGCGGGGACGGGCTTGCCGGTGACGGCGTTCATTGGACGGTGTCCTTTTGCAGGAAAGGGGGAAGGGACGGGGCTGCCGCGCCATCTGGCCCGCCATCGGGCGCGGTATGGAGATGGCAGGCGACCGCATGTCCGGGGGCGATCTCGGCCAGCCGCGGAGCCTGCTCGCGGCACAGGCGGGTCGCGAAGGGGCAGCGGCCGGCGAAGCGGCATCCCGGCGGCGGATCCTGCGGCGCCGGCAGGTCGCCCGGCAGCAGCCGGGTCCGGTTCAGCCCGCGCCGTTCCGGGTTCATGCGCGGAACCGCGGCGATCAGCGCCTGGGTGTAGGGGTGGGCCGGTGACCGCCACAAGGCCGTGCGGTCGGCGATCTCGACGATCTGGCCGAGATACATCACGGCGATCCGGTCGGCGAGATGCTGGACCACCGAAAGGTCGTGGCTGATGAACAGGTAGGCGATCCCGCGGGACGCCTGCAGGTCGGCCAGCAGGTTGAGGATCTGCGCCTGCAGCGAGACGTCGAGCGCCGACACCGGCTCGTCGCAGACGATCAGGCTCGGTTCCAGCATCAGGGCGCGGGCGATGGCGATGCGCTGGCGCTGGCCGCCGGAGAATTCATGCGGCAGCCGGTCCACCATCTCGGGGTGCAGCCCGACCTGGGCCATGACCTCGCGCACTCTGTCGCGCCGCTCGCTCCGGTCGCCGCGGCCATGCACCGCCAGCGGCTCCTCCAGGGCGCGGCGGATGCGCTGGCGTGGGTCGAGCGAGGCCGCCGGATCCTGGAACACCATCTGGAAGCGGCGGCGGTGCGGGCGCAGGTGGCCGCCGCTCAGCCGGCCGATGTCCACGCCGTCGAGCCGGATGGCGCCGGAATGCGGATCGACGATCCGCATGATCGCCTTGCCGAGCGAGGATTTGCCGCAGCCGGACTCGCCGACCAGACCCAGCGTCCTGCCGGCGTGCAGGGTGAAGGACACGCCGTCCACCGCCATCAGGGATCCGCGCCGGGTGGCGTAGCGGACACGGAGATCCTCGACCTCGAGAAGCGCGCTCATTCAGCCGCCCTCCATTGGCTGCGGTCGGTCCATCGCGGGACCTGTCGGGGCGTCCAGGCCGGCAGCTCGACCTTGTGGCAGGCGACCGCCGCCCGCCCGTGCCGCTGCAAGGGCGGAACAGTGGCGCAGCCGGCGTCGGCGTCGGCGCAGCGCGGAGCGAAGGCGCAGCCCGGCGGGATGGCGCCCGGCAGGGGCACCAGGCCGGGGATTTCCTGCAGCCGCTGCCGCGGCGGCGGCTCGCCCAGCGTCAGCCGCGGCTTGGCCCCCATCAGCCGGCGGGTGTAGGGGTGCAGCGGGGCGGCGAACAGGCCGGGCGTGTCCTGCTCCTCGACCTTGCGTCCGGCATACATGACCAGCACGCGGTCGGCGGTTTCGGCAACGACGCCGAGGTCGTGGGTGATGAGGATCAGCCCCATGCCGAGGTCGCGGCGCAGCTCGTCGAGCAGGCAGAGGATCTGCGCCTGGATGGTGACGTCGAGCGCCGTCGTCGGCTCGTCGGCGATCAGCAGGGAGGGGTTGGCGGCGATGGCGATGGCGATGGCGACCCGCTGGCGCATGCCCCCCGAGAAGCGGTGCGGATGGTCGTCGAGGCGGCGATGGGCGTCGGGAATATGGACGAGATCCAGCAGCTCCGCCGCCCGCGCCCGCGCCGCCCGGGCACCGAGCGGGCTGTGGGCGCGCACCGCCTCGGCGACCTGTTCGCCGACGGTCAGCACCGGATTGAGCGCCGACATCGGGTCCTGGAAGACGATGCCGACGCGGTCGCCGCGCACGGCGCGCATCCGCGCCTCTGGCAGGCCGGTCAGGTCCAGCCCGTCGAGCCGCACCCGTCCACCGATCCTTCCCGGCGGCGCCACCAGCCGGGTCAGCGCCAGGGCCGTCATCGACTTGCCGCAGCCGGATTCACCGACGATGGCCAGCGTCTCGCCGGCTTCGACCGAGAAGGACAGCCGATCGACGACGACGGCGTCGCCGAAACGGACGGTCAGGTCTTCGACCTCGAGCAGGCTCATGGGTCACCTCACGGGGGTGCGGGGATTGAGGAGGTCGTTCAGGCCGTTGCCGATCAGCATGAAGCCCATGACGGTGAGGAAGATCGCGCCGCCGGGAAGCGCCGTCATGTACCAGGCGGTGCGCAGCATCGGCCGGCCGGCGCCGACCATGCTGCCCCAGCTCATGCCGTTGGGGTCGCCGAGACCGAGGAAGGACAGCGAGGCGTCGGACAGAATCGCCTGGGCCACCAGGATCGATGCGGCGACCACGACCGGCGCCAGGCTGTTCGGCAGGACATGGAGCAGGACGATCCGCCCATGCCCCATGCCCAGCGTGACCGCGGCGTCGACATAGTCGAGCCGTCGCACCCGAACCGCCTCCGCCCGCACCAGCCGGGCGATTTGCGGCCAGGCGGTGATGCCGATGGCGAAGCTGATGCTGGCGGTGGTCGGCCCGAGGATCACCACCAGGATGATGGTAAAGAGCAGGCTCGGCATGGTCTGGAACAGTTCGCTGATCCGCATCAGCACGTCGTCGACGGCGCCGCCGAAATAGCCGGCCAGCACGCCCGCGGCGATGCCGACCAGCAGCGCCAGCGCCGCCGCGGCGATGCCGACGGTCAGCGAGGTGCCGGCGGAATGGGCCATCGCCGCCGCCATGTCGCGGCCCAGCATGTCGGTGCCGAGGGAGAAGCGGGCGTCGATGCCGGGCCAGGTGCCGGCTGGGCCGGCCATGTCGCGCGGATCGCCCGGATAGAGCAGGCCGGCGGAGAGGGCAACGGCGACGACGGTGGCCAGCAGCAGCAGGCCGACCAGCAGCGCCCGCGAACCGCGCAGCCGGCGGAGCCCCGGCGTGCGCATCAGGCGCTGGAGGATGCCGCCCGGCATCCCGCCATGGGTCGGGGCGGACAGGCTCATTGACGGACCTCCACCCGAGGGTCGAGCGCCGCATAGAGCAGGTCGACCGCCAGATTGACGACGATGACGATGAAAGAGCTGCACAGGAAGATGCCGAGCAGCAGGTTGACGTCGCGCGAGAACACCGCCTCCTGCGCCAACCGGCCGAGGCCGGGCCAGCCGAAGACCGTCTCGACCACCACCGTGCCGCCGAAGATGGCGCCGAGCTGCAGGCCGGTGACCGTCACGATGGGCAGCAGGGCGTTGCGCAGAACGTGGCGGATCACCACGCGGGCCTCGGTCAGCCCCTTGGCCCGGGCGGTGCGCACGAAATCGAGCCCGTAGACCTCCAGCATCGCCGAGCGGGTGATGCGGACATAGATCGACAGGAAGAACAGGCTGAGCGTCACGGCCGGCAGCACCAGATGCCGGCCGATGTCGAGCCACTCGTCCCAGCGACCGCGGTAGTCCGCCCCCACCGTCACCATGCCGGCCGACGGCAGCCAGCGCAGCTCGATTGAGAACAGCACGATCAGCATCAGCCCGACCCAGAACAGCGGGGTGGCGAAGCCCATGGTGGAAACCACCGAGATCGCCTCGTCCAGCAGGCTTCCGCGCGACCGCGCCGCCACCACGCCGAGGAGCACGCCGATCAGGAGCGCGAACAGGATCGCGGTCAGCGACAACAGGATCGTCGCCGGAAGGCGTTCGAGGATCAACTCGCCCACCGGCATGCCCTGGCGGAAGGAATAGCCGAGGTCGAAATGCAGGATGCCCTGGATGTAGTTCAGGAACTGGAGGTGGACCGGAATGTCGAGCCCGTAGAGCCGGCGCAGGTTCTCCATGAACTCCGGCGTCGCCGAGCCGGATTCTCCGGCGATGACGTCGGCGAGGTCGCCCGGCGTCAGCTTCAGCAGCAGGAAGTTCAGCAGCACGATGGCGAAGGCCATCGGCAGTGCCTGGACCAGCCGGCGGAAGACGTAGCGCAGCGATGTCGGCATGGCGTTCTCCGTCCTCGGGCGGCCGCTACAGGGCCAGGCTCTGACCGCCATCCACCGCGACCAGCGCGCCGACCACGTAGCTCGCCCGCTCGCTGGCCAGGAACAGCGCCACCTCGGCGATCTCGTGGGCCTCGCCGTAGCGGCGCAGCGGCGTGGCGGCGGCACCGGCGGCCAGCGCCTCGTCGCGGCTGATGCCGAGGCGCTTGGCCTCCAGGGCGAGGTTCTGCTCGATGCGGTCGGTCAGGGTGAAGCCGGGATTGATAGCGTTGATGCGGATGCCGTAGGGCGCGTATTCGCGGGCGAGCCCCAGCGTCGACAGCAGCAGGGCGGCGTTGGCGGAGCCGCCCGGCAGATGGGTGCCGGAGGGAATCCGGCCGCCGGTGCCGACGATGTTGACGATGGCGCCGATCTGGCGGGGCGGAGGCAGCCGGGTTTCCGCCCGGCCATCCGCCCTGGCCCCGGCCCGTCGCCGGAAGCTCTTGAGCACGGCGTCCTGGGCGTGGATGTAGGGGAAGAACTTGGCGTCCAGCCCGGCCTTCCAGGCGGCGGCGTCGAGTTCCTCGGCCGGGGTGCGCTTCGCGGCGCCGGCGCTGTTGATCAGCACCTCGACCGGGCCGAAGGGGCGTTCGGCCTCGGCGACGGCACGGGCGGCCTCGGCGGCGTCGGCGAAATCGGCGGCGACCGTCGCGACCTCCAGCCCGTCGGCGGCCAGGGCGGCCTGCGCGGCGGCGAGATTGTCACGGCCGCGCGACGCGATGACCACGCGCGAGCCTTCCCGGGCGAAGGCGCGGGCGGCGGCGAGGCCGAGCCCCTTGCTGCCGCCGGTGACGAGGACGACCTTGCCGGCAAGGGCGAGATCCATGGCGAAACTCCTATTGGGCTGGCGGTCAGGCTGTCGGGCCGGGATGGCGGAAGGCGTGGCCGGGATGGCGCGGCGAAAGCCGGGCGCGGCCGGGACCGAACAGCTTCTCGCGCAGGGGGCCGGGGCTGTATTCGGTCTTGTAGACCCCGCGGTCCTGCAGTTCGGGCACCAGCAGGTCGACGATGTCGGTCAGGTTGGCCGGCTCCACCACGCGGGTGAGGTTGAAGCCGTCGGCGCCGGCCTCGACCCAGGTCAGCAGCTCGTCGGCCACCTGCGACGGCGTGCCGACGATGAAGGGGCCGCGCCCGCCGACCTCGCCGAAATCGGCGAGGTCGCGCACGCGCCAGACGCGGTCTGGGCTGCGCAGGGTCATCGCCTCGATCTTCGACTGCATGCCGTTGCTCTTGACGTAGCGCACCGGATCGTCGGGGCCGTATTGCGAGAAGTCGATGCCGGTCCAGCCCGACAGCAGGGCGAGCGCGCCGCGGGTGTCGAGATGGCTGCGGTACTCCTCGTACTTGTCGCGCGCCTCCGCCTCGGCCGGGGCGACGATGACGGTGGCGCCGACGAAGACCAGCAGATCCTCCGGGTGCCGGCCATAGGCGGCGGCGCGGCGGCGGATGTCGGCGGCGGCCTCCGCCACCGCGGCCCTGCTCTGGTTCATGAACACGCATTCGGCGTGGCGGGCCGCGAACTCGC
The DNA here is from genome assembly GCF_016595245.1 of Azospirillum endophyticum. GTDB lineage: Bacteria > Pseudomonadota > Alphaproteobacteria > Azospirillales > Azospirillaceae > Azospirillum > Azospirillum endophyticum. Next base: position 13,955 of record NZ_JAENHM010000003.1, read on the forward strand.
GCCCGCGGCCCGAGGTGCCGGCCTGGTAGAGCAGGGGGGTGCGCTGCGGCGAGGGTTCGCTGAGATGGATGGCGTCGAGGTCGAAGAAGGTGCCGTGATGGGTGATCCGGTGGACCTTCTCCGGCCGGACGAAGACCCGGCCGGCCTTGTCGCGAACCGCGGCACCGTCCTCCCAGCTGCCTTCCCACAGCCGGTAGGCCAGTTCCAGGAACTCGTCGGCGCGGTCGTAGCGCTGGTCGTGCTCCCGCACCCCGCCGTCGCCGATTGCCCGTGCGGCGCTTTCCAGATAGCCGGTGACGATGTTCCAGCCGACTCGCCCCTTGGTCAGGTGGTCGAGCGTGGAGAAGCGGCGGGCGAGGTAATAGGGCTGCTCGTACCCGACCGAGGCGGTGACGCCGAAGCCGAGATCGCGGGTCGCCGCGGCCATGGCGGAGATCAGCACCGACGGGTCGTTGCTCGGGATCTGGGCGCCGGCCGCCAGCGCCGCGTCCGGCGTGCCGGCATAGACGTCGTAGACGCCGGAGACGTCGGCCAGGAAGATGCCGTCGAGCTTGCCGCGCTCGGCGATGCGTGCCAGCTCGATCCAGAAATCGAGGTCGGTGTAATTGGCGCAGCGGTCCTTCGGATGGGTCCACAGGCCGGCCCAGGAATGGCCGGGCGCGTTCATGTGGAAGGCGTTGAGACGGATTTCCTTTTGGCGGGTCCGGCCGGTCATGCCGCGTCCTCCGCCGGCAGGTGCCGGAAGGCCGCCGCCGGATGCGGGGCGCTCAGCCGGGCTCGCCCGGGGCCGTAGAGCTTCTCGCGCAGCGTGCCGGGGGCGTAGTCGCGCTTGTAGGCGCCGCGGCGTTGCAGTTCCGGCACCACCAGATCGACGAAATCGACGTAGCTGTCCGGCGCCACCGCATAGGCGAGGTTGAAGCCGTCGGCGCCGACCTCCTCGACCCACGACTGCAACTCGTCCGCCACCTGGGTTGGCGAGCCGACGATCACCGGTCCCTGCCCGCCGATGCCGGCATGGCGGGCGATCTCGCGCAGGGTCCAGGAGCGGTTGGGATCGGCGGTGGTGAAGGCCTCAATGGTGGAGACCACGCCGTTATCGCGGTCCTCGAAGCGCAGGACCTCGTCGGGATCGCGCCCGGCGAGATCGATTCCGGTCCAGCCGGAAAAGAGCACGAGGGCGCCTTCGTGGCTGATGTAGCTCTGGTAGTCCGCCAGCTTGGCCTTCGCCTCCCGTTCGGTCTCGCCGGTGATGACGGTGACGAGCGGGAAGAACAGAAGCTCGGCCGGGTCGCGGCCGTTCTCGGCGGCGCGGCGGCGCACGTCGCGGACGACGGCGCCGGCCACCGTCTTGGTAGGGGCGGCCAGGAAGATGCCTTCGGCGTGCCGGGCGGCGAACTGGCGCCCGCGCTGCGACCCGCCGGCCTGGAAGAGCAGAGGCGTGCGCTGTGGCGACGGTTCGGTCAGGTGGATGGCGTCGAGGCGGTAATGCTCCCCGTCGTGACGGACGCGATGCACCTTGGCGGGATCGGCGAAGATGCCGGCCTCGCGGTCCCAGAGGACCGCACCGTCCTCCCAGCTGCCCTCCCACAGCTTGTAGACCACCTCCATGAATTCGTCGGCGATGTCGTAGCGCCGGTCGTGGCCGATGATGCTGCGCCCCAGCCCCTTGGCGCCGGCCGCCGACTTGCCGGTGACGATGTTCCAGGCGAGCCTTCCGCGGGTGAGCTGGTCGAGGGTGGACAGCCGGCGGGCGAACAGATAGGGCTGCTCGAAGGACAGGTTGCCGGTGACGGCGAAGCCGAGGTCGCGGGTGGCGTGCGCCATCGCCGGGATCAGCAGGATCGGGTCGTTGGTCGGCACCTGCGAGCCGTGGCGCAGCGCCGCCTCGATCCCGCCGCCATAGACGTCGTTCACCCCGATGCCGTCGGCGAGGAAGACGGTGTCGAACCTGCCGCGCTCCAGCGTGCGCGCCAGTTCGACCCAGTAGCCGAGATCTTGGTAGGAGGTGGAGCGGTCGCGCGGGTGCCGCCACAGTCCCGGCGACTGGTGGACCGGCCGGTTGACGACGAAGGCGTTGAAACGGATTTCCTTGGCCATGCGTTCCTCTCAGGCCGACAGCCAGGCGTCGGCGAGCGAGGCCAGCGCCGCATCGGGGGCCTGTGCCAGGCCCCGGAGTTTCCGGCTGTGGATGGTGACGTGCCGCATTTCGGACAGCGGCAGGATCGGCAGATCGGTCATGGCGATCGCCTGCAACTCGCCGAACAGCGCCTTGCGCTTTCCGGCGTCCGGCTCGACCTGGAGCGCCTTGATGACGCGGTCGGCCTCCGGGTTGTCGTAGCCGGTGTTGTTGGAGGTCGGAACCCCCCGGACATGGTTGGTCGACAGCAGCAGCCGCGGCAATCCCATCTCGGGATCCATCATCACGGCAACGGTGTTGCTGTCGATGTCGTAGGCGTAGTCGGTGTAGACCCGCCTGGTCCAGCTCGGATAGTCCTGGCCGCGCAGGACGAAGTCGATGCCGACCTTCTTCAGGTTATTGCGGATGTATTCGCCGGCATCCCGATAGGTCTCGCCGAAGGGCAGATAGTCGTGGGTGACGGTGAAGCGGATGCCGTTCGCCCCCCGTAGCAGGCCGGCCTCGTCAAGCAGGGCTTCCGCCCTGCCGGGATCGTAGTCATGGCGCGGGACGTCGGGATTGTGGAACCGGGTGAGCTGCGACGGCACGGGGCTTACCGCCGGCTTGCCGAAGCCGTACCAGACCGTGTCGATCAGCCCCTGGCGGTCGATGGCATGGGCGATGGCGCGCCGCACCCGCAGGTCGGCCAGATGCGGGTTCGACAAATTGAAATCGAGCAGGAAGACGTGGGACTGGAAGGCATAGCCGCTGGTGCTGACCGCCAGCGCCGGGTCGTCGCGGAGCCGGGCGACGTCGGCGAGAGGGACCGCGGTGAAGGGAGCATAGTGGATCTCGCCGGTCTCCAGGGCCACCGCCCGCGACGCGGCATCGGGAATAATCCGGAAGACGAGGCGGTCGAGGTGGGGCTTGCCCTCGTCCCAGTAGCCGGGATTGCGTTCCAGTACGATGTGCTGGCCCTTCCTCCACTCCTTGAAGATGAAGGGGCCGGTGCCGACCGGCGCGTTGTTCCTCGGATTCTTCAGGATGTCGGTGTTCTCGTACAGGTGCTTCGGCATCACCTGCGATTCCGCCGCGTTCAGCGCGCTCAGGATCACCGGGGCCGGTGCCGAGAGGCGGAAGATCGCGGTGTGCGGATCGGGCGTCTCGACGTCGAGCAGGGCGGCGAAGGTTACCCGGCCGCGGGCATGAAGCTTCTTCCACAGCTCCAGCGCGCTGAACCGCACGTCGGCGGCGGTGAAGTCCGCGCCATCATGCCATTTCACCCCCTTGCGTAGCCGGAAGAGGATGCTGCGGCCTCCGTCCGACACCTCCCAGGATTCGGCCAGCGCGGGCTGCGGCAGCATCTCCTCGTCGTAGCGCAGCAGCCCGTCATAGACGTTCGCACTGACCGAGGCGTTGGCATAGTTGTTGTTTACCGCGCTGGCGAGTGCCGTCGGTTCCGGCTGGATGACCGCCACCAGGGTACCGCCGCGCACCGGCTGCCCGGCGGCGGGAACCGCTGCCGCGGACGCCACTCCTCCCGGCAGTCCCAGCGCGGCGAGCGCGATGAAGGCCCCCTGCGAGAAGCGGCGGCGCGAGACCGCCGGAAGCGGCGATCGTGAGGGATTCTTGAGCAACGCGGCCTCTCCCGGCCGGCATCGGCCGGCCTCTGTCCTGATGGCGTTGAGAGCGATCTTGCGGCTGGCGTCCGGCCGGACCTGACACTGTCCGCCTGGTCCGGATCCGCCCGGCGAGGGTGGCTGGAGGGTGTCCAGTGCTTTCCGCCCGTCTGGTTTCTACCCTTACTCATTTTTGTCTATAAGATCCATAGACAAAAATATCCCGGTATGTGATTTTATGTATAACAACGATGGACATGCGTAAAACATGTCCGGATTTCCAGGCTTTCCCGTGGAACCGGGGGGCCTGCGTGCAGCCCGACCACCCAGCGCCGCACCCCCGTCCTGGCCGTCCGCAGCCCCTCTGCCGTGTTCCGTCTTCCGTCCCAGCGCCATGCGCCATCCAGCGAGAGCCGCCATGAGCCCCCCGAGACAGCTGCACCTGAATTTGAACTTCATGAATGCCGGTTCCTACAGCTCCGCCTGGCGACGGCCGGAGAGCGAGGCGGCGGACTTCATCGACCCAGCCTTCCTCGTGCGCCAGGCCCAGATCGCCGAGCGGGGCACCTTCGACGCCGTCTTCCTCGCCGACAATCCGGCCCTGCCTGACCGGCCGGATCTGCGGCCCTACCAGGCCCTGGAGCCGACCGTCGTGCTGGCGGCGATGGCGGCGGCGACGACGCACATCGGGCTGATCGCCACCCTGTCGACCACCTACAACGAGCCCTACAACGTGGCGCGCCGCTTCGCGTCGCTCGACCATGTCAGCGGGGGCCGGTCGGGATGGAACATCGTCACCACCGCTGAAACCGGCACGGCGCGCAACTTCGGTCTCGACGAGGTGCTGCCCCATGACCAGCGCTATGCCCGCGCCGTCGAATTCGCCGATGTCGTGACCGCCCTTTGGGACAGCTGGGAGCCGGACGCCCTGGTCGGCGACAAGGAAAGCGGGCGCTTCATCGACGGTTCCCGCATCCATCCGATCGACCATCGGGGACGCTACTTTTCCGTACAGGGGGCGCTCAACGTTCCGCCTTCGCCGCAGGGCCGGCCGGTCATCGTCCAGGCCGGTGGGTCGAGCGACGGCCAGGACCTCGCCGCCCGCCATGCGGATCTCGTCTTCTCGGTCGCGCACAGCCTTGATGAGGCCAGGAGCTTCGCCGACGGCTTGCGGGCCCGGCTGCTGCGTGCCGGCCGGGCCCCGGCCGAGGTGGTGATCTGCCCCGGTCTGGTTACCATACTGGGCAGCACGGAAGCCGAAGCGAAACGGCGCGAGCGGGAGCTGTGGGAGAGCGTGCCGATCGATTATGGGCTTGCGCGGCTGGCCCGCACCCTCAACGTCGATCCCGGCCGGCTGAAGCTGGACGAGCCGCTCCCCGCCGACATCCCGTTCCCGGAGAATCACAGCCAGACCTTCTTCAAGGGAACCGTGACGCTCGCCCAACGGAACGGATTGACGGTGCGCGATCTCGTCAAGGCCCAGGGCGGCGGCGGGACCCAGCACCGCCTGGCCGTCGGCACGCCGGAGCAGGTGGCCGACGGGATCGAGGCGTGGTTCCGCTCGGGCGCCGTCGACGGCTTCAACATCATGCCGGACGTCACCGCCTCCGGCCTGAAGGTCTTCGTGGAGGAGGTCGTTCCGCTGCTGCGCAGGCGCGGGATCTTCCGCGAGGCCTACAGCGGACGAACACTGCGCGACCATCTGGGATTGCCGCCGCCGTCCGTCCGGCATCGTCGACCGGCGGCGGCCACGGCCTGATGCCGGTCCCGCAACGCCAGACTTTCACACCCAGACTTTTACACCGCCCAATCCAGAAGGAATCGACCATGGTCCTCGTCCGTGGGCGCCCCGCCGCGCGCCCATTCGTCCGTCCGTTCGCCCTTGCCGCCCTGGCCTTCGGACTGGCGGCGCTCCCGCTCCAGGCCGGGGCGCAGCAGGCCGCGGCGCCGGTGCGCGGCGGTACGCTGATCGCCACGATCGAGCCGCAGCCGTCCGTCCTCACCACCGCCTTCAACAACCAGTATGCCAACGCCGCCCTGTCGACGAACGTGTATGACGGGCTGTTGAGCTATGCCGAGGATCTCTCGGTCCGGCCGAGCCTCGCCGAAAGCTGGGAGGTCGCGCCCGACGGGCTGTCGATCACCTTCAAACTGCGGCACGGCGTCAAATGGCATGACGGGGTCGAATTCACCTCGGATGACGTGAAGTTCAGTGCGCTGGAGGTGTGGAAGAAGACGCACCCGCGCGGGCGGTTGACCTTCGCCTCGCTGCAGGACGTCGAGACGCCGGACAGATACACCGCCGTCTTCCGCCTCTCCGCACCGTCGCTGGTGATCCTGAGCGCCTTGAACGCGGCGGAATCCCAGATCCTGCCGAAGCATGTCTTCGAGGGCGCGCCGATCCAGACCAACCCGGCCACCTCCCGGCCGGTCGGGACCGGCCCCTTCCGCTTCAAGGACTGGAAGAAGGGCCAGTATGTCGAACTGGAGCGCAATCCGGATTATTGGGACGAGGGCAAACCCTATCTCGACCGGGTCATCTTCAAGGCCATCCCCGACACCGCGAGCCGCGCCGCGGCGCTGGAAACCGGGGAGGTGCAGTACGCACCCTACGACGCGGTGCCGTTCGGCGACGTCGCCCGGCTGCGCAAGGATCCGAACCTGCGGTTCGAGACGCGCGGCTACGATTACCATTCGCAGTTCTACATCCTGGAATTCAACCTGCGGAACCCGATCCTGGCGAACGACAAGGTCCGCAAGGCGGTCGCCCACGCGGTCGACAAGGCGAAGCTGGTGGAAACCGTGTGGTACGGGCTGGGCAAGCCGTCGACCGGGCCGATTCCGGCCAGCGTAAAGACATTCTACACGCCCGACGTCCAGCGCTACGAATTCGACGTCGCGGCGGCGAACCGGCTGCTCGACGAGGGCGGCTATCCACGCAAGGCCGACGGCATCCGCTTCGCGCTCAACCTCGACTTCACCGCGGTCGGCGACGTGACCTCCCATTCGGCCGAGTTCATCCGGCAGAACCTGAAGGCCGTCGGTATCGACGCGAAGCTGAACAGCACGGACGATCCGACCTACCTGCGCAAGGTCTACAAGGACTACAGCTTCGATCTCAACCTGTTGCAGATTTCGCCGCTGATCGATCCGCAGATGGGGCTGTTCCGGCTTTACTGGACCAAGGCCCAGGCGCCGGGCGTCCCTTACGTCAACGCGTCCAGCTATTCCAGCCCGGCGATGGACGGCATCATCGAGGCGATCCGCGTCGAGAGCGATGCGGACAAGCGGAAGCTCCTGTTCCACGACCTCCAGCGTCAGGCGATGAACGACCTGCCGCTGGTGCCGCTGTTCGACATGCAGCACTTCACCTTCTACAACCGCAAGGTCCACGGCATCAACACGACCCCGGACGGTGCGATCTCGTCGTTGAAGAACGTCTGGATCGAGCGATGAGCGGCCCTCCCGTGCGTGACCGCGCCGCGCTCGTCGAACTGTCGGCCGAATTCGGCCGGCGCTTCGCCACGGGCGCCGCTGCCCGCGACCTCGAACGCCGGATGCCGTTCGAGGAGATTTCCGAACTTGCGCGCAGCGGCCTGCTGGCGGCCCGCGTGCCGGCCGCCTATGGCGGGCCGGAGGTGAGCATGGGCGAGTTCGCCCAGATCGTCCTCAACCTGTCGAAGGGCGATCCGAACATCGCGCAGTCCGCCGCCGCGACCTTTCCCAACGTCGAGAAGATCCGCATCTACGGCAGCGAAGCGCAGAAGCGGCGCTATTTCGGCCTGCTGCTGGACGGCCGGCGGCTCAACGGCAACGCGGCGGCGGAGCGCGGCGGCACCCGCATCGGCGACATGGCGACGCGGATCGTCTCCGACGGCGGCGGCTATCGGCTCGACGGGCGCAAATACTACACGACCGGCAGCCTGTTCGCCGAATTCACCCTGGTCACGGCTCTGCTGGAGGGCGGCCGGGCGGCGGCGGTGGTTCCGGTCGACCGCGCAGGCGTCACCGTCATCGACGATTGGGACGGGATGGGGCAGCGAACGACGGCGAGCGGCACCATGATCTTCGAGAATGTCCGGCTCGATGAGGGCGAGGTCATGCCGATCCCCGATTACGGCCGCCGCCGCACCTACGAAGGCGCTTTCGCCCAGCTTCTGCATTCGGCCCTCGACACCGGGATCGCGCTGGCGGCGCTGGAGGACGCCGTCGTCTATGGGCGGACCCATGCCCGTCCGCTGCCCGAGGCCGGGGTCGGGCTTGCGGTCGAGGACCCTTACGTCCAGTACACCGTCGGCGAGATGGCGATCCTGGCCCATGGCGCCGAGGCGCTGGTCGGGCGCGCCGCGGCGGTTCTGGACGAGGCGGTCCGCCTGTTCCACCGCGATGGCGCCGCCGACCGGCCGCTCGGCGAGGCCTCGGTCGCCGTGGCCGAGGCGAAGTTCGCCGCCAGCGAGGCGTCGGTGAAGGTGAGCGAGATGCTCTACCGGATCGGCGGGGCATCCGCCACCTCGCGGGCGCTCAACCTCGACCGCCACTGGCGCAATGCGCGCACCCATACCACCCACGATCCGGTGGCCTACAAGGCCAAGGCAATCGGCAACTTCTACCTCACCGGCGCGCTGCCTCCAATCAACACCAAGATCTGACCTGCACCGGGTCGACATAGTGGAGACGACAATGACCGTTATCGACAGGACCGGCCCGCGCCACGGCGAGTCCGGGATCGGCGAGGCCGAGGTCCCCGGACCCGGTTCGCCCGCGCTAAGCCGACTGGTCGAGGCCATCGCCGCGGGGGCCGAGGCCCGTGACCGCGGCGAGGGGAGGGCAGGCGAGGCGATCGATCTGCTGCGCGCGGCCCGTCTCGGCGCCTTCCGGCTGCCGCGGCAGGACGGCGGCGGCGGGGCATCGCTGACCGACCTGTTCGAACTGGTGCTCGACCTTGCCGAGGCCGATTCCAACATCCCCCATATTTTGCGCAACCATTTCGCCTTCGTGGAGAAGGCGCTGCGCACCGCGGACAATCCGAAATACGCGCGCTGGCTCGGCCATGTGCGCGACGGCCGTATCATCGGCCTCGGCGTCAGCGAACTCGGCATCCAGAACATCGGGCTGAACGACGGCGACACCCGCCTCGAACCGTCCGGGACCGGCTACGTGCTGAATGGACGGAAATACTACAGCACCGGCAACTTCTATTCCGACTTCATCCTGGTGAATGCGCGGACGCCGGACGGCAGGACGGCGTCGGCCTTCGTGCCGACCAGCAGTGAAGGGGTGACCGTCGACGACGACTGGGACGGCATCGGCCAGCGGCTGACCGCCAGCGGCACGACGGTCCTGTCACGGGTACCGGTGGCGCGGGACGACGTGCTGTTCGGCGCCGACGAGGATGTGCGGCTGCCCTTCCGTGCAACCTTCGCGCAGCTCTACCTGACCGCCATCGTCGCCGGCATCCTGCGCGCCGTGGTGGCGGACGCCGCGGCACTGGTGGCTGGGCGCGAGCGCAACTACTACCACGCCGTCGCCGCCCGTCCGGCCGACGATCCGCTGCTGCAGCAGGTCGTCGGCCGGCTGTCGAGCGCCGCCTATGTCGCCGAGGCCGCGGTGCTCAGGGCGGTCGACGCGCTGGATGCCGCTTTCCGCTCCGCCGTCGCCGGGCCTCCCGATCAGGCGCTTTTCGTCGAGGCGGCACTGCGCACCGCAAAGTCGAAGGTGATGGTGGACGAACTGGCTCTCGATGCGGCGACCCGCCTGTTCGAGGTCGGCGGCGCCTCCGCCATCCGGGCCGGCAACCGTCTGGACCGCCACTGGCGGAACATCCGCACCCTCTCGTCACACAATCCGAATGCCTACAAGGCACGGGCGATCGGCGATCATGCGGTTAACGGGACCCCGCTGCCGACCGCGGCCTTCTTCTGAATGAACCTCTGTCGGAACCAGCCTGCCTGACCGACGCCGCCGATCAACCGCACCCTGGGGACTATAGTGCCGTCACGTCCTGCCGTGCGACGACGAAGGGTGACAGCATGTCGGCGTTCAGATCGATGCCGAAGCCCGGACCGTCCGGCACCGTGACGGTCCCGTCGCCGTTGACGGCGGGACGGCCGCAGAGATCCAGCAGCGGGTTGGGGCCGGCATCGAATTCGAGGAACGGATAGCCTCCGGCCGCGCCGCCGCTGCGCTGCGCGGGCAGGGTCGCGGTCAGGTGCAGGGCCGCCTGGAAGTTCACGATGCCGCCCCAGACATGGGGAACGACCGGCCGGTCGTAGAGTTCCGCCAGGGCCGCCACCCGCCCGACGCCGGTCAATCCGCCGCAGACGGCGATGTCCGGCTGCAGCACGTCCATGCAGCCGGCCTCCAGGAAGGGCCGGAAGGCACGGGCATCCGTGAAGGTCTCTCCGCCGGCCAGTGCGGGCGTCATCCGGCCGGACAGCATGCGGTAGCCTTGCAGGTCGCCTGGAACCGTAGGTTCCTCGACCCAGAGCAGCCCGGCCTCCCGCATGTCCGATACGGCGGCCAGTGCGGCCCGTGGCGCGTAGGACTGGTTGAAGTCCAGCATCAGCGTGCCGTCCGGCCCCATCAACTGCCGGATGGTATTGACGATGGCCGCGTCGTCCGCCGGGGCGAAGCCGCTGCGCAGCTTGATCGCTTTGAAACCCGCACGGAGATAGCCATCCACCTCGCGTTCGAAGTCGCGGTAGGGATGGCCGCCGGGCTTGAAGAAGGGACCGCTGGCATAGGCGGGCACCCGGTCGCGCAGGGCGCCGCCCAGCAGCGTGCTGACCGGAATGCCGCGCAGGCGGGCCGCGAGATCGTGCAGCGCCATGTCGACGGCGGCCACGGCCCCCATCGCTCCGCCGGCGATCCCGCGCATCTCCTGCCACAGCCGGCCGGTCTGCTGGGGATCCTGGCCGAGAAGGCGCGGGGCGAGGCGCGAGGCGATGGTGGCATGATCGGCCGCGGGGGTATGCCAGGCCTCGCCCCAGCCGGACCGGCCGTCGCGGTCGACGATCTCGACGAACAGGGTCTCGCGGCGGTCGAAGGACACCAGCGCGTTGCCGATGACCTCGGGCAGCGGGGCGACCAGATGATGAAGGCAGACTGCGGCGATGCTCATGCCTTGCTTTCCTGTGCGTTGTCCCGGGCGGACCGCGATGCGGGCACGATGCCGCCGCGCATCATGTCGCGCATCAGATGGCCGAGCAGCAGGATCGCGCAGGCCGTCAGCGCCATGGCGCCGGCGAGGACCAGCTGCGCGCCGGCGAAGCCGCCGGTGGCGTCCCGCACCCAGCCGATGATGGTGGGGCCGAAAAAGCCGCCGGTGCTGCCGACAGAGTTGATCAGCGCGATCCCGGCCGCGGCGGCGGTGCCGGTCAGGAGGGTGGTCGGGAAGATCCAGATGTTGGGCGAGGCGCCGCCGATGCCGGCCGCCCCGATGGTCAGCCCGATCAGCCCGATCAGCGGATCGCTGCTGAGGGCTGCGAGGACGAAGCCGGCGGCGCTGACCAGGAACGGCCCGGCCGCGTGCCAGACCCGCTCGCCGGTGCGGTCGGCATGGCGGCCGACCAGCAGCATGGCCAACGCCATGAAGGCGGAGGGGATGGCGGCGACGAAGCCGGTCTGCACGGTGCTGAGGCCGAAGGCCTTGACGAACTGCGGCATCCAGATGGCGATGCCCGTGGTGCCCATGACGAGGCCGACTGCGATCAGGCACATCAGCAGGACACGCGGATCGCGGACGGCGCGGCCGACGGTGAAGCGTTCCGTCCTCTCCTGGGCCGCGCGCTCGGCCTCCAGCCGGGCGTATAGCCAGCGGCGCTCGTCCTCGGCCAGGAAGCCGGCCTTCTCCGGCGAGGATGGCAGGAAGAGGGCGACGACCACACCCATGACGATGGCGGGCATGGCTTCCAGGATGAACATCCACTGCCAGCCGGCCAGACCGTTCCAGCCGTTCAGATGCTCGATGATCAGGCCGGAGGCCGGCGCGCCGATGACCGACGACAGCGGCACGGCGATGTTGAAGGTTCCGAACATGCGGGCGCGGTATTCCCGCGGGAACCACAGCGTCATGTAGAAGATCATGCCCGGAAAGAAGCCGGCCTCGGCGGCGCCCAGCAGGATGCGCACCAGATAGAAGCTGCCGGGGCTCCAGACCAGCGCAGTCGCCGCGGAGAGCAGCCCCCAGGTGATCAGGATGCGGGCGATCCACAGACGCGCGCCGTAGCGCACCAGCAGCAGGTTGCTGGGAACCTCGCACAGCACATAGCCGAGGAAGAAGATGCCGGCACCGAAACCAAAGGCGGATGCCGAGAAGCCCAGATCCTGGTTCATGGTCAACGCGGCGAAGCCGATGTTCACCCGGTCGAGAAAGGCCGCGAAATAGCAGACCATCAAAATCGGCAGGATTCGCCATCCCACCTTGGCGATGACGTCGGATCGCTCTTTCATCCTGGTTTCCTCCGGATTGCGCGGACTTCGCCACGCTTTGCGCAACGTTTTGCTTTGATGACCAACAGTGTCCGTTCATTGACATTGATAATCAAATAGGATGTTCTTAACATCTGATATTGGGAAAACTGATATTAGAAACCGGCCATGCGGATCACCGTCGCGCAATTGGAGGCTTTCTTCTGGACCGCGCAGCTGGGCTCGGCGCAGCGGGCGGCCGAGCACCTCAACCTGGCGCAGCCCACCCTGTCGCTGCGCCTGAAGGATCTGCGCGACGCGCTGGGAACCGACGTGTTCGAACGGACGGGGCGGGGTTTGCGGCTGACGCCGGAAGGACGCCTGCTGCTGCCGCGGGTCTCAGCGATCATGACGGAGCTGCAGGCCATCGGTGGACAGGACGAATCCCGCACCGTCGCCGGCCGCGTCCGGGTCGGGTTGGCCGAGGGCTTCGCCGTCACCTGCCTCTCGCCGCTGCTGGCCGGGCTTCAGGAGGATCATCCGGCGCTGCAGCCGGACTGGGTGGTGTCGACCAGCACCACGCTGGAGAGCGCCCTGCTGCGCGATGCGCTGGACGTGGCGGTTCTGCTCAACCCGATCGGCGACGAGCAGCTCCATCTCCAGTCGCTCGGCGCCCAGCCGACGAGCTGGGTCGTTCCGAAATCCTGGGGGCAGGCCGGTCCGCTGACGCCGCGGGATCTGTGGGCGCAGCCGGTCTTCTCCAACCCTCCGCCGTCGGCCATGCACCGGCAGATCAGCAGCTGGTTCGCGACCGCGGGCCTCTTTCCCAGCCGTCTCAGCACCTGCACCAGCGTCGCGGTGATCGCGGAACTGGTGGCCGGCGGGGTCGGCGCCGGGCTGCTTCCCATCCCGATGGCGCAGCGGTTCCTTGCGCTGGGCCAGGTCCAACTGGTGGCGTCCGATCCCCCGGTGGAGAACGGGCGGCTTTTCATCTGCTATCGGACCGGCGTCAACGATCCCAAGGTGGCGGCCGTCGCGCGGTCCATCGCCCAGGTGATGCGGCGGATCGATTACGTCGACCTCTGACGGAGGACGACACCACCGCTCCACCTACTCTCCATGTCCCATGGGGGTGGTTCGTAGCTGTCATCGCATCGCCCGGGTGATGCGCGCAGACCAAACGGCATGTGCATAACGATGCCGCTGCCAGGCCAGCGTGCCGTCCCCCCACCAACGCCCTGACCCGCGCCGACCTGCGCCCGCACCCACTCGCCTGAGGTCGCCGAGCTTATGCGACGTCGCATAACATGAAGAGTTGATAGGCATCTGCTGCCGGCCGCGGACCCGGACAACGGGAAAGTTGCACCTCAGAATAGAACCTGCCCCCGCTTAAACGACAAAACATATAACTGTTATTATGAAAATTATATTCAATTGCAGACCATGGGCCATGGCTTCCACGGAAGGCACGCGGTCGGTCATGTGCTAAAATCAGGAATCGACAAACGCACGACTTCGGCAGGCATGATGAGGTCGCTACTTCATAAGATTTAATTCCTTTTCATTGACAATATGCCTTAAAATCGGCAGTTTCGTCGTCGCCAGCGGGCCAGCTGCGCCCGCAAACTCCCCTGCGCCCCAGGAGTTTGTGAGCCATGAGCCTTGCCGCCATGGGCGACGCCGCATGCATCGCCGTCGCCGCCATCGCCGTGCCAGACAGCCATGCCCGCCGCCGCATCGACGACGACGGGCTGGATTCGCTCGCCCGATCCATCGAAGAGGTCGGGCTATTGCAGCCCATCATGGTCCGTCCGCTGGGGAATGGGCGTTACGAACTGCTGGCCGGCGTGCCGGCGGTGCCGGTGACCAATGAAAGCGCCGCGGTGCTGTTTCTGGTGGAGAACATGCAGCGCCAGGGGCTGGACGCGCTGGAACTGGCCGAAGCGCTCCAGCGTTTGGTGGAACGGGGCTGGGGGCGCGAAGCGCTGGCCCGGCTGGTCGGACGCGGCACGAGCTGGATCGGCGACATGCTGGGCCTGAACCGGCTGCCGGACTGGATCAAAGCGGAATACCCGCAGGCGCGGCGGCTGGTGTCGCGCTCGCTGCTGGTGGAGATCGCGCGGGTGCGCGACGCGTCGGCGCAGGCGGAGCTGTGGCGGCAGGCACGGCGGATGCGGCGCGAGGCGCTGCCGGCAGTCCCGCGCGCTCTATCGGCGGTGCGGCGCTGTGCCCGCCAGCTGGACCGGATCGACACGGCGGCGGATCTGGCGGAGAAGGACCGGTCGGCGCTGCTGGCCCTGCGCGACAAGATCGACTTGCTGCTCGGCGCCGGAGGCGGAGGCGGTGATGAGGCCCGCGGCTTTCCCGATGGCCGTCTCCAGGCGAGAGGTGTGGTGGCCGCCGCGGATGCCCGGTGAAAGGCCTGACCGCCGCTGCGGACAGGCCTTTCGGTCCGGCCAAGGCTCCGTTCAGCGCACGGCCTCGCCCAGGCTCAGCATCAGGCGGTTGGCCCAGGCGAAGATCGCGACCGCCAGGACGAGATCCAAGATCTCGCCGTCCTCCACTCCGGCCCGGCGAAGCGTTGCGACATCCTCCGCCGTCAGAGCGGCCGGCGTGGCGGTCAGGCGGGCGGCGGCCTGGGCGATCGCCTGCCGGCGCGGATCGTCCTGGCCGGAAATTCCCTGCGCGAACAGCAGATCGACCGCGTCCCTGCCGCCGGTCAGCTCGACGAAGCGGCGGGCATGGACAGAGGCGCAATAGACACAGCCGTTCAGCACCGATTCCACGGCGGTCGCGAACTCGCGCTCGGCCCGGGGCAGGCCGCGCGGGGCGTACATGATGCCGTTGAACAGCGGCGTGCGGTGAAGAAGCGATTCTGGCTCATGCGCCAGCACCAGCGAATAGGCGCCGATGGCGATGTTGGACGGCGTCACCGCCAGGGCGAGCCGCTGCTCCTCCGTCGCATCCTCCAGCACCACAGGCGTCAGCCAGGGCTTCCAGTCCAGCACGTCGGTGGTGAAGCCGATGTCCGCATCGACCGGCACCGGTGCCCCGGTGGGCAGCGGGCCGGACGACGCTTCCGCCGCCACCCCCGCCGCACCCCCCGCCAGCGCCCGCAGTCCGGCCAGCAGGCGGACCTGATAGTTCACCAGTGCGATCAGCTGCGACAGCGCGACGATGCCGTGCGCATCCAGCCCCGCCGCCTCCAGCACGCCCAGATGCTCCGGCCGGGACTCGCGCGGGGACCGGGTGACCCGCTCCGCATGGGCGACCAGGGCCGGGCGGGCCTCGGTGCCGGCGGCAAGCCCGCGGTAATGGGTGGCGAGCGCGTCGTTGCCGGCCAGCGCCGCGATGCGCTGCGCCACCGCGGCGCGCTCGGCGGCCGGAAACAGGCCGGGCTGCCGCGGCGCCAGCAGGGCGTCGTGCGCCGCCTGGGTGCGGGTGCGGATCTCCGCCCGGCGGGCGCGCAGGGCCAGCAGCGGGGAGGCGTCGGACAGGCCGGCCAGCCGGTCGATCAGGTCGGGGGCGATGTGGGCCGCCCCGTCGGCAGTGGCGCTGCTGGTGGCGCTCATTGGAAATCCTCCGCTTCGGTCCATTCGTCGCCCAGCAGTTCCGGCGTCTCGAACCCGATCAGCCGCTGCCAGTGCTCATCGTAATCCTCGGTGAACAGCGCCGCCGTGATGCTGTCGGCCAGACGCTCCGCCCCGGCGCTGATGCCGGGGATGTCGCCGGTCACCTTGCCGTGGCTCAGCACCGCGGCGTAGTTGAAGGCATGGATGCGGTTCAGCCAGGGCGCCTCGCCGGGGGTGCGCTCCAGGAACTCGAAATCGGCGCCGAGATAGGGATGATGGGCGAACTCGCCGGCCTCATGGCCGGGAAGGACATAGCGGTCGCGCCACAGCAGGGTGTGGCGGGCGATCTCCGCCAGTTCCGGCCGCTGCTGCCAATCCAGCGCGAAGCCGGTGGCGAGGATGACGTGGTCGACCGTCACCGTGCCGCGTCCGGTGCGCAGGACCAGACGGTCGCCCTCGGCCTCCGCCGCCTCGACGGCGCAGCCGGTCAGCAGCGAGAAGTTGGGATGGCGCGAGCAGCGCAGCATGGAATTGTGCGGGGCCGGCACGCCGGTGTCGGCGATGTACTGGTTGTAGGCCCAGCGCCGCTCGTCCGACAGGGTGTGGAAGCCGAGGACGATGCCGGGATGGCCGGCGCCCAGGCTCTTGTTGATGCGCGGCAGCTCCGCCCGGCGGATCAGCATGTAGACCTTGGCGGCACCCCGCTCCAGCGCCTCCGCCGCATTGTCAACCGCACCGGCGCCGGCACCGAGCACCGCGACGGTCCTGCCCTTCAGGCCGTCGAAGTCGATGGGCTCATGGGCATGGCTCCAGAACCGCTTGTCCACCGCCTTCCAGAAGGCCGGGACGAAGGGGCCGCCCAGGCCGTCGCGCCCGTTCGCCAGGATCACCCGGCGCGCCCGCACCCGCTGCCGCCCCTCCGGACCGTCGAGGTCGAGGGTCACGCCGTCGGCATCGCCGGAAATCGCCGTCAAGGCGGTGTCGTTCCGCACCGGCGCGCCGGTGACGCGGCGGTACCAGGTCAGGTAGTCCAGCCATTGCAGACGCGGAATGCGGAACAGCGCGTCCCAGGCGGTGCGGCCGAACTGCGCCTCGAACCAAGCACGGAAGGTCAGGTTGGCGAAGCCCAGCGCCGGACCGGTCAGCGTCTTGGGCGACCGCAGGGTCTCCATGCGGGCGAAGGTCCCCCACGGCCCCTCGCGCCCGGCCGGCGCCCGGTCGAACAGCCGGATGTTGGAGATGCCGACCTTGCGCAGGGCGAAGGCGGCAGTCAGCCCGGCCATGCCGGCCCCGACGATGGCGACGTCCAGCATGCCGTCACGCGGCGGCACCCAGTCGACCGGCGGCAGGGTGAGAAGATCGAGATCGCGGGCGAGCCGCGCCTCCAGCTCCGCCAGGGAGCGGGGGCCGGGGTCTGTCACATCGAAGGGTGCGCTGGGGGGCAAAGCGGGACTGTCCTTGGTCATCGGAAAAGGGTCCTCTCCATGGTGGGGCACCGCTTTGCGCGGCTGTTATCCGTGTTGGTCTCTACCCCTGGAGGAAGGTTTCAGGCGGCCTGGGCACCGCCCAGATAGGCGTCGCGGATCTGCGGGTCGCGGGCGAGGTCGGCGGCAGGGCCAGACAACACGATGCGTCCGGTCTGAAGCACATAGCCGCGATGGGCGATCTGCAGGGCGAGGCTGGCGTTCTGTTCCACCATGAAGATGCTCACGCCCTGCCGGTTGATGGTCTGGATCATCTCCAGCACGCGGTCGACATGCAGGGGCGACAGGCCCATCGTCGGCTCGTCCATCACGATCAGCCGCGGACGCCCCATCAGGGCGCGGGCCATCGCCACCATCTGCTGTTCGCCGCCCGACAGGGTGCCGGCCTGCTGGGCATGACGTTCGCGCAGCTTGGGGAAGAGGTCGAGGACGCCCTCGTAATCCTCCGCTACCGACTTGGCGTCGCTGCGGGTGTAGGCGCCCATGAGGACATTCTCGCGCACCGTCATGGTGCCGAACAGGCGGCGGGATTCGGGCACGGATCCGATGCCGCGCCGGACGATCTGCGGCGTGTTCAGGCCGGTCAGCGGCTGCCCATCGAAGACCACCTGCCCGGAGCGTGGCTTCAGCAGCCCCAGGATGACCTTCATTGTGGTGGATTTGCCGCTGGCGTTGCCGCCCAGCAGGCAGACGATCTGCCCGCACGGCACCTCCAGCGACAGGTCGAAATGGACCTGCACCGGCCCGTAGAAGCTGTTCACGCGGTCGAGCCGCAGCAAGACGTCGGTCATTCCGCCGCTCCCCCTCAATGCGCGACCAGGATGCGGGCGGCGTCGCCCTCCGCATCCCGCCCGCCGTCCTGGTTCGGGCCGTCTTGGTTCGCGGCCCCCACTGCCTTGTGCCCGAGATAGGCCTCGATCACCGCCGGATCGCCGGCGACGGCGGCGGGCGGCCCCTCGGCGATGCGGGCGCCATGGTCCATCACCACCACCCGGTCGGACAGCTGCATCACCAGATCCAGCTTGTGTTCGATCAGCAGGATCGTCAGTCCACCCGCCTTCAGGCCGCGGATGATCTCCAGCATCTCCGCCGTCTCGGTCGGGTTCATGCCGGCGGTCGGCTCGTCCAGCAGCAGCAGGCGGGGATGCAGGGCCAGCGCACGGGCGATCTCCACCCGGCGGCGGTTGGCGTAGGACAGGCTGTGCGCCGGCTTGTCCAGGCGCGGGGTCAGCCGCTCGCCGAACATCCGGACGATCTCCGTCGCCTCGGCGCGCAGACGCTCCTCCTCCGCGCGGACGGACGGCGGGCGGATCAGCGCCAGCGCAAGCTCGACCAGCGGCCCCACCAGCGGAATTTGCGGCTTCACCGCGCGCAGTCGGGTGTGGGCGCCGACCAGCACATTGTCGAGCACGCTGAGATTGCCGAACACCCGACCATGCTGGAAGCTGCGGGCGAGCCCGAGGGCGGCCAGCCGCTCGGCGGAAAGGCCGGTGACGTCGCCGCCCTCGAAGGTGACGGCCCCCGCATCCGGCGCGTCGAGCCCGGAGATCAGGTTGAACAGGGTGGTCTTGCCGGCGCCGTTCGGGCCGATGATGCTGACCAGCTCGCCCGTCTCCACCGTCAGCGACAGGCCGTTGACCGCGGTCAGTCCGCCGAAGCGGCGGGTCAGGCCGGCGATCTCGAGCAGGGGTTTCTTCGGCAGGGAGTTCTTCAATTGGTCCGCCATGGCGTCCTCACACCGTTCCCAGAAGGCCCTGCGGGCGGAAGCGGATCAGCAGCAGCAGGACGACGCCGTAGATCAGCATGCGGTATTCGGCCGCCGCGCGGAACAGCTCCGGCAGCCCGACCAACACCGCCGCCCCCAGCACGGCCCCGGCGACATTGCCGAGCCCGCCGAGGATGACCATGGTCAGCGCCAGCATCGACACCGGCGCCGGGAAGGTCTCGTGGTTGATGTAGGAGTAGAAATGCGCCATCAGCGCGCCGCCCACCCCGGCGATGAATCCCGCCACGGCAAAGGCCAGCCCCTTGTAGCGATTGAGGTCGACGCCGTAGGAGCGCGCAGCCACGTCGTCCTCGCGGATCGCCCGCAGCGTGCGGCCGAGATGGGAGTTCAGCAGGCGGGATTGCAGGGCGGCGAAGGCCAGCAGGACGATCAGCGGCACCCAATAGACCCATTGTCCGCTGACCAGCGGCTTGCCCGCCACCGACAGCGGCGGGATGCCGGTGACGCCGATCGGGCCGCGGGTCAGGCTCTCCCAGTTGAGGATGACCAGCGTCACGATCTCTCCCACCGCCAGCGTGGCGATGGAGACGTAATGGCCGCGCAGCCGGAAGGCCGGATAGACCAGCGCCGTGCCCAGCGCCGCCGCCACCAGCCCGGCCAGCGGCACCGCCAGCAGCACCGGCACCCCGGCATCGAGCGCCAGCAGCGAGGAGGCATAGGCGCCGATGGCGAGCAGCCCGGCATGGCCGAGCGACACCTGCCCGACCGTGCCGGCGACCAGCGTCAGGCTGAGCGCCAGTAGGGCGTAGAGCCAGGCATTGCCCAGCGTCTGCAACAGATAGGGCTGCTGCACGACCAGCGGCAGGGCAAGCGCCAACGCGGCCAGCGTCCACACCGCCCATTTCGGCAGGACCAGCGGCCGGCTGGGGGCGATGAAGGTGCCGGTCAACGGCTCCGGCGGCAAGCGGCGGGCCCGGGCGAACAGGCCGTTCGGCCTCAGTACCAGGATCAGGATCAGCGCCACGAAGGCGAACAGGTTGCGGTAGCTGGTGCCGAACAGGGCGATGCCGTAGCTCTCGATCAGGCCGAGCAGCAGGCTGCCGGCGATGGCGCCCGGCACGTTGCCGACGCCGCCGATCAGCTGGGCGACGATGCCCTTCAGCCCGGCCTGGAAGCCCATGTTGGGGTCGATGGTGTTGTAGTACATGCCGACCAGCAGGCCGCTGACCCCGCCCAGCGCCGAGGCTATGGCGAACACCGTCCGGTTCACCTTGTCGACATCGACGCCGCACTGCTGCGCCGCATCGCGGTCGAGCGCCGTCGCCCGCACCGCCCAGCCCAGCTTGGTGAAGCGCAGGAAGCCGTAGAGCAGCCCAGCGCTGCCGATGCCGACCCCGGCGATCAGCAGGTCGAGCGCGCCGATGCTGCCGCCGCCGATGGCGATCCGCCAAGTCGGCAGCTGGGTCGGCAGCGCGCGCGGGTCGGGGCTGAACAGCAGCTGCGCCGACTGGTCGAGCACCACCGACAGGCCGATGGTGGCGAGCAGCGGGGCGATGCGCGGGGCGTTGCGCAGCGGGCGCAGGCCGACCCGCTCGATGACCGCCCCCAGCAGCCCGCAGCCGGCGGCCACCGTGACGAAGGTCACCGGCAGCGGCAGGGCGAGCTTGGTCACGCACAGCCAGCCGATATAGGCGCCGACCATGTAGACCGAGCCGTGGGCGAAGTTGATCAGGTGCGAGACGCCGAAGATCAGCGCCAGCCCGACGGCCAGCAGCGCATAGATGTTGCCGATGACCAGCCCGTTGATCGTGTAGTCGAGCCACGGGCCGAAAGTGGTGGGAAGCACGATGGTCGGTCCTTCCGGCGTCAGTTCGCGGCCTTGACGGCCACTGGGTCCCGCCCCGCCTGCTCCCACAGGGCGAAGGCGCCGTTCCTCACGACGAGCCGCGTGCTCAGCGGCTTGTCGACGCGGCGGGTCTGCGGATCGAAGCGGACGGTGCCGTAGACGACGCTCGGCGCATCCTTGACGGTGGCGAGCCCGTCGCGCACGGCGGTGCGGTCGGTGCCGCTCTGCCGGATCACGGTCGCCAACAGCAGAAGCGCGTCGTAGGCGCGGCTGGAATAGGCATCCGGCTCGACACCGTATTTGCCGGTGTAGGCCTTGACGAAGGTCTGGACCTCCGGGCGCGGGTCGCCGGGGAAGAAGGGGGTGGTGGTGTGGACGCCCTCGACCGCCGCACCGCCCAGCTCCAGGAACTTGGGCGAATAGACCGACCCGGCGGCGACCACCGGCTGGGTCAATCCGGCCTCGCGCAGCTGGCGGGTGATCTGGGCGCCGTCGGCATAGTAGGACACCAGGACGATGCCGTCCGGCTTGGTGTCACGCACCCGCACCAGGGCGGAGCGGAAATCCTTCTCGTCGGCCAGATAGCCCTCGGCGCCGACCACCTCCGCCCCGCGCTCCCTGGCGGCCTTGGCGAACAGGTCCTTGCTGGTGCGGCCCCAGTCGTTGTTGATGAACAGCAGGGCGACACGCTTCAGCCCCAGCGCCGTCACCGCATAATCGGCCAGGACCGGCATCTCCTCCGCCTGGTTGAGCGCGTTGCTCCAGACGAAATCGCCACCCTTGGTGAAATCCGGGTGCGAGTTGGTGAAGCCGAACTGCACCAGCCCGCCATTCTGGTAGATCGGCGAGGCCGCCATCGATGCCGCACTGGTGAAGTCGCCCAACTCGGCGACGATGCGGCTGTCGGCGACGAATTTGCGGGCGATGGCGACGGTCTGCTTGGGATCGCTCTGGCTGTCCTCGAACTGGACGCGCAGCGGACGGCCCTGGATGCCGCCGCCGGCATTCACCTGCTCCAGCGCCAGATCGAAGCCGCGCTGCCATTGCGCGCCATACTGCGCATACTGGCCGGTCAACGGCCCGCTGACGCCGAGCACAACCGGTTCCTTCGCCGGATCGGCGGGCTGCGAGAAGGCCGGCTGGACGACACCGAGCGCGGTCAGCAGCGACAGGGTGCCGGCGACGAGCGCGGTGGAGCGGAGAATCAGATCGAGCATCGGAATCGCTTTCAAACTACAAAAAACCGGATCAGTTGGTGGCGGCGGGGATGCTGCCGTCCCAGAGGGCGAAGGCGCCGTCCTTGACCACCAGCTTGACGTTGCGCACGCCGGACACGCGGCGCGTCTGCGGATCGAAGGTCGCCTTGCCGAAGATGACGCTGGGGATGTCCTTGACGCGCGGGAAGGCGTCGCGGATCGCTGTGCGGTCGGTGCCGCCCTCCTCGATCACCCGCTGCGCCACCAGCACCGCGTCATAGGCGTAAGCGGAAAAAGCGTCCGGCTCCTCCTGGTACTTCGCACGGTAGGCGGCGACGAAGCCCTGCACCTCCGGACGAGGTTCCGCTGGAAAGAAGTTGGCGCGGGTGTGGACGCCGTTGACCGCCTCGCCACCCAGTTCGAGAAACTTCGGCGAATAGACGGACCCCACCGCGACCACCGGCTGGTTGAGACCGACCGGCTTCAGCTGCCGGGCGATGGCCGCCCCGTCGGCATAGTAGGAGATCAGGACGATGCCGTCGGGATTGGCCTCGCGCACCCGCACCAGGGTGGAGCGGAAGTCCTTCTCGTCGGGCAGGTAGCCTTCGGTGGCGACGACCTCCGCCCCGCGCTCCTTCGCGGCCTTGACGAAGATATCCTTGCTGGTGCGGCCCCAGTCGGTGTTGAGGTGGAGCACCGCCAGCCGCTTGAGCTTCAGCGAGGTGACCGCGAAGTCGGCGACGTTCGGCTGCTCCTCCGCCTGGCTGATGGAGTTGCTCCAGATGAAGTCGCCGCCCTTGGTGAAGTCGGGATGGGAGTTGGTGAAGCCGAACTGCACCAGCCCGGCCCGCTGGTAGATCGGCGAGGCCGCCATCGACGCCGGGCTGGAGAAGTCGCCCAGCTCGATCAGGATTTTCGGATCGGCGACGAATTTCTGGGCGATGGCGATGGACTGGCGCGGATCGTTCTGGCTGTCCTCGAACACGTAGCGCAGCGGACGGCCCTTCACCCCGCCGGCAGCGTTGATCTGGTCGAGCGCCAGGTCGAAGCCCTTCTTCCACTGCGCGCCATACTGGGCGCTGGGACCGGTCAGCGGTCCGCTGACGCCGAACCACAGCGGCTCGCCGGCGGCCTCCGCCGCGGACGCCGGCCCGCCGGACATCATCATGCAGGCGAGCGCCAACCCTCCGGCCAGGGTGTGGAAAAGCACTGAGCGTCGGGAAAGCGCGGGCTGGGGCATGGCGTCGTCTCCAAAAGGCTTTCGGCACGAATTCGAAAAAAGGCCGCCGCCCGGAACCGGGGCGTGGACCCGCTGACGGGCGGCGGCTTCAGGCACGGGAGGACGGGATACCGACGGGGGGCTGCGCCGGAAGGACATTGGTCGCAGCGCCCGCCGGCACCCGGACGGTCGCGATCAGAAATCGTAACCGCCGCCGGCCCCGGCCGGTGCCGCCGGGGACTTCGGTTCCGGACGCTCGACGATCAGCGCCTCGGTGGTGATCAGCAGGCCGGCGACCGACGCCGCGTCCTGCAAGGCGATGCGCACGACCTTGGCCGGATCGATGATGCCGGCCTTCAGCAGGTCGGTGAACTCGCCGGTCTGCGCGTCATAGCCGAAGGCGGTGTCGCCCCCCTCCAGCAGCTTGCCGACGATGACCGACCCGTCGGCCCCGGCATTCTCGGCGATCTGGCGCACCGGCGCCTGAAGCGCGCGCCGCACGATGTCGATGCCGACGCGCTCGTCGTCGTTGACCGGCACCACCGCATCGATGGCGCGGGTGGCATAGAGCAGGGTGACGCCGCCGCCGGGCACGATGCCCTCGGCGATGGCCGCACGGGTGGCGTGGACGGCGTCGTCCACGCGGTCCTTGCGCTCCTTCACCTCGACTTCGGTCGAGCCGCCGACGCGGATCACCGCGACGCCGCCCGACAGCTTGGCCAGCCGCTCCTGCAACTTCTCGCGGTCGTAGTCCGAGGTGGTCTCCTCGATCTGGGCGCGGATCTGGGCGATGCGGGCGTCGATGGCCTCGCGGCCGCCGGCGCCGTCGATGACCGTGGTCTCCTCCTTGGCGATCACCACCCGCTTGGCGGTGCCGAGATCGGCCAGCGAGACGGTCTCCAGCTTGAGGCCGATGTCCTCGCTGATCACCTGCCCGTTGGTGAGGATGGCGATGTCCTCCAGGATCGCCTTGCGGCGGTCGCCGAAGCCCGGCGCCTTCACCGCGGCGATCTTCAGCCCGCCGCGCAGCTTGTTGACCACCAGCGTCGCCAGCGCCTCGCCCTCGACATCCTCGGCGACGATCAGCAGCGGACGGGAGGACTGCACCACCGCCTCCAGCACCGGCAGCAGCGGCTGCAGGCTGGACAGCTTCTTGTCGTGGATCAGGATGTAGGGGTTGTCGAAATCGACGACCAGCTTCTCAGCGTTGGTGACGAAGTAGGGCGAGAGATAGCCGCGGTCGAACTGCAACCCTTCGACCACGTTCAACTCGGTCTCCAGGCTCTTGGCCTCCTCCACCGTGATGACGCCGTCGTTGCCGACCTTGGACACCGCCTCGGCGATGATGGCGCCGATGGCGCGCTCGCCGTTGGCGGAGATGGTGCCGACCTGCGCCACCTCGTCGTTGGTGGAGATGGTCTTGGCCCGCTCCTTCACGTCGGCGATCACCGCGGCGACGGCGCGGTCGATGCCGCGCTTGAGGTCCAGCGGGTTCAGCCCGGCGGCGACGGCCTTGGCGCCCTCGCGGACGATGGCCTGGGCCAGCACGGTGGCGGTGGTGGTGCCGTCGCCGGCCAGATCGGCGGTCTTCGAGGCCACCTCGCGCACCAGCTGGGCTCCGAGATTCTCGAACCGGTCGGCCAGTTCGATCTCCTTGGCGACCGTCACGCCGTCCTTGGTGATGCGGGGGGCGCCGAAGGATTTCTCGATCACGACGTTGCGGCCCTTCGGGCCCAGCGTGACCTTCACGGCATTGGCGAGGGTATCGACGCCGCGCAGGATGCGGTCGCGGGCATCGGCGGAGAATTTGACGTCCTTGGCGGCCATGACGATGTCCTTTTTATCGAAGTCTTTTTTGGGTGGGTTCCAGCGGAAACGGGCAGGTCTGCCTGGGCGGGCGTCAGGCGGGCTCGACCACGCCGACGATGTCGGATTCCTTGATGACCAGCAGATCCTCGCCCTGCACCTTGATCTCGGTGCCCGACCATTTGCCGAAGACCACGCGGTCGCCGACCTTCACGTCGAGCGGGTGGATGCGGCCCTGGTCGTCGCGCATGCCGGGACCGACGGCGATCACCTCGGCCTCCTGCGGCTTCTCCTTGGCGGTGTCGGGGATGATGATCCCGCCCTTCGACTTCTCCTCCTGCGCCACACGGCGGACGACGACGCGGTCGTGCAACGGACGGAACGGCATGCCTGGTGTCTCCTGGTTCGGGCCTCTCTGGGGGTCATGTGCGGCGCCCCGCATTCACCGTAAGGACATAGCTTAATCACTGTTTATTCCTACTGTAAAGATAGTGTTTTGTGTTTTTCTTATACATTTTTTTTGGTGTTATTATTGATCCCGCCAGGGCCGCCGGCATCCGACTCATTTGAAAAACTCAATGAAATCATGAGCATTCCAAAATTGACGGGGTGCCGCCGCGGTATTGTAAGAAACAACACACAGATGCATCGAAGCGGCGGAGTTTCACAGAAATGCCGAACATCCAGGGATCGACCACTCCGCCCATCGCGGAGTTGCCGCCCATCGCCGCCGACGTGCTGGTGATCGGCGGCGGCCTGTCGGGGACCTGGGCGGCGCTGGCGGCGGCACAGGCCGGGGCCAGGGTGGTGCTGGCCGACAAGGGCTATTGCGGCGCCAGCGGGGTCGCCGCCACCTCTGGTCCCGGCCACTGGTGGGTGCCCCCCGATCCAGACGCGCGGGCCGAGGCGATCCGCCAGCGCATGGCGATTGCCGGCGGCATCGCCGATCCGGCCTGGATGGAGCGGATCCTCGACATCACCTGGACCACCCTGCCGACCATCGCCGATGTCTACGACTTTTCCACCGACGAGGCCGGAACGGTGCAGTATCGTGGCCTGCGCGGGCCGGAATATCTGCGGGCGATGCGCCGGAAGATCCACAGGCTCGGCGTCCGCATCCTCGACCAGAGTCCGGCGCTGGAACTGCTGGCCGACTCCGATGGGACCATCGTCGGCGCGCGCGGCCTGCGCCGCCAGCGGGGCGAGGCCTGGACGGTGCGCGCCGGGGCGGTGATCCTGGCGACCGGCGGCTGCGCCTTCAAGTCGCGGCTTCTCGGCAGCCACACCAACACCGGCGACGGCCATTTGATGGCGGCGGAGGCCGGGGTGGATTTCTCCGGCATGGAGTTTTCCACCTACCACACGGTGGCGCCGGCCCATTCGACCATGACCCGGTCGATGTCCTTCGCCTTCGCCACCTATTACGACGGCGAGGGGCGGGAGATCGCCGTGCCGCCCGGCGACACCACCCGGACGCTGGCCCGCGCCATGCTGGACGGGCCGGTGCTGTGCAGCCTGCACCGCATGCCGGCGGACATCCGCGAGCGGCTGCGCCGGGTGCAGCCCAACATGATGCTGCCCTTCGACCGCGGCGGTGCCGATCCCTTCACTCAACGCTTTCCCGTGCTTCTGCGGCCGGAGGGCACCATCCGCGGATCCGGCGGCATCCGGCTGGCGGACGACGACTGCGGCACCGCTGCCGACGGGCTGTTCGTCGTCGGCGATGCCGCGACGCGCGAGCCGGTGGCGGGGGCGGTGTCGGGCGGCGGCGCCATCCTGGCGGCCTGGGCGCTATCGTCGGGCGTGATCGCCGGACGCGCCGCCGCGGCGCGGGCGGCCCGCCAGGGCCGGCGCACCGACACTGCTGCCCGTCCGCTGGGACAGGCCGGACTGCGCCCGGCGCGCCACGCCGCCGCGGTCGATCCGCGCGCCGTCACCGCCGCCGTCCAGGCCGAGATGCTGCCCTACGACAAGACCATCTTCCGCCGCGGCCCGGCGCTGGCCCGCTCGCTGTCGCGGCTGGAGGGGGTGTGGAACGACCTGCGCGACCATCTGGACGGCGAAGGGGCGGCCACGGCCGGAGAGACGGTACAGGCGCGCGAGAGCGCCGCCCTGACCGCCGTCGCCCGCTGGTGCACCCGCGCCGCACTCGTCCGGCCGGAAAGCCGCGGCATGCATCTGCGCGTCGATGCCCCGGCCAGCCACCCGGCTCTGGCCCGGCGCCTGACCGTCGGCGGGCTGGACCGGCTGTGGTCCCGCTTCGAGGGCCCGGCCCCCCAGCCTCTCGAACACCCCGTCGTCCCCCAGGCAGGTGCCGCATGATCAGCCTCGTCATCGCCGACCGCTGCACCGGATGCCAGGTCTGCGTCCGCGTCTGCCCGACCAACGTCTTCGACGCCGTCCGCGGCGGGCCGCCGGTCATCGCCCGGCAGCAGGACTGCCAGACCTGCTTCCTGTGCGAACTCTACTGCCAGCCCGACGCGCTCTATGTCGATCCCGACTGCGAGACGCCGGCCGCGGTCAGCGCCGAAGAGGTCGAACGCTCGGGCCAGCGCGGCCGCTACCGCCGCGACTCCGGCTGGGACGAATGGGCCGGCGACCCGCGCTATGCCAACGAACATTGGCGGATGGACCAGATTTTCGCCCGTGCCCGGGCCCTGTCCTGACATCGCCACCGCTTTCCCCGAACTGGATTTTCAACGATGACCACGCACCGTCCGCCCACCCTGTCGCGCCGCCGCCTGCTGAGCGGAGCCGGCAAAGCCGCCGCCGGACTGCTGGCCCCCGCCCTGGCGGCGCCGCTGCTGTCCCGCCCGGCCTTCGCCGCCACCAGTGCCACCGCTGCCGGAGACATCCTCAAGGTCGGTGACCAGCGGTCCACCATCCGCTCGCTGCTGGAGGCCTCCGGCCAGTTGAAGGACATCCCCTACACGCTGGAGTTCGCCGATTTCCCGGCCGCGGCCCCGGTGCTGGAGGCGCTGAACGCCGGCGCCATCGATGCGGGCTTCGCCGGCGATGCCGCCCATGCCTTCGCCCTGTCCAACGGGCTGCCGGCCAGGATCATCTCCGCCGCCCGCTCCGATCCCGGCTGCATCGGCCTGCTGGTGCGCAAGGACTCGCCCATCCGCACCGTGGCCGACCTGAAGGGGCGGACCATCACCGCGGTGCGCGGTTCCATCGGCCATTATCTGGTGGTCGCCGCGCTGAAGGTGAACGGCCTGTCGGTGAACGACGTCACGCTGGCCTTCCTGCAACCGACCGAAGCGAAATCGGCCTTTTCCAGCGGCACGGTGGATGCCTGGGCGATCTGGACGCTCTATGTCGCCCAGGAGGTGGTCGCCGGCACCGGCAGGGTTCTGGTCGATGGCCGCGGCCTGCTGAACAACAACGCCTTCATCAGCGCCACCGACGTCGCCATCGCGCAGAAGCGCGCGCTGTTGCAGGACTATGTCGCCCGCGTCGCCGCTGCTCGCATCTGGGCGCTCGGCAATGTCGAGCAGTATGCCCGCATCTGGGGCGATCTGGTGAAGGTGACGCCGGAGATCGCCGTCGCCGCCTTCAACCTGGAGCGTTTCCGCCCGGTGGCGGTGGATGACGGCATCGTCGCCGACCTGCAGACCACCGCCGACTTCTACACCGGCATCGGCGTGATCCAGAAGCCCTTCACCGCGGCGGCCCATGCCGACCGCAGCTTCGCCCTCGACGCGGGCCTGCTGGCGCAATCGGCCCGCGCCGGCTGAGCCCCGCGGCCGCCCTTTCCTTTCCGACCGCTTTCCCTTTTCCGACCGACGAGACCACGATGCATCTGGCTCTGTTCTGCACCGAGGCCGGGATGCACGCCGGCGGCTGGCGTCACCCCGACGCCGGCACCGTGCGCCCGTTCGACCTCGGCTTCTACCGCGAGCTGGCGCTGAAGGCCGAAGCCGCCAAGCTCGACATGCTGTTCGTTGCCGACAAGCTCGGCCTCGACGATCTCTATGGCGGCGGGGTGGCGGCCACCGTCGCCCGCCGTCCCAACGCGCGGCCCGAACCGCTGACGCTGATCGCGGCGCTGGCCGGCGCCACCGGCCGGATTGGTCTGGGCGCCACGGTGTCCACCAGCTATGCCGAGCCCTATCACGTCGCCCGCATGTTCGCGACCATCGACCATCTCAGCGGCGGACGGGCGGCGTGGAACGCCGTCACCTCGGTCAGCGACAGCGAGGCCCGCAATTTCGGGCGCGCCGCCCATCTCGACCATGCCAGCCGCTATGAGCGCGCCGACGAGTTCATCGACGTGGTGCGCAAGCTGTGGGACAGCTGGGAGGAGGACGCGATCCAGCCGGACAAGGAGTCCGGCCGCTTCGCCGACGACCGCCGCGTCCATTACATCGACCATGAGGGCCGCCATTTCCGCGTCCGCGGCCCGCTGAACGTCGAACGGCCGCCGCAGGGCCATCCCGTCGTCATCCAGGCCGGCGTGTCCGGCACCTTCCAGGACATCGCCACCCGGCAGGCCGATCTGGTCTTCACCGTGCAGCCCGATCTCGACGGCGCCAAGCGGGCCTATGCCGTCTTCAAGGCCCAGGTCGCCGCCAACGGGCGCCCGCCTGGCAGCGTCAAGGTGCTGCCCGGCATCATGCCGATCGTCGGGCGCAGCGATGCCGAGGCCGAAGACATCCGCGCCGAACTGCGCGCGCTGATCGATCCGGTGGCCGGCCTGACCTTCATGTCCGGCAGCATGAATTACGACCTGTCGCGCCATCCGCTGGACGGCCCCTTCCCCGATCTGCGCGACGTCATCACCGGCAGCCGCGGGCGCTTCCAGCGGGTGATCGCCGACGCGCTGGAGCGCGGCGCCACCGTCGCCGAGGTCGGGGCGGCCTATGTCGAGAGCCTATCCTTCGCCGTCGCCGCCGGATCGCCGCAGACGGTCGCCGACATTTTGGAACAGTGGGTCACGGAACAGGCGGCCGACGGCTTCGTCCTGATGCCGCCCTATCTGCCGGGCGGCGTCGACGGTTTCCTGACGCTGGTGGTGCCCGAATTGCAGCGGCGCGGCCTGTTCCGGCGCGAGTATGGCGGGGCCACGCTGCGCGACCATCTCGGGCTGGACCGGCCGGCGTCACGCTATGCGTGACGCTGCCGCCGAGGGCGACAAAATATACAAATATGATATGTGTTATATATTTTATTTGTTGACTGTTTTAGTAGATTAAATCAGGCTGGGATCGGTTGATTGCCCCGCCTGTCCGGCGCGCCGCCTTCCCGCCCGGCCATGCCATCGCCGGGCACGCCATCTGCCGCCGCGACCGGCGCCAAATCGACTCCTCATTCCTCGACAAGCCGCCCTGCCCAGCCGTGGAGATCCCGCATGAGCAGCCTCGACAGCAGTTTCGGCGTCCGCCGCGCCGCCACGCCGCAAGCACCGGCCGCGGCGAAACGGGTGCGCCGCCCGATCTCCGATCCACCGCACCGCATCGGCACGAGAGCCCATGTCGCCCTGTCCTGGATCGCACCGGTCCTGCTGATCGCGGTGTGGGAGTGGCTGGCCCGCATCGGCTGGGTCGAGCCGCAGGTGCTGCCGGCGCCCAGCAAGGTGGTGGCCACCGCCTGGAAGCTGACGCTGTACGGCACGCTGCTGCGCGACCTCGGCACCAGCCTGCTGCGGGCGGCAGCCGGCTTCGCCATCGGCGGCGGCATCGGCTTCGCGCTCGGCACGCTGGTCGGCTTCTCCCGGCTGGCCGAGGCGCTGGTCGACCGCAGCGTGCAGATGATCCGCGCCATCCCCTTCCTGGCGCTGCTGCCGCTGGTGATTGTGTGGTTCGGGGTCGGCGAGGGGCAGAAGATCTTCCTGGTCTCGCTGGGCGTCGCCTTCCCGGTCTACATCAACACCACCCTCGGCATCCGGCAGGTCGATCCCAAGCTGCTGGAGCTGGGCCGGGTGCGTGGCCTGTCCACCGCACTGCTGATCCGCCGGATCGTCCTGCCGGGCGCCCTGCCCTCCATTCTCACCGGCGTTCGCTATGCGCTGGCGACGGCATGGCTGGCGCTGGTGGTGGCGGAGACCATCGGCGCGCAGGCTGGGTTGGGCTTCCTCGCCATGGACGCGCGCGAGTTCCTGCGCACCGACGTGATCGTGCTGACCATCGTCATCTACGCCCTGATCGGCGTGCTGGCCGACAGCATGGCCCGGCTGCTGGAGCGCCGCCTGCTGGCCTGGCATCCGAATTATGGAGCCGCCCGATGAGCACCCTTACCATCTCGGACGCCGGCCCCGCCGTCACCGTCACCGGCCTGCGCCGGGCCTATGGCCGCCGCGTGGTGATCGACGCGCTGGATTTGCGCATCGAGCGCGGCGAGTTCGTCGCCCTGCTGGGCGAGAGCGGCTGCGGCAAGACCACACTGCTGCGGGCGCTGGCCGGGCTGGATCCGATCCAGGGCGGCCGCATCGACGCTCCCGGCAAGCCGGCGGTGGTGTTCCAGGAGCCGCGCCTGCTGCCCTGGGACAGCCTGTGGCGCAACGTCTCGCTCGGCCTGCCGGAGCGCGGCGCGCGCGAGGCCGCGGCGGCGGCGCTGGCCGAGGTGGGCTTGGGCAACCGGCTGGACGACTGGCCGCGCAACCTGTCCGGCGGTCAGGCCCAGCGCGTGGCGCTGGCGAGGGCGCTGGTGCAGGAGCCGGAGCTTCTGCTGCTCGACGAGCCCTTCGCGGCGCTCGACGCGCTGACCCGCATCCGCATGCACGGGCTGGTCAAGGAGCTGGTGGCCCGCCACCGGCCGGGCGTCCTGCTGGTCACCCACGACGTGGAGGAGGCGATCCGGCTGGCCGACCGCATCCTGGTGATGCGGGACGGCGTCATTGCCGCCGAACATCTGCCGGAAACCACCGCCGATCCCCAGCGCTTCCGCGCGCTGCTGCTGGCGGAGCTGGGCGTGCAGGGAAGCGCCGCCGCCTGACCGATCCCCGTCTTGCCACATCCGCCCAACCTAATGCCCGACCGAACGAGCCTTCCGATGACCGATCCGTTCCGCTCCCCCACCACCCGTCGCGCCTTCCTCGCCCGCTCGCTGATCGGCGCCGGCGCTGCCGGCCTCGCTGGCGGCTTCGATCCGCTGGCCGGCACCCTGCCGGCCGCCCGGGCCGCCACCCAGACCGGCGAGGGCCGCAACACCGACACCATCCGCCTGACCTGGGGATTCTCCGGTCTGGCCTTCATCGCCAAGGAGCGGGGAGAGCTGGAGAAGACCCTGGCGAAGGACAACATCAAGGTCGAGTGGCTCGGTCCCTTCCCCAACCATGCGCCGACCTTGCAGGCGGTGACCGGCGGCACCGCCGATTTCAGCTTCGGGGGCAGCACCACCCCGGCGCTGGCCGCGATCATCGCCGGCTCACCGCTGGTCTTCAGCCTGTTCCTGAACTACACCCCGCGCACCACCGCGATCATCGCCAAGGACGGCTCGGGCATCGACAAGGTCACCGATCTGGTCGGCAGGTCGGTCGCGGTCAACCGCTCCGGCCTGGGCGAGTTCCTGCTGGTGGCGGCGCTGGAAAAGCACGGCGTCGACCGCTCGAAGGTGAATTTCGTCCATCTCAACCCGCCGGACGCCGCCCCGGCGCTGGCATCGGGCAAGGTGGACGCGTGGTCGATGTGGAGCCCCGGCGTCGACATCGCCCGGCTGGAGTACAAGGCGCACGACATCTTCCAGGAGGAACGCGACCTCGATTTCCAGATCGATTTCACCAGCTACCTGACCCGCCGCCGCTTCGCCCAGGAGAATCCGGCCCTGATCCGCGCCCTCAACGCGGCCTTCACCGCCGAAGCGGCCTGGGCCTCGGCGAACACGGTGGAGGCGGAAACCATCGTCCAGGCCAAGGCCGGCTATCGCGACGAGATCCGCGACGGCTACATCGCGCTGAAGCGGCAGTACCGGCTCTATCCGGTCAGCGACGCAACCTTCGTCGGCGATCTCCAGAAGGCGGCCGACTGGCTGGTCGCCCGCCGCATCCTGCCGGAACCGGTCAGGGTCGCCGACCATCTGGCGGCGCTGTGATGGGCGGCGGGGACGGCTTCACCGCGACGCATTGGGGGGTCTACCGGCCGCGGGTGACGGAGGGCAGGCTGACCGCGCTGGACCCGGCCCCGTGGGACGAGGCGCCGTCTACCATCGGCCGGTCGGTGGTCGACGGCATCGACGCCCCCGCCCGCATCCGCCGCCCGGCGGTGCGCGAAGGCTTCCTGCGCCATGGTCCGGCCTCGCGCGACGGGCGCGGACGCGAACCGTTCGTGGAAGTGTCGTGGGACGAGGCGCTCGACCTCGCGGCCGGCGAGCTGGACCGGGTGCGGCTGGACCATGGCAACGCCGCCATCTTCGGCGGCTCCTATGGCTGGGCCAGCGCCGGCCGCTTCCACCACGCCCAGAGCCAGCTTCACCGCTTCCTCAACTGCATCGGCGGCTATACGGCGCACAGCGACACCTACAGCCTGGGCGCCGGGCGGGTGCTGATGCCGCGCATCCTGGCGTCGATGGACGACCTGATGCTGTCCCACACCGCCTGGACCAGCCTGGAAAAGCATTGCGAGCTGTTCGTCGCCTTCGGCGGCCTGCCGGCCCGCAACGCCCAGGTCGGATCGGGCGGGGCCAGCGACCATCTGGTCAAGCCGGCGCTGGGCCGGCTGGCGGCGGCCGGTGTCCGCTTCGTCAATGTCAGCCCGGTGCGCCACGACCTCGACGACGTGCCCGGCGCGGAGTGGATCGCCATCCGGCCCGGCACCGACACCGCCTTCATGCTCGGCCTCGCCTACACGCTGGTGGCGGACGGGCTGGCGGATGGCGAATTCCTCGCCCGCTGTACCATCGGCTATGACGGGTTTCACCGCTATCTGACCGGCGAGGCCGATGGCGTCGCCAAGGATGCCGGCTGGGCCGCCGCCATCGCCGGCGTGCCGGCGGAGACCATCGTGACGCTGGCCCGCCGCATGGCCGGCAGCCGGACCATGATGAATCTCGCCTGGTCGCTGCAACGGGCGGTGCATGGCGAACAGCCCTTCTGGATGGGGGTGACACTGGCGGCGATGCTGGGCCAGATCGGCACGCCCGGCGGCGGGCTGGGGGTCGGCTATTCGGTGATGAACACCATGGGGTCGGGCCGGCGCCGGGTGACCGGGCCACGGCTGCCGCAGGGACGCAACCCGGTGGACACCGCCATCCCGGTCGCCCGCATCGCCGACATGCTGCTCAACCCCGGCGCCTCCTACCGCTACAATGGGCAGACACGGCGCTATCCCGACATCCGGCTGGTCCATTGGGCCGGCGGCAACGCCTTCCACCACCATCAGGACATCAACCGGCTGGTCCAGGCATGGCGGCGGCCGGAGACGGTCATCGTCCAGGACCCCTTCTGGACCGCCCAGGCGAAATTCGCCGACATCGTGCTGCCGGCGACCACAGCATTGGAGCGCGACGACATCGGCGGCGCCACCGGCGACCGCTTTCTGGTGTGGATGGCCCGCGCCCTCGATCCGGTCGGCGAAGCGCGCGACGACCACGCCATCCTCGCCGGGCTTGCCCGCCGGCTGGGGGTGGAAGCGGACTTCACCGGCGGCCTGACCACCGAGGAGTGGCTGGAGCGGCTCTATGAGGAATGCCGGTTCAACGCCCCGGTGCCGCTGCCGGACTTCCGCAGCTTCCTGGCGGCCGGGCTTGCCGAAATCCCCCTGGTCGAGCCGGAGAAAATCCTGCTGCAAGCCTTCCGCGCCGACCCCGACGGATCGCCGCTGCCCACCCCGTCGGGCCGGATCGAGATCGGCTCCGCCACCATCGCCGGTTTCGGCCTACCCGACTGCCCCGGCCATCCGGTGTGGCGCGACCCGGCGGAGCATCCGGGGCTGGCCGGCGACGACGGCCCGCTGCATCTGCTGTCCTGCCAGCCGGCGACCCGCCTGCACAGCCAGTACGACCATGCCGCGGTCAGCCGGGAGAGCAAGATCGCCGGGCGGGAGCCGATCCGCATCCATCCGGACGACGCGGCGGCGCGCGGCATCGGCGATGGCGAGGTGGTACGGGTGTTCAACCGGCGCGGCGCCTTCCTGGCCGGCGCGGTGCTGACCGACGGCATCCGGCCCGGCGTGCTGCAGATCGCCACCGGCGCCTGGTACGATCCGGTCGATCCCGCCACCGACGGCAGCCTCGACGCCCACGGCAATCCCAACATGGTGACGCCCGACACCGGCACCTCGGCCCTTGCCCAGGGCTGTTCGGCCCAGAGCGCCCTGGTGGAGATCGAGCGCTTCACCGGCCATTTGCCGGCAATCCGCGCCTTCCAGCCGCCGCGCTTCGTCAACCGCCCATGAGGCGTGCCGGCACGGCGGTGACGGCGGGTTCAGCGACCGGATAGGCCGACGTTGCGTTCAGGCCGTCCATATGCGTCCGGTTCTCAGAACATATGCCCAACTCAGCCGCCCATTGCGTTCAGCCTGCCGGGCAGCCCGTTCAAAGTCGTAGGGCACGCTTCTGGACTCGATGCTCCACGAGCCTTGGGCGTGGCGATGCGCAATCAGGTAACGCGCTCTTGGGCCGCCGGCTTCGGCGATATCCGGATCGTTTCCGTCATCGTCATAGGCGGGCAAGCCGATGCTGCCGGGATTGGCGACGATCCTGCCATTCTGCAGCGTGACCGTGCGGGGAACATGGGTGTGCCCGCACAGCGCGAGCCGATGACTTGTCGCGAATGCGGCGACTTCCTCGACCGTCGCCTTTCGCATCGCTCCGGGCCGGCCACGGTGAAGCCAATACGCCGTATCGCTGTCGGGGGTCCCGTGGCACAGCAGAAGATCCGATGCGAGAGCGATATGGCCGGGCAATCCGGCCAGCCATGCCTTCTGATCCGGGCGGAGCCGGGACAGAGCGAAGCCGTCGGAGGTGGCGGGGTCGCCGGTCCCCGCCGTCAGCATCTGTCGTTCATGGTTTCCCGCGAGGGTCGGCCAGCCGAGCGCCATCAGCAAGTCGGCGGTTTCGCTCGGCCACAGCGGACCGGACAGAGAGTCTCCGAGATTGACGACGAGATCGGCACCTGAAGACGCGATGTCGTCGATCACGGCGTCGAGCGCCGGCAGATTGCCGTGTATGTCCGAAACCACGGCAAGCGTCATCGTCGGCTTCATGCCTGCGGCCACGTCAGGGCAACCAGCAGGGCCGGTATGGAAACTGCCGCAAGCGCCGTCTGGATGCTGATGATGCCAGCGGCGACGCGGTGATCCCCACCGAGGATGCGGGCCATGATGTAGGTCGATGGGGTGCAGGGCAAGGCATTGAACAGGACCACTGCGCTCAATGTGACACCACGCAGGCCGAGCATGCTTCCGATGGCGTAGGTGGCGAGCGGCACCAGGGCGAGCTTGACGACGCTCGACTGCATCACCGGTCCACGAGAAACGCGAGCGGCCGTCATGTCGAGACCGGCTCCCACCGCGAGGAGGCCGAGGGGAAGCGAGGCGCCGCCAAGGATTGTCAGGACCGAGGCCATGGCTTTCGGGACCGGCAGCCCCGATCCGTTCACCAGCGCCCCGGCCAGCACCGACAGGATGACCGGGTTGGTCAGGATCGTTTTGGCCAGACGGCCCTTGTCGACCGGACCATCCTTTCCATGGATCGCCAGCACGACGATCGATCCGACATTCAGAAGCGGAATCATGATTGCGATCGCGACGGCGGTCACGGTGAGTCCGGATTGTCCATAGAGCGCGGTGGCCGCGGCAACTCCGACATAGGTGTTCGGCCGCAGCGCGCCCTGAAGGACGGACGAGAAGACCGGGCCGGGTTGTGGATGGAACAGACGCCATGCATAAAGGATGGAACCACCGACGAGGACGGCGCCCAAAAGCGTCATCGCCATTGGGCGCAACGACAGTCCACCGAACGACGCCGTCGCGATCTGGCTGAACATCAACGCCGGGAAGAGACAGAAGTAATTCAGCTTCTCACAGGGAAGCCAGAATTCGTCGGCAACCAACCCGCGGTGACGCAGGGCAAATCCCATGACGATCAGGACGAAGATGGGCACGAGCGCGGTTACGATTTCCAACATTTCATGACTTTCCGGTCGGCTACAGGCTGGCTTTTGCGAGCACGGCAACGCCGTAGACGGCAATGAACCCGGTGACGGCGCGCTCATAGGCGACGGCGGAAGCACGATGGAAGACCAGCCGGCCGGCGACGGCGTAAACGAAGGCCGCGGTGGCCGCCGCCGCCAAGCTGTGGTAGCCGAGCGCTTCGGGCCGCAGGACCGCGAGCATGGCGATCTGCACCATCCCGAAGAAAAGGTAATACACGGAAACGGTTGCCCTTACGGCGTGCTTGGTCCCGTTGATCGATGCTGCATAAACCGACAGAAGGGCGCCGCCCATGTTGGTGAAGCCATGCAAGATACCCATTGCGACCAGATAGGTCCGTTCCGCCCGGTCGATCATGCGCCCGATGCGCTGTTGCAGAGCGGTATTCACGCGTATGGCCGACGCGGCGATCATGACGAGACCGATCACGAGGTCGATCTTCGTGTGGAAATCGAACAGCAGGACGATCCCCAGGCTTGCCGCGAGGGGGACAATACACAGAAGCGGCTTGCCACCCTTCCAGACGGCCTGCGCATGCTTTGCGTCGCCGGAGACCTGAATGACGGAAATGGCGACGGATGCGGGGAGGAGCCAGCCGAGCGCATCCGAGAAGGGAAGCCCGAGCACGAGCAGAGTCGGGGTTCCGAACACCAGAAGCCCCATGCCGAAGACCGATTGAACGAGTGCGAAAACGCTGATGACGGACGCGATCAAAAGAGCCTGATCCATACGATGCCTCCGGCTTGTCGAGATTCGCGTAACGGCCGGCTTTTCAAGCCGCTGCGATCATCCGCCCGTTGCCGGCCGGCGAGGTCCGGTCCAGGCCGCCCAGCCGGAATGTCTGGAAGCTGTTGAGATACTGCCGGTCATCGCCGTTGTTCGCGCCCACGATCAGCACCACGTCGTCGGGATCGAGGATTTGCCGGTCGGACAGCTCACGAAGCAGGTCGGGTGCCGCGTCCAGTTCCCGCCAAGCCAGATCCGGAACATGCACGCCCCGGACCCCGGGAACGAGGTTCAGCGTGCGGGCGACGGCGACATCGGAGTGGACGGCGACGACGGGCTGCTCGATCGAGGCCGCGGCGACCAGGCCGGCGGCATAGCCGCTGCGGGACAGCACGACGATCTTGTCGACGGGAAGCGTCCTGGTCAGTGCCCGTACAGCCCGGCCGATTTCGTTTCCGGTTTCGGCGCCGGCTTTGGCCGTCAGCCGCTCGGACAGGATATGGCCGCGCGCGACTTCGGAGATGCTTTTCAGACGCGACACGGCCTCCACCGGATAGCGCCCGATTGCCGTTTCGCCGGACAGCATCAGCAGGCTGGCGCCGTCGATCACGGCGTTGGTGATGTCTGCGATCTCCGCCTTGGTCGGATAGGGGTTGTCGATCATCGTGTGGAGCAGTTCCGTCGCGACGATCACCGGCTTTCCGAAAGAGCGGCCAACGGAAATGATCTTCTTCTGGAAGATGGAGACCTTGTCGACATCGGTTTCCACCGACAGGTCGCCCCGGTCGATCATGATGACGTCGGTGGCGCGGGCGACATCCTCGACATGATCGAGACCACCCTGGTTCTCCACCTTGGCGACGATCCGTGGCAGGAAGCCGCCGATCAACTCGCGGATCGCCTCGACATGCTCGGCGCTTTCGACGAAGCTGATGCCGATATAGTCAACGCCATTCTCCTTGGCGAAGCCAACCATCCTGCGGTCGTTATCGGTCACCAGTTCCCGGCCCAACACCACATCGGGGACATTGATGCCCTTGCGGCTCCGCAGTTTCCCGTCACCCAGGGCGCGCACATGGATGTCGCGTCCCTGGACGCTGTCGACGGTGAAGGACAAGGTCCCGTCGTCCGCATAAAGCCGGACACCGGAGCGGAGCTGCCGGTGCAGGCCGTCGAAATTCACCGGCACTTTTGCCCTGCCGTCATGGTCGGTGTCGGTGGTCAGGACCAGGATGTCCCCTGCCTTGAAGCTCGGCTCGTGGGCGAGCTGGGTCGTTCGGATTTTCCGGCCAGGGATGTCGAGAAGGATCGGAACGTCAGGCAGAACCTCGCGGAGCAGCCGGATGGTGTCCCGATGCCATGCGAGATCGCCGTGCGATCCGTTCAAGCGTGCAACCGTCATCCCGGCGGCTTTCAGCGCCTCCAGCGTCTCGGCATTGGCGGAGACGGGACCTACAGTCGCAATGATGCCTATAGCGCTCACGAACGCCTCCAAATTTTACGGATTTATGAATGTTTTATGACCTCAGGGTTGTATTGTCAACTAGTTTAATAGACATATAATGGTATGTTTAACATGATTAAAATGTTTAAATATCCCGTAAGCGAATGGGTCAGGCGAAGCCTTGCCTCATGGCAGGAAAGGCGGACGAGCGGTCACAGGCCGCCTCTATGCCTTCAGGGAAGCCCTGCCAGAGATTGATCGCACCACTTTCGGCAGCCAGCCGCGACATTGGTACGAACACCGAGGCGCGCGTGCCGGTGGACCTCATAATGCACAATTTTTATTTGCTATTTATCGATATAAAACAGACAATTCCACAATTGATCTCATTTTCCTATTGTGTAAGTATTCTTTAGCAGAATTTCACGAATGAAACTGCACAGCCTTCGGATTTCCATCGATGACCGATCACACGTCGAACCGCGGCCGTTGGAGCGGACTGTCCACGCGCGCCATCCATCTCGGCTACGACCCGGCGAGCGAACAGGGTGCCCTGACCCCGCCGGTCTTCATGACCTCCACCTACGCCTTCGAAACGGCGGAGGACGGGGCGGCGCTGTTCCGCGGCGAAAAGGAAGGCTACATCTATGGCCGGACGAAGAACCCGACACAGTCGGTGCTGGAGGCCCGCATCGCCGACCTTGAGGGAGCGGAGGCCGGGCTGGCGGTCGCATCCGGCATGGCGGCGATCTCCGCCACCTTATGGACGCTGTTGTCGGCGGGCGATCTGGTGGTCATCGACCACACGCTTTACGGCAACAGCTATGCACTGTTCACCCGCGGGCTGACCCGCTTCGGCATCCGGGTCGAGGTGGCGGACTTCACCGACCCCGACGACCTCGCCCGCGCCCTGGCGCTCCGCCCGGCGCTGGTCCATTTCGAAACGCCGGCCAACCCGAACCTGCGGGTGATCGACATCGCGGCGGTGAGCGCTCAGGCTCACGCGGCCGGTGCCCTGGTGATGGTCGACAACACCTTCGCCACCCCGGTGCTGCAACGGCCGATCGAACATGGCGCCGATCTGGTGGTTCATTCCGCAACCAAGTTCCTCGGCGGACACGGCGACCTGATCGCCGGCGTGGTGGTGGGAGCGAAGGCGATCATCGACCGCATCCGCGGCCATGGTCTGCGCTACCTGACCGGCGCCACCATCGCGCCGCTGACCGCCTTCCTGCTGCTGCGGGGCCTGAAGACGCTGGAACTGCGGGTTGAGCGCCACAGCGCCTCGGCCGCCGCCATCGCGGCGCTGCTGGCGGACCATCCCGCAGTGCGCCGCGTCGATTACCCCGGCCTGCCCGGCTCCCCCGGCCACGACATCGCCCGCCGCCAGATGAGCGGCTTCGGCGGGCTGGTCTCCTGCGAACTCGACGGCGGCCTGGAGGCCGGCATCCGCTTCATGAACCGGCTGGTGCTGGCCACCCGCGCGGTCAGCCTGGGCGACGCGGAAACACTGGTCCAACACCCGGCCAGCATGACCCACGCCACCTACAGCGCGGAGGAGCGCGCCCGCCACGGCATCGGCGACGGGCTGATCCGCCTGTCCATCGGGCTGGAGAACCTGCCCGACATCCGCGAGGACATCCTCCAGGCGCTCGACGCCGTCACCCAGACGCGCGGCGCCGTCAAATCCCCCCTGCAAGAGGTGCGTCCATGAGCACGCTCAACGAGTATCTGGTCCAGAAGCGCATCGCCCATCTGGCGATCAAGGAACGGATCGCGCAGCCCGGCTTCGAGCCGCCGACCCTGTCGGCCCACGTCAGCGCCGAGGGGCGCAGCGGCATCCGCCGCATCCGCATCCGCGACCATCAGGTGGTCAGCGACGCCCCGCCCAATTTCGCCGGCTACGATCTGGGACCGACCTCGCCGGAACTCCAGCTCGGCGTGCTGGGCAGCTGCGTCACCCACATCACCCTGATCCAGGCCGCAGAGCTGGGCGTGTCACTGGACAGCCTGGAGGTCGAGGTGGAGGGCGTGTTCGATCCGCGCGGCGGCAAGCCGGGCTTCGAACATATCCCGGTCTATCCGCAGAACCTGCGCTACACCATCCACATCGTCTCCCCCGCCAACGCGGAGGCCATTGCGGAGCTTCACGCGACCGTCGAACGGACCTGCCCGATCCTGAACCTGCTGCGCCGCCCGCAGGAGGTCGTCTCCACCATCTCCCACCGGCAGCCGGAAATCGCGGCAGCCGACGTCTGATACATTGAAGACTCCGGAGCAATGTCCGCCATGACGGGTCGTTTTTTCGGGCGCATCGCGCGCGCCCTGTCCATCGGTGCCGCACTCGGTGCCGTTTTCGCCGCCACCACGGTTTGGGCTGCCGATCCCATCCATCTGAAGGTCGGCATCCGCGGCGGCATCAGCGAACCGATCTGGGAGATCGTCGCCAAGGTGGCCAAGCCGCGCGGGCTTGAGATCGAGCCGGTGGTGATGGCCGGCTCCCTCAGCCCCAACGAGGCGCTGAACACCGGCGACCTCCAGGCCAACGCCTTCCAGCATATCCCCTTCCTGCGCGACCAGATCGCCCAACGCGGCTACAAGCTGGCCGTGGTCGGCAACACCTACCTGTCGCCCATCGCGTTCTATTCCAAGACATACAAGTCGCTGAAGGATCTGCCGAACGGCGCCAGGGTCGGTGTCCCCGACGATCCCAGCAACGAGAGCCGCGCGCTGATCGTGCTGCGCGACGAAGGGCTGCTGAGCCTGCGCGACGGCTTCGACGCCTTCAACCAGACTGCCACCCTGGCCGACATCAAGGAGAACCCGCGCAAGCTGCAGATCGTCGAGGTGAAGTCGGTGGTTCTGGCCCGCTCCTACCAGGATCTGAACGCCGCGGCGATCATCTCCAGCTTCGGATCGCAGGTCGGGCTGAACGCCGCGCGCGACGGCATCGCCCAGGAGAAGCGCGACAACAATCCCAACGTCAACATCATCGTCGTGCGTGAGCAGGACAAGGACGCGCCGTGGGTCAAGCCGCTGGTGGAATCCTTCCAGTCGCCGGAGGTCCGCGCCCACATCGAGAAGGAACTGGCGGGCATCCTGATCCCCGCCTTCTGAACGGCCGCATCGCCATGACCCGCCCAACCCGGCAGAAAAGGTAAACCAGCGATGCTGTGGAAACGCGCGACCGCGCATATGGCCGGGCACGTGGCGGCGGCCGATCCGGCCCCCACCGCCCTACCCGACCCGTCCTCGCCGCACATCCTGTTCGACGGCGTGCGCAAGACCTATCCCGGCGGGGTGGAGGCGCTGCAGGCGGTGTCCTTCGCCATCCCGCGCGGCAGCGTCTTCG
Source organism: Azospirillum endophyticum (assembly GCF_016595245.1). Lineage (GTDB taxonomy): Bacteria > Pseudomonadota > Alphaproteobacteria > Azospirillales > Azospirillaceae > Azospirillum > Azospirillum endophyticum. The sequence continues at coordinate 56,559 of NZ_JAENHM010000003.1, forward strand.
GCATCATCGGCCGGTCCGGCGCCGGCAAATCGACCCTGCTGCGGGCGATCAACATGCTGGAGCGGCCCAGCGGCGGCCGCGTGCTGGTCGACGGCATCGACGTCGGCGGGCTGGGCGAGGAGGATCTCGTCCGCCTGCGCCGCCGCATCGGCATGATCTTCCAGCATTTCAACCTGCTGTCGGCCAAGACGGTGCGGGAGAATGTCGGGCTACCGCTGAAGGTGGCCGGGGTCGGCGCCGCCGAGGTCCGCCGGCGGGTGGACGAGCTGCTGGATCTGGTCGGGCTGGCCGACAAGGCCGATGTCTATCCGTCCAAGCTGTCCGGCGGACAGAAGCAGCGCGTCGGCATCGCCCGCGCGCTGGTCCACCGGCCGGAGATCCTGCTGTGCGACGAGGCGACCTCGGCCCTCGACCCCGAGACCACCCACGCCATCCTCGGCCTGCTGCGCGACATCAACGCCACGCTGGGGCTGACCATCGTGCTGATCACCCACGACATGGCGGTGATCCGGGCCATCTGCGACGAGGTGATGGTGCTGGACCGCGGCCACCGGGTGGAGCATGGACCGGTCTGGTTGGTGTTCGGCACCCCGCAGGGCGACGCCACCCGCGCCCTGCTGCGCCCGCTCCGGCACGGGCTGCCCGACGACATCGCCCGCCGGCTGCAAGCCGATCCGCCCGCGCAGGGCGGCGGGCAGGCGGTGCTGTCGCTGCGCTTCACCGGCGAAAGCCACCCCGACGGCATCTCGCTCGCCAGCCTGCTGGCGCTCGCCCCGGATGCCAGGCTGCTGCATGGCGGCATCGACCGCATCCAGGGCCATGCCCAGGGCGACCTCGTGATCGCCGTTCCCGTCGCGGCGATGCGCTCGGCCGCCGGCTCCCGCTTCTCCCCCGACAGCTGGAAGGTTCTCGGCTATGTCGCCGACGATGTTTGACCGCTATCTGCGCGCCTTCGGCGAAACGCTGACGATGGTCGGAGTGTCCGTCACTATCGCCATCGCCAGCGGCCTGACCCTGGCCCTGCTGCTGGTTGCTACCGCCCCCGGCGGCCTCTATCCGCGGCAGCGCTTCAACAAAGGGCTGTCGGTGGTGGTGAACGTCTTCCGGGCGATCCCCTTCATCATCCTGCTGGTGGCGCTGCTGCCCGTCACCCGGCTGATCGTCGGCACGACGCTGGGCATTTGGGCGGCGGTCGTTCCGCTCAGCATCCACCTGATCGCCTTCTACACCCGCGTCGCCCAGGTCAGCCTGAACGAGATCGACCATGGACTGATCGAGGCGGCCCGCGCCATGGGTTTCCACCGTTGGCACATCGTCCGTCACGTCATCCTGCCCGAGGCGCTGCCGGGCCTGATCGGCGGCATGACGGTCTGCGTGATCGCCATGATCAACGCCTCGGCGATGGCGGGGGCAGTCGGGGCCGGCGGCCTGGGCGACCTCGCCATCCGCTACGGCTATGAACGCTACGAAACCCAGGTGCTGTTCGAGATCATCGTGATCCTGATCGTGCTGGTGACCTCGGTGCAGTTCGGCGGCGAGTGGCTGTCGCGACGGGTCGATCATCGCCGCTAAGGCCATAACCAGTGAAGTGATTGCCGGAGCGGCGCCGGCCACCGCCGAACCCTACCCCTCCCAGCGGTGGGAAAGAATGAAGCTGTAGCGCTCGGGCCGGATGTGGAACACCGAACGGTCGGCGCAGCCGCCGCCGACGAAGACGGAACGGCGGTCCATCACCAGCACCGGCGCGCCCACCGGAAGGCCGAGCGTCGCCGCCACCTCCGCCTCGGCTGCTGCCGCCTTTACCTCGATGTCGGCGCCGCCGACCGGCTTGCCGACGATGTCCTGCAGGATGCCGTAGATCGGCCTGTGCCCGGCCGCCTGCCAGTCGACCGGCCCCAGGGCCGGCGGTAGCAGGCTGCGGCCCAGGGCCACCGGCTCGCCGTCCACCAGATGCAGACGGCACACCTCCAGGCAGTGGGAACCGAAATCCTCCCGCAGTTCCGGCGGCGTCGCGACGATCCGCGCCGACAAGGGCCGCATCGTGGCGTCCAGCCCCTGAAGCCGCAGGGATTCGTGGAAACTGCGCAGGCGGTCGAGCGGATGCTGGACGCGCTTGCCCGCGGTGAAGGTGCCCTTGCCTTTGCGGCGTTCGATCAGCCCGTCCGCCTCCAGCCGGTCGAGCGCCAGCCGGACGGTGACCCGGCTGACGCCGAAGCGGGTCCCGATCTCGCTTTCCGTCGGCAGCCGCCCCGACGGCTCGAACAGCCGGGCGGCGATCTCGTCGCGCAGCCGGTCGGCGATCTGCCGGTACAGCGCCGTCGCGTTGTCTCGCACCACGGGCACCCTGGCGTCCCTCCCTGATCGATCGACCCGGTCAGCGGACCGAGGTCGCCTTGATGCCACCGGCGACCGGATGGCTCAAGCCTCGACACCGTCGCGATGCCGGCTGCGTGAATCCGATTCAATTCCCTAGTTGTCATGTATTTTATAATATGTATTATATTGTATTATCGAATTGAGTCGGTTGATCGGAGAGATAAAACGGATATGGACTGTGAAATCTTGACATCTCCGTCCGACAGCCGCATCGGTGCGTTGTCCGGCGATCGCTCCGGCGGTGCCGCCTTCCAGGTCGACGGCGTCGATTTCTCCTATGACGGCACGCACCCGGTGTTCCGCTCGCTGGCATTGACCGCCCGGCCGGGAGAGTTCGTGGCGCTGCTCGGCCCGTCCGGCTGCGGCAAGACCACGCTGCTGAACCTGCTGTCCGGTTTCCTGCCGCCCAGCTCCGGCCGCATCACCATTGACGGGGAGACGGTAACGCCGGAAATGCCGGCGCTCGGCTATGTCTTCCAGTCGCCGCAGCTGTTTCCTTGGCTCGACGTGCTCGACAATGTGCGCTTCGGCCTGCGGATGACGGGCCGGCTGCGGGATGCGGAGCAGCGGGACAAGGCGATGGCGGCGCTGGCGCTGGTCGGGCTGGAGGCCGCGGCTGGCAAATTCCCCCACCAGCTGTCGGGCGGCATGCAGCAGCGGGTGGCGCTGGCCCGCGTCTTGGTGCTGGAGCCACGCCTGCTCCTGATGGACGAACCCTTCGCCGCGCTGGACGCCATCACCCGCGCCACCTTGAACGAGGAACTGCTTCGGCTGTGCGGCCGGCTCGGCCAGACGGTCCTGTTCATCACCCACGACGTGGAGGAGGCGGTGTTCCTGGCCGACCGCGTCGTGCTGCTCGACATCGCGCCGGCCGGCATCCACAGCGAACTGGCCATCGACCTGCCCCGCCCGCGCCGCCTGCGCGAGACGCGGCGGCTGGAGCGCTTCACCACCCTGACCGACACATTGCTGGAGCGGATTTCCGCCATCGTCGCCGCGGCGTGAGCGGTTCTGCGGAAGAGTCCGACCAGCCCCCGACCGAAAGGATTTCGCGCATGAACCGGATGTTCGCCGCGGCGCTGTCCGCCGCCCTTTACGGCTCCATCGCCCTGCTTGCGGGCATCGCCCCGGCCGGGGCCGCCACCACGGGCGACATCCGGCCGCTCCGGGTCGGCTGGGTCTTCGCCATGGCGAACGCCCCGGCGCTGGTCGCCGACCGCAAGGGCTTCTATGCCGAAGAGGGGCTGACGGTGGACGCCAAGCCCTTCGGCGACGGGCCGGTCATCCAGCAGGCTCTCGCCGCCGGCGAGCTGGACGTCGCCTATATCGGCGCACCGCCGGTCTATCAATGGGCGGCGCGCGGGCTGGACAGCCGCATCCTGGCCAAGGTGAATTACGGACAGGCGGCGGTGATCGCCAACAACCCGGCCATCGCCAAGCTGTCCGATCTGCGCGGACGGAAGGTCGCCGGGGTGGCGCGCGGCAGCGGGATGGACGTGCTGCTGCGCGGCGCCGTGCTGAAGGAGGCGGCCGGCCTCGACCCCGATCGCGACCTGTCGGTGGTCTCCATGCCGGTCGGCAACATGAACGCCGCGCTGGACAGCGGCACGGTGGATGCCGCTTTCACCTGGGAACCCTTCATCAGCCAGCAGGTGCTGCGGGGGAGCGCGCATGTGCTGTTCGACGTCAACCAAGCGCTGCCCGGCTATCCCTGGTATGTGGTGATGGCGCCGAAGAAGACGCTGACCGACCGTCCCGACGACGTGGTGAAGCTGCTGCGCGCCCATGCCAAGGCCATCGCCTGGCTGTCCGACCACCCGGCCGAGGGCGACGCCCTGATCGCCGAGGCGTTCAAGCTGGAGCCGGTGAAGCGCGCCGACGGTACGGAGATCGCCCCGGCCGCCGTCGCCGCCGAGGCGCGCAAGCGGCTGGGCTGGTCGGATCGGCTGGAGGACAGCGACCTCGCCTTCATCCAGCGGCTGATGGACAGCTCGCTGGTACTCGGCTTAATCCCGGCGCCGATGAAGGCGGCGGACATCGTCGACGGCTCCTATCTCCGCCGGGCGGGCCGCTGATGCAGACCCGGCTCTACGGCTGGGCGGCCTTCCCGGCGCTGCTGCTGGTCTGGAGTGTCGCCGCCTGGAACCTGCCGCCTTACGTCCTGCCGCAGCCCTGGGCGGTGGCGGCGGAGGCGGTGCGCTGGCTCGACAGCGGCCAGCTCGCCGCCCATGTCGGCGCCAGCCTGCTGCGCGAGGCCGGCGGCTTCGCCGTCGCCGTGCTGGGCGCGCTGGCACTGGGGCTGGCCGGCGCGCTGTCGCAGGGATTCCGCGCCTTTTCCGCCCCGCTGACCGGCCTGTTCATGGCGATCCCGCCCATCGCCTGGGCGCCGCTGTCGATGATCTTCTTCGGGTTGGGCTATGTCGCCATCACCATGGTGATCGTGGTCGCCGCCCTGTTCCCAATGGCGGTGACGGTGCAGGAGGGCTTCCTCGCCATCCGCAACGGCAACCTGCGCGCCGCCCGCGTGCTGGGCGCCCGGCGCTGGCAGCTGATCCGTTACGTCTATCTGCCGGCCTCGCTGCCTTTTCTGACCGCGGCGCTGCGCATCGGCTTCAGCCAGGCATGGCGGGCGCTGGTGGCCGCCGAGATGCTGGGCGCCTCGCAGGGGATCGGCTGGATGGTGGCGATGGGCGGCCAGATCGGCAACGCCACCCAGGTGCTGCTGGGCGTCGCCATCATCGGCATGACCGCCTGGATCACCGAAAGCCTCGTCTTCCGCCGCATCGAGCGGCGCTACCGCCACTGGCACCTCGCCTGACCCGATAACCTGCAAAACCGGAGGAAACGCCGACATGTCCGAAACCCAGCCGCCTGTCCGCCACATCGCCCCCGTCGGGCTGTACGAGCGCAACAAGGACCGCCCCTTCCTGGGATCGACCAGCTGTTCGCACCGCCGGCTGGTCGCCGGCGAATGGACCGAGCTGCAACTGGTCTACGAGGTCGGCGCCTCAGGGCTCGCCGACGGCGCCGGCATCAAGCTGGCGATGAAGTTCTATTCCGACTGGGCGCTGTTCCAGACCAGCGACCCGCAGGCCGCCAACTATGTCTCGGTGGAATATGAGGCCGGACCGCTGGTGCCGGGGCAGAGCCCGGCGACGATCCAGGCGCTGAAGGTGCGCTTCGACCAGAAGGGCCATGAGCGTCCCTATCAGAAGGCCATCGTCATCGACGTGATCGACGGCTACCTCAATCCCGGCGACCGCATCGTGATCAGGTTGGGCGACCGGCGGCGCGGCGGGCCGGGCACGCGGGTGCAGAGCTTCGTCGAGCAGGGATTCCGCTTCCGCGTCTTCATCGACCCGCTCGGCAGCCAGAAATACGCGGAGGTGCCGGGCGACTGCGTGATCGACATCGTTCCCGGCGCGCCCGCCGCCCTGCGTCTGGTGGCGCCGCGCCTGACCGCGCCCGGCCCGGCGGCCCTGCTGCTGCGTGCCGAGGATGTCTGGGGCAACTGCTGCACCGGCGGCGCCATCGATGCCGCCCTGACGCTGACGGGCCCGCGGGGTGAGACCACGCAGCAACTGACGCTCTCGCCCAACTCCGATGCTTATGGCTGGCTGGTCCGTCGCCAGGAGGTCGCGCTGTCGGAAGGCGAGTGGCGCATCGCCGCCACGGCCGACGGGCTGCTCCCGGCCGAGGCCTTCATCACCGTCGAGCAGGACGCGCCGCGCGCCTACTACGCCGACCTGCATGTCCATTCCAACGACACGGTCGGCACCAACGACACAGCCTACAACCTGTCCTACGGCCGCGACATCGCCGGGCTGGACGTGCTGGGCTATACCGCCAACGACTTCAACGTCACCGAAAAGGCCTGGAGCGAGGCGGTCGGGCTGATCGACCGCTTCAACGAGGCCGGCCGCTTCGTCTGCTATCCCGGCACCGAATGGTGCGGCAACTCGGCCGCCGGCGGCGACCACAATGTCGTCTTCCTGCGCGACGGCGTGCCGCAATTCCCCATCGACAGCCGGGGCCAGCCGGTCCGCTCCTTCGAATGGAACGAGTCCACGCGCGGCAAGCTGCGCCCCGGCGCCTGGCCGCTCGACGAGCTTTACGCCGCCTATCAGGACGACCCGGAAGGCCATCTGCTGATCCCGCATGTTGGCGGGCGGCGTTGCAATCTCGACTGGCACCACCCCGAACTGGAGCGGCTGATCGAGATCGGCTCCGCCTGGGGCCAGTTCCACTGGGTCTATGCCGAGGCACTGGCCCGCGGCTACCGGCTCGGCGCCTCGGCCAGCAGCGACGAGCATCAGGGCCGCTGCGGCGGCGGCGCACCGGCCACCGCGGTGTTCGGCGCGCGCGGCGGGCTGACCGGCGTGCTGGCCGACCGGCTCGACCGCGCCACCATCGGCCGGGCGCTGCGCGCGCGCCGCACCTTCGCCACCACCGGGGAGCGCAGCTTCGCCAGCCTGCGGCTGGGTGACCGCTGGATGGGCGAGGTGGTGACGGCGTCGGCGACCGATACGCTCGATTACCGGCTGCTCGGGGACCGCGGCTGGGAGAGCCTGCGGCTTTACGACGGCGAGACCCTGCTGTGGGAGCGCGACCTGCACCGTGAGCTGGGGTTGTCGGAGCGGCGCATCCGGCTGCGGCTGGGCGGCGCCCGCATCAAGGACCGCTACCGCGGTGCCTATTGGAGCGGCGGCATCACCGTCACCGGAGCGGCGGTGCAGCGGGTCGAGCCCTTCGGCTTCGACCATCCCGAGCAGGGCTGCTGGCGGCAGGATGCCACCACGGTGGCTTTGCGCACCGTCACCCACGGCGACACCGACGGGGTGGAACTGACGCTGTCGCAACTGGCCGGCACGCGCATCCGGGTGCAGCTCGACATCGGCACCTATGTGAAGGTCGGCAACCCGCTGACCCCGCCGCCCAACCCGCATGCGCCGGAGGCCGTGCTGGAGATCGACGGCGACGCGCTGCTGGATGCAGCCCACTCGCCGACCGGAGCTGTCAGCCGTCTGCTGCCGGGCACCGAACTGGAGGTGACGGTTGAGCGTGTCACCGAGGCGCCGCTGCCCCGCAATCTCGCCGGCCGCATCCCGCTGGCCGGACTGGATCTGGCGGCGGGCCGCGAGCATCCGCTGTTCCTCAGCGGACGCCAGCGCGACCAGTCGCGGGTGTGGACCTCGGCGCTGTTCCTGACAGTGTGATCGCCTTGGCCCGCAGTGCCGGCTCGCCGGGATCGCGGGTCGCATCCGCGGGTCAGGGGGACCGCGGAAACATGCCGTGCCGCCATGCCGTCAATGCCCCGGCAACCGCCAGCGCGTGCGGCACGATCTCAGATGAGCCGGTCACTTCGCCCAGGCTGCCGCGGGTCGGCGGCCCGACGACGAACAGGGAGGTGACCGGCCGGCCACCGGCATCCAATGCCCGGCGCTGCCGGTCCACCTCCACCCCCAGACCAAGCGGATCCGGCCGGATCAACCCTTGGGCGGTCAGGGCCGCCAGCAGCGGGTTCCGGCCGAAGGAGGCTCCATGGCCGGCGCCGGTGCAGTTCACCAGGGCATCGTAGGTTCGCCCGGTCAGGGCGTCGCCGCCGCGCGGCCGATAGAGAACCCACAGACCGCCACCCTCATCACCGCGGGTGCCTGACGAATCGGCGTCGGCGTTCGCCCCGACCAACCGTCCGGCCAGGACCGAAAGACGCCCGTCCGTCTGCGCGGACGCCACCAGCCGGGCGACCTGCGGGGCCGCCTGGAAGCGGTGGGCGTCCCACCAGGGCCGCAGATGGCGCTGGAACCGCCTCCGCTCCTCGATGGGAAGGGCCGTCCACAAGGCACCGTTCTGAAGGCGCAGGCTTTCGAGCACGTCGGTCCAGGGCCGCCCCTGCCGGCCCGCGTCAGCGACGGCGGCACGCACCCGGCGCAGCAGGTCACGGACACCGGCAGGCGGATCGGCGGTGAAGTCGGTCCAGGAGTCGGCATGCCCGGCAGGGCGAGACCGCGGCACCAGACCATGGCGCGACAGGGCGGTCAGCGGTCCGCGATGGCCCCGGCCGAGCAGGGTCGACACCACGTCACCCATCGTCAGGCCGGTGCCGACGATCAGCACCCGGTCGGTCCGGCCGATGGGATCGAGCGCGCCGGGCGCCCATGGATCGGCGACGACCCGCTTGTGCCCCGCCAGCCCGGCCAGCACGCCCGGCAGTTCGGGCCCCGGGTTTCCGGTGCACAGCACCAGCGCATCGGCCTCCAGCATCCTGCCGCCGGCAAGCTCCACGACGAACCCGGCTCCCCGTGCCGATTCGAGCCGGCGGGCGGCGACGGCACGGTCGCGCCGGTGGGTCACCCGCACCGGCCCGGCCGCTGAGAACAGCGCGCGCAGCCTCTCGTCGAGATAACGCCCGAACACCGACCGCGCCGGATAATGCAGCCCGTCCGCCCAGCCGGCCAGATCGGCCTCCAGCACGCCACTCTCCAGGCACCAGCGATGGAAATCCTCCTCCTCACCCTCCTTGGCCTCCCCGGCCGGCGGGCCGGCCACGGCCGCCATGCGGATGGAGGGAACATTCACCCGGTGGCGCGGGTCGCCCCCGGGCGCGTAGGTCAGCCCGGCACCGGGCGACGGCCGCGGATCCACAAGCTCCACCTCGGCGGAGAAGCCACTGGCGGCACCGGCGCGCACCAACCCGGCCGCGACGCCGCTGCCCGACACACCGGCACCGACGATGACGACCCGCAACGGCCGCGGCACGGTCACAGCCCCTCGCGATGGACGATCCGTCCGCCGACCAGCGTCAGGCGGCAGCGCAGATCGCGCAACCGATCCGGGTCGATGGCGGTGGGATCCTCCGACAGCACCGCGAGGTCGGCGGCGAAGCCGGGACGCAGCGGCCCTTTCCATCCCTCGTCGAAGGTCAGGGCGGCGCCGGCCACGGTGAACAGCCGCAGCGCCGTTTCGGCATCCAGCCGCTGGTCGGGACCGATGACCCGGCCGCTGGTCCGTTCCAGCCGGTTACAGACCGACCACAGGGTGAAGAACGGGTCGTGCGGGATGTTGTCGGTGGCGATGGCGGTCGGAATGCCAAGCCGCAGCAAATGGGCGTGCGGCACCACCAGATCGCCACCATCAGGCTCGTCCAGATAGGCGGCTCCGCCCTTCCACAGGAAATAGGTCGGGATCGTCGTCACCAGCACGTCCAGCCGTTTCAGCGCCTCCAGATCGGTCAGCCGGGCACGGCCGATATGCTCGATCACCCAGCGGCGGCCGGACAGCGGATGGCGTTCGTTGACCGCCTCCAGCACCGGCACCACCTCGTGCAGCCTGTCGCTGACGATGGTGTGCAGGCGCAGATCGTGCTCGGCGGCCAGGAAGCAGGCCTCGCGGAAGTCGGCCGGGGTCAGCGCCTGCTCGACGAAGCCCGACCAGCCGGTGTCCGGCAGATTGTCGCGGGCGCAGCAGGCGACCGCCGGGTCGCCGCCATAGGCGATGTGGACGCCCGACAGCCTCAGCCAGGGATCGCCCAGACCGGCACCGCGCGCGTGGGCCAGCCAGTCGCGCATGGCGCGGCGCGCCTCGGCGATGTCGGCCCAGCTCGGGCTGACCACCAGCCCGACCCGCACCGTCAGCTCCCCCAGCTCCCACAGCCGGCGGTAGACCGAGATGGTCTGCGGCGCGGAGCCGTGCCCCTCGTAGATGCTGGTGGTGCCCTGGGCGTTGTAGAGCCGCTGGGACAGCCGGACGCCCTCCAGCCGTTCGGCGAATCCGAAGCGAGGAACCGCCGGCAGCAGGTCGAACTCGACGGTCGGGCGGCTGTTGTGCTCGACGATCACGCCGGTCGGCTCGCCGCTCGCGTCCTTCAGGATCTCCACGCCGCCGCAGGTCGGCAGGCTGGCCGCGGTGATGCCGTTCAGCGCCAGCGCCCGGCTGTTCAGCGCGCTGTGCCCCGGCGGCTTGCCCCAGTTGCCGAACAGGCCGGGGATGTAGACCGGATGGTCCGGTGCTGCGCGGTCCAGCTCGTGCCGGTCCGGCGGTCTCCCCTCGGCCAGCGTCGGGGCACCGTCGAAGAAGAAGGGCGGCGTGCCGATCGGCATGGTGACGATCCACTGGCCGGGCGGCGTCTCAGCCGCCACCGCCCGCACCCGCTCCAGAATATCGCCGACGCTGCGCGCACCGGCCAGCGAGGGGCGCAGGCGCTTCAGCCCCTCGCGCTCCATATGGGCGTGGGCGTCGTTGAAGCCGGGGATCAGCGTCGCACCACCCAGGTCGATGGCTTCGGTGGCGGCGGTGGCGAGTGCCGCGACCTCCTCCCCGCCGACCGCGAGGATGCGGTCGCCGGCCAGCGCCACCGCGCCGGCGCGTGGCCGGTCCGGATCGAAGGTGAGGATGTTGGCGTTGCGCAGGATCAGGGTGGGGGAAGAACTCGGTCCGCTCATCCGGCGATCCTCACGAGGCGGTGGTGTACCATGGGAACAGGCGGCGGATCAGCGCCACGAACAGGCGGTCGGCGATGAAGCCGAAGGTGCCGAGCAGCACCAGCCCGATCAGCATGATGTCGACCCGGAACATCTGGTGGCCGGTGGACATCATGTAGGCCACCCCCTCCCGCGCACCGGACAGCTCGGCGGCGACCAGCAGGATCAGCGAGACGGCGATGCCCTGGCGCAGCCCGGCCAGGATCATCGGCAGGGCCGCCGGCAGCACCACCAGAAGCAGCGTCGCCAGCCGCCCGGCGCCGAGGCAGGCGGCGGAGCGCAGATAGGCCGCCGGCACGTCGCGCACGCCGATGAAGGTGGTGATCCAGATCGGGAAGAAGCTGCCCCAGGCGACCAGCGCCACCTTCGAGCCTTCGCCGATGCCGAACCACAGGACCGACAGCGGCACCAGCGCGATGGAGGGGACGGAGCGGAAACCGTGCAGGATCGGCTCGCTGACATGGTGCAGCAGGCCGATGCGGGCGGTCAGCAGCCCGGCCGTCACGCCGGTCGCCGTCGCGATGCCGAATCCCAGCGCTGCCCGGCGCAGGCTGGCCAGGATGTTGGCCGGAATCTCGCCGGACAGCAGCATCGGGACGAAGGTGTCGAACACCACCGACGGCGGCGGCAGCAGCACCGGATTGACCCAGGTCCCCAGCCGCGGCACCGCCTCCCAGACCGCCAGGAACAGCAGGATGCCGGTCACGTTCAACAGGGCGCGCAGCCAGGCCGCCCGCCGCAGGCCGCGACGATGGGCGCGGCGGAACTCCTCGGCGAAGGCGGCGCTGTCGGATCGCGCATCCGCCGCAGAATGCCGGGGGGTGGAGAGGCCAGTGCCGGCCGCGTCATCCGTCGCCGCCGTCACGCCGCCCTCCGTTCACCGTCGCTCTGGTCGGCACCCCGGCTGCCGCGGGCCAGCGCCGCGGCGATGCGGGCGTATTCCCTGCCGAACTCCGCCGACCCACGGTCGCGCGGATAGGGCAGATCGACCGTCAGATCCTCGCGGATCACCCCCGGCCCGGCCCCCATCACCACCACGCGCTGAGCGAGGAATACCGCCTCATCGATGTTGTGGGTGACGAACAGCACCGACACCCCGGTCTCCCGCCACAGCCGCAGCAAATCCTCCTGCAAGGTGGTGCGGGTCATGGCGTCGACGGCGGCGAAGGGCTCGTCCATCAGCACCACCTCCGGCTCCACCACCAGGGCGCGGGCGACGGCGACGCGCTGGCGCATGCCGCCGGACAGCTCGTGCGGGTAGCGGTCGGCGGCATGGCGCAACCCGACCCGGTCGAGCGCCTCCAGCGCCCGGCGGCGCCGGACGGGGGCGGAGACCCGCTGCATGCGCAGGCCGAACTCGACATTCTGCCGCGCGGTCATCCAGGCGAACAGCGCATATTCCTGGAACACCACGCCGCGGTCCGGCCCCGGCCCGTCCAGCGGCCGGCCGCGGAAGCGGACGGCGCCGGAGGTCGGCTTGAGGAAGCCGGCCAGCAGATGGATCAGCGTGGACTTGCCGCAGCCGGACGGGCCGATCAGACAGACGAACTCGCCGGCCTCCACCCGCAGCGACACGTCGCTGAGCGCCCAGACCGGCGAGCCGTCGCGCGCCGCATAGATCTGCGACACGCGGTCGAAATCGATCAGCGGCCCGCTCATGACCCCGCTCATGACAGGGTGACCCGGTCGGGCGCCACCGCCTTCAGCGGGCTATCGACGATCAGGCCGCGGAACAGCGCCCGCAGGTCCCCCGCCGGACGCTTGGCGAGGCCGGCGGCGATGGCCCATTCCGCCTCCGCCACCAGATCGTCGACGAAGCGGTCGTCGAAGGCGATCTTGAAGGTGAACTCGGAGGTCGCCTCCAGAATCTCCTTCGGCGGCGTGTGGATGCGGCGCGAGATCAGGTCGGCCCAGCCGCCGTCGGCCAGGATGCGGCGTTCCGCCCCCTGCAAGGCCCGGATGGCGCCGGTCACCAGTTCCGGCTTCTCCTTCACCACCTTCTCGGTGGTCAGCAGCAGCTGGTGGCTCTGGAAGAATTTCTCCAGCCCGTACTGGGTCATCACCGCGGTCTTGCCGCCGGACTGGCGCTCGGCCACCGCGGCGGACTGGCTGCTCCAGGCGAAGCCGTCGATGTCGCCGCGCACCAGGGCGGAGGTCATATTGTTCGGGGTGAGATCGACCACCTCGACATCGCCCGGCGCCAGCCCTGCGAATTCCAGATATTTCGCCAGCATATATTGCCCGGAGGTGCCGACGCGGGTGGCGATCCTGCGCCCCTTCAGGCTGGCCGGCTTGATCGGATCGATGCCGCCGTCCTTGCGGACGACGATCTTCATGTCGCGCGAATAGCGGCTGTAATTCACCAGGATCAACGGCCGCAGCCCCTGTAGCACCGCGAACACCACCGGCGTGTCGGTCGAGGCGGAGAAGTCGGCCGAACCGGCGAGCAGCGCCTGCATCGAATCGCGCCCGCTCTCGAACTCCATGGTGCTCAGATCGAATCCGGCCTCGGCCCAGGTGCCGGCGGCCTCGGCGACGAAGGGCACCGCCCAGGTGTAGCCGGTGCTGCCATAGGCCAGCGTCGCCTTGGCCGCGGCGGCCTGCGCGCGGCCGGCCCACAGCGGCCCGGCAGCAGCCAGCATGCCGGCGGTAACGGCCGCGTCGGTCAGCAGGCGGCGGCGGTTCAGGCGAATGCCGGACGGGTCGAACACGGTCATGATCGAAAGGCTCCTGTCGAATGCGGCCGGGCGCTCAATGGGGCGCCAGCAGCCGGAAGGTCTGGTCGGCGGAACGGTTCTCGCGATGGGCGGCAGTCCAGCCGATGGCACGGCGGTAGCTGCCGAACAGGCCGGCGGCGGCAACCGCCTCCTCGGTGATCCCCGTCACCGTTTCGGCATCGGGAGCGACATAGAGGGCGTCGTCCGGGCAATGGGCTTCGCACAGGAAGCAGGTCTGGCAGTCGGACTGCCGGGCGATGACAGGGGCGGCTCCCTCGGCCCGGCCGCCGCCGGTCGGCTGGAACACGTCCATCGGGCAGACGGAGACGCAGATGTTGCAGCCGGTGCAGCGGGCCGGGCTGATCAGCTCGATCATGCCGCCAGCTCCCGGCCTGTCTCGGCCCGATCCGCGCGGACCGGCGCCGGGCGGGTCGAGACATGCACCTCGTCCAGGCCGCCGACCGTCAGCAGGTGGCGCTGGGCCGGGTCGAGGGCGGCATGGTCGATGCGGCGGTGCATGCCGCGCGATTCGGTGCGGGCCAGCGCCGAACGGTACATCCAGCGGGCGGTCGCCAGCATCGCAGCAGCCTCCCGCACGCGCAGGACGGTGTCGGCGGAGGCCGGCATCGCCCCGGCGGCATCGGCCCACAGCCGGTCCAGCCGGGCGAGAGAGCCGGTCAGCCCCTCCTCCGTGCGGAAGTAGTTGATGTCGTAGGGGAACACCTCGGCCTGGACGGCACGGGTCAAACCGCCGGCATCGATCGCCGCCCCGCCCCGCGGCCTGTCCTGCAATCCGGCGCCGCCTGCCCGGCGCAGGGTGCGGATTCCATTTCCCAAGGCACGGGCATGATCGGCGGCCCCGAGCCCCGCCCAATGGCCAGTCGACATCGCCCAGGCGGCGTTGTGGCTGCCGCCACCGGTGAAGCCGCCGCAGATCGATTCGCGCGTCGCGGCGTCGCCGGCGGCGAACAGGCCGGGGACCGCGGTGGCGCAGGTGCCGTCCACCAGCCGCAGGCCGCCGGTGCCGCGCACGGTGCCCTCCAGCCGCAGGGTCACCGGGAAACGCTGGGTGAAGGGGTCGACGCCGACGCGGTCGAAGGGCAGGAAGAAGTTCGGCTGGGCCTGACGCATCGCCGCCCACAGTTCCGGTTCGGCGCGGTCGAGGCGGGCATAGACCGGTTCGGTCGTCAGCACCCGCGCGATGACGGAGCGGCCGCCCTTGGAGGCCGCCCCCGGAATAGGCTCGCCGTCGGCACGGGTGAAGCTGGCCCATTGGTAAAGCAGCGTCTTGGTCACCGAACCGAAGGCCGGGGCGATGGCGTAGGCGTTGGAGAACTCCATCCCCGACAGATCGGCCCCGGCCTCCGCCGCCATCAGCAGGCCATCGCCGGTCAGCACGTTGCAGCCCAGCGCCTTGCTGAGGAAGGCACAGCCGCCGGTGGCGATGACCACCGCCTTCGCCCGCACGGTCCAGCGCCCGCCCTTCTGCCGCTGCAAGCCGACGGCGCCGGCAACGGCGCCGCCGTCGTCGACCAGCAGTTCCAGCGCCGGGCAATGGTCGAGGATCGTCACCCCGGCCTGTTTCACGCGGCGGCGCATCAGCCGCATGTATTCCGGTCCCTGCACCGACACGCGGCGCTCACGCCCGTCCGCATCGCGTGGAAAGGGATAGCCCCAGTCGGCGAGCTGGCCGACCGCCGCATGGGTGCGGTCGAGCACGCGGTCCATCCAGCCATGGTCGGCCAGATGACCGCCCAGCCCCTCGCGCGACGCCTTGGCCGCCGCGCGCTTGGCCGGATCGGGATCGATATACCACAGCGTGGTTCCCGACGCCGCGGTGGCGCCGGACGTGCCGCAAAATCCCTTGTCGGCCAGAATGGTGCGGGCACCTGCGGTTGCAGCGGCGATGGCGGCCCAGGTGCCGGCGGGACCGCCCCCCAGTATCAGGACATCGGTCTCAAGGTCGAGGGACGCGGCGGATGAACTGACAGGAGCGCCGGGCACGTTGGCCATCGGAAAAACCCTCCGGGACTGTCGATCATGCGGATTGAGCGAAGCGGCGATTCCGAAACAGCTTTCTATTACTGCTTTCGGTCGCTCTTTCTTCCTAAAATCATACTTACACACTAGAGATAGTGCGCATACCAAAATATGCACATCTGTGAAAAATTTCGGCCGGCACCTCCCGCCGAGGGGTGATGCCGGCCGCGCAGTGAGGAACCGGGCCGCGAGAGACCGCTACCGCTGGGCAATGGGCAATACGCGATGGGCAGCGGGCCTTACGCCTCGGCCAGCGCCTGCTCCAGGTCGGCGATGATGTCGTCGGGATGCTCGATGCCGACCGACAGGCGGACATAGCCGGGGGTGACACCGGTGGCAAGCTGGTCTTCCGGCGACAGCTGGGAGTGAGTCGTGGTGGCGGGATGGATCGCCAGCGACCGGGCATCGCCGATGTTGGCGACGTGGTAGAACAGCTTCAGCGCATCGATGAAGCGCCGCCCCGCCTCCGCCCCGCCTGCCAGTTCGAAGCCGACCAGCCCGCCATAGCCGCCCTTCAGGTAGGTGTCGGCGCGCCGCCGCGCCTCGCCCTCCTGCAGGCCGGGGAAGATGACCGACGTCACCTTGGCATGCGTCTTCAGATAATTCGCGACGATGCCGGCGTTCGCGTTGTGCTGGCGGATGCGCAGCGGCAGCGTCTCCAGCCCCTGGATCAGCTGGAAGGCCGACTGCGGGCTGAGCGCGGCGCCGATGTCGCGCAGCAGGGTGACGCGGGCACGCAGCGCATAGGCGATGGGGCCGAGCGGCTTGGCCGCCTCCGTCCAGATCGCACCGTGATAGCTGGGGTCGGGCTGGGTCAGCAGCGGGAAGCGGGCGGCATGCGCCTCCCACGGGAAGGTGCCGCCGTCGATCAGCACGCCGCCGATGGTGGTGCCGTGGCCGCCGATGTATTTGGTCGCCGAATAGATCGTCACCGCCGCGCCATGGTCGAAGGGCCGCACGGTCAGCGGTGCCGCGGTGTTGTCGACGATCAGCGGCACACCCAGTTCCAGGCCGATGTCGGCGACCTCGCGGATCGGGAAGACGTTCAGCTTCGGGTTCGGCAGCGTCTCCGCATAATAGGCGCGGGTGCGGTCGTCGGTGGCGCGGCGGAAATTCTCCGGGTCGGCCGGATCGACGAAGCGCGCCTCGATGCCGATCTGCTTCAGCGTGTTGGCGAACAGGTTCCAGGTTCCGCCATAAAGGTCGGTGGAGGTGACGATGTTGTCGCCGGCCTGCGCCAGATTCAGCACCGAATAGAAGGACGCCGCCTGTCCGGACGCGACCGCCACCGCCGCCGCACCGCCTTCCAGCACGGCGAGCCGCTGTTCCAGAACCTCGACCGTCGGGTTGGTGACGCGGGTGTAGATGTGGCCCAGCTCCTGAAGCGCGAAGAGGCGCTCGGCATGGGCGGTGTCCTGGAACTGATAGGAGGTCGTCTGGTGGATCGGCACGGCGACGGAGCCGGTGACGGGATCGGCGCGGAAGGCGCCGCCATGGACGGCCAGGGTTTCAAAGTGCGGCTTGCGGTCGGTCATCGGCAGGACTCCTTCTTATTCCTTGAGAGTTCGGCGGTCAGGCGGAGGTGCCGACCAGATCGGTGTAATGGCGGCTGGCCACGTCGGGGTGGGAGCGCAGGCGGCTCTTCAGCGTGTTCTCCCCGACCGAGCTGTAGAGCGGGTTCAGCGGGTCGCGCTCGGGACCGCGCGCTTCAGCGGCGAGATCGTCCGGCAGCGGCAGCACCGGCACCCGGACATCTAGGCCGGCGCCCAGGAAGAAGGCGGTCGACAGCCGGTCCACCCCCGCCGGCGGCGTCACCACCCGGTGCACCGCGGCGCGGAAATAGCCGTCCGTCGCCAGTTCCAGCAATTCGCCGGCATTGACGACGAAGGTGTTGGGGACCGGCGGCACATCGGCCCAGCCCCCGTCGGTTTCGATCTGCAAACCGCTCTGGCGGTGCTGGAGAACCAGCGTCAGCAGGCCGCTGTCCTTGTGCGGCCCGACGCCCTGCCCCTCCGCATCGTCGGCAGGGGCATCGGCGGCGGGAACCGCGTCATGGCCCGGATAGCGGATCAGCTTGACGAGCTGGGTCGGCTGGTCGGTCAGGATCGGATCGAAGGCATCCTCCGGCAGGCGCAGGGCCACCGCCACCGTCGACAGGATGCGCCGCGACACCGCGGTCAGCTGGTCCTGTAGGCGCAGCACCGCCGGGCGCAGCTCCGGCAGGGCCTCCGGCCACTGGTTGGGACCCTGCAAACGGACCCAGGGCGGCTGGTCCGGGCCTTGGGGCAAGGCCGGCCGTTCCGCACCGACGTCCAGCTGCTCGCGCCAGTCGGCCAGACCACGCGTGCGCTCCCAGCCGGCGCGGGTATAGCCGCGGAAATGGGGCGAGTTGACCATCTCGATGGACAGCTTGTCCTGCTCCGGCAGGGCGAAGAAGCCGCGCGAAAGGTCGAAGACGGAGTCGATGAAGGCCGGATCGACCCCGTGGCCGGTCACATAGAAGGCGCCGAAGCGGCGGATCGCCGCCCGCAGCTCCGACAGGAACAGCGCACGGTCCGCCGCAGCGCCATCGAGGCGGGCGAGATCCAGAAACGGCAGCGGCGGCCGCTCGGCCGAAGAGGGAAGCGCGGTCACAGGACTCTCCTTTGCGGACATGCATTCGGGAACGCCCGCTTGCGTGCGGCGACATGTGAAATCGGATTTTGCGGAGGCCGGCGCCGCTCAGTCGGTGCGGCTGCGCGCCTTCAGCCAGGTGCCGCGCATCTGCGCCCAGAGCCGGCCGACCGGCGCATCAGGCGTCAGCCCGTCAGTCACGGCACACATCCCCATGGCCTCCGGAAGCGGGATCCAGACCATGGTCTGGTCGGACGCTGCGGAGGCGGTAACCCGGCGGGCCGTCTGGGGATTGGCCATGATCGCGTTCCAGTACAATGACTTGGGAGGTTGGGGCTCGGGGTTTGGCACGACCGCCGGGGTCACGGAGCCCCGGGCGGCATCGCTGTTTCACAGCCGATCATTACGCGGAAGACTCTTATTGTCTATCATAATTGTGGATTTATGGGCCGGGAAAATTCTATATGAACACTTAAAAATTGTTGATTGATAAATTTTCACGAAACCGTTGACAGGCCAATTTCCCTATCTGCTAATTAGGGAATAAGCACTGCCCCTTCGCGGCTGCCCTGCAAACCGCCGGTCCACGACCGGAGCCGGCCTGTCGGGCGTCTTTTCGATGCGGTGCTCCGCTGCTTTCACAAAACAACAAACTCATTGCGGGAAACCACCATGCGCACGTCTTCGCAGGCTCCGTCGCGTCCATCCTCCCGAAGCGGCCTGTCGCCGCGCGTCCTGATCGCCGGCGCCCTCAGCCTCGCCATCGGCCTCGCCCTGACCGGCGCCGCCAAGGCCGGCCCGACGCTGGACGCGATCAAGGCGCGCGGCAGCATCAAGGTCGGCGTCGGCACCCAGCCGGGCTTCTTCTCCCCCGACAGCAACGGCCGCTGGCAGGGCTTCTTCGTCGATTTCGGACGGGCTTTGTCCATCGCCGTGTTCAACGACCCGGACAAGGTGCAGTTCGTCGCCTCCTCGCCGCAGCAGCGCCTGCCGTCCCTGCAATCGGGCGAGTTCGACATCCTGCTCTCCGGCGTGACCCAGACCTTCACCCGCGCCACCAAGCTGGGCTTCCATTTCGGCCCGGTGGTCTTCTATGACGGCCAGGGCCTGCTGGTGCCGAAGAAGCTGGGGGTGACCAAGGGCAAGGATCTGAACGGCGCCACCGTCTGCGTCCAGACCGGCACCACCGGCGAGCTGAACATCACCGACTTCTTCCGGCAGAACAAGATCGCCTTCAAGCCGGTGGTGATCGAGGAAACCGCCGAGAACCAGAAGGCCTTCGCCAGCGGCCGCTGCGACGTGCTGACCCAGGATTCATCCGATCTGGCGATCACCCGCACCCAGCTGCCCAAGCCCGACGATTACGTCCTGCTGCCCGAACGCATCTCGAAGGAGCCGCTGGCCCCGGCCATCCGCTATGGCGACGACCAGTGGCTGGAGATCGTCAACTGGGCGGTCTACGCCACCATCCAGGCGGAGGAGCTGGGCATCACCCAGGCCAACATCGACAGCTTCCTGACCAGCACCGACCCGACGATCCGCCGGTTCCTGGGCGTCGATCCCAGCCTGGGCGAGGCGGCAAAGCTCGACCCGAAATTCGCCTACACCATCGTCAAGACCGTGGGCAATTACGGCGAGATCTTCGACCGCAACGTCGGGCCGGGGACCAAGGTCGGGCTGGACCGGGGCTTCAACAAGCTGTGGACCCAGGGCGGCCTGCTCTACGCCCCGCCCTTCCGGTGAGCAGTCCCGTGCCGCCCGGCGCCCTGCGCTCCGGTCCGGTCGCCGCGGTCGCCCTCTGGTGGGGTGGCCGCAGCGGCCTTCAGGCGGCGATCCTGGCGCTCGTGCTGCTGGGCGGCTTCCTGCTCGGCTCCAACACGCTGGCGAACATGGAGCGCTTCGGCATCACGCCGGGCTTCGCCTTCCTCGGCCGCCCGGCGGGCTTCGAGATCGGCGAGGCGCTGCTCGACTACCGGCCGCAGGACAGCTACGCGCTGGCCCTGCTGGTCGGGCTGCTGAACACCGTCAAGGTCGCGCTGGCCGGCTGCCTGATCGCCACCGTCCTGGGCGTTCTGCTGGGGGTGGCGCGGCTGTCCGGCAACGCGCTGCTGTCCGGGCTGGTGCAGGGCTATGTCGAGCTGGTCCGCAGCACGCCGCTGCTGCTGCAACTCTTCTTCTGGAGCGCCACCTTCCAGGCGCTGCCCTCGCCGCGCCAGGCGCTGAACCCGTTGCCGGGTGTCTTCCTGTGCAACCGCGGCATCCAGCTGCCGGCCTTCGCCGATGGGCGGGCGGGCGGATGGCTGCTCGCGGCCATCGCGCTGGCGCTGGCGCTCGCCCTTGCCGGGACCGTTCTGCGCCGGCGCCTCGGGCGGCGGGATGCGCTGTCCGGAGTGTCGGTCGCGGCGGCCGCATGCGGCCTGCCCGTCGCGCTGCTGCTGGCGTCGGGCGCGCCGTTGCAGGTCGAGGTTCCTGAACTGGCCGGCTTCAATTTCAGCGGCGGGACGACGGTGTCGCCGGAATTCTCCGCCCTGTTGGTCGGGCTGGTCGTCAACGCCGCGGCGATGATCGCGGAGATCGTGCGCAGCGGCATCCAGGCGGTGCCGGCCGGACAGTGGGAGGCCGCCCGCGCGCTGGGCCTGCCGCGCCGCCGGATCATGCGGCTGGTGGTCCTGCCCCAGGCCATGCGGGTGATCGTGCCGCTGCTGACCTCCAGCTATCTCAACCTGACCAAGAATTCGAGCCTCGCCGTCGCGATCGGCTTCCCGGATCTGGTCAGCGTCATCAACACCAGCGCCAACCAGACGGGGCAGGTGCTGGAAACCATGGCGATCATGATGGGCGCCTATCTGACGGTGAATCTCGCGGTCTCGGCGGCGATGAACCTGTACAACCGCCGGCTGGCGGCGAGGGGCGCGCGATGACCGACGGCATTCTGCAAAGCGCCCCGCCCCTTTCCCCGCCACAGCCGCGCTGGCAGCGCCTGTGGATCGGCCTGTTCGGCACGCCGCTGAACGCCGCGGTGACGCTCGGTTGCCTCGCCCTTCTCGGCTGGGCCGTGCCGCCGCTGCTGCGCTGGACCCTGCTGGATGCCGTGTGGGTTGGTCCCGCCGACCGCTGCGCCGACGCGGCCGGCGCCTGCTGGGCCTTCATCGGCGAGAAGCTGCGCTACATCCTGTTCGGCTTCTACGACCAGGACCGGCAGTGGCGCCCGGCGGCGGCCGGCGCCATCCTGCTGGCGCTGGCCGGGCTCAGCGGCATGCCGCTGTTCTGGCGGCGGGCGACGCTGTGGCTCTGGCTTTTCGGGCTGGCCGCCGCGCTGGTGCTGCTGACCGGCGGTCCAGCCGGGCCGGCGGTGCCGACCGAGCGCTGGAGCGGCCTGCCGGTCAGCCTGCTGCTCGCCGTCGTCGGGCTGGTGGGCGCCTTCCCGCTGGCGGTGCTGCTGGCGCTCGCCCGGCGCAGCTCCATGGGCGGGGTGCGGACGCTGGCCGTCCTGTTCATCGAGGTGACGCGCGGCGTGCCGCTGATCGCGGTGCTCTATGTCGCGACCCTGCTGCTGCCGCTGATGCTGCCGGCCGGCGCCGCCATCGACAAGCTGCTGCGGGCGCAGATCGCGATCATCCTGTTCGTCTCCGCCTATCTGGCCGAGATCGTCCGCGCCGGCCTCCAGTCCATCCCGGCGGGCCAGTATGAAGCCGCCCAGGCGCTGGGGCTCGGCTACTGGCAATCGATGCGGCTGGTGATCCTGCCGCAGGCGCTCAGGACGGTGATCCCCTCCATCGTCACGTTGGCGATCGGCCTGTTCCAGGACACCACGCTGATCATCGTCATCGGCCTGTTCGACCTGCTGAACACCGCGCGCACCGCCGCCAAGGATCCGGCCTGGCTGGGCTTCTACGACGAGGCGTTCTGCTTCGCGGCGCTGATCTACCTGACGGTCTGCGTGATCGCGTCGCGCTACAGCCTGTGGCTGGAGCGCCGGCTGCGGCGGTGAGGCCCGCCCTGGAAATTGTATGGCGGGCCGCAGCCGGCCGGATCAGGAATAGAAGCCCGGTTCCGGCAGCGCGCCGGTCAGGGCATGGACGCCCAGCTCCTTCAGCTTGTAGTCCAGCGGGTCATGCAGGGAATGGGTGCGGACATTGCGCCAGAAGCGGTCGAAGCCATAGCGCCCGGCGGCCCCCCGCGCGCCCGTGATGTCGAACAGCCGGCCGGCGGCATCCAGACCGGCACGGGCGGCGGCGAGCTTGAAGGTGGCGACGGCGAGCGAGGTCTCGCCGCGCTCCTGGCTCCCCAGCGACCGCCCGCGCTCCCACGCCCGTTGCAGCCGGTCGAGCGCCAGCCCGCCCAGCGCGTCGGCCGCGGCGACGGCCAGCTGCGCTTCGCCGAAATGATGCAGCAGATAGGGGTCCTCGGCGGCGCTGGCCACGCCCGACGCCCGCCAGGGCCGCCCTTCCGTCAGGGTAAAGCCGCGCGCCGCCGCCAGCGCCCCTTCGGCGATGCCGAGATAGAGGCTGGCCAGGATCGACTGGGCGATGCAGGGACGCAGGCTGGAGGCGACGTCGCCGAATGGCCCCGGCGGTCCCAGTATGTCGGCGGCCGACACCGCCACATCGGTGAAGGTGACGGTGCCGCTGTCGGTCTGGCGCTGGCCGATGGCGTCCCAATCGTCCAGCACGGCGATGCCGGCACGGTCGGTCGGCAGCACCATCACCCGCAACACACCGTCCGGCCCGTCCGCCGACACCAGCAGCAGATCGGAATCACTGGCGCCGGAGCAGAAGCTCTTGGTGCCGTTCAGGCTCCAGCTCTGCGGCTCCTCCCCGTCCTCCGCCAGTTCCCCGGCCGCCTCCCTGGCCGGCGTCAGATGGGTGCGGCGGTCGAGCGGGTTCAGCGCATTGCCCCAGAACAGGCCGCGCCGCGCCGTGGCGGTCAGCAGCCCCGCCCGCTGGGTCGGGTTGCCATAGAGCAGGATCGAGGCGACCATCAGGTGATGGAAGGCGAACAGGTGGGCCAGCGAGGAATCGACCTGCGCCAGCTCCCGCACCGCCCCCAGGATGGCCGGCCAGCCTTCCCCCTGACCGCCATAGGCCGCCGGGATCGCCAGGGTCAGCAGGCCGGAGCGGCGGATGGCGTCGCGTTCCGCCTTGGCGGTGCCGCCGGCCCGGTCGCGGGCGACGGCGGTCTCATCCAACAGGCTCTTGAGGTCGGCCAATGCCCCGCGCAGGGCCGGGCTGGACAGCGGAACGAGGCTCATGAGGCACTCCTGGCCGGCTGAAGGTCGCCGAAGGGGCTGACGAAGGCGACGTCCGGCGCCGCTTGGGCGGCTAGCGGCGGGGCCGTCACCGGCAGCAGCGGGAACAGCAGGTCGGCGACGCGGTGCGCCTCCTCCAGATGCGGGTAGCCGGACAGGATGAAGCTGTCGATGCCGAGGTCGCGGTATTCCAGCAGCCGGTCCGCCACCTGCCGAGGGTTGCCGACCAGCGCGGTTCCGGCCCCGCCGCGCACCAGCCCGACGCCGGCCCACAAATTCGGCGCCACCACCAGATTCTTGCGGGAGGCAAGCTCGGTCATCCGGCGCTGGCCCTCGGATTCGAAGCGGCGGAAGGCGCCGTGCGCGGCCTCGACGGCGCTGCGGTCGATCTTGCTGATGAGATTTTCGGCGGCGGCCCAGGCCTCGGCCTCGGTCTCGCGCACGATGATGTTGACGCGCAGGCCATAGGACAGGGTGCGGCCATGGGCCGCCGCCCGCGCCCGCACGTCCGCGATCTTGGCAGCCACCGCGTCGGGTGGCTCGGCCCAGGTCAGGTAAGTGTCGAAATGCTCCGCCACCGCGGCATGGCCGGCGGGCGACGAGCCGCCGAAGAACAGCGGCGGATGGGGCCGCTGCACCGGCCGCAGCGGCACGGCGGCGCCCTTCACCGTCACATGGCTGCCGGCGAAATCGACGGTCTCGCCGGCCAGAACCCGCTTCCACACCGTGAAGAACTCGGCCGCCTGGGCATAGCGGGCGTCATGGTCGAGGAAGACGCCGTCGCCCGCCAGCTCCGCCGCGTCGCCGCCGGCCACCACATTCAGATAGAAGCGCCCGCCCGACAGCCGGTCCAGCCCGGCGGCGAGCCGCGCCGCGAAGGTCGGCGTCATCGAGGACGGCCGGGTCGCGACCAGGAAGCGCAGCCGCTCCGTCGCCGCGATCAGCGCGGCCGAGACGATGTAGGGCTCCTCGCAGGCCTTGCCGCAGGGGACCAGCACGCCGTGGTAGCCGCGCCGGTCGGCGGCCTGGGCGATCTCCGTCAGATAGGCCAGGGTGGCGGGCCGGCTGTCGACCTGGCTGCCCAGATAGGGGCCGTCGCCATGCACCGGCAGGAACCAGAAAATGTCCATGGGTCGGGTCTCCGCTCAGAGGTCGAGCGCCAGCAGGCGCCGGGCGTTGTCGAACAGCAGCCCGTCGAGCACCGCCCCGTCGAAGCCGAGCTTCAGGAAATCCTCCACCGTCTGCTTCATCGGGCGGAACGGGTAGGAACTGCCGAACAGCAGCTGGTCGCGCAGGAAGCCGTTGGCCGCCTCGACATAGAGGCGGCTGCCGGGCAGGAAGAGGTACATGTCCGGCACAATGTGGACGTTGGGATGGCGGAAGGCGATGCCGACGATCTCCGCCACATGCGGCCAGAAGCCGTGATGGATGACGATGTTCAGGGTCGGGAACGAACGGGCGATGCGGCCGACCGGAGCCGGATCGTTGAAGCGCGGGTCCGGCGTGGTCGGGCCGGTCATCAGGAAGACCGGCACCTTCAGCTGGTCGCAGGCGTCATAGACCGGCAGCAGCGACGGATCGTCGAAGGCAATCGCCGGATCGAGGAAGCCCGGCTCCAGATTGATCCCCTTCAGCCCCAGCGCGGTGACGGCTCGGCCCACCTCCGCCACCGCGGCGGCGGTGCCCTGGCGCTGCGGATCGACGGAGCCGACGCCGATCAGCTCAGGCCGGCCGGCGACCAGCTCCTGCACCCGGTCGTTGGAGGTGCTGACGCCGGGGGTGTCGCGGCCGATGATGGCGGCGGCGGTGATGCCGGCCTCGCGCACATCGGCGAGATAGCCGTCCAGCGTGTGGGAGCGGGTGAAATGGGCATCGTCGCCACGGGTGCCGACACGCCGGTTCAGCCATCTGGCCGTCTCGAAGCCGGGGGTGCCGGGGGTCGCCCCGTAGAAATCATGCAGGAAGGCGGGGCGGCTGCGCAGGTCGATGATCTTGCGGGACACGGTTGCGGTCTCCGGTTGCAGGGTCTGCCGACTAAGCGCAACAACGGTGCCAAACCGGTTTTTCCTTTCTTTCCAGATGGTTGGTGAAGCCCCTCCCCGGCGGTGGCGCTGCAATTGCAACAGCTGCCGCCGGGGAATTGCTGCATGGGCAGCGCAGTTTCACAGACGGCCCGCTAGGCCCAGTTCCCCGACCACACCGCTTCGCGCACCGAGATGCTGGATTTCAGCAGGCCGGAGGCGTGGAAGCTGTCGGCCACCGCCTGCTGGCGCCGCACCGCCCGGTCGTCCAGCGGCTTGGCGCCGTAGGTCAGCCGGCTGAAGGCCAGTTCCAGCGCCGGGGCGTCGATGCCGAGGTCGCGCGTCATGCTGCGCGCCGCCTCCGCCGCGTGGAGGGCGGCGTATTCGCCGGCCTTGCCCACCTCGTCCAGCAGGATGGCGACGGCTTCCGGATTGCGGTCGGCGAAGCTCTGGTTGGCGAGGTAGAACTGGTGGTTCGGCACCAGCCCGCTGCCGTCGGTCAGCACCCGTGTGTCGTCGCGGATCTGGGCCGAGGAGAGCAGCGGATCCCAGATCGCCCAGGCGTCGACCATCTCGTCGAGCAGCGCCTCCAGCGCCGCCGCCGGCTGCATGTGGACGATGCGCACGTCGTCCAGCGTCAGCCCATAGGCCTGCAAGGCCCGCAGCAGGAAGTAATGGACGTTCGATCCCGTATGGAGCGCCACCGTGCGCCCGCGCAGGTCGGCGGTGCTGCGGAACGGGCTGTCATGGCGGACCAGCAGCGCCTCGGCATTGGGGGCCGGCGGGTCGTAGCCGACATAGACCAGCGGCACGCCGGCCGCCTGGGCGAAGACCGGCGGCGCCTCCCCGGTCGCGACGAACTCCACGTCCTTGCTGCCGAGCGCGTCCATCATCTGCGGGCCGGACACGAACTCGCTCCAGGTCACGCGGTAGCCATGGGCGGCCAACCGCCGCTCCACCGCGCCGCGCATCTTCAGGATGCTGGAGGTTCCGAATTTCTGATAGCCGATCGGCAGATCCACGAGGTTCGCCGGCCGGGGAGCCGGATGGGGAGCCGGATGGGGGGAAGACGGTTTGGAAAGCCGCTCCTCGCCCTGATCGGGTCCGCCGGGGCGGCGGCGTGGCGCGATGGCGCCGAGATGGGCCAGCTGGGTGCGGAAGGCGTTGCGGGTCATGCCCAGGCTTTCCGCCGCCCGCATCTGGTTGCCGTCGGCCAGGTCGAAGGCGCTGCGCACCGCGGTGCGGACCAGCCGCTCATACAGGTCGGCTTCGCCGTCGGCGATGGCGCGAGCGACCAGCGCCTTCACCGCTCCCTCAAGGTCGCAGGGCAGCGGCTCCGCCACACTGGACACCCGACCCTGCCCCTCGCAGCGCAGGCGGACGTCGTCCGCGCCGATCTCCGGACCGGGCGCCAGCAGCACCGCGTTGTGCAGCACATTCTCCAGCTGGCGGATGTTGCCCGGCCAGGGGCACTGGGCCAGCCGGCGCAGCGCCTCCGCGCTCAGCGACAGCTCCGGCCGGCCGAGCCGCTCCTTGTGGAGGTCGAGGAAATGCCGGGCCAGCGGCGGGATGTCGCCCGGCCGCTCGCGCAGCGGCGCCAGCCGCACCGAGGCGACGTTCAGGCGGAAATACAGATCCTCGCGGAAGCGCCTGGCCTCCACCGCCGCCTCCAGATCGACATTGGTGGCGGCGATGACGCGGACGTCGATGGGAATGGGCTTGCGCGAGCCGACACGCACCACCTCGCGCTCCTGCAGCACGCGCAGCAGCTTGACCTGAAGGGCGGGCGGCAGGTCGCCGATCTCGTCCAGCAGCAGCGTGCCGCCATGGGCGGCCTCGAACCAGCCGGCCTGGGTCTTCAGCGCGCCGGTGAAGGCCCCCTTTTCGAAGCCGAACAGTTCAGCCTCGGCCAGCGTGTCGCTGAAGGCGCCGCAATTCACGGCGACGAACGGGCCGTCGGCCCGGCGGCTGCGGCTGTGGATATAGCGCACGGGAATCGCATTTGGAAAAGAGGAGTAGCGGCGTTCGGTGAAATGGATTCTGTATATCGGCCCATATTGTGGGAGCTGGGTCGATGTCCGGTCTGTTTCGCGTTTCCTTTCAGGGGCTTCCCGATCCTCGGACGGGCAACGCCCGTCGGCACGACTTTCTGGAAGTGCTGACGATCGCTCTGACGGCGTCGATTTGTGGTGCGGAAAGCTGCGTGGACTTCGCGCTGTTCGCCCGCGACCGGCGGGTGCTGTTCGAAGAATTCCTGGAGTTGGCGGGTGGTTTGCCCAGCCACGACACCTTTTCGCGTATCTTCCGCCTGCTGGACCCTGCGGCGTTTTCCCGCTGCTTCGAGCAATTTCTCGGCCATCTGGGGGAAGACGGTGCCGGGGTTCTGGCAATCGACGGCAAGACGCTGCGCCGCTCCTTCGACCGCGCCGCCGGTCGTTCGGCGCTGCATGTCGTCACCGCCTTCGCCTCCGGTGCCCGTATGGTGGTGGGGCAGCGGGCGGTGGCGGCGGGCGAGAATGAGATTACCGCAGCGCGGGCGCTGCTGGAACTGTTCGACCTCAAAGGCGTGCTGGTCACCGGCGACGCCTTGCATTGCCAGGGGGAGACTGCCCGTCTCATCCAAGAGCGAGGCGGCGACTGGCTGTTCCCGCTCAAGGACAACCGGCCGACGCTGCGGGCCGAGGTGGAGCGCTACTTCACTGATCCGGCGACGGTGCTGGGAGACGCCCACGTCACCACCGACGCCGATCACGGCCGGGTCGAGGTGCGCCGCCATTGGACCAGCCCGGAGGTGGCGTGGCTGGCTTCCGACCGCCGCTTTCCCGACGAGGCGCACTTGCCGGGTTTGGCGACCTTGGGTCTGATCGAACGCACCGTCATCGGTGCGGATCAACGCACGACCACCACCCGCACCCTGTATCTCTCCTCTGCCCAGTTGGACCCCAAGGCTCTGGCCCGGGCTGTGCGCAGCCACTGGAGAATCGAGGCCGCCGTCCATTGGGTCCTCGACACCAGCTTCGACGAGGATCGCGCCCGCAACCGTAAGGACCACGGACCGGAAAATCTCGCTGTCTTGCGCAAGCTTGCTCTTAACGTCGTTCGAGCCGCCAAAAACAAAGACTCAATCCGAGCCAGGCGAAAGCGCGCAGCATGGTCCGACGAATACGCTCGATCAATCCTCGGCCAAATGCGATAGCCGTGGGATATAGCGTGAGACCAGTTCCTTGCCGGTGCCGGTTTCGCCTATGATCAGCACGGTGGCGTCGCTGGGCGCCAGCCGGTCGAGATCGGCCTGGAGCCGTTGCGACTGCGGATCCTCGAACACCATCGCGGTGGCGCGGATCTTCGGCTTGCGGGCGCGGCTGGCCGGGTCGAAGGCGACGATGCGGCGCTGTTCGTAACCGGCGGCGTCGATGCCCGGTCCGCAACTCCCGTCCTGGCCCACGACGACGGAGGGCAAGGCGGCGGCGTCGAACCGGCAGGAGGACAGGCCGGGTCCCGGACGGGGAGCGGCGTCGAAGGCTGTCGCGGCGGGCCAGCGGTCACTGGGCGGGATCCTGGTCATGGCGGCACCTGCTTCCTGAGGCGGGCATCGTCGGGTCACCCCGAACATTCCCCAGTGTATCAATATGGAAATAGATTCAATATTACAAACTACTCATGTGGTATTTCAGAACTTCTGATGCTTTTTACATGATTCCTGCTGCATGTGCAGCAGCGGCGGCGTGACGGCTGCTGCCTTTGAAGCGGGCCATCGTTGCCCGCCACATGACTTCTCGAATATTTTCAACAGCTTACCGGCTTGGCACACAGCTTGCCCCTATGGCTCCGGACATTCCCGCACTGGAGCTTGTGTAAAATGGGCAAGATCAAGGTCGTCACCGTTTCCGGCAATCTGGGCGCCCGGTCCCGCACCCGTGCCCTGATCGATGCCGTGGTGCAGGGGGTGGAGGCACGGGCTTCCATCCATCGCACCGACATCGTGATCGGCGAACTGGCGCCGGAGCTGGGATCGCTGACCGACCCGAAGGCGATCCCGCCGCGCGTGGCGGACGCGCTGGCCGCCATCACCGGCGCCGACCTGCTGGTCGTCGGCACGCCCGTCTACAAGGGCTCCTACACCGGGCTGTTCAAGCATCTGATCGACTTCATCGACCCCAACGCCTTGGGCGGCGTGCCGGTGGTGCTGACCGCGACCGGCGGCAGCCCGCGCCACGCCCTGGTGATCGAACACCAGTTGCGCCCGCTGTTCGGCTTCTTCCTGGCCCACACGGTGCCGACCGGAATCTTCGCCCAGGACGGCGACTTCACCGACTACCGCCTGACCAGCCCGGAGATCGCCGCCCGCGCCGCCCGCGCCGCCGACGAGGCGGTGCGCATCGCCGCGCTGGGCCGGCTGGCCGCTCCCGCCGATTCCCTGGCCGCCGCCTGATCCCCCTTCTCTCCCGGAGACCTCGCCATGACCGCCACCACGACCGACCGCAACGACGCCGTGAAGTTCGCCTATTGGGTTCCGAACGTGTCCGGCGGCCTCGTCATCAGCAAGATCGAACAGCGCACAAGCTGGGACATCGACTACAACCGCAAGCTGGCGCAGATCGCCGAGCAGGCCGGGTTCGAGTATGCCCTGACGCAGATCCGCTTCACCGCCGGCTATGGCGCCGACAACCAGCATGAATCGGTCGCCTTCTCCCATGCGCTGCTGGGGGCGACCGAAAAGCTGAACGTGATCGCCGCGGTGCTGCCCGGCCCCTGGCATCCGGTGGTGCTGGCAAAGCAGGTCGCCACCATCAGCCACATCACCAAGGGCCGCATCGCCGTCAACATCGTCAGCGGCTGGTTCCGCGGCGAGTTCCAGGCGATCGGCGAGCCGTGGCTGGACCATGACGAGCGCTACCGCCGGTCGGAGGAGTTCATCCGCGTCATCCGCGGCGTCTGGTCGGAGGACGATTTCTCTTTCAACGGCGCCCATTACCGCTTCGAGAACTACACGCTGAAGCCGAAGCCGCTGGCGCCGCTGCCGGAGATCTTCCAGGGCGGCAGCTCGCGCGCCGCCCGCGACATGGCGGCCCGCGTGTCCGACTGGTACTTCACCAACGGCAACACGCCGGACGGCATCAGGGCGCAGATCGATGACATCCGCGCCAAGGAGGCCGGCACCGGCCACCGCGCCAAGATCGGCGTCAACGCCTTCGCCATCGTCCGCGAGACCGAGGAGGAGGCCCGCGCCGTCCTGAGCGAGATCCTGGAGAAGGCCGATCCCGACGCGGTGAAGGGTTTCCACCACGAGGTCCAGAATGCCGGCAACGCCTCGCCGGAGCGCGAGGGCAACTGGGCCAAATCCACCTTCGAGGATCTCGTCCAGTACAATGACGGCTTCAAGACCAACCTGATCGGCACGCCGCGCCAGGTGGCGGAGCGCATCGTCGCGCTGAAAGCCATCGGCGTCGATCTGGTCCTGCTCGGCTTCCTGCATTTCCAGGAGGAGGTCGAGTATTTCGGCCGACACGTCGTCCCGCTGGTCCGCGAGCTGGAAGCGGCCAGGGAGCGGGAAGCCGTCGCCGCCTGATCCGATCCTCGCGGGGGGAGGTGTCGCCTCCCCCCTTCCGAAGCCTTTCAACGGAGCGCGCCGATGCCGGCCGTCCTTTCCGAACCCGTTGTCCCGCCCGCGAACGGGAACGTTCCGTCCGCCCTGGCGGTCGAGGCGCTGTCGCTGTCCTTCGGCGGCGTCACCGCGCTGAGCGACATCTCCTTCGCCGTGGCGCCGGGGGAAATCCGGGCGGTCATCGGCCCGAACGGCGCCGGCAAAAGCTCGCTGCTCAACGTCGTCAGCGGGCTGTACCGGCCCGATAGCGGCCGGGTCTGGCTCGGCGGGCACAGCTTCGCCGCCGTGCCGACCGACCGGCTGGCGACCCTCGGCGTGTCCCGCACCTTCCAGAATCTGGCGCTGTTCAAGGGGCTGTCGGTGCTGGACAACGTCGCCGCCGGCCTGTCGCACCGGCTGCGCGCCGGGGTGCTGGCCCAGGTCATCGGCCTGCCGGCCGCCCGGCGGGAACGGGCGGAGGCCCAGGCCAAGGCGGAAGAGCTGCTGGCCTTCCTGCATCTCGACGATGTCCGCGACCGCCCGGCCGGCACCCTGCCCTACGGGACCCAGAAGCGGGTCGAGCTTGCCCGCGCTTTGGTATCGCGGCCCCGCCTGCTGCTGCTGGACGAGCCGATGGCCGGCATGACCCTGACCGAGAAGCGGGATCTCAGCGGCCACATCCGCGCCGCCCGCGACGATCTCGGCGCCACCATCGTGCTGATCGAACATGACATCGGCGTGGTGATGGGGCTGTCCGACCGCATCGCCGTGCTGGATTACGGCCGGCTGATTGCCGACGGCACGCCGGACGACATCCGCAACGACCCGGTGGTGATCGACGCTTATCTCGGCGTCGCCCACGACCTCGAAGCCGGAGAGGGCATCTGAGCCATGGAGTGGCAATTCTTCACCGAGGTGCTGGTCGGCGGCCTGCTGTCGGGGGTGATGTATTCCCTGGTCGCCATCGGCTTCGTCCTGATCTACAAGACCTCCGGCGTGCTGAACTTCGCCCAGGGCGCGCTGCTGCTGTTCGCGGCGCTGACCTTCGTCAGCCTGGCGGAGCGCGGCCTGCCGGTCTGGGCGGCGATCCTGCTGACGCTGGCGGCGATGACGCTCATCGGCGCGCTGATCGAGCGCACGGTGCTGCGCCCGCTGGTCAACCAGCCGCCGATCACCCTGTTCATGGCGACGCTCGGCGTCTCCTACGTCATCGAGGGGGCGGCACAGCTGCTGTGGGGCACCCAGGTGCATGGGCTGGATCTGGGCATCGACGATCTGCCGCTGGAGATCGGCGGCGTGCTGATCAGCAGTTTCGACCTGTTCGCCGCGGCGGTGGCCGGGGCGATGGTGGCGGCGCTGACCCTGTTCTTCCGCTACACCCGCATCGGTCTCGGCTTCCGCGCCGTCGCCGACGACCAGCTCGCCGCGCTGGCGGTGGGGCTGAGTCTCGACCGCATCTGGACCGCGGTGTGGACCGCCGCCGGGGTGGTTGCGCTGGTCGCCGGGCTGCTGTGGGGGGCACGGCTGGGCGTGCAGTTCTCGCTGTCGCTGGTGGTACTGAAGGCGCTGCCGGTCCTCGTCCTGGGAGGGTTCGATTCCATCGCCGGAGCCATCGTCGGCGGCCTGATCGTCGGCGCGGTGGAGAAGTTGGCGGAGGTCTATGTCGGACCGTTCGTCGGCGGCGGCATCGAGGGGTGGATCGCCTATGTCGCCGCCCTCGGCTTCCTCTTGATCCGCCCCTCTGGCCTGTTCGGCGCCAAGCCGGTGGAAAGGGTCTGAGCCATGACCGATCTCGCGCTTGAGAAGACCGCAACCGGCACGGTGCGCCGCCTCTCTCCCGCCCCGTTCGGCATCGGCGTCCTGCTGATCGTCGCCTACGGCGTCCCGCCGCTGGTCGCCAGCGAGTATCTGTTCGACGCCATCCTGACGCCCTTCCTGGCGCTGGCGCTCGCCGGGCTGGGGCTGAACATCCTGACCGGTTATGCCGGGCAGGTGTCGCTGGGATCGTCGGCCTTCATGGCGGTGGGGGCCTATGCCGCCTACAATCTGGCGCTCCGCCTGCCGGGGCTGCCCTTCCTGCTGGACATCCTGCTGGCCGGTCTGGTCGCCGCCGCGGTCGGGCTGCTGTTCGGCCTGCCCAGCCTGCGGCTGCGCGGCTTCTACCTCGCCGTCTCGACGCTGGCCGCCCAGTTCTTCGTGCAGTGGGTGTTCAACAAGGTCGGCTGGTTTTCCAACGACAGCCCGTCCGGCATCGTCACCGTGCCGCCGCTGTCGGTCGCCGGCCTGCCGCTCGACAGCTCCGCCGGCCGCTACCTGTTCGCGCTCGGCGTGGTGACGGCGGTGACGCTGGCGGTGTGGCGGCTGGTGGAAAGCCCGACCGGCCGCGCGCTCGTCGCCCTGCGCGACCACGAGACGGCGGCGCGGGTGATCGGCATCCCGGTGCTGCGGGTCAAGCTGCTGGCCTTCGCCGTCTCCTCCTTCATCATCGGGGTGGCCGGCGTGCTGTGGGCCTTCGCCTATCTGCGCACGGTGGAGCCGGCCGGCTTCAACCTCGACCGCTCCTTTCAAATCCTGTTCATCGTCATCATCGGCGGGCTGGCCTCGCTGCGCGGAGCCTTCCTGGGGGCGGCGCTGATCGTCGTCTTCCCGCTGCTGCTGGCCCGGCTGGGCGAGGCGCTGCTGGGCGGGCTGTTCGACAGCGGCGTGCTGGAGATGAGCCAGCGCATCGTGCTTGGCCTGCTGATCATAACCTTCCTGATCGCCGAGCCGGCAGGCCTGACCGCCCTGCTCGACCGGGCCTGGAACCGGATCTGCGGACGCTTCCGCCGGGCCGGCTGAGCAGCCCTTCCGAAAAAATCCGGGGCATCCCGCCCCTTTTCAAAAACCAGCAATCCCAACGGAGACACACCAGATGTCGCGTCCGAACACCCGCCCCTTGTCCTTGAAGACTTTGTCCCTGAAGACCGCCCTGCTCGGCGCCGCCGCCCTGCTGCCCGCTGCCGCGCAGGCGGACGAGCAGTATTTCCCGCTGCAAAGCTACCGCGTCGGTCC
Organism: Azospirillum endophyticum; assembly: GCF_016595245.1. Taxonomy (GTDB): domain Bacteria; phylum Pseudomonadota; class Alphaproteobacteria; order Azospirillales; family Azospirillaceae; genus Azospirillum; species Azospirillum endophyticum. The sequence continues at coordinate 90,689 of NZ_JAENHM010000003.1, forward strand.
CTATGCCGCCGGCGGCACCGGCTTCTTCGGCGGCTTCATCGATTATCTGACGCTGGTCAACAATCGGGACGGCGGCGTCAACGGCGTCAAGCTGACCTGGGACGAGTGCGAAACCCAGTACGAGGTCGAACGCGGCGTCGAATGCTACAAGCGGCAGAAGAACCGCCCCGGCGTCGCCGCCTGGAATCCGCTGTCGGTCGGCATCGCCTATGCCATGATCGACGATGTCGGCCGCGACAAGGTTCCGCTGATCACCGTCAACCACGGGCGCACCGACAGCACCGACGGCCGCGTCTTCAAATACGTCTTCCCGCTGCTGCTGAACCCCTACAGCGAAAGCTCGGGCATCGTGAACTACATCGGCGCGCGGGAAGGCGGGCTGGAAAAGCTGAAGGGCAAGAAGATCGTGGTGCTCTACCACGGCTCGCCCTACGGCAAGGAGACCATCCCGATCTACCAGCTGCTGGCCGAGAAATACGGCTTCTCGGTGGAGCAGGTCGAGGTGCCGCATCCCGGCAACGAGCAGCAGTCGCAATGGCTGTCGATCCGCCGGACCAAGCCCGACTACGTCGTCCTGCGCGGCTGGGGCGTGATGAACCCGGTGGCGCTGAAGACGGCGCAGAAGGTCGGTTTCCCCGCCGACCGCATCATCGGCAACGTCTGGTCCAACTCCGAGGAGGACGTGATCCCGGCCGGCGACGCCGCCAAGGGCTACACCGCCATCACCACCCAGGCGTCGGGTGCGGACTATCCGGTGCTGCAGGAGATCGCGAAGACGGTCTACGGCGCCGGCAAGGGCAATCTCGACGACAAGAAGCGGATCGGCAGCGTCTATCACAATCTCGGGATCGTGAACGGTATCCTGAATGTCGAGGCGGTGCGCATCGCCCAGGACAAGTTCGGCAAGCGCACCCTGACCGGCGACGAGGTGCGCTGGGGCTTCGAGCATCTGCGTTTGGACCCCAAGCGGGTCGAGGCGCTGGGCGCCAAGGGCCTGTTCCATTCCATCAACGTCAGCGTCGCCAACCACGAGGGCGAGGGGCGCGTCACCTTCCAGCAGTGGGACGGCGCCAAATGGAAGGTGGTATCCGACTGGATCGCCCCGGACTGGGCGCTGCTGCGCCCGATCATCGAGAAATCGTCGCTGGCCTACGCCGCCGAGCACGGCATCCAGGTCCGCGACCCCGCAGCCGAAGACGCCAGCAACTGAGCCCGCAGGAGGTCCGCCGCCATGGCGATTCACGAGGTGCTGCTGTCGCTGGACGGGGTCGAGGCGACCTACAACCACGCCATCCGCGCGCTGTCAGGCGTCAGCCTGAGCGTGCGGACGGGAGAGATCGTCGCCCTGCTCGGCGCCAACGGGGCCGGCAAGACCACCGCCCTGAAGGCGCTGTCCGGCCTGCTGCCGGCGGAGCGCGGCCAGATCGCCGCCGGCACCATCGTCCATGACGGCGAGGACGTCACCCGCCGCAGCCCGGCTGAGCTGGTGCGCGCCGGGCTGGTGCAGGTGCTGGAGGGGCGGCACTGCTTCCGCTCCCTGACCGTCGAGGACAACCTCGTCGTCGGCGGTCAGGTTCGCGGCCTGGGCCGCGCTGCCCTGCGGTCGGAGCTGGAGCGCATCTACGCCCTGTTCCCCCGCCTGCGCGACCGGCACGGGACGCCCGCCGGCCTGACCTCCGGCGGGGAACAGCAGATGGCGGCGATCGGCCGGGCGCTGATGGCGCGGCCCCGGCTGCTGGTGCTGGACGAACCGTCGATGGGGCTGGCCCCGCTGGTGGTCGAGAACATCTTCGCCGCGCTGAAGCGCCTGAACCGCGAAGAGGGGCTGTCGATCCTGGTGGCCGAACAGAACTCCACCGTCGCCCTGCGCCATGCCGACCGCGCCAGCGTGCTGGAGACCGGCCGCACCGTGCTGGACGGTCCCGCCGCCGACCTGCGCGACCGCGACGACATCAAGGCCTTCTACCTCGGCTTCGGCGTCGCCGCCACCAACGCCCCTGCCGCCGCCTGACCGTACCAACCGCAAGAACCGACAAAGGATACGAGACGATGAGCACTGCCGTTCTCGATAGCACTGCCAAGACCGCCAACGCCACGACGCAGGGCGTGCCCGGCCTGCCCCGCCCCACCAAGCCCGCCCACGTCATCAGGGACGACGCCGAAGCCATCGCGGTGGCCGAGGCGCTGGCCCGCGAGGTCGCTGGCACCGCGTCGAAACGCGACCGCGAGCGCATCCTGCCGGTGGCGGAACTGGACGCCTTCTCGCAGAGCGGCCTGTGGTCGATCAACGTGCCGAAGGCCTTCGGCGGGCCGGAGGTCTCCTACGCGACGCTTGCCAGGGTGGTGCAGATCGTCGCGGCAGCGGATCCGTCGCTGTCGCAGATCTCGCAGAACCATCTGGGCGTGGTCGCCGCCATCCGCACCGTCTCGGACGAGGCGCAGCAGCGCCTGCTGTTCGGCGAGGTGCTGACGGGCGTCCGCTTCGGCAACGCCTTTTCCGAATTCGGCACCAAGCGCGCCGCCGACTTCGCCACGAGCTTCACCGACGAAGGCGACCATGTGCTGGTGACGGGGCGCAAATTCTACTCCACCGGCGCCCTGCTCGCCCATCTGGTTCCCATCGTCGCGGTGGACGGTCAGGGCCGCGCCTGGTACGCCATCGCCGACCGCAACGCCCCCGGCCTGACGGTGATCGACGACTGGTCGGGCTTCGGCCAGCGCACCACCGCCAGCGGCACGGTGATCCTCGACAAGGTCAAGGTGCCGAAGACCCATCTGGTTCCCGGCTACAAGGGCTACGAGACGCCGACCGCCGACGGCGCCATCTTCCAGATCATCCAGGTCGCGGTCGACAACGGCATCGCCGAGGCGGCGATCCGCGACACGCTGGAGTTCGTGCGCAGCCGCAGCCGTCCCTGGGTCGACAGCGGGCAGGACCGCGCCTCGGACGATCCCTACACCATCCAGGCGGTCGGCCGCCTGACGCTGCGGCTGCACGCCGCCGAAGCCCTGCAGGAGAAGGCGGGCCTCGCGGTGGACGCCGCCGTCGCCGCCCCCGGCGCCGAAACGGTCGCCAAGGCCCAGCTCGCCGTGGCGGAGGCCAAGATCCTCAGCACCGAAATCGCGCTGGAAGCCAGCAGCACCCTGTTCGAGCTGGCCGGCACCCGCTCCGTCCTGGCCGAGCACAATTTCGACCGGCATTGGCGCAACGCCCGCACCCACACGCTGCACGACCCGGTGCGCTGGAAATACGCCATCCTCGGCAACCACGCCCTGAACGGCGTCAACCCGCCGCTCCATGCCTGGAGCTGAGCCGACGGAAGAGGATCGGTGCGGCGGCGGCCGGGGATGGTCCCGACGGTCAGGCCGCCGCCATATCCCGGAAGAGGCAGCGGGCGTCGCCGGCGGTTCCGATGCTCAGCACGGCGGCTTGCAGGCGGTCGACCGCCGGTTCGGCCAGCACCCGCGCCGCGTTGGCGCGGAACTTCGCGATCACCGCCGCATCGTCCATCGGACGTTCGCGGCAGCCGCGCGGATGGGACAGCCGCGGCCCCTCGAACCAGCGCCCGCGCGCCCGCACCCGCACCTGTCCGGCGGGCCGGCGCGTCTCCCCGCCCATCGCCCCGTCGATCTCCGGATCGACGGTCGCCGCCACACGGGCGGCCACTGCCGCGCGGTCGTCGTCGGCGAGGGCTCCGGCGGCATGCCAGTCCACCGGCGGCAGCCCCAGCGCGAGGCAGGCGAGACAGTAGGGCAGGCTGAACTGGGCATCGACCATGGTGGCGGGGGCCGCATCCATGAAGTCGCGGGCCAGACCGGCGGAGGTCAGAACCTCGATCCGCTCGATCTCGCCGGCCGCCAGCCCATGGGCGTCGCGCAGCGTCTCGAAGGATTCCAGCGCCGTGTGCATCCAGCGGCAGGCCGGATAGGGCTTGAAGCTGGCATTGCGCGCCCACCAGACCTCCCCCAGCCCATCGCAGAGGATGTCCGGATCGAAGCGGTCGGACCCGATCATCCGCCAGAACCCGGTCGGCCCGTCGAGCACGTCGGCGGCACCGACCAGCCCCGCCATGGCGTAGCGGACGGCGCGCAGGCCGGCCTCCGTGGCCGGGGCGTTGAAATCCTTGAAGGACACCAGCGGGCGGGCATCCCAATTGTAGCGCCGCAGGCTCGGCACCGGCGCCAGCGTGCCGGCGAAACCGAAGGCATTGGCGAGGTCGGCGCCGCCGAGCCCGAGAAGGCGGCCATGGACCGCCGCCGCCGCCAGAGACTGGTGCTGGCACACGCCATAGACCTGCCGGAACCGCTCCTGGCTCGGCTGGATCGACAGGATGATGCGGGCGTTGATCTCGTAGGCGGCGGCAAGCGCCGCCAGCAGCGTTGCGCCGTCGGCACCGGACATGGCCACGCCGCTCAGCGCGGCGGAGACCAGCGTCGCCCCCGGATGACCCATGCCCTTGCCGTCGACCTCGAAGCCGTCGTCATGGTCGAGCGCGTTCATCGCCGTGGAATTGACGAAGGCGGCTCCGGCCGGCGCGAGCGACACCCCCATGCCCGGCACCGGACAGGGACCGTCGGCACAGTCCGCCCGCACGGCGGCCAGCACGCGCCGGGTCAGATCGGTGTCCGCACCGGCGAGGCCGCAGCCGAGCGCATCGAGCAGATGCAGGGTGATCTTGGCGAGGAGGTCGGCGGGGATGTCCGCCACCTCCAGCCCCGCCGCGAAATCGGCCAGCCGCCGCGTCAGCGTGGTCATGGCGCGCGCGTCTGCGTAAAAGCGAGTTGCATGAGTGGACCGTCAGAACCGGAAAGCGGTGAAACGGTCGAGGAAGCGCCGCGTGCGCTCCTCGCGCGGGGACTTCAGCACCTGTTCGGGCGGGCCGTCCTCCAGGATGCGGCCCTCGTGCAGGAACAGGATGCGGGTGGCGAAGTGATAGGCGAAGCCAAGCTCATGCGTCACCAGCAGCATGGTCCGCCCGTCCTCCGACAGGTCGTTGATGACGCCGAGCACCTCCCCCACCAGTTCCGGGTCGAGCGACGAGGTCGGCTCGTCGAACAGCAGCACTTCGGGGTCCATCGCCAGGGCGCGGGCGATGGCGACGCGCTGCTGCTGGCCGCCGGACAGGCGGGCCGGATGGGCATCCGCCTTCCCGCCGAGGCCGACCCGCTCCAGATGCCGCTGCGCCGTGCGCCGCGCCTCGGCCCGCGAGCGGCCGAGCACCGACAGCGGCCCCTCCATCACATTCTCCAGCGCGGTCATGTGGGGGAACAGGTTGAACTGCTGGAACACCATGCCGACCCGCGCCCGCAGGCGGTTCAGCTCGGCCTCGCGATAGCGGGTGGCGCCGCCCGCCGCCGGCTTGCCCACCGCCTCGCCGTCGAGGATCAGGCGCCCCCTGGTCGGCATCTCCAGCACGTTCAGGCAGCGCAGAAGCGTGCTCTTGCCCGACCCGCTGGAACCGAGGATCGCGATGCGCTCGCCCCGGCGCACCGAAAGGTCGATGCCCTTCAGCACCTCGGTGGAGCCGAAGCTCTTGTGCAGATCCTCGACCTGCAACACGACGTCGCCGGCCACGGTCATGCCCGTCCCGCCGCGAAGCGCCGTTCCAGCGCGTAGGATGCCAGCGTGAAGGGGTAGATCAGCAGGAAATAGATCATGGCCACGACGGTGAAGGTTTCCATGGGGATGTAGTTCTGGCTGCTGAACAGCCTTGCGGTGTACATCAGCTCGTGCACGGTGATGATCGAGGCGACCGAGGTGTTCTTGGCGAGTTCGACCGCGCGGTTGGTGAAGGCCGGCACCATGCGCCGCACCGCCAGGGGCAGGATGATCCGGCGCAGCAGCCGAAGCCGCCCCATGCCGAGTGCCCGTCCCGCCTCCCACTGCCCGGCGGCAACCGACTGGATTCCGCCGCGGTAGATCTCGGCGCAATAGGCCGACGCGTTCAGGCTTAGGGCCAGCGCGGCGGCGGCGAAGGCCGGCAGCTGGATGCCGCTCAGCACCGGCAGCGCATAATAGAACCAGATGAGCTGCACCAGGACCGGGGTGTTGCGGAACAGCTCGACATAGCCGCGCGCCGGCCAGGCGATCCAGCGCCGCGGCGAGAGGCGGGCGAGACCGACGAGCAGGCCGCCGGACAGGCCGGCGGCGAGCGCCACCGCCCACAGTGCCAGCGTCAGGCCACAGGCTTCGAGAAACAGGTCGATGTTGGCGAAGACCTCGCCGAACTGAAGCTCCGGCATCGCAATCGTCGGCATCGTCATCGCGCTCCCGCCCGGCGGCCGCGCGCCTCCAGCCACTCGGCCAGCTGGCTGGCGGAGAACAGCACGACGAAGAACAGTCCGGCGACCACCGTATAGACCTCCAGCGGGCGGTAGGTCTGGGTCACGATCACCATGGCGCTGTAGATCGTCTCGTGGAAAGCCAGCGCTGCCGCCAGCGTCGTGGTCTTCACCAGCTCGAAGCTGCGTTCGACGAAGGGCGCCGCCATCCGGCGGGCGGCCTGGGGCAGGATGATCCGCCGCATCAGCCGCGCCCGCCCCATGCCGAGCGCCCGGCCGGCTTCCCACTGGCCGGTCTCGACCGACAGGATGCCGCCGCGGAACACTTCGGCGAAGAAGGCGGCGGACTGGACGCCCAGCGCCGCCAGGGCGGCGGCGAAAGGCGGCAACGTCAGCCCGAACGCCATCGGCAGGCCGTAGAAGAACCAGAAGAAATGCACCAGCGGCGGCGTGTTGCGATAGAATTCGGTAAAGGCCAGCGCCGGCCAGGACAGCGTCCGCCGGCCCGACAGGCGCATCGCCGCCAGCACGCCGCCGATCGCCACCCCCACCGCGATGCCGCAGACCGACAACAGCATCGTCTGCCCCAGCCCGGCCAGCAGGATGTCGGCATTGCGGGCGACGGCGAAGAAATCCCAGACATAGCCCATCAGGCGTTCCTGCGCTCCCGTTCCTGCGCTGCGAGACCGCCCCCGGACCGGCCGGGGGCGGATGGCCGGGTCAGGTCCGGGACCATTGCTCGCGCACGAGGGCCGGAGCGTCCTTGGGATCGATCCCGCGGAAGGCGAGGAACTCCTCGTAGATCTTCTGGATCCGGCCCGACTCATAGAGCGACTGGATGGCGATGCCGACCCAGTCGCGCCATGACTTGTCCACGTCGCGGCGCACGCCGGCGCTGGTCGAGGCGGCACGGATCGGGTCGGGCAGCAGCACGGTGCCGCGCTTCACGCGGCTGCGCAGCATGACCAGCGCCGGATGGAACAGCGAGACCGCGTCGACGCGGCCGGAGACGAAAGCGGCCCCCACCTCGTCGATGTTGGGGAAGCGTTCCAGCTTGGCATTGGTCAGGCGAACGGTCAGTTCGCGGTCCGGCGAGGTGCCGAGCACGACGCCGATGCGCACGTCGGGCTTGTCAAGGTCGCTCCAGCTCTTCGCCGCCAGACCGTCGCGGGCCAGGATGCCGAGCGCGTAATAGAACATCGGCTGCACCGGGAAATCGACGGCGAGCGCACGCTGGGGGGTCGCGTCCATGGCGAACAGCACGTCGAACTGCCCCGCCTGGAGGCCGGCGACCGCGGTTCCCCAGGTCGTTTCGACGGCGACCGGCTTGACGCCAAGTTCCTCGGCCAGGGCGACACCGGCGCCCCAGCCGATCCCCTTCCACTCTCCCGACCGCTGGTCCTTGAAGAACCACGGCTCGCCCGGCGGCGTCCCGATCCGCAGTTCGCCGCGGTTGCGAACCTGCTGGAGCGTATCGGTGGACTGCTGCGCCGCCGCCGGCGCCGGCGTGACCGCGACCAGCGAGGCCCCGGCCCCCGCGCCGGTCAGCATGATCGCACCGAGCGCCCTGCGACGCTGAATTCCAACTTCATCCATGGTCTGCACTCCCTTTTCCCAAAGGGTTATCGATGGCTTTGTTGTTTCGCAACATAAAAGCGTATGCATCGTGTGAATTCATGTAATTACCAATTTTTCAATGTATTTATATGCCGTCCCGAGAGCGCCAAGCCGCCACGCAACGCAGACGGATGCGGCTCGATGGCTCAGCTCAAGCTCCATTGCGTTATTTCCTATTTATGAGATATAGTTTAAAAATGAACAACCAATCCATATGGTGAATTATATGATCGATGTGGCCGTGCCTTCCTCCAGACGACGGGCACGCTGGCGCGGCCTGCCGGAAGCGCCGACCTGGATTCTGGCGCTGGTCATTTACGGGGGGTGGGGGCTGCTGACGTGGTTCGACCATGCCCTGCCCTGGTGGGTGGTGCTGCCGCTGGGATCCTGGCTGATCGCCTGGCACATGTCGTTGCAGCACGAGGTCATCCACGGCCATCCGACCCGCTCGGCGAGGATCAATGCGGCGCTGGGCTTCACCCCGCTCAGCCTCTGGCTTCCCTATGAGCGCTACCGCCAGTCGCACATGACCCATCACCGCGAAGAGTGGCTGACCGATCCGGTCGAGGATCCCGAATCCCGCTATGTCACCCCGGTGCACTGGGCGGCGCGCGGTCCGCTGGCGCGGACCCTTCTGCGGGTCGACAACACGCTGGCCGGCCGCCTGACCATCGGCCCGGCCCTCGCCATCGCCGGCTTCCTGCGCGGCGAGGCCGTCCTGCTGGCGCGCGGCGACCGCGAAGCCTGGACCATCTGGCTGACGCATGGCGCGGCGGCAGGGGCGGTGGCCGCCTGGGTGATTCTGGTCTGCGGCATTCCGCTGTGGGCCTATGCACTGCTCTATGCCTATCCCGGTTTCGCCCTGGCTCTGGTCCGGTCCTTCGCCGAGCACCGCGCCGCCGGGGACAGCGACCACCGCACCGCCATCGTCGAGCGCGCGCCGCTGTTCGGGCTGCTGTTCCTCCACAACAACCTGCATGTCGTCCATCATCTGCGGCCGGACCTGCCCTGGTACGCCATCCCCGCCTATTACCGTGCGAACCGGAGCGCGCTGATCGCCCGCAACGGCGGTCTGGTCTACCGGGGGTACGGCGAGGTGGCCCGGCGCTATCTGTTCACCCCGCACCACCAGCCGCCCCACCCCTTCACCCACTGACGCGGACAGGGAGTTGAGGACGCGAAGCGCCCATCAGGCAAAGCGGAGAGTCTGCCCGACGCCCAGCCGGGCAGCCTTCTCCAGAAGCGCATGGCCGAGCGCGATGTCGCTGAGGCTGAGGCCGCGATGCCAGAACAGGATGGTCTCGCCGTCGCTCTCGCGGCCCGACCGCAGACCCGCGACGATTTGGCCGAGTTCGGCATGCAGGTTTTCCTCGCTCAGCCGGCCGCTGTCGACATGGGCGCGGAGCGCGCCGAAGGGCAGCCCCTTGCGGCACTGGCCCCAGTCGTCCACCACCGTCTTGTCCATGATGTCGGTCAGCGACAGCTCGACCGCGCTCATGGTGCCGTAGGGCACGACCAGCGCCCCCTTGGCGATCCACTCCGTCTTCAGCAGCGGCGCCGGCTCATGCAGGCGCGAGGCCTCGACCACGATGTCGGCGCCGCGCACGCAGGTCTCCCAATCCTCCGTCGCCACCACCGGCTTGCCGAGGTCGCGCGACAGCCGCTCGGCGAAGCCGTTGCGGCTCTCGGGACGACGCGAATGGACACGGATCTCGTCGAAATCGAACAGCCGGTCGAGCAGCCGGACGTTCCAATAGGCGGTGCCGCGCGCGCCGATATGGCCGAGGATGCGGCTGTCCTTGCGCGCCAGATGCTTGGCGCCCAGCGCGGTGACGGCGCCGGTGCGCATCTCGGTGATGCCGGTGGCGTCGATGAAGGCCTTCGGCATCCCGGTCTCGGGATCGAACAGGTTGAGCACCGCCATTTCCGACGGCAGGCCGCGCCTGTAATTTTCGACGAAATCGCCGACCACCTTGACGCCGGCGACGCCAAGCGGCTTGACCACGCCGCGCAGCACGTTGAAGTGCCCCTTGGCCGATGTTTCGGGGATCAGGTGGACGCGCGGTTCGATCACCGTCTGGCCGCTGCCCTGGGCGTGGAGCGCCTGCTCCACCGCCGCCAGGATCTCGTCGTCGGTCAGCGCCAGCCGTTCGACGTCCGGGCCGTTCAGATAGGAAATATTGATGTCCGCCATCGCGGGGTCTCCGTTCACGCTGCCGCCGGGACGGCATGCAGGGGGTGGTGGCAGGCGACGCGGTGCCCATCCGTCAGGATGCGTTCCGCCGGCTCCTCGGCGCGGCAGCGCGCATCGGCCAGCGGGCAGCGCGGATGGAAAGCGCAGCCGGACGGGGGATTGCGTGGACTGGGCACCTCGCCGCGCAGGGGCGGCGCGCGGTGCCGATTGCCGGGATCGAAGCGGGGAACCGCCGCCAACAGCGCCCGCGTGTAGGGGTGCGCGGGGACGTTCAGCACATGCTCCGCCCGCCCGACCTCGACCGCACGGCCGAGATAGAGCACCAGCACCCGGTCGGACATGGCGCGCACCACGTCGAGATTGTGCGACACCATCAGGATGGTCAGGCCGAAATCGCGCTGCAGGCCGACCAACAGGTTGACGATGTCGCCCTGCACCGAAAGGTCGAGCCCGGCGGTCGGCTCGTCGGCGACCAGCAGGCGCGGCCGCAGCACCAGCGCGCGGGCGATGCCGACCCGGCGCGCCTGCCCGCCGCTGATCTGGTGCGGATGCTTGTCCAGCACCGACTCCGGCAGCCCGACCCGGCGCAGCAGGTCGAGCACGCCCGGCCAGGTATCCCGCTCCGCCACGCCATGGATGCGCAGCGGTTCGGCCAGCAGGCTGCGGACGGTCATGCGCGGCGACAGGGCGGCGGCCGGATCCTGGAAGATCATCTGGACATCGCGGCGGAACGCCTTCGCCTCGCGCCCACGCAGGCTTTTGACCTCGCGCCCGTCGAAACGCACCGTTCCCGCCGTCGGCGGCACCAGCCCCAGCGCGGTGCGGATCAGCGAGGATTTGCCGGAGCCGCTCTCCCCCACCACGCTCAGGGTTTCTCCCGGATGGAGGTCGAACGACACCGCGCGCACCGCCGGGACGGTGCCGTAGTTCAGCGACAGGCCATCGAGCGACAGCAGGGCGAGCGACAGCAGGGGATGACTCACGGCCAGTTTCCTCAGACCAGGGCGCAGGCGACGGATCGGCCGCCGCCGAGCGCGCGCAACGGCGGCACCGCCGCCCGGCAGGGCTCCGCCGCCTGCGGGCAGCGCGGGGCGAAGACGCAGCCTTGCGGCAGGCGCGTCGCGTCCGGCACCTCGCCGGGGATCGAGGCCAGCGTGGCGCGCCGGATGACGCCGGCGCCGATCTCGCAGGCCAGCAGGGCACGGGTGTAGGGGTGGCGGGGATCGCCCAGCACGGCGGCGGCCGGTCCGCTCTCCACCAGCGTTCCGGCATAGAGCACCACCACGTCGTCGCACAGCTGCGACACCAGCCCCAGGCTGTGGGCGATCAGCAGGATGGTGCCGCGATACTCCTGCCGAAGCTCCTCGATCAGGGCGACGATCTGCCCTTCGATGGTGGGGTCCAGCGCGGTCGTCGGCTCGTCCGCGATCAGCAGGTCGGGTTCGGCCAGCAGGGCGGCGGCGATCATGATCCGCTGGCGCATGCCGCCGCTGAACTGGTGCGGGTAATCGGACAGCCGCCGTTCGGCGTCGGGAATGCCGACGCGGGCCAGCATCGCCACCGCCCGCGCCAGCAGGGCACGGCGCCTGTCCTTCGGACGCTTGGCGCGTTGCAGGTCGACCAGTTGGGTGCCGACGCGGAAGACCGGGTTCAGCGCCGCCATCGGGTCCTGGAAGATCATCGCGAAGCGGGTGCCGCGCAGTGCCGCCAGCTCGCGGTCCGGCAGTGCCAGCAGGTCGCGACCGCCGTAGCGGATGCTGCCCTCCAGCCGCGACAGGTTGCGCGGCAGCAGGCGCGGGATGGCCGAGGCCAGGGTCGATTTGCCCGAGCCGGATTCGCCGACCAGCCCGACGACGCGCCCGCGCCCGAGATCGAGCGACACGTTGCGCAGCACATTGGCCGGACCGGCGCCGGTCGCGAAGGAAACCGACAGGTTGCGGATGGCGATCAGCGGCTCCGCCTCTTGCGGGGAAGCGGTCACGGTTCCGTCCTCAATTTGGGATCAATGGCATCGCGCAGCGCTTCACCGAACAGGGTGAAGCCCAGCGTCGCCAGCGTCAGCACCGCGCCGGCGGCAATCACCGGCCAGGGCGATTGCGACAGGGTGGTGTAGCCGTCATGCAGCAGCGTTCCCCAGCTCGCGCGCGGCGGCGGCACCCCGACGCCGAGGAAGCTCAGGCCCGCCTCAATGGTGATGACGACGGGCACGTCCATGCTGGCCAGCACCACCAGCGGCCCCAGGATGTTGGGCACCAGATGATGCAGGGCGAGGCGCAGCGGCGAGGCGCCCAGCACGCGTTCGGCCTCCAGGAAGGGGCTGTTGCGCAGACTCAGCGTCTGCGCCCGCGCCACCCGGCCGAAATGCGGGACCAGCGTCACGGCGACGATCAGGATCACCTTGTCCAGCCCAGGCCCCATCAGCGCCACCACCGCCAGTGCGAAGACGAGGCTGGGAAAGGCACTGATAATGTCGAAGGCGGCGAGGATCGACCGCTCCCCCTGCGGCGGCGCATAGGCGGCGGCGGTGCCGAGCAGGGTGCCGGCGGCGAGCGCCACGGCGATGGTCGACAGCGCCACCAGCAGCGCCACCCGACCGCCGTCGGCAAGCCGGCTCAGCAGATCCCGGCCGAGATGGTCGGTGCCGAGCCAATGCGCCGCCGATGGCCCGCCGAACCGGGCCAGGATGTTGAGTTTGTTGGGGTCATGGGGAACCATCCACGGCCCGGCCAGCCCGAGCAGCAGCACCGCCGCGACCAGCAGCAGCCCGGCGCGCCCGCCCGGATCGCGCCATATGCGTTTGAGGACGGCGTGCATCAGCGGTCTCCCGCCCGGCGGATGCGCGGGTCGAGCCAGGCATAGCTGAGATCGACGGCCAGATTGGTCAGGGTGAACAGCGCCACGACCACCAGCACACAGGCCTGCACCACCGGGTAGTTGCGCGAGGAGATCGCGTCGTAGACCAGCGTGCCGATGCCGGGCCGGGCGAAGACGATCTCGGCGAAGATGGCGCCGCCGAGCAGCCGGCCGACGCCCAGCCCAAGGATCGCCACCGTCGGGATCGCCGCCGGCTTCAGCGCGTATTTGTAGACGACCACCCGGTCCGGCACGCCATAGGCGCGCAGCGTGCGGATGTGCGGCTCGCCCAGCACCTCCAGCAGCGAGGCGCGCAGCAGCCGGGCGATGTAGCCGATCCAGCCGAGCGCCAGCGACAGTGCCGGCAGGGCCAGCCGCGCCAGCTGGTCCCCGATGTCCCCCGACCGGCTGACGCCCAGGACCGGGAACCAGTCGAGCCAGATCGAGAAGACCATCAGCAGCAGGATCGCCACCACGAAGTTCGGGATGGCGATGAAGCCGATGCTGACCGCCGCCGCCGCCCGGTCCAGGACGCTGCCCGGATGCGTCGCTGCGTAGCAACCGAGCGGCACGCCGAACAGCACGGCGATGGCGATGGCCGACAGGGTCAGGGTGACGGTGTAGGGCAGCACCTCCGCCACCAGCGCCGCCACCGGGCGCCCCGACACCACGTCGGTGCCGAGATCGCCATGCAGCACGTTCCAGACGAACAGGGCGAAGCGCTCGTGTACCGGACGGTCGAGCCCCATCGCCTGGGTGAAGGCCTGCACCGCCTCCGGCGTGGCGCGGGGGCCGAGCAGCACCTGCGCCGGGTTGCCGGAGATGAACAGGGTCAGCACGAACAGCAGGGCGACCGCCCCCGCCAGCACCAGCAGGGTGGAGGCGAGGCGCTGCCCGGCATGCCGCAGGAGGACCGGCAGGGCTCCCGCCACGGTCAGGCCGCGCCGAAGCGGTTGAACAGCTGGTCGTCGCCGTTGGGCAGGATGCCCGGCACCAGCCAGTCCTTCAGCGCATAGACGTTGACCTCGTGGGTCAGCCAGATGAAGGCAGCGGACTCGTCGATCAGTTTCTGCGCCTCGATGTAGAGGCGGGCGCGCTCGGCCGCGTCGGTGATGGCGCCGGCCTTGGCGAACAGCGCGTCATAATCCGGGTTGTTCCAGCGCTGCCAGTTCCAGCTGCCGATCTGGGCTGCGGTGAACCATTGCAGCTGGAAGGACGGGTCGGCCTTGCCGCCGAAGCGCTGGAGCGACAGTTCCAGATTTTTGCCGGCCTCGCCGTTGCCGGCCGACCAGTAGCTGCCGCCCTCCTGCACGTCGAGGTCCAGCGTGATCCCCGCCTCGGCAAGCTGCGCCTGGATAATGATGCCGGCATTCTGGTAGGCCGGCTTGTTCAGCAGCGTCAGCCGGGTGCGCAGGCCGGAGACGCCGGCCTCGGCCAGCAGCTTCTTCGCCGCGGCGACGTCGCGGGCGCGGCGCGGCGCGTCCTTCCAATAGCCGAGCAGTCCCGGCGCCACCGGGGCGTAGGCCCGGCCGACCGCGCCGTTGTAGGCGCCTTCGATCACCTGATCGACGTCGATGGCAAGCCGGATCGCCTGACGGACGCGAAGGTCGGTGAAGGGTGCCTTCTCGACATTGATGCCGATCCACACGAAGTTGATCGAGTCCTGCTTGAGGATCCTGGTTCCCGGTATCTTGCCGACGTCGGCGGCGTTCGCCGGCTCGATGGCGGTGAACTGCAGCTCGTCGGCGCGGAAGGCCAGCTCGGCGGTCTTGGAGTCACGCACCGGGCGCAGGACGATCTCCTCGAAGCCGGGCTTCGGCCCCTGGAAATCCGGGTTGGCGCGCAGGACGACGCGCTCGTTGGGACGCCATTCGGCCAGCCGGTAGGGGCCGGTGCCGATCACCTTCGTCGGCTGGTCGGCACGGTAGGCCCCGGCCTCGAACGCCTTGCGCGAGATGATCAGGCCGGAATTGTCGGGCAGCACCACCTGCCACAGCGCCGGGGCGGGGGTCTTCAGCTTGATCCGGCCGGTGTATGTGCCGGTGACCTCGACCTCCTCCAGCGCCGCCAGATCCTTGCCGTGCAGCGGAAGCTTGCCGTTGGGGCCGGGCTTGATCGCCCGTTCGAACGAGAACTTCACGTCGTCGGCGGTCAGCTCGCCGAACCCGTCGTGGAATTGCTGGCCGGGATTCAGCTCAAACTCGATGACGGTGTCCGACACCTGCTCGATGCGCCTGGCTGCCGACAGCTCCCATTCGAAGCTGCCGGGCTTGAAGGCGATCAGTCCCTGGAGGACGGAGCGCAGGATGTTGCCCTCCGGATAGCTCAGCCGGTTCAGCGGATCAAAGGGCGGCTGCACGTCGCGCGGCAGCGCCAGCGTAATGCTCTTGCGGCCCGCTCCCTTCTCGGACTGGGCGAGAACCGGCAGGGAGAAGCCGGTGCCGGCGACACCGAATGCCGCCCCGGCGGCCAGAAGCTGGCGCCTCGTCACATCGACCATGGTGGTGATCCTTCCTGTCTTGCGTGCGTTCTTGATTGTGCGTGCGTTTCGAATGGGAATGGGTCAGCCCGGCGCCGGGTAGCCGGCGGCCAGCGCCTCGGCGGCCCAGCGTTCGGTGACGGCGTAATCCGCCGGATCGGTAACGGCGAACCCGGCCAGCACCAGCGCCTCGCGCACCGCCGTCAGGCCGGGTGCCTCGCCGCTGGCCAGGAAGGCGGCGCGCAGGGCCTCCACCGCCTCGACCGGGACCGAGGGGCTGGCGACCAGCGGCGGCATCGCCACCGGATCGGTGCTGGCGACGATGCGGATGCGCTTTCCAAGTTCGGGATCATGGCGCAGCATCAGCTCCAGCGTGTAGCCGTCGAGCGGTGCCACATCCGCGTTGCCGTCCAGCACGGCGTCGAGCACCCGCTTCGGCGTCACGCAGGGGCCTACCGTGGCGGCATAGAGCTTTGGCCGTTCCGCCGTGCGGAAGCGCAGCAGATGGTGGCGCGGGGCGTTATAGCCGGAATGGGAATGATCCACTGTGAAGGCCAGCCGCCCGCCGAAACTGTCCTCCAGCCGGTGGATGGCGGATGTCGCCCGGACCACGAAGTCGGTCCGGTATTCAGCCCGCCCGCCATAGCGGGCCCCTGCCGGCACCGGTGCGGCGACGATCCGGTGCCGGGAGCCGGCGCGCACGAAGGGCCAGCCGCACATGAAGGCGGCGCCGAGATCGTCACGGCTCCAAAGATCCTCCAGCCGGGCCGGAAAGCCATGGTCGAGCACCACAAGCGGCACGCCCGAGCGCAACGACACCCAATCGAACAGCGCCCGCCATGCGGCAGCGGCCTCGGCGTTCGGCGCGTACATCCGCGCATTGGCGGCCAGCGCCCCGCCCTTCCCGCTTTCCCCTGCGACCGCCATGTTTCACCATCGATTTGTGTTTTTCATATTTTAGCCGATTAAATTGATAGACAAATAACGTGGGGATCAATAGGAAAATGATTAGAAAACTACAGATGTGAACTGGAAATGCGGCAGGACCCTCTGGTGCTCGGCGCCGGCCCGTTGACGATCGAGGCGGTGGTCGGGGTGGCGCGGCAACGGCAGACCGTCGCCCTCGGTCCGCTGGTGGCGCCGCGCATCGCCGCGGCCCGCGCGGTGGTCGAAAGGCTGGCGGAAGCGGAAGTCCCGGTCTATGGCCTGACCACCGGGCTTGGGGCCGGCGTGGACACCCGGCTGACGGCCGACGATCTCATCGCCTTCCAGCACCGGGCGGTTCCCGCCCGCGCCGTCGGGGTGGGGCGGCACCTGCCGACCGACATCCTGCGCGCGCTGATGCTGGTCCGCGCCGCCGGCTATGCCGCGGGCGGCAGCGGGGCGTCGCCGTCGATGCTGCACGCGCTGGTCGCCGCGCTGAATGCCGGCTTTCACCCGCTGGTGCCGTCCAAGGGCTCCATCGGCGCCGACGACCTCGCCCCGCTCGCCCATCTCGGCCGCGCCCTGCTGGGCGACCCGGAGGCCGAGGCGGAGGTCGGCGGAGACATCCTGCCCGCCGACACCGCGCTGGCCCGCGCCAGGTTGGCGCCGCCGATCCTCGGTCTCAAGGACGGCCACGCCATCGTCGTCGCGAACGCCCTGTCGGTCGGCCAGGGCTGCCTGGTGCTGGAGGATGCCCGCGTGGCGCTGGACGCGCTGGATGCGGCTGCGGCGCTGAGTTGCGAAGGGTTCCGGGCGCAGTTGGAGCCGCTCGACCCGCGCGTCCAGCAGGCCCGCCCCGCCCCCGGACAGGCGCAGGCCGCGGCCCGGCTGCGGGCCCTGCTCGCCGGCAGCGCCCTGGAGAAACCGGGGGCCGCGAGGCGCCTTCAGGATCCTCTGAGCTTCCGCTGCCTCGCCCCGGTCCACGGCGCCGTCCGCGTGACGCTGGAGGCTGCGCGCGAACCGGTCGCCATCGAACTGAACGCCGCCGCCGATAACCCGCTGGTGGTGGCCGAAGCGGGAATTGGCGAGGATGCCGGGAGCGAAATGCTGCACAACGGCAATTTCGACATGACCGCCTTGGTTCTGCGTTTCGAGGCGCTGGGACAGGCGCTGGCCCAGGCGGCGACCATGGCGGCCCACCGCACGATGAAACTGATGTCACCCGCGGTTTCCGCCCTGCCGCGCTTCCTCACCCCGCAGGGCCAGAGCCGCACCGGCTTCGCCACCGTCCAGAAGACGATTGCGGCGCTGGAGGCGGAAATCCGCCATCTCGCCTTGCCGATCTCGCTGGGCGTCCTGCCGGTGGCCGACGGGATCGAGGACCATGCCTCGATGGCGCCCGCCGTCGTCGCCAAGACCGGCGAGATCGTCGAGCGGCTGCGCTGGCTGACCGCCATCGAGTTGGCCGCCGCCGCCCAGGCGGTGGATTTTCGCGGCCCCCTCGTTCTCGGCACCGGCACCCGCGCGGTGCATGCTTTCGTCCGCGGTCTCGTCGCGCCGCTGCAGGAGGACCGCTCGCAAGGACCGGACTTCGAACGGCTGGCCCAGGCGATCGCCGCCGGCAAGCTTCAGCAGGCCGTTGCGGCCATTGCCTGATTGCCGGACCATGCCCTCAGGTCGATGCCCCTTCGTCCATGCGGCCGGCAAGGCCGGACTCCGCGAAGGCGCCGGACGGCATCGCAAAGAAGTCGGCCAGACCAATTGGAAAGCTGTCGAGAATTTTCTCCAGGGAGGAGACGGACGGACTGACCTGGTCCTTTTCGATCAATGAAATCAGTCCATTGCTGAGTCCCGACCGTCTGGCCAGGGCGCGCTGCGACAGCCCGTGGGTCTGGCGCAGGCTTTGAAGCTTCTTCCCAAGATCGGTCATTTCGATAACCCGATTGCTCCCGATTGCCGAAGATCAGGTTTCTGGAAGGCCGGCCGGATCGGCACCGCAGTCCTGGGTTCGAGCTGGCCCCGATCGGTTCAGCGGATGTCCGGACGCCTGTCGTGCCAGGGGCGCGCCCGCTCCAACTGCCCGGCAAGGCTGAACAGCAGGGCGTCCTCGCCCAGCCGGGTGGCGATCTGCACGCCGATCGGCAGATTCTCGGCGTTCCAGTGCAGCGGCACCGACGCGGCAGGCACGCCTGTGCAGTTGTACAGCGAGGTGAAGGCGCTGTAGCGCCGCAGCCCCTCGTAATAGGCGTCGAGGTCCGTGCTGCCGGTGTCCACGGTATGGAGCGGCAGCGGCGGCGCGGCGAAGGTGCTGGTCAGCAGCACGTCGTAACGCTGGAAGAAGCTGCCCAGCACCCGCGCCAGCCGATGGATCGTCCACACCGAGCGCGCCAGATCCTCGCCGCTGTAGGATTGCGCCTCCTGCGCCCACAGCCATGTGATTGGTTCGACGTCCTCGGCGATCACCCGGCGACCCAACGCCTCGCCGCGCAGGCGCAGCACGTTGGCGATGTTGGAGGCCACGATGATGCGGGTCGCGCGCTTCATCGCCTCGGCGTCGATGGCGGGACGCGCCTCCTCCACCTCGTGACCGAGATCGGCGAGCAGCCTGGCCGCCGCGTGCACCGCCTCCACGCAATCCGGGTGTATCGCGTTGCCGCCATGGTCGGTGGTCTGGAAGGCGATGCGCAGCCGCGGCGGTTCCTGCGTCACCGCGTCGAGGAAGCGTCCGGCGAAGGCCGGGGCGGCGTAGGGATCGCCCGGTTCCGGACCGTGGGTGGCGTCGAGCAACGCCGCGTTGTCACGCACCGAACGGGTGATCGCGTGATGGACCGACAGGCCGTTCCACCCCTCGCCGTTGTCGGGACCAAAGGGGTTGCGGGCGCGGGTCGGCTTCACCCCGAACACGCCACAGTTCGACGATGGGATGCGGATGGAGCCGCCGCCGTCGGTGCCATGCACGGCGGGAACCAGACCGGCGGCGACCGCCGCAGCCGCACCGCCGCTCGACCCGCCGGCGCTGCGCGACAGATCCCACGGATTGCGCGTCGGCCCGAAAGCCGAAGGAGCCGTCTCGCAGGCCAGCCCCAGCTCGGCGGTGTTGGTGTAGCCGAGCACGATGAGCCCCGCCGCCCGGTAGCGCGCCGTGATGGTGGAATCATGGTCGGCGACGTTGTCCTGCCACAGCCGGCCGCCGTTGCTGGTCCGCTGGCCCTTGTAGAGGATGTTCAGATCCTTCAGCAGGAACGGCACCCCGGCCAGTGGGCCGGCCAGCGGATCGGAGGGGTCCGTCGCGGCCGCCACCCGCCGGGCCTCGTCATAGAGGGTGTGGACGACCGCGTTGATCGCCGGGTTGATCAGTTCGATGCGCCGGATCGCCTCCTCGATCAGTTCCAGCGGGCTGATCGCCCGGTCGCGCACCAACCCGGCCAGCCCGATGGCGTCATAGCGTTCGTATTCGGGGAAAAGCGACATGATCGGCGGTATCTCCTGTGTGTCGGTTTCGGGCGTCCCACCCTGCCGTTTAACTCCCGCCGTGAAATTTTCTAATTCCCTATTTGTGAACTATGGAAGTTCAATTCTGCACAGCCCGCCCCAGAAGCGGGGGTGGAGGCGGGGGTGGAGACGGCGCCGCCAGGGGGCTGAAGGCCGGCGTCGAACAGCGCGACGAGGTGGTCGATCACCGCGCGGACGCGCGGCACCTCCTTCATGTCGCGGTGCAGGACCAGCCAGAGTTCCCGCGTCAGCAGCGGTCCCGCCATCGCCACAGGCTGCAGGTCGGTCTCCCCCGCCGCCAGCCAGACCGGCAGCAGGGCCGCACCGAAGCCGGCCCTGGCCGCCGCCAATTGCGCCTGCACGCTGTTCGAGCGGAAGGAGACGCGCCGGCCACCCGCGTGGCGGGCCAGCCAGACGGCTTCGGGAAGGTCGGCCAGCGCCTCGTCGTAACCGATCAGCGCGTCCGGGGCGCCGGCGATCGCGAACAGGCCGTAGGCGACCGTCGACAGGCGGCGCGCGACCAGATCGCCATGCTCCGGCCGCGCCATGCGGATGGCCAGATCGGCCTCGCGCCGCGCCAGGCTGAGGGTGCGGTTGTCCACCGTCACCTCCAGATCGATGCCGGGATGGCGGGCACGGAACGGCCCCAGCCGGGGCACCAGGAAACGGTCGGTCAGGGCCTGGGTCGCCGTCAGACGCACGGTGCCGGTCAGCCCCTCCTCCCGCCCGCCGCGGCGCAGGATGGCGAGCGCGCGCTCGTCCATGCCGTCGGCCAGACGGAAGACCGCCTCCCCCTCCACCGTCAGGGCGTAGCCGTCGGCGCGCCGCTCCACCAGGGTGCGCCCGAGATCGGCCTCCAGCGCGGCGACGCGGCGGCCCACCGTGGCATGGCTGATCCGCAGGACCCGCGCCGCCGCCGACAGGCTGCCGGTGCGGGCCAGTTCCAGGAAGATCCGCACGTCGTCCCAGCTGAGCGACGCTGTCTGTTTCTGCACAGTCATCGCGCAAACCTGGCGGATGGCCGGACGGCCTTGAACACAGCAGACTGACTCACCCGTTCCCCCTCTTCCGGAGTGTCCCCATGCCCGAACCCAAGACCCTGCTGGCCCTGGCCGGCGCCCCGCAGACCCCCAGCCCGCTCGACAAGGCCGCCCTGGTGCTGATCGACGCCCAGCGCGAATACACCGAGGGCAGCCTGCCGCTGTCCGGCGTCGAGGAAGCCGTCGCCGAGGCCGGCCGGCTGCTGGCCCTGGCGCGCAAGGCCGGAGTGCCGGTGTTCCACATCGTCCATCACGGCAAGCCGGGCGGCGTGCTGTTCAACCCGGAAGGCCCGTTCTCCGCCATCGTCCCGGCGCTGATCCCGCATGACGGCGAGACGGTCGTCGTGAAGGGCCTGCCCAACGCCTTCGCCGGCACCGATCTCGACGCACGGCTGCGCGCCACCGGCCGGACCGAGCTGATCGTCGCCGGCTTCCAGACCCACATGTGCGTCAGCAGCACGGTGCGCGCGGCGCTCGATCTCGGCTGGCGGACGACATTGGTCGACGCCGCCAGCGCGACGCGCGACCTGCCCGCTCCCGGCGGCGGCACAATTCCGGCCGAGGCGCTGCACCGGGCCGTGCTCGCCGCGCTCGCCGACCGCTTCGCGGTGGTGGTGAGGGACAGCGGCGCCTGGGCCTGACGGCCCGCCCGCGTCCAGCCTCGCGGCGCCTGCGCTCGCAGCGCCTGTGCTCATGACGCCCATACGGCCTGGACCGCGTCGCGCATCGCCTGGATCGCCGGCTCCTGCTCCTTCCCGGACGGAAGGATGAAATGGAGGTCGCTTTCCAGGCACTCCCCCGGCCACAGGGCGACCTCGCCCGCCACCTCGGCCGCCAGCGCCTGGTCCTCGCGCAGCAGGGCGAGGCCAAGCCCGTCCATCACCAGGCCTTTCAGCGCGCCTTCCTGGTCGACCTCGACGACGGTACGGGGAACCGCGCCGTGCCGCGCGAAAGCGCGGGCGGCGATCCGATGGAAGCTGCATCGCGGCGGCGTGCCGATCCAGGGCAGCGCGGCGAGATCGCTCCAGCCCGCGTCCTCAATGCCGGCGCGCCACGCGACCGGGCCGACGATGCGCAGCCGCACCGTGGCGACGCGAACATGGCGGAGCGCGCCGTCCGGCCGCTCCTCAAGCACGAATCCCGCCTCCAGACGCCCGTCGAGCACCCGCTCGACCACGTCGGCCGAGACATGGTGCGACACCTGGACCGTCAAGCCGGGATGCGCGCTGCGCAGCCGCGACAGCAGGAGGCCAAGGCGCAGCGCCACCGGTTCGCCGGCGATACCGAGAGCCACCGGCCCCGCCACGTCGCCCCGCAAGGTCCGGGCATGGGTGACCAGGGCCTTGGCCGCCGCCAGGGTGCGCTCGGCATCCTCCAGCAGGATGTTTCCCTCCCGCGTCAACTGCATGCCCTTGGCCGTGCGCTCGAACAGCGCGGTGCCGAGTTCATCCTCCAGCACCTTGATGTGGCCGCTGACGGCGGGCTGGCTCAGCAGGAGCAGCTGCGCCGCGCGCGTCAGGCTGCCCTCGCGGGCCACGGTGGTGAAGGTCTTCAAATGATGGAGTTCCATGAACGCCTCCGTGGACGCCCTCCATGGGCATGGCGCCGAAGCGGGAAGTGGCAATTCCAGGCTGTGGAACCTTCGCCCACAGCCTTTTCCCGGGATATTGAAGGGGCGGGCAACCCGGCTCCCGACCTGGGAAACGCCAATTTACCGACTGAAAATATTATTTTGCAAGCTATCACACCAAAATATGTGATAGATATTTTATTTTCACATTTTATTATCGCTTTTATTGCCCGGGCTGTTGTTGCCAAGCTTGGGACACGTGGCGAGCCGGGCAGCGTTAGCCCCTCCTTCGCGCGGCGAGATCCGCTCCACACCGCAACACACAATCGTCACCATTCAACATTCCCAAAACGAAATACGAATGAATTCTTGAATCTCCCGTTCCATACGAAATATCTCCAAAGCTCATTGACGAAGAATTGCGTCAAATCCTTGTTGTTTCTCTGACGCATCATTTTCCCCGATGCTAGTCTTCAGAATTTTTTATTGGACAACCGGCAGGCCTGCGTCCGTTATTCCTATAAAACAAGTATAGTTATGACAAGAATAACAATGATGTTTCGTTGAAACTGGCCGCATCGGATGCGCGACCAACCAAGAGCGAGCTCCATCCCATGTCCGAACCAACTGACCAAATCACCACCCGGTCCGCAGGCCAACCGGCCGCCCGGCTCGCAGTCGAGACACCGCTCGCCGACGCCCTGCTGGCGGCGAGCGCCGGCACGCGGGCGTCGTTCCACGCCCTGCCCATCTGCCGGCGCGCCTCCATCCGGACCTCGCCCCTCGCTCCCTCGTTCGACGCGCTGTTCGGCAGCGGGCTGTACAGCGAAACGACGATCACGGCGCCGCCGCTCGACACCTTCTTCTTCCCCCACCGCTCGCTCGCCAGAGCCGAAGAGCTGGCTGCCCGCGCCTTCGGCGCCACCGGCACGCTGTTCGTCACGGTGGGAACGACCGCGTCGAACCAGATCGCGCTGGAGGCCCTGGTCACCAGGCCGGATGCGCGGGTGCTGGCCGACAAGGGCACCCACCAGTCGATCCACTTCGCCCTGTCGGACAAGCACGCGGCGGTCGACTACATCGAACCGCGCGTGTTCTGCGAGCATTCCGAACGCGCGGCCCTGGCGCTGTCCGACATCGTCGACCGCGCCGCCGCGGCCGAGCGGGCGGGCAGGCCGTACGACCTGCTGGTCCTGAACGGCCAGTCCTACGACGGCGTCGTCTACGACATCCCGGCGATCCTCACCGCACTCGCCGAAGCCAGCCCGTCCCTGACCGACATCTTCATCGACGAGGCCTGGGGCGCCTGGAGCTATTTCCACGAGAGCACGCGGGTCCGCACCGCCCTGCACGCCCGCAGCACCGTGCCCGCGCTCGAACGCTTCAACATCGTCGCCACCCACTCCGCCCACAAGTCGCTGAGCGCGCTGCGCCAGGCGTCGCTGATCCATTACACCGGCGATCCGGCCCTGGGGGAGCGGCTGCGGCTGGCGCGCTACCGCCACCACACCACCTCGCCCAACTACCAAATTTTGGCCTCGCTCGACCTCGCGCGCGCCCAGATGGAACTGGAGGGCGACGCGCTGGTCGAACGCTCCCTGCGCCTCGCCCGCCTCATCGCCGACAGCGTCGCCGCCGACCCCGATCTCGGCGCCTTCTCGGTCAACGCCGCCGCCCCTCCCGCCGCCCTGGCCGGGCATGTCGCCATCGACCCGACCAAGCTGTCGCTGCGGGTGTCCGGCCTGCCGGTCGGCGCCCCGGAGCTGCGCGAGCGGCTGTACAGCCAGCACGCCCTCTACGTGAACCGCTGCACGCCGACCTCGCTGCTGCTGAACATCCACATCGGCGTGCTCGAAGAGGACGTGCTGGCCCTGCTCGACGCCCTGAGGGCGATCCAGCGAAGCCTGCGTCCGCCGCCGGCGGAGCGGCGCATCTCGACCTCCTTCATCATTCCCTACCCGCCGGGCGTGCCGCTCATCGTTCCGGGCGAGGAGATTGGAGACGACACGCTGCGCCGGATCGAGGCCGTGCAGTCGGCCGGAGCCCGCATCTACACCATCGAAAACCGCGCACGATAAGGGACGAGCCATGATTCCCCTTTCCCGGATCGAAGAAATCGCCGCCTCGCGGCCCGACCACGCCGCCGTTATCGCCGGCCGCACGGTCCTGAGCTGGAGCCAATACGCCGACGCCGTGCGCGACGCCGCCGAGGGGCTGGCCGGCGCCGTCGCCATCGACGAGCTGCGGACCATCGCCTTCCTCTCGCACAACCGGGCGGAGCTGGTGGTCGCCGCCTCGGCCGCCGCCACCCTGAAAAGCACGCTGTGCGGGCTGAACTATTCGCTGACGCAGGAGGCGCTGGCCGATCTGCTCGACCGCATCGAGGCGGATTGCCTGATCGTGTCCTCGGGCTTCCTGGCCGACCGCGGCCTGAACGTCCGCGCCCTGGCCGGCGGACGGCCGGTCATCGACCTCGACGACCGGTTGCCCGGCGCCACCGGCTACGCCGCCTTCCGGGGGCTGTCGGCCGGGCGGCGCCCGCCCAGCGCGCCGGCCCGACCGTTCCGCGCGATCTCCTTCACCTCCGGCACCTCCGGGTGGCCCAAGCCGGTGATCCGCAACGGATCCTTCGATGCCCGCCGCTTCGCCTACTTCACCGCGCGCTACGGCTTCTCCTCGGCCGACCGCCATCTCGCCACCATCCCCTTCTACCACGCGGCGGGCGGCGGCTGGGCGCGGCTGTTCCTCCACCTCGGCGCCACGCTGGTGCTCGCCCCGCCCGACGACGCGGTCGAGACCGCCGAGCTGATCCGCCGCGAATGGATCACGTCGAGCACGATGACCCCGCCGATCCTGTCCGGCGTGCTGCGCCACGTCGCCCAGAACCGCGCGCGGGTCACCCCCAACCAGCTGCGCTTCGTGCTGGTCGGCGGCAAGCATTTCCCCGCCCCCGCCAAGCAGGAAGCGCTCCAGGTTCTCGGCCCGGTCGTCTACGAGTATTACGGCACCACCGAGACCGGCGTGAACACCATCGCCGAGCCGGCGGACCTGCTGACCCATCCGGCCAGCGTCGGCCGGGTCTATGACGGCAACCGCATCCTGATCCTCGACCCCGAGCGCCGCCCGGTGCCGGCCGGCATCATCGGTTCCGTGGCGATCGCCAGCTACATGAACATGGACGGCTATCTCGGCGCCGCCACCAACAAGGTCCAGATCGACGGCGAGCGCTACCTCGTCACCTCGGAGGCCGGCTATCTCGACGAGGACGGGCGGCTGTTCCTGCTGAACCGCTCGCAGGGCGCCGACAGCGTCAACCTCTACGCGCTGGAGAACGCGATCCGCCAGATCCGCGGCGTCGACGACGTGGCGCTGGTCCGCAGCACCGCCCCCGGCCCGGTGGCCGTCCATTGCGCCGTGGTGCTGAAGGCGTCGGCCGCGGTCCCGGCCGCGGAGGTCCAGGCGCGCGTCGGCGAGATCGTCCGGCGCGAGCGCGTCGCGCTGGCCCGCTTCGAGCTGCTCGACCAGATCCCCTACAGCCCCTCCGGCAAGGTTCGCGCGGCGGAGCTGGAAACCGCCATCCTCCGGGCCGGCGAGCGGGCGGCCAGAGGGACGGACGAGCGGACGGCCGGGGGAACGGCGAGGGGTACGGCACCGCCCAGGCCGGCCAGACCCGGCGGCAAGGCCGACGGCGTGCTGCTCGGCATCGCCCTGCTGGCGCTGACCGCCATCTCCTGGGGCGGCATGTTCCCGGTCGCCAAGGCTGCGCTCGCCAGCATCGACGGCTTCCACCTGACGCTGCTGCGCTACGGGCTGGCGTCAATCATCCTGCTGGGCATCCTCGCCAAGGTCGAGGGCTTGCGCGCCTTCGCCCTGGAGAGCCATGGCGGCAAGCTGTTCTTCTACGGCTCGATGGGCTTCGCCGGCTTCAGCATCCTCGCCTTCGTCGGACTGGCGAACTCCAAGGCCGAGCATGGCGCCATCATCATGGCGCTGATGCCGCTGATCACCGCCCTGCTAACCTGGGCGATCAAAGGCGTGAAACCCGGCCGCGTCACCTTCCTGTGCATCGCGGCCGCGCTCGTCGGGGTGGCTCTGGTGGTCACGCGGGGCAGCCTGTCGGCGCTCGGCGGCGGCGCCCTGCTGCCCGACCTGCTGATCCTCGCCGGGGCGGCGAGCTGGGTGGTCTACACCCTGGGGGCGGCATCGGTCCCCGGCTGGTCGGCGCTGCGCTACACCGCGCTCAGCGCCGCACTCGGCACCGTCACCATCGTCGCCGTGACGGGGCTGGCCACGACCAGCGGCTTCATCACGGTGCCGACACCGGAGACGGTGTGGTCGGTGCGCGGCGAGATCGCCTACCTCGTGCTGATCGCCGCCGTGCTCGCGGTGTTCAGCTGGAACATCGGCATCCGGCTGCTCGGCCCGATCAACGGCGTCCTGTTCATCAACCTCGTGCCCATCACCGCCTTCGCCATCAGCCTCGCCCAGGGCCGGGAGTTCGGACAGGCTGAGCTGGCGGGGGCCGGCCTGACCATCGGCGCCCTCGTCGTCAACAACCTGAACAGCCGCGGCCTCTTCCGCCTCAAGTGGCCGGCCCCGGCAAAGCCGGTCGGCTTCGGGCGGACGGCGGCGGAAACCCCGTAAGCGGGACGGGACGGCGGCTGTTCAGCACTGAACAGCCGCCGTCCGGATTTGTGCGGTCGCCTATTTCCTATTCAGAAAGTATGATTTATTTATCAATTTGACGGGATGTCTTTGGATGATCCGCCTCCTCTCTTCCGCTTCCTGTCCAGCCAATCGCAGCGCGCCGGCCTGACGGCCGCGCCGCGCGCCTGGCACCCTCTGCCGGCTTCCCCATTCCCCTGGAGACCATCATGGATCGCCGTACCTTCCTGGGTGCGATGGCCGGACTCGTGCCGACCGCCGCCTTCGCCCAGACCACGACCGCGCCGGGCGCCAGCCCGACAGGCACGGCACCGACAGCGACGGCCTCAAGCCCCCGCTCGCTCTCCATCGGCGCGATCTCGGCGCCGAACTCGCTGGACCCGCAGTTCTACCAGTCGCCCACCAACAACCAGACTCTGCGGCAGATCTTCGATCCCCTCGTGACCGAAGACGCCGAGGGCCGGGTCCGGCCGCTGCTGGCGCAGTCCTGGCGGGCCGTGGACGAACTCACGTGGGAATTCAAACTGCGGCCCGGCATCCGCTTCCACGACGGCACGCCGCTCACTCCGGACGACGTCGCCTTCACAGTGGAACGGGTGCCCAACGTTCCCAACAGTCCCGGCTCCTTCGTGCCCTACGTCCGCAACATCGCGGCGGTGGAGCCCATCGACGCCACCACCTTCCGCATCCGCACCAAGTCGCCCAACCCCTACCTCGACCGCGACTTCACCAACCTCTACATCCTGTCGCGCAAAATCCACGCGGGCGCGGCGACGGCGGACTTTACATCCGGCAAGCTGGCGGTCGGCACCGGCGCCTTCCGCTATGCCGGCTTCACGGTAGGTCAGCAGATCGAGCTTGAGCGCAACCCGGATTTCTGGGGCGCGCCCACCGGCTGGAACCGGGTGCGCACCCGCTTCATCCCCGACGCCGGTGCCCGCGTCGCTGGGCTGCTGTCGGGGGATCTCGACCTGATCGACGGCGTGCCGGTGCAGGATGTCGCCCATCTCGCCGCCGACCCGCGCCTCGCGATCTTCAGCGTCGCCAGCGCCACCAGCGTCTACCTGTTCCCCGACGCCAGCCGCGACCAGTCGCCCTTCGTCACCGACCGCGCCGGCAAGCCGCTCGACCGCAACCCGCTGAAGGACGTCCGGGTGCGGCAAGCCCTGTCGCTGGCCATCGACCGCAAGGGGATCGTCGAGAAGCTGCTGCTCGGCCAGGGCACCGCCGCCGACCAGTTCGCGCCGCCGCCCGCCCCCGACCGGCTGCCCGGCCGGCCCACCCCCGCCGCCGACCCGGCACGGGCCAGGCAGCTTCTCGCCGAGGCGGGCTATCCCGACGGCTTCGGCCTGACCATCCACGGGCCGAGCGGCTTCTTCACCAGCGACGTCGCGGTGCTGCAGGCGGTGGCGCAGGGCTTCTCGCGCATCGGCGTGGACACCAAGGTCGAGACGCTGCCCATCGCCACCTTCTTCTCGCGCGCGACCAACCGCGAGTTCGCCCTGTTCATGACGACCTACGCCACCACCAACAGCGCGGAGCTGCTGCGTCAGGTGGCGTTGACCAAGAATCCCGACACCGGCGCCGGCCCGTTCAACCGCCAGCACTACTCCAACCCGAAGGTCGACACCCCTCTGCTGGAGGCTCTGCGCACATTCGATCCCGAGCGTCGCGTCAGGCTGATCCGCGAGGCGCTGGCGGCCTTGGACGAGGACGCCGGCATCATCCCGGTCTTCTTCCCCCGCTTCAACTGGGCGGGCCGCAAGAGCCACGTCCGCTTCATCCCCGGCAACGCCTTCGGCCACACCAACGCCGTCTTCACCGAGCCGGTCTAGGATTCCCGCCATGCTTGCGTGGATGTTGCGGCGCTCGTTCCAGGCCGGGCTGGTGGTGCTGGCGATGACGCTTCTGGTCTTCGCCGGGCTGCACGTCGCCGGCAATCCGGTGGACATCCTGGTGCCGCCCGACGCCGATGCGGCCGAGCGCGCCCGGATCGCGGCGGCCTTCGGCCTCGACCGGCCCCTGTGGCGGCAGTACCTGCTGTTCCTCGAACGGGCAACGCAGGGCGATCTCGGACGCAGTTTCATCTACAACCGCCCTGCCCTGTCGCTGGTCTTCGAACGGCTGCCGGCGACCCTGGAGCTGTCGGTGCTGGCCCTGCTGATCGCCGCCGGATTCGGGATTTCCCTGGGGCTGTTCGCCGGGCTGCGTCCGCAGGCCCTCCTGTCGCGGCTGATCATGGCCGGCAGTGTGGTGGGGCTGAGCCTGCCGACCTTCTGGGTCGGGCTGATGCTGGTGGTCGGCTTCTCGGTCCGGCTCGGCTGGCTGCCCAGTTCGGGACGGGGCGACACGCTGGCGCTGCTGGGGGTGGACTGGTCGTTCCCGACGCTGGACGGGCTGCGCCATCTGGCCCTTCCAGCCGCCAACCTCGCTTTGTTCAAGGTCGCGCTGATCCTGCGGCTGACACGGGCCGGCGTGCGCGAGGTGGTGCATCTCGACTATGTCCGCTTCGCCCGCGCCCGCGGGCTGGCGCCGTCGCGGGTGGTCGGCGTCCACATCCTGCGCGCCATCATGATCCCGATCGTGACGGTGATCGGGCTGGAGTTCTGCTCGACCATCGCCTTCTCCATGGTGACCGAGAGCATCTTCGCCTGGCCGGGCATGGGCCGGCTGATGATCGAGAGCATCCAGGTGCTCGACCGGCCGGTGATCGTCGCCTATCTGGTGGCGGTCGTGCTGCTGTTCGTCACCGTCAACCTGCTGGCCGACCTTCTCTACCGGCTGCTCGACCCGCGCGTCGGCCCGGCGGATGCCGCGACGGGAGCCGGCAGATGAGCCTCGCCGCCGGGGCCCCGCCGCAAGAGGGGGAGCAGCGCGGCCCACAGTCCTCCGTCGGGACGGTCTGGCGCGGCTTCGCCGCTTCAGGCGTGGCGCTGGCCAGCCTCGCCGTCTTTCTCCTGCTGGCCGGTGCGGCACTGCTGGCGCCGTGGATCGCGCCGCAGAACCCCTTCGACCTCACGCAGCTCGACGTTCTGGACGGACGGCTGGCACCGGGCTCGCCCGGCGGTGCAGGCGGCACCTATTGGCTGGGCACCGACGACCAGGGGCGCGACATGCTGTCCGCCATCCTCTACGGCCTGCGCCTCAGCCTGCTGGTCGGCATCGGGTCGGCGCTGGTTGCCGGATCGGCCGGGACCTTCGTCGGGCTGGCCGCCGCCCAGGCCGGCGGCCGGACCGACGGCGCGCTGATGCGGCTGGCGGATCTGCAGCTGGCCTTCCCGTCGATCCTGATCGCCCTGATGGTGATCGCCTTCCTCGGCCGCGGGATCGGCAATGTGCTGCTGGCGCTGATCCTGGTGGAATGGGCCTATTACGCCCGCGCCGCCCGCTCGGCCGCCCTGGTCGAGCTGAAGAGCGAGTATGTCGAGGCCGCCCGCTGCCTGGTGCTGCCGGAATGGCGCATCCTGCTGCGCCATGTGCTGCCGAACTGCCTGCCCACGCTGGTGGTGATCGCCACGACCCAGGTGGCCCGCGCCATCGCGCTGGAGGCGACCTTGAGTTTCCTCGGGCTCGGCGTGTCGGTGACGGAGCCGTCGCTCGGCCTGCTGATCGCCAACGGCCGCAATTACGTGCTGTCCGGCGAGACCTGGATCAGCCTCTACCCCGGCGTCGCCCTGCTGGTGGTGATGGCCGCCATCAATCTGGCCGGCGACCATCTGCGCGACACCCTGAACCCGAGGCTCGAACGATGAGCGCCCCGCCGTCCCCCGCGCCGTCCCCCCTGCCGCCCCTGCTGGAGGTCCAAGCCCTGCGCGCCGAACTGGCGACCCGCGGCGGGCCGCTGAACATGCTGGACGACGTGTCCTTCACCCTCGGCCACGGCCGCGTCCTGGCGCTGGTCGGGGAATCCGGCTCGGGCAAATCGGCCACGGCCTTCTCGATCATGGGGCTTCTCGACCCGCCGGCGCGAGTGGCCGGCGGGTCGGTCCGCTTCGCCGGCCGGGAGCTGGTCGGCCTGGCCGAGGCGGAGATGCGTCGGCTGCGCGGCAACCGGATCGCCATGATCTTCCAGGATCCGATGATGACCCTGAATCCGGTGCTGACCATCGGCGCCCAGATCGTCGAGACCGTGCTGGCCCACGCCCCGGTCGGACGGGCCGAGGCCCGGCGGCGGGCGCGCGACGTGCTGGGCCGGGTCGGCGTGCCAGGGCCGGAGGAGCGGCTGGCCTGCCATCCCCACCAGCTGTCCGGCGGCCTGCGCCAGCGGGTGGCGATCGCCATCGCCCTGCTGCACCAGCCGGACCTGATCATCGCCGACGAGCCGACCACGGCGCTCGATGCCACCATCCAGGCGCAGATCCTGCGGGAGGTCCGGGCGCTCGTCACCGAACGGCGGACCGCCCTGCTGTGGATCACCCACGACCTCTCGGTGGCCGAACAGCTCGCCGACGACATCGCGGTGATGTATGCCGGCCGGATCGTGGAGCGGGGACCGGCGACAGCACTGCTGCGGCAGCCCATCCATCCCTACACGGCCGGGCTGATCGCTAGCCTGCCGCGCGGACGGCGCGGCAGCCGGCTGACTCCCATTCCCGGCCTGCCCCCGACCCTGGCCAGCCGCCCGTCCGGCTGCGCCTTCCGGCCACGCTGCGGGGTCGCCGGCCCGGCCTGCGCCGCGGATCCGCCCTGGCGGGACCGTCTGGCCGGCAGTGCGCCCGGCGGTGCCGTGCGCTGCGTCAACCCCGGGCAGGCGGTGGCGGCATGACTGCCGCCCTGACCGCCGTACCGACCGCCCCCCTGACCGAAGGAGTCTTGGCCGAACTGCGCGCGGTCTCGCGCGTCTTCGCCCTTCCCGGCCGACGCGGCGCCGGCTTGACGGCGGTGGACAGTGTCGATCTCGCGGTGCGGCGCGGCGAAATGGTCGGTCTGGTCGGCGAATCCGGCTGCGGGAAATCCACCGTGGCGCGGATCATGGCCGGGGTGCTCGCCCCCAGCACCGGCACCCTGCGGCTCGGCGGCCGCGACTTCGGCAGCCTGACGGCGACCGAGGCACGGGCGGCGCAGTTGCGGGTGCAGATGGTCTTCCAGAATCCCCACGCCAGCCTCAACCCCCGCTTCACCGTCGAGGAGATCGTCGGTGAGGCGGTGCGGTTCCACCGGCTGGTGCCGCGCGACACCCTGGCCGACCATGTCGCCGCCCAGTTGCTCCGGGTCGGGCTCGACCCATCGCTGCGGCACGGCCATCCGCACCGCTTCAGCGGCGGCCAACGCCAGCGCATCGGCATCGCCCGCGCACTCGCGGTCCGCCCGGACGTGCTGGTCTGCGACGAACCGGTGACTGCGCTCGACGTCTCGGTCCGCGCCGGCATCCTCAACCTGTTCCTGGACCTGCGCGATCAGGGCGAACTGGGGATCCTGTTCATCAGCCACGACCTGTCGGTGGTCGGGCATGTCTGCGACCGCGTGGCGGTGATGTATCTCGGCCGCGTGGTCGAGGAGGCGCCGGTCGATGCACTGTTCGATGCGCCGCGCCATCCCTACACACAGGCGCTGCTCGCCGACGCAAGCACCCCGTCTCCGCCGGCCTCCGGCTCGGAAAGGATCCGGGCCGGGGCGCCGGCACTGTCCGAAAGGCCATCGGGCTGCCGCTTCCATCCGCGCTGCCCAGCCGCAAGACCGGACTGCGCGGTCCGGGAACCGGCGCTGCGCCCCGTCGGACCGGGGCATCGGGTAGCCTGCCTGCTCGCAGATCACTGAAACGGGGGCCGTTCAAGCGCCCTGGAGCCCGTGATGCACGGAGAAAGTATCCCCCTCATAGCCTGTGCGAAAGAAACAGTTGTGTCAGGTTTCATGCCACAGGACCTTGGTGCAAAAGTCTGGGCTGGTGGCGGTCGGGAGGGCGAGGGAGTATAAAGGTTCAGTCAGTCTTCACGGCAACTTGTTTGAGGGCTCGGTGCTGACGTAGACGATCACGTCTTCTCTGGAGGGTTGCTCGTGTTCTGCGTGACGTGCGCAGCGGCGCCCAGGCTGCGCCTGTTCGCCACGAAATCCTTGGTGTCGTAAGCCTTGTCGGCGCCCACCGTGATGCGGTGACGGCCGGTGATAGCCTCGACCATGGAAACCGCCGCTTCGCGTTCAGCCAGACCGGTGGCCAAGGTGAGCCGGACATCCATCACCGGGGCGTGACGGTTCTCCGACCGCACCCTGTGCCAGCAGAGAGAACACGAGAGCCCACCGCAGCACAGCCTTTTTCCGCATCCTGACAATTAGCAGTGCCGCCCGCTTCCATCGGGCTCACGATGAGGTGCGCAATTTCCTGCGCCGAGCAACCCAACGCAAGCAGCACGTCCCGTTCCTCTCAGCGATGGGCAATCCATGTCCAACAGATCGCCGCCCTACGCGATATGATCCCTGGCGCGTAGTCCACACCATCCAACTCACGGTGCCGTCTGGACCTCCTCCATCCTTGCTATGAAACCTGACACAACCCGTTGATCAGGCCGCTTGATACTTGCAGCAGTCCTGGCTGGGGTGTCGTTCTTCCGGGCATAATCAAGGCGGACAGCTGCAGGCGACTGATCGACGGGCACAGGAGCGGTTGCGGTCACCGGATTCTCCGAAGCGTGAGAACAGTGGCGGAGTATCTGGATCGCCCGGCAGCACCGGTCAAACTCGCCCCTCATCGTCCCCTGACCCACCGGTCCTGAAGTTCCGGTCGTGGCGGGCGGCACCGCGCCGTATGCGCCGGTCGGTCGGCGTTGGGCTCTTGGCGGTTCGTCGTTCGGCCGGGCTGCCCGACTAGCGGTC
Source organism: Azospirillum endophyticum (assembly GCF_016595245.1). Lineage (GTDB taxonomy): Bacteria > Pseudomonadota > Alphaproteobacteria > Azospirillales > Azospirillaceae > Azospirillum > Azospirillum endophyticum. The sequence goes on from NZ_JAENHM010000003.1 coordinate 124,612, forward strand.
GGCGTGGTGAACGTTGCGGGGCGGTTGTCGGGGGCGTCCGTTTCACGACGGGCGGTCCTCCCCGATTGTCGTGCTCGGCGCCGCGGCCCCGGTGGTGCCGACGGCGAAGCCGCCGCACCACTCCGGATTCTGGCTCTATCCGGTCGGCGCCGTATCCGTCGCGCCGATCCCGTCGGCGGCTTCCGAAACGACCCACGCCACAGCCTTGCCGGACGGCTGGCCACCAATCGCCCCGCCCTTCGTCAAGGCCACGCTCTCCGGCGCACGCGCGTCGCCGTCCGCCGCCGGACACTCCCACCGCTTGCGGCCGGCGACGCTGTCACTGTCGAGCTGCAAAGCCTTAAAGGCAAAGGCCGGTGCTTGCGAAGCGGCAGGCCTTTGCTGCGTTCGCTAATAGTGGTGCAGGGGCAGATTTTGGGCTTTACCGAACGTGCCATAACACTCGGACGCAGCAACTTGAACTGCCCCCGTTCAAACGGCGGTGGAGAGGCGGCAGAACTCACTGGCCGTGGCGCAAACCTCTACTCCCTGATATGCCCCGCGACCGGCTTCGCCATCTTGAGCCGGTCGCGCGCCGCTGAATTCAGCCTTCTGATGCCGAACTGTCGGGCCGCACCCGTCAGCGGATCCTCGACATCGATGCAGCCGCGGATGGCGGCCGACAACTCGGGCAGGGCGATATCCTCAATGGATCGCACGTCGGCGTCGGTGTTGGGAAACCGGGCCATTTCCCACGCCGCGACCGCCATCGCGTCCGGCCAGACGAAGCTGGTGCCGGTATGCTCGGTCTCGATATGGGCGACACCGCGCGCCACCGCCATGATCCGCTCCCGGATCAGGCGGCCGGAGCGCTTGAATCCATGGGCGCGGGCGATGCGCTCGACCAGCAGGCTGTCGCAGATCGGCGCCTCTGCCGCGACGACCTGCAATACCATCTCCTTGAGAATGGCGGAATAGTCGCTCTCTTGGAACCGGTCCGGATCGATGCCGGCGATGGCGCCGAAGTCCGTCCGCCGATACTCCCCGCCATAGGCCGCTTGGTCGTCTTCGGTTTCCATCGGGGTCTCGGCCTCGTCGGAGCCATCCTCTCCGTCCGCCCCCAGATCGAGCACCACATCCGGCGCCTCCGCCGTCACAGGCGCGGCGACCGCTTCGGCACGTGACCGTTCCAAGGCCTCCTTCAGCGCGGCGTCGAGCCGGTCCAGCGCCCCCTCCGGATCGATCCACCACTCCGTCGACCATACCCGCGCCAGCGACCAGCCCAGTCCCCTCAGCACCGCTTCGCGCACCTTGTCGCGGTCCCGCGCCGTTGCGGCACCGTGATAGGACGCACCGTCGCATTCGATGCCGATCAGATAATCCTCCGGACGGTCGGGGTGCACCACGCCGAGGTCGATGCGGAAGCGGGACACGCCGACCTGCGGAACCACCGTCCAGCCACGCCCACCCAGTCCCTGCGCAACCGCCTGCTCGAAATGGGAGTTCGCCGAACCGGCGGACGCGCCGGTAACCTCCCCCAAGGTCCGCGTCCCCCGCTCCGCATATTCGAGGAAATGCCGCAGATCCCGCAGAGCCGACGAGCTGGTGCGGTTGAGATCGATGAGCGTGGGCGGGAAGGAGGTGAAGACGACCATCTCCCGACGCGCCCGCGTGATGGCGACATTGAGCCGCCGCCAGCCGCCGTCGCGGTTCAGTGGCCCGAAATTCATCGGCATCGTTGGGGCATCGGGCGTTTCCGGCCCGTAGGCGATGCCCAGAAGGATCACGTCGCGCTCGTCGCCCTGGACCGTTTCCAGATTCTTGACCACGACGGGCTCAGGCGCATCCTCAGCGAAATAGGGCTCCAGTTCGGGGTAGCGCCGCCGGGCGCGGTCCAGCAGATCCTCGATCAGCTTCTGCTGTTCCGAATTCAGCGTGATAACGCCAAGCGTCAGGCGGTTGCCCCGTTCATCGACAAAGGCGGGGTCGAGAAGGCGCCGCAGAACCTCCGTCACCACCGCCTCGGCCTCGGTCCGATTGTTGCGGTCCTTGCCGCGCGACCAAGCGCCGGGGACCTGCCGCAGGCTGACCATCGTCTCGCGCGTCACCGGGGCGGGGAAGGTAATCAGGTCGCCGTCATAGTAACGGTGGTTGGAAAAGGCGATCAGGCTCTCATGCCGGCTGCGGTAATGCCAGGTCAGGCGGCGTTGCGGCAGACGGGCGCCCAGGCATTCCTCCAGAATGCTTTCCTGATCGGTTTCGATCTCGCTATCGTCGTCTTCCGCACCGGCTCCACGATCGAAGAAGCTGGTCGGCGGCATCTGCTTGGGATCGCCGGCGACCACCAGCTGCCGGCCACGGGCGATGGCGCCCACCGCGTCCCACGGCGTGATCTGCGATGCCTCGTCGAAGATGACCAGATCGAACGGCGGCATCTCCGGCGGCAGGAACTGTGCCACCGACAGCGGACTCATCAGCAGGCAGGGGGTCAGCGTGGTCAGTGCCGGACCCATCTCCGCCACCAGCTGGCGGACCGGCTTGTGCCGCTTCTGCAGCTTCAACTGATGCGCCAGCGTGCCGAAGCCGGCGGGTGGCGACTTCGAGTCCTTGGCCGGGATGCCGCCGGCAATCCGGGCACGGATATAGAGTTGCGTCAGTTCGCCGAACTCGCGGTCGAGGGCGCGGAAGCGGCCGATGGTATCCGTGTGTTCGGTGACGTTGAAGTCGCGCACCAGCGGTTCGATGTCGATTGCCCAGTCCGCCCACCAGCGGGCGTAGGCGATGTCGAAGGCCTCCGCCGCACGGCCGGGAGGGACGGTTCCATCCTCCACCGCCACCACCAGCCCGTCCAATCCCTGTTGCACCGCAGCCTGCCGCGCGCGCTGCCACGCCGTCCAGGCATTCAATTGCGTCGGCCGCGCCGCCATTGCCGCGGCGATGGTCTGACACTCCGCCAGCAGGTCGGCGCCGTCGACCGGTTCCGGCGCACCGGCGGTGCGTTCGAACGCGTCCTTGGCATCCAGGAAGGCGGCATGGCTGTCGAGATACTGCCGCATCACCTGCCCGACCGCCCCTTCGGGGGCCAGCAGGTCACCGGCCTCGGTGCAGAGCTGCTTGAGCGACGTCCGCAGGGCGATCAGCTGATCGGGGCTTTGCGCAGCACCGCCGAGCGCCGCCCGCACCGTTCCGGCAGCCTTCAGCTTGCGGTCCAGCCGGTCCGGATCGGTGGCTACTCCCTGCCAGCCGGGAAGCGCCTGCGCCTGGGGCAGGCCGTCGATCTCGGCCAGGATCTCCTGCAACCGGCGCAGCCGGGGAAGATCGGTCTCCGGATCGGCGGTCCCGCTGGGGTCGAGCCGCTTCGCCACCGCCTTCTTCCGCAGTGACGACAGTGGCCAGATCGCCTCGCCCGCCGCTGCCCACTCGGCATCGAGTTCCGCCATGGGCAAGGCTTTGACCCGCTCAGGATCCATCGGGCGAGAGAGCAGCGCGGCCTCCGTCCGATACGCGCCGAGCAACGGCAACACCCGCGTGCCCTGCTCGATCATCCTGGCGGCATCGGGCGTGAAGGCGAAGCCCAGATTCAGCTCACCGACCTCTCCCAGGGCGCGGGCCAGGGCGGCGGCAGCGGCAAGGCCGCGCCGGTCTCCACCCACAGCGGTGCCGAGCCCGTCGACGAGCCGGGCGCGGGCCAACTCCAACGTCTTGGAGGCGGCGGCCAGCGCGGCGGCAGCGGCCAGCAGCTCGGCCTGCCAAGCGTTCGACCATTCGGTCCGCCCGACATGCCCGAAGGCGGCCCGGTTCTCCGGCGATGCCGTCGCGCGGTGCAGATCCAGCCTGTGGGCGGTGTCCCGCAGGCTTTCCAGATCCGTTTCGGCGTGCTCCATCCCTCTCGGCCACGTCAGACGCAACGCGGCGTCCGCGCCGTCCCGGGCGACCCGCCCGATGGCGCTATAGAGGGTAAGGCCGTTGGCATGCCGCCGGTGCAGCGCCCGAACGAAATTGTTCAGCCGGTCGCGACTGGTCTTGAGTTCGGCTGCGCGGCGGCTCCACAGCTCAGCCGGCGGCTCCTCCGCCGTGGTCCATGCGGCGTCGAGCTGGCGCAGGACGTCCTGCTTGGATGCCTTGTTGCTGTGCAGCTCAAGGCAGAACGGACCGAGGCCATGAGCGACCAGCCGGCGATGGACCACGTCCAGAGCCGCCCGCTTCTCCGCGACGAACAGCACGGTCCGGCCGAGCGCCAGATTGTGTGCGATCATGTTGGCGATGGTTTGCGACTTGCCGGTACCCGGCGGGCCGTCCAGCACGAAGTCACACCCCTGCGCCGAGCCGACAACCGCCGCCAGCTGGGAGGAGTCGGCGGCGAGTGGCGTGAACAGCTCTTCCGGCGCGACAAGCTCGTCAAGCTTTGACGGGTAGGGCGGCTCCCCTTGGCCGGCATAGGCGTCCCGTGGCGTTTCCAGCAGGTGCCGCACCACCGGATTGCGCTTCAAGGCGTCGGTGCGGTCGACCAGATCCTTCCACATGAGGTATTTGGCGAAGGAGAAGGCGCCCAGCACCACATCCTCGACCACTTCGAAGCCCGGCATGTCGCGCACGGCCCGGCGAACCATGGTCCAGATGCGCGGAACGTCGATCCCGGATTCATCGACCGGCAATGGCCCGGCCAGCTCCGGAATGTCGAGTTCGAAATCCTGGCGCAGCATCTGCAGCAGAGTCAGGTTGAAGCGCGGTTCATCCTCGTGGCTGGACAGTCGCACACCCGACCGCGCACTGCGCCTTTGCAGCTTTACCGGCAACAGGATGAGCGGGGCGCGGTAATGGCGCGTGTCGCTGCCGGATTTCTTCCAGACCAGGAAGCCCACCGCGAGGAACAGCGTGTTGGCGCCGCCCTCCGCCAGATCGAGCTGTGTCTTGCGGTAGAGGTCGACCAGTTGCGCATCGAGCTTGTCGGTCGGCATGGGCGACAGGATCTCGCCGCGCTCCATGGCATCGCGGGCATAGGCGGCCTCCAGCTCCTCTCCCGTGCGCTGGAGGTGCAGCGCAGTATCGCGGCCGGCACCGCCGTCCATCGCCGGAGCCGCCACGATGCGGAAGCTGGCTCCGTCGGCAAGCCTGTCCTCCAGCGTGGCCGGATCGGGACAGATCAGGCGGATGCTGGTCGCGCCCGGCTTGACGTTGAGCAACCGGTTGCGCGTGGTCAGGTCCAGAAGCTTGCGTTGCCAACGGTCCAGCCGCCCTTCCGCCGTGGCGACCCCGTCCGGCGGCTCGCTGGACTCTGTGAGATCGAAATCGGGAAGGGCGGGAGCCGCTTCGAGCACATCCCCCACCGCGACGATGTCGGCGTCCGCCGCCGCCTGCCCCGTCCACGACGACGCGGCATCCGCCAGGGCCAACGGGCGCAGGCGCTGCATCCGGGCCCGGCGGATGTCGAGGGCCATGACGAACTCGCCCTCACGCTCCTCGTCGATCTGGCGGTTGGCCTGGGCGATGGCGCGCGAGAAGGGCGACGGATGCCCGCCGGTGGCCAGCGTGGTCTCGAACAGCACCAGTTCCTGGAGCGCCACGCGCTTGCGCAGGCTGGCGGCGTCCTCGACCAGAAGGGTGGCGAACTCCTGCGGTTGCAGCCACACGCCGGCGAAGGCATGGCCGCGCGTGACGACGATCACCGGATAAAGGCCGGCCTGCTCCAGCACCGCGGCGAACAGCAGCGCGGTGTCGAGGCAGGTCCCCAGCCCGGTCTCCAGGATCTGGGAGGGCGAACGCACCTTCTGCCCCTGCCATTCGAAGCTGCTTGGCGGTTCGGCATAGGTCAGGCGCAGGGATGCGACGGCCGACCAGATGGCGGAGGCCAGTTCGTGCACTCGCGTGCGGCTCTTCGACTGGTATCCCTCGACGCCGTCCGGGCGGCCGCCGCGCCGCAGCACGTCGCTGGATGCCTTGATCAGCCGGCTGACGGCCGGGTCGTTCGGCAGGGTGAAGGCAGCCAGCAGCTCCGGCATCGCCGCGGCACCCCCCCATTCGTTTCGGGCCAGTAGTTCGACCGGCAGTACGCGATCGGCGGCATCGCCGCCGTCCATGCCCTCCGCCGTGGCCCGCAGCGTCACCGTCGCTCGGATCGCTTCGTTCAACTGGAACAGCAATCCGGCGTTCAGCCGCAGGTCACGCTTGGTGATGTGCGCCTCGCCACCTGCGGCGATGCGGTCGATGCGCCACTGCACCGGCTCGAAGACCGGCGGGTCGGCCAGGATCTCGGCCACGATGTTTTGCAGCGGCTCTCCACCCAGGTTGATCAGGCGGAGATCACGAAGGACGGGGACGGCGCTCTGATGGGTGGCAAAGCTGATTTTGGGGGCGATCACGGCGTCGATCGCCAGCGCGGAACTCGCCGTTTCAGTGCGAGAGTCCATAACGTTGACGTCTATGGTCGATTCCATGATGATGCCTGCCGCCTGAAGTAGAGTTATTTCTCACTATATTCAAAAACAAAGGGTTGGCTATGGGCAGTTTCCACTTCCTCCACGCGGCCGACATCCACCTCGACAGCCCTTTGCACGGCTTGTCGCGTTACGACGGGGTGCCGGCGGAGGAAGTGCGTGGCGCGACGCGGGCGGCCTTCGACAATCTGGTCGCCTATGCCTGCGATCAGGCGGTGGATTTCTTGCTGATCGCCGGCGACCTGTTCGACGGCGAGTGGAAGGACATGGGCACCGGTCTCTACTTCGCCCGCGCGATGGGAAGGCTGGCGGCGGCAGGCATCCCAGTCTATTGGCTGTCCGGAAATCATGACGCGGCCTCCGCCCTGACCCGGTCGCTGCCTTGGCCGGACACCGTGAAGCAGTTCAAGCCGCGCCGCTCGCACACCCACGTCATCGACCATCTGGGCGTCGCAATCCACGGGCAGAGCTTTCCGAATGCCCATGTCACCGACAACCTCGCCGCCAGCTATCCCGACCGGGTTGAACATCATTTCAACATCGGCCTTCTTCACACCGCGCTGACCGGTCATCCGGGACACGCGACCTACGCGCCCTGCACAATCGACGATCTGCGGGCCCGCCATTACGACTACTGGGCGCTGGGGCATGTGCATGACTTCACCGTCGTCGCGGAGGCGCCCTACATCGTGTTCCCCGGCAACCTCCAGGGCCGGAACATCCGCGAGACCGGACCGAAAGGTGTGGTCCATGTGGAGGTGGAGGACGGTGCTGTCGCCCGTTTGACCCACGTACCGCTGGACACCGTGCGCTGGCTTCGGGTGGAGGTGGATTGCACCGGAGCGGACAGGATGGACGAGGTCCACGCCGCAACCCGCACCGCCCTCGCCGTTCGGCATGCCGATCTGTCCGACGGGCGTCCGACCGTCGCCCGCGTGGTGCTGACCGGCTCGACGTCCCTGGCCGGCAAACTGCAGGACGGGCGGGCGACCCAGCGCGACACCGTGCGCGCCCTGGCCGCCGCGGTCGCGCCGGACCTGTGGATCGAAAAGGTCCAGTTGGACGTCACCATGCCCGGTTCGGCGCCCGTCGCCGATGGTGCCGCGGAGGACATCATGGCTCTGCTGGCCGAGGTCCGCCAATCGCCGGAACTGGCCCAGGACCTGAAGGCGGACCTCCTTCCCTTCTTGACCGCGGCGGCCAAGGCCGGGGAATTCGACGAGGACAGCCTCGCCGCCATGGCGACACGGGACGACTGGCAGGCCCTGTTGGCGATTGCGGGAAGCGCACTGGAAGCACGTCTCACCGGTAAGGAGACAGAGTGATGCGGTTCGCCGAACTCCATCTGGAACGCTATGGCCATTTCGAGGATTGCCGCCTGCCCTTCCAGGCGGGAGCTCCCGATTTCCATATGGTCTACGGCCCCAACGAGGCGGGGAAATCGACCACTCTCTCGGCCGTCTCCGACCTGCTGTTCGGCTTTCCGATGCGCAGCCCCTTCAACTTCCGCTTCGATTACGCGCTGCTGCGCGTCGGCGCGGTGCTGGAGGAGGATGGACGGCGCCTGGCCTGCCGGCGCCGCAAATCCCGCGACCAGAGCCTGATGGATGCAGCGGACTGTCCCCTCGATGAAGGCCTGCTATCAGCCCTGCTGCACGGCCTCAACCGCGAGACCTTCGGCGCCGGTTTCAGCCTGAATCAGGCCGGACTGCGCGACGGCGGCCAAGCGATGCTCCAGGCTTCGGACGATCTGGGGCAAGCTCTGTTCGCCGCCGGATCCGGACTGACGGAAATCAGCAAGGTTCGTGAGGCGCTCGACAACGAACTGGATGCGATCTGGGGCAAGCGCGCTGCCGCCCGTCGGACCTTCGTGGCCGCGGAAAGGCAACTCGATGCCTGTTTGAAAACCATGCGCGAGGCGCAGCTCAGACCCAAGGAATGGTCCGCTGCGCAGGCGAAGGTCGAGGCATGCGAACAGACTCTTCGGGATCTGCTGCAACGGCAGGACGCGCTGACCGTTCAGCGCGACGCTGCCGAACGGCTGCGCCGCATCGACACCGCGATGCGGTCGCGGGCCGCCCTGTTGGCTGAGATCGCCGCAGAAGGACTGGTGACCGTCTTCTCACCCGCGGAGGACACCGCGGCGCGGACCTTGCTGGCGGCCCTGACGAAGGCGGTTGAGGCTTATGACGCGGCCAAGCGGCACCGCGACGACGTTGCGGAAAAGCTGAGCCGGCTCCAACCAGATCCCATCGCCGCGCTTGGCGAGCACATCGAGCGCCTGATCGAAAAGCGGGGCGGGATCACCAAGGACGTCTCCGACCTGGCCCGGCTGACGGTCGAGCGGCAAGGACTGCTGGAACGCGCGGCATCCCTGCGCACGGAGCTGACCCTGCCCGGCGACCTGCCATCCGGCCTTGAGGTCAAGAAGCTTCGCGACATCGCCAAACGTCACCTCAACCTCGCCAACGGCCTGGGGGCGCGGGATGGGGAGCTGGAAAACCTGCGGACCGATGCCCGGAAACTGCGCGAGGACTTGGCCGACGCGGTCGTCGCCGAGGGGCTGGACGAGATCCGGGCTGCGATCGGCCATGCCCGTGGGCTGGGCGACGACATCGACTACCGTTGCGCCGAGGCCCTGGCCGCCATCGAGCGCGCGGACGCCGAGACGCGGCTGGCGCTGGCGGCCCTTGCCCCTTGGCAGGGGGACGCCGACCGGCTGGCCAGGCTCTGCGAATTCGACGACGGAGAACTCCAGGCCGCCTCCGATGCCGAACTCAAGCTCGCCACCAGACTGGAAAGCGAGCGGGCCGAACTCCGCCGATTGGAAAACGAGATCGAACAGCTCGGAACCCGGCGCGGATTGCTGACTCAAACCGGGCAGGCGGTGTCGGCGGACGAGGTTCTTCGGGCGCGGCAGGCACGGGATGATCTGTGGACGGCCATCGGCATCCATCTGCGGGAGGGCCGCGCCGCGGAGGCCCAGGCACTCGGCGACGATTTCACGGCGGCGCTTCAGGACGCCGACGCTGTCGCCGACCGCCGTTACGCGACCGCCGAGGAGTCCGCGCGCCTGACTGCCCTGGACCACCAGCAGACCCTCCTGGATTTGACGCGGCAGCAGGCGGAAAAGGCCGTACAGGAAGCTGAGAGCGCGCTATCCGCACAAACGATCTCCTGGGAAGACCGCCTTCGCGCGCAAGGCCTGCCGCCCCTCACGCCGCTGAGGCTGCGCGCCTGGTTTGCCCAACGTCACACCGCGCTGGATCTTCATCACCAGACGGCCGAAGCCCGGCGGCAGGCAGCGCGCCTGATGGAACGCAGGGCCGAAGCGGTCGGCATCCTTGCAAGGGCATTGACGGTTTCGCCGGAGAACGACCGGCTGTCGCCGCTGCTGGCGGCTGCCGACCGTGAACGGATGAAGGGCGAGATCCTGGAGCAGGCGTTCCGCGAGAAAAACGCCAAGCTCGCTGCCCTGGAAGAGAGTATCTCCCGTTGCGAGCGGCAGGACATCCAGGATCGCCGGGCCTTGCAGGCCACGGTCACCGACTGGACCGAGGCGTCGGCGCGGTTGGGCATCGCCGCGGACATCGCAGGCATCGACCATTGGCTCGAACTGGTCGAGGAGCTGCGGGGCATCCTTGACGGCATCTCCGCACACGACCGCCGCCTCGACATCATCGGCAAAGACCGCAAATCCTTCGATGCGGAGGTGGAGGCGCTGGCCGCCGACGCGCAGATGGACATCCAGGCCGACCCGATGCGGACGCTCGACGCTCTTCGGGAGCGCTTGACCAAGGCACGTTCGGTCGCTCAGGAGATCGAGACGCTGGAGGCCGAGCGGAAGAAGCATCAGGCGGACATGGATCGCGCCGCCATCGATCGAACCATCGCACTCGATCGCCTGGGTCCCTTCATGAACCGCGCCGAAGTTGCCGAGGCCGCTCTGCTGCCTCCGCTCCTCGACCGGTCGAAAGCCTATCAGGATTGCCTTGCCCGTCTGGCTGAGGCCGAACGGCGGATCGTCGCCGATGGCGACGCTCTGCCGCTTGCCGATCTCATCGCCGCCTGGGAAGCCTGCGATCCCGAGATGGTGGCCTCCCAGTCGGCCACATTGGGGCAAGCGCTGGAGGCGCTGAACAAGGAGGTGGCGGAAGCGGCCAATGCGCTCGGCGAGGCCCGGATGGTGTTCCAGAGCCTGGACCAATCCTCCCATGGCGCGGCTGATGCCGCGGCCGACGCAGAGGCGGCAAAGGCGGACATGAAGGCCGAGGCGGACCTCTATGTACTCAAACGAGCGCAGCAGCTTCTGTTGAACCGCGCCGTCGAACAGTATCGCACGCGCCGGCAGGCGCCGTTGCTGACGCGCGCCGGCATGCTTTTCCGCACATTGACTCTCGGGCACTTCGTCGATTTCCGGATCGATCACGATCCTTCGACACCGCGCCTGCTGGGACTGCGGCATGATGGAGAGACCCTTGTGCCCATCGAAGGCATGAGCGAGGGGACGCGGGATCAGCTGTTCCTCGCTCTGCGGCTGGCGGCGGTCGAACAGTCGATTGCCGCCGGTGTGCGGGTGCCCTTCATCGCCGACGACCTGTTCGTCAATTTCGACGACGACCGCGCGGAAGCCGGCTTGAACCTCCTTGCTGGGCTTGCTGCCTCGACGCAGGTGCTGTTCTTCACCCATCATACGCATTTGCGCAACATGGGGCAGGCAGTCGCTGGACTGACGCAACTTGAGTTGTGAACAACATCAGCGACGGGTTCCGTCAGCCAGCACAATAGGGCATACCGCAGGGGAAACCCATAAGTGCCCTGCGCTGGTCCAGTGATCATGGCGAAAGCACCAAAGTCCAGCGGGAGCAACGTCGGCGACAAGGCCGACCGGCAGAGTGCCGGTGGCGCCGCCATGTCCGGGGGCGGCCGCTTCCAGGATGAGGTGGGCGCCTATCTTTTCGTTCACCTGCTCGCCAGAGCAACACCCTTCGGGTTGCCAAACCCGACCTCGCTCGAGCATGTGGCCAGCGAAACCGGCCAGGACACCGACGATTGGCTGGCGATCACATCGCCGGGCGGGCGCATCTATATCCAAGCCAAGCGACGGATCGAGCACTCCGCGCGTCCGGCCTCCGAAATGGGCAAGACCTGGCGGCAGTTCCTGCGCCAGCACGCCGCCGGGGCCACCGATCCACACCGTCCTCTCGATGCGGCACGCGACCGCATCGTGCTTGCAGTCGGGCCGGAAAGTCCGGAAACCGTCCGCGTTCGTCTGCGCGAGGTGTTGTCGCGGATGGCAGGCCTGCCGCCGGCGGCGCCCATCGAGCGCGCGGCTGCCAACACGAAGGAAAAGCAGGCGCTGACCAGTCTGCTGAGTCTCCTGCGCGCCCTCTGGCAAGAGGAATTCAAATCCATCGCGTCCGACGACGATCTGCGGCATTTCCTGGCCTTTGTTCAGGTTACAGTGCTGGAGCTTGGCGACGGCACCCACGGCCTCACGGCGATGGAAACCGTGCTGAGCAATCGGGTTCTCGCGGATGGACAGAACGCAAGGACGGCGTGGGTGACGCTGTGCCACGCGGCGAAGAGCCTGTCGGCCGACCGCAAGGGCATCGACCGCGCCGGGCTGGAGGTGCGGCTGCGTGACACCGGCTGCTTGCTGCGCGGGGATCCTGCGCCGGATCTCGTCCGCGCCATGGCGGAGAGTGTCGAGAGTGCCCACGACAAGCTGGATGAACTCCTCAAGCGAACGCCGCCCGACCTGCGGACACCGGAAGCGGAGCCAGAGCCCTCTCTCGACCCGGCTGGTCTCCATGATGCATTTGCCCGCGCCTCGCGGGACCTGCTTGGCTGGTCACGGACGATTGACGGGCAATGGATCGAGCGGGCGGAACTCTCGATCCTCGCCGGGCGGCTCGAGGGCGAGGAACCGACGGTCAGCATCCTGCTCGGACCGCCGGGAAGCGGCAAAAGCGCCCTTCTCGCCAGCTTGGGAGCAGCCATCCAGGCGCGGGGATGGCCGGTCCTCGCCATCAAGACCGACACGCTCGACACCGACACCGAATCACCGGAAGCACTCGCCCGCCATCTCGGGCTGCCGGACACCGTCGAGACCTGCATCCGGGCCATGGCGGCTTCGGGGCCGGTGGCGGTGCTGTTCGACCAGCTCGATGCGCTCTGCGACCTGATCGACCTGCACCCGCGCCGGCTCGTGCTGCTTCTCGACACCATCGAGCGGCTGGGGAGCATGCGGAATGTTCATGTGGTGGCATCGTGCCGCAGCTTCGAATTCCGCCATGACCCGCGCTTCGGACGGCTTTCGGCCGACGCGGTCGTGCTCTCTCCGCCGGAATGGGATGCGGTGGCCGACCTGCTGCGTGCCCAAGGCGTCGACCCGACCGGCTGGGCGCAGGAACCGCGTGAGTTTCTGCGTGTGCCGCAGCATCTCAAGATCTTTCTGGATCTCCGCCGGTCCGGCGGTGAGGCGGCGGTGCATGCAGGCTATCAGGCGATGCTCGACGCCCTGTGGCTGGAGCGGGTCACCATGCACGGTCGGCATCCCGACCGTGCGGACCTGCTGATCGACATCGCCGCAAGGATGAGCGAACGCGAAACGATGTGGCTTCCGGCGGCGATGTTCGAAGGGAAGGAGTACATCATCGCCGCGTTGCAGGCCGCGGAGATGCTTGTCCGCGATCCGGCGGGGATTCGGATCGGCTTCGCCCACCAGACCCTGCTGGATCATGCGCGCAGCCGCGGCTTCGTTCGGGATGTCGGCCGGCTTTCCGACTTCGTCAAAACGCACCAGGACGGATTGTTCCTTCGCCCGCGCCTATGGAACGCGCTGACCTACCTGCGCGGCGCGGACGAGGCACTTTACCGCCAGGAATTGAACCGCCTGCTGTCGGCAGATCTGCGCCTGCACATCCGGTTTCTGCTGATCGACTTCTTCGGCGGCCGGGAGGACCCCGGATCGGCCGAGATCGAATGGATGCGCGGCATGATGCAGGATGCCGCTTTGGCGCCGCGCATCTGCCGGGCTGTGGCCGGGCAGCGTCGCTGGTTCGAGGTGATGACGGTTACCGACCTTCCCGACCTGATGGACGGTCCCGATGGCATTGCCTGGGCATCCTCGCAGATCCTGCGCGCCGCCTTCCCCTTCGCGCGCGATCAGGTCGTCGCCTTGGTGCGGCAGCACTGGATCGGGCGCAACGACCGGGTGGCGCACGCCTGGAACCTTCTCTACGCCGTGGAGACCTGGGACGAGCCGGCCGTGACACTCGCGCTAGACCTCATCCGCACGGGCAGGATCGGCGACGGCGAGGTGAACCATCTCGTCGGCACAGTGTCGGCCACTGTCCCTGAGCAAGCTCCGCGGCTGGTGGGCGAGCGCCTGTCCGTGGCGATCGCACGGATGGACGCCACGCCTGCGCCGGAACCCCCCGCCCCTCCGGAGGAAGCGTCCGATCTGGCGAAGGCAATGCACGATCTCCAGCATGCGCCTGAGAAGCGGTGGGAGAACCTGCTTACCAGCGGAAGCGATTGGTGGGACCTGTCCGCCGTCGCCGAGGCGGCGCCGGCCGCATTTGTCGAGGCCGTGTTGCCCCCATTTACCGAGATTGCTAATCGAGGAGCGCGACAGCTCTGTCGCCCGGAAACCCACTACCGCGACCTCAGCACCGATAGCGATCTCGACTCCGACCGCACGCCTCTGATCCGGGCGATGACGGTCGCGGTGACCGAACTTGCCCGCCACGACGCACCTGCATTCCTGGACTTCGCCCGGCAGGCTCAAGCTTCGACAGTGGACCTCGTCCATTGCATTCTGGCCCGTGGCTATGCGCTCGCTGCGGAAACCGAACCGGCTGCCGTCCTCGAATACCTGCTGGCCGACGAACGCCGCTTCAGCCTTGGAGGGTATCACGGCGCGCGGTGGGCGAGCCGTGATCTGATCCAGGCCCTCGCCCTGTATCTGGACGATGCGCAGTTCTTCCGCCTGGAGCAGGCCATCCGCGCGTGGGAACCCTACAAGTTCCTGAAGGACGAGGGTGCCGAGACACGCCGCGACGCGCTGCGCTGGAGCCGCGAAAAGCGGTTCCTTTTGCTCGACGCATTGCCACTCGACCGCCTGTGCGCCGCATCACGCCGGAACATTCTCCAAGAGGCCCGCCGGTTCGGTCGTCCTGAACGCCCACCAAGTCCTTTCGAATTGGCCAGTTTTGTCCGCAGCCCCATGTCGGCCGAGCAGATGGCAAAGGCCAGCGATGTGGAAATTTTGAACATCCTCCGCGAATATCCGGACGGGCAGGAACGGGATTGGACCCGGGGAGGAAATGTCGGCGGCAATCGTCAGCTCGCCCAGACTTTCGGTGAGTTCGCAAAGACCCATCCCCGCCGGGTTCTCGCGCTGATCGGGCAACTGGCGCCTGAGAGCCATGAAACCACCGTCCAGCACACGCTCGACGGGCTGGCGAAGTCGGACCTGACAGACGAAGAATTCTTCGCCGCTGTCCGGGTCCTGCTGAGGCGTGGCTTTACTGGGCTCGACTTCAAACGCTGGCTTGCCCACGCCCTCACCAACCGGTGCAAGCACCCACTTGGACTGCCCGACGACCTGCTAGCCCAGTTGGAAGGAGCCCTCACAGCTTGGCAGGCGCCGGTGGAGAATGTCCTTGGGCAGCGTGAGCCAGCCAAGAAATCGGCGGAATGGGAAACCAACCCTCGTTCCATCCTTTGGGGATTGGGAGGATCGCGCATCCTTCCCCATGGAAATTATCCGGTGTTGCGGGCGCTTACATATGGGCTTTTGCTGCGAAAACCGCCTGCTACGGAACGGTGGATGAGCGTGCTGGAACAGCATCTGGAGCGGTCGGAGGACCCTCGCGCTTGGGCTGCGATGACGCACGATCTTCAGCAGTTGCGTCATGCGGACCCCAGACGGGCGTCACCTTTCTTGAGCACCCTCTTCAACCGCTATCCCAGCGTTCTGCATGATCCGGAGGGAGCGCTGCTGCTCGCCTATGCGCAGTCCTGGGCTTCCGCTGTCCTGATGCGGGAATGGATGAGTGTGTTGCGGGATGGTCCATGGGACGGAGGGCGCCAAGCTTTCGGAGAGCTGCTGTTCCTGCGGTGCGTTCTTCAGCCGAATGATGGCTGGGCAGGCGGGCAGTTGAAGGCCTTTCTTGATCCGGCAACCAAGCCGGACGGGGTGAGGGAGCGCGTGGGCATCGCCTTTGCCGCCGTGAATCTTTGGAGCGACCGGCGCTACCGGGGCGAAGCGGCCGATGCGCTGGTTGAGCTGTGCGGCTGCGGCGAGGACGCCGTTCTGAAAGCTGCATCCGATCTGTTCCGTCTGCACGATCCGCTGCCGGCGGACAAGAACGGGCAACGACTGCTCGACGCCTTGATCGTCCATTCCGTTCTACGCCAGCCGCTCGGCTGGACATTCGTCGTGCGGACGCTGTCGGGGCTGGTGCAGGTCGAGCCGCGCCGGGTTGCCCGACTGGCTGACGATCTTGTCGAGGGCTGGGCAGCACGCCTGGTCGGCGACACCGCACGCCACCAGCATGACATGGACGAGCTGATCGACGTCGCGGTGACACTTCAGCGCTGCGATCCTCCCTACCGTGCCCAGGGGCTGGACCTGTTTGAGCGCCTGCTCGCTTTGGAAGCCTACGGGGTGGAGGATGTGCTCGTCGAACTCGACGGCCGGTTCGTCCGCTCGGCTGTGCCCAGACATCGGCGGCGCGTTTGATCTGGCTCTCGTCGCCATGGTGGATGCTGATTTCAACCTCAAGGCTTCCATCCTCGGCCAATTCGGCCGTACTGATGCCATGGATGGGTGCATCTCATCGCCGCCTGCAAATCGGCGTGGGGCTCTGACACCGGTCAGCACGAAAAGGCGGGCTTAATGATGGAGATTATGGGGTTCCAGCTACGTGCTGTTTCACAGCGAAACCTGACAGAAACCGGTGTTGGGTGTCGGGCTAACAGCAGATGAGCCACTCGGTCGGGCTACCTTTCGAACGGGAGGCATGGCCGGCGTTGCGCAGCCGGTGCGGCGGTGGTCTGCGCTCTTATCGGTTACGATTACGGTTACGCCAGACCTGGTTGGACCGGCCACCGCTCGGTCGGGAACGGTGTGCCCGCTATCTCCACCACCTCGCAGGCACGGAACAGGTCCGGGATGCTAACCATGCGCTGGAACGCGTGGAGATCGCGCTCGAAGTTCCAGTTCGACTGATCAACGCGGGTATCGAGATCGCGCAGATGCCGGTCGATAACCCCGCAGAAGGCGGGTGTGATCGACACGCCGCGCGCTGCCGCCACGCGGCGGCTTTCGGTGTCGATTGCGTACATCAACGCCAAAATCCCCTGGCGACCATCTGTGCGGACCGGCAGACCACGCTGATCCGCGGGAACACGGCGATGGTCGTAGGGCATGTCCAGCGTGGCGTAGCCCGGCGCCTCGAAGGCGAACACCAGCGCATCGCCATGGCGCACAACACCCAACTTGATGGGACCAGATCGCAGTGTCTGAACGTCGTGCTTGTCGAGGCGCGGCATGCCGGTGATGATCTCGAACCGCCCACCGCCTAGCACCATGGCCGCACCTCCGTCGGGCGGCAGGGCGCGCAGGAACGGCGCCGGGGCCGGATCACCACGGCCGACGGCTGTCCAGCACGACGGCTCGCTGCTTGGCCGCTTGTCCAGGAATACCCCACCCGTCATCGCCTTGCGGTGCTTTGCTTCACCCATAGTTCCTCCAAACAGATTATGGTCCTATCGATGTTCTGCGCGAAAGTCGGGATAGTCCCATCGCGTGGAACTCCATTTGAGCCCCCGACGTGACTGGCACAAACATCGCACTCGCCGGTCGTCGGCGATTAACTTATGCGACACACGGGATCCTGCTCGGAGTCGTTCAGCGCCCAAAAGACGCAACGCTCCAGGTCTCCGAACAGGGAAAGTTCATCAGGTGAACGGAGATCGACAATAAAGGCCGTCAGAAACACCGCCAGCCAAGGCGCCTTAGGGCGGGGCGGCGGTTCCTTCCACAGGCCGATCGTGCGCAGGCTGTTGGCCTGAGCCCGATAGCCGTGCAGGCACATCTCCCAGGTGCTTTCCGAGATCGCTTCATTCCAGCAGGCAAAACACATGACGAAGGGATCCTTCGGCAGCCCCGGTTTGCGAGCGATCTGAAAGAAGGCTCCCCCTTTGATTTCCACACCATCGCCGGTTTGCGGGTGAACAAAGCCAAGACCGAGGCCAAGACCGGGAAAGGAACCGCCGCCGGCAGCAACTATCGGCAGCAAAAAGTCGAGCGTATCCTGTGCCACCTCTGAGCGCGGACTCTGGCGGACGTGGCCAGTGTTTAACGTCAGGTGATGGACGGATTGATGGTTGGGTGCAGCGTTCGCTTTCGGACTGGCGTCGCCACCGCAAGGTCACGTCCCTGAACGTGGTGTAGGAGCTGTGGGGAGCCGGCCCGCCGAAGCGCCCTCGG
>NZ_JAENHM010000030.1 GCF_016595245.1 Azospirillum endophyticum
CGGCGTTTGCTGGTGCCGGGATGGCTGGTCATTCGGCGGCCGGCGCCCCTGCTCCGGCGTTCGCTGGTGCTGGGATGGCCGGTCACGCAGCGGCCGGCACCCCTGCTCCGGCGTTCGCTGGTGCCGGGATGGCCGGTCACGCGGCAGCCGGCGCCCCTGCTCCGGCGTTCGCTGGTGCTGGGATGGCTGGGTACGCAGCAGCCGGCGCCCCTGCTCCGGCGTTCGCTGGTGCTGGGATGGCCGGTCACGCGGCAGCCGGTGCCCCTGCTCCTGCTTTCGCTGGTGCTGGGATGGCTGGATACGCAGCAGCCGGCGCCCCTGCTCCGGCCTTCGCTGGTGCTGGGATGGCTGGGTACGCGGCGGCTGGCGCTCCCGCTCCGGCGTTTGCTGGTGCCGGGATGGCTGGATACGCGGCGGCCGGCGCACCGACGGGGACATCGACCAGCCCAGCATCCAGCTCGGCAGGGGCGGCCACTCCGGCGGCGACCGACGACGATACGACGATCAAGTCGTGATGTTGAGGGAGGCCGGCGTCCCTGTGACGTCGGCTTCCCTATCACACTGTTCCGCTGACTTGGCCGTTGCTGGCGGTGGCGGAGCTGTGAATGCTGATGCTCCCTTGTGAACTGGCCGCAGCCGAGAGTCCAGACCGCACCCATGTCAGTCAACGCTCCGTTCGACACAAGCCGTCCGGTATCGGCGAGCCCAGCCGCGCCATACCCCGGCCTCGCCCCCGCTCCAGGTGGGACAGCTCCGTTCGGCATCCGGTTGGGCGATACCGTCCACCATGCAGCCAAGCGCTTTTTCCTGGGCACCCACCGTACGGCGACGCCGGAAGAGACGCTGGAGCGGATCTCCCCCCATTTCGCCCGTTGCGGCATCACCCGGTTGGCCGATGTCACCGGCCTTGACCGGCTGGGCATCCATACGGTGCTGGGCCACCGGCCCAACAGTCCGACCTTGTCGGGAAGTGCCGGCAAAGGTTTCAGCCTCGCCGCCGCCACCGTGTCCGCCGCGATGGAAGCCATCGAGTTCCATCATGCGGAGACGATGCAGCTTCCGTATCTGGAAGCGAGTTGGAACGACTTGCCCGCCGATGGGCGCATTCCGCTCGACCGGATCCCCGGCACCAGGGGGGGCGCCTTTCGTCCGGACAACCCCGAGTTCTGGACCTGGGGCTGGGATCTGATGAGCGGACGTCCGGTCGCCGCGCCATGGACGTCGGTCGGGCTTTACAGCAACCCGGTCGCCCGCCCCGGCCTGCGCAGCTTCTATGCGATGGGAACCAATGGCTTGGCCAGCGGCAACCACATTCTGGAAGCCGTCGCCGCCGGCCTCTATGAGGTGATCGAGCGCGACTCGGTGGCGTGCTGGCGCTATGCCGGCGAAGCGATGCGCATGCCGATGCCGCGCGTGGACCTGTCCACCATCGATGCGCCGTCAGTTCTCGATCTGCTGCGCCGCTTCGATGCCGCCGGGATTTGTCCGTTGCTGTTCGATGTCACCACCGATATGGGGGTGCCGAGCTACATGGCGATGGTGTATGACCGGGACGTCCGAAAGACCGGCATGCACCGCGGCTACGGCAGCCATCTTGAGCCGGCGGTGGCGATGTGCCGGGCCTTGACCGAGGCGGTGCAGTCGCGTCTGGTGCTGATCGCCGGGTCGCGGGACGACTTCTTCCGCCGCGACCTGATCCGCAACCAGAACGCCGATGGCACGGCCGAGATCGCGGCGCTGGAAAGTACCCCGTGCAACATCGACGGCCGGCGCCATGCGAACCACTCGACGCCGACCTTCGAGGGCGATATCGCACTGCTGCTGGGTGTCCTGCGCCGTTCCGGTCTCGACCAAGCCTTGGTCTTCGACCTGACGCAGCCTGGGATCGGTATTCCGGTGGTGCGGGTGGTGGTGCCTGGTCTGGAAGGGTATCTCTTCGATTTCTACACCCCCGGCGCACGTCCTTTGGCCTTCACCAAGGCATTGCAGGCGCAGGCCGGTCTGGTGGGAGCGGTCGCATGAACATGAAGGGACGCATGAAGATCTGCGTGTTCCTCGGCCCGACGATGCCGTTGGCCGACGCCCGGGCACTGTTGCCCGACGCGATCTACCTGCCGCCGGCGGCACAGGCGGATGTCCTCAGCGCGATGACCATTCATCGGCCGGATGTGATCGCCCTGATCGACGGCGTGTTCGGCCAATCCCTGTCGGTCTGGCACAAGGAGATCCTGTTCGCTCTGTACAGTGGGGTCGCCGTCTATGGCG
Source organism: Azospirillum endophyticum (assembly GCF_016595245.1). Lineage (GTDB taxonomy): Bacteria > Pseudomonadota > Alphaproteobacteria > Azospirillales > Azospirillaceae > Azospirillum > Azospirillum endophyticum. Next base: position 2,266 of record NZ_JAENHM010000030.1, read on the forward strand.
CCTCCAGCATGGGCGCGTTGCGGGCTGCGGAATGCCATCCCTTCGGCATGGTTCCGGTCGGCGAGGTGGCGAGGCAGTTCATCGACGGCCGCCTGACCGGAGACGACGAGGTCGCGCTCGCCCATGCCGGGCCGGAGGACGATTATTTTCCACTGTCCGAGCCGCTGGTGAATCTGCGCGCCAGCATGGCCGCCGCGTTGGCGGCCGGGGTGGTCGACGTCGGGCTGCACGACCGCGTGATCGCTGCGGCGAAACGGCTCTACTTCACCGACCGCACGCGCGACCGCATCTGGGCGGACGCCCGGCTGACCGATGCGGAAGCGGAGCGGATCGACGCCTTCCTGGCAGGCGGCGCGGTCGACCAGAAGCGTCGCGACGCCGAGGCGCTGCTGATCCATCTTTCCAGCCTGATCACCCCGCCGCGTCCGGCGCCCTTCACCTTCAACGCCTCGCATTCCTTCAGCGTGCTGTATGAGCGTGACCGGCGGGTCGCCCATGGCGGGCACAGCGTGCCGCTGTCCGAAATCGCCAGCCATGCGGCGCTGCACCGGCCGGACTTCGCCGAGATCAACAAGGCGGCGCTCGGGCGGTTGTTGACCATTCAACTCGCGGAGGTGGTTGGCGTGACCGTCGATCAGGCGGCGGTCGATTCTGAGGTCTGGCGCTTCTGCTCGACGCGGCGGCTCGGCAGCCCCGAGGCCTTGGCCGATTGGTGCAACCGGAACGACCTGACCGACTCCGAGTTCACCGAACTGATGCATGAGTTGGCAGTCGAGCGGGCTATGATCCGCTGGTTGATCCCCCGTCGCATGCTGGCGCGTACCACCAAGCCGGTGCTGAACGAACTGCGCTTGCGCGGGCTTTATGAGGCGACTGCGGAGGAGGCGGCCCTGATCGAACGGGTGATGGCGCTGCATTTCGGCGACAACAGCCAGCAGCCGACCGAATCGCTCGATGAACTGATTGCCGACCATCTTGCCCACACCAACTGCCGGATGGATGCGCCGGCGGATGTCTGGGCCAATGAGAACGGTTTCAAGGATGTGCTCGACCTGCGCATCGACCTGATGCGGGCCAAGCAGGTGCGCGATCTGTTCCGCCGGTTGGCTGCGGAAGCGGAGGCGGCGCTTGGCACGGCCGCCGAAGCCTTGTCCGAAGAGGAGATGCAAGCGTGACCGAGGTGACGATTCGCATGCCGACCCCGTTGCGTGGCTTCGTTGGCGGGCGGGATCAGGTGGCGGTGCCGGGCAGCACCGTAAGGGAGGCGCTGGCGGCGTTGACCGCCGGTCAGGAAGCGTTCCGCGACCGGCTGTTCACGACGGAGGGCGAGTTGCGCCGGTTCGTGAACGTCTACCTCGGTCGGGACGATGTGCGGCGGCTGGGCGGGCTGGAAGCTGCCCTGCCGGCCGGCGCCACCCTGACGCTGATGGTCGCCCTGGCGGGCGGTTGAGGAGAGCGGCAATCATGAGCTTGAAGGACCGGCGTCTGTCCGACCTGCGTGCCCGTATTCCGGAGATCGCCGCCGCGGAGGCGCTGGCACTTCAGGCCCGCGGTGCCTTGCTCGTCGATGTCCGGGAGGACGAGGAGACGGTGACCGGAACGCCGGCCGGGGCATTGCGCCTGCCGCGCGGTTTCCTTGAGTTGCGCATCGAAGAGACGGCGTCCGATCCGACGCGCCCGATCCTGCTGATGTGTGCAGGCGGTACCCGGTCACTGTTCGCGGCCGAGGATCTGCTGCGCATGGGCTATGGGGATGTGCGCTCGGTCACCGGCGGTTTTTCCGCCTGGAAGGCCGCGGGACTGCCGGTGGAGGTGCCGCCGCAACTCGACGCTGTCCAGCGCGAGCGCTACCGTCGCCATCTGACCATGCCCGAGGTGGGGGAGGCCGGCCAGCACAGGCTGCTGCGCAGCCGCGTTGCCCTGATCGGCGCCGGCGGTCTGGGTTCACCGATCGCGCTGTATCTCGCTGCTGCCGGCGTCGGTCGCCTGACCTTGATCGACGACGACCGGGTGGAACGCAGCAATCTGCAACGCCAGATCCTGCATGCCGAAAGCCGGCTGGGGCAGCGCAAGGTGGAGAGCGGACGGGCCGCGTTGCTCGACCTCAACCCGACGATCGAGGTGGTGGCCCACGACACCCGCTTGGAAGCTGCCAACGTGCTGGATTTGCTGGCCGGCCACGATGTGGTGGTCGACGGGTCCGACAATCTGCCGACGCGCTACCTCGTCAACGACGCCTGTCTGCGGCTGGGCGTGCCCAATGTCTATGGCGCGATCTTCCGGTTCGAAGGGCAGGTCTCGGTGTTCGGCGGCGCCACGCCGGGTGTGCGCCCCTGTTACCGTTGCCTGTTCCCGGAGCCGCCGCCGGCCGAATACGCCCCGTCCTGTGCCGAGGCCGGTGTGCTGGGTGTGCTGCCCGGCGTGATCGGCACCATCATGGCCGCCGAGACGATCAAGCTGCTGCTGGGGCTGGGAGAACCAATGGCCGGCCGCCTGCTGCTTTATGACGGTCTGCGGGGCGAGTTCAACGAGATTGCGGTTCCGGTCGACCCGCACTGTCCGTCCTGTTCTCCCGGCGCATCGTGCGAACTGACCGATATTGCCGCGGTGTGCGGGGCATGAACGGATTGTCCCGTCAGGCGGCGTTCTTTTGTTCGATGACGCTGTGGACCAGTTTTTTCAGCGCAACGAAGTCAACGGGCTTGGTCACCAAGTCCGTCGCACCGAAATCGAGCGCCCGGCGCCGGTTCTCGATATCGCCATAGGCGGTGACCATGATGACCGGCACATCCGGCGTTTCGACCCGCAGGCGCTCCAGCAAATCCAGTCCGCTCATACCCGGCATGTTGATGTCGCTGAGCACGAGGACCGCCTCCGGTTGCAGCCCGGAGTTCAAACTTTGCAAGGCTTCCTCTGCCGATGCAGCAAAGTGAAAGACCAGTTCACCCCGACGTAACTCGGCACGAAAGCGCTGGCGGAACAGATCCTCGATGTCAGGCTCGTCGTCGACGACAAGGATACCCAGGGTCATGTCTTTCGGCGCTCCCCTAACGACAACGCGGTCGCTGTGCGCGGCAGCGTGATCGTGAATTCGGCATGGTCGTTCTCGACGCTGGATACGTCGAATCGGCCCCTATGCTGATGTACCACGATGTCATAGCTCAGCGAAAGTCCTAAGCCGGTTCCTTCGCCGGTCGGTTTGGTGGTGAAGAAAGGCGTGAACAGCTTGTCGATCACCATCGGCGGCATGCCGATGCCATTGTCCCTGATCCGGATCGATACGTTCGATTCGCCCGCCAAGGTTGTAACGCTGACGAGAGGCGCGAATGCAGTGTCACCACAGGTCAGCTGGCGCTTCCTGACGGCGTAGAAGCTGTTGGTGAACAGGTTGACCAGGACGCGCGATATGTCCTGCGGCACCAGTTTGACCTCTCCGCCCATGAGATCGAAATGCCGCTCCAAGGTGGCGTTGAAGGCGCGATCCTGGGCACGGAAAGCATGATAGGACAGGGTCAGCGCTTCCTCGACCAGACCGTTCAGGTCGGTGGTCTGCCATTCGCCGCCGCCGCCACGCGAATGGGCCAGCATGCTCTTGACGATGTTGTCGGCGCGCCGGCCGTGATCGGCGATCTTGCGCAGGTTGCCTTGCAGGCTGCCGGCCAGTTCGTTGACGTCGACATGCGTGGTCTCATCCAGATGGTCGTTCAGCGGTTCCAGCAATTCCAGCAACTCGTCGAGCAATTCGCCCGACAGCTCGGCGAAATTGTTGACGAAGTTCAGTGGGTTCTTCAATTCGTGGGCGATGCCGGCGGTGAGTTGGCCCAGCGCGGCCATCTTCTCCTGCACGATCAGCTGCCGCTGGGTTTCTCGCAATTCCTTCAGGATGGCCTCGGCGCGCTCCTTGGCTTGGCGCAACTCGTCCTCGATGCGCTTGCGGTCGGTGATGTCGTGGTGCGTGATGACATAGCCGCCGTCGGCACGTGGCGCATTCCGAATATCGAGCGTGCGGCCATTCGGCACCCGGCGTTCCGAGTTGTAGATCCCCTTGACCCGAAAGCGGGAGCATAGCTCCGCCACCGTTTCCTCGCAGGGAACGTCGCCGTAATCGCCTCGGCTGTGGTTGTAGGTCAGGATCAACCCGACGGCCGTGCCTGGAGGGAACATGCCGACCGGATAGTCCCACAGCCGGTAGAATTCGCTGTTGGCTCCTTCGACGTTCAAATCGCGGTCCAGCATCAGAACGCCGTTGGGCATGGCGTCGATCGCCGCCTGCAAAAGCTGCTCCTGGTGCGGCAGTTCGGCGTTGGCCGCCAGGGGGCGCATCAGGGTCAGCATTTCCATCACTGCCGGCTGGCCGCCCCAGTCCACCGATTCCATCAACTGGTCGAACCATTGGATGCTGCCGTCGGCGCGGTGGCGCTTGATCCGGCGCACCTGTGACCGGATCAGTCCCGTCAGGCAGCGGGTGTAGACATCCTCTTCCGTGTGCTGGTCGTCCTCAGGCACCAGCGCCATCGCGCTGGGGAGTGCCTGCACGCTCTCAACCGTCTCGTATCCCAGCAGGCGAGCGAGGGTGTTGCTGCAATGGAGGATGGTATCGCCGCGGTGGACGAGCAGCCCGGGCATCGCGGCGACGAGTTGGTCATGGTAGACATGCCCAAGATCCAGGGCTTCCTGCACGGACCGGGGCGGCAAAACCTCGCGGTTGGTGAAATCGTCCATCTCGGTCGTCCAAGTCGATCGTGCAAGCCTGTCGTCAGGCGCGTTCAATTCGTGGCCGAGCCCTTCGCCGCCGGGGCGGCCAACGGCGCGGTCAGGGCGCATCCAGCGGCAGCCGCAGGAAGACGGTCGTGCCTTGTCCGGGAGTGCTGTCGATGTCGATCTCGCCCCCCAGCTTGCCGGTGACGAGGTTGAAGGCCGCATAGAGCCCCAATCCCATGTTACCGGATCCACGGCGGCTGGTGGCAAAGGGCTGGAACAGCCGCGGCTGGATGTCGGCCGGAATGCCGCGGCCGTCGTCGGACACGCACAGCTCGATCCGCTCTTGTCCAATCAGCCGGACCGACACCTCGACCCGGCCCCGACGGTTCGGACCGCTATCGATACCCTCTTCGGAACCGTTGGGGCCCCCGGCCATCGCAACGACGCCGACGTCTTCCACGGCGACCGCGGCCGCCGTCTCCGTCTCGAAGGCGTGGGCGAAGGCGTTGGTCAACAGGGCCAGGAGCACTTCGGTCAGCGCGCCGGGATAGGTGTCGAGCGCAAGCCCGTCCGGGCAGTCCAGCACCAGCCGGTGCCTGGAGGCGGCCGGCTGCACCTGCACCGCCAGCACGATGTCGGACAGATAGTCGCGCAGGTCGAAACGGCTGCGCGGGGAGCTGGCCTTGCCCTCCGTCACCAGCTTCAGGCTCTGGATCAGGGCCGCGGCGCGTTCGATGTTCGCGACCAGCAGCGTCGACACCTCGCTCGCCGTGCCGACATAGTCCTGGAATTCGCTCTTGCGCAGCTGCCCGCCGTTGAAGGTCAGGATGATCGCTTCCGACGCGGTCTGCAGATGGGTGGCGGCGGTCAGCGCGATGCCGACGGGCGTGTTGATCTCGTGTGCGACCGCGGTGATCATCTGCGCGATCACCGCCATCTTCTCCGCCCGGATCAGGTCGGACTGCATCCGCTCCAGGTCGGCCAGCGCCTGTTCGGCCGACTCCTTGGCACCGCGCAACGCCTCCGCCTGGACCTTGCGTTCGGTGATGTCATAGAGCCAGACGATGAAGACCGGCTGGCTCTCGTAGTTGGTGCGGTCGACCGACATCGCCATCCACACCGTGTGCCCATCCTCGCGCAGGTAATGGATCTCGTCGGCGGCCGATAGCGTCACGGTCTCCGCTTCCCGCTCCGGCAGCCGGTCCTGGACATGGCGGAACAGGGTGGGGGCGCAATGCTGCTGAAGCGTGTCCGCCGGCACGCCGAACAGGTCGGTGCAGCGCTGGTTGCAATAGAGCAGGTCGCCGGCTTCGGTGAGGATCGCCACGCCGATCGGGCTGCCGTCCAGGACCCGGCGCATGCGGGCGGCCTGGGCACGCGACGCCGCCTCCGCCGTCCGGGTTTCCTGAAGCGCGTCGCGCAGGCGCCGCACGGCGCGGCAGGCCTCCAGCGTCTTGTGGATGGTGGCTTCCAGGTCGGTGAAGTCGATCGGCTTGATGATGAAGTCGAAGGCGCCGCGGTTCATCGCCGCGCGCACGTTGCCCAGGTCGCCATACGCCGAGACCATCACCGCCCGGATGTCGGAGTTCACCTGCGGCAGATGGTCGAGCAGGGTCAGCCCGTCCATGCCGGGCATGTTGATGTCGCTCAGCACCATGTCGATGTCGGGCCGGGCGCGCAGGGTCGCCAGCGCCTCCTGCCCGTCATGGGCGAACAGGAATTCCAGTTCGCCGGCGCGGACGGCGCGGCGGAAACGCTGCATGATCAGCGTCTGGACGTCCCGTTCGTCGTCGACAACCAGTATCTTGCCCATCCCGCCTTCCTACCGCCAACCCGCCCGACAGACGGGCCGTTCCGCCGGACAAATGTCGAGTCCGGAACCGCGCGCCCCACCATAAGCGCGCATCGTCCGAACGGGAAGGGCTGTGGCATCTGGTGCCCCGTCGGTTGTATGCCGACTCGGGGGCAAGCTTGGGCCGGACCGCAAGCGGAAGTTCCTCATTCCATGTAGAGCGCTAACATCGGTCAGAATAACACGGGATTGCGGCAGGGCGAGACGATTGTATCCGGTTCTTGCGCAGTCAGGCCTCATGCCGGTCCTCGGGACAATGCGACGGGGGCTGGGCATCCTCCCCCCTGTCGGCAAGCGGCAGGGTGAACCAGAAGGCCGCACCCCGGCCCGACTCGGCAAGCGATCCGGCCGGGGCATCCTCCACCCCGATGCTGCCGCCCAGATGCTCGACGATCCGCTTGGCGATCGCCAGCCCCAGGCCGGTGCCGGCCGGCTTGCCGGTCAGGGCATCTCCGGATTGACGGAAGCGGTCGAAGACCAGCGCGCGGTCCGTCGCCGCCACGCCGGGGCCGCTGTCGGTCACCGTCACCCGCAGGACACCGCCCTCCGGCCGGGCCTCCAGCCGGATCATGCCGCCGGCCGGCGTGAATTTGGCGGCATTGGACAGCAGGTTGACGACGACCTGGATCACCCGGTCGACGTCGCCGCGCACCGGCGGCAGGCGGTCCGGAATCCTGACAGCCAGGGCGATGCCGCGTTCCAGGAACAGCGCCTCCGTCGCCGCGACCGCCTCGGCCAACGCCTGCCCGGCATCGATGGTCCCGATCCGCCAGTCCAGCGCGCCGGCCTCGATCTTCGCCATGTCCAGCACCTGATTGATCAGGCGGGTCAGCCGCTCGCTCTCCTTGATGATGACGGCCAGGAATTCCTGCCGCTGGGCGGGCTCCAGGTCGGGGGCGTCATGCAGGATTTCGCTCAGCGCCCGAATCGAGGTCAGCGGCGTGCGCAGTTCGTGGGTGACGGTGGACAGGAAATCGTCCTTCAACCGGTCCAGCTCGGTCAACCGCTCGTTGGCGGCCCGCAGGGCATCGGTGGCGCGTTCCAGCTCCGCGGTCTTGCGTTCCAGCTCGCGGCTGTGGGCGATGACGTCGCTGGTCTCGTCCAGCATGCGCAGAAGCTCCGCCGCTTCCACCGCCCCGGTCGAGACCGAGGAGGCGAGGGCGACGCGGGCGGAGGCGCCGCCGATCGCCCCGGCCAGCAGCCGTTCGGCCAGGCGCAGCCGTTCCGGCCCCGCCGGCTCGTCCGGATCGGCCTCGGCGAACGCCCGCTCGGCACGCTGCGGGCCGAGGAAGCGGGCGACCGTCCGGGTGAGGTCGCCGACGCTGGCGGCGCTGCGCCAATCCGGCGGCGCCTGCGGGATCGTCCCCTGCGGCGGCATGCCGCCCTCCGGCTGGAAGACGTCGACGAAGGCGGCGGCCTGCGCCCGCTCCGCGGATCCCGGCCGGTCGAACAGCGACAGGCCGACATAGGTGCCGACATTGGCGAGCGCGGTCCAGAACAGGGCATGGGCAAGCGAGTCCCAACCTTCCAGCCCGAACAACGCATAGGGCCGCAGCGCGGCGATCCCCCATGGCCCGTCCGCGATGAAGCCGGCCGGCAGCCAGCCCGACCGGGCGAAGCTGGGCAGCAGCAGGGTGTAGGCCCAGACCAGAATCCCGGCGGTCACCCCGCCGATGGCGCCGCGCCGGGTGGCACCCCGCCAATACAGGCCGCCGATCAGCGCCGGGGCGAACTGCGCCACCGCGGCGAAGGAGATCAGCCCGATCGAGACCAGCGCGTAGGCCGACCCCGCCAGTCGGAAATAACCATAGCCGAACAGCAGGATCGCCACGATGGCGATGCGCCGGACCGCCAGCAGCAGCGGCGCCAGATCGGCCGACCGCGCCAGCGCCCGCGGCCGGGTCCGCAACAGGATCGGCACCACCAGGTCGTTGCACAGCATGGTGGACAAGGCCACCGACTCGACCACGATCATCCCCGCCGCCGCCGACAACCCGCCCAGGAAGGCGAGCAGAGCCAGCCAACCGGCCCCGCCGCTCAGGGGCAGGGCGACCATGAACAGGTCCGGGTCCAGCCGCCCGCCGAAGGCCAGCAACCCCGACAGCGCCACCGGCAGCACGAACAGGTTGATGAGCAGGAGATAGAGCGGGAACAGCCAGACGGCGCGGTCCAGGTGGCGTTCGTCCACCGATTCGAGCACCATCACCTGGAACTGGCGCGGCAGGCACAGCATCGCCGCCGCCGACAGGATGGTGGTGGCGACCCAGGCGCCCCCCGGCGCCGCTCCCGGCGTCGGCGATGCGGCGCTGCCGAGCGCCGGTTCGCTGCCCATCAGGCGGGCGAGCTCGGGACGGGCGGCGGCGGCGGTGAACAGGCTGTCCAGCCCGCCGTGCAGGCCCCAGACCACGAAGACTCCGACCGCCAGGAAGGCGACCAGCTTGACCACGGATTCCAGCGCGATGGCGGCGACCATGCCGGGATGGTGCTCTGCCGCATCGATCTGGCGCGCACCGAAGACGATGGCGAACAGCGCCATCACCGCCGCGATCAGGAAGCCGTAGTCGAGGAAGGGGCCGGCCGCCGGCCCCATCCCGCCGCCGCCGGTCAGCGCGTCGAAGCTGACGGCGACCGCCTTCAGTTGCAGGGCGATGTAGGGGGTCACCCCGATGGTGGCGGCCAGCGCCACCAGCCCGCCCAGCAGCGGGCTGTGGCCGTAGCGGCTGGCGAGGAAATCGGCGATCGAGGTGATGCGCTGCGCCTTGGCGATGCGCAGGATCTTGCGCAGGAGCAGCGGGGCCAGCAGCATCAGCAGGGTGGGGCCGAGATAGACCGGCAGGAACCCGATGCCCAGCGTCGCCGCCCTCCCGACCGATCCGTAGAAGGTCCAGGTCGTGCAATAGACCCCCAGCGACAGGGCGAAGACGGTGGGCGAGGCGATGACGCTGCGCCCCGCCGCCTCCCGCCGGTCGGCCCAATGGGCGATGGCGAACAGGGCGGAGAGATAGACGAGGGCGGCGATCAGGACGGCGGCCCAATCCAGCCCGGCCTCCTGTTCGATCTGCATCCCGCCCTCCTAGCGCGTCCGGCCGGCCAGGGCGGCGAGCGCGATCACCCCCGCCCAGATGCCGAATACCCAGCCATAGAGGGCCGGCACCCCCAGGATCGTGCCCTCCACCCCGAACAGGCCGAGCAGCGGCGGATTGAACAGCGCCGCCGCCAGCAGGAACAGGCCGATCATGCGGTCGCGGTGGCGCCGTGGTTCGGGATCCTGGCCCGGCTCCCGTCCGGTCGCGCTCAAAAGGCGCGTTCCCGGGCGGCGAGTTCGACCAGGATGTTGGCGCCGCGGATGGCGTCGTCGAGCGTCCGCACGTCGTGCTCGCGCAGCATCTCGACCATCCGCAGGAAGACCGCGGCGGTGACCAGACTGTCGCCCAGCGCGGTGTGGCGGTCGACCACGGCGATGCCCAGCCGCTCGGCGATGCCGTCCAGCGTGTGGTCACCGTCGTTGCCCAGCAGCATGCGGGACAACAGCATGGTGTCCAGCACCGGGCAGTCGAAGGACACCCCCGCCGCCCGTTCCTTCATCTTCAGGAATTTCAGGTCGAAGGCGGCGTTGTGCGCCACCAGCACCGCGCCGGAGACGAAGCTGCGGAACTGCGGCAGCACGGCGTCGATGGTCGGCTTTCCCGCCACCATGCCGTCGGTGATGCCGTGGAAGGGGACCGATTCCGGAGGGATCGTCCGCCGGGGATCGACCAGCGTGTTGAAGGTCTCCCCGGTCAGGATGCGCCCGCCGACGATGCGGACCGCGGCGATCTGGATGATCTCGTCGCCGCCGCTGGGCGACAGGCCGGTCGTCTCGGTGTCGAACACGACGTAATGCAGCCGATCCAGCGGCGTGCGGCCCAGGCCGCTGGTCGCCAGCGGCTGGTGCAGCAGCCCGAAATCGAAGAACTCAGGCCGGGAGCCGGCGTGTGGGCGCGGCTGGGCGGTGCGCGGCGACTGGGCCGGCGGCAGCGGCACGCGGAGCCGGGCCCGGCCGGCGGCACCGTCTTCCGAGCCGTCCTTCGCCAGCGGTGCGCTCCAGGCGGTGCTGCGGTGGTGCTGCAGCACGTCGCCGGCACTGATGCCGCCCAGGCCGCCGGGCAGCGCTTGGTCGAGCCAGCCGTCCAGCGTGGCGCTGGGCACCGGCGGCCCGCTCCAGACGAGGTCGAGATAGACCCAGCGATCGCCGTCCTGCGGGCCGGCGGCCTCCAGATCGAAGGCGGTGGCGCCGGTCAGCGCCTGCACCCGCCCGATCAGATAGGCGAACAGCAGGACGAGGCTGTGGCTGTCGCCATGCACCCATTGCGGCAGGCCGGTCAGCGTCACCTTGGTGGCGGAGTCCGTCGCCACCCGGTGGGCCACCAGCGTGATGAGGTTGTTGGAATGGATGTCGCTCATCGGCCAGTTGCCGGTGACGACGTTGCGGTAGGCGGTGGTCACCCGTTCCAGCCTTTGCGACAGGCTGTCGCAGGAGTCCAGCATCGCGCTCTCGAAGGCGGCACGGTCGCCAGGACCGAGATCGGGGGCGTCGTACAGCGTCTCCACCGCCGCGCGCAGATTGGCGATGGGCGCGCGGAATCCCTCCGTCGCCTCGCGCAGCAGGGCGTCGCGCTGGCCCAGCGCCGCCAGCTCGCTGGTGGCGTCGGACAGGGTCAGCACATAGCCCGTGATGGTCGGCGCGCCGTCCGGCGCCGCGTCGGCGTCCTGCAGGATGGCGCTCATCCGGCCCTCCAGCAGGATGCGGCCGTCGGTGGTGGCGCCGACGAACTGGGCGGTGGTGCCGTGTTCGTGGTTGACGTGACGTCCCTCGCGGATCCGCAGCGTCAGCCGTTCCAGCGTGTGGGTCACCGGCTCCGCCACCACGAAATGCAGCAGCGAACGGCCGAGCCCGAGTTCCCCGGTCAGGTGCAGGATGTCGAGGGCGGTCTGGTTGTAGAGCAGCACCTGGTGCTTGGTGTTGCAGACCAGGACGCCTTCATGCAGGTCGCGCAGCACGGTGGCGAGCCGGCTCTTCTGCTCTTCCGCCTTGGCGGTCGACTCGGCGACGGTGCGGGCGATGTCACGGCGGACCTGCGCCAGCTTGTCCGACAGATCGTTCACCGCACGCGCGATGGGCAGCAGGTCGCCGTAGCGGGCCAGCGGCACCCGGCCGCCGACGGCCCCCTCCGCATTGCCGTGGACGATCAGCCCGGCCTCGCGGCTCAGGGTTTCCGCGGCGCGCAGCAGGTAGCGGTCGACGGCCAGCCACAGCCCCCACACCGCCGCGGCACAGGCCGCCGTCATCACCACCGCATAGGTCAGCAGCGGGTCCGATGCGCCCGACCCGCGGACCGCCGCCATCATCCCAACCGCCACCGCCACCAGACCGAACCCCGCGGCACGGAAGGCCAGCGGGATCATGCGCCGGGGCAGGGGGGCTGGCAGTGGCGCTGGCAGGGGAGACGCAGGGGACGCGGTCATGATGCGGGCCCCGTGCCGCCGGTCACCGCCGGCAGGCCCAGATGGCGGCGGACGGTGGTCAGCAGATCGCGGGTGGAGAAGGGCTTGGTGACGTAGTCGGTGGCGCCCAGCGCCAGTCCCTTCTGCCGTTCGACGTCGCGGCTGCGCGCCGTCAGCATGATGATGGGCAGCGTCTTCCAGGCCGGATTGCTCCGCAGGGTCTGGCAGACGTCGAAACCGTCACGTTTCGGCATCATCGCGTCGAGCAGGATCAGGTCGGGGGTGAAATTTTCCACCGAGTGCAGCGCCTCGTCCCCGTCACGGGCGACGCGCACGTCGAACCCGGCGCGCTGCATGAGGACCTGGAGCGACAGGACGATGCTGGGTTCGTCGTCGACGACCAGGATGGTCGGCTTCATGGCGGGCGTCCTCCGGTGCGCCGGTCTGTTGCCGGCTTCCCAAATTCTTAGCCGGGGCGATGCGTTCCGTGCCCTGGAATGTCCATGCTACGAGCAAAGAGAAGGGGGGATCAAGCGGCACCCCTCTCTCCCCCGACCAAAGAACGGGGCGGTGGTGCCAAAGAAAAAGCCCGGCCGCGACCAATTGTCGCTACCGGGCTTTCGCTTGGATGACAGGGTGTCGAGTGAGCGAGGACCGCTTGCCTGCCGTCGCCGGTCCAGCCGGGGGTCAGCGCGCGGTCACGACGACCGGGTTGAGCCCCATCTTCGATTTCAACTGCTCCGCTTCCCGCTTGGCTGCCGCCGAATCGGGGAACCCGCCGACGCGCACCGCGCGCCAGGACCGGTTGGAGCTGTCGGTCCAGTCCACCGTATAGGCCTGGAAACCGCTTCCCTGCAGCCGCTGCGCCAGCGAATCGGCGTTTGCCGTCACCGAGAAGCTGCCGACCTGCACGGTGTAGTGCCCGGCCGGCGGGGATGGGGTGGCCTTGGCAGCCGGCTTCGACTCGCCGTTGCCCGCCGACGGCGCGGCCGGCGCCGCGACGGGGGGACGCTTCGCGCTGTCCTTGGCCCCATCCTTGGGCGGTGCCAGCATCGCCTGCAGCGATCCGGTGTCCGTCGGGCTGCCGGCGGCGGGTTGTTCCGGCTTGCCGGCCTCGGCCTTCGGCGACTCCGGCTTCTGGGCCGCTGGCGGCGGGGCGCTTTCCGCCAGGGGGGTGGCGCGCGGCTTCGGCGTCGCGGCGGGGGCCGTTGCCGGGACCGCCGGCGGCTCCGGCACCTTCAGTACCGGTGGCGGGCTGGCCGGCAGGGCGGCGACCGGCGGCGGCGGGGCCGAGGAGGGGGCGGACTGCTGCGCCTGGACCGGGGAAGTCTGGCCGGCAGGTGCCTGGGGCGTCGCCGCCGGCGCCGCGGCGGTCGGGGCACTCGCGGTCGGAGCGGCGGGAGCGGGGTTGGCCGGCGCCCGGGTGATCGCCGGGGCGGGCACCATCGGCGCCGAGCCGTTGGCGGCCGTCGACACCGGCGCCGGATCACCCGACCCGAACGATACGACGGCAACGGCGATGCCGCCGGCAACCAGCAGGGCAAGGGCGATCTTGCCCAGCGGCAGGCCTCGGCTTACCGGTTCCTCCTCCTCGTCCTCGACGTCATCGTCCTGCGGGTCGGCCCGCAGATCCTCGTTCAAGGCGCGAAGCAGCTTGGCGATGTCCTCGTTCTCCGGCGGCGGAGTCTCGGAAGATGTGCCGTTGGCCTTCATCTCGTCCTTGGAAGTCGGTGTCGTCAGGGTGGGAGCCCGCCGGGATGGTGGCATGAGCGTCACGGTCGACCTGCGCTTGCCCGTCATGGCGGGCCGGCTGGATGCGGAAAGGGACCTTCCGGTCGCCGGTTCCGCTGAATGCGGACCGGCTGCGGAAAGCCCCTTCTTTCTATCGTATTTTGCCGCCCCATCAAACCGCCATGCGGTCGCGCCCGGCGGACGGGCGGCATGAAAGAGGAGGCGTCAGCCTTGATGCGGCTTGGTCGGGTCGACCGGATTGGCAGTCGCCGTCGTGACCGGGGGGACGGCGGCAGGATGCACCGGAGACGGCTGGGCCGGCTGGGCGGGGGCCGGGTTGATCGCGGCGGGGGGAGCCTGGGCGGTGGTCGCGGCAGGCGGCTGGGCCTCGTCCCCATCGTCCTTCAGTCCGGCCTTGAAGGCCTTCACGCCCTTGGCGATGTCGCCCATCACGTTGGGCAGCTTGCCGGCGCCGAACAGGAGAAGCACGATGACCAGAACGATCATCCAATGCCAGATGCTGAAACTGCCCATCGATCAATACCTCTGAAATTCGGTCGGAGCGGACTTCGTCGCGGTCGCCACCAATGTGAGTGCCCCTTCCGCGCCGCACAAGAGGGAGCTGCCGAAGAGCCGTGACAAAGGCGGTGTCCTCAGGCCGTCGGGCCGCTTCCCGCCGGCTCCTCCGGCACTTGGTGGCGCAGGATCAGCGGTGCCTGGAAGGCGCTGAACAGCAAGGTCAGCGGCATGATGCCGAACACCTTGAAGTTGACCCACGTGTCGGTGGTGAAATTGCGCCAAACCAGTTCGTTCAGCACGGCCAGCAGCAGGAAGAACCACGCCCAGCGGATGGCGAGCGTGCGCCACCCGTCCTCCGACAGGTTCAGCACCGTGCCCAACAGGCGCTTCATCACGTTGCGCCGCGTCGCATGGGCGACGAACAGGACGATGGCGAACAGCAGGTTGACCAGGGTCGGCTTGATCTTGATGAACAGGTCGTCCTGCAGCCACAGCGTCAGGCCGCCGAACAGCAGCACGAAGCCGGCGCCAACCACTGGCATGATCGGGATCCGGCGTTCCAGACGCCAGGACACCGCGAGCGCGATGGTGATGGCGACCATGAAGACCGCGGTGCCAGCCATGATGCCGGCCTGGGAATTGGCGATGAAGAAGGCGGCGAGCGGGCCGGCCTCGATCGCCAAGCGTGCGAACTGGTTCATTCCCCTGACATAGCCCGAACCGGCCGCCCATGAAAGGGGCGATTGGTGGCTCCCCGGACATTCGGGCGCGCTGCTCCGCCCATCCGGGAAGGGTGGCGGGCGGTGACATCGCCTGTCCGGAGCCGTCCGGGCGCGAGCGGGGCTTTTCTCATGCCGCGTGTTTCGCTACCTCTTTCGTCATCCGCTCTTCGGCGGAGGGTGCGAGCGGAGGACAGGAACCATGGAAGCGGCCGAGGTCAAGGATCTGATCGACGAGACCCACGAGCGGGAGCGGGCCAAGCGGAAGGCGCCGGGCGGCCGCCATGGCGAAAGCGGCGAGGAGGGCGGGCACGGGGTGAAGACCTCCACCGCCATCTACATCTCCATCCTGGCGGCGGTGCTCGCCGTCGTCAGCGTCGCCGGCTCCAACGCCGGCAAGGATCTGATGGCAAGCGCCATCGAAGCTTCGGACAGCTTCGCCTATTACCAATCCAAGACCCAGCGCCAGATCAGCCTGCGGCTTGCCGCCGACGAGATCGAGCTGCTGTCCGCCGGCATGCCGGCCGATGCCCAGGCAAAGGCGCTGCAGCGCACCGCCGAATACCGGCAGGCCGCCGACCGCATGGAGACCGAAGAGGGCAAGAACAGCCGGAAGGACCTGCTGGCCAAGGCCAAGGCGGCGGAGATGCGGCGCGACCATGCCGCGGCCCAGGACCCCTATTTCGACTTCGCCGAGGGCATGCTGCAGCTGGCCATCGTGCTTGCGTCCGTCTTCGCCATCACCGACAAGGGCTTCATCCTGTGGACCAGCCGCGCGCTGGCGGCGATCGGTCTGCTGATGGCGGCCGATGGCTTCACGCTGATCCTGCCACTGCCCTTCCTGTGACGCCTCAGAACTGGACCGACAGGCGCAGGGAGCCGTAATTGGTCAGCGATTTCTGGCCGCGGAATTCCGGCGTCTGCAGGGTCTGGGCATAGGTCAGGCCGTAGCGGCCGTAGCGCAGCGTCAACCCGGCCTGCATGCTGCCGACCAGCGGGTGCTTGGCGACCGACCGACTTTCGCGGAACGTGTTGCCGTCGAGGAAGATGTTGCGGGCCACCGCCCGCCCCTCGGCGCTGGCATAGACATACCAGGAAAAGCGCCCGGGCCGCTCCGAATAGGAGTTGTCCTGGTAGGGGATGCTGGACGTCGGGCGGGTCACCAGCGCGCCGACCGGCGGCGGCATGTTGCCGCCGAGCCGGACGGTGGCTCCCGCCGCGGCGAAGGTCAGCACATTGCCCAGGCTGCCGGCGACATGGGGGCTGACATCCCATTCCACGGGGCCGAGCGTGTTGGGCTTCTCGTCGCGCCAGACATGCTCGTAGCTCAGCACCACGCCCGGCTCGTCATGCAGCTGATAATTCCAGCCCTCCGGATAGGTGGCGCCGTCGACGATCTTGTGCACCGTCTTCTGCGTCGGCTCCGCCAGCGAGGACGGACCGACCATGCCCAGATCCAGGTCGAAGCGGTCGACCGCCGTCGCCGCCTCGTTCAGCACCGAAACCCGGCCGTAGAGCCAGCCGGCATAGGGGCGGTCCCTGGGGTTGGGGTTGCGGGCGGTCAGGTCGCTCGGCGTGTAGATGTTCTGGCCGAAGGCGAAGCCGTAGCGCCGCACCCCGCCCGGCTCGATCCAGGGCACGACGTTGGCCAGCCAGTCGATGTTGCCGTAGGTCGGCCGGGCGCCGGAGAAGTAGTAGAATTGGAAGCCGTTCGTGTAGTAGCGGTCGGTGCCGCCGCCGAACAGGTCGTTGTCGATCCAGAAGCCGATCGCCGGGCCGGAGGTCGCGGGTGCATCGCCGGGAGGTGGAGTGGTCTCCTGCGCGTCCGCCGCCGATGCGGTCAGCAGCAGCACCGCAAATGCGGCGGCCAAAGTGGGGCCGCTGTTCGTCACCATTCCGGCACGCTCCATCCGTTTGGCGAGATAACGGACGGAGGGGGAGTATGTTGCGCTGCAGTGCCGCCTCTTTGGGGTTAGGGGGTGGGGAGGCGTCGGAGATCCGCCCTCACGTCCGTGCCCGCAATCCCTCCACCGCTTCCTCCAGCGTCATGTCGATCCGCTTGATCCCATGCAGCGCCAGGAAACGCGCCTCGTTCTTCGAAAGCTCGCCGGGAATCACCGCCCAATGGCTGTCGGAGGACCGCTTGGCGATCTGGCGGGCGAAGGTGCGCTGGATCTCGTGGTCGAAGCGGCAGCCCAGGAACAGGAAGTGGCGGCCGGCGCGGCGGTCCTGGACGATGGCGGGGATCGGGGTCTGGATGTCGATCTCCGTCAGGATCTCGACATAGTCGCTGTCGGAGATCAGGTAATTGCCGGCTGGCGTCGCCGCGCCCGACGGCTTGTACAGCACGGTGTCCCAGCCGACGGCCGTTTCCGCCGTCGTCTCGGCGCCGTCGGGGGCGTAGTAGCGCACCCATTCGCCCGTCGATTGCGGGTGCGATACCCCCTGGATCTGGCCCCAGCTCCGGTCGGCGGCGCTCAGCAGGCTGTCCAGCACAGTGTCGTACCAGACGTCGATCAGCAGAGGCGGAGCCGGGATCGCGGCCAGCAGGGCATGCACCGGGGTCGGCGGCACGGTCTGGCGGAAGATCTCGGTGAGGATGGTCTCCAGCGTCTTGCGGTGCTTGCGCGTCTCGATGAACTGGGCGACCGCGGTCAGGTTGGAGCGGATGCGGCCGGGGGCGGCGACCCTGGCGTTCAGGCGCTGCACCAGCTCCGCCGAATTGCGCGGGATCGGGCATTGCTCGGGCGGCAGCAGATCGAAGGCGCCGGGGCCGAGATAGGGCACCACCTGCCGTGCCGCCAGTGCCGTGGCGATGTCGGCCAGCGCCGCGGCGGCATCCGGCACCGTGACAGAGTCGGGATCGGTTGCGAGGGTGGTGTCGGTCATGGAAGGCCTTTCCCGTTCGTTCTCAGAGGTAGATCGCGGCGCCGGCGCCGGTGTTGATGCTGGCGTCCTTCAGCGTTTCGACGATGAAGGCGACCTGGTCGCGGGTGATCTTGCGGTGCAGCGGCAGGGCCAGCACGCGGTCGGCGGTCTTGGTGCAGACCGGACAGGCGCCGCGGCCGGCCCGGTCTTCCGCCAGCGCCTCGATGTAGTACTGCTGGGTGTGCAGCGGCTGGCCGTAGTCGCCGGCGTCGATGTCGTGGGTGTCGAGATCCTCGATGATCGACCGGCGCCCCGACGCGGTGAAGCGGGTGCCGAGATGGACGCAGTAGAGCAGCGGGTTGACCACCTCCGCCCCCGGCCCGCGATAGGGCGGCTTGATCCCCTCGAAGCTGGCCATCGCCGCGTCGTAATAGGCGATCACCAGATTGCGGCGGGTCAGGATCTCCGGCAGGCGCTTCAGCTGCACCAGGGCCAGCGCGGCGTTCAGGTCGCTCATCCCCGCCTGCCAGGGCAGGGTGCGGGTGATGACCACCGTGTTGCGGTGCTCCGTCTCGCGCCGGCGCATGTAGCGCAGCCGGTGGGCGAGGTCGCGGTCGTCGGTGACGATCATGCCGCCTTCGCCGGCCAGCAGGATGCCGGGTTCGGAAAAATCGAAGACCGCCGCATCGCCGAAGGTGCCGACCATCCGCCCCTTGTAGGTCGAGCCGATGGCCTCGGTTGAATCCTCCAGCAGCAGCAGGCCCCTGGCGTCGGCCAGCGCGCGCAGCTCGTCCCAATGGGCGGGGTGGCCGTTGACGTTGGCGGCCAGGATCGCCCTGGTCTTCGGCGAAACCAGCGCCGCCGCCTTTTCCGGGTTGATGGTGTGCTGCCAGTAATCGATGTCGACCAGCACCGGCGTGGCGCCGGACAGCGCCACCGCGTGCTGGACCTGATGCCAGCCGAAGGGGCTGCACAGCACCTCGTCCCCTTCACCGATGCCGAAGCCCTTCAGCATCAGCAGCGTGGCCATGGTGCCGCTGGACACCGCCACCGCATGGTCGCGGCCGACATAGGCAGCGAAGGCATCCTCGAACGCCCGCACCATCCGCCCATCGCTCAAGGCCCCGGAGGACAGCAGGCGGCCGAGCATCTCGACCTCCGCGCCCGAGATGTCAGGGTCGGTCAGCGGGATATAGTCGTCCAACTCTCCATCATCGGTGGGGGAGGGCTGATGCAGGACCGCGGCGGCATCGCTCATTCACTCGTCCTCGTCCCGTTGGGCGATCACCACGCCGGTGGCGAGTTCCGGCTTGTCGGTGATGAGCCAGCAGTGGTTGTTGCCGTCCACCAGATGGAGGTCGAAGCCGGTTTCCTCCCGGAAGGGATCCTCCGCCATCACCGCGGCCATGGCGCCGGTGACCGTCTTCAGGTCCGGGTTGGCCTCGCGCACGCCGCGGACCACCGCGTCGAGCTTGCCGCCCCCGGCGAACAGTTGGCCGGCCAGCGTGGCGATGCTGTCGATGCGGTCATGCGAAAGAGCCATGGGCGTCACTCCGTTCCGCGTTTCTTGGCGTCCACGGTGACCGGCAGGCGGGTGTCCGCCGGCATCTCCGGCAGATCGAGCGTCCAGCCATTGGCGACCTTGACCCAACCGCCCCACAGGCTTGGCTTCTCCATCTCGACGATGGGTTCCTCCAGGTCCTTCTTGGCGACGTAGATCGTGTACTGCTCGGACGCCTTGCGGATCATCACCTTCATCACGGACACTCCATCCAATTGTTCTGATTGTTCTTTCTTCAGGCGACGACCAGCCGGGCATGCAGTGCCGGAAGCTCGGACAGCACGGCGTCGACCTCCGTTGCGGTGGTGTAGCGGCTCAGCGAGAAGCGCAGGCTGGCGGCGGCCTGGGCGTCGCTCAGCCCCATGGCGGTCAGCACATGGCTCGGCTCGTTGCCGCCGGAGGAGCAGGCGGCCCCCATCGACACGGCGATGCCGGCGCGGTCGAGCCGCATCAGCAGCTCCTCCGCCTCCACCGGATGGCCGCGGCGGTCGGCGAAGCGGATGTTGCTGGTGTTGGGCAGCCGGGCGGCGCCGGCGCCGTTCACCACCGCGCCTGGCCAGCGGACGAGGATGCCCTGCTCCAGCCGGTCGCGCAGGAAGGCGGTCAAGTCGGCCTCTTCCTTACGGAACGATGCCAGCCACAGCGATGCCAGCGAGGCGGCGGCGCCGAAGCCGACGATGCCCGGCACATTCTCCGTCCCGCCGCGGCGGCGGCGTTCCTGGTGGCCGTGGATCAGCGCGTGGAAGGGCGCGCCCTTGCGGACATAAAGCGCGCCGACCCCCTTCGGCCCGTGCATCTTGTGGGCGGACAGCGTCAGGTAGTCGGCGATGCCGCAATCGACCGGCACCCGCCCCGCCGCCTGGACCGCGTCGCTGTGGAACAGCGCGCCATGGGCGTGGGCGATGGCGGACGCCCCTTCCACCGGCATCAGCACGCCGGTCTCGTTGTTCGCCCACATCATGGAGATCAGGGCCGTCGCCTCCGTCACCACGGCGGCGAGATCGACCAGCGACGGCAGGCCGTCGCGGTTCACCGGCAGGATGGAGACGCGCCAGCCGCGCTGGCGCAGGTCGTCGAACAGGGCCAGCACCGCCGGATGCTCCACCGCCGTGGTGACGATGTGGTCGCGGTGGTGGTCGGTCTCCTCGATCACACGCAATGCGCCGAGGATGGCGGCGTGGGTGGCCTCGGTGGCGCTGCCGGTCATCACCAGATCGGCCGGCTTGGCGCCGATCAGGGCGGCGACCTGGGCCTTGGCCTCGCTGACCGCGCGACGGGCCGCCATGCCGGCGGAATGGGGGCTGGACGGGTTGGCGAACTCCCCGAACAGGTGCGGCAGCATGGCCTCGCGCACTTCGGGGGCCAGGGCGGTGGTGGCGTTGTTGTCGAGGTAGATCGTCATCACATCACCCCCCATCACATCACGCCGGGCACGCCGCGCCGCGACCCGTCGGCCGGGACGATCTCCTCCTCCAGGCAGCCGACGACGGTGCCGCCTGGGAACTCCACCAGATAGACCGGCAGGCTGCCCTCCTCGGTGCGGCCGACGCGGACGATGGTGCCGGGCGTACCCTTCGGCGCCAGCAGCGCGCCGTCCGGCACCTGCGGGTGGCTGCCGTCGTTGAACAGGTCGTCCTGCACCGTGACCCGCAGGCCCCAGTCGTACAGCGGTTCGCGCGGCGGGATGAAACCGGGCTTGGCGGCGGCTTCGACGTCGGACATCGCGAGGCTCCTGATGAGTGGGAGGTGGGGATCGGACCGGGGGTTACTGCGGGTCGTTGCAATGGGCGTCGATCACCGCCAGTTCGCGCGCACGCATGCCGACGACGGCCCGCTTCTCATAAAAATCAACGGAGTAGATGTAATACATCTGCAAATAGGTCCCGACGGAGATGACGTAGCCGACATCCCCTTCGCGGATCAGGAAGTCGCCGACCGGCCGGCCGGGATAGGTGCCGTCGTTGCGCACGTCGCGCAGGGCCTTGACCTTGAACCCCTGTTCCAGCACCGGCGGGCCGACCAGCTCGTTGGCATCCTCGGCGCTGCGGGCGCGTTCCCGGCGGTAGGGAGCGGCTGCTTCGGTGTCGGTCATCGGGCTGGTGCTCCGTCGGTTCGAGAGGCCGCTACAGCGGCGGGAGGTCGTTGGCGATTGTGAACCCGGCGGCGCGCTGGCGGGCGATGGCGCGCACCTCCTCCTCAGGGTCGTCGAACAGGGGCCCCAGCTGTCCGGCGTCGATGCGCCCGGCGACGGCGAGGCGGACCATCCAGTCGGCATCCTGCAGCAGGACGTGCAGCTTCGACGCCGGCAGCCGCTGCGCCACCACCAGCCGCACCCGCGCACTGTCGTCCCAGGCGAGGCTGGGCAGCCAGTCCATGGCGAGGCGGCGGGCGACCTCCACCCGCACCTCCGGGTCCTCGTCATGCATCATCGCCGGCAGCATGCCGTCGGGGATCCGCCGCACCACGCGCAGCCGCACGGAACAGTCGGCATCGCGCATCAGCGGGGCGAGGTCGGCATCGTCCAGCCGGCTGGCGACGGCGATCCGCACCTCGCGGTCGGGGTCGTCGCGCAGCTTCAGCAGCAGCCGGCGCGGCAGGCGCCGGGCCAGGACGGAGCGGACCGTCTCGTCCGGGTCGTTCATCAGGCGGGGAAGCTGGAAGATCGGGGCGAAGCGCGCGGCATTCGCCCGAACCTCGAAATAGGGATGGTCGAGATGGCCGGCGGACAGGTCCGGGTTCCATTCGAAGAAGCGCTGGATGCGTTTGGCGTAGCGGTCCTGCACGCAGGTCTTCATCGGCAGGCAGTGGCCGGGCAGCTTGCCGCCGGGCGACAAGGCAGTGGTCCCCGGGGCGAGCCGGCGCTCGCGATGGGCGCAGGCGGCGCAGTCCACCGGCTCGCCGCGCCAATCCAGGGATTCGAGGATGTCGTCGCTCATGCGCCGGCCTCCTCAAGCTCGTCCTCATGCTCGTGCCGGTCGGCCACGGCAATCAGGCGGGCGGCGCCGAAGCGGTCGTCGGGGTCGAGGTCGCGGACCTTGTTCAGCGCCTCCCGCCCGGACTCGAGCCGGCCGCTGCGCAGCAGCAGATAGCCGATGGCGACCAGGGCGAACAGGAACAGGCGGGGAGCCGGCTCCAGTCCGCGAAAATCGGCGGTGGCCGGGGTGACGGCGCGCCAGTCGGCGTGATTAACGCCGAGGGCGGCCATGGCGTGGCCGATCATGCGCTCGCCATAGACCAGCGCCTGATCGAGATTCGCCTTGTAGAAGTGGAACTTGTAATGGCCGAGATCGACAAGGCGATGGCCGGGGGCGGCCTCCGCCGCACCTGCAAGATAGGCAAGTGCCGCCGGGCCGTCGGCATAGCTGGCGGCGGCCAGATGCAGGCAGCGTTCCGCCGCGGGCGGAAGATCCCCGCCGTAATAGCGGCGGGCAAGCCAGTCCTCATCCACCTCGTCCAGCATGGCGCGGCGCTCCTGGGTTTCCCCTCTCCCACGGGGGAGAGGGGATCGGATCATCACGCCGGGACGCAGCAGTCGGCAGGGCAGACGGCGGCGCATTGCGGGCTGTCGAACTGGCCCTGGCATTCGGTGCACTTGGCCGGGTCGATGACGTAGGTGCCCTTCTTCAGGCTGATGGCGATGTTCGGGCACTCGGCCTCGCAGGCGCCGCAGACGGTGCATTCGGCGGACTTGATCTTGTAGGCCATGGCTCTCTCCTTGGGTGATGGGATGGCTGTGGGGAAGAAGACAAAGGGGGATGATCAGGCGCGGCGCGCGGTCAGCGCCCCGGTGCGGATCACCGCGTCCTGGCCGGCGCGGGACTGGACGACGCCCTGGCCGAGGCGCTCGGCGTAGTCCTTGAAGTAGGCCAGCGCCGATTCCTCGATGTAATCGAAGGCGAAGCGGTCGACCGGCTCGATCCCGGCATCGGCCAGCGACTTGGACGGGCAGCCGCCGATCTTGGCGACGAATACCGCGGTGCAGTCGTTGATCGCCGCCAGCACGCCGTCCAGCGTATCGACGTCGCCGGAGCCGCCTTCGCAATACTGGTCGACGCGGCGGTGGCCGACGAACTTGGCGCCACCAGGTCCGACCTCGTAGATCTGGAATTCCCTGGCATGGCCGAAATGCTCGTTGATTCGCTCGCCGCCCTTGGTGGCGACGGCGATCAGGATCGGATCGGCCCCGACGCCGACCGTTTCCTGCACATCGGCCTGGGCCGCGGCCTTGGAGGCGTTGCGGCCGGCGCGTTCGGCCTCGACATGCTCGCGGTAGGTGCGGCGGGCCTCGTCGTCATAGTCGACCACGCCCATCGTCTCGATCTTGTCGGCGGTGAACTCGTCGCCGCGGTCCTCGCCCAGCAGGCCGACGGCATCGGCACGGCACTGGCGGCAGTGGCGCATCAGCTTGGCCCCGCCTTCGCAGGCGTCCTGCACCACCTTCAGCTCCTGCGCCGAAGGCCCCCGCTGGCCGTTCAGGCCGAAATACGTGCCGTGGGCCGGGTCGGAGATCAGCGGCATGATGTTGTGCAGGAAGGCGCCGCGGCTCTTCACCGCCTTGTTCACCTCCAGCAGATGCTCGTCGTTGACCCCCGGGATCATGACCGAGTTCACCTTCACCAGGATGCCGCGCGAGGTCAGCATCTCCAGTCCCAGCATCTGCTGTTCATGGAGGATCTTCGCGGCGTCCAGCCCGGTCCAGCGCCTGTGCTTGTAGAAGATCCACGGGTAGATCCGTGCACCGATCTCGGGATCGACCATGTTGATGGTGATGGTGACGTGGTCGATGTTGTACTGGGAGATGGTGTCCACATGGTCGGGCAGGGCCAGGCCGTTGGTGGACAGGCACAGCTTCAGGTCCGGCGCCTTCTTCTGCAGCATCTCGAAGGTGGCGAAGGTGTTCTTGCCGCTTGCCGCCAGACTGTCGCCGGGGCCGGCGATGCCGATCACCGACAACTGCGGGATTTCCTGTGCGACGGCGAGGATCTTCTTGATCGCCTGGTCGGGAGTCAGCTTCTCGGAGACCACGCCCGGCCGGCTCTCGTTCGAGCAATCGTATTTGCGGTTGCAGTAGTTGCACTGGATGTTGCAGGCCGGGGCGACCGCGACATGCATGCGGGCGAAATAGTGATGCGCCTCTTCCGAATAGCAGGGATGGTTCTTCACCTTCTCCCACACGGCCGGATCCATGTCGGCGGGACCGTCGGATGAACCGCAGGACGACGACGAACAGCCGGACGCCGTGTCGATGGCTGCCGGCATCGTCGCGGGCGGGGCCAGTTCCCCCAGCCCGAAGATGCTGTCGAGCGAAACCACGTTGCCCATCATCCACTCCCTTCCTGCCGGCCCGGCGACACTGTTGGACGGATGGAGCAAGAGCAAGTTTGGGGCCAGATACCAGAATCGAGGAATTACAAGGGCTTGCCTGGAATCGTCGGCGTCGCGGACGCTGTCGTCATTGCGACAAAGGCAGCAGCGGCGGCGGGCTTTGTCGGGGTGCCGACACTGGCGTCAGGCGAGTTCGCCGCGGAAGGAGACGACATGGTCCTGTCCCTCGTCCAATGCCTCCGCGCCGAAGCCGATC
The DNA here is from genome assembly GCF_016595245.1 of Azospirillum endophyticum. Lineage (GTDB taxonomy): Bacteria > Pseudomonadota > Alphaproteobacteria > Azospirillales > Azospirillaceae > Azospirillum > Azospirillum endophyticum. The sequence goes on from NZ_JAENHM010000030.1 coordinate 27,282, forward strand.
AGGCCGCTGCCGACCAGCTTGGTCGAATCGCGGCGCAGCACCACCGGCGGCGAGCCCCCGCTGCGGATGAAGGTGCCGTTGGTGGAATGGTCGGTCAGCAGGAAGCTCTCGCGGGTGAAGTCGATCACCGCATGCTGGCGCGAGGTCTGGCGCGAGGCGATGCGCAGGCCGCTGTTGTCCTCTCGTCCAATGGTGACGCGGGGCAGCGTCCGGCTCAGCGTGATGTCCTGTCCGCGATAGGCGAGATGCAGCGTCATCATAGGGCCGCCGGCTTCCGTCACCAGGGAGAAGCCGAGCGTGGTGCTTTCGATGGCGTCCTCGGTGTCGTCGTCCGCGCGGATCTGGTGGACACGGATCGGCGCCGCCTTGCCCTTCATCGCCACGTTGCTGAGCGGCTTGGTCCGGCCGCGCAGGTCCGGCGACAGGCCATCCACCAGCGCCTGGGTCGCCAGGATCTCGCCCGGCCGGGCGATCTGCTGCACCCGGGCGGCAACGTTGCAGGCATCGCCATACAGGTCGCCGATCCCTTCGATCACCGTGCCGAAATGAATGCCGATGCGCAGCCGCAGCCGGTGCTGATCCTGGATGCCGATCATCGCGCAGGCGGTGCGGGTGGCGTCGTCGCAGACCGGAAAGGCGGCCAGCAGCCCGTCGCCCAGGCTCTTGATGACGCCGCCGCGATGGTCTTCCACCAGATGGCGCAGATGCGCCAGCACCCGCTGGGTCATCGCCGCGGCGGTGGCGTTGCCGATCCGCTCGTACAGCATCGTGCTGTCGGCGATGTCGACGAACATCAGGGCGAGGGGCTTCTCAAGCGAAGGCAAGACGGAGATCCGTTCGATCGGGGAACGCGCCATCGAACCGAAGGCCGGGCAAGGTAACACGAAACCGCGGCCCCGTGCGATTGCCGCTGCAGGCGGCCGGGCGGTGGCCGGTCGGCGCGTGGAGGCCGCTTCTTAGAACCTCTTGATCTCGATGTTGTACTTGCGCAGTGCGTAGCTCACCTGCCGCGTCGTCATGCCCAGAAGGCGGGCGGCCTTGGCCTGGACCCAGCCGGTCCGTTCCATCGCCCAGACCAACCGGTCGCGCAGCGGACCCGACTCCGGCTCGTCCAGCGGCAGATCGGGGCCTGCGGCCGTGGGTTGCGGTGCCGGCGCGGAGAGAGCGGCAGGCGCCGACATTGCGGGTTGGGGGGTGGGCAGGGGAGAGATTGCGGACGGCGGCAGCGGCTTGGAGGCGCCGCAGACCGGCAGCGGCCCGGCGCCGCAGCCGGATGCGCAGGCCGGCCACTGTGCACCGTTGGGCGCTCCATTGGCTGCGCCGTTGGCCGGATTCGCCATCGCCGGTGGAATGGCGGAGGGATGCGGCCGGCCCGGTACCGGGTTGCCAGGGGGGGGAACGGACGGATTGGTTGCGGTGCCGCTCATCGACGGCGCCAGCCCGCCGACGGCGGCCCCCATCGTGCGGTACTGGAACAGCACCGACGAGTTGCAGAGATTCATGCTGCAGGACAGGTCGGGCACGCGGATGGTGCCGTTGCGGCATTGGGTCGCCGCACGTTCGATGCAGTTCTCCAACTCGCGCACGTTGCCGGGCCAGGTGCAGCGGTTCAGCACTTCCAGCGCATCATGGTCGATATCCAGGTTCATGCCGTTGTCGCGGCCGAATTTGGTGACGAAATGCTTGGCCAGCATGGCGATGTCGCCGCGCCGCTCGCGCAGCGGCGGCAGGTGGATGGTCACCACGTTGATGCGGAAATACAGGTCGGCGCGGAACTTGCCATGGCCGACCGCCTCTTCCAGGTTCAGATTGGTGGCGCAGATCAGGCGCACGTCGGTCTTGATCGTCTTCGACCCGCCGACCCGCTCGAACTCCTGCTCCTGCAGTACCCGCAGCAGCTTGGCCTGGAAGTTGGAGGAGATGTCGCCGATCTCGTCCAGGAACAGCGTGCCGCCCGACGCCAATTCGAACCGGCCCTTATGATCCTTCTGCGCTCCGGTGAAGGAGCCCTTCTCGTGGCCGAACAGTTCCGACTCCAGCAGCGATTCGGGCAGGGCGGCGCAGTTGACGCGGATGAAGGGGGCGTCCTTGCGCGGGGACAGGTTGTGGATCGCCCGGGCGATCAGCTCCTTTCCCGTGCCGCTCTCGCCGCGGATCAGGACGGTGGATTTGAAGGGCGCCACCCGGTGCAGTTGGGCCAGCACGTCGACCATGTTGGGGCTGGTGCAGACCACGTCGTTGACCGGCGCCACCACCGGTCGCAGTTCCTTCTGGACCCGGAAGGTCTCGCGCATCATGAAGCGCCGTTCTTCCGCCACCGTCCGGTGCAGCCGCACAGTCTGGCCGATCAGGTTGGCGACCATGGTCAGGAAACGGACATCCGAGCCGAAATGGCCGCTGGGGCCGTCGTCGGAGATGCGGTCGATGGTCAGCACGCCGATGACGGCGCCGGCGGCCTTGATCGGCACGCCGACCAGCGAGGCCACCTGCTCGTCGAGATCGTCGCGCCCGCCGGAGCGGTTGTTGAACAGCGGCTCCTCCGCCAGGTTGGGGACCACGGCCGGCATGCCGGTCTTCAGGATGCGGCCGCTGATGCCTTCGTCCTGGTTGTAGTCGATCGCCTGCGCCGGCGAATCCTTCGGCAGTCCCTGCGCGGCGACGAGCCGCAGGGCCCCGTCCTCGCCTTGGATGTAAACCCGGCCGCGATGCATCTGCAACTGATAGGACAGCGCCCGCAGCACCTCGCGCAGGGTCTGTTCCAGGTCCAGCGACGATCCGAGGATCTTGCTGACCTCATAGATCGTCAGCAGCTCGAGGCTGGAGGAAGATACGGATTGGGCAGCACTCGGCATGATCGAACCCCTCGCTCGGCTGGGGACCCGGGACATCTGCCGGACGGCTGGGTCCGGGCATAGCGCTCCATCGGGTCCCGGCGTCAGCGCCTTGATCCGCAACCCCCCGGATACCGGTGCGGCCGTTGGTCCGGCTGTCCCATTCTTTCGCTGTTTCTGTGCCCGTCTTCCGGGCCGGGCCTAGCCGCGACTCCATTCGTACGCTGCCAGCCGGTGGAAAGTGTCCGTGACTGCTCGCCGAAAGGCAAGACTTTTTGCATAGATTCCGCTGCGCCGCACAATGACCTTGGGCATTGGTGGAGGAGGGAAATCATGTTAATAACTGACTGGTCAGTTATGAAAAGGAGCGCGCGATGCCCTCCCGTCATCCCGACCCCGACACTTCCGACGGCTCGACCGACCGGCCGCGCTGGCGCCGCCGCAAAGATGCCCGTCCGCAGGAGATCGTCGCCGCCGCGATGGAGGTCTTCGCCGAACGCGGGTTTGCCGCCGCGCGGCTGGAGGAGGTCGCGACCCGCGCCGGCCTCAGCAAAGGCACGCTCTATCTCTATTTTTCCAGTAAGGACGAGCTGTTCAAGGCAGTGATCCGCACCGCCATCCTGCCCAATCTGCAACAAGCCGAGACTCTGGTCTCCACAGCCGGAATCCCATGTTTTCCGTTGCTGGAACAGCTGCTGCGCATGGTCGCGCATCTGATCGAAACGACGCGCATGGCGATCATTCCGCGGCTGGTGATCGCCGAGGCCGGCAATTTCCCGGAGCTTGCCGCTTTCTACCACCGCGAGGTGATCCGCCGCGGCTTCGGCGTGCTGGCCGCCCTGTTGCGGCGGGGGATCGAAAGCGGCGAGTTCCGTCCGGTGGCGATCGATCCCGGCGTGCGCCTGATCGTGGCGCCGCTTCTGATGAGCGCCCTGTGGCGGACCTCCTTCGACGGCATCGACGGCGAGCCGCCGCAGGACGTGACGGCGCTGGTGGAGGCCCAAATCGACAATCTGCGCCTTGTGCTGCTTCGCGATGCGGGGGAGAGGGCGCTATGAGCGAACTTCTCAGGAGCGTCCTCGACGGCCTCACCGCCCTGGCGCTTGCGATCGGACTGCCCTTCGCGGACGGCGGTCCGCCGCCGCTCGCCCATGGCTATGTCGAGGGGGAGTATCTGCGCATCGCCGCCCCCAGCGCCGGCATGCTGGAAAGCCTGCCGGTCGCCCGCGGCGCGCGGGTGGCGGCCGGGGCGCCGCTATTCGCCATCGACCGCGCCACCGCCATGGCGGAGCGCGACCGGCTCGCCGCCGCATTGGCCCAGGCACGGGCGCAGCGCGCCGACCTTGCCACCGGCAAACGGCCGCAGGAAATGGCGGTGCTGACCGCGCAAAAAGCCCGAGCGGAAGCGGCGCTGCGCTATTCCACCGCCGAACTGTCCCGTCAGCAGGAGCTGGTCGCCCGCAGGGTGTCGTCCCCCGACAAGCTCGATCAGGCGCGTGCCGCCCATGATCGCGACCGAGGCCACCTTGCGGAGGCGGAGGCGCAGCTGGCGGTCGCGGCGCTGTCCGCCCGGCCCGAACAGCTGCGGGCCGCCGATGAGGCGGTGATCCAGGCGGAGGCGGCGCTGGTCCAGGCGGACCGGCGGCTGGTCGATCTGGCACCCGTCGCTCCGGTGGCGGCCCTGGTGGACGACACGCTCTACAATCCCGGCGAATGGGTGCCGGCCGGCTCCCCGGTCGTGTCGCTTCTGCCGCCGGAGCGGGTGAAGCTGGTGCTGTTCGTGCCGGAAACCGCCGTGGCGACGGTGTCGCCGGGAAGCTCCCTTTCGGTGCACTGCGACGGCTGCCCACCGGACCTGTCGGCGCGGGTGACCCGGATCGCCTCCCAGGCCGAGTACACGCCACCGGTGATCTACAGCGTCGGCAGTCGGGAGAAGCTGGTCTTCCGGGTGGAGGCGGTGCCGGACCGGCCGCTGAATCCGGGGCTGCCGGTGGATGTCTGGCCGGCAGGGGCGGGCCGATGACGGCGGAACGCTCTCCCGCCGGCGGGCCGGCCATCGACGTCCATGGGCTGGTCAAGCGCTTCGGCAGCAAGACCGTGGTCGACAATGTGTCGATTCGGGTGGAGACCGGGGAGATCTACGGCTTTCTCGGTCCCAACGGGTCGGGCAAGACCACCACGATCCGCCTGCTCTGCGGCCTGCTGACTCCCGACGCGGGGGAGGGCAGCTGTCTCGGTCTGGACATCCGCCGGCAGAGTGCGGCGATCAAGCGGCAGGTCGGTTACATGACCCAGAAGTTCAGCTTCTGGGAGGATCTGAGCATCGCCGAGAATTTGGATTTTGTCGCCCGCATGTATGGGCTGCCCGACCGGCGGCATCGGGTGGGCGAGGCACTGGACCGGCTGGGCCTGTCCAACCGTCGCACGCAACTGGCGGGGGAGCTGTCGGGCGGCTGGAAGCAGCGTCTGGCGCTGGCCGCCTGTATCCTGCACGGCCCCAAGCTGCTGTTGCTGGACGAGCCGACGGCAGGGGTCGATCCCAAGGCGCGGCGCGAATTCTGGGACGAGATCCACCGGCTGGCCGGGGACGGGCTGACGGTGCTGGTCAGCACCCATTACATGGACGAGGCCGAGCGCTGCCACCGCATCGCCTATATCGCCTACGGGACGTTGATGACCCACGGGACGGTGGATCAGGTCATCGCCGAATCCGGCCTGCATACCCGTCTGGTCGCAGGCGATGGCCTGCACCGCATCGCCACGGCATTGGAAGGCCGGCCGGGGGTGGAGATGGTCGCGGTCTTCGGCAGCCGCCTTCATGTCAGTGGTACCGACGAAGGTGAGCTGGACCGGGCGCTCGCCCCCTGGGCGGGCCAAGCGGATCTGCGGATCACCGCGACGGAGCCGACGCTGGAAGACGTCTTCATCCACCTGATGAACCGCAGCACCGACAATTTCCGGTGACGGATTACTCGGTCTGGGCCGAGGTGACGCCGGTGTTCTTGTTCCACTTCAGCGTCAGCTTGGAGAGCTGGCAAAGGTTCAGGCCCTGCCACACCGCCGACTCGCCATCGTCATAAACGACCTTCATGTCCCACTTGCAGGTCTTCTCGGCCTTGGCGAAGGAGACCTCGAAATACTCGCCGTCGTCCAGCACGTCGCGGCCGAGGATGTCCTCATCCCAGTTGTTGTTGTTGTTTTCGGAAACGAAGATGTGCTTCAGCGGATAGCCGGTCTTGTTGACGATGGTGAAATCCTGCTGTCCAGCCAACGCTGCGCCATGCAACAGGAACAGCGAGGACGCAACCATCAGAGCCTTGGCGGCGACGTTCTTCAAGATGATCTCCGTGTGAGGAAAATTGGTTCGTGGTGGAATTTGTGCATCGCAATCGAACTCCGTCAATATGGGAGTTACCCCAAATGAATGGGCAGACTCTAAACGACTAATTCTTTCCAGTCGAAGAAATCAAATTCCGCTGTTTATCTCTTGTGTGACCCTGATCCCCACCGATAAAGCTGTTCATGCTAAATTAGAGAATCCGGTCGCTAAGGGCCTCGGCCTTCGCCGCCACGCGATGGACAAAAGCAATCGGCGGAGCAGGCGCCGATGGACGTCGTTCGTCGGTTGCAAGAGGCCAATGGTCGCAAGCGCTTGGCCCGTCGGGAACTTTGTCGCGGCGCACACAATGTGGTACATGATGAAGACCGGCCTTCGAAGCCGGTCAAGATCATGACCAAGTTCTGGACCGCAACCGGTCCTGCCGGGGCGGTCCCAATCCAGGGGAAGGAACAACGCATGTCGGGTTTCAAGGACGCGCCGCCGGATGACCGGTCGGAACTGTCGCCGGAGCAGGAAAGCGCCATCCGCATCGTCGCCAACAACCTGCATCGCCTGAACGACGCCGTCGTCAAGGCGGTCGAGGCCGGCGTCACGGTCGAACTGATGCGCACCGCCCGCTATCACAACGAAGCCGGCAACTGGGGCGACCAGCTCACCCCGGTGGTCCGCCCCGGCAAGTGACCGCTTCCGGCTGATCGGGCCGGAAATCTGGCGAAAGGGCCGTCATCCGTCCAGTGGATGGCGGCCTTTTTTCGTATGTCGACAAAATTCCGGCGTCGACGGAAGATAAGCTGGCCGACGGCGGTCGCAGCCACAAACTTGTTGGGCATTCCGCTATCGATGCGAGGCCCAGCCATGCCGTCACGCGACCCCGAACGGCGCGCAGCCGCAAGCCGTGAAGCGATCGACCGCCCTCCGCCCCGTCCGGACGCCGGTCTCGATGGCCAGGATCCTGACGGTCCGGCGCCGACGCCGGGGGAATTGAATGCGATGTGGAAGCTGAACCGTCTGGAACAGCCGACCTTCGACGATCTGACCCGCGGCCTGTGCCTTGGCCTCGTCTGGTGCATGGCGATGTGGACGCCGATGTTCGTCAGTGCCCTGACCTGACTTGGCTTGGGTGGGCGCGATCGATCACGCGCTTTGTTGTCTTGATCCACTCTGCTGCGCCTCCGTCGGCCCTGCCTGTGCCAGCGAGCGGATGCGCGTCGCCAGCTGGACGGGGGTGAAGGGCTTCGCCAGAACCGACGCGGTGTCGGCGCCCATGTTGGCCAGCGATTCCGGGCTGTAGCCGGATACCAACAGCACACGCAGCTGCGGCCAGCGCTCTCGAATGTGCCGGGCGAGGTCGATGCCGGAAACGCCGCCGGGCATGACGACGTCCGACACGACCAGATCGAAATCACGGTCGGCCTCCAGCAGGCGCAGCGCCGTCACGCCGTCCTCCGCCGTCTCGACAGTGAAGCCCTCCTCGGTCAGTCCTTCCACCGTCGCCATCAGCACCAGCGGATTGTCCTCCACCACCAGGAGGCGAAGCGGTCGCCGGTCGCCCGTCATGGGCGCGACCGGAGCGGGCGCCGGCTCGGACGGCCGGGCGTCGGTCAGCGGCAGGTCGATGCGGACGCGGGTGCCTTCACCGGGCCGGCTGGCGATCGCGGCAGTGCCGCCGGACTGGCGGGCGAAGCCGTAGACCATCGACAGGCCGAGCCCGGTTCCCTTGCCGACGCCCTTGGTGGTGAAGAAGGGGTCGAAGGCGCGGGCCATCACCTCCGGCGGCATGCCGGTGCCGCTGTCGGACACTTCGATCCGGGCGGTGCGCGGCTCCGGGCCCGGGGCTGCGGCGATGCGGATGCCGCCGCCGCCGGGCATGGCGTCGCGTGCGTTCAGCACGAGGTTCAGCACGGCCATCTCCAACTGCACCGGGTCGATGGCGACCATCATCGGCACGGGGGAGATATCCCAATCGAGGGTGATGTCGGCCTGGACGGAGCGTTCCAGCAGGTCGCCCATCCGGCGCAAGCTGTCGCCCAGATCGACCACGGTCGGATTGACCGCATCCTGGCGCGAGAAGGACAGCAATTGCCGCGTCACCTTCTCCGCCCGTTCCAGGGCCGTCCGCGTCCCGGCCAGGAATCGCTGGCCTTCGGCCGGGAGATGGCGGCCCAGCAGATGCAGGTTTGCAAGCGCCGCGGTCAGCAGGTTGTTGAAGTCGTGCGCGACGCCGCCGGTCAGCTGTCCCAGTGCCTCCATCTTCTGGCTTTGGCGCAGGGCCTCCTCGAGCCGCTCGCGGTTGCGGACCTCGTCCGCCCAGCGTTGGACCGCGGCGCTCTCCGAGACGGCACGGCTGTAGGCCAGCCAGGCGATCAGCGCCAGCGCCAGCGTCGCCGGAGCGACGAAGGCGGCGTCCAACGCCATGTTCCGCCACCAGGAACGGGCGACCTGCGCCTGATCCAGCCCATAGACGACATAGATCGGGAAAGCGCCGACCCGTTTATAGGCGAATACACGCTGCAATCCCTGCACATGGCTGGTGCCGGTGCGGTAGATCCCTTCGTCCGGCTGCCGATGGATTTCGGCTATAAGGCCGCGCCCGGCCGGCAGCGTCGGCAGTGCCGCATTCGGCCTCGATGGGTCCAGGGCCGGAAAGCGCATCAGGATCGCGCCGTCGTCGCGGACCAGCGCGATGGATTCTCCTTCATCGCCGATGACCCGCCGATAGAAGCTGGAAAAGTAACCGGGATCGAGAATGGCGGCGATCATCCCGTCGAAGCTGCCGTCGGGACCGCCGGGACCGCTGCGGCGTCGGCTGATGCCGAAACTCGGCTTGCCGCTGGCCGGGTCGGTGACCGGACCGGCGATGAGCAAGCCCGAGTCCTGTTCCCGCTGTTCCCGGAAATCCGCGCGGTTGCCGACGTAGCTGTTGCGCGAGGGGTAGACGAGGCTGGAGTTGCGCACGATCCCATCGGGATCGCTCAGCCCGATGGCGCCGATCTGGGTCAGTTCGCCCTTCAACGTCTTGAGATAGCGGTGCAGGGATTCCGACTTGGCGATCTCATCCCAACTGCGGCCATGGATGCGTTCGTCCACCCGATCCAGCACTTGAGCCATGGTGTCGAACACTTTCAGCACGTGCTCGTGCAGAATCAGCGCGTTCTTGCGGCTGTTCCGTTCGGCCTCCTCCTGCGCTTCCCAGCGCTCGCGCCATCCGATGCCGGCGAACAGCACCAGCGGGACGGCAACCGACACCGCCAACAGGAGGCGCAGGAGGCGCAAGGATCCCCTGTGATCGGTCCGACTGTCGAAATTGGGAAAGGGCATTACCAACCATTGCCAAGGACATGGGCCACGCCGGCCATTGCCGGCCGATACCTCGTGCACCATGGCCGAAGCATCGGAGGGCGGGCAACTCCGACTTTACGGCAGGGTCGGCGGCAGCCTGGTCAAGCCGGCCTCCCGGCTCCGGGCGGAGGCCTACGGATCGCAGCTACAGGCGCGGGGAACGCGTCCTTCCGCCCAATGGCGCCGACGCCGGAGATTGGAACCATCGTCGTCCGGGCGCGGCGTTCCGCAGGCAGTGCCGAGCCGATCCCGCAGATCGTCGAGATGGGCATTGGTCAGGACGGCGATGCCGGCGAAGAAGGGCTCCCGGCAGCGGGTGGCAACCCGGCTGCAGAAATCGGGAATCCAGCGCAGCGGATGGCGGTCGAGAAAGAGGACGGCGTCGACCATACGGCCACGGTCGAGCAATGCCGCCAGCAGCACCAGTTCCGCGGCGATGTGATCGTCGGGAAGCCGTTCCAGCGGCGGGCGGCGCAGATCCGCATCCAGTCCGGTTCGCCAGCGCCGCAAAGAGGTTCCGGCATCGGCTCGCGCCTTCTCGTCCAGCCATGGTGCTTCGGTTGGACAGGTGCGCAGTTCGCCGCCGAGGTGAATGGCGGCGAAGTCGGCAGCCAGCGGAGAGAGGCAGCGGCGCGTGATCCGCTCCGGCAGGTCGCTGACGACCTCGTCGACCAGGGCGGCGGCCTGCAGGGCGTCGTCGCGGTCCAGCGCCAGTGGTCCATGGCTGAGCGGGGCATGGCGCAGCCTCGCCATCATGGCGGGAGTGGGCCCTTCGGCGTGCAGATGCGCGAGGAAGCGTAAGGCCTGGGTGGGACCGGCCGGGTTCATCTCGGCAATTCCGGAGAGGCTGGCTTCGAGAGCGTTGGCACTGGAGGGAGCCATGACGCCGTCCCCACCATGATGGGGGAGCGACGGGGCGGCAGCTAGAACCGTGCTCACCACGCTGTTCCTTCCGGCGGTTGGAGCGGGTCGGGCACCTACCGAAACCGGTCCGCATGGGAAGCTGCACGAATGAGTTTCGTGTTCTTATGGAAGTCTTGCGGCGTTGCGGTTTTCGAGCCGATCGTAGCCCGAACGTCTGCGCGATCTGTTGGAAGTCTTTACTACCAACAGGGATGGCAACGGTCAATGCGGTCGATGGGTCGGGTAAAGGCATGAACCGACAGTTGCGTTGCGACATGATGTCCGGCCTTATCGAAGGGTCCTTTTCCCGATAGGAGCCCCTGCCGCCATGCCGCTTTCTCCCATCGAACAGATCGATGCCGTACCGGAGGTGCGCGCCGTCTACGACGACATCAAGACGACGCGCAACGTCCCCGACGTGAACAATTTCTGGAAGATGATCGCCCACCATCCGCCGACCCTGGCGCGGACCTGGGAAAGCCTGAAGGAGGTGATGGCTCCCGGCGCGCTGGATCCGCTGGTGAAGGAGATGATCTTCGTCGCGGTCAGCGTGACGAACAATTGCCAGTACTGCATCCGTTCGCACGAGGCGGCGGCGCGGCGCCTGGGCATGACGGACGCGCAGTTCGGCGAACTGATGGCGGTGGTCGGCATGGCGAACGAAACCAACCGGCTGGCCGTCGGCTATCAGGTCGAATTGGACGACCGGTTGAAGTGATCCGTGTCAGGCGGCGCGCGGCAGAGGCCGTGCTGCCGCCTCCCTGGCATCTTGTTGCGGGTGCGGGGCCCGGCGCTGGTCCAGGCGACGGTGCGGCAGGCCGTTGATCAGGTCGCTGCGGACGATGAAATGGGCGATGCTGCGGCCGTCGTCCAATTCCTCGCTGGCGATGCGCTCCACCCGCACCTCGACGTCCCAACCGAGCCTGGCCCAGGCGGCGCGGATGCGGCGGGCCAATTCCCTGGCGCCGCGTTCGCTGAAGCTGTCGAGGCGCCCGCTCGACGGGCCGGGATGGAAACGGGGATGGAACGGGGGCATGGCGGTGTCTCCTTGGCCGGATGCGGAACGCCGGGAATGACCGGCGTTCCATTGCCTAGAGAATAATCCAAAATGGATTATTTCCGCCATTTGAAACCGATACCGAAGTGGTATGACCGTCAAGGCTCCTGCAGGCCGACCACGGTGTGAAGGGTATCGAGCTCTTCCAGCGGCACGGCGAATTCCCGGTCGGCCGGCCGGTATTCGCGCAGGATCACGGCGTCGGTGCTCCGGCGTACGAACTCCTTCACCAGAACCGCCTTGTTGAGCTTGACCACCACCACGCCGGCCCCCGGCGCAGGCGGCTTGTGCGGGTTGACGTGCAGAAGCTGAGCCGGCCGGAAGCGTGGCATCATCGACTCGCCGACCACATACATGGCGTAGGGGTCGCGGGCGTTCTTCAGGTAATCGGGCCGTGCGATCCAGTCGATCGGGCCATCTTCCAGGAACATCTCCTGGTCGCCGCCGCCACGCGCCGCCGCGCGCACCGGCATCGAGGCGGCGGGCGCCGCCGGTGCCGGGGCGGCTGGCGTCGTGCGGAGCAGCGGCGGAAGCGCCGGCCGGGCAGGGCGCCCGGCGGCCGGAGGAATCGCCGATGCGTCGAGGCCGAGCAGGGCCGTCGGCTCCACGCCCAGCGGTCCGGCCAGCTTGACCGCCCAATCGACGGTCATCTTGCGCTGGCCGGTCTCCAGCTTGTTGATCTGGGGCTGGGAGGTCCCGGCCAGTTCGGCCAGCTTCTCCTGGCTCAGCCCGGCGGCCTGCCGCAATTCGCGCATGGTGGTCATGGACTCGTTCATACCAAAACGGCTTTGGAAAGTCCATTGCGGCGGAATAAATCCGGTTGCGTGCAGAGCCCGGCTTGGTCTAAACCATTGCGGTATGACGCTCGACGATTGGCTCACCCGGACCGCAACCAAGGAAGAGGCTTTCGCCGCCCTGATCGGGACGAGCCAGGCTGCGGTCAACCGTTACCGCCACGGCCGCCGGGTTCCCCGCCCCGCCGTGATGGCCCGCATCGTCTCCGCCACCGGCGGAGAGGTGACGGCCAATGATTTCCACGGGCTGGCGGGGCTGGGAGCGTGAACGCGGACAACAAAAAAGGCCCTTCCCGGCTGGAAAGGACCTTCTTCGAAGAAAATGCGGCCGGTTTACGAGAACAGGCTCGACACCGATCGCTCCTCGCTGATGCGCATGATGGCCTCGGCCAGCAGCGGGGCGATGGCCAACTGGCGGATGTTGCGGGACGCGCGGACCGCCTCGGTCGCCTGGATGCTGTCGGTGGTGACCAGCTGTTCCAGCGGCGACACGGCGACGCGGGCGACCGCACCGCCGGACAGGACGCCGTGGGTGCAGAAGGCGTGGACCGACTTGGCCCCGGCTTCCATCAGGGCGACGGCGGCGTTGCACAGCGTGCCGCCCGAATCGACGATGTCGTCGATCAGGATGCAGCGGCGCCCGTCGGCATCGCCGATGATGTTCATCACCTCCGACACGCCGGCGCGCTCACGCCGCTTGTCGATGATCGCCAGGTCGGCGTCCAGGCGCTTGGCCAGGGCGCGGGCGCGCACCACGCCGCCGACGTCCGGCGATACGATGGTGACCTCGCCGATGTTCTCGAAGGACTGGCGGATGTCCTTCTCGAAGACCGGGGCGGCCATCAGGTTGTCGGTCGGGATGTCGAAGAAGCCCTGGATCTGACCGGCGTGCAGGTCCATCGTCAGCACGCGGTTGGCGCCGGCCTGGGTGATCAGGTTGGCGACCAGCTTGGCCGAGATCGGCGTGCGCGGGCCGGTCTTGCGATCCTGCCGGGCATAGCCGTAATAGGGAATGACCGCAGTGATGCGCCGGGCCGACCCGCGCCGAAGCGCATCGATCGTCACCAGCAGTTCCATCAGGTTGTCGTTGGCCGGGAACGAGGTCGACTGGACGACGAACACGTCCTCGCCGCGCACGTTCTCCAGGATCTCGACGAACACCTCCATGTCGGAGAAACGGCGGACGCTGGCCTTGGTCAGCGGTACGCCGAGACAGGTGGAGATCGCCTCGGCCAGCGGACGGTTGCTGTTGCCGGCAAGCACCTTCATCGGGGTCGGCTCTCTTTGCAGGGAAACGGCTCAAGGCACGTTCGCCGCTCGCGCGCCGGCGCCCCTTGAAAACGCGGCGGACCATAACAAAGGGTCGGGCTCGTGTAAACGTTCCATGACGGTGTGGTCTTTCCCCATTGGGGAATGCCGCCCTGCGCGGGCGGCATGACCACGGGCTTCGCCATTGCCTGTTCGGGTCGGCTCAGTTCTGCAGGACGATGGCCGAAAGGCCGCGGCCGTAATCCGATTCCCCGCGAAGGCAGGATCGGCGGTAGCTGAAAAAGCGGTCCTCCTCCGCGACCGTGTCGTTGGGGCAGCGCTGGATCACGCTGACTCCGGAATCGCCCAGCCGGCGGGTGACGTAGGCGGCCAGATCGAACAGGAAATGCCCGGGCTTGCGGGCGGGCGCGAAATAGTCGCGATTGCGCGGGTCTTCCTCCTCGAAGGGGGCGGGGAACTCGGGCCCGACCTCGTAGGACCGTTGGGCGATGCAGGGACCGATGCAGGCGACGATCCGGTTGGGCTTGGCGCCCAGCTCCACCATGCGGGCGACGGTCGCCTCGATGACGCCGCCCTTGGCGCCCTTCCAGCCGGCATGGGCGGCGCCGATCACCCGCGCCTTGCTGTCGGCGAACAGGACGGGGGCGCAGTCGGCGGTCAGGATGCCCAGCGCGATGCCTGCCTGCCGGGTCGCCATGGCGTCGGCCTTCGGGGCCGTCTCCGGCGTCCAGGGCTGTTCGACCACCACGCAGGTCGGGCTGTGGACTTGGTAGCAGGTGACGAGGTTGCCGGGCGCCACCTCCATCCGCGCGGCGGCACGGGCACGGTTCTCATGCACGGCCGCGGCGGAGTCGCTGGACCCGAGCCCGCAATTCAGCGACGCATAGAGTCCGGTGGAAACCCCGCCGGTACGGGTGAAAAAGGCATGCCGGATATGGGTGATGTCGTTCAGCGCGCCGAGTGTGATCACGAACGCCGTCCTTCCCTGTTCTGTGACTCCCTTACACCCAACAGGGCAGGGGGCCGCAATGCACGATCCGCCGGAATTGTCTTCGTGGCGGTTGTCGTGCGGTGTCTCCAACCGTTTTCGTGCTTGCCGGTCAGAAGCCCGCCGGTGGGGGCGCATCGGTGAAGGCTCCGGGCGTGGCAAGCGCGACCAGCTTGAACAGCCTGCCCATTTGCGCCGGATCGATCAAGCGGTCCAGCGCGCCGCGGATGTCCTTGGCCTGGGCCGGGCTGGCCTTGGCCGTCAGGGCGGATGCCCGCTGGACGATGCCGAGGCGGGTCAGCCACTCTCCCTGCTCGACCGGGCCGAAGGACCGGGCGCCGCCTTCCTGCGCCGCCGCGGCGATGGCGGCGAAATCGACATGGGCCGTCAGATCGGCCTCGCCCGGCATCTCCAGCACGGGGGCATAGGCGTGGCGGCGCAATGCCTGCAGCGTGTCGCCGACCGCAGGCCCATGGGAATGCCCGTAGTCGATCACCAGCGCCGCACCCGGCGCCGCAGCCAACCGGGCGCCGATGAGCCGCGCCACCGCCTGCGAGGCGGGGGAGACCTCCACGACGCTGCCCTCGGGCACATCGCGGAGCGCTTCCGGCACCAGCCGGTTGCCGGAGCTGCCGAAAGCCTCCAGCACGAAACGGAAGCGCGGCTCGTCCGCCATGCCGTCGGGTTGGACATCGACCAGCCGCTCGAACCAGCCATAGTTGGTCTTCTGCACCTGGCGGATCGGCAGGGCGTCGAAGAACTCGTTGGCGATCAGGATGGTCGGACCGTCCGGCACGTCCTCCAACCGGTCGTGCCACTGAATGGCATCGCCGAGGATGGGCCGGAGCGTCTCGCGCTGGCGTTCGCGCAAGGCCGGGCTGGTCTCCACCAGATGGACGGTGGCGTTGTCGCGGAACAGCGGCAGCACGGCCGCCGCCCGCAGCACGTCGGCCATCAGCGTGCCGCGGCCGGGCCCGAGCTCCACCAGATGGAAGGGACCCGGGCCCCCCAGCCGCGCCCAGGTGTCGACGCACCAAAGCCCGACCAGCTCGCCGAACATCTGGCTGATTTCCGGTGCGGTGGTGAAGTCGCCGCCGCTGCCGAACGGATCGCGGTGCATGTAATAGCCGAAGCGCGGATGACCCAGCGCTTCGGCCATGAAGGCGCCGACGCTGATCGGACCGTCCATCACGATGCGGCGGGCCAGCAGATGGGCCAGCGTGTCCGGACCGGCGCTCTCGCCCCCCGTCATGGCGTCAGGCCAGGATGGCGCGGCGCCGGCCGCGCAGGACCAGCCACAGGCCGATCGCCAGCATCGGCAGCGACAGCAGCTGTCCCATCGTGGCGCCGGCGAACAGGAAGCCCAGCTGCGGGTCGGGCTCGCGGAAGAATTCCACCGTGATGCGCGACAGGCCGTAGCCGATCAGGAACAGCCCGCCGACCGTACCGGGCCGGTTGCGCAGGGCCGGGGTACGGATGGCGATCGCCAGCAGGACGAACAGCACGACGCCTTCCAGCGCCGCCTCGTAAAGCTGGCTGGGGTGGCGCGGCACCTGCAGCGGATCGCGCGGGAACACCATGGCATAGGCGAAATCGGGAGCCGGCCGGCCATACAGCTCGCCATTGATGAAGTTGGCGATGCGGCCGAAGAACAGGCCGATGGGCGCGCAGGCGGCGATGATGTCGCCGAACACATAGGGCGAGATGCCGCGGCGCCAGCAGAACAGCCCGATGGCGGTCAGCACGCCGACCATGCCGCCGTGGAAGGACATGCCGCCATGCCAGACCTGGACGGCATCCAGCGGATTTTCCAGATAATAGGGTAGGTTGTAGAACAGGACATAGCCGAGCCGTCCGCCCAGGATGGTGCCGATCACCGCCCAGGTCAGGAAGTCGTCGAACTCCTCCGGCTTGGGCCGCTGGTCGGGGTCGAGCCGCGCCAGCCCGAGGCAATAGCGCCAGCCCAGCACGAAGCCGGCCAGATAAGCCAGCGCGTACCAGCGGACGACGACGGGGCCCAAGGCGAAGGCCACCGGATCGATGGTGGGGAAGGCGACGACTGGCAGGGTGGCGAGCATAGGAACTCCGGTCAGCGATACGGATCGGGCTGCGACAGGAAATCCTGCACATAGCGCCGGACACCCTCCTCCAACTCGGTGAAGGGCTGGTCGAATCCGGCGGCGCGCAGACGATCCGTCGTCGCCTGCGTGAAATATTGGTATTTGCCGCGCAGATGCTCGGGCATCTCGAAGTACTCAATCCGGGGGGGCAGTCCCAGGGCGGCGAAGGTCGCCAGCGCCAGATCCTTGAAGCTGCGCGCCTTGCCGGTGCCGACGTTGAACAGGCCGCTGACCTCGGGATGGTCGTACAGCCACAGCATCACCGCGACGCAGTCGTCGACGAATATGAAGTCGCGCAGCTGGCCGCCATCCTCGAAGCCGTCCTTGTGCGACTTGAACAGGCGTGCCGGCTGGCCGGCCGTCAGCTGCGGGTGCAGCTTGGCGACCACGCTCATCATGTCGCCCTTGTGGGCCTCGTTGGGGCCATAGACGTTGAAGAACTTCAGCCCGGCCCATTGCGGCGGCACCAGATCGCCGCCGGCGACGGCGCGGGCGATGCGGCGGTCGACCAGATGCTTGGACCAGCCATAAGCGTTCAGCGGCCTCAGCCGCGCCAACCCGTCGCAGGAGCCGTCATCGTCGAAGCCGGCTGAGCCGTCGCCGTAGGTGGCGGCGGAGGAGGCGTAGATCAGCCGGCAGCCGCGCCAGGAGCACCAGCGCCACAGGTCGAGGGTCAGCGCGACGTTGTTGGCGACGATCTTGTCGACGTCCCGCTCGGTGGTGGCGGAAATGGCGCCGAGATGGAAGACGGTGTCGATCTCGGCGGCGTGCTGGTCGAGGAAGGCCAGCGTCTGGTCGGGCGGCACCAGCGCCGCGACCTCGCGCTTGGCGAGGTTCTGCCACTTCTCGCCGTCACGGAAGCGGTCGACGACCGCCAGGTCGGTGATGCCGCGCGCGGCCAGTGCCGCGACAAGGTTGGACCCGATGAAGCCGGCCCCGCCGGTGACCACGATCATAGCGCTGTCCGCTGTTGCTCGACGCGTTTCGTGGGGACTTATAGGCGGGTGGGGCGGCGGGGGCAAGGTGGTGGGGGGGAGTGCGGGCTTGCGATGCCCCCACCTAACCTCCCCCGCTCTCAGCGGACCTACGGTCCGCCTGTCGCGTCAGCACAAAGCGAAGCTTTGTGCGAGAGCTGGACGGGGGAGGGACTGCCGCCGAACGCTGACAAAAGTCCGATCCCCTCCCCCGCTCAGCGGGGGAGGGTCAGGGTGGGGGTATCGAAGCCGACCCCTTTACTGCGCCGCCCGGTTGGCCGCGCTCACCAGAGCCCGCAGCGAGGCGGTCACGATGTCGGCGTCGATGCCGACGCCGAACAGCGTCTTGTCGCCGGTCTTCACCTCGACATAGGCGCAGGCCTGGGCATCCTCGCCGGAGCCGATGGCGTGCTCGCGGTAATCGACGACGTGGAGGTCGGTGCCGCAGCCCTGGCGCAGGGCGTCCAGGAAGGCGTCGATCGGGCCGTTGCCCTTGCCCTTGGCGGTGATGGTCTCGCCGTTGCGGCGCATCACCACGCTCATGGCGCGGGCGCCGGAGTTCGGGCCGCGCGGCTCGGTCGAATGCTCGACCAGTTCCAGCGGGCTGTCGGCTTCCAGATATTCGGCCTTGAAGGCGGCGTGGATGTCGGCGGGCGACAGTTCCTTGCCGGTCTCGTCGGCGACGCGCTGCACGACCTTGGAGAATTCGATCTGCAGGCGGCGCGGGATCTGCAGGCCGTAGTCCTTCTCCAGCACATAGGCGATGCCGCCCTTGCCGGACTGGCTGTTGATGCGGATCACCGCCTCGTAGCTGCGGCCCAGATCCTGCGGGTCGATGGGCAGGTACGGGACCTCCCACTTGCCGGTGTTGGACTTGGTCAGCGCCTTCAGCCCCTTGTTGATGGCGTCCTGGTGCGAGCCGGAGAAGGCGGTGAAGACCAGTTCGCCGGCATAGGGGTGGCGCGGATGGACCGGCAACTGCGTGCAGTATTCCGAAACGCGGACGATCTCGTTGATGTCGTCGATGTTCAGTTCCGGGTCGACGCCCTGGGTGAACATGTTCAACGCCAGCGTGACGACGTCGACGTTGCCGGTGCGCTCGCCATTGCCGAACAGCGTGCCCTCGACGCGATCGGCGCCGGCCAGCAGGCCCAGTTCGGCGGCGGCGACGCCGGTGCCGCGGTCGTTGTGCGGATGCAGCGAGATGATGGCGCTCTCGCGGTTCTTCATCGTCTTGCAGAACCACTCGATCTGGTCGGCATGGACGTTCGGCATCGACATCTCGACCGTCGAGGGCAGGTTCAGGATGATCTTGCGCTCGGGCGTCGGCTGCCAGACCTCCATCACCGCCTCGCAGATCTCGACGGCGAAGTCCAGCTCGGTGCCGGTGAAGCTTTCCGGCGAATATTGCAGGACGATCTCGGTCTCCGGCGTCTCGTCGGCCAGTTGCCTGATCAGTTTGGCGCCGGCGACGGCGATGTCGATGATGCCCTGGCGGTCCAGCCCGAACACGACGCGGCGCTGCAGCTCGGAGGTCGAGTTGTACAGATGGACGATGGCGCGCTTGGATCCCTTGATGCCTTCGAAGGTGCGGCGGATCAATTCCTCGCGCGCCTGGGTCAGCACCTGGATGGTGACGCCGTCGGGGATCTTGTTGCCGTCGATGACCTCGCGGCAGAAGTCGAAATCGGTCTGCGACGCGGCCGGGAAACCGACCTCGATCTCCTTGAAGCCCATGCGCAGCAGCAGGTCGAACATCGCGCGCTTGCGGTCCGGCCCCATCGGCTCGATCAGCGCCTGGTTGCCGTCGCGCAGGTCGACCGAGCACCAGATCGGCGCCTTGTCCAGGGTGCGCGACGGCCATTGGCGATCGGTCAGCTTCACCTGGGGGAAGGGGGCGTATTTGGACGGCGACTTCGGCAGGGCCGGGATGCCGGCGTTGGCTTGGGCGGCGGTGCTGGCTTGGGTCGAGATACGGGTTTGGGTCGCGTTGCTCATGGCGTCGTTCGGCTCCAGTGGCGGCCCCGGACTCGGTCTTCTGTGCGGCCGGGGCGGCGGATCGGATTTTGAAAGGCGGAGGGACCGGCGAGAGGTACGGCCGCAGAGCCGCCGGATGTGGCTCAGCGACCGTCGGTAAGTCGCAGTCCCGGCCTCGGCCGGGCGACGCCGATGTCGGCGCCTTTGAAAACATCGCTCATGGAACAGACACTTCGACCGATTGAAGCAAGGAGAGAACGCGACGAACCCGGACGCTTAAAGCGCCGGGCCGAGAAGTCGAAGAAGGGCGTTCTTACGGTCGATGATGGTCATGGGGCGCACTGTGCGCAGGTGCGGCATGGCTGTCAAGTCCGGATCGGCAAAAAACGGACTGCGGGAGGAGCCAACCATCGCCGCCCTGCCTTATCCCCAGATCAGATGATACAGCGTCGGCAGCAGCAGCGCCGTCGCCAGCCCGTTCAGCCCCATGCCCAGCCCGGCGAAGGCGCCGGCCACCTCGTTGACCTGCAGGGCGCGGGCGGTGCCGATGCCATGCGCCGCGACCCCCATGCCGAAGCCGCGGGCGCGCCAGTCCTTCACCCGCACGAGGTTCAGGACCCAGGTGCCGAGGCTGGCGGCGACGATGCCGGTAATGATGACGAACACCGCGGTCAGCGACGGCAGGCCGCCGATCTGCTCCGATACGCCCATGGCGATGGGGGAGGTGACGGATTTCGGCGCCATCGACAGGATCGTCTCCTTGGTGCCGCCGAAGGCCCAGACCAGCGCCACCGCGCTGAGCGCCGAGGCGGCGGACCCCACCAGCAACGCCGCGACCAGCGCCAGGGCCGAGCGCCGCACCTCCTGGAACTGGTTGTAGAGCGGAACGGCCAGCGCCACCGTGGCCGGTCCCAGAAGAAAATGGACGAACTGCGCGCCGTCGAAATAGGTGCGGTAATCGATACCGGACAGGCCCAGCGTGCCGGCGATCAGGACGACGGCGATCAGCACCGGGTTCAGCACCGGGCGCCGCCCCAGCTTCTCGAACAGCCACACCCCGACCTGATAGGCAACGAGGGTCAGCGTCAGCCCGGCCAGCGGGCTGGCAGACAGGTAGACCCAGATCTGGTGCAGGTCGGCGCTCATCTCCGGTCTCCTGCCACCGGCTCCTTTGCCGCCGGCTCTTCCTCCAGCCGCGGATCGGTGCGGCTCAGCAGGAAGGCCATCAGCTTCGCCGTCACGGCGATGCCGAACAGGGTGCTGCCGAACACGGCGACGATGATCGGCAGCGCTTCCGTCTCCAGCCGCGTGACATGGACCATCACCCCCACGCCGGCCGGCACGAACAACAGGGACAGATGGCGCAGAAGCCCGCCGGCGGTGTCCTGTATCGCGGCCGGCACCCCGCCGCGCAGCAGCAGGCCGGCGAACAGCAGCAGCATGCCCAGCACCGGTCCGGGGACCGGCAGGTGCAGCAGGCGAGCGGCCAACTCGCCGAACAACTGGCAGAGCAACAGGAGCGTCAGGGTTCCGAGCATCGCTGACTCCGGTGGAAGGGACGCGGTCGGTCCCTTCTACCGCAGTTGCGAAATCACCGGGCTGCATTCCGCGAATGCGAGCATCCCGAATCGGTGATGGGATGAAGCCGTCGTCGAGCAGGTGCCGGGGAGGAGATTACTGCAGCTTGCTGCGGACATGCTGGCTGCGGCGGACGATGGATTGCGCTTCCACCGTCACTTCCTTCTTCCCGAACAGGCGCAGGAAGATGGCGTTGACGGTGGCGTGGGCGCTGACCGTCAGGGTGCCGGCCGCCGCATCCTCGGCAATCGTCAGGGGCGACAGGTGCGATCCCAGGAAGCCGTTGGGAAAGGCCTTGTCGAAGAAGCTGCGGATATGGCCGTCGCGTTGCGAGTCGAACATCACGCGACCACCGGCCAGCGCGGCGGCATCGACCGCCTGCGACAGCCGCGCCTCCACCGCATAGCTGCGCAAAGCGTCGACGGTGCAGCCGGCACCCAGCGCGGTCGGAATGGCGAGGATCAGGGCGACCACCAGAAGCAGGTGGCGGCCTGTCCGCCGGTCTTCGTGCCCGCCATAGGGCAGGGGACGATAGACCAAAGTCATTGCCGGCCTCCCAAGCAATTGCCTATGCGGAAAGGAGTGTTTTCATTGGATGCATTACTCTTAGCATCATCCGACAAGCAGGCAAACCAGGAAATGCAGCAGAAACACAGCAAAAATCGCGGTTCGAATTGTCATGTATTTTATGCAAAGGCGGTAATCCAAATTTGCGGAAGCGGCGGCAAAGGGTAGAGCCTCCCGGATCGGATAAAGAGCGCCGTCTCGACTTTGCAAACGCGCCCGAACCTCAGTCAGGGGAGACAAAAGCGAGGCAAGCGGCCTCCGCTCCCGGGCGATTAACGGTTTGTTCGCTCTCCCCGCCGGTAGCCTGCGGCCTTACCGTTTCCATCCCGTGCCGGAGCCGCCTACGATGCCGTTTCTCCCCCATTTACTTCGCACCGATTCCAATGGGCGGCGACCGGCTCGGCCGCTTCCGGGCCATGCCTTCGCCGTCGCGGTGGTGGCGCTGTTGCTGGCCGCCCTGTCCGGGGAGGTCCGCGCTGCGCTGGGCGGTCTGATGGCCCAGGTGGACGAGGTGCGGGACATGGTCGTGCAGCGCTGAACACCCGTGCGGCTTCTCCGTTTCCTTTGGGCCGGCCGGATCGGATCGCGTAGACTCGGACTGGATTTGAAGGGTGGGTCCGATCGCCGGACATGAAGCCATTGGCTCGGGGCGCAACGGTGGGGAGACGGCCCGATGAAGGGCGGCGTTTGGCGCGTGGCGATGCTGGGGCTGGCGGTGGCGGCGGCCGCGCTGGTCTTTCTCGGCGTGGAGATCACGCAACTGGCGGCCGAGGACCGCGTCGCCTTCACCCGCGGGCTCGCGATCTGCGGACTTGGCCTGCTGGCGGTGTGGTTCGTCTTTTCCCGGTTGTCCCGCCATTTCCGGGACCTCGACCGGCTCTCTGACCGCCTGTCGGGCGCGCGCGGCCGGGTCGATCTGGAGCCCCTGTCGGGCGGGCGCGGCGGCGAGTTGGACCGTCTGGCCGAGGCGGCCAGCTCGGCCCGTGGCGGCGAGCGCGGGCTCGGCGAGGGGCCGCTGGGTGGCGGACGCCCGGAGCGGGCGTTGCGGGCGGCGCTGGCCCTGACCGACGATCCCCTGCTGGTCATCGACGAACAGGGGCGGGTGGAGCGGTTGAACCCCGCCGCGGCCCGCCTGTTGGCGGTGGAGGAGGGGACCGATATCGGCAAGTCCCTGCTCCGTGACGATCTGGCCCGCGCCATGGAACGGGCACGGGGCGGCGGAACTCCGGTCACCGCGGTGCTGCGGCGGACGGAGGAGGGCGAGCTGTCGGCGCGGATCGCCGATCTCGGTCTGGGTGCCGGGGTGCTCCTGTCCTTCCCCGCCCGCGGCATGGCCCACGCCGCCGGGCTCAGCGGCAAGCGAACCCTCAGCCTGCGTCCCCCCCAGCCCACCGTCCCGCTCGGCGATGAGGAACCGCTGGCGGCATTGCCCTTCGTGGCGCTTTGGGTGGCGACGGCGGGGGAGGAACCCGACAGCGGCCCGGTGATCGCGGTCGGCACCGTGCGGCTGGTGGGCGCGCGCATCTTCCCCACCGTGTCGCTTGCCGTGCTGATCGACCCCATCGACCCCGTGCCGGCCCAGGCGACCGCCCGTCACGGGATCGGCACCGCCATGGTGGCGGGCGAGCGCCCCTTCGCCGCGGTGTGGCCGGCGATCCAGGACGCGCTGCACAACTGCGTCGCCGTCGGTATCGGCGTCGATACGGCACTCGCGGCATTGGGGCGTTCTGCTGCCCATGCCGGCATCCCCGATCCGGGGCTGCCCCCGTCGCTCGACCTCGGGGCGCTCGCGGCGGCGCTGGACCCGGCATTGGCCGGTGCCTCGTCCGACCGGCTGGCGGAGGCCTTCGCCCTACCCCGCCACCCGCGCAACGGCCCGCAGGGCGAGGCGCTGGTTCAGGCCGAACTGGCGGTGGCGCTGCTGTCCCGCCTGACGGAGCGCGGACTCCTCACCCAGGGGCAGGTGCGGGCGCTGATCGCCGACGGCAGCACGCAGGTCTCCCTCACGCATCCTCCGCCAACCTGAACCCGCTCATCGACAGGCGTGTCTCCGGCCGCAGATAGTGCCGCGTCCAGGGGCCGGCATGGTCGAAGGGGGTCAGGCAACTGCCGCCGCGCAGGACCATGCGGTTGCTGGCGAGCCGGCCGTTGACCGCCTCGTCCGGGAGGGGCTTGTCGCAGCCGTCGGGACGGCGGTAGCCGGGATATGTCGCGAAGGCGTCGCGGGTCCACTCCCACACGTCGCCGCACATCTGCGAGGGTCCCGTGCCGTGGCAGGTGCCGGTGCGCGGATGGCGGTGGCCGGTCCCCAGCAGGTTGCCCATGCTGTCGCAACTGGCGGCGACCACCTCCCACTCCGCCTCCAGCGGCAGGCGCTTGCCCGACCAGCGCGCATAGGCGTCGGCCTCGTACCAGCTGACATGGCAGACCGGTTCGTCGGGATCGAGCGGCTGCATGCCGTATAGGGTGAAGATCTGCCAGCGGGCTCCCGATCCGAAGCCGCCGCGCTCCCAATAGAGCGGGGCGCTCCAGCCTTCCGCGCGTGCGGTCTCCCAGCCGTCGGACAGCCAGAGGGAGCGGTCGCTGTAGCCGCCGGCCTCGATGAAAGCGAGGAACTCGCCGCAGGTGACCGGACGGGCCGCCAGCCGGTAGGGGTCCAGCCAGACGCGGTGACGCGGCCCCTCATGATCGAAGCCGGGCAACGGCACCGGTCGGCCGACTTCGACCAAGCCGCCGGGGTGGTCCACCCAGCCGTCGGGCGGGACGCCCAGATGCGGATGGTCGGGGGCCTGTTCATAGACGGGGCGCAGCGGGTTGCACCACAGCGCATGCTTGATGTGCAGGAGCATCCGCTCCTGGTGGCGCCGTTCATGGGCGATCGCCATCATCAGCGCCGACTCGGCGGCATCCCACAGCCCCTCGTCGATGCCGTCGATCAGGTGCAGCACCGCGGCGTTGATCTGGTCGCGATGACGCATGATCTCGGCCGCCGCGGGGCGCGACAGCACGCGGGGCGGCTGGGTCGTGCGTTCGCTGCGGGCGGCGAACAGGTCGAGGAATGCCGGATCGGCCGGACGATAGCCGGGGCTGAAGGGGATCAGCACCGCGACCTCGAACAGCCAGCTGGTATGGGCGAGGTGCCATTTCGCCGGCGCGCCGTCCGGCACGGTCTGCACCATCAGATCTTCCGGCGACAAAGCCGCGACCAGTTCGGCACTGCGGGCGCGCGCCTTCTGGAAACGGCTGGCGAGGGCTTGCCGCCGCTCCGCGGCGGACAGGACGGCGCCGCCGTCGGACGGGGGGGCGGATGGGCCGGCAGGCAGGATGGGATGTGTGTCGGGCACGGGCGCTCCCTCCGAAATCCGGATCTCTTCGGAGAGTGTCCACCCGGAGCGCCCTGTTTGGAATGCATGCATCCGTGGTGGGGCCGTCACCGCAAATAGTGGCTGCGACCGGACGCCGCATCGGCGAAGACGCCGAAGCTACGCGGCGGCGACCACGGGATGCCGGGGCCAAAAACGAAAAGGCCGCCAGAAAGGCGGCCTTGTTCATTTGAAGCACAGCTCAGTGTCGGACAAGCCTTACTTGATCTTGGCTTCCTTGAACTCGACGTGCTTGCGAGCCACCGGGTCGTACTTGCGGAACGACAGCTTCTCGGTGGTCTTCTTCGGGTTCTTCTTCTTGACGTAGAAGAAACCGGTATCTGCCGTGCTCACCAGCTTGATGAGGACGGTGTTCTGCTTGGCCATGATCTCGATCCCGACAAAAAAATCCGTGCCCCGCCGGCCCGGCGGGGCGGCGTCGTAGCGGCGGAAAATACCGTCTGACGCTGCAATGTCAAGCCTTATGGGCGGTGGAATCGGCGGTCGACGTCGATTGCCACAGACGCCCCCGCTCCCGCCGTTCAGCGCTCCGCCACGGTATTGACCACCGCGGTGGCGACCGCGCGCTGGTACAGAGCCGGCTCGGCCAGCAGCCGCATGGCGACCTTCAAGTCCAGTTCCGGCTCATGCTCCTTCCATGGGCAGGCCTCGCGCAACGCGTTCAACGCATGCTCGTCGTCGGCCGCCTTGGAGCGCCAGCTGGCGATCTGGGCCGGGCGCAGCCGCCCTTCGCGCAGGTCGGACAGCAACGCCTCCGGATCGGTCTGGCCGGGCCGGCTGGTGCAGACGGTCGGTTGCACGCCCTGGCGGTGCAGGGTGTAGCCGGCCGGGGTGTAGATGCGGCTCCAGGTCAGGAACAGCTCGCCGTCGTTGGGAAGCCGGTTGACGGTCTGGACGCTGCCCTTGCCGTAGCTGGACGCTCCCACCACCACGGCGCGGCCGGAGTCCTGCAACGCCGCCGCCACCACCTCCGCCGACGAGGCGGAGCGGCCGTCGACCAGCACCACCAGCGGCAGTCCGTCGAGCAGGTCGTCGGGGTTGGCGTCGAAGCGTTGGCGGCTTTCGGGGTTGCGCCCTTCGGTGGAGATGATCCGGCCGCGGCGGATGAACAGGTCGGCGACCGCGACCGCCTGGTCCAGCAGTCCGCCCGGATTGCCGCGCAGGTCGAGGACCAGTCCCTGAAGCGTCGGACCGGCCGCCTGCCGGACCGAGGTCACCGCCGACCGCAGGCTGGAGGCCGTGGTCGCGTTGAAGCGGTCGAGCTTGACGATGCCGACGTCCGCCGACAGCGAATAGCTCACGGTGTTCGGCACCACCCGCTCGCGGCGCAGGGGCAGCCGGCGGGGCGCGCCGCCATCGCGGGCGACGGTCAGGGTGACCAGGGTACCGGTGGGGCCGCGCAGCCGCTCCCGCATGTCCCCCGCCGTCATGCGCGTCGTCAGGTCGCCGTCGATGGCCAGGAGCTGGTCGCCGTCGACGATGCCGGCCCGTTCGGCCGGGCTGTGCGGCATGACGTCATGCACGGTGATGCGACCGTTGGGCACGCTGTCCAGCGAAAGGCCGACACCGCCGTAACCCTCGCGCTGAGCCCGTTCGTTGCTTGCGCGCTGGACGCCGGTATACCGGGAATAGCCGTCGAGGTCGGCGGTGACGCCGTCGAACACCACCTGGTACAGCCGTTCCGGCGTCGCCTTCGCCAGGATCGGGGAATAGCTGCGGGCACGGTCGATGATGCGGGTGGTCAGGACGGCCCAGCCCCCGGCATCGCCGTCCGCCGGGGCGCCATATTCCGCCGCCAGCGCACCCGACACGTACAGGCGTACGGTGCTGCGGGTCTGTTCCGCCGTCACCGAGGGGTCGATGGCACTCAGGCCCTTCAGCCCGTCCATCCCCAGCCGGTCGAAGGACACCGGCTCCAGATAGACTTCGGCGATCTTGGAAAATCCGACGGCGAAGACCTGTTCGGTCACCGGGGAGGGCGGCGCGGCCACCGCGACCTGCGACGGTCCGGCGAGCGCGGTGCTGGCGAAGAGGGCTGCGGTCGGAAGCTGAAGGGCCAGATGGCGAAGCGAGCGCCGTAGGCGGCGCAGCATGCTCGACATCGCGGGGATTCGAAAAGGCGGCACGTGGGACGGTGCATCATGATCGCACACGCCGTGATCGCACACGTAGTGATCGAACTGGGCCATGGGGCGAACCGCGGCCTCCCTTTCCTGCAGCCGGACCGGACGAGGATGTTCCCGATCCCGGATGGGTGATAGATACACCTTCGTTCAGGAGGGCGGGCGGGACAAAATTGCGGGCCGCGCCGCAATGTCGCGGATTGTCCAGATCTGTGTCGCCAAGGTCACGCTGGCTTGGCGGAGATGCGGACAAACCGTTGTTCGACCGCGAGTCGGTCGTATATCAGTTCACAGGCTCAAGCGTTGCCATTATGCAACTGTATTGGTGCCGCTCCTCCCGTCACGCCGAGTCGGCGAGCCGGAAAAGCGTGCTGCCGCTGACCGGATCGGCCTCCACCAGCACGACCTTGACCGGGCTGCTGAGGCGGTAGGTCCGACCGCCACGCTGCCCGACCAGCGCGTGTGCAGCCTCGTCATGGTCGTATTTGTCGTCGGGAAGGCTGCTGGCCGGGACGAGCCCGTCGGCGCCGCTTTCGTCCAGCCGCACGAACAGGCCGAAGCGGCTGACGCCGGAAATGCGGCCGCTGAAGCGTTCCCCCACCCGGTCGGCGAGGAAAGCCGCGGTATAGCGATCCACCGCGTCGCGTTCGGCGGCGGCGGCGCGGCGTTCGGTTCCGGACAAATGCTCGCCGATCTCCGCCAGCCGGCCCAACGTCTCGTCGTCCAGACCACCGACGCCCAACCCCAGCGTGCGGATCAGCGCCCGGTGGACGATCAGGTCGGCATACCGCCGGATCGGCGACGTGAAATGGGCGTAGCGGCGCAGCGCCAGCCCGAAATGGCCGATGTTGTCCGGGCTGTAGGTGGCCTGGGCCTGGGCGCGCAGGATCACCTCGCTGACCAGCGGCGCGTGCGACGTCCCCTCCACCTTGCGCAGGATGCGGGTGAAATGGCCGGGCGTCAGATCGACGCTCTTGCCGAGCGGGTGCCCGATCTCCGCCAGGAAGCTGCGCAACGTCTCCATCTTGTCCATCGCGGGACGGTCGTGGATGCGGTAGAGGCCGGGCATGGTGCGCCCTTCCAGCACCTCCGCCGCCGCGACATTGGCCGCGATCATGAATTCCTCGATCAGGCGGTGGCTGTCGTGGCGCTCGCGCTTGGCGATCTCGGCGACCCGGCCGCGCTCGTCGATGTGGACGCGGCGTTCAGGCAGGTCCAGTTCCAGCGTGCCGCGCTTGGCGCGGGCGGCGGCGAGACGGGCGTAAGCGCCGAACAGTGGGGCGATCACCGTATCGGCCAGCGATGCCGCCGCCTCGTCCGGCCGGCCGTCGTGGCAATCCTGCACCTGCTCATAGGTCAGCCGCGCCGCCGACCGCATGAGTCCGCGGATCAGACGATGCCGGATCAGCACACCGTTGCGGTCGATCCACAGGTGGAAGGCCAGACAGGCGCGATCCTCTCCCGGCTTGAGCGAGCACAGCCCGTTCGACAGCGCCTCCGGCAACATCGGCACGACGCGGTCGGGGAAATACACTGAGTTGCCGCGCTCGTAGGCCGTACGGTCGAGCGCCGATCCGGGGCGCACGTAGTAGGACACGTCGGCGATGGCGACGATCAGGTGCCAGCCTTCCGGATTCTCCGGGGCGCTGTCCTGTTCCGCCCACACGGCGTCGTCAAAGTCGCGGGCATCGGCGCCGTCGATGGTCACCAGCGGGAGGTCGCGCAGATCCTCCCGCTGCATCAGCGCCGGGACTGCCGCCAGTTCCGCCTCGCGCAGGGCTGCATGCGGGAAGACGGTGGGGATGCCGTGGGCGTGGATGGCGATCAGGCTGAAGGCGCGCGGCTCGTCGGTGGAGCCCAGACGTTCCACCACCCGGGCCTGCGGCTGGCCGGCGCGTCCGGCCGGCAGGATGTCGGCGAAGACGAGGTCACCCGCCTCGGCGTCGCCGCGATTGGGCGGCAGCACCAGGAACTCGGTCTTGTGCCGGCGATCCGTCGGGTGGATGCGTCCGCCATCGGCGCTCGGCCGATAGACGCCGAGGATCCGGCCCTCGCGCTCGCCATCGATCCGGCGGATGACACGGGCCTCGTAGAGGCGGTCGTTGATGCGGGCGAGCTTCGCCAATAGGGTATCGCCGACGGCCAGCGGCTTCTCCTCGCCGCGCGACCTCTTCTCCGGCAGCACGAAAATGCGCGGCGGGTTACCTTCCCTGTTCCAGGTCAGCGGGCGGGCCGACACTTCTCCATCGGCATCGACGCCGGTGACCAGCAGCACGGCGACGGCCGGCAGCGACTGTGGCGGGGCCATGCGCTTGTTGCGCCCGCGCTCCACCGTGCCCTCGGCCTCCAGGTCGCGCAGCACCTCCTTCAGCATCTCGCGGGCGGCCGATCCGGACAGCTTGAAGGCGCGGGCGATCTCACGCTTGCCGACGGGGGTGGTGCTGGACCGGATGAAGGCAAGGATGGTGTCCTTGTCAGGGAAATGGCTGTCGGTCACTGGGCGGGGAGTCCGTCGGTTCTTGCCAGGGAGTTTGCTATATGGGGATCAATCCGTGCCGGGGGCCGCGCCGGGAGCCGTCGACCATGGGCGGCCGGCCATCGCCCGCACCGCATCGCTGCGCTCCAGCGCCTCGCGGAAGCCGGCGAGGGGGAAGCGCACCTCCGTCTTCTCGCCGGCCGGCGACTGGCCGACGATGGAGACCTCCGGCGCCGGGGCGATCTTCTCCAGCATGCGGCGGTTGAGGTCGGGGTCGGTCACCGCGCAGGTGTTGGTCTCGAACCGGTAGGGCTTGCACGGGGAATCGGGCTTGAACACCGCCCGGTCGGCCCAGACCCGCACCAGCCGGTCCAAATCCAGCGATTCGGCGGAGACCCGGAAGCGCAGCCCCTCGCGCCAGCGCTCCGTCGAGCGGAGCCAGACCAGCCGGGCGGTGCGGTCGTTGACGCCGCGGGCGGACAACTCGCATTCGACCTGCCGGGTGCCGGACCAGAGCTGGCAGTAGAGCTTCCAGGATTTGAAGGTCTCGTCGAACTCCTGGAAGGGCCTGTCGTCCGCCACGGCGGGAGCGGCGGCGACAGAGGTGGCGGCGGCCAGCATCGCCAGGGCGAGGGTCAGGCGCCGTCCGTCGCGGCGGCCGGGCATCGGGGGGTCACTCCCGTCGCTCGGCCCGTCGCCGCAGCAGGTGGTCGGCCAGCACGCAGGCCATCATCGCCTCGCCCACCGGCACGGCACGGATGCCGACGCAGGGATCGTGGCGGCCCTTGGTCAGGATGTCGGCGTCGTTGCCGGCGGTGTCCACCGTCTGACGCGGCGTCAGGATCGAGCTGGTCGGCTTCACCGCGAAGCGCAGGACGACGTCCTGCCCGGTGGAGATGCCGCCCAGGATGCCGCCGGCATTGTTGGTCAGGAACTGCGGCTGGCCATCGGCGCCCATGCGCATCTGGTCGGCATTGTCCTCGCCGGTCAGTTCGGCGGCATCGAAGCCATTGCCGATCTCCACGGCCTTCACCGCGTTGATCGTCATCATCGCGCGGGCGAGATCGCTGTCCAGCTTGTCATAGAGCGGGTCGCCCAGCCCCACCGGCACGCCGGAGGCAACCAGCTCCACCACGGCGCCGACCGACGAGCCGCTCTTGCGGATCCCGTCGAGATACTCGGCCCACTGGGCGGCGGCGACCGGGTCGGGGCAGAAGAAGGGGTTGTTGCCGATCTCGTCCCAGTCCCAGCGGCTGCGGTCGACCTTGTGCGGACCGATCTGCACCAGGGCGCCGCGCACCTGAATGGCGGAGCCCAGCACCTTGCGCGCCACCGCGCCGGCGGCGACCCGGCAGGCGGTTTCCCGCGCCGAGGAGCGGCCGCCGCCGCGGTAATCGCGGATGCCGTATTTCTGCCAATAGGTGTAATCGGCGTGGCCCGGCCGGAACTTCGCGGCGATGTCGCTGTAGTCCTTGGAGCGCTGGTCGGTGTTCTCGATCAGCAGCGAGATGGGGGTGCCGGTCGTCTTGCCCTCGAACACGCCGGACAGGATCTTCACCTGATCAGGTTCCTGGCGCTGGGTGGTGTAGCGCGACTGGCCGGGCCGGCGCTTGTCCATCCAGGGCTGGATGTCGGTTTCCGCGACGAGGTCGAGCAGCGACGGACAGCCGTCGACCACGACGCCGATGGCCGGGCCGTGGCTTTCGCCCCAGGTGGTGAAGCGGAAAAGCGTGCCGAAACTGTTGCCGGCCATGGTGACATCCTCCCGAAACGAGCCCGCGCCTGCGACTTCACGACTGTGAAAACATGCGCGTTTCTTGCGGCCTTTCGGCGGCAAGGTCAAGGAAGCGATGCGCCGATTTTAAAGGGGAGTTTCGAAGGGGGGAATGGTGCTGCCAGAGAGGATTGAACTCTCGACCTCTCCCTTACCAAGGGAGTGCTCTACCACTGAGCTACGGCAGCGCCAGATGCAGGCGCCCGATGACAAGATCGGAGGAATGGTGCTGCCAGAGAGGATTGAACTCTCGACCTCTCCCTTACCAAGGGAGTGCTCTACCACTGAGCTACGGCAGCTCCGATAACCGATCATCGCCGGGGCGATGCGTCCGGGTGAGGCGTCCAGGCTTGGCCGCCCCCCGAAGTGGCGCGGGTTATGCCACAGGCTTTTGGGGGATGCAAGCGCTTAACGTCTCCCCCAACGATACTTTTTCCGTCGCGCTCCCGAAGCCCTTCCGAAACGCCTCTTCCGACGATGGCGCCCAAGGGGACCGTCATCCCCGCGAAGGCGGGGATCCAGGCGTTTCCTTAACATAACCAATAGGTAAGATGGATTCCCGCCTTCGAGCCTGTGAAGAAATCGAACTTATATGAGAAAGCCCTGATCAGGCAGGCGTGCACATCTCCCACTCGTCATCCCCGCGGAGGCGGGGAACCAGGATTTTCAACACAAGTGCTTGTAAAGGCTGGATTCCTGCCTTCGCGGGAATGACGGCCGAGGGACGCGCACGATGCGATCCAACGCGACCTAGTTCGAACTTGGGGCTTCTCTCAGCGAGTCACCGATTTCTTCACAGGCTCCTTCGCGGGAATGACGTCCGAGGGGCGGGGAGGACCTGTCCTGGCGACCGTTACGCCTGGGTGACGACGGGTGGAAGCACCGCCTCGGCGCGGAAATCGGGCACGACGGTGCCGAGGATGGAAAGCACCCGTTCGCCGTCGCCGGCTCGCGCCGCCGCCTCCAGCTCGCCCACCGCGCGGTTGATCAGCGCATAGTCGATCAGCCGGGGGGAGGCGAGGAAGACGCCGTCGGCCTCGGTGCGGCTCGGCGCCTCCGCCGCGGTCAGGATTTCCTCGAACAGCTTCTCGCCGGGGCGCAGGCCGGTATAGGCGATCTCGATGTCGACGCCCGGCCGGTAGCCGGCCAGCCGGATCATCTGGCGGGCGAGGTCGGCGATCTTCACCGGCTCCCCCATGTCGAGCACCAGGATCTTGCCGCGGTCCTCGGCGCGGGTGGCGCCGTGGGCGGAGGCCTGCAGAACCAGCTCGACCGCCTCGCGCACCGTCATGAAATAGCGGCGCATGTCCGGATGGGTGACGGTCAGCGGGCCACCCTTGGCCAGCTGCCGGGTGAACAGCGGCACCACCGAACCCGAGGAGCCCAGCACGTTGCCGAAGCGCACGGTCATGTAGCGGGTGGCATGATCCGTCCCGTCGCGCGGCGGCAGCACGTCCAGCGCCTGGCAATAGGTCTCGGCGAAGCGCTTGGCCGCCCCCATCACGCTGGTCGGGCGGATCGCCTTGTCGGTGGAGATCAGCACCATGGCGAGGCAGCCGGCGGCGCGCGCCGCATCGGCCACGTTGCGGGTGCCGACGACGTTGGTCAGCGTGCCCTCGCACGGGTTGGCCTCCACCAGCGGCACATGCTTCAACGCCGCGGCGTGGAAGACCAGGGCGGGGCGCTCCTCCTGGAACAGGCGCATGATGCGGTCGCGGTCGCGCACGTCGGCGATCACCGGACGCGGGTCGAGGTCGGGGAACCTCTCCCGCACCTCCATCTCGATGCTGTAGAGGTTGAACTCCCCGGCATCGAGCAGGATCAGCCGTTCCGGCCCCAAGGCGGCGATCTGGCGGACCAGCTCGCTGCCGATGGTGCCGCCGGCCCCGGTGACGATCACCCGCCGCCCGCCGACCAGCCCGGATATCGCGCCGCGGTCCAGCACCGCCTGCGGCCGGCCCAGCAGATCCTCCAGCGCGATCGGCCGCACCTCGACGCCCTTGCCTTCGCCGAGCGCCGACTTGAACTCGGTCAGGCTGGGCAGGCGCGACAGCACCAGCCCCAGCGCCTCCGCCCGGTCGAGCAGGCTGCGCAGGGTCGACCCCTTCAGCTCGGCATTGCCCTTGGTGACGATCAGCCGCTGCGGCCGTTCGCGCTTGCGCTCCAGCGTCTGGACCACCTGCTCCAGATCGTCGGGGCCGCCCAGCACCGGCACGCCGCGCACGGCATGGCCGACGCGCCGCCCCTTGTCGTCGAGGATGCCCACCACGCGATAGGCCGACTGGCCCGGCTGGTCGAGCGAGCGGATGAACAGCTCCGCCGCGTCGCCGACGCCCAGCAGCAGAACGGGGATGCGCGGCACGCCCTCCACCGCCTCGGCCCAGCTGAAGCGTCGGTCCTTCATGAAACGGTAGGCGAAGCGCGGCCCGCCGAGCAGGAGCATCTGGACCAGCCACAGGATCGGCGGCAGCGACCGCGGCAACAGCTCCGCCCGCGTCAGCAGGAACATCGCCAGCACGAAGCACAGGACCGCCACCGTGACGGCGCGCACCACCTGCATCAGGTCGGGGATGGAGGCGTAGCGCCAGATGCCGCGATAGAGTCCGAACAGCACGAAGACGACTGCCGAAACGCCCACCAGCACCGGTAGGGCGATCGTCAGCGCGTCGGAATACAAAGCGAAGGCGGAACCGCCCACCCGCAGGTACAGGGCGACGACCATGGCCACCCCGGTCATCACCAGATCATGCAGGAACACCAGGAGTGCCCGTGCGGACGGGATACGCATGCCGCTAAACCTTGTCCATTCGCCGGTCTGCTTCCTCATGGGGGCCTTGCGCGCCAGCCTTGGCGGGTCCGGCCTCCTGATCAGCCGCGGGAAGCTTTGAACCATTCCGCGGTGGCACGCAACCCGGACGCAAGGTCATGGGGCGGGCGCCAGCCGAGCTCGTCGCGGATGGGGGCGTCATCCACCGTCAGCGTGCCGGCCAGCCGGTCGAACACCGCCCGCGTGCCGGTCAGCGCCGCGCCCAAGGCCATCAGCCCGTGCGGCACCGGGATCAACCGTGCCGGCCGGCGCAGTGCCGCGGCGATGGCGCGCACCAGATCGGCGGTCGACACCGGGTCCCCGTCCTGGACCAGGAAGGTGCGGCCGGCGGCCTTGGGATGCTCCAGCACCGTCGCGACGGCGTCGGCGAGGTTGCCGACATAGATCAGGCTGCGCCGGTTGTGGATGCCACCCAAGGGCAGCGGCAGTCCGGTCGCCACCAGCTTCAGCAGCGCCCGCATGTTGCCCGCCGCGCCGGGGCCGTAGACCAGCGGCGGGCGGATCACCACCAGCTCCATGCCGGTGCGGGCGGAGATCGCCGCCAGCGCCCGCTCGGCCTCCAGCTTCGAGATGCCGTAGGGGCTGTGCGGATCGGACGGAGCCGCGGCATCCAGCGGAGCGGGGCGGCTTTCGTCAACCATCGCCTTGATGCTGCTGAGGAAGACGAAGCGTTTCACCCCGGCCGCCGCCGCCTGCTCCGCCAGCCGGACGGTACCGTGGGTGTTCACGCGGCGAAATTCCGCCAGCGGGTCGGCGGCGGTGTCGCGCATCACATGGACGCGGGCGGCCATGTGGATCACGGCGTCCATGCCGGCCACGGCGGCGCTCCAGTCCGTATCGGGGCCGATGTCGCCGACGATCGCAGGCTCCCATGGGCCTTTCGAGGTGGTGCCCGGGGCGGTGCGCAGGGCTGCCCGCAGCCGATGTCCGCGGGCGGCCAGCAGAGGGGCGGTGTGGCGACCGACGAAGCCGGTCGCTCCGGTCAGGAGAACGTGCATGAGCAGGATCGTCCGGGCTGGGTTCGTATGACGGGGCGAGCGATGCCTTAGTATCCGGTTTGGCCAGGTGGTGCCACGGCGCAAAGTCCCACGCCCCTTTTCCAGCTTTCAGTCCAAGGTGGGAATGGCTATAAGCTGGACAGGGACGCGTGAATAAGGACGCTACCAAGACATGTCACACATCATAGACGGTGCAAATGATCGGCACAGCCGGATCATCATCGTCAGCTTTAATTGCGCCGACTTCGTCAACCGCGTCATTGGCTGTCTGCTCGACCAGACCGATCCCGCCTTCGAGGTGGTGATCGTCGACAATGCCTCGAAGGACGTCGACGGCATCGCCTTGCCTGCCGACCCGCGTTTCCGCATGATCCGGCTGGACACGAATGTGGGGTTCGCCAAGGCCAACAACGTCGGTGCCGCCGGCGCCACCGTGCCCTGGATCGTGACGCTGAACCCGGATGCCTTCCCGCGCCGCGACTGGATGGAGCGGCTGCAGGCCGCCGCCCGCGCGCAGCCCGACGTGGCGATGTTCGGGTCGACCCAGCTCTTCTCGCACGATCCCCGCATGATCGACGGCGAGGGTGACCAGTATTCCATCTTCGGCTTCGCTTGGCGGGTCAATTATCGCCGCATGCTGAAGCCGCCCTACTACAGCGGGGCGGTCTTCTCGCCCTGCGCCGCCGCCGCCATGTACCGGCGCGATCGTTTCGAGGCGGTCGGCGGCTTCGACGAGGATTTCTTCTGCTATTGCGAGGATGTCGACCTCGGATTCCGCATCCGCCTCGCCGGCGGTCCGGCGGTCCAGGTCGGCGATGCGGTGGTGGAGCATGTCAGCAGCGGCGTCTCCAAGCAGTACGGCACCTTTGCCCAGTATCACGGCGTGCGGAACTTGGTCTGGACCATGGTGAAGAACATGCCGCTGCCGCTGCTGCCGCTGGCCTTTCTCGGCCATTCGCTGCTGGTGGTCTATCTGGTGTTCCGCAGCCTGGGCAGCGGGCGCACCGGCGCCATCGGCCGCGGCATCCGCGATGCACTGCGCGGCCTGCCGCGCATGATCGCCAAGCGCCGGGTCATCCAGCGGGACCGCAAGGTGTCGCTGGGGCAGGTCGCCGGCATGATCGCCTGGAACCCGCTGCTGCTGAAGACCCGCGGCCGTCCGGGCTGCTCCCTGTCCAGCCGATCAGACCAGCCGCCAGCCGTGGGTGTTGAAAAAGCGTAGGGCCGAGCGGGCGAACATCCGGATATGTGCGCGGCCCTTGCGCGCCGCCTTGCCGCCGAAATGCACCATGCGGACGTCCGGCACATAGGCGATCTCACCCAGCGCCATTGCCCGGCGTGACAGGTCGAAATCCTCGAAATACAGGAAATAGCCGTCGTCGAAACCGCCCAGCCGGGCCAACGCGTCGCGCCGGAACAGCATGAAGGCGCCGCTGACCTGCTCCAGCCCGGTGACGATGGCGTCCCGCGTGACGTCCCTCATCTCGTAGCGGTCGAGCCGCTCGGCGAACAGCCGCTTCACGCCGGCGGGGGCGAAGGCGCGCAACCCCAGGTCCAGCACGGTCGGCCGGCGCTTGCACAGGAACTCCTGCTCGCCCGCCGGGCCGAACACCTTCGGTGTCAGCAGCACCGTGCGCGGGTGGGCCTCCATGTACCGCCAGCCGGCCAGCAGCGCGTCCGGCTCCAGCAGGATGTCGTAGTTGAGGATCAGGTGATAGGGCGCCTCGCCGCGGCCGATCGCCAGATTGTGCCCGGCACCATAGCCGACATTGCCATGCCCGGCGATCAGCGTCACCGCCGTCCGCCCGGCCTCGGCATAGCGGTCCAGCAGCGGCCGGAACGGATTGGCGCCTGAGTCGCTGCCTTCGGGCGCGCCGTTGTCGATGATCCACAGCCGGGTCCGCACCCCGGCCCCCTGTTCCAGCCGGTCGGCGGCGGAACCGATGCTGTCGAGCGAGCGGGCCAGCAACTCGGGATCGGGATGATAGAGGACGACGGACAGGTCGAGGAACGGGGTGGTCATGGGGATCAGGCTTT
The DNA here is from genome assembly GCF_016595245.1 of Azospirillum endophyticum. Taxonomy (GTDB): domain Bacteria; phylum Pseudomonadota; class Alphaproteobacteria; order Azospirillales; family Azospirillaceae; genus Azospirillum; species Azospirillum endophyticum. The sequence continues at coordinate 64,637 of NZ_JAENHM010000030.1, forward strand.
CGACATGCGTGTCAGCGTCGCCAGCAGCAGCGCGACCGCCACGGCTCCCGGCGCCAGGGTCCAGGCGCCGAAGCTGCCGGCGGCCAGCGCCGCCGCGACCAGGACGAGGCTGTAACCGATGATGGTGAGAACCACGCGGTCGTGCCGGCCGGCACCCTTGGCGGCCTTCTGATAGAAATGCTCGCGGTGGGCCTGCCAGATCTTCTCGCCGCGCAGCAGGCGGCGCAGCAGGGTGATGGTGGCGTCGGTCAGGTAATAGGCCGGCAGGATCAACGCCGCCGCCCAGTCGCCGCGCGCCGCCAGCGAGGCCAGCAGGAAGGCCAGGATATGGCCGAGCGGGATGCTGCCGACGTCGCCCATGAACATCCGCGCCGGCCGCCAGTTGTGAGTCAGGAACCCCGCCGCCGCTCCGGCCAGCGCCGCTCCGGCGACTCCGGTCAGCCCGAAATCGCCCATGACCAGCGACACCAGCGCGACGCCACCGCCGATCAGGATGGTTTCGCTGCCGGCCAGCCCGTCGATTCCGTCCATGAAATTGTAGAGGTTGACGAACCACAGCCACAGGAAGGCGGTCGCCGCCCGGTCCAGCCCCCAGGGCAGCCAGCCTTGCCACACCATCTGGTCCGCCGGCAAAGCCAGCAGCCCGAATGCCACCGCCAGCGCCTGCACCGCCAGCCGCAGCAGCGGCGACAGGGTGCGCCGGTCGTCCATCCACGACACTCCCATCAGCGCCAGCGTGCCCAGCAGCACCGCCCCCGTTTCCAGCGGCCGGCCGAAGACGATTCCGGCAAGGGCGAAGACCGGCACCACCGTCAGCATCACCGCCCAGCCGCCGCCGCGCGGGGTGGGGGCCTGATGGCTCGACCGCTCGTTCGGGATGTCCATGATGCTGCTGGCGAGCAGGTAGCGCAGCACCCGCGTCGACAGGTACCAGCCGACGGCCAGGCACAGCAGGAAGACGCCGATCAGTGCGGACGAATAGGCGGTGGAGGTCATGACGGCTCGGGTGGTGGAGGGAGGGAGAGGGTCAGAGCTTGTGATCGCTGTGTCATCACACTGCTGCTGCGAAAGGTGGACGGCAACACCGCGGTCGGCGGTTTCATTATCACCTTGGGTGGCAGCTCGCCAAAAAGATTGGAGCGGCCTTCACTTTCGAATCCGGCAGCTCGGCCGGATCGCGGGACAAGGAAGGATGCGCTCGGGCAGGGCGGCGGACCAGGGTGGCCGATACCTCTGTCGGAACGAAAGGCGCGGTGGTCATGGATGCCGTGCCTGGATGACTCGAAATTTGTCGATTTGAACCTGTCTGACTGTAGCGGACGTCAAAGGCTTCAGTGCTGCAGAGCAACGTTATGATGGGTATCCCACGAGGATCCGGGGGAGCTTCCGGGGCACAGTCGTTCTCCCTACGCTCCGTTGCATGGAAGCTGGTGCATTCCCGCGGATCAGTCCGTCGGATGTGGCAGTTCGCCAGCCTTGCGCTTGTTCTCGTCAGCAGAGTCGGCGGTGATCGACAACCTCAATTATCGCGATCATCATACGCGCGCACGCCGCTCTCCGGGGTAAACCATGCGTAATCCTGCCGCCTCTGCCGCTTTCCCAATCACGATACCGCTTGCGGTTGCCGCCGGTGGGGGCGTTGGCGCAATGAAGGTCCACAATCTCATTTCCCGCACGGTTGCGCTCATCGCGCGCGGTGTTCGCCCGTATCTTGAGCGCGCTCTGCGTCTGGAACTGCAGGCGATGGCCGGCGGATTATCGGAGGCAGGTTAGGCTTCGTAAGTTGTCGCAGCTTTCTAGAAAGCAGGATGATCCAATGAGCAACGAGCAAATCGCCAAAGCAGCATTCATCTATTCACGTCAGCAAATACACCTAAAATCTTCCAACAAAGTAGATTACAGAAAAGCTGAAAACGAGACTTATGTGACTAAGCATAATCAATCTTTTGATCAATCAAAGATTATGGTTTCTTGGGTAAAGAAAAATATAGATACGCTAACGTTAGCCGATGTTTCGGAAAAAACGAGAGCCTCTGGTGCCGGAAACTGCATGGGCTATGCGGCTGTCGCGCTTCACCATATGCGAACTGTCGGGGGCGCGCGAAAAACACACTCTGGGTATGTGAGTGTGGACGGCTGTGATCATGCATTCGCTCAAGTTGGATTTCCAGTCCCGCCTAATGGAGAGTACCCGATAGATTTCGACGATTGGGGGGATGCCTGGATTGCCGATGGTTGGGCAAACATCTGCTGCCCTGCCAGGGAGTTCCGGATGCGTTTGACTGAGAAAATGAGCAAGTGGTCTCAGAATAAGAAAATAATAGAAAATCCGTATGCCGACATTGATCCTGCTGAATGGGTAAATGAGGTTCCATCCGCGAAGAAAATTCACTCAGCTGTATTCGATCGATGAATTGATCATCATATGAACTTAATACGGAACGGAGGGGTGTCGAGTGCTGGACAAAGTATCTTATCCTCTGAACGTCAGTCTGATCCGTCGGGATCTTACGATTGCACCAGCCGCCGGTGGCATTCCGGGGCCAAGGCAGACCAGAACTGGATTTGGACAATTTACGCTAAAGTTCACCGCCTCGCCACTGACGTTATTCTACAAGCTCGACGACCTATATATCGAAGGGTTTCGCGCCAGGAATGGAAAGCTTTTTCTAACAAAAAATGCTCAATGCTCAATCACATCGGACTTTAAGCTCCCATATGGTAATGAGTATGGTGAGCTTGGTTTGGATAGAAGCACCGCTTTTGATCTGAGCCTCGCAAATGTGAACGGAGCCGTTAACGCTCTCTACCACAGAACCGATGGCAAAAATCCCGACGATCTTAAAAGATCACTCTGGATTGTGTGCGTCGCGTTTGCGGAAGCGGTGCGCTTTGACGATGTTCTTCTGGCTATTGTTCATGACAAGTCGATTGATGACTTGGATTGGACGCAGCATAAGAAGGCCGACAAGGTGCGTGTCGTGAAGGCATAGCGGGATGGCAATTTCTGAAATCCCCTCCCCAATATTTCCGCCTCAAGAAACTGCCCGCCTGATGCGAGCGGGCAGTTCCCATTTCGTGCTCAGTTCTTCAGGCAGTTACTCATGAACGTCTTCCGCTCGTCTCCTGTCTTGCCCACGGCATCGGCATTGCATTTCTTCATCTTGTCCTGCTGAGCCGTCGGCGGCTTGGCCGGTTCGGCGGCAGGCTTGTTCGAAAGGCAGCCGTTCATGAATGCTTTCCGCGCATCACCCTTCAGGCCCTGACCCGTCGCGTCGGCATTGCAGGTCTTCATCTTTTCCTGCTGCGCTGTCGCCGCAGCCGATGGACCGGAACCGGCTGCCAGTGTTACAGCAACGGCAACAGCTGCAATCACGCATCTCAGCATCTTAAAGTCCTCCCAAGCACGCCGCCTCGCACGAGGCATGTCGCGGCTGGTGAAGGATTGCATGCCGCACGGTCCCATCCATAACCGGCAATAGATGTAATCCTGGGCAATTGTCAAAATGCTATGGACGCTCGCATATTCAGCGGATTCCATTGGTGCGCGGCGACATTTTGGGTGAAGAAATATTTTGCTTTTCACGCAGAAGCTACATCTGCGCCTTGATATCGTCTTGGGTAATGGGGCCTTAAGCAGGAATAAATTGAGAGATGTTCCGTGGCCCAGATGCCAACAATGGAAATGATCGGAAATATGACTGTTTCCAATTCAGTTGCCCGCTTGGCCACTCCGATCGCAGGGATAAATGCACTCCGCCCACCATGACTCATGGTGCATCTGTTTTTGCTCTGCGTGCGCTGGAAGCGCGCCGATGCCTTCCACCATGCGCCTAATACGTATCCCAATACTTACCCAATGCCGTGATAGGTCTTGTACCACTCGACGAAGCGCGGCAGGCCGACCTCGATCGGGGTTTTCGGCTCGAAGCCCAGCACTTGGCGGCTCAGCTCGATGTCGGCGGCGGTCTCCTGCACGTCGCCGGCCTGCATCGGCTCCATCACCTTCACGGCCTCGCGGCCCAGCGCCAGTTCCAGCACGCCGATGAAGCGCATCAGTTCCTCGCACCGGTTGTTGCCGAGGTTGAACAGCCGATGCGGCGCGCCGGTCTCCGCATCGACCGGGGCGGGGCGGTCGAGGGCGGCCAGCACGCCGGCGACGATGTCGTCGATATAGGTGAAGTCACGCTTCATCCGGCCACCGTTGAAGACGCGGATCGGCTTGCCGGCGGTGATGGCGTCGGCGAACAGCCAGGTTGCCATGTCCGGCCGGCTCCACGGGCCGTAGACCGTAAAGAAACGCAGGCCGGTCATCGGCATCCGGTAGAGATGGCTGTAGGTGAAGGCCAGCATCTCCGCCGCCTTCTTGGTGGCGGCATAGACCGACACCGGGCTGTCCACCCGGTCTTCGACCGAGAACGGCATCTTGCGGTTGGCGCCATAGACCGAGGAGGTCGAGGCGTAGACGAAATGCCGCAGGTTCGGCATGCGCCGCGCTGCCTCCAGCAAGGTCACCTGGCCGGTGACGTTGGCGTCGACATAGGCGTAGGGGTTCTCGATGGAGTAGCGCACGCCCGGCTGCGCCGCCAGATGGACCACGCCCGTCACGTCATCGAACTGCGGCCACAGCCCCTCCACCGTCGCGCGGTCGGAGATGTCGGCGCGGAGGAAGCGGAAGCCGGGCCGGTCGAGCAGCCGGGCCAGCCGGGCCTCCTTCAGCGCCACCGCGTAATAGTCGTTCAGGTTGTCGAGGCCCAGCACGCGCTCCCCGCGGTCCAGCAGAGCCGCGGCGACATGCGATCCGATGAAGCCGGCAGCCCCGGTGACGAGGATGGTCATGGTCTCAAGGTCCTTATGACGATGGTCCGACGGACTTATGCCCCAGCGGCGGCCGGCGCGCCAGCCTCCATCCAAGACCTTTGCGTGACCGGTTCGCGCGCTTGACAGCCGCTCCGCCCTGCCGGTCTACTGCGCGACCGCGACACATCAGGACCGATGGGACCATCGATGCCCCCGAAGAAGAATCCGCTGAACCTGAACCCGCTGCAGCTGCGCACCCTGACCCTGCTGCAGGAGCTTGCCCGCCTGGAAAACAAGCCGGCCGAGGACGAGGAGGGTGGCTTCCAGATCACCGCCCTGCCGCACGCGCACGGCAATCATTTCCATCTCGGCCATGCCGTGGTCGCCGCCAAGGACGCCACCGGCCTGCAGAACGACGCGGTCTGGACCATCCTGGAGCGCAAGGGCATCGTGAAGCGCACCCCCGGTGCCGCGATCCTGACCGCCGCCGGCGTCGAGTACGACACCGGGCTGCGCGACCAGATCCTGCACCAGTCCAATCACTGAGGCCTTGGGGCGGAGCCGCGCCGATGGACGACACCGCCGACACGGTGAACACACCGCCGGCCCCGGCCCCGGAAAAGCCGAAACCGGCGGTGAAGCAGCGCGACGAACGCCTCGCCGCGCGCCTGCGCGAGAACCTGCGCAAGCGCAAGGAGCAGGCGCGGCAGCGAGGGGAATGATCCCTCTCCCGACTGGGGAGAGGGAACTCTCGCTAAGCCAAATCCTTCCTGAACCAGATCTGCTTGTGGCCCGGCGGATAGCCTTCCATTTCCGCCCATACCTCGTACCCCTGCTTCGGGTAGAAGCCCGGCGCCTGGAAGTCGTAGGTGTAGAGCCGCGACCAGCGGCAGCCGCGCACCCGGGCCTCCGCTTCGGCGGCAGCCAGCAGCTGGCCGCCGAGGCCGCTGCCGCGCGTGGTGTCGTCCACCCACAGCAGGTCGACATACAGCCAGTCCCAGTTGGTGTAGCCGACCAGCCCACCCTTCAGCGTGCCGTCGGCATCGCGGGCGACGGCCACCAGGTCACGGCGGTCGTAGGCGCGGCCGAGCGAGGCTTCGTTGTAGGCGCGCAGACCGTCGAAGACTCCGGCCAGATCGGCCGGGGCGGGGGTGTCCGTCACGGACAGGGTGAAGCTCTGTGTCATGGCGCGAAGCTTAGCCGAGGCGACGGCGAAGACCAGCGCCGTGATAAAGAACCGTCCATGCGCGCCAAGCGGCCTTCGTTTCCTTGAGCCTTGCCGCCGCCTCGGCTACAAACCAGCCTTCACGACCCGCCATCCAATCGATACGCCAAGGAGTACCCCCGCGATGGGCATCATGCCGGACAGCTGGATCCGCGAGATGGCCGAGACCAAGGGCATGATCGAGCCCTTCGTCGAGACCCAGAAGCGCGAAGGCGTGATCTCCTACGGCGTGTCGTCCTACGGCTACGATGCCCGGGTCGCCGACGAGTTCAAGATTTTCACCAACGTCGACAACGCCATCGTCGACCCGAAGCGCTTCGACGATTCGAGCTTCGTCGACCGCAAGACCGACGTCTGCATCATCCCGCCCAACAGCTTCGCGCTGGCGCGCACGGTGGAGTATTTCCGCATCCCGCGCGACGTCCTGGTCATCTGCCTGGGCAAGAGCACCTATGCCCGTTGCGGCCTGATCGTGAACGTCACCCCGCTGGAGCCGGAGTGGGAGGGTCACGTCACGCTGGAAATTTCCAACACCACCCCGCTGCCCGCCAAGGTCTATGCGAACGAGGGGCTGTGCCAGTTCCTGTTCCTGAAGGGCGACAGCGTGTGCGAGGTGTCCTACGCCGACAAGTCCGGCAAATACATGGGGCAGAAGGGCGTCACGCTGCCCCGTCTTTGAGCGCTCCTAACTCCGAACGCTTCCTGAAGCGTATCCGCGAAAGAAACAGGTCCATGGACAAGATCCGCATCCGCGGCGGCCGCCCGCTGAACGGCACCATCACCGTTGGTGGCGCCAAGAACGCCGCCCTGCCGCTGATGACGGCGTCGCTGCTCACCGACGAGACGCTGACGCTGACCAACCTGCCGATCCTGGCCGACATCAACACGCTGTGCAATCTGCTGCTGCAGCACGGCGTGGCGATCCACATGGCCGGGGCCGGCGGCGATTGCGCCGGCCGCGCCGTGGACTTCACCGCGCGCGACATCACCAACACCACCGCCCCCTATGACCTGGTGCGCAAGATGCGCGCCAGCGTGCTGGTGCTGGGGCCGCTGCTGGCCCGCTGCGGCGAGGCCAAGGTGTCGCTGCCCGGCGGCTGCGCCATCGGCGCGCGTCCGGTGGACCTGCACATCAAGGGCCTGGAGGCGATGGGCGCCGACATCCGGATCGAGGCGGGCTATATCGTCGCCAAGGCCCCGGCCGGCGGCCTGCGCGGTGCGGAATATGTCTTCCCCAAGGTGTCGGTCGGTGCGACCGAGAACCTGCTGATGGCCGCGACGCTGGCCAAGGGCACCACCATCCTGGTCAACGCCGCGCGCGAGCCCGAGGTGAGCGACCTGGCGGAATGCCTGGTCAAGATGGGAGCGAAGATCACCGGCATCGGCAGCGACCGGCTGGTGATCGAGGGCGTCGACCGTCTGCACGGCGCCCGCCACATGGTGGTGGCCGACCGGATCGAGACCGGCACCTACGCGATGGCGGCGGCGATCACCGGCGGCCGTCTTGACATCATGAACACGCGGCTCGATCTGATCAAGGCGGCGGTCAAGGCGCTGGCCCCGGCCGGTGTCGCCTTCGAGGAGATCGACAACGGGATCCGCGTTTCGCGCGCCAACGGCGAACTGCACGGCGTCGATGTGATGACCGAGCCGTTCCCCGGCTTCCCCACCGACCTTCAGGCCCAGATGATGGCCCTGATGTGCACGGCGACGGGCGCGGCGATGATCACGGAAACGATCTTCGAGAACCGGTTCATGCACGCGCCGGAGCTGACCCGCATGGGCGCGCGGATCACGGTCCACGGCTCGTCGGCGCTGGTGCGTGGCGTGGAGCGGCTGACCGGTGCGCCCGTGATGGCGACGGACCTGCGCGCTTCGGTGTCGCTGGTGCTCGCCGGGCTGGCGGCGGAGGGGGAGACGATGGTCAACCGCGTCTACCACCTCGACCGCGGCTATGAGCGGGTGGAGGAGAAGCTGGCCGCCTGCGGTGCGGAGATCGAACGCATCCACGGCAGCGACGAGTAAGCGGCGGGGGCAGCCCCTCCCGCCATCCCCTAAGGTTGGCCTTTCCCGAGAGGTGCCCCCGATTATGACGGTCCCAACCATGGCGGACATGACCCCGATCCGCCTGCGCGCCGAAGACGAGGAGGACCTGAAGGTCGTCTCAGCCTGCCTGCAGGACGCCATCCTGCCGGTCGCCGACATGTGCTTCCAGCCCGACGAGAAGCGGTTCGTCATGGTCGTCAACCGCTTCCGTTGGGAGGCCGCCGACCGTCCGCGTCCGGGCCCCTCCGCCGACGACGATGATCTCGCTCCCTACGAACGGGTCCATTGCGGGCTGCGGGTGGAGGGAGTCACCGGCGCCAGGCTGCGCGGCTTCGACCTGAAGGACCGCGGCCGGATTCTGGAACTGCTGTCGATGGAAACGGTGGAAGGCGGGATCGCCCTCCATTTCGCCGGCGGCGGCTGCGTCCGTCTGGACGGGCCGTCCTGGCGCATGGTTGTGGAGGATCTGGGGGAGCCCTGGCCTACCGGCTGCAAACCCTGCCACCCCGACGACGGTGTTTGAGGCCGCGCCCGACGCGCCGGGCGGAGCGCCGGTTCAGCGCTCCGCGACCTGGGTGTCGTTGTTCAGCCGGCTGATCACGTCCTGCGCGGTCTTCTTGTAGGTGACGGTATCCTCGTCCTCGCCCGGTGACAGCTGCGAGCGGCGGACGGTGAAGAAGCGGTGACCGACGTCCAGCATGCCGCTGGCCTCGACCAGGATGCTGGTGTCCTTGCCGTCGGCGCTGGGCGAAACGGAAACGATCTGTCCCAATTCTTCGCCGAGCAGACCGGTCACCTCGAGTCCGACGAGATCGCTCGCGGCGCGCGGATCGGCAGCCTGAACCGACTCGATATGGGCGAAGGGCAGGGTCGTCGCCAGCGCAAGGCCGGCCAACAGGGTCTGGAACCTCATGATCCGGGCTCCCATCGTTGATGTGTGTCTCGTATGTCACAATCAACATGGGAATTGCGGGACAGTTCCCAGGGAACCATCCAGGGGTAATCCGGTTGCTGCGGCATGGACCAATGCCGTGGGGCCGACAAAAAACGGCCTTCGGTCAGACCAACCGCGAAGGAGACCCCGCCATGGCTCAGAAACTCGACGGAAAGACCGTGGCCGTGCTCGCCACCGACGGCTTCGAACAGGTGGAATTGACCGAACCGGTGAAGGCCCTGCGCGACGCCGGCGCCACCGTGCATGTGATCGCCCCCAAGGCTGGGCAGATCCAGGGCTGGAACCACCATGACCGCGGCGACATGGTCGACGTCGACGTGACCCTCGACCAGGCCGACCCCGGCCGCTACGACGCGCTGCTGCTGCCGGGCGGCGTGATGAATCCGGATTCGTTGCGGCTGGAGCCGAAGGCGATCGAGTTCGTGAAGAGCTTCGTCGAATCCGGCCGGCCCATCGCCGCGATTTGTCACGGCCCCTGGACCCTGATCGATGCCGGCGGCGTCCGCGGCAAGCGCATGACCTCCTGGCCGTCGCTGCAGGTCGACCTGCGCAATGCCGGGGCGACCTGGGTCGACGAGCAGGTGGTGACCGACCATGGCTTGGTCACGTCACGCAAGCCCGACGATATTCCGGCCTTCTGCCGCAAGATGATCGAGGAATTCTGCGAAGGGCGCCATGCCGGCCATCGCCACGCGGCGGAGTAGGAGGGGTACGGAGCCTGACGGCGTTAGCCCCCCACCTATCCTCCCCCGCTAGGCGGGGGAGGGACTTCCGCCGCCTTTCCGAACACGCACTTGCTCCCTCCCCCGCCCAGCTCTCGCACAAAGCTATGCTTTGTGCTGACGCGGCAGGCGGACCGTAGGTCCGCTGAGAGCGGGGGAGGGTTGGGGCGGGGGCAATCGAAGCCCACACCTAAACAAATCAACCCCCTACGCCGTCACCAGCGGCGACAATCCGTTCTGGATCGCCCACACCGCGGCCTGGGTGCGGTTCTGCGCGTTGATCTTTCGCATCACGTTCTTGAAATGCATCTTCACGGTCGATTCCGTGATGTGCAGGTTGCGCGCGATGGCCTTGTTCGATTGGCCGGCCAGCAGGCAGCGCAGGATCTGCACCTCGCGCTTCGACAGGTCGCCGCTGGGCGGCATGGCGATGGGCATGGGGCTGTGTTGCGGGCGTTCGTTGGCGGCCGCCATCAGCAGGCCGGCGACATGGGTCGGATAGACCACCTCGCCAAGCATCACCAGCCGCAGCGAGCGCAGCAGGCTCTCGCTCGACATGCTCTTGTTCAGATAGGCGTCGGCACCTGCCTTCAGCGACTGGGACAGACTGCGGTCGGCGATGGTGTCGGCCAGCACGGCGATCCGGGCGGACGTGCCGTCCCGCAGTCGACGGATGCCGGCGATCTCCTCCGGCATGCCGTCCTGAAGCGCCAATACGATCAGGTCGGGCTGCTCGCCGTCGGCGATCAGGTCGAGCGCGTCGTCGGCGCTGGCCGCGTGGGCGCTGACCCGGAAGGGGCCGCCGCCGATCAACGTTGCCAGGGCCGCCGAAAACAGCCGGTCGTGATCGACCAGCATTACATTCCATGTCTTCATCGATGATCCTCCGCTGGGCCGCCCTTCGCCGGGCGGCGGCGATCCCCCCTTTTGATCTGCGCCTGAAGGTCCTGTGCCAAGGACCGGACCGGTCGATCCGGTCCACGCAGACTCCGAACATAGAAAATTAGAACAATATTGTTCGGAACAGCGGGCTTTGCGCTTCGTGCTGGGATGATTTATACGGTTCATTAACCAATGGTGCAAGGTGAGAACAAGAAAGTCACAGGCAATAGATTGGATTTGGCAGGAAAATGAACGCAGAACCGTTCATTCGATATTTAGGGGTAGCCGCACCACGGAGCGGCGCGAATGAACCGCTTTCCCGTTGGGGCTTTTTGGTGTTCTTGGCCCTACTGTGGAGCGGTCCGCTGAGAATAAGGGGACACGATGGAGTTCGAGCTTCAAGCGCGCGGTGGTTCGCGCAGCGCGGGCAATCCCACGCGGATTTTTCTGGTGGTCGACGAGCAGCCGATGGTCCGCCACGGCTTCGCTCTGTCTATCGGCGAAATCTGCCCGGGAACGCGCGTGCTGGAGGCCGGGTCGTTGGATGAAGCGCTGGACATCGGTCGCCAGACTCCTGAACTGGCCCTGGTCCTGTACGACCCCGGCCCACCGCGCGTGACCGAAGACGATGCCGGCGGCGGTGCCATCGCCGGGCTGCGCCGATTGATGGAAACCATGGGTGAGGTGCCGGTCCTGATCCTCACCAACTCCGACGAGGTCGCCGACATCGTCGACAGCGTTCGCATGGGGGCTCGCGGCTATGTCCTGAAGACCAGCCCGCCGGAGGTGCTGGAACATGCCATCTCGCTGGCGCTCAGCGGCGACATCTTCCTGCCGCTGCCGCGCGCGGTGCTGAACGGCGCGCTGGCCGAGGGGCCGCGCGGCAACGACGACATCCTGGACCGCCTGACCGACCGACAGCGCGACGTGTTCGAACTGCTGCTGGCCGGTCACTCCAACAAGGAGATCGCCCGCGGCCTGGGCGTGCTGGAAGGCACGGTGAAGGTCCATGTCCGCGCCATCATGCAGAAGCTGGGGGTGCGCAACCGCACCCAGGTCGCCGTGGTCGCCGCCCGCAACGGCTGCTTCACCGGCGAAGGCTGACGCAAGGGCGGGGGCTTCGTCCGCATTGCCTGGACAGCCCCGCTTCCGGCAGACTGGCGCCCGCATCATCCGATGGGGAGCGGGCGCTTGGTTCAGGTGGCGGTGGCCGACAGGCCGAAAGACGCGTCGTGTGAGGAAAAGAAGGTCGCCGTCCACGGCGCCGCGACCGTCCGGTTCGAGCATCGCCACGGCGAGACCCGGCTGGCGACGCTCTACCATCATGATCCCCTCCGGGTGCTGATGCCGACACCGCGCCGCGATGACCTTCCCATCGCGGTGCTCGCCACCACGTCCGGCGGGATGGTCGGCGGCGACCGGATGGACATCGGCCTGTCGGTCGGGCCGGGCGCCAGGGCCCTGGTCACCACACAGGCTGCCGAGAAGGTCTACCGCTCCACCGGTTCCGACTGCCGCATCGACACGCTGCTGTCGGCGGAAGATGGCGCGTGGCTGGAATGGATGCCGCAGGAGGCGATCGTCTTCGAAGGCTCTCGCCTTCGCCGGCGGACACGCATCGACCTGTCGGGCGACGGCCGCGTGATCGCCGGCGAGATGCTGGTCTTCGGCCGTGCCGCCTTCGGCGAGACGGTCACCCGCGGCCTGATCCGCGACGCCTGGGAGGTCGCCCGCGACGGCCGGCTGATCTGGGCCGATGCCCTGCATCTGGACGGGGATGTCGCCGAGGCGCTGGCCCATCCCGCCGGACTCGATGGAGCCGCCGCCTGCGCCACCCTGCTGCACGCGGCCCCCGACGTTGCCCGCCGTCTCGACGCCGTCCGCGCACTGGCCGAACCACTGGAGGGCGCCCGCATCGGCGCCACCGCGCTGGACGGTCTGCTGGTCGTCCGCATCCTCGGCGGCGATGCCCGCGCGGTGCGCAGCGCCTATGCGGCGCTGTGGTCGGGCCTGCGCGCCGAAGCCGCCGGCCTGCCGGCCCGGCTGCCGCGGCTGTGGGAAATGTGAAGGCCGGGTCCGGGCTTCGGACTCAATTGTTTCAATCCCCTACGTCATACGACGCACTTGGCGCGACGCGTCATCATGGCATAATCATCGCCAACCGGCCGGCGATGATCCGGTGACGAACAGGGCGGCGAAAGGGCAATCCCCCGATGAACCTGACAGGGCGCGAGAAGGACAAGCTGCTCGTCGCGATGGCGGCGATGGTGGCGCGGCGGCGGCTGGAACGCGGGGTCAAGCTGAACCATCCGGAGGCGGTCGCCCTCATCACCGACTATGTGGTCGAAGGGGCCCGCGACGGCCGCACGGTGGCCGAACTGATGCGGGACGGCGCCACCGTCCTGACCCGCGATCAGGTGATGGAGGGCATCCCCGAGATGATCCACGACATCCAGGTCGAGGCCACCTTCCCCGACGGCACCAAGCTCGTCACCGTCCACCAGCCGATCCGTTGAAGGGAACCACCCGATGAAACCCGGTGAAATCTTCCCGGCGGCCGGCGAGATCGTGCTGAACGACGGCCGCGCCACGATCGAACTCGACGTCGCCAACGCGGGCGACCGGCCGATCCAGGTCGGCTCGCACTATCATTTCTACGAGACCAACAGCGCGCTGGCCTTCGACCGCGAGAAGGCGCGCGGCTTCCGGCTCGACATTCCGGCCGGCACGGCGGTGCGCTTCGAGCCTGGCCAGACGCGCCGCGTGGCATTGGTCGCCTATGGCGGCGACCGGGTGGTGATCGGCTTCAACCGCAAGGTCAACGGCGCCCTCTGACGGGCCGACAGGGAAGGGCGAGAACATGGCGCACCGTATCGACCGGGCCGAATATGCGGCCCTCTACGGCCCGACCACCGGCGACCGGGTCCGGCTGGCCGACACCGACCTGATCGTGGAGGTCGAGCGCGACCACACCGTCTATGGCGAGGAGGTGAAGTTCGGCGGCGGCAAGGTGATCCGCGACGGCATGGGGCAATCCCAGCGCTCGCGCCACCAGGGTGCGGTCGACACCGTCATCACCAACGCGCTGATCATCGACCATTGGGGCATCGTCAAGGCCGATATTGGCATCACCGGCGGACGCATCGCCGCCATCGGCAAGGCCGGCAACCCCGACATCCAGCCCGGCGTCGACATCATCGTCGGTCCCGGTACCGAGGTGATCGCGGGCGAGGGCAAGATCGTCACCGCCGGCGGCATCGACGCCCACATCCATTTCATCTGCCCGCAGCAGGTCGACGAGGCGCTGAACAGCGGCGTCACCACCATGCTGGGCGGCGGCACCGGTCCGGCCGCCGGCACCTCGGCCACCACCTGCACCCCCGGTCCCTGGCATATGGAGCGGATGCTTCAGGCCGCCGAAGGGCTGCCGATCAACCTGGGCTTCTTCGGCAAGGGCAACACCAGCCGCCCCGACGCACTGCTGGAGCAGATCGCCGCCGGTGCCTGCGGCCTGAAGCTGCATGAGGATTGGGGCACCACGCCGGATGCCATCGACACCTGCCTGACGGTGGCCGACCAGCTCGACGTCCAGGTGGCGATCCACACCGACACGCTGAACGAATCGGGCTTCGTCGAGGACACCATCGCGGCGTTCAAGGGTCGCACCATCCACACCTTCCACACCGAAGGGGCGGGCGGCGGCCATGCGCCGGACATCATCCGGGTGGCCAGCCTCGGCAACGTCCTGCCCAGCTCGACCAACCCGACGCGCCCCTTCACCATCAACACGGTGGACGAGCATCTCGACATGCTGATGGTGTGCCACCACCTCAGCCCGCGCATTCCCGAGGACGTCGCCTTCGCCGAAAGCCGCATCCGGCGCGAGACCATCGCGGCCGAGGACATCCTGCACGATCTGGGCGTCTTCTCCATGATCTCGTCGGACAGCCAGGCGATGGGCCGGCTGGGCGAGGTGGTGATCCGCACCTGGCAGACCGCCCACAAGATGAAGCTCCAGCGCGGCCGGCTGCCGCAGGAGACCGGCGACAACGACAATTTCCGGGTCAAGCGCTACATCGCCAAATACACCATCAACCCGGCGCTGTCGCACGGCATCGGCCATGTCGTCGGCTCGGTCGAGGTCGGCAAGCTGGCCGATCTGGTGGTGTGGTCGCCGGCCTTCTTCGGAGTGAAGCCGGACATGGTGATCAAGTGCGGCACCATCGCCACGGCGTTGATGGGCGATCCCAACGCGTCGATCCCGACGCCGCAGCCGGTGCATTACCGCCCGATGTTCGGCGCCTTCGGCCGCTCGCTCCAGGCCAGCAGCGTCACCTTCGTCAGCGCCAAGGCGATGGAACTGGAGGTCGGGCGCCAGCTCGGCCTGCACCGCGAACTGATCGCCGTCCAGGGCACCCGCACCGTCGGCAAGAAGCACATGATCCACAACGACGCCACCCCGCACATCGAGGTCGACCCGGAGACCTACGAGGTGCGGGCGGACGGACAGCTGCTGACCTGCGAACCGGCGGAAATCCTGCCGATGGCGCAGCGCTATTTCCTGTTCTGAGCCGTTTTATCTTCCCCTCCCCCGCCCAGCGGGGGAGGGTTAGGGTGGGGGCAAGTGGCGCGGTCCGTCTTCGGCTGCGCCGAACCCCCTCATCCCAACCTTCTCCCCAGGGGGGAGAAGGAGATTCAAGCAAGGTTTCGTCGGTGATCGGTGTATTCGATTCAGGACATGGCGGATTGACCGTGCTGCGCGCCCTGGTGGATGCGGCACCCGACCGTCCCTTCGTCTATCTCGGCGACCATGCCGCCGCGCCCTACGGCCCGCGCAGCGAGGACGACATCTACCGGCTGACCGTGGCCGGGATGGATCGGCTGTTCGCGCAGGGCTGCCGGCTGATCGTCATCGCCTGCAACACGGCCGCGGCCGTCGCACTGCGCCGGCTGCAGCAGGAATGGCTGCCGTCGGCCCATCCCGGCCGCAACGTGCTGGGCGTGCTGGTGCCGATGGTGGAGGCGATCACCCGCGTTCCCTGGATGATCGACACCGTGCCGCCCGACCATCTGGCCGAGCCGCGCAGCGTCGGCATCTTCGCCACTGCGGCAACCGTCAATTCGGGCTCCTTCCCGCGGGAGATCGGCAAACGCGCCCCTGCCGTGCGTGTCGTCCAGCAGGCCTGTCCCGACCTCGTGCCGCTGATCGAGCGCGGCGCGTCGGACGACGAGATCGAACCGGCGGTCGCCGACTATGCCCGCGTCCTGCTCGACAAGATGGGCAGCCAGCCGTTGGACGCCGTGGTGCTGGGCTGCACCCACTATCCGCTGGTCCGCCACCTGTTCGCCCGCTCCCTGCCACCGGGGGTGGAGGTGCTGTGCCAGCCGACGCTGACCGCCCGCTCGCTGGAGCAGTATCTCGACCGTCATCCCGAATACCGCCCGGAACCAAGCGAGCGTGGCCTGCGCTTCTTCACCACCGGGGACGCGGCGCTGGTCAGCGACCTGGCCGGCCGCTTCTTCGGCCACCCGACCCCCTTCGAACGGCTTAGCTGATGACCGATTCCACCCGCCGCGCCACCCGGGTCCATGCCCGCGGCCATTGGGCCGCCGAACAGGCGGCCGGCACCGTGACGCTCGCCTTCGACGACCGCTTCCGCCGCCGCATGGCGATGACCGACGATGACGGCGGCGCCTTCCTGCTCGACCTGCCGCGGGCGGTCGCGCTCGACGACGGCGACGGGCTGGAACTGGGCGACGGCAGCTTCCTGCGGGTGGTCGCCGCCCCGGAGGACCTGATGGAAGTCCGCGTGCCCGGCCCTGTGGAAGCCTTCGCCCGCGTCGCCTGGCATCTCGGCAACCGTCACCTGCCGGTGCAGATCGTCGGCGACACCATCCGCCTGCGCCGCGACCATGTGATCGAGGACATGCTGCGCGGGCTGGGCGCCGAGGTGCGCGACGTGCAGGCGCCCTTCATGCCGGAAGGCGGTGCCTATGGCGGGCATTCGCATGGCGGCGGGCATGGGCATTCGCACTGACGTGGATAACGGCGTTTCCACCCACGCCCTGACGCGCCTGCTGGCGTGGCTGTCGCCCGGCTTTCCGGTCGGCGGCTTCTCCTACAGCCATGGGATCGAGGCGGCGGTGGAGCAGGGGCTGGTGCGGGACCGGGCGACGCTGATCGTCTGGCTCGACGGCATCCTGCGCCATGGCGCCGGACGGACCGACGGCATGCTGTTCGCCGCCGCCCATCGCGCCGTGCTGGCCGGGGACGAGGTTGCCTTCGCCTGGGCGGTGGAGCGGGCCGACATCCTGCGCGCCTCCGCCGAGACCGCGCTCGAATCGCGGGCGCAGGGGCAGGCCTTCCTGCTGGCGATCCGCGCCGCATGGCCGCTCGACGGGCTGGCGCGCTGGGATGCGGTGATCGCCGCCACCGGACGGCCGGTCGCCTACGCGGTGGCGGTGGCGCTGGCGGCATCTCTGATCGGCGTGGCGGAGGGGCCGGCGCTGACCGCCTACCTCCATGCCTTCGCCGCCAATCTGGTGTCGGCCGGCGTCCGGCTGGTGCCGCTGGGCCAGACCGACGGGCAGCGGGCGCTGGCCGCCCTCGATCCCATCACCCACCGGGCGGCGGAGACGGCGCTGGCCGCCCCGCTCGACGATCTCGGCGGCCGGGCGATGGCCGTCGACTGGACCTCGATGATCCACGAAACCCAATATACGAGGCTGTTCCGCTCATGAGCGCTCTCCCCGCTATCGAAAAGAGCCACGCCGGTCCGCTTCGCGTCGGCATCGGCGGCCCCGTCGGCTCCGGCAAGACCGCGCTGACCGACGCGCTGTGCAAGCGCATGCGCGAGGATTGGGAGGTCGCGGCGATCACCAACGACATCTACACCAAGGAGGATGCGGAGTTCCTCACCCGCTCCGGCGCGCTGAAGCCGGAACGGATCATGGGGGTGGAGACCGGCGGCTGCCCGCACACCGCGATCCGCGAGGACGCCTCGATCAACCTCGCCGCCGTCGACCAGATGAACGCCAAGTTCCCCGACCTCGACCTGATCTTCATCGAATCGGGCGGCGACAACCTCGCGGCCACCTTCTCGCCGGAACTGGCGGACCTCACCATCTACGTCATCGACGTGTCGGCCGGCGACAAGATCCCGCGCAAGGGCGGGCCGGGCATCACCCGCTCCGACCTGCTGGTCATCAACAAGACCGACCTCGCCCCGATGGTCGGCGCCAGCCTGGAGGTGATGGACCGCGACGCCCGCAAGATGCGCGGCGACCGTCCCTTCGTCTTCGCCAACGTCAAGGCGGGCGAGGGTGTCGACGCCATCCAGTCCTTCATCGTCCAGCGCGGTGGATTGCCTCTTCCAGGCTGAAGACTCGCAGGGCCCTTCGGGAACCTCCGGCTTGACCATGCTGTTCATGCAGCATGAGACGACTGAAGCCGGAGGATGCCCTGATGAAGCGCCCCACCCTTGGCACGGCCCTGCTGCTGGCCGCGCTGAGCCCCCTGTCCATCGCCGCGCCCGCATTGGCGGCCGACGACTGCGCGGCGGGACTTGACCGGTTGGGCCAGCAGGCGGCGGCTCTCGAAGCTGCCGCGCCGGGCTCCCCCGCTCCGGTGACCCAGCAGGAAACCGCGCAGCTCCGCGCCCTGCAGCAGGCGGCACAGGCTGCGGCCCAGAAGGGCAACGCCCCCGCCTGCCAGGCGATCCTGGGCGAGGCGGCGGCCTTGCAGGATTCCATCGTCCATCCGCGCGCCATCGCCGCAGACGATCTTGAGAATGCCAAGCTGCGCAGCCCCGACGGCAAGGATCTCGGCAGCATCTCCGAACTCATCATCGATCCCGGCACCGGCCGCGTCGCCTATGCGGTGGTCGAGCTGGGCGGCTTCCTCGGTATCGGCGAGGCCGACTTCGCGGTTCCGTGGGCGCTGTTCACCCCGTCGGGCGACGGCTATGTCCTGAACGTCCCGAAGGACAAGCTGACCAACGCCCCGCGTTTCGACGACAAGAACCGCCCGAACATGAACGACCGTCAATGGGCGATGGCGGTGCACACCTATTACGGGGTCGCCCCCTATTGGATGCGCGATTCGGCGACGCTGGCCGCCATCGCCGGGTCCACGGGCGGCGGCGATGCCCCGGCCGCTCCGCTGCGCCAGGAGGTGCAGCGCCTGTCCCAGGAGGTGGCGCGGCTGAACCAGGAATTGCTGCAGGCGCGCGGTGCCGCGGGCTCCAGCGGGTCGGCGACGGGCGGCGGAACGGGGCAGGGCGGCGCGCCGAAGACTGCGCCGGACACCGCTCCACAGGCACCGTCCGGGAACACCAACCCCCAGCCGCCGGTTTCCCAACAGTGACGCGATAACGATCCGATGGCGGGCGATCCCCCACCGGGACCCGCATTCAGGAGGACCGACATGGAACTCTCTTCAATCACCGACACGGCCCGGCGCAATCTGCGCGGCCTCAACGACCGCCTTCGCGGTTCCAATGGGGCTCCCGGCGGCAGCTACGGCATCAATGTCGGCCACAACGAACGGCTGGCTTCGCTGGCCGGCGGCGTGGCTCTGGCGGTGCTGGGCCTGCGCCGGCCCAATTGGACCGGTGCCGCGATGGCGCTGGCCGGCGGCGCCCTGGTGGCACGCGGCCTGACCGGCTATTGCCCCGGCAAGGCCATGCTGTCCGACTGGTCGCACAACGACAGGGCGGCCATTCCGGCCCAGGATGTCGAGCACGGCATCGACCTCTATTCCCGCCATCCCGGCGACATCTACAAGGAGGCTTGCGAGGAGGAGATCGTCGACGAAGCCTCGCAGGAATCCTTCCCGGCCAGCGACCCACCCTCCTTCACGCCCGGTGTCGCCCGTTGAGAAAGCGGGCAGCCTAGGCGGTGTTTCTCCATAACGGAACTGTCATCAAGAAACGGCCTGCCAGTCCAATGCTGGCAGGCCGTCTTTGATATGGATCAATGAAAGATCAGGAATGGACGTGACTTCGGCTTTTACTGACTATTTATGAGGCAATGCTGCGCGTTGATTGAGATGCATACGCGAATTGCTCCGATCGCGCATTGCGAAGCTGGGGTGATTGGTCTATGGTGCACTGCACAAGGGGCGCTGCGTACCTTTCGGCGAATGACCGCCATGGTTGAGGTCGCTCCTTTCGTCACATCGACCGCAGGACAGTCCGCCATGACCACGATCATTCCCGCCGCCGCCACCCTCGAAGGCAAGAAGGGGCTCGTCCTCGGCATCGCCAACGACCAGTCGATCGCCTGGGGCTGCGCCCGCGCCTTCCGCGCGTTGGGTGCCGACCTTGCGGTCAGCTATCTGAACGACAAGGCCAAGAGGTTCGTCGAGCCGCTGGCCCAGCAGCTGGAGGCCGAGATCTTCGAACCGGTGGACGTCACCGGCGAAGGCGAGCTGAAGGCCATGTTCGACAAGATCGGCGAGAAGTGGGGCAAGCTCGACTTCGCGCTCCACAGCATCGCCTTCGCCCCCAAGGAGGATCTGCACGGCCGGGTCGTCGACTGCTCGCGCGAAGGGTTCCAGCAGGCGATGGATGTCTCCTGCCATTCCTTCATCCGCATGGCGAAGTATGCGGAGCCGCTGATGAAGGACGGCGGATCGCTGTTCACCATGTCCTATTTCGGTGCCAACCGCGTCATCGACAATTACGGCGTGATGGGACCGGTCAAGGCCGCGCTCGAGGCCAGCGTGCGTTACCTCGCGGCCGAACTCGGCCCGAAGGGCATCCGTGTCCATGCCATCTCGCCCGGCCCGATCAAGACCCGTGCCGCCTCCGGCATCGCCCATTTCGACGAGTTGATGAACAAGGCCGCCGAGCGTGCGCCGGAAGGCCGTCTGGTCACCATTGAGGAGGTCGGCTACACCACCGCCTTCCTCGCCACCGATGGTGCCAAGGGCATCACCGGCGACACCACTTATGTCGATTGCGGTTATTCCATCGTCGGCTAACTCCTGGAGGATCCAGGGTTGCGAACGGGGACGGGTGCGGCGACGCATCCGGCCCCGTTGCGTTTCGGCCCGTCCCTCCGATGCGTCAAACAGGTGCGTCAAATTGCCGTGTGACGCCGCCGGCTGTTCAGGCTGGGCGGCGAGACCATCCATAATCCCTCGAACGGAGTGCCGGCAAAGGGGGAGGCCGCAAGGTCATGGGCGCCATCACATGGCGACGGCAGTTGAGCGTCGGTCAGCCGGCCATCGACGACGATCACAAACACCTGATCGATTATCTGAACGAACTGGACGGAGCACTGGCCGCTCCGCGGTTCCAGCCGGCGCGCGTCGCCAAGATCCTGATCAAGCTGCTGGAATACACCAAGGAGCATTTTGCCCGCGAAGAACGGATCATGCAGATCGTGCATTACCCGAAATTCGAGGAGCATGCCGCCATGCACCGCGCGGCGGTCCAGAAGGTCAGCGAACTGTCCAACCGCTTCGCCGGCGAACCCACCCACGAGAACGCCGAGAAGCTTTACAAATTCACCGCCGATTGGCTGGTCCGCCACATCATCCTGATGGACACGCAGCTGACGCCCTACGTTCGCGGTGTCTGGGCGTGACGGAGAACGGGGCGGCCCCTTACCCCACGAACTCCGCCGTCCGATAGCCTTGGGCATAGAGCAGAGCGGTCAGGTCGCCATGATCGACGCGGGCGCGGGCTTCGGCGGCGACCACCGCCTTGGCATGGAAGGCGACGCCCAGACCTGCCGCCAGCAGCATCGGCAGGTCGTTGGCCCCGTCGCCGACGGCCATGGTCTCCGCCACCGGCACGCGATGCTCGCCGGCATAGGCTGTCAGCGCCTGCAGCTTGCTGTCCTTGTCCAGAATCGGCTCGATCACCTTGCCGGTCATCACGCCGTCGATCACTTCCAACTCGTTGCCACGGTCGTCGTCGAAGCCGATCCAGCTGCGCACCCGGCCGGTGAAGCAGCGGAACCCACCCGACACCAGGACGCAGACGGCGCCGTTGGCGCGCATGGTGCCGACCAGCTGGGCCGCACCCGGCATCAGGGTGGCGCGCTGCCACACCTCGTCGATCACGGCTTCCTTCAGGCCCTTCAGCAAGGCGACCCGCTCGCGTACGGCGTCCTTGAAGTCGATCTCGCCGTTCATCGCCCGGGCGGTGATGGCGGCGATGTGGTCCTTCAGCCCGACATAGTCGCCCAACTCGTCCAGCATCTCCTGCTCGATGATCGTCGACTCCATGTCGGCGACCAGCAGCCGCTTGCGCCGTGCCGCCGCCGGCTGGGCGACGACGTCGAGCGCGGCGCCGTTCAGGGCGTGGCGGATCGCCGCCTCCGCCTGTTCGGGTGCGAGGTTGCCGAAGGGCAGGTCGCAGGCGGTGCCCGGCGCCAGCCAGTCCGGTGCCCCGGCATCGGCGCCCAGCGCCACCAGCGCCGCCTTGGCGGTCTGGACGGCGGACTCGTCGAGCGTGGCGGTGCGGGGGGCGATCAGCGTGGCGACGGCGTTCATCGGCGGGTATCCCGAGGAAAAGAGGGCCTTTGCGCGCTGCCTACCACAGGCGGCGGACGCGGTCCAACGAAGCTTCGGCGTCGGCGTGCGGATGGGTGTTGCAATGCCGGCGTAGGGACGCCATGGAAGGGGGATGGAACTGGCTCGATGGACTTTGTTCCCTCTCCCCCCGGGGAGAGGGGGACTTGAGGTGGGGAGCCTGTGATGTCCGGACTGACAGATGTCATCGTCATCGGCGGTCCGACGGCGTCGGGCAAGTCGGGGCTGGCGCTCGCCGTCGCCGAGGCGTTCGGCGGTACCGTCATCAATGCCGACAGCATGCAGCTCTACGCCGATCTGGACGTGCTGACCGCCCGGCCGCCGGTCGAAGATCTGGCGCGGGCGCCGCATCGGCTCTATGGCGTGCTGCCGGCGGCCGAGCGCGGGTCTGCGGCCCGCTGGCGCGAAATGGCGCTGGCGGAGATCGCCGCCGCCAAGGCAGACGGGCGACTTCCGGTGGTGGTCGGCGGCACCGGCCTCTATCTCCGCGCCCTGATGCAGGGCTTGAGCGAGGTTCCGGCCACCCCGGACGAGCTGCGCGCCGCCGCCCATGCCCGGCTGGCGACCATCGGTGGCGAGGCCTTCCGGGCCGAACTGGTCGCCCGCGATCCGGCGTCGGCCAAGCTGAACCCCGGCGACACCACCCGCCTGACCCGCGCCTGGGAGGTGCTTGAGGCCACCGGCCAACCGCTGTCCCACTGGCAGAGCCTGACCGCCCAAGGGGCGCCCGCGGATTTGCGCTTCACCATCCTGGTGCTCGACCCGCCGCGCGCCGATCTCTACGCCCAGTGCGACAGGCGCTTCCAAGTGATGATGGAGCAGGGGGCGCTGGAGGAAGTGCGGCGGCTCGATGCCCTGGCCCGCGATCAGCAGCTCGCCCCCGACCTTCCGGTGCTGAAGGCATTGGGCGTGCCGGAACTGCGTCGCGCCCTGGGCGGCGAAGTTCCACTCGACGAGGCCATTGCGCTGGCCCAGCAATCGACCCGCCGCTACGCCAAACGGCAGGTGACGTGGTTCCGGCATCAGATTGTTGGCAAATCATCCGATTTGCTGGTAAGTCATACAGGACAGCATAGCTGCCATACCATCGATTCGCCTTGTTCGCCTGCGGTACGAAATGCAATGCTCGACCGCCTGAGAACGATACTAAATTACTGATCCGAAGGAGAAGCACCGTGTCGGTTGATTGGGGTCATGTGTTCGCCGGCCGCGTGGGCGGCATGACGGCGTCCGAAATCCGGGAACTGCTGAAGCTGATCGACCGTCCGGAGATCATCTCCTTCGCCGGCGGCATTCCCGACCCGGATCTGTTCCCCAGCTCCGCCATCGCCCGCGCCTACGAGAAGATCTTCCAGTCCAATGCCGGCGCCGGCGCCGCCCTGCAATACTCCATCACCGAAGGCTACACGCCGCTGCGGGAGTGGATCTGCGACTATATGGGCGGCAAGGGCGTCACCGTCGGCCTGGACGGCGTTCTGATCACCAACGGCTCGCAGCAGGTGCTGGAGTTCGTCGGCAAGCTGCTGATCGGCCCCGGCGACAAGATCGTGGTGACCCGCCCGACCTATCTCGGCGCGCTGCAGGCCTTCTCGCCCTACGAGCCGACCTATCTCTCCATTCCGATGGACGAGGAAGGGCCGGAGATGACGGCGCTGACCGAGGCGCTGGCGCAGCAGCCGAAGTTCTTCTATCTCGTCCCCGATTTCCAGAATCCCAACGGCACCACGGTGACGCTGGCCCGCCGGCACGCCATCCTGGACGCCTGCGACGCGGCCGGCGTGCCGGTGATCGAGGACACCGCCTATTGCGAGCTGCGCTACGACGGCGACCATCTGCCGCTGATGGCGGCCCTGGATTGCGAGCGCAACGGCGGCAAGCTGACCAATGTCATCTTCGGCGGCACCTTCTCCAAGACGATGGTGCCGGCGATGCGCGTCGGCTGGGTCAACGCGGCGCCCGAGGTGGTGAACCGGCTGGTCCTGATGAAGCAGGCCGCCGACCTGCATGCCAGCACGATCAACCAGATCGTCATGCACGATGTCGTCTCGCAGATCTTCGACAGCCACATCAAGCTGCTGCGCACCCAGTACAAGGAGCGCCGCGACGCCATGCTGGCGGCGCTGGAGGAGTTCGCCCCGCCGGGCGTCACCTGGACCAAGCCGGAAGGCGGCCTGTTCGTCTGGATCGAGGCGCCTGAAGGCGTTGACGGCACCGAACTGCTGGCCCGCGCCATCAAGGAGGCCAACGTCGCCTTCGTCCCCGGCTCGGCCTTCCACGCCGACCGGTCCGGCAAGAACACGCTGCGCCTAGCCTTCTCCGTCACCAAGCCGGCCCAGATCCGGGAGGGCATCCGCCGGCTGTGCGGGCTGCTGAAGACGGCCGCCTGACGGCTGCCGCCTTCCCCCCGTCGCGCCTTGCAAACGGCGGCCGCGCTTCGGTGTGGCCGCCGTTTGCATTTTCGGCGGAACCGACCGGCGCAGCGCCGATGTTGCAAAGCATGCGCGCAACATTTGGAAAAACTGCGGCAAAAAAACTTTGCGAACATTCGCAAAATGGGTTGACCCGCGACTGGAGTTTTGACTAATTTGCCGCTCCCGGCCACAGCCATCGGGGCTAAGCCGTTGTTCCGGCGGCATAGCCCGGCAGCCTTGGCCGGTGACAAGTCCAAGGAACCGGGTGCCTTAGAGGAGGCGCCCACATGAGAAGGTCGTGAGCGATGTCCGAACAGAAGCTGACCGGCGCCCAGATCGTCATCAAGGCCCTGAAGGATCAGGGCGTTGACATCATCTTCGGCTATCCCGGCGGCGCCGTACTTCCCATCTACGACGCACTGTTCCAGCAGAACGACCTCCGCCATGTCCTTGTACGCCACGAGCAGGCCGCGGTTCATGCGGCGGAGGGCTACGCGCGCTCGACCGGCAAGGTCGGCTGCGTGCTGGTGACCTCCGGCCCCGGCGCCACCAACGCGGTGACCGGCCTGCTGGACGCGCTGTGCGACAGCATCCCGCTGGTCTGCCTGTCGGGCCAGGTGCCGACCCACCTGATCGGCAACGACGCCTTCCAGGAAGCCGACACCACCGGCATCACCCGTCCCTGCACCAAGCACAATTACCTGGTGAAGGACGTCGACAATCTGGCCCGCACCCTGCACGAGGCCTTCTATGTCGCGCGCAGCGGGCGTCCGGGTCCGGTGCTGGTCGACATTCCGAAGGACGTGCAGTTCGCCGACGGCACCTATGTCCCGCCGGCGGAGGTCAAGCACAAGACCTACCGTCCGCAGGTGAAGGCGGAGTTGGCGCGCATCGAAGAGGCGGTGGAGCTGATCGCCAACGCCAAGCGGCCGGTCTTCTACACCGGTGGCGGCGTGATCAACGCCGGCCCCTTCGCGTCCAAGCTGCTGACCCAGTTCGTCAAGACCACCGGTTTCCCGATCACCTCGACCCTGATGGGCCTGGGCGCCTTCCCGGCCTCCGACACTCAGTGGCTGGGCATGCTCGGCATGCACGGCACGTACGAGGCGAATCTCGCCATGTACGAATGCGACGTCATGATCAACATCGGCGCCCGCTTCGACGATCGCGTGACCGGCAAGCTGTCGGCCTTCTCGCCGGGCTCCAAGAAGATCCACGTCGACATCGACCCCAGTTCGATCAACAAGAACGTCGCGGTCGACATCCCGATCGTCGGCGACTGCGGTGCCGTGCTGGAAGACATGCTGCGCATCTGGAAGGCGCGCGCCAAGTCGCCGGACAAGGCCGCGCTGAAGGAGTGGTGGGGGAAGATCGAAGGCTGGCGCGCCCGCAACTGCCTGAACTACAACCGCACCGAATCGGTCATCAAGCCGCAGTATGCGCTGGAGCGCCTGCGCGAGGCTCTGCGCGGCAAGGACCACTACATTACGACGGAGGTCGGCCAGCACCAGATGTGGGCCGCCCAGTTCCTGCCCTTCGACCAGCCGAACCGCTGGATGACCTCGGGCGGGCTCGGCACCATGGGCTACGGCCTGCCGGCCGCCATCGGCGCCCAACTGGCCCATCCCGACGCCATCGTCGTCGACGTGTCGGGCGAGGCCAGCTTCCTGATGAACATGCAGGAGATCGGCACCGCCGTGCAGTACCGTGCGCCGGTCAAGATCTTCATCCTGAACAACCAGTATATGGGCATGGTGCGCCAGTGGCAGGAGCTGCTGCATGGCTCGCGCTATTCCCAGAGCTATTCGGAAGCCCTGCCGGACTTCGTGAAGCTCGCGGAATCCTGGGGCTGCGTCGGCCTGCGCGCCACCACGGTGGCCGAGGTCGATCAGGTGATCGAGAAGATGCTGGCTGTCACCGACCGCCCCTGCATCATCGACATCGCCGTCGATCCGAGGGAGAACTGCTTCCCGATGATCCCGGGCGGCAAGGCCCACAACGAGATCCTGTTCGGTCCGGACGACAGCCCGTCCGACGCCACGCCGGAAGACGGCATGGTGCTGGTCTGATCGGCTGACGACGAACGAAGGGAAGGACGGGATCCATGGAAAACGCGATCGAAAAGCACACCATCGCCGTGCTGGTGGACAACGAGCCGGGCGTTCTCGCCCGCGTCATCGGGCTGTTCTCCGGCCGCGGCTACAACATCGAAAGCCTGACGGTGGCGGAGGTGAACAACGCCGACCATCTGTCGCGCATCACGCTGGTCACCTCCGGCACCCGGATGATCATCGAGCAGATCAAGGCGCAGCTCGGCCGGCTGGTTCCGGTCCATCGCGTCCATGACCTGACCGACGAAGGGCCGTCGGTGGAGCGCGAACTGGCGCTGGTCAAGGTTGCCGGTACCGGCGACAAGCGGATCGAGGCGCTGCGCCTCGCCGACATCTTCAAGGCCAAGGTGGTCGACGCCACCCTGACCAGCTTCATCTTCGAACTGACCGGCACGACGAGTCAGGTCGACGATTTCGTCGGCCTGATGACCCAACTCGGCCTCGTGGAGGCCAGCCGCACCGGCGTGGTCGCCATGTCGAAGGGACCGGCGGCGTTCTAAAAGCTTGCCCAAAACAGTTTTGGGTATTCTGCGCAAGATCGGAGCGGCAAAAACGCAAGGAAGCTTTGCATTTTGCTGCTCTATCGAGCGATTGTTTCTCTTGACGGGCGGCTTTGCTCAATGGAGTAATCCGCCGCAGGAAACGCACTCTGCCTTCGTTCGTTGCGAATTCAAGGAACCATCTCCATGCGCGTCTATTACGATCGTGATGCCGACGTCAACCTGATCAAGGGCAAGAAGGTCGTCATCGTCGGCTACGGCAGCCAGGGCCATGCCCACGCCCACAACCTGCGTGACAGCGGCGTGAAGGACGTGCGGATCGCGCTCCGCCCGGGTTCGGCCACCATCAAGAAGGCCGAGACCGCCGGCTTCCAGGTCATGACCCCGGCCGAAGCCGCCGCCTGGGCCGACGTCGTGATGGTTCTGACCCCGGACGAGCTGCAGGCCGACCTGTACCGTGACGATCTGGCCCCGAACATGAAGCAGGGCGCCGCTCTGGCCTTCGCGCACGGCCTGAACGTCCACTTCAGCCTGATCGAGCCGCGCGCCGATCTCGATGTGTTCATGATCGCGCCGAAGGGCCCCGGCCACACCGTGCGCAGCGAATACCAGCGTGGCGGCGGCGTGCCGTCGCTGGTCGCCGTGCACCAGAACGCCTCGGGCAACGCGCTGGACATCGCCCTGTCCTATGCCTCGGCCAATGGCGGCGGCCGCGCCGGCATCATTGAGACGACCTTCAAGGAAGAGTGCGAGACCGATCTGTTCGGTGAGCAGGCCGTGCTCTGCGGCGGCCTGACCGAGCTGATCCGCGCCGGCTACGAGACGCTGGTCGAGGCGGGCTACGCCCCCGAGATGGCTTATTTCGAGTGCCTGCATGAAGTGAAGCTGATCGTCGACCTGATGTATGAGGGCGGCATGGCCAACATGCGCTACTCGATCTCCAACACGGCCGAATACGGCGACTACCGCACCGGCCCGCGCATCATCACGTCCGAGACCAAGGCCGAGATGAAGCGCGTCCTGACCGACATCCAGGAAGGCCGCTTCGTCCGCGACTGGATGCTGGAATGCAAGGCCGGCCAGCCGTCCTTCAAGGCCATCCGCCGCCGCAACGCCGAGCATGAGATCGAGAAGGTCGGCGAGAAGCTGCGCGCCATGATGCCGTGGATCGCCGAGCGCCGCTTGGTCGACAAGTCCAAGAACTGATCGGGCGAAAGCCGGGCCGACAGGTCCGGCCGGAAAGTCAGGGTGGTTCGTCGGAAAGCGCGCCTCTTCGGAGGCGCGTTTTTCTTTGGTGCGCTTCCGAGGCCGCCCGGCCTTGCGGGAGGTCCCGCCGCGATCCGGGTCATAACGAACGACGCGAAGCGCGACTGCGGCAGGGTAGCCTTCGGCCGGAAGGACTTTGCGGATCGCCGAGGCGGGCCATCACGCTCATGCTGCGTGGCGTGGCAGGGAATGCTCCTCTCGGATCGCATCGAAAGAGGGGCCGCATAAACCCGATCCCGGCCTCATTCTCCCGCCTGTGCCAGGAAATCCGCCGTCACCCGGTCCATCGTCGCCAGATGGGTGTGGAACCAGTCGGGGAAATGCTCGGTGACATACCGGCGGGCACGGTCCTCCTTGCCCTCCTCCAATTCCGCTTCCATGGTCGCCACCACGGTCAGGACCCGGGCGTGCTCGTCCTTGTGGCAATGCAGGGCGAAGAAGCCATGCTGGGTCATCAACGCATTCTCGCGGGCGAAATGCTCGCGCAGATGCTTGGCGAACGCGATGAAAGGGGCCTGGAGTTCGCCGGCCGGCGCGTCGCAGGCCGCCTTCAGCAGGGCCAGGGAATCGGCGTGGTCGCGGTCCATGACCGCATAGCCAAGGATGGGGAGATCGGCGGCCGGGCAGGCTTGGGCGGCGGCGGGCGTGGTGATCGCAAGCATGATGATCGCTTCCCGAAATGAAGATGGCCTTCGGAGACGACGCTCCGAAGGCCACCATACCCGTACGGCGATCATGGTCTCTTGACGGTGGTCAAGACACCCGGCAAGGGACCCGACAAGGAACCCCGATGTCAGCCCTTCGCCTCACTGGCCTCCAACTCGTCGATGAAGCCGCGGATGACGCCGAGCCCCTTCTGCCAGAAGGCCGGATCGGAGGCGTCGAGGCCGAAGGGCGCCAGCAGCTCCTTGTGGCGCAGCGTGCCGCCGGCCGACAGCATCGCCAGATACTTCTCGGCGAAGCCCTGCTCGGCATCCTGATAGACCGCGTAGAGCGAGTTCACCAGGCAATCGCCGAAGGCATAGGCGTAGACGTAGAAAGGCGAGTGGATGAAGTGGGGGATGTAGGACCAGTAATGCCGGTACCCCTCGTCGAAGCGCAACGCCGGGCCGAGGCTCTCGGTCTGCACCGCCATCCAGATCTCGCCGATCCGGTCCGGCGTCAGTTCGCCCTCGCGGCGCTCGGTGTGGACGCGGCGTTCGAAGTCGAAGAAGGCGATCTGCCGCACCACCGTGTTCAGCATGTCCTCGACCTTGCCGGCCAGCATGATGCGGCGGCGCTTCGGGTCGGTCTCGGCCGCCAGCAGGGCGCGGAAGGTCAGCATCTCGCCGAACACCGACGCGGTCTCCGCCAGCGTCAGCGGGGTGTCGGACAGGAAATGACCCTGTTTGCCGGCGAGGATCTGGTGGACGCCATGCCCAAGCTCATGGGCCAGCGTCATCACGTCGCGTGTCTTGCCCTGGTAGTTGACCAGCAGATAGGGGTGGACGCTGGGCACGGTCGGATGGGCGAAGGCGCCCGGCGCCTTGCCGGGGCGGACCGGCGCGTCGATCCACGGATTGTCGAAGAAGCGCTTGCCCAGGCTGGCGAGGTCCGGCGAGAAGCGTCCGTAGGCGCCGAGCACGATGTCGCGCGCCTCGTCCCACGGGATGCTGCGGTCGGCATCCTCCGGCAGCGGGGCGTTGCGGTCCCAGTAGTCGAGATGGTCCTGGCCGAACCACTTGGCCTTCATCGCGTAATAGCGGTGAGACAGGTCCGGATAGGCACCCTTGACGGCGGACACCAGCGCGTCGACCACCTCGTCCTCGACCCGGTTGGACAGGTTGCGAGCGGAGGTCGGCGTCGGGTAGTTGCGCCACTCGTCCTCGATCTCCTTGTCCTTGGCCAGGGTGTTGGTGACCAGCGCGAACAGCCGCGCATTCTCTCCCAGCACCTTGCCGACCACCTCGCCGGCCTCGCGGCGGATGGCGGGGTTGCGGTCGGACAGCCGGTTCAGCGCCTCCGCACAGGTGAGTTCCTTGACGCCATTCGGCCCGCCCATCGGGAAGCGCAGGCTGGCGATGGTCTCGTCGAACA
Organism: Azospirillum endophyticum; assembly: GCF_016595245.1. Lineage (GTDB taxonomy): Bacteria > Pseudomonadota > Alphaproteobacteria > Azospirillales > Azospirillaceae > Azospirillum > Azospirillum endophyticum. The sequence continues at coordinate 95,176 of NZ_JAENHM010000030.1, forward strand.
GGCGGTTCCAGGCGGCCCGGCCGACGACATGCTTTTCGTGCAGCAGCCGCTCGAGCTCGTCGGAAAGCTGGTGCTCGCGGTAGAGACGGACGTCGCGCAGCCAGGGCTCGTAGTGGCGCAGGGCCGCCGATGCCTTCTGCTTGGTCGCCAGATCCTTTTCGTCCAGCCGGTTGATCTCCAGCGTGAAGAAGATCAGGTGGGCGGAGATGTCGTTCACCCGCTCCTGCGCCGATTGATAGAACTTGGCGATGGCCGGATCGACCATGTTGCCGTTGTAGACCAGCCCGGCAAAGGACATGACGCGCGACAGCGTCTCGTCGATGTCCTCATACTGGCGGATCGCCGCGGCCAGGTCGTCGCCGCTCAGCGCCGCCAGCTTGCCGGCATAGCGCTCGCGGAAGGCCTTGCACTCCCGCTCCATGCGGTCGAGGTCGGCTTTCAGTTCGGCGGAGTCGGTGCCGGGGTAGAGGTCGCCCAGGTCCCAGGTGGGAAGCGCGCCCAGATCGGGGGTGTCGTTTGCGGCCGTGGCGGCGCTGCTGGTCATCGAGTCCCTCCAGAGATTTGTCGAATCCATATAAGCGCGCACGCGGCGCGGGCAAAGTCCTCATCGCCTTCATCTGGCCGACGGGCTTTCCGCGCTCCCATCCTCGCGCTCGTCCCCGTCGGCCGCATGCAACGCCTGGCGTCCGGCGCGCAGGACCGCGCGTGACAATTCCGCCAGCGCGGCGCCGGAGATCCTGCTCTGCTGCCAATACAGCGGCACGTCCAGCGGCCGGCCGGGCAGCAGTTCGACCAGACGGCCGGCCGCCAGATGGTCGGCCACCAGCGGGTCGGGGTTCATTCCCCATCCCAACCCGGCCAATGCCCCGTCGACGAAGGCATGGGTGGACGGCAGCCAATGGGTCGGTGGAGTCGGGATTCGCGCCGGATCCGGATCGCTCAGCACCAGGCGCAGCCACTGGATCTGCAGCCGGTCCTTTCGATTGAAGGTCAGGCAGGGTGCGCCCGCCAGGCTCTCGGCCGTTACCCCGTCGGCGAAATGGCGTCGCATGTAACCGGGGCTGGCGGTGGCACGGTAGCGGAGCGCGCCCAGCGGGTGGCTGTTGCAGCCGGGCACCGGTGCCGCGCTGGCGGTGACGGCAGCCAGCACCTCGCCCTTCCGCAGCCACTCGGCGCTGTGGTCCTGGTCGTCCAGAACAAGATCGAACAGGCAGCTGGGCACCTCCGCCATGGCCGCGACGAACCATGTGGCGAGGCTGTCGGCATTCACCGCGATTCGCAGCGTGACCGGCCCATCCGCCGGACTGAGGCCGGGCAGGGTGCCGCGTAGCTCGCTTTCCAGCAGGACCACCTGTTCCACATGCTGGCACAGGCGCTGGCCGGCGGCGGTGCCGGTGCAGGGCTGTCCGCGGACCACCAGGACGGTGCCCAGCCGCTCCTCCAGCAGCTTGACGCGCTGCGACACCGCCGACGGGGTGACGTGCAACTGCCTGGCTGCCCGCTCGAAACTGCCGGTGCGGATCACGGCGGCCAGGGCCGCCAGCAGCGGATAGTCCAACATGGATTAGCCCCGCTTCATCGGAGGAAGGAGGATTAAGTATGGCAAAAGTATGCCCGGTGCTAGCGGATTGGCACCCGCCGATTTCGGAGCCGCCATGATGCCCGACCTTTCCTCCGCCGCCCAATTGCCCGCCTTTCTCCCGGGGCTGTTCCTGGGATTCAGCCTGATTGTCGCCATCGGGGCGCAGAATGCCTTCGTGCTGCGCCAGGGCTTGCGCAACGAGCATGTGCTGGCGATCTGCGCCACCTGCGCTCTTTCCGACGCCGTGTTGATTTTGGTGGGGGTGAGCGGCTTTGCCACCGCCGGAGCGCGCTGGCCGTGGCTGGAACCCCTGATGCGCTACGCCGGCGCGGCCTTCCTGCTGGTCTACGGCCTGCGCAGCGCCCGATCCGCTTGGCATGGCGGAAGCGGCCTGGCCCCAGCGGATCGGGAATCGGGCGGACTGCTGCCGGCGCTGCTGACCTGTCTGGCGCTCACCTGGCTGAACCCGCATGTCTATCTGGATACGGTGGTGCTGGTCGGATCCGTCTCCGCCCGCTTCGCCGAGGCGCGGGGCGCCTTCGCCCTGGGAGCGATGACGGCCTCCGTCCTGTTCTTCTTCGCGCTCGGTTACGGCGCTCGCCTGCTGCGGCCTCTATTCGCAAGGCCCGTCGCATGGCGGGTGATGGACGGCGTCATCGCCCTGGTGATGTGGGGGATCGCGGCCGGCCTGCTGGCGGGTTAGGGGCGGGCGAACAGCTCCTCGTCGTCGCAGAACAGGAGCGACCGGTGGAGCGCCGTTCCCGCAATCGTGCCGGCTCCCACGGCCAGCGCCACCGATCCCGCCGCCCGGGCCGCGTCGCCGCACGCGAAGACGCCGGGAACGCTGGTCTCCTGCGTCGCGTCGGTCCGGATATAGGCACCGAGCGGCCCGTCTTCGTTCAGGCAACCGAGCTGTGCGGCGAGCGGGCTGGCGACCCGGCTTTTCGGCAGCACGAACAGGCCAGCGAAGGACAGCGTGCGCCCGTCGGCAAGCGCGACCTCCGCCGGATCGCCGCCGATCCCGGCGATGTGTTCCGCTTCGACGGCGACCCCGCGCCTGGCGAGATGGGCCGACTGGTCGGCATCGGGCTCGAAGGCACCGTTCAGCAGCAGCGTCGTCGGCCCCCAGTCCGGCAGCATCAGCGCATGGTGCATCGACTGCCCGGACACGGCGACGACGCCGATCCGGCCCTGCATCAGCTCATAGCCGTGGCAGTAGGGACAATGGAAGACCGAACGTCCCCAGCGCTCCGCCAGGCCGGGGATCGCCGGCAGGTCGTCGATCACGCCGACGGCGAGCAGCAGCCGCCGCCCTGCGTGGACGCGACCATCGGCATCGGTAACGCGGAAGCCCTTGTCCGTCCGCTCGGCACCTTCGGCCCGCCCGGTTTCCCAGGTGACGGTGGGATAGCGCATCAGCTGGTCCCGTGCCTCTGCGGCGATGTCTCCCGGCGGGCGGCCGTCCTGGCCGAGGAAGCCGTGGGAGTGCTGGGCGAAGCGGTTGCGCCGGATGCCCTCGTCGATCACCAGCACCCGGCGCCGCGCGCGGGCCAGCTGCAGGGCTGCGGCGATGCCGGCATAGCTGCCGCCGACGATGATCGCGTCATAGCTCATCGTTTCACGTCCTTATCATCGGGTTTGCCCGAGGAGATCACCCCTCCATCGGTCACGAAACAACATAAGTTACGTGAGCTGCCGAGGTCAACGTGTCATGTAACTCGTGAAGTGTCCTGACTTGAGCAGGCCATGCGATGGAGCGATGATCGCCAATGAGACCGGACAGCCGCCTGTCACGCATGCTGCATGTGCTCATCCACATGGATCGTCACGATGGCGCACTGACCTCGGAAGCGATCGCCGTCATGCTGAACACCAATGCGGTGGTCATCCGCCGGACGATGGCCGGACTGCGGGATGCCGGCTATGTCCGGTCGGAGAAGGGCCATGGCGGCGGCTGGCGGCTGGCATGCCCCCTGGACGGGATCACGCTGCTCGACATCCACCGGGCGCTCGGCGAACCGACGGTCTTCGCCATCGGGCCGACCGACGACGATCCGCGCTGCCTGGTGGAGCAAGCGGTCAATGCCGCCTTGGCCGACGCCCTGCGGGAGGCGGAGGCGGTGCTGGTCCGCCGTCTCGGCATGGTGACCCTGGCCGATCTCGCCGCCGACTTCGACAGACGGTTCACATTGTCGGGAAACCGTGGGGCCTAATCCGCCCCCTGCGCCCCGGCGTCCTGGGCGCGGCGGATCGCCGCCTCCACGCATTGCAGGTGCAGCTTCTTGCGGGCGAGCTGCCGGGCGCGGCGCTCCTCCAGGTCGGTGGTCGCCATCGCTTCGATGGCGCAGCCGCGCCAGCCATTGGCGTCCAGGGCGCGGGCGACCTCGGCATAGCCGAAATAGCCCTTTTCCGGCTGCTCCCAGGGCGAACGGAAATCGGCCCGGCGCAGGACGAAGCGGTTGGACTGGCTGCCGCCGCCCAGGTTGGTGAGGCGGGCCACGATCAGGCGCTCGCCGTTGCCATGAACGACGGTCAGGATCGGACGAATTCCGGTGATGGGTGGATCGACGGCCATGTTCCATGCATAACGGTCCAGGGGCGTCCTGACCAGAGCGTCGCTGATCGCGCCGCCGCACGCTCCATCTCCCGCCCGAACGGAGAAATGCCGATGCGCCCCTTCCTGCACCGTCTCCCGAGCCCGGCGCCCGCCGCCCTTGCGCTCCTGCTGCTGACCGGCCCGGCCGCGGCCCAGCTGGCACCTGCCCGGACGGCGCCGCCGCTGGTATGCGAAGCCTATGCGGCCGGGCCGATGATCGAGGCGCAGCTGTTCTTCGGCCGCAACATCGGCAACCAGCTTGGCGTCAGCGACCGCGACTGGGCAGATTTCCTGGATGGTGAGGTCACGCCGCGCTTTCCCAACGGACTGACCGTCACCGACGCCTCCGGCCATTGGCGCGATGCCCAGACCGGCCGCCTGGTGCGGGAGCCCAGCAAAATCCTCACGCTGCTGGCCGACGGCGATCCGGCCACGCTGGGTCTCATCCGTGAAATCGTCGAGATGTACAAGGAGCGATTCCACCAGCAGTCGGTCGGACTGGCCATTCGGCCGGTGTGCGTTTCCTTCTGATCCCGCGGCGGCATCCCCGGTCCATTCCCGGTTTCGGAACACGGTTTCACGAATGGGGAATGCGACAGCTCGCCGCACCCCCGACCTTCTGACATTTGCCTGCACTTATGCTTTTGTCGCAGATTGTGGAGGCGGCGAAGCGGATCGTTTCGCTGCCGAGAGGAAATGCGCACCGAATAGTACCAAAATAGAATGAGGGACGCCCTGCCATGAGCCCGAACGCCAGCACCACGACCGCAGAGCTTTTCGACCGGATGCATGCCCGCTCCCTGTCCGACCCGGACGGATTTTGGGCGGAAGCGGCGAAGGACATCTCCTGGTACAAGCCGTGGGACAAAGTGCTGGACGACGGGAGCGCGCCCTTCTACCGCTGGTTCACCGGCGGCGAGCTGAACACCTGCTACAATGCGGTGGACCGCCATGTGGAAGGCGGGCGCGGGGCCCAGGCGGCGATCATCTACGACAGCCCGGTCACCGGGACGGTCCAGACCATCACCTATGCCGAGTTGCAGGATCAGGTCGCCCGCTTCGCCGGCGCGCTGCGCGCCCAGGGCGTGGAGAAGGGCGACCGCGTCCTGCTCTACATGCCGATGATCCCGCAGTCGCTCGTCGCCATGCTGGCCTGCGCCCGGCTGGGCGCCGTGCATTCGGTGGTGTTCGGCGGCTTCGCTCCGCACGAGTTGGCGACTCGCATCGACGATGCCAAGCCGAAGGCCATCGTCTCGGCCTCCTGCGGCATCGAGCCGAACCGCATCGTCAAGTACAAGCCGATGCTGGACGCCGCCATCGAGCAGTCGTCCCACAAGCCGGCGAGCATCATCATCTGGCAGCGTCCGCAGGAGACGGCGACGCTGATCGCCGGCCGCGACGTCGATTGGGCCGAGGCGGCGGAACGGGCCGAGCCGGCGGAATGCGTGGCGGTGAAGGCGACCGATCCGCTCTATATCCTCTATACCTCCGGCACGACCGGCCAGCCCAAGGGCGTGGTGCGCGACAACGGCGGCCATGCGGTGGCGCTGCGCTGGACCATGACCAACATCTACGGCGTCAAGCCGGGCGAGGTCTATTGGGCGGCGTCGGACGTGGGATGGGTCGTCGGCCACTCCTACATCGTCTATGCGCCGCTGCTGACCGGCTGCACCACCGTGGTGTTCGAAGGCAAGCCGGTCGGCACCCCCGATCCCGGCACCTTCTGGCGGGTGATCGAACAGCACAAGGTCGGAACCCTGTTCACCGCCCCCACCGCCTTCCGCGCCATCAAGCGCGAGGATCCCGACGCCAATTTCCTGAAGAAATACGACCTGTCGCATTTCCGTGCCCTGTTCCTGGCCGGCGAGCGGTCGGATCCCGACACGCTGCATTGGGCCGAGGACAATCTGAAGGTCCCGGTCATCGACCACTGGTGGCAGACCGAGACCGGCTGGGCGATCTCCGGCAACCCGCTGGGCGTTCACCTGTTCCCGATCAAATACGGCTCCGCCACCCGCCCGATGCCGGGCTGGGACGTGCGGGTGCTGAATGCCGAACTGAAGGAAGTCCCGCGCGGCGACATCGGCGCCATCTGCGTCAAGCTGCCGCTGCCTCCGGGCACGCTGCCGACGCTGTGGAACGCCGACGAGCGCTTCAAGAAATCCTACCTCGCCGATTACCCCGGCTATTACCAGACCGGCGATGCCGGCTTCATCGACGATGACGGCTATGTCTATGTCATGGCCCGCACCGACGACATCATCAACGTCGCCGGCCACCGCCTGTCCACCGGCGCCATGGAAGAGGTGCTGTCGAGCCACAAGGACGTCGCCGAATGCGCGGTGATCGGGGTGGCGGACGACCTGAAGGGGCAGGTGCCGCTGGGTTTCGTCTGCCTCAAGGCCGGCGTCACCCGCCCGCATGAGGAGATCGTCCGGGAAGTGGTCCAGCTGGTGCGCGAACAGATCGGCCCGGTCGCCGACTTCAAGCGCGCGCTGGTGGTCGATCGTCTGCCCAAGACCCGCTCCGGCAAGATCCTGCGCGGCACCATGCAGAAGATCGCCGACAGCCAGGACTACAAGATGCCGGCGACCATCGACGACCCGGGCATCCTGCCGGAGATCGCCGACGCGCTGAAGACGCTGGGCTACGCCACGTCCAGCAGCCTGCCGGCCTGATCGGGCCGGCGGGGAGGGGGGCTTCGTGCCTCCCTTCCCGGCCCCGCGCCGGGGATCAGCCGGAGACGACCGACAGGTTTTCCGGTTCCTCGCTGCCGAGATCCAGCAGCGGCAGGAAACTCGCCGGCTCCTGCGCGCCCGACAGCGCGTAGCGGCGGTTGAAGATGTAGCAGGGCACCGCCTGCAACCCCATCTGGCGGGCCAGCGTGTCGGCGGCGAGGACGGAGGCCGATTCGGCGTCGGTGGTCAACTGCCGCCGAGTCTCGGCGAAATCCAATCCCAGCCCGGCGGCGACGCTGGCCAGCGCATCCGGATCGCCGATGTCCACGCCTTCGACGAAATAAGCGGCGAAAAGCGCGTCGGCCATGGCGTTGCCCAGCCCCTGGCGGCCGGCGATGCGGACCAGCCGGTGGGCGTCGAAGCTGTTGGGCGTGCGCTGGATATGGTCGAGTGCCAGCGGCAGGCCGTCACGCGCCGCCGTATCCTCGACCACCCGGTGGATCTGCCGTGCCCGTTCCGCCCCGCCGAACTTGGCGGCGAGATAGTCGTCGCGGGACATGCCGCCGCGGGGCATGTCCGGGTTCAGCTGGAACGGCTGCCAGCGGATTTCCGGGCGCAGGTTGGGTCGCTGCGCCAGCGCCCGGTCGAGCCGGCGCTTGCCGATGTAGCACCAGGGGCAGATCAGGTCGGCGAAGGTTTCGATCAGCATCCCGCCACTATCGGCGAGCCCCCATCGCGGAGCAACCGCTTCTTCCGTGCGGCAAATCCCCTGTCCCCCTCTCCGCGGCGTTCCGCAACCGTTTGTTAACCGAGTTGGCCCGACAGTCCGTGATGGCTCCGCCCGTATCGATGCGGCCGGCGGACAGATCCCGGTGGGCGATTCCCGATGAGCAATTCTTACGTCGACGGCAAGGTGCGCGAAGCGATCCTGGCGGCCAAGGGCAGCCGGATGAACGCGCAGAAGATCCTGATGGGCTGGGCCGTCGAGGATCCCGATCTGCTGCGCGGGATCGCCCAGCCCTTCCTGAAGGCCATCGCCGCCGCCGCCATCGAACGTGCCGGCCGTCCGCCGAGCAGCAGGCCGGCCGCGCGCCCCGCCGCAACCGGCGGCACAGGGGGAGGGCGCCCCTCCGCGTCCGGCCTCAGCCGGGATGCGCTTGAAAATCTGCTGAACCAGCTCGGCCGCGAGCCGGACGAACCCGCTCCGCAGCGCGCCGCGCCCACCGGCAAGGCCGCCGGCCCCGGGGCGGGCAAGGGCGCCACCATCCACAATGCGCCGGCCGGCGGGCCGAATCATGAAAAGGCGATGATGGCGATCGCCAAGGCCTTCGTGGCGAAGAAGGTGCGCTGACCGGTGTCAGGACCCGCTGTTGGCGGCATAAGGCGCGGCGTCGTCGAACCAGCCCCTCTTGCGCGGCACGATCCGGACGTCCGGTGGCGGGCTCGCCAATGCGGTGTTGCCGTTGCGGTAGGGGTCCGGGATGTGGTGGCACTCGACATCCGCCAGCGTGCGGTAGCAATAGAGGCGCGACCGGTCGACCTCCACCTTGTCCGGGCAATAATCGCCATCCCTCTCGAAGCTGAGGATCGAGCAATCACGCCCGGTGGCCGCGGAGACGATATGGTCGCCGATGGTCTTCTTGGTGGCGTTCAGCGTCACGACATCCGCCCCGGCCGCCGCCAGCCCGAGCGGGGAGGTGCAGCCGGCCAGCGCCATCACCGGAACCACCAGTGAAACGGCGATCCAGCCGCGCTTCGATACAGTTCGCGTCGCGCCCATGCCCGCGCCCACCATCCAGCAGTTCCGGTTCCTATGCACGCATCGCCCCCGATACCGCACAGTGCACGCGAGTGCGGTTAAAAAGCGGTGAATTCATCGACGGGGGCAGACCTCAGCGAAGCAGGGTGCAGATGCGCGACCGGCATTGCACGACGACGAAGGCATCCTTGTCCTCCGTGCAGCCGACCTTGAAGGTGGTCGATCCCTCCCGTCCCACCGTGTAGCGCAGCACCTCGACCTTCGCCGGCGTGCAGTTGCCCATCGACTTGGCGATCTCCTTGGCTTCCGCCTGGGCGGCAGACACGTTGGAGGCAGCCACCGCCGGCCCGGCCGCGAAGGCGGCAAGGGTTGGCAGAACGGCGGCGATTCGAAGGAGAGGCGAATTGCGGAACGGCATGACGCGACTATCGCACGGGGTAGGGCAGGCCTGGAAGGGGTGCCTCCGAAATGTCCCAGCGCTGCAATTCGGGCCGCAAGGCGGCGGTGAAACTGCTATCCTCCCCCTGTAACGCGACTGCGGCGGCGCCTTGCCGCACGGTCCCGAAATCCGGTGAGGAAACGCATGAGTTCGAACGAACGGCGGCTCGGCGACCGCATTCTCGCCGCGCTGGAACTGGCGCTGGAGCAGAAGCATCTCGACGTCGCCGAACATCTGGCCCGCGCGCTGGAGGAGACACTGACCCGTTTCGGCGGCCCCGACGCGGTCGACCACCGGGAGCTGTCGGCCGGGATGCTGCAGGCCTTCGCCGCGTTGGAGGACCTGCGCCGCGACGCCCACCGCCTGCGCTGACCCGCTGCATGGTCGTTCCCAGGGGCGGGCCGGTGCCTCCCGTGATTTTTCTGCAAATTGGTGATTGACAGGCGGCGTCCGGGGCGACTACAAACCGCCCACCGAACGACGGGGGCCTCCAACGGCTCCAGTGAAAAACACCAAGAGTTCCAAGCCTTTGGCTTCGTGATTTGGGGTGTTTCCAACAAGTCGCTCTGCGCGGGTGTAGCTCAGTTGGTTAGAGCGCCGGCCTGTCACGCCGGAGGCCGCGGGTTCAAGTCCCGTCACTCGCGCCACTTTCCTTTAAAATTTGGCGAAGTTCGCCAGTATGTCCGAAGGACTCGCAAGTTGCGGGTCCTTTTTCGCATGCTTATCGACTTTCCTTTTCCCGGTTTTAAAAACGTGGTATTACCATGCTCTACCGCGGAAACCGGCTTGTCCTTCCGCGTGGTGAAAAGCGATTCAAAGCGCTTTCCTTGCCCACGGTCTCGGCATATATTCCGGCCCGTCTGATGGGCTAATCCAAGGCATGGCTGCCACGGCTTTGCGCTTCCGCCGATTTCCCGGCCGGAACGGCGCCCGTGGTCGTGGGCTTATGGGAGGAACGCGGTGTCGACTCCGCTGATCATTGAGTATCTTCCGATCCTGGTGTTTCTGCTGATCGGCATCGCGCTGGCCGCGGTGATGGTGGGGGCATCCTACGTCATCAGCCCGAAGAACCCGGACGCCGAGAAGGTCTCCCCCTACGAATGCGGCTTCGAGCCGTTCGAGGACGCGCGCACCAAGTTCGACGTGCGGTTCTACCTGGTCTCGATCCTGTTCATCATCTTCGACCTCGAAGTCGCCTTCCTGTTCCCGTGGGCGGTCGCCCTCGGCGACATCGGGCTGTTCGGCTTCTGGTCGATGATGCTGTTCCTGGGCATCCTGACCATCGGCTTCATTTATGAGTGGAAGAAAGGAGCTCTGGAATGGGAGTAGAGGTCGCCAAGCCGCTGGCGCCGATTCCGCCCGGACCGGAACAGGACGCCTACATCCGCGCGGTCTCCGACGAGATCCAGGACAAGGGCTTCGTGCTGGCGAAGTACGAGGACCTGCTGGCCTGGGCCCGGACCGGCTCGCTGTGGCCGATGACCTTCGGCCTGGCCTGCTGCGCGGTGGAGATGATCCACGCCTACATGAGCCGGTATGACCTGGACCGTTTCGGCGTGATCCCGCGTCCCAGCCCGCGCCAGTCCGATTGCATGATCGTCGCCGGCACCCTGACCAACAAGATGGCCCCGGCGCTCCGCAAGGTCTACGACCAGATGCCGGAGCCGCGCTGGGTCATCTCCATGGGGTCCTGCGCCAACGGCGGCGGCTATTATCATTATTCCTACGCGGTGGTGCGTGGCTGCGACCGGATCGTCCCGGTGGACATCTATGTGCCCGGCTGCCCGCCGACGGCGGAGGCGCTGATCTACGGCATCCTCCAGCTCCAGAAGAAGATCAGGCGCGGCAATCGCATCGCCCGCTGACCCTAGCGGACCGGACCGGACGGGGCCGAAGAGGCCCCGAACCCGCGACCGGAAGAGAAGCGCGCTGAAGACAAGTAGGAAGGCAGGGTCCCACCCATGTCCGAACAGGCGTTGAAGGAACTCGGAGACGTTATCGCCGCCAAGATCGGCGGCGACGTCCTGAAGGTCGAGGTGAAGCTCGGCGAACTGATGGTGACGGTCAAGCGGCCGGCCATCCTGGCGGTGCTGACCGCGCTGCGCGACGACCCGGCGACCCGGTTCGAGCAGCTGACCGACATCACCGCGGTCGATTACCCGGACCGCGCGGAGCGGTTCGAGGTCGTCTACCAGCTGCTCAGCTACACCCACAACCGGCGCATGCGCGTGAAGCTGGCCACCGACGAGGACACGCCCGTCCCGTCGGCCGTCGCCGTCTTCAGCGCCGCGAACTGGTTCGAGCGCGAGGCGTGGGACCTGTTCGGCGTCTTCTTCGAGAACCATCCGGACCTGCGCCGCATCCTCACCGACTACGGGTTCGAGGGGCATCCCTTCCGCAAGGACTTCCCGCTGACCGGCTACGTCGAAGCCCGCTACGACGAGGACCAGAAGCGCGTGATCTACGAGCCGGTCCGTCTGACCCAGGATTTCCGCGCCTTCGACTTCCTCAGCCCGTGGGAAGGCATGACCAACGTCATGCTGCCCGGCGATGAGAAGGCAGCCCTCCAGGACGGGAGCAAGAAGCCGTGAGCATGACCGTTTCGACCGACTCGGCGACCGGCGTCGTCGCGACTGGTCCGGGTGGGCTCATCAGCGCCTCCGGTCCGGAGACCAAGACGCAGATCAAGCCCTACACGATGAATTTCGGGCCGCAGCACCCGGCCGCCCACGGCGTGCTCCGTCTGGTGATGGAGCTGAACGGCGAGGTGGTGGAGCGTTGCGATCCGCACATCGGCCTGCTGCACCGCGGCACCGAGAAGCTGATCGAGTACAAGACCTACATCCAGGCGGTGCCGTATTTCGACCGCCTGGACTATGTCAGCCCGATGTGCATGGAGCACGCCTATGTGCTCGGCATCGAGAACCTGCTGCAGATCAAGGCGCCGCTGCGCGCCCAGTACATCCGCGTGCTGTTCTCCGAGATCACGCGCATCCTGAACCACATCCTGTCGATCACGACGGGCGCGCTCGACGTCGGCGCCATCACGCCGGCTTTGTGGGGCTTCGAGGAACGCGAAATCCTCATGGAGTTCTACGAGCGCGTGTCGGGCGCCCGCCTGCACGCCAATTACTTCCGGCCGGGCGGCGTCGCCTGGGACATCCCGGACGGTCTGCTCGACGACATCTGGGCCTTCACCGAGCGTTTTCCGAAGTTCATGGACGACCTCGAAAGCCTGCTGACCGAGAACCGCATCTTCAAGCAGCGCACGGTCGACATCGGCATCGTCACCAAGGAGCAGGCGCTCGACTGGGCCTTCACCGGTCCGATGCTGCGCGGCTCCGGCGTCGCCTGGGATCTGCGCAAGTCGCAGCCCTACGAGGTCTACGACCGCATGGAGTTCGACGTCCCGGTCGGCCTGACCGGCGACTGCTGGGCGCGCTATCTCGTCCGCATGGAGGAGATGAAGCAGTCGCTGCGCATCATCCGCCAGTGCTGCAAGGAGATGCCGGCCGGTCCGTACAAGATCGAGGACCGCAAGGTCTCCCCGCCGCCGCGCGGCGAGATGAAGCGCTCGATGGAAGCGCTGATCCACCACTTCAAGCTCTTCACCGAGGGCTTCCACGTTCCCGCCGGCGAGACCTACACCGCCATCGAGGCGCCCAAGGGCGAGTTCGGCGTGTATCTGGTGTCCGACGGCACCAACAAGCCCTACCGCTGCAAGATCCGCGCGCCGGGCTTCGCCCATCTTCAGGGCTTGGACTTCATGTCGAAGGGACACATGCTGGCCGACGCCGTCGCCAACATCGCCTCGATGGACATCGTTTTCGGAGAAATCGATCGATGAGCGCGCCCGCTTCCGATCACGGCCACGCCGAGCCGACCAGCTTCACCTTCAGCCAGGAAAACCTGGAACTGGCGAAGCGCATCATCGCCAAGTACCCAGCCGGCAAGCAGGCCAGCGCCTGCATGCCGCTGCTGGACGTCGCCCAGCGCCAGAACGGCGGCTGGCTGCCGCGCGTCGCCATGGACGCCGTGGCCGACCTGCTCGGCATGCCGCGCATCCGCGTGTACGAGGTCGCGACCTTCTACACGATGTACAACAAGAACCCGGTCGGCCGGCACCACATCCAGGTCTGCACCACCACGCCCTGCTGGCTGCGCGGGTCGGACGACATCGTCCACACCTGCAAGAAGAAGCTCGGCATCGAGGTGGGCGAGACCACGGCGGACGGCCAGTTCACGCTGGGCGAGGTCGAGTGCTCGGGCGCCTGCGTCAACGCGCCGGTTGTGCAGATCGGTGACGATTACTACGAAGACGTGGCCCCGGAGCATATGGAGCGCATCCTCGACGCCCTGGCGCGCGGCGAGACGCCGAAGCCCGGCTCGCAGACCGGCCGTCAGTCCTCGGAGCCGATCGACGGCCCGACGACGCTGAAGGTCTTTACCACCGCGCAAGCGGACGCCACCACCGCGCAAGCGGACGATTGAGGGGGAGGGGACAGCGATGCTTCGCGACGAGGACCGCATCTTCACCAACCTCTACGGCTACCAGGACTTCGGTCTCGATGGGGCCCGCAAGCGCGGTGACTGGGACAACACGGCGTCCTTCCTGGCCAATGGCCGCGAATGGATCATCGAGCAGGTGAAGGAATCGGGGCTGCGCGGCCGTGGCGGCGCCGGCTTCTCGACCGGCATGAAGTGGTCCTTCATGCCGAAGAACGTGACCGACAAGCCCGTCTATCTCGTCATCAACGCCGACGAGGGCGAGCCCGGCACCTGCAAGGACCGCGACATCCTGCGCCACGATCCGCACAAGCTGATCGAAGGCTGCCTGATCGCCGGTTTCGCCATCGGCGCCAGCGCTTGCTACATCTACATCCGCGGCGAGTTCTACAACGAGGGCTCCAACGTCCAGCGCGCCATCGACGAGGCGTATGCGGCGGGGCTGATCGGCAAGAACGCCTGCGGCACCGGCTATGATTACGACGTCTACATCCACCGCGGTGCGGGCGCCTACATCTGCGGCGAGGAAACCGCGCTCATCGAGTCGATCGAGGGCAAGAAGGGCCAGCCGCGCAACAAGCCGCCGTTCCCCGCCCAGGCCGGTCTCTATTCCTGCCCGACCACGGTGAACAACGTCGAATCGATCGCCGTCGTTCCGACCATCCTGCGTCGCGGCGCCTCCTGGTTCGCCGGCCTCGGCCGTCCGAAGAACTCGGGCACCAAGCTCTTCTGCATCTCCGGGCACGTCAACAAGCCGTGCAACGTCGAAGAGGAGATGGGCATCCCGCTGAAGGAGCTGATCGAGAAGCATGCCGGCGGCGTGCGCGGCGGCTGGGACAATCTGCTGGGCATCATCCCCGGCGGCTCGTCGGTCCCGGTCCTGCCGAAGTCGATCTGCGACACCGTCCTGATGGACTTCGACAGCTTGCGCGAAGTGCAGTCGGGCCTCGGCACCGCCGCGGTGATCGTGATGGACAAGTCCACCGACATCGTGAAGGCGATCGCCCGCCTGTCGTCCTTCTACGCCCATGAGTCCTGCGGCCAGTGCACGCCCTGCCGCGAGGGCACCGGCTGGATGAGCCGCGTCATGCAGCGCATGGTCACCGGCAACGCCCGCATGGAAGAGATCGACATGCTGCTGCAGGTCACCAAGCAGGTCGAAGGCCACACCATCTGCGCGCTCGGCGATGCCGCCGCCTGGCCGATCCAGGGCCTGTTCCGCCACTTCCGCCCGGAAGTCGAGCGGCGCATCCAGGCCTACCGCAACAGCGCCCCGCTGGCGGCCGAGTAAGGAGTTCCCGTTCCCATGCCGAAACTCACCATCGACGGGATCGAGATCGAGGTCGAGCCGGGCACCTCGATCCTCCAGGCTTGCGAGCAGCTGGGGATCGAGATTCCGCGCTTCTGCTACCACGAGCGCCTCAGCGTGCCGGCCAACTGCCGCATGTGCCTGGTCGAGATGGAACGCGCGCCCAAGCCGGTCGCGTCCTGCGCCATGCCCTGCGGCGACGGAATGGTCGTCCGCACCAACAGCGAGACCGTCCTGAAGGCCCGCAAGGGCGTGATGGAATTCCTGCTGATCAACCACCCGCTGGATTGCCCGATCTGCGATCAGGGCGGCGAGTGCGATCTGCAGGACCAGGCCATGGCCTATGGCTTCGACCGCGGCCGCTACGGCGAGAACAAGCGGGCGGTCGAGGACAAGTACATGGGTCCGGTCATCAAGACCATCATGACCCGTTGCATCCACTGCACCCGCTGCATCCGCTTCATCAACGAAGTGGCCGGTGTCCCCGATGTCGGCGCCGTCAACCGCGGCGAGCACATGGAGATCACCACCTTCGTCGAGAAGGCGATCGGGTCCGAGCTGTCGGGCAACCTCGCCGACGTCTGCCCGGTCGGCGCGCTGACCCACAAGCCCTACGCCTTCACGGCGCGTCCGTGGGAGCTGCGCAAGACCGAGACCGTCGACGTCCTCGACGCCGTCGGCTCGAACATCCGCGTCGACGCCCGCGGGCCCGAAGTGATGCGCGTCCTGCCGCGCGTCAACGACGACATCAACGAGGAGTGGCTGAGCGACAAGAGCCGCTACTCCTACGACGGCCTGAAGCGCCAGCGCCTCGACCGCCCCTACATCCGCCAGAACGGCAAGCTGGTCCCGGCCAGCTGGGCCGAGGCCTTCACCGCCATCGCGGCGCGCCTGAAGGGCCTGCTCGGCAACCGCATCGCCGCCATCTCCGGCGATCTGGTCGATGTCGAGGCGCAGTTCGCGCTGAAGGAGCTGCTGTCGCGCCTGGGGTCGACCAGCCTCGACTGCCGCCAGGACGGCGCCCGGTTCGACACCTCGGTGCGCGCCGGCTACCTGTTCAACTCGGGCATCGCCGGCATCGAGAAGGCCGACGTCATCCTGCTGGTCGGCACCAACCCGCGCTGGGAAGGCACGCTGGTCAACGCCCGCATCCGCAAGCGCTATCTGGCCGGCAACGTCACCATCGCCTCCATCGGCGAGCAGCGTGACCTGACCTATCCCTACAGCGTGATCGGCTCCGGTCCGGAGACGCTGCAGCAGCTGGTCGACGGCAGCCATCCCTTCGCCGAGACGTTGCGCGCCGCCAAGAACCCGATGATCATCGTCGGCATGGGCGCCTTCCGGCGCGCCGACGGTCTCGCCGTCCAGGCCGCCGCCCGTCTGGTCGGCGAAGCCTACGGCATGTTCCGCGACGACTGGAGCGGCTTCAACGTGCTGCACACCGCGGCGGCGCGGGTCGGCGGCATCGAGGCCGGCTTCCTGCCGGGCGAGGGCGGCCGCGACGTCCACGGCATCCTCGACGGCGCGTCGAAGGGCGAGATCGACTTCGTCTACCTGCTGGGTGCCGACGAGATCGATACGGCGAAGCTGGGCAACGCCTTCGTCGTCTACCAGGGCCATCATGGCGATGCCGGCGCCCACCGCGCCGACGTCATCCTGCCGGGTGCCGCCTACACCGAGAAGAACGCGGTCTACGTCAACACCGAAGGCCGTCCGCAGCTCGCCCGCCTCGCGGTGTTCCCGCCGGGCGAAGCGCGCGAGGACTGGAAGATCGTCCGCGCCCTGTCGGAAGTCCTGGGCAACACGCTGCCCTTCGACACCCACGGCCAGCTGCGCCAGCGGCTGATGGCCGCCAACCCGATCTTCGGAGCGGTCGGCGAGACGACCCCGGCCGCTTGGGCGCCGTTCGGCGCGCAGGGGCCGGTCGATACCGCGCCCTTCGTGACGCCGATCACCAACTTCTACATGACCGACCCGATCAGCCGGGCGTCGGTGACGATGGCCAACTGCACGGAAGCGCTGGTGGGCCCTGCTCAGGAGAGGACTGGCACCCATGGCTGAGTTCTGGAGCGGCTTCCTCCTGCCGCTGATCATTATGGTCCTGCAGATCCTGGCGATCACCGTGCCGCTGCTGGTCGCCGTCGCCTTCATGACCTATGCCGAGCGCAAGATCATGGGCGCGATGCAGATGCGCCAGGGCCCCAGCATCGTCGGCCCCTTCGGCCTGATGCAGCCCTTCGCCGACGGCCTGAAGCTGTTCGCCAAGGAACAGATCCTGCCGGAAGGCGCCAACCGCATCGTGTTCTACGTCGCGCCGATGCTGACCTTCTTCCTGGCGCTGATCGCCTGGGCGGTCATCCCGTTCGACTACGGGGTGGTGCTGTCCAACATCAACGTCGGCGTGCTGTACCTCTTCGCGATCTCGTCGCTGGGCGTGTACGGCATCGTGATGGCCGGCTGGGCGTCGAACTCGCGCTACGCCTTCCTCGGCGCGCTCCGCTCCGCGGCGCAGATGGTGTCCTACGAGGTCTCGATGGGCCTCATCATCATCACCGTGCTGCTGTGCGTCGGTTCGCTGAACCTGACCGACATCGTGCGGGCCCAGGAGAAGGTCTGGTTCTGCATCCCGCTGCTGCCGATGTTCGTCATGTTCTTCATCTCGGCTCTCGCGGAAACCAACCGCGCTCCCTTCGACCTGCCGGAAGGCGAGTCGGAGCTGGTCGCCGGCTTCATGGTCGAATACAGCTCGGCCCCCTTCGCGCTCTTCTTCCTTGGCGAATACGCCAACATGATCCTGATGAGCGCGATGACGAGCATCCTGTTCCTTGGCGGCTGGCTGCCTCCGCTGCCCTTCGCGCCCTTCACCTGGGTGCCGGGCATCGTGTGGTTCGCCCTGAAGATCGCGTTCTGCCTGTTCACCTACGTCTGGGTTCGCGCCACCGTGCCGCGCTACCGCTACGACCAGCTGATGCGGCTGGGCTGGAAGGTCTTCCTGCCCCTGTCGCTGTTCTGGGTCGTGCTGACCGCCGGTGTCCTGGTGACCTTCGGCTGGCTGCCGAAGTAAGCGGCATCCCCGCAGAGCCAGCTTGCACCGAACCCACCATTGACGTGTCGATTTGAGTGCCGGCGAGCCACCCGATGAAACGGACGGCCGCCGGCGAGGAAGGAGACGAAGAGGCCATGGCGTTCCTCGACCGCGCGGCGCGCAGCCTGTTCCTGACCGAGCTGCTGGGCGGCATGGCGCTGACCTTGCGCTACATGTTCAAGCCCAAGGTCACCCTGAACTATCCCTATGAGAAGGGCCCCATCAGCTCGCGCTTCCGCGGCGAGCATGTGCTCCGCCGTTATGCGAACGGCGAGGAGCGCTGCATCGCGTGCAAGCTCTGCGAAGCGGTGTGCCCGGCGCTCGCCATCACCATCGAGGCCGAACCGCGGGACGACGGCAGCCGCCGCACGACGCGCTACGACATCGACATGACCAAGTGCATCTACTGCGGCCTGTGCCAGGAGGCCTGCCCGGTCGATGCCGTGGTCATGGGGCCGAACTTCGAGTTCTCCACCGAATCCCGGGAAGAGCTCTTCTACAACAAGCAGAAGCTGCTGGCGAACGGCGACCGCTGGGAGGCGGAAATCGCCCAGAACCTCGCGGCCGAGGCTCCTTACCGGTAAGCGGAAGCGAGAAAAACGATGATACTCCAAGGCATCGCCTTCTACGTGTTCGCCGCGCTGCTGGTGGCCTCCGGTGTGATGGTCATCTCGGCGCGGAATCCCGTTCACTCCGTCCTTTTCCTGATCCTCGCCTTCTTCCAGGCGGCCGGTCTCTGCCTCCTGATGGGGGCGGAGTTCATCGCGATGATCCTCATCATCGTCTATGTCGGCGCCGTGGCCGTGCTGTTCCTGTTCGTGGTGATGATGCTCGACATCAACTTCCGCGAGCTGCGGCAGGGTGCGATGGAAGTGCTGCCGCTGGGCGCGCTCGTCGGACTGATCCTGCTGGCGGAACTGGCGGCCGTGCTGGGCGGCTGGATCGTGGCTCCCAACGTGGCGGCCATCGCCGGCGCGCCGACCCCGGCGATCGATCAGGTATCGAACACCCAGGCGCTGGGCCGGCTGATGTACACCCAGTACGTCTACCTGTTCCAGGCGTCGGGCGTCGTCCTGCTGATCGCCATGATCGGTGCCATCGTGCTGACGCTGCGGCATCGTCCGGGCGTACGCAAACAGAACATCGGCGCCCAGATTTCCCGTCGCCGGGAAGACGTGGTCGTCATCCGCAAGGTCCCGACCGGGGAGGGCGTCTGATCATGGAGATCGGTCTCGGACATTACCTGACGGTCTCGGCCATCGTCTTCACGCTGGGCGTGCTGGGCATCTTCCTGAACCGGAAGAACGTCATCATCATCCTGATGTCGATCGAGATGATGCTGCTGGCGGTGAACCTGAACCTCGTCGCCTTCTCGACGCACCTGCACGATCTGGTCGGCCAGATCTTCGCCATGATCATCCTGACCGTCGCCGCCGCCGAGGCGGCCATCGGCCTCGCCATCCTGGTGGTCTACTTCCGCAACCGCGGCTCGATCCGAGTCGAAGACATCAACATGATGAAGGGCTGAGGCGGCGCCATGGAAGTGCTAGTCGTATTCCTTCCGCTCCTGGCGTTCCTCGTCGCCGGATCGATCGCGCTGTTCGGCGGGCCGAAGGCCGAGCCGGCGGCTGCGGGTCACGGAAGCCACGGTCATGGTCATGACGGTCATGGGGACGATCACGGGCACGCCCGGATCGCCCATGCCCATGACGATCATGGCCACCACATCTCGCATGACGAGCTGGACCACGCGCATGACGATGCCCATGACGACCACCATGTCGTCGCCGGGCCGCCGACCGCGGGCGACCGCACGGCGCAGTTCGTCACGACCGGCGCCCTGCTGGTGTCGGCGGTGCTTTCCTGGATCCTGTTCTTCGACGTCGCCGTCGGCGGTCACCCGCGCACGATCGAGCTGATGACCTGGATCCAGAGCGGCACGCTCGACGTGAAATGGGCGCTGCGCGTCGACCAGCTCACCGCGGTGATGCTGATCGTCGTGAACACCGTCTCGGCCTGCGTGCATCTCTACTCCATCGGCTACATGGCCGAGGATCCGCAGAAGCCGCGCTTCATGGGCTACCTGTCGCTGTTCACCTTCGCCATGCTGATGCTGGTGACGGCCGACAACCTGGTCCAGCTCTTCTTCGGCTGGGAGGGCGTCGGTCTGGCCTCCTACCTGCTGATCAACTTCTGGTACGAGAAGCCGTCGGCCAACGCCGCCGCCATGAAGGCCTTCCTGGTCAACCGGGTCGGCGATTTCGGCTTCGCGCTCGGCATCTTCGCGATCTTCGTGCTGACCGGCTCGGTCCAGTTCGACGCGATCTTCGCCAAGGCGCCGACGCTGACCGGCCAGACGCTGCATTTCCTCAGCTGGGACTTCAACGGCCTGACCATCGCCTGCCTGCTGCTGTTCATGGGCGCCATGGGCAAGTCGGCGCAGCTCGGCCTGCACACCTGGCTGCCGGACGCGATGGAAGGCCCGACCCCGGTGTCGGCCCTCATCCACGCCGCCACCATGGTCACCGCCGGCGTCTTCATGGTCTGCCGCCTGTCGCCGGTCTTCGAATACGCCCCGACGGCGCTCGAGGTGGTGACGGTCGTCGGCGGCCTGACCGCCTTCGTCGCGGCGACCATCGGCTTCACCCAGTTCGACATCAAGCGCGTGATCGCCTACTCGACGATGTCGCAGCTCGGCTACATGTTCTTCGCCGCCGGCGTTTCCGCCTACGGCGCCGCCATGTTCCACCTGTTCACCCACGCCTTCTTCAAGGCCCTGCTGTTCCTCGGTGCCGGCTCGGTCATCCATGCCCTGCACCACGAGCAGGACATGCGGAAGATGGGCGGCGTCTGGCGCAAGATTCCCTTCACCTACGCGGTGATGTGGATCGGCAACCTGGCGCTCGCCGGTCTTCCCTTCTTCGCCGGCTATTATTCCAAGGACATGATCCTGGAGGCGGCCTTCGCCTCGGGCAGCGGGGTGGGGCGCTTCGCCTTCGCACTCGGCATCGCCGCGGCGCTGCTGACCGCCTTCTACTCCTGGCGCCTGCTGTTCATGACCTTCCACGGCACGCCGCGGATGGACAAGGACGTCTACGACCACGCCCATGAATCGCCGGTCGTCATGCTGGTGCCGCTGGCCGTCCTGGCGCTGGGTGCCCTGTTTGCCGGCGTCGGTTTCCACCAGTGGTTCATCGGCGAGGCCCGGGCCGAATTCTGGGGCAAGGCGCTGCTGGTGCTGCACGGCCATGATCCGATCGAGGCCGCTCACCACCACACCCCGGGCTGGGTGGCCATCGCGCCGCTGGTCGTCGGGCTGCTCGGCATCGCCATGGCCTACATCGGCTACATCCAGATGCCCAACCTGCCGGGCAAGATCGCCGGCACCTTCGGCGGCATCCACAAGTTCCTCTACAACAAGTGGTACTTCGACGAGCTGTACGACGCGCTGTTCACCCGTCCGGCCAAGGCGCTCGGCTACGGCCTGTGGAAGTCGGGCGACGGGGCCGTGATCGACGGCGTGGGACCGGACGGCATCGCCGCCGCCACCCGCGACGTCGCGGCGCGTGCCAGTCGGCTGCAGTCGGGCTACGTCTACCATTACGCCTTTGCCATGGTGATCGG
The DNA here is from genome assembly GCF_016595245.1 of Azospirillum endophyticum. Classification (GTDB taxonomy): domain Bacteria; phylum Pseudomonadota; class Alphaproteobacteria; order Azospirillales; family Azospirillaceae; genus Azospirillum; species Azospirillum endophyticum. The sequence goes on from NZ_JAENHM010000030.1 coordinate 116,754, forward strand.
GGTCGTCCTGCTCGTCGCCTGGCTGTCGGTCTTCGGCTGAGCGGTTTCGAAGGAGAACAACAACAATGGCTAGCTGGCCGATCCTGTCGTTCGCGACCTTCCTGCCGCTCGTGGGCGTCGCGCTGATCCTGCTGTTCTGCCGGGGCAACACCCCGGACGTGCTGCGGAACGTGCGGTTCATCGCGCTGTGGACGACCCTCGTCACCTTCGTCCTGACCCTGCTGATCTGGGTCAATTTCGATCCGCGCAATCCCGGCTACCAGATGGTCGAGAAGGCGGGCTGGATCCCCGAGTTCGGCATCAACTATCACATGGGCGTCGACGGCATCTCGGTGCTGTTCGTCGTCCTCTCCGGCTTCCTGATGCCGCTGTGCATCCTGGCGAGCTGGGAGTCGGTGCAGGTCCGCCTGAAGGAGTACATGATCGCCTTCCTCGCGCTCGAAACCCTGATGATCGGGATGTTCTGCGCGCTGGACTTCGTACTGTTCTACATGTTCTTCGAAGGCGTCCTGATCCCGATGTTCCTGATCATCGGCATCTGGGGCGGCCCGCGCCGCGTCTATGCCGCCTTCAAGTTCTTCCTCTACACGCTGCTCGGCTCGGTCCTGATGCTGCTGGCCATCCTGGCCATGTACTATGTGGCCGGCACCACCGACATCCCGACCATCACCGCCACCCAGTTCCCGCGCAACATGCAGCTCTGGCTGTGGCTGGCCTTCTTCGCCTCCTTCGCGGTGAAGGTGCCGATGTGGCCGGTCCACACCTGGCTGCCGGACGCCCACGTCGAGGCGCCGACCGCCGGGTCGGTGATCCTGGCCGGCGTGCTGCTGAAGATGGGCGGGTACGGCTTCCTGCGCTTCAACATTCCGATCCTGCCGGAAGCGACCGAGTATTTCGCGCCGCTGATCTACACCCTGTCGGTCGTCGCCGTGATCTACACCTCGCTGGTCGCTCTCGCCCAGGAGGACATGAAGAAGCTGATCGCCTATTCGTCGGTCGCCCATATGGGCTTCGTCACCATCGGCATGTTCGCGCTGAACCAGCAGGGCATCGAGGGTTCGGTGTTCCAGATGCTGTCGCACGGCGTCGTGTCGGGTGCGCTGTTCCTGTGCGTCGGCGTCGTCTATGACCGGCTGCACACCCGCGAGATCGCCCGCTACGGCGGCCTCGTGAAGAACATGCCGAAATACGCGGTGGTCTTCCTGTTCATGACCATGGCCTCGGTCGGCCTGCCCGGCACCGCCGGCTTCGTCGGCGAGTTCCTGGTGCTGATGGGCGTCTTCCGCGACAACACCTGGGTTGCCGCCCTCGCTGCCACCGGCATGGTTCTGGGTGCCGCCTACGCGCTGTGGCTGTACCGCCGCGTCGTCTACGGCAAGCTGACCAAGCCGGACGTCAAGGCGATGTTCGACATGACTCCGCGCGAGATCGCGGTGTTCGTGCCGCTGATCGTCGTCGTCCTGTGGATGGGCGTCTATCCCAGCAGCTTCCTGAACGTCACCTCGGCGTCGGTCGAGCAGCTGATCCAGACCTACCAGACCAAGCTGGCCGCGTCGCACGCCGCGTCCGATGTCTCGGTCGCCGCTCGGTAAGGGGTTCTTCGACATGACCGCAGTGTTTCCCGACATCTGGCCGGCCCTGCCGGAGATTTTCCTGGCATTGTCGGGCGTCGCCCTGCTGATGCTGGGCGTGTTCCGCGGCGACGGCTTCACCCGTCCCGTCTCGTATCTCTCGATCGTCTGCATGCTGCTTGCCGCCGTCCTGGCGATGGGCTACGGCAGCGGCCGCGTGGTGACCTTCAACGGCATGTTCGTGATGGATGCCTTCGGCGTCTTCATGAAGGTGCTGGTGCTGGTCTCCGCGGCCTTCGCGGTGATCCTCGGGCTCGGCTTCAACGAGCGCGAGCAGATCGCGCGCTTCGAGTACCCGGTGCTGATGATCTTCGCCACGCTCGGCATGCTGATGATGATCTCGGCGAATGATTTCATCTCGCTGTATGTCGGGCTGGAGACCCAGAGCCTCGCGCTCTACGTCATCGCGGCCTTCCGCCGCGACAGCGCCAAGTCCTCGGAAGCCGGCCTGAAGTATTTCGTTCTCGGCTCGCTCTCCTCGGGCATGCTGCTGTACGGCGCCTCGCTGGTCTACGGCTTCGCCGGCACGACCTCCTTCGACAAGGTGGCGGCCCTGTTCGCCGGCGGCGCCCATGTCTCGCCGGGCCTGGTGATCGGTCTGGTGTTCGTGATGGCCGGTCTGGCCTTCAAGGTCTCGGCCGCTCCGTTCCACATGTGGACCCCGGATGTGTACGAAGGCGCGCCGACCCCGGTGACCGCCTTCTTCGCGGCGGCGCCCAAGGTGGCGGCCATCGCCCTGCTGACCCGCGTGGTGATTGAGCCGTTCGGCCATCTCGCCGCCCAGTGGCATCAGGTGCTGGTGGCGACCGCCATCCTGTCGATGGTGATCGGTTCCTTCGTCGCCATCATGCAGACCAACATCAAGCGGCTGATGGCCTACAGCTCGATCGGCCATGTCGGCTACGCGCTGGTCGGCCTGACCACCGGAACCCAGGACGGCGTGCGCGGCGTGCTGATCTACATGGCGCTCTACATCGCCATGAACATCGGCGCCTTCGCCGTCATCCTCAGCATGAAGGCCAAGGGCCGGATGCTGGAGGAGATCAAGGACTTCTCCGGCCTGTCCAAGACCAACCCGATGCTGGCCGCGACCATGGCGATCTTCATGTTCTCCATGGCCGGCATCCCGCCGATGGCCGGCTTCTTCGGCAAGCTCTACGTCTTCCTGGCCGCCGTCGCCGCCCAGGAATACACGCTGGCCGTGGTCGGTGTGCTGACCAGCGTCGTCGGCGCCTTCTACTACCTGCGCATCATCAAGATCATGTATTTCGATGAGCCCGCGGTGGTGGTCGACAAGGTGGACGACGACGGCATGACCGGCGTCCTGGTCATCACCAGCCTGTTCACCCTGCTGTTCTTCGTCGCCCCGGCGCCGATCCTGAACGGTGCCGCGGCGGCCGCGGCGGCTCTGTTCGCCGGGTGACATCCGACCGATGACGACATCGCTCGAAGCGGAGGCGGCGCGTCTGCGCCTGCCTCCGGGCTTCCAGGTCAGGGCCTTCGACTCCGTCGGCAGTACGAACGACGAAGCGAAGGCCTTGTCGCGTTCTGGGGCGCCCGAAGGCACGGTCGTCTGGGCGCGCCGTCAGGACAGCGGCCGTGGCCGTCGCGGCCGGGCCTGGACCTCGCCGGAGGGCAATCTTTACAGCACGACCATCCTGCGGCCCGGCCTGCCGCCGGCGCAGGCGGCTCAGGTCTCCTTCGTCGCGGCGCTGGCGATCGCCGAGACCGCCGAGTCGGTGCTGCCCGATCCGAGCGGGGTCCGCTGCAAATGGCCCAACGACGTGCTGGTGCATGACCGCAAGCTGTCGGGCATCCTCCTCGAGTCGGAGCCGGCGGCCGACGGCAGGGTGGCCTGGGTGGTGCTGGGGGTCGGCATCAACCTGCGGCATTTTCCCGTCACCGCCGATTACGGCGCCACTTCGCTGATCGCCGAAGGCGCTCCGTCGATGGGGCCGGGGGCGCTGCTGGAGGTCTATGCGGACCATTTGGCGCGCTGGTATGGCCGCTGGCGGGCCCATGGTTTCGCTCCGGTGCGCGAGGCCTGGCTGTCGCGGGCCAAAGGGCTTGGCGGGCCGATCCTGGTCAGGCTGGCCGATCGGACGATCCCCGGCACCTTCGCCGATCTGGACAGCGACGGCGTTCTGTTGCTTGATCCAACGGACGGCGGGCCGCGGCAGCGGATCGCCGCCGGCGACGTGTTCTTCGCACCGCCTTCGGCCAGCTGAGTTCAAACGCCCACCGCCTTCAGGACGCCGCCATGCTGCTCGCCATCGACGCCGGAAACACGAATGTGGTGTTCGCCATCTATGACGGCGACCGCCAGCGCGGCATCTGGCGAACGGCGACCGACCCCAAACGCACCTCCGACGAATACATGGTGTGGCTGACCCACCTGATGGCGCTCAAGGGGTTGAGGCCGGTCGACATTCACGGCGCCATCATCGCCAGCGTCGTGCCCGGCGCCACCTTCAACCTGAAGCGGCTGTGCAAGGACCATTTCGGCTGCGAGCCGGTGATCGTCGGCCAGCCGGGCGTCGATCTCGGCGCCAAGGCGCTGGTCGACCGGCCGGAGGAGGTCGGTGCCGACCGTCTGGTGAACACGGTCGCCGCCGCCGCCACCTACAAGACGCCGCTCATCGTCATCGATTTCGGCACGGCGACCACCTTCGACGTCGTGGATGCCGACGGCAATTATTGTGGCGGCGTCATCGCGCCGGGGCTGAACCTGTCGCTGGAGGCGCTGCAGATGGCCGCCTCCAAGCTGCCGCGGGTTGAGATCCAGCCGCCGGCGGAGGTGATCGGCAAGAACACCATCGCCTGCATGCAGTCGGGCATCTTCTGGGGGTATGTCGGCCTGATCGAAGGGTTGGTGGCCCGCATCCGTGCGGAGTACGGCGAACCGATGCGGGTGGTCGCCACCGGCGGATTGGCTGTTCTTTTCGCCAAGGCTACCCATGTGATCGAACACACCGACAACGAGCTGACGCTCCGCGGCCTCCTCCTGATCCACAAGCGCAACACGGTCCAATGACACAATCCTCCAAGACAGCCGCCGGAATGCCCGAAGCCCCGGCGGACACCTTCGTTCCGGAGGATGGTGCACTGTATTTCCTCCCACTCGGCGGGTCCGGCGAGATCGGGATGAACCTCAACCTCTACGGCCATCGGGGCAAATGGCTGATGGTGGATCTCGGCATTTCCTTCGCCGACGACACCATGCCCGGGCTGGACGTCATCATGCCCGATCCGAGCTTCATCGCCCGGCGCCGGGACGATCTGGTCGGGCTGGTGGTGACCCACGCGCATGAGGATCATCTGGGCGCCATCCAATATCTGTGGCCGGAGCTGCGCTGCCCCGTCTATTGCACGCCGTTCACCGCGGCCTTCCTGCGCGCCAAGCTGCACGAGAAGGGGTTGAGCGCCACCGTGCCGATCCACGAGATCCCGCTGGGCGGCACGGTCGAGGTCGGTCCTTTCTCGGTCGAATACGTCACCATGACGCATTCGATCCCGGAGCCGAACGCCCTCGCCATCCGGACCTCCGCCGGCACCGTGCTGCACACCGGCGACTGGAAGCTCGATCCCGATCCGCTGGTCGGTGAGACGGCGGACGAGGACCGGCTGCGCGCCATCGGCGACGAGGGCGTGCTGGCGTTGGTCGGCGACAGCACCAATGCGCTGGTTCCCGGAGTCGCCGGATCGGAAGCGACCGTCCGCGCCGCCCTGATGGAGCTGTTCGACCGCTATCGCGACCGCCGCATCGCCGTCAGTTGCTTCGCCACCAACGTGGCGCGGCTGGAGAGCATCGCCGCCGCCGCCGCCGCTCACGACCGCCATGTGGCGCTGGTCGGCCGCTCGCTGTGGCGAATCAACGAGGCGGCGCGGGCCAGCGGCTACCTCGCCGATGTGCCGAAATTCCTGTCTGAGCATGACGCCAGCTATCTGCCGCGGGAAAAGCTTGTGCTGATCTGCACCGGCAGCCAGGGGGAGCCGCGCTCGGCCCTTGCCCGTATCGCCGCCAACGACCATCCGCAGGTGACGCTGTCGCGCGGCGACGTGGTGATCTTCTCCTCCCGCGAAATTCCCGGCAACGAGCGCGACATCGGCCGCATGCAGAACCAGCTTGTCGCCCAGGGGGTCGAGCTGGTGACGGCGGACGAGGCGCCGGTCCATGTCTCCGGCCATCCGGCGCGCGACGAGCTGGTCCGCATGTACCAGTGGGTGCGTCCGCGCATCGCCGTCCCGGTCCATGGCGAGCAGCGCCACCAGCAGGCCCATGCCGCCCTGGCGGCGGACTGCCAGGTCCCCCACGGCATCGTTCCGGCCAATGGCGAGGTGATCCGGCTCGACGGACCGGAGGGTGCCCGTGTGGTGGCCCATGTGCGGTCCGGCCGCATGGCGGTGGACGGCAAGCGCCTGGTGCCGCTCGACACCGGCATGATGCGGGCGCGCAACCGCATGGTGAACAACGGCGCCGCCGTGGTGACGCTGGTGATGACCGCGACGGGCGAGCTGATGACCGCGCCGCAGGTGGCGGTGCTGGGGCTGATCGACGAGGCGACCGACCGCGATCTGCTGCTGGACGTGATGGATGCCGTGCGCGAGTCGGTGGCGATGCTGCCCCGATCGGCGCGGGTCGACGACGCCCAGGTGAAGGAAGCGGCACGGATCGCCGTACGCCGCTGCTTCAACGCGTCCCACGGCAAGAAGCCGGTGACGGAGGTTCATCTGGTCCGCGTCTGAGGCGGACCGGTGTATCAAGTGCCCATCAGAGCCCGCCAACGGGCCGAATAGAAAGCCAGCGAGAGGAAGCGCATGATCGGGAAGCTCAACCACGTCGCCATCGTCGTTCCGGACCTTCCGGCGGCGACGGCGCTCTACCGCGACACGCTCGGCGCCGCGGTGTCGCAGCCGGTGGATTTGCCGCCGCATGGCGTCACCGTCGTCTTCGTCACCCTGCCCAACACCAAGATCGAGCTGCTGCACCCCTTCGGGGAGAAGTCGCCGATCGCCGGCTTCCTCGAAAAGAATCCGTCCGGCGGCATTCACCACATCTGCTACGAGGTGGAGGACATCCTGGCCGCCCGCGACCGGATGAAGGCGCAGGGTGCCCGTGTGCTGGGCGACGGCGAACCGAAGATCGGCGCCCACGACAAGCCGGTCCTGTTCCTCCACCCGAAGGATTTCTGCGGGACGCTGGTGGAACTGGAACAGGCCTGATCCGGCCGAGGCTGGTGGATTTGCCGAGACGGGGCGCGCGGAGGGGTCGATGGACAATTGGGTGACGGCGGCCTTCGTCTACGTCGTCGTGTGGTGGGTGGTGCTGTTCGCGGTGCTGCCCTGGGGTGTCAGGACTCCGGAGAACCCGGAGCCCGGCATGGCTTCCTCGGCGCCGGTGGAACCGCGCATCCTGCGCAAATTCATGATCACGTCGCTGGTGGCGCTTCTGGTTTGGCTGGTGATCTTCGGCATTGAACGGTCGGGGATCATTTCCTTCCGCGACATGGCGCGGGATATGTTCTGACGACGCGCGAGGAGAGGATCGGGATGAGCCTGACCTATTGCGGGGCCGCGCCCGGCCATCCCCATCATGGTCCTTATCACGACAACGAATACGGCTTTCCCAGCAACGACGACCGCGTGCTGTTCGAGCGTCTGGTGCTGGAGATCAACCAGGCCGGCTTGTCGTGGCTGACGATCCTGAAGAAGCGGGACGCGTTTCGTGCCGCATTCGACGGCTTCGATATCGACCGCGTCGCCGCCTACGGCGAGACGGAGCGGGCGCGGCTGCTGGCCGATGCCGGCATCATCCGCAACCGCCTGAAGGTCGACGCGGTGATCGAGAATGCCCGGCGCATCATCGCGTTGCGTGAAACCCATGGCTCCTTCGACGGCTGGCTGCGCGCCCATCACCCGCTGACCAAAGCCGAGTGGGTGAAGCTGTTCGGCCGGACCTTCCGCTTCACCGGAGGCGAGATCGTCGGAGAGTTCCTGATGAGCCTGGGTTACCTGCCCGGAGCCCATCAGGCCAATTGCCCGGTGCAGGCCGTCGTTCTGGCCCGAACGCCGCCCTGGAAGACGGCGGCGGAGGCCGGCTATCGCGGGCACCAGCCCATCGAATAGGCAAAGTCCCGGTCAGAACGACGGCAATCGCCGAAAGCCTGGGCAAAAACGCAAAAACTTTGTGCAGGAGTGATCTCTGCCTCTGTTTTAGGCTTGCCATCGGCGCTGTCCGGGTCCAGTCTTTTGGAGTGACGAGGGAGGATATTCCTCCCTTTCCGACGCCTGGTGGCGATTCCTCCCTAAACTCGATAGGCCGCGCCGCTTTTGCCGCGCGGCCTTTCTTTATCCGCCGGACCACGGTCGACCGACGGAGGGCGCTTGCCGCGGACAGAAAATTTCCGCGGCGGCTCCAGAAAACGTTAACGGTTTACTTGGTAGCGTTGCTTGGCTTAGCTGGCATCGGAGTTTCCCCGAAGTCCGGGCTGTGCATTCGCCGCCGGAGGGCCATGCCGTCCGGGGGCTTTCCGTTTTGCTCCATTTCCCAGCGGGCCTTTGCCCGCTTCGGCGGGTGGCAGGAAAGGACGACAGTCGAGGCGCCGATGGCCGCGAATGAAAACGAACGGTTCGATCAGTTCGCCGCGGTTCTGTCGATTGAACTGCTGGAGCGGACCAAGAAGAGCATGGAGCTTCTGGCGCCGGAGCAGCAGCCATGCTCGATCCTGCCCTTCATCCAGACCCCATCCTTCGTGGAGTTCTACCAGGAGTTGGTGCGCGTCGGCATCCTGCCGGTGGTGCTCAGCCGCCGTCCGGTACGCGCCATCATCGGCGACGTCGATTGGGCGCGGGAGGGGCGCGAATATCTGCTGACCGTCCTCGACGATCGCTCAAACGCCGTCTTCACCGCCTGGGAATATGCCTGGGACTCGCTGTGGGACGAGCGGAAGGTCGGGCAGGACGGCGGCAGCGGAACCCAGTCCAGGCAGAAGAAGGGATTCTTCAGCGCCCTGTTCGGTCGCAAGCGCGAGGAGAAGGTCGGCAGGGGCGGCAACGAGGGCGGCGAGGGCGGCGTGATGGCCGGCCTGCACATCATGCTGACCGAACTGGCGGAAAAGCGCGGGTTCCTGCCGCTGTTTCATGACGACGTCCGCATCTTGAAGGCGCTGCCGCGCCTGAAGCCCGGCCGGGTGGCGCAGGCCTGGAAGGAAATCTCGCAGTACCATCACCAGGAATTCTACCTGCCGGAACCGGAACAGGCGAAGCCTGGGGTGACTTCGGACTGCTTGCAGAAATGGCATTACAATCTGCCGGACAAGATCGGCGAGTTCCTGGTGCTGAAGGCCGCGGTCGACCTCGAGCATGTGAACAAGCCCTTCATCGCCAAATACATCCGCCAGTCGGCGCGGACACAGGAGGAGGCGGAAAAAGGAATGCCCTACCTGTCGGTTTACTGGAAGTCCATGCGCAACCCGGCCCTGCTGGCCGAACGGCACACGCTGTGAGCGTGCGTGGAGCCCTGTGCGCCGTCCTGACGGCGTTGGCACTTCCCATGGCGTCGGCACCGACGCTTGCGCAGTCCCAGCCGGCGCTTCCTGGTCCGATCCCGCTGACGCCCGATGCCGCACGCGACCGGCCGGTTGTGGATCTGTCGCTGTGTCAGCGGTTGACCCGCCATGTGCCGGCCGCCGATGTCGAATACCGGGCGGGCGTGGACGTGAAGGGGCGTCCGGTGGCGCCGGCCGACCTGCCGGGGTCCGCCGGGGCGCAGCCGCCGATTCCCATCGATCTGCCGCTGTCGGTCGATCTCGCCCGCCGGATGGGAGTCGCCCTGCCGTCGGTGCCCTATCTGCCGGACGACATCACCGCGGTCTGGCTCAGCGTGGTCGGCGACCGTCTCTATCTCAACGGCCAGCCGGTCGACCCGGGGGCGGAGGAGCGGCTCTACGCCTATTGCCGCGCCCGTTAGGGCAAGCGACCGGGCGGCGACGCGGGGGGCTTACAGTGGACAAGTACGGGCGACCTTCCTAAAGTCGCTCACCCGCCGCCCCTTGTCCGCTCTTGTTCGCAAGGCGGCATGCGCGCGGCCTTGTCGAACACCTCGCACACGAGAACAGAGCCATGCGGCTGTCCAGCTTCTTCATGCCGACCCTCAAGGAGACCCCGACCGAGGCGCAGATCGTCTCGCACCGCCTGATGCTGCGGGCCGGGATGATCCGCCAGACCAGCGCCGGCATCTATGCCTGGCTGCCGCTGGGCTATCGGGTTCTGCGCAAGATCGAGCAGATCGTCCGCGAGGAGCAGGACGCCGCCGGCGCGCAGGAACTGCTGATGCCGACCATCCAGTCGGCCGATCTGTGGCGCGAAAGCGGTCGTTACGACGATTACGGCAAGGAGATGCTGCGCATTACCGACCGCCACGACCGCGAGATGCTGTTCGGCCCGACGAACGAGGAGATGATCACCGACATCTTCCGCTCCTTCGTCAAGAGCTACCGCCAGTTGCCGCTGAACCTCTACCACATCCAGTGGAAGTTCCGCGACGAGATCCGCCCGCGCTTCGGCGTGATGCGCGGCCGCGAGTTCCTGATGAAGGACGCCTATTCCTTCGACATCGACCCGGCCGGCGCCCGCCGCTCCTACCAGAAGATGTTCCTGGCTTACCTGCGCACCTTCGCCCGCATGGGCCTGAAGGCGATCCCGATGCGGGCCGACACCGGCCCGATCGGCGGCGACCTGAGCCACGAGTTCATCATCCTGGCCGAGACCGGCGAGAGCGGCGTCTTCTGCCACAAGGAGTGGATGGATCTGGACGTGCTGAAGGACGCCCCCGGCATGGAGGACGACCTGCAGCCCTTCTTCGATCGCGTCACCGCCATCTACGCGGCGACCGACGAGAAGCACGACCCGGCCAACAGCCCGGTTCCTGACTCGGATCTGGTGTCGGCCCGCGGTATCGAGGTCGGCCATATCTTCAACTTCGGCACCAAATACTCCAAGCCGATGAATGCCGTGATCGCCGGACCGAACGGCGAGTCGATCCCGGTGGAAATGGGCAGCTACGGTATCGGCGTATCACGCCTGATGGGTGCGATCATCGAGGCGAGCCACGACGACAACGGCATCATCTGGCCGGACGCCGTCGCTCCCTTCAACGTCGGCCTGATCAACCTGAAATCCGGCGACGCCGAGACCGACCGGGTCTGCGCCGAGCTGTATGCCAAGCTCGAAGCGGCCGGGCTGGAGGTCGCCTATGACGACCGCGACGAGCGTCCCGGCGCCAAGTTCGCCGACATGGACCTGATCGGCGTTCCCTGGCAGCTGGTCGTCGGCCCGCGCGGCCTGAAAAACGGCGTCGTCGAGCTGAAGCGCCGTGCGACCGGCGAGAAGGAAGAGCTGACGGTCGAGGCGGCGCTGGCGAAGCTGCTGGGCTGATCGGCTTAACTCGAAGAGGAAGCCCGGACCGCCAAAGTCGGCGGTCCGGGCTTTGCCCTTTTCCCGCCACGCTCACGTTCTTATGTAGGGCATCGCTTCCGCCTATCTACAGGCCCTGGCACAGGACCCCCGCCTCATGATCTTCAATGCCTTCGAACGCATGGTCGCGATGCGTTACCTCCGGGCGCGCCGCCAGGAAGGGTTCATCTCGGTCATCGCGGGGTTCTCGCTGCTGGGCATCGCGCTCGGCGTGGCGACGCTCATCATCGTGATGGCGGTGATGAACGGCTTCCGGGCGGAGCTGCTGGGCCGGGTGCTCGGCCTCAACGGACATCTGAACGTCTACAACTCGCGCGGCGGGCCGCTGCCCGATTTCGACATCCTGGCCGGCAAGCTGCGCAACACGCCGGGCGTCGTCAACGTCACCCCGACGGTGGAAGGGCAGGCGCTGGTTTCGGTGCGCGGCGTCGCGTCGGGCGCCGTCATCCGCGGCGTGCGGGCGGAGGACTTCAAGGTGCGGCCGACGCTGGCCAACAACATCGTCCGCGGCTCGGTCGACGAGTTCGGGGAGGACCGCGTCGCCATCGGCGTGCGCATGGCCCAGCGCCTCGGCCTGTCGGTCGGCGACCAGATCACGATGATCGCGCCGCAGGGCAACGTCACCGCCTTCGGCACCGTGCCGCGGATGCGCAGCTATCCCATCGGCGCGATCTTCGACGTTGGCATGTTCGAATACGACAACAGCTTCATCTTCCTGCCGCTGGAAGAGGCGCAGGCCTTCTTCCGCACCGGCGATGCCGTGACCTCGCTCGAGGTCTTCGTCAGCGATCCCATGCAGATCGGCTCCGCCCGCGCCGCCGTCCAGTCGGCGGTGGCCGGAGAGGGCAGGGTGGTCGACTGGCAGCAGTCGAATGCCAGCTTCTTCACCGCGCTCCAGGTCGAGCGCAACGTGATGTTCCTGATCCTGTCGCTGATCATCATGGTCGCCGCCTTCAACATCATCTCCAGCCTGATCATGCTGGTGAAGGACAAGGGGCGCGACATCGCGATCCTGCGCACCATGGGAGCGACGCGGGGCATGATCATGCGCATCTTCTTCCTGTCCGGCGCCAGCGTCGGCGTGACGGGGACGCTGCTGGGTCTGGCGCTCGGCGTGTCCTTCGCGCTGAACATCGAGAGCATCCGGCAGGTCATCCAGGGGCTGACCGGCACCAACCTGTTCAATGCCGAGATCTATTTCCTGTCCCATCTGCCGGCCAAGATCGACTGGAGCGAGGTGATCCAGGTGACGCTGATGGCGCTCGGCCTGTCCTTCGCCGCCACCATCTACCCGTCCTGGCGCGCCGCCCGGCTCGATCCGGTGGAGGCCCTGCGCTATGAGTGATTCCGTCGCCATGGACACCATGTTGAAGCCGATGCTGGAGCTGAAGGGCATCGTCCGCCGCTTCGAACAGGCTGGCGAGACGCTGGAGGTGCTGCGCGGCGTCGACCTGACCGTCGGCGCCGGCGAGCTGGTGGCGTTGGTCGGCCCGTCGGGTGCCGGGAAATCGACGCTGCTGCACATCGCCGGCCTGCTGGAGCGGCCGACCGGCGGCACGGTGCGCATCGCCGGGACCGAGGTGTCCGACCTGGATGACGGCAAGCGGACCGAGGTGCGGCGCCGCTCCATCGGCTTCGTCTACCAGTTCCACCATCTGCTGCCGGAATTCTCGGCGCGGGAGAACATCGTCCTGCCGCAGATGATCGCCGGCGTGTCCAAGCCGGTCGCCAAGCAGCGTGCCGACGAGCTTCTGCGCATGGTCGGGCTGGAGCAGCGCGGCACCCACCGCCCGGCCCGCCTGTCGGGCGGCGAGCAGCAGCGCGTCGCCATCGCCCGCGCCCTGGCCAACGCCCCGTCGCTGCTGATCGCCGACGAGCCGACCGGCAACCTCGACCCCCACACCGCGGAGCATGTCTTCGCCATGCTGTCGGCCATCGTCCGGCAGGCCAAGGTCGGCGCGCTGGTGGCGACGCACAACCTGGACCTCGCCCGCCGCATGGACCGGGTGCTGGAGATGCGCGACGGCCTTCTGGTGGAATACCAGCCGTCGGAGCTGGTGCCGCTGAGCGAAGCGACTCCATCGGCGAGCGAGGTGGTGCCGGAAGCGTCATAGGCCGAAAGCGGATCGTCCCCCCCGGTTGCCAAGCTGGCGCGGCGCCCCCACTCTCAAGCGCGACCGCGCCGGCTGAGCTGCGGCAACAGGCAAAACAGGGGCATCGGGGATGGACCAGCGGATCATCGACCTTTACGACGAATACACCCATGCGCCGCTGCCGCGCCGGGTCTTCCTGGAACGGCTGGCGGGATTGGCCGGCAGTGCGGCGGCCATCCCGGCGATCCTGGCGGCCATCGAGCCGAACTATGCGCGCGCCGCCATCGTCGGCGAGGATGACACCCGTCTGGCCGCGGAGAAGGTGTCGTTCCAGGGGGCGACCGGCGACGTGTCCGGCTACCTCGCCCGGCCGAAACTGGCGGACAAGGCCCCGGCTGTGGTCGTCATCCACGAGAACCGCGGCCTGAACGCCTATGTCGAGGACGTCACCCGCCGTCTCGCCACCGAGGGCTTCGTGGCGCTGGCGCCCGACCTGCTGTCGCCGCTGGGCGGCACGCCCCAGGACGCCGACAAGGCCCGTGACATGATCGGCCAGCTCGACGCCGACAAGACGGTCAACAACCTGGTCGCGGCGATGAGCTATCTGATGGCCTACCGCTATTCCTCGGCCAAGGTCGGGGCGGTCGGCTTCTGCTGGGGCGGCGGCATGGTGAACCGGCTGGCGATCAAGGCGCCCGACCTGAAGGCCGGCGTCGCCTTCTACGGCCCCACCCCGGATCCGGCGCAGGTCACGACGGTCAAGTCGCCGCTGCTGCTGCATTATGCCGGGCTCGACCAGCGCCTCAACGCCGGCATCCCCGCCTATGACGAGGCGTTGAAGAAGGCCGGCGTCGAGCACCAGATCTACATGTACGACGGCGTCAACCATGCCTTCCACAACGACACCTCGGCCGAGCGCTACAACAAGGACGCCGCCGATTTGGCCTGGAAGCGGACGGTGGAGTTCCTGAAGGCGAAGCTGGCGTAAAATCCGCCCTCTCCTTTCCCGGGAGAGGGCGCTATCCCGAAACCTGCGCCGTTTCCACCACCGTCGCATATTCGCCGTCCATATTGGCCAGCGACAGGTCGTGGACCTCCTCGGCCGTCCGCAACCGGCCGGAGCGGTCGAGGCGGGCGAAGGTGAAGCAGGCGTCGGCAACAAGACGCACGTCGTAACCCAGGTTGCCGGCCATCCGCACCGTCGCCTCGACGCTGTTGTTGGTGATGACCCCGGCCACCACCAGCGTGCCGATGCCGCGCCCGCGCAGCCAGTCGTCGAGGCCTGTGCCGATGAACGCGCTGTTCACCTGCTTGGCGATCACCGTCTCGCCAGGCAGCGGCATCGCCTCGTCCTTGAAGGGATGCCCCGGGCCGTCGGCGCTGTAGGAGGAGGCGGGGTCGCGCGAGTCGTGGCGGATGTGGACGATCGGCCGGGAGGCCGCCCGCCAGACGGCGAGCAGCGTGGCGATGTTGGCTTCGGCCTGCGGGTTGTTGCGCGGGCCGATGCGGTGCCAGCGCGGATCGTCGATGGCCTTCTGCACATCGATGATCAGCAATGCGGCGTCGGGAGGCGGTTTTTCCATGCCGTCAATCCTGCCGTTCTTGTGCGCCGCGTGACAAGTGGATTGGTTTCTGGCTCTAATCCGGCGCTTCACCCCCTTTTCCCACCCATGCGCTCGTCCGGAGGCGCCGTGCTGGCATCCCCCCTGTCCTTGTTTGCCGTCGCCGTTGGCGGTGCCGCCGGTTCGGTGGCACGCTACGTGATGCTGCTGGCGATCGCGCAATGGATCGGCACCCGCTTTCCGGTGGGCACGATCATCGTCAACGTGATCGGCTGCACGGTCATGGGGGTGCTTTCGGAACTGGCGGCGCTGACCTGGTCGCCATCGCCGGAACTCCGCGCCCTGCTGCTGGTCGGGGTGCTGGGCGGCTTCACCACCTTCTCCTCCTTCACGCTGGACATCGGCGTCCTCGTCGCCCGTGACGAGCTCGCCGCGGCGGCGGGATACTTCCTCGCCTCGACGCTGTTCAGCGTGGTGGGCTTCTTTGCCGGCCTGTGGGCCGTGCGTTCTCTTGTTTCGGTGTCCCTCTGATGACTGACTCTCCCAAGCCCTCTGCCGATTCCGCTGACAACACGTCGATCGAAGCCAAGGGCGACAGCAAGGTCGAGACCCGCACGGTCACGGCCGACGAAGCCGACATGCGGCTCGACCGCTGGTTCAAGCGGCATTTCCCCGACGTGAACCACAGCTACCTGCAGAAGCTGCTGCGCACCGGTCAGGTCCGCATCGACGGCAAGCGGTCTGAGACGTCGTCGCGGCTGGCGGCCGGGCAGAGCGTGCGCATTCCGCCGCTGGCGGCCTGGGCCGCGCCGGTCAAGGGGCCGAACCATGGGTCGGCCCAGGGGGCGGGCAAGCCTAAGGGCATGTCGGACAAGCAGATCGCCGAGTTGCAGGCGCTGGTGCTCTATCGTGACGCCGACGTGATCGCCATCAACAAGCCGGCCGGTCTGGCGGTGCAGGGCGGCACCGGCACCTCCAAGCATCTCGACGCCATGCTGGATGCCTTGCGCTTCGACGGCAGCGAGCGGCCGAAGCTGGTCCACCGGCTCGACAAGGACACCTCCGGAGTCCTGCTGCTGGCCCGCACCACCTTCGCCGCCAGCAAGCTGACCGAGCTGTTCCGCGGCAGTGCCGTGCGCAAGATCTACTGGGCCGTCACCGTCGGCGTGCCGACGCCCTACCAGGGCAAGATCGACTTGGCGCTGGCCAAGGAAGGCGGTCCGCAGGGCGAACGGGTGGCGGAGAACAAGGAAGAGGGCAAGCGCGCCCTCACCGTCTATTCGGTGCAGGAGAATGTCGGCAAGCAGGCTGCCTTCGTCGCCATGTGGCCGCTGACCGGCCGCACCCACCAGCTGCGCGTCCATATGGCGGCAGTCGGCACGCCGATCCTGGGCGACGGCAAATATGCCGGGCAGGGCGCCTTTCTGGCGGGGGCGGAGGTGGCGAAGAAGCTGCACCTGCATGCCCGCCGGCTGGTCCTGCCCCATCCGCGCGGTGGCAAGACCATCGACGTCACTGCTCCGCTCCCCGACCATATGCAGGCGACCTGGAAATATTTCGGCTTCAGCCCCAACCTGCGCGACGACCCGTTCGAGGATTTCGAATAATGGCGGCACCGCTTCGGCTGGCCCTGTTCGACTGCGACGGTACCCTGGTCGACAGCCAGTTCGCGATCATCGACGCCATGAACCGGGCCTGGGCCGAGCATGGATTGGGCGAACCCGACCCGGCGGATGTCCGCCGCATGGTCGGGCTGTCGCTGGTGGAGGCGGTGGCCCTGCTGCTGCCGGCGCGGGATGCCGAAATCCACGTCGCGGTGGCGGAGAGCTACAAGCGCGCCTTCTCCGCCGCACGCGGGCGGGGCGAAGTGGACGAGCCTTTGTTCCCCGGTATCCTCGACGCGATAGCGGCGCTTGAGGAGGCGGGTGTGCTGCTGGGAGTCGCGACCGGGAAATCGCGGCGCGGGCTCGACGCGGTCCTGAAGGCGCATGGCCTGACCGGACGCTTCGTCACCTTGCAGACCGCCGATGTCGGCCCCGGCAAGCCCAACCCCCATATGGTCCAGCGGGCGCTGGCCGAGACGGGTGCCGAAGAAGCGGCGACGGTTGTGATCGGCGACACCACCTACGACATTCAGATGGCGCGCAATGCACGGGTGCGGTCGGTCGGCGTGTCCTGGGGCTATCATGCGGTGCCGGAGCTGGAGCGGGCCGGAGCGGACCGCATCGTCCGCCGCGGGCGTGATGTCGCCACCGCGGTGCTGGAGCTTTTGGAAGGGTAAGCGATGAAGCGTTTCTACAAGGCGGCGGGGGTCGGCGAAACCGGGGGCGGCTTCCAGGTCGAGCTGGACGGCCGTCCGGTGCGCAGCCCGGCCAAGGCGCCGCTGGTCCTTCCCAGCCGGCCGCTGGCCCAGGGCGTGGCGGACGAATGGGAGGCGCAGGGCGACCAGATCGACGCCCATTCCATGCCGCTGATGCAGTTGTCGAGCACCGCCGTCGACCTGATTCCGGCCAAGCGACCGGACATCGTCCAGGCGATCAGCGGTTATGCCGGCACCGACCTGCTGTGCTACCGCGCCGATCATCCCCAGCCGCTGGTGGACCGGCAGGCCCGACTCTGGCAGCCGCTGCTGGATTGGGCGGCGCTGACCTATGACGCGCCGCTGCATGTCTGCGTTGGCCTGATGCCGAAGCCGCAGCCGGAAGAGGCGCTCGCCGCGCTGCGCCGGGTGGTGGAGCGGACGGATGACTGGTATCTGTCGGCGCTTCAGACCGCGACCGGTGTCTGCGGCTCGATCATCGTCGCGCTGGCGCTGCTGGAAGGCCGTCTGAGCGCCGAAGAGGCCTTCGAAGTCTCGCAGTTGGACGAGACCTACCAGATCGAGCAGTGGGGCGAAGACGCCGAGGCCACGAAGCGCCGCGCCAACGTGCGCGCGGAGATCGTGGCCTGCCGCCGATTCGTGGATCTGCTGCGGGGATAGATAGCGGGGGCGTCAGGCCCCCGCCTCAAGCAGCGGAAGCCTTACTTCACCGTGCTGGTGGAACCGGTGGTCGGGGCGGCGCCGGGGGCGACGGTTTCCTTCTCGGCCGGCTTCCGGTTCTTGTTCAGCGACGTCATGGTGTCGTCGTACTTGAAGTCGGGCATCGCCTTCACGTCGTCACGGCTCATGCCGGCGAGGTTCAGGCGGTTGTTCTGCGAATCCCAGTTGGCGGCGCTGTAGTCGACGGCAACCTGCTTCTCGCCGATGCCGAGGAAGCCGCCCGAGCTGATGACCAGCTGCTTGGCCTGGCCGGTGCCGTCGAGGATGACGTCGTCGACCTCGCCGATCTTGTTGTTGTCGCGGCCATAGACATTCTTGCCGATCAGTTCCTCGGCGCTGGCGAGCTGGCCGCCGGTCGGGCCGGCCTTCGTCGTGCTGCTCGCGCTGCTGCCGGAGGTGGCGCTGTCGGGCGACGCAGTGTTCGACATGCTGGAGGTGGAGGAGGACGGGTTGCCCACCGTCGGCGAGGTGGTCTGCGCGACGGCGGCGCCGGAGAGCAAAGCCAGCGTGGCGGCGGTGGCGATCAGAGTGCGACGCATGGGGTGGCTCCTTTGTCGTTGTGTCGAAAGACATCAGAACAACAGGAGAGAAGCCGGTTTGATTTCACCTTCCGGGAATTCTTTCGGTGGGGGGCTAACCCTTCGTGGTAGGGTCCCACTCGGGTTCGTGCGGCGTCAGCATTGCCGAACCTGCCTGGAAGGTCAGCCCGGTCTCGGCCGCACGCTGCACGTCCTCCAGCCGCAGCAGGGCCAGTGCCGCGCCGTCATGGCCGCTCCGGACCTCGCCCGCCTCCTTGCCGTCCAGCGTCACCGCGGTGCCGGCCTCCGGCGCCGTACCGTCGACGGTGACGGGGAACAGCTTCTTCTTGATCAGGGCGCGGTATTTGGTGCGGGCGGTCAGCTCCTGCCCCATGTAGCAGCCCTTGTCCCAGGAAATGGCGTTCAACGCGTCCATCCGGCTTTCCAGAGGGATCGACTTCTCCGGGATCAGGTCCCGGGTGCCGTCGGGTACGCCGAGCGACAGGCGCAGCCGGTCGTAATCCGCAACCTCCCGCCGTGCCAGCCCGGCCGCGTCCAGCGCCGCCACCCCGTCCGCGGGCAGGAACAGGCGGGCGCCCAGGCCTGGCAGCCGCGGGTCGGTGAAGGCGACGCCGCCGGCGAAAGGCCGGGCGGAGCCGGGTTCCGCCGGCAGCCCCAGGGCCCCGAGCGCACCCTCTCCGAAGGCGACGGCCACACGCAGCCTATCGGCCCGATCCTCCAGCATGATCTTCGAACGCAGCCTGTACATCTTCAACCGGCGCAGCAGATCGGCACGCCGGTCGGTTTCCGGGTCCAGCAACAGGGCGGCGTCCGACTCGACGCCCGATTCGATCATCGTGAAATCGTGCAGGAACTTGCCCTGCGGGGTCAGGAACAGGGCATAGGCGGCATGGTCCGGCGTGACCCGCAGCACGTCGTTGGACACCAGCCCCTGCAGGAAGGCCTTGCGGTCCTCGCCCGCCACCGCCACCACGCTCCGCTGGTCGAGCACTGCGTAACCCGCCGACATCCTCGCCTCCCCGTCATCCGATCGACTGGAGTGTTGGGCCGAACGGCCCGGCTGGCAAGGGGCTGGCGTGGTGCGATGGGCTGGGTTGCCGCCACCGACTGTGGCATGATGACCAAAGCGGCAGATGCATCACCGTTGGGCAGAGGATCGGGTGTTGACGGCCGGTGGTGCCGCCGGATTACTCTGTTGGTAGCGGTGGCATGGCTTTGGCAATGCCATGCAGGTTTGACCTTTTGCGGATTGCCCCTCCTTGCCTTCGCACGCCGAGACTTCCCCCACGGACGCTCCGCCGCCCCGCTTGGAGCTGCGCGGCATCACCAAGCGTTTTCCCGGCTGTCTGGCCAACGATCATGTCGACCTCGTTCTGCAACCGGGCGAGATCCATGCGCTGCTGGGCGAGAACGGCGCCGGCAAGTCGACTCTGGTCAAGATGATCTACGGGGTGCTGCACCCGGACTCGGGCTCCATGCTGTGGCAGGGGGTGGAAACCGTGGTGCCCGATCCGGCCGGCGCGCGCCGGCTCGGCATCGGCATGGTGTTCCAGCATTTTTCGCTGTTCGACACGTTGACGGTGACCGAGAACATCGCGCTCGGCCTCGACGGCGCCGGGCCGATGGACCAGCTCGCCGACCGCATCCGCACCGTGTCCGAACGGTACGGGCTGGCGCTCGACCCCGGCCGCCATGTCTTCCACCTGTCGGTGGGCGAGCGGCAGCGGGTGGAGATCGTGCGCTGCCTGTTGCAGGACCCCAAGCTGCTGATCATGGACGAGCCGACCTCGGTCCTGACGCCGCAGGAGGCCGCCAAGCTGTTCGAGACGCTGCGCGTGCTGGCGGCGGAGGGCTGCACGATCCTCTACATCTCGCACAAGCTGGAGGAAATCCGCGCCCTGTGCAGCCGCGCCACCGTGCTCCGCGCCGGCAAGGTGGTCGGTGCCGCCGACCCGCGGCAGGAGACCGCGCGCAGCCTTGCCGAGATGATGATGGGAGCGGAGCTGTCCATCCCCGAACGGCCGCCGCAGGGTGCCGCCGGGGCCGCACGCCTGTCGGTGCGCCACCTGTCCACCACCTCCGACAACCCCTTCGCCACCAACCTGAAGGACGTCAGCTTCGAGGTGCGGGCGGGCGAGATCCTCGGCATCGCCGGGGTCGCCGGCAACGGGCAGGCGGAACTGATGGCGGCGCTGAGCGGCGAGGCGCTGCTGGCCGATGCCGGTTCCGTGGTGATCGAGGGGGTCTCCGCCGGGCAGATGGGGCCGCGGGCACGCCGCGGGCTCGGCCTCGCCTTCGTGCCGGAGGAGAGGCTGGGCCGCGGCGCGGTGCCGGAACTCAGCCTGTCGGAGAACGCGCTGCTGTCGGGCTATGCCCGCGAACCGCTGGTGCGCGGCGGCATGGTCCATTTCGCCCGCGCCCGCGCCTATGCCGAGACGATCATCCGCGGTTTCAACGTCGTCGCCCACGGCCATCGGGCGGAGGCGCGGTCGTTGTCCGGCGGCAACCTGCAGAAGTTCATCATCGGCCGCGAGATCCTGCAGAAGCCGAAGCTTCTGGTCGTCGGCCAGCCGACCTGGGGCGTCGATGCCGGTGCCGCCGCCGCCATCCACAAGGCGTTGATCGATCTGGCGCGGTCGGGGGCGGCGGTGCTGGTCATCAGCCAGGACCTCGACGAGCTGTTCGTGCTGAGCGACCGGATTTCCGTGCTGTTCCACGGCCGCCTGTCCGACAGCCGCCCGACGCACGAAACGACGGTGGAACGCATCGGCCTGCTGATGGGCGGCCTGTTCGGCACGCCGCCGGACGAAGACGGGGAGATCACGCGTGCGGTCTGATGGTTTTGTGAGCACCGGAGACGCCGCATGAGCTTCATCCGTCTTGAGCCGCGCGGGCAAGCCTCGAAGACCATGGTCTACGTCACGCCGCTGCTGGCGGTGGCGCTGACTCTGCTCAGCGGCTTCATCCTGTTCCTGGCGATGGGCTTCGACCCGTTGAAGGCGCTCTATTCCTTCTTCGTCGCGCCGGTGACCTCGGTCCGCGGGGTCGGCGAGCTGGTGGTGAAGGCGACGCCGCTGGTGCTGTGCGCCGTCGGGCTCGCCATCGGCTTCCGGGCCAATGTCTGGAACATTGGCGCCGAAGGGCAGCTGACGCTGGGCGCCATCACCGGCGGTGGGCTGGCGCTGGCCTTCTATGGCGAGGGCGGCTGGTGGCTGCTGCCGATGATGGTGGTCGGCGGCGCCGTCGGCGGTGCGGTGTGGGCTGCGGTGCCGGCCTTTCTGCGGCTGCGCTTCAACGCCAGCGAGATCCTGACCAGCCTGATGCTGAACTATGTCGCGCTGCTGCTGCTGAACTATCTGGTCCATGGTCCCTTCCGCGATCCGGACGGCTTCGCCTTCCCGGAATCGCGGCTGTTCGAGGCCGATGCCACGCTGCCGGTGCTGTGGGCCGGAACCCGCGTCCATCTGGGCGCGCTGTTCGCGCTGCTGGCGGTGGCGGGCGGCTGGCTGCTGATCGCGCGGACCTTCATCGGCTTCCAGATCAAGGTGATCGGGCTGACCCCGGCGGCCGCCGGCTATGCCGGCTTTGACCAGAAGCGCATCGTCTGGCTGACGCTGCTGCTGTCGGGGGCGCTGGCCGGCATCGCCGGCATGGGCGAGGTCGCCGGCCCCATCGGCCAGGTCACCGCCGGCATCTCGCCCGGCTACGGCTACACCGCGATCATCGTCGCCTTCCTCGGCCGGCTGCATCCGGTCGGCATCCTGCTGGCGGCGTTGCTGATGGCGCTGTCCTTCATCGGCGGCGAGGCGGCGCAGATCGCCATGGGCCTGCCCAAGGCCATCACCGGAGTGTTCCAGGGCATGCTTCTGTTCTTCCTGCTGGCGAGCGACGTGCTGATCCGCTACCGGGTCCGCTTCGGTGCGCGGAGGGCCGCGGCATGAACGACCTTGCCCTGATCGGCCCGATCCTGGCCGCGATGTTCGCGGCGGCGACACCGCTGCTGTTCGCCGCGCTGGGCGAGCTGGTGGTGGAGAAGTCGGGCGTCCTCAACCTCGGCGTCGAGGGCATGATGCTGGTCGGCGCCGTCTGCGGCTTCGCCGTAGCGGTGCAGACCGGCAGTGCCACCACCGGCTTCCTCGTCGCCGCCCTGGCCGGTGCGGCCACCGCCTCGCTGTTCGCCGTGCTGACCCTGTTCCTGCTGGCCAACCAGGTGGCGACCGGCCTGGCGCTGACTTTGTTCGGCGTCGGGCTGTCGGCGCTGATCGGCCAGGGCTTCGTCGGCATCCCGCTGGAAGGGTTGCCGAAGCTGTACATCCCCGGCCTGACCGACCTGCCGGTGGTGGGGCAGGCGCTGTTCGGCCAGGACGTCATGGTCTATCTGTCGGTGGCCGCGGTCCCCCTGGTCCATCTTTTCCTCTACCGCACCCGCGCCGGCCTCGTGCTGCGCGCGGTGGGGGAGAACCACACGGCCGCCCATGCGCTGGGCTACAAGGTGCTGCGCATCCGCTTCCTCGCCGTGCTGTTCGGCGGCGCCATGGCCGGGCTGGGCGGCGCTTTCCTGTCGATGGACTACACGCCGATGTGGGCGGAGAACATGACGTCGGGGCGCGGCTGGATCGCGCTGGCGCTGGTGGTCTTCGCCACCTGGAAGCCGGCGCGCGCCATGCTGGGCGCCTGGCTGTTCGGCGGCGTCACCATCCTGCAGCTGCATGTCCAGGGGCTGGGCATCGACGTGCCGTCGCAGCTCTTGTCGATGCTGCCTTATCTGGCTACCGTCCTGGTTCTGGTGTTGATTTCGCGGGACGTCGCCCGCATCCGCCTGAACGCGCCGGCCTGCCTGGGAAAACTGTTTCATCCCGATGCTTGACGCGTCGTTTTGAAATCGAAACAAAGCCCACATCTAAAGACCTGAAGAACAAGGAGCGTCGACGTGAACAGAAGGACGATGGGCAAGACGGTGCTGGGTCTGGCCGGCGCCGCGATTGCGCTGAGCGTGGGCCTGGGCGCGGGTATGGGCTCCGCCCTGGCCCAGGAGAAGCTGAAGGTCGGCTTCGTCTATGTCGGCCCGATCAGCGACCATGGCTACAGCTACCAGCACGACCAGGGCCGTCTGGCCGTCGAGAAGGCGCTGGGCGACAAGGTCACCACCACCTTCGTCGAGAACGTGCCGGAAGGCGCCGACGCCGAGCGCGTGATCGAGCAGCTGGCCGCCAGCGGCCACAAGCTGATCTTCACCACCTCCTTCGGCTTCATGAACCCGACGCTGAAGGTGGCCAAGCGCCATCCCGACGTGAAGTTCGAGCATGCCACCGGCTACAAGCGCGCCGAGAATGTCGCGACCTACTCCGGCCGCTTCTATGAAGGCCGCACGGTCGTCGGCGCCATCGCCGGCAAGATGACCAAGTCGAACATCATCGGCTATATCGGCTCCTACCCGATTCCCGAGGTGGTCGGCGGCATCAACGCCTTCACCATCGCGCTGCGCGAACAGAACCCGAAGGCCGAGGTCCGCGTCGTCTGGGTCAACAGCTGGTACGACCCCGGCAAGGAAGCCGAGGCCGCCAAGGCGCTGATCGACCAGGGCGCCGACATCATCGTCCAGCACACCGACAGCCCGGCCCCGATCCAGACCGCGCAGGAGCGCGGGCTGTGGTCGGTCGGCCAGTCGTCGGACATGACCCGCTTCGGTCCGAAGTCGCACCTGACCGCGATCGTCGAGGACTGGAACGGCTATTACGTCGACCGCGTCAAGGCGGTGCTGGACGGCAGCTGGAAGCCGATCGACACCTGGGGCGGCATCAGCACCGGCATGGTCGAGCTGGCTCCCTACAATCCGGCCATCCCGGCCGACGTCGTCAAGATGGCCGACCAGATCAAGGCCGACATCGTGTCGGGCAAGCGCCACTCCTTCCAGGGGCCGGTCAAGGACCAGTCCGGCAAGGTCGTGATCCCGGAAGGCAAGACCGCCACCGACGAGCAGATCCTGAAGATGGACTGGTACGTCGAGGGCGTGCAGGGCAAGGTTCCGAAGTAAGCGCTGTGCTCCCGCGCGGCGGACCGGGCGGAAGCGCCCCCGGCCCGTCGCGTGGGCCGGCGATGTGGGGAGGTGGGCGATGGACGGAAGCAGCCTCTACGACCGCGATTTCTACGCCTGGGCGAATGAACAGGCATCCCTTGTCCGAGCCCGCAATTTCGGTGCGTTGGACATCGGGAACCTCGTCGAGGAGATCGAGAGCATAGCCCGCCGCGAAAGGCGCGAACTACGCGGCAATCTGGGTACGCTTCTTCGGGATCTGCTGGTTTGGACGCGGTTGACGGGTGTACGGTCCGGGGCCTCACAAGCGACCATCAAACTCGACCGCAGGCGCATTGAGTATCTTTTGCGTGACAGCCCCAGCTTGTCGGACGAATTGGATGATGTACTGATCGACGCCTACGACATAGCGCGGCTACAGGCCGCTGTCAGAACGGGTTTGGGGGAAGACGTATTCCCGGCAGACTGCCCGTGGAGCTTTGCCGAAATGATGGACGAGGCATTCTGGCCGGATGCATGAGCGGCGCCTTGCGACGCCGCCCGTTTTACAGATATTCGCCCAATAGCCGCAGGAACGGCCGGGCTTCCTGGAGGACCAGGATGGTCTGGTGGAACAGGTCCTCGGGCGAGGCGTGGTGTTCCAGCCGGATTTCCGAGAACAGGATGATCTTCTGGCCGCCCTGGACGATGAAGCGGACATGTGGCAGCCCCTCGATCCCGCGCAGCACCGCCAGCAGGGCGCGGCGGCGTTCCGGAGCCTGGGCGGTGTAGGGGACATGGCCGACATCGGCCCAGATCTGGCAGATCGACCCGCCGCCTTCCTCCGCGCTCTCGTGGCGGACGGCGACGTTGAACGGCAGGCCGTCGGCCATGAAGGTCAGCTTGCAGGGGCGGGGCGGCCTGGCGATGCCCAGCACGCCTTCCGGCGTCATCTCGATCGAGCCGGGGTTGATGGGCAAGGCGCCGTCCGGCACTTCGGCCAGCGATTGAATGGTCTTCAGATCGGGAACGGACAAGGCAGTATGCTCGACTTCAGGGGCGACGGATACGACAGCATGGGCGTCGCCAGCTAAAAATCTGTAAAGGCATGCAACGCACGTCTAGAATGGCTGTTCGCTGTGGTCTGAAAATACGAAGAAAGCAGGCGATGTCCGCCATCGATACCGTCGTCGTCCCCATCCACCGTGCCGGCTGGCCCTTCATTGCCGGTTTCGCCGTGGTCTCCCTGGTCCTCGGTCTCGCCGTCTGGGCGCCGCTCGGCTGGATCGGCCTCGTGCTCACCTTGTGGTGCGCCTATTTCTTCCGCGATCCCGACCGGGTGACACCGACCCGGCCCGGCCTGCTGGTCAGCCCGGCCGACGGGCGCGTCACCATGATCGTTCCGGCGGTGCCGCCGAAGGAACTCGGCATGGGGAGCGAGCCGCTGACCCGGATCAGCGTCTTCCTCAACGTCTTCAACGTCCACGTCAACCGCGTGCCGGCCGATGGAACCATCGTGGCGGCCGAATACCACAAGGGCACCTTCGTCAACGCCGCGCTGGATAAGGCGAGCGACGAGAATGAGCGGATGGCCTTCCGCCACCGCCTGCCCGACGGGCGCGAGATCGCCTATGTCCAGATCGCCGGTCTGGTGGCGCGTCGCATCCTGTGGTGGGTGAAGGCGGGACAGGAGGTCAAGGCGGGTGAGCGCTTCGGCCTGATCCGCTTCGGCAGCCGCACCGACATCTACCTGCCGGACGGTGTCGCCCCGCTGGTCTGCGTCGGCCAGACCGCCATCGGCGGCGAGACGATCCTGGCCGACCTGAACGGTGCCGAGCCGCAGCGGCAGGGGGACGTGCGTCGATGAAACGCCCGCCCATCTTCCGCCCGCACCGCGCCCGCCGACCCGGCCGGCCGCACCCGCGGCTGAAAGGGCTGTCGATCAACCATCTGCTTCCGAACGTGCTGACGGTGCTGGCGCTCTGCTCCGGCCTGACCGCGATTCGATTCGCCATGCAGGAGCGGTGGGAGCCGGCGGTCATCGCCATCGTCATCGCGGCCATCCTCGATGCGCTGGACGGCCGGATCGCCCGCCTGCTGAACGGGCAGAGCAAGTTCGGCGCGGAACTGGACAGCCTGTCCGACGCCATCAGCTTCGGCGTAGCTCCGGCGTTCATGATGTATCTGTGGGGGCTGAACGGTGCCGGCAGCCTGGGCTGGATCGCCGCCATGGCCTATGCCGTGTGCTGCGCGCTGCGTCTGGCACGCTTCAATTCGCGGCTGGGCGTGGTCGATCTGCCGCCCTGGGCCTACAACTACTTCACCGGCGTGCCGGCACCGGCGGGCGCCGGCCTCGTGCTGCTGCCGATGATCCTGGGCTTCGAGACCGGGCCGGACTATCCCGGCCATCCGGCCGTCATCGTTCCCTGGACGCTGCTGATCGGCGGACTGATGGTCAGCACCCTGCCGACCTTCTCCTTCAAGGGCGCGCGGGTGCCGGCCCATTGGGTGGTGCCGGCGCTGGCCGGCGTCGGCCTGCTGGCGGCGATGATGGTCAGCCAGCCCTGGTGGACGCTATCGATCGTCGGAACCGCCTATATGGTCAGCCTGCCATTCTCCATCCTCCAGTTCCGCAAGCTGCAGCGCGCCGCGGAACTGATGCGGACGGAGATCGACGAGCCGACGCCCGAGTCGCCCGATGCCGGATCGAGGGAGCTTCAGCCCGGCGCCCCCGTGACGCTGGAGAGCGAGACGCGGAAGCCGGTCTGACCGGCTTCCCCTTCCTCATTCCGCGGCGACCAGCTCCACCACCGGATCGGTGGTGACTGGTTCGGTGGCAGCAAGTTCGCTGACGGTGACATGCGCCACCATCGGGATCTGTCCCAGGGAGCGGCCGATATGGTCGGTCTCCGCTTTGGGTAGGTCGCCGACCTCCATGGCGATGTCGAGTGTGTCGCCGCTCAGCCGGCTGTGCAGGGCCAAGGGGACCAGTCCACGCTTGGCGATGAATTCCAGGATGCGGGGCAGGGTGCCGGGGTCGGAGTCGGCAACCAGGGAAAAGGCGACCCGGCGGCCGGGCGCGGTAAGGCGTGCATCCGCGGCGGATGCCGGTACAGCGGGGACGGCCGCAGTCTTCGCGGTCTTGGTGTTCACGGTGCTGGTCATGGCGTGATCGGGCTTTCAGACGGTTCTGCGGAATGGACGAGCGAAATCCCCGGCTCTCAAAGGAGAACCGGGCCGCTAATTCGCAGAATCCCGTTGGAAAGATGCATGACCATGCCGATACCCTAGACTGCAGCGGTCCGGCCGTCAACGAGAGCATATCTGCAACTCAGGCGACGAACTCCAGCAGATCGTCCGGCAACTCGTCCTCGATCGATTCGCGCGGCTGCGGCAGCGCGACATGGATCTCCGATGGTCCATCGGCAAAAACCACCGGTTGGTAGCCGGGAGGCCGGTCGATGTCGTTGCCGGTCAGGTCGAAGACCATGCGGCGCGGATCGGTCTGGGCCTGCCGAGACGGATCGGGGTAGCGCTCCGCCACATCGAAAAGGATGTTCTCGGAGAACCGGCGGCGGGTCCTGGCTTCCGGCACGGCACCGGCTTGGCCGGGCACCGGCAGGGCGAAATACATCGCGCCGGCCGGTTCCTCATGCAGGCGGATGCCGATGTCGATGGTTTTCCGTCAACAACTACCTGTACTTGTCCTCGGTGGCTTGCATGGTCGCGCTATTTGCGCCGGCCCGGCTGTTGCAGGGGGAAGGGGCGCCGCCGGCGACGAATTCCAGCAGATCGTCCGGCAACTCGTCCTCGATCGATTCTGACGGCTGCGGCAGCACGACATGGATCTCCGACGGCCCATCGGTAAAAATCACCGGCTGGTAGCCGGGAGGCAGGTCGACGTCGTTGCCGGTCAGGTCGAAGAACATGCGGCGCGGATCGGTCCGGGCCTGCCGAGACAGATCGGGGTGGCGCTCCGCCACATCGAAAAGGATGTTCTCGAAGAACTGGCGGCGGGTCCTGGCTTCCGGCACGGCACCGGCTTGGCCGGGCACCGGCAAGGCGAAATACATCGCGCCGGCCGGTTCCTCATGCAGGCGGATGCCTACGTCGCCGAGCGGGCGTCCGAGGATGCGTTCTATACTGCCGCGCGGATCGGCCAGCAGGTGGGAGCGGACCACCGGATCGGCGGCGGCTTCTTCGATATGGCGCTTGTCGGCGATGCTGAGGAAAGCGGTCATGACGGTCGTCTCGCGTAGCGAATACCTATGTTGGAGAGCATACAATTTGCAATCCTATGATTAGCAAGTGGAACCTGTGACCATCCTGCCCTGATACGATCGTGCAGCCCATGCCCGGCCCATCCGCCGCCAACCCGCCTTCCCCGGCCCTTCCACCCCATCGGATCGCGACACTGCAAGGCGATGCCAGCGCCTTCGCGCGGCTGACCTATCCGGCCTACCGGAATATGCTGGCTCCGGTCGGCATCGGCACCGTCGCGTTCGGGGCCTGGATCGGCGACGCCCCCGTCGGGCTGATCCTGGCGTGCCGGGAAGAGGGCCGGACGACGTTGCTGTCGGTATCGGTCGCTTCCGGCTGGCGACGTTGCGGGATCGGAGGGCGGCTGATGGAGATGCTGGCAGCGGCGGTTCCTGCGGGGGAGCGGCTGACCGCCACCTATTCCTCCCGTTTGCCGGCGCGAGCGGCCTTCGAAGGGCTGTTGCGGCGGTGTGGCTGGGGCGCGCCGGTGCTGCAATCGATGCGAGCGGCCGGTACGCCTCGGGCGGTGCTGGACTGGGCGAAGGCGCATTCTCCGGCGCTGCGGGTGTTGCGCAGCTACGGCTTGGCGCTCTGGCGCGACGCGACCCCGGACGACCGGGCCGAGGTGGAGCAGCTGATCGGGTCGGGTGCCATTGCCGCCGAATTCAGTCCCTTCGCCATGGCGGCGCAGTTCGAGCATTGGCCCGACAACAGCTGGTTGGTGCGCCGGGAAGGCAAGGTGATCGGATGGATGTTCGCGCGGTTGGAGCTCCCCGACACAGTCTGGTACCACGGTGCGGCGGTGCGCCGTGACGTCGAGCATCTCGGCCCATTGCTGTTGATGTTCCACCGCGTCCATCAGGTCGCCGCCGAGCGGCTGGGGCCGGACAGCACATGGCGGATCGACAGCTTCCCGCGCACCCCGGCCATGCTGGCCTTCATGCGCCGCCGGGTTGCAGCCTTCGCCGGCTTCGTCGACGAGCTGTATCGCGTGGACCGGACGCAGGGTTAGAGGCGCTCCACTGTTCCGAAAGAACGGGAGTGTCCCGTTCGGGGAGCGCCGGAGGTGCCGCATCCTCCCTTGGTGGTGCCGCGCGGTCACGTTCGAGCCTGACAGGAACAAACTCCACGGGATCCCGTTCAGGTCCCGCTTGTCCGTCACAAACGCTCCACCAGAAGGGAGAAGGCCATGCTCGGCACGATTCTACTCATCATCCTCATTCTGCTGCTTCTCGGTGCCGTTCCGGCTTGGCCGCACAGCCGCGGCTGGGGCTATGGTCCCAGCGGCATCATCGGCGTGCTGGCGATCGTCCTGATCGTCCTGCTGCTGATGGGCCGGATCTGATCCGCGGCCTATCGGTTTGATGCGTGACGGGGCCGGCGGAGCGCGAACATCAGCCATCCGACCGGCCCCAGCATCAGAACCATGACCAGCCATCCGGCGCGCGGCCCGAAGGGGCAGCGCGACCCGGCCGGCGGGCGCCAACCGCCGCCGCGGCGCGACAGCGCCACATGCAGCAGCGGCAGCCCGTAGACGGCGAACAGGATCAGCCAGGGAATCGCGGCGGTGAGATCGGCGTTCATCGCCGGACGTTAGCATCATTCCCCGGCCTGTTGCGACCGATCGTCACGCCATCTTGCGGCTGCATGCAGCCTCGATTGCGTTCCGCGCGGGGCAACGAGGTTGAAGCCGGCAGGGACTTTCGACTAGGGTCGTCGACGAGATCGTCCGAAGGGCCTAGCCATGGCACTGGAAATCGAGCGGCGCTTTCTGGTCCGCAAGGATGTCCGGCACCTCTGCCGGAACGGCGTCCGAATCCTTCAGGGATATCTGCCGTCCGACGGCACCAATACGGTCCGTGTCCGCATCGCGGAGGACTGCGCCACCCTGACCATCAAATCGCGGAAACGGGGAGCCTGCCGGGACGAGGAGGAGCATCCGCTTGCGCTGGATTTCGCCCGTCAGCTCCTGCTCCATGGCTGCGAAGGACGGGTGATCGAAAAGACCCGCTATCGCCATAGCCAGGACGGCCTGTGCTGGGAGATCGACGTCTTCCACGGCGAGAATGACGGCCTCGTCATCGCCGAGGTCGAATTGGACGCTCCGGATCAGGCGGTGCCGCTGCCGGACTGGATCGGCGCGGAGGTCACCACGCTGCGCGCCTACGGCAATTCCGCCCTGTCCCGCGCTCCGATCCGGCGCCGGTCCGCCGCGGCCGCTTGACGGGGATGGTCGGGTCATAAGTTCCAGGGCCCGATTTTCGGGCCATTGGCTCGACGGCCGGGGCATTGCCCCCGATCCTCCACCACGTCCGGCGAGACGATGGAGGAGGGAACCCGCCCGAACAGATCCCTCAGACGCCAGGGCCTTGGACGATCAGGCCGTCCTCACCTTGTTCAGGAAACCCTGGACTTCGCCGCGCAGGCGGTCGGCCTGGGTGGCGAGGGTGCGGCTGGCGTCCAGGACCGCATCGGCGGCGCCGCCGGTCTTGGTGGCGGCAGTGGTCACCTCGGCGATGTTGCGCATCACCTGCTGGGTGCCTTCGGCGGCCTGCTGGACGTTCTGGGCGATCTCGCGGGTGGCGCTGCCCTGCTGCTCCATCTCCTGGGCGATGTCGGTGACGGTGCCGCTGATGGCGGTCACGGCGTCGGAGATGATGCGGATGGCGGCCACGGCGCTGGTGGTGGCGGTCTGCATCTCCGCGACCTGGGCGGAGATCTCCTCGGTCGCCTTGGCGGTCTGGCCGGCGAGGTTCTTCACCTCGGTCGCCACCACGGCGAAGCCCTTGCCGGCTTCGCCGGCGCGGGCGGCTTCGATCGTGGCGTTGAGTGCCAGCAGGTTGGTCTGCTCGGCGATCTCGCCGATCAGGCCGACCACATGACCGATCCGCTCGGCGGCGAGCGACAATCCCTCGACGATGCCGTTGGTCTGCACCGCCTTGTCCGCGGCGCCCGATGCGGTCGCGGAACTGGCGTTGAGCTGGCGGGAAATCTCGGCGATGGAAGCCGACAGCTCTTCCGCCGCCGCCGCGACGGTCTGCACATTGGCGGTCGCCTGCTGCGAGGCGGTGGCGACGGCGGTCGACTTCGCGGTGGTCAGCGCCGCGTCCGCCGACATCTCCTGCGCGTCGCGGCCCAGTGACCCGGCCGATTCGGTCAGCGACAGCACCACCCCCGATACCGCCTGTTCGAAGCCGTTGGCGAATTCGTTCATCGTGCGGCGGCGGTCGGCATCGATCTGGACGCGCATTTCCTCGCGCTCGCGCTCCATCCGCCGCATCTCCAGGGCGTTGTCCTTGAAGATGGTCATGGCGGCGGCCATGTTGCGCAGCTCGTCCTTGCGGTCGCTGCCGGGGATGTCGATCGTCAGGTCGCCTTCGGCCAAGCGGCCCATGGCGCCGGTCATGGCGTGCAGCGGGTGGGTGATGGCGCGGTCGATGATCCAGGCCATCAGCATGCCCAGCATCAGCGCCACCGCGGCGCCTACCGCGATCACCATTCCGGCGCTGGCGCGGCCGGCCTCGCGGTCCTCGCGCTGCAGGGTGACCAGACGGCCGACCTGACCGCTGACCGTGGCGGACGCCTTGGCCATCGCCGCCGATGCTTCGTGCTGCTTGGCGACCGCCGATGACAGCGCTGCGAATTCGGAGTCGAAGGCGCGCGCGGCCTCGGTGATGGCGGCGATCAGCGCACGCCCTTCCCGGTCGACCAGAACGGCGCCGGCCTGTCCGGCAAGCTCCAGGATCTCCTTCACCGCGGCGTCGGCCGTGGTCTTGGCGTCGGCCGTACCGGTCAGCAGGAAGTCGCGCTGGCCCAGCATCGCCGACTGGGCTCCCTGCACCAGCCGCATCGCCAGGCCGCGCAGCATCACCGCCTCGTTCACCTCGCTCTGGGCATATTTGGAGGCTTCGGTCAGGGCTTCGGTCACCATCGCCTGGTTCCGCTGCAACTCCATGGCATGCTCCTGGACGCCGCGCGCGGCCTCGTCCAGCCCGCCGGCCACGCCGCCCTCGGTGAGCGCGGCGATCCCCTTGCCGCGCAGGGCCTGGACGGTGTCGCGATAGGCACGGGCATCGCCGGCGATCCGGGCGGCGAGTTCCTCGTCGTTGGTGCCGACGAGGTCCTTGGCGACGGTATCGGTGGTCTGCCCCAGCTCGTCCAGCGCCGCCACGATCCGATCCGCCAACGTCTCGTCCGCGTTGCGGCGCAGTTCGCTCTGCTGGCGCCGGACCTCCAGCACCCGTTCGATGACGCGGTTCGCGCGCTCGGCCGTATCCATGCTGTGGCGCAGTTCGGCATCGGCGTCGCGCTTGCTGGCCATGTTCAGGTCGTAGCGTTCCGACTGCTGCTTGCCGATCTTCTCGGCGATCTCGCGCAGTGCGCGGGCGCGCGTCTCCATGCTGGCGGTGCGGGCATGCGCCTCGCCATCCTGGGCGACGAAATTGGCGAAGGCGGCCCGATAGCCGTCGATGCCCGACAGCACCTCGTCCAGCAGGCGCCGGCCCTCGCCGTCGGTCAGGGCGGTCCGCGTTTCCTGCGCTTCCGCCTGCAGGGCGTCCAGCATGCCCGGAACATCGGCCGCCGCCTTGGCATCGCGCTCGGTGACGAAGCGTGCCTCCTCCAGCCGTACCGACTTCAGCCGGGTGTCGAGGTCGGCGGTGTGGGACGCCAGGTCGACCCGTTCGGCATAGGTGCTCAGGCTGTTCCAGCCGACGAACGCGACGCCGACCGTCAGGAGCAGCACGGCGGCGAAGCCAAGCGCAATGCGCGTTCCGATCGTCATGGATTGTGGACTCCCCAATGGCACCGCCTTTGCGGCGACCCTTTCCTGATCATTGGGGCGATTGAACCATAGGACGATTGACGTCCGGTTTGATTCAGGTCAGGAAACCGCCTTATTTCAGAAGCGGTCGTGCATCCAGGGCGATGCGCCGGAAAATACGCGGTGCAAGCGGTCGATCATCTTTTCGTCGCCATGAAGCAAACCGGCCCGCCACCGGGTGCGAGCGTTTGCGTGTCCGGTGAACAGACTGGCGAAGGCACCGATGCCGATCTGTGCTGCAAGCTCTGTAGTTTGCGCGATTTTGGAGATATTTCCTGGAGAGCGAGCAACCTTGGGATGGTGCGCCCCGGAGTCGCCCGTCGCCAAAGATCGACCGCCGCCATGGCGACCGTCCGAGCCGCCGCCCGGATGGTGCCGATCGCCCGGTCCCGGTTGGTCCGGCAAATCAAGCGTCCGGATCGCTCCGGCCATTCAGCCGCGCCGCCGCCCAGCCCGCCGCCTCCCGCACGCTCTCGCTGGGATCCTCGCGCAGGGTCTCGGCGATGGGGCGCAGAGTGGGATCCCCGCTGTTGCCGATGGCGATCAGGACGTTGCGGACGAAACGGTCGCGGCCGATGCGCTTGACGGGGGAGCCGCTGAACACCTGCCGGAAGCCGGCATCGTCCAACTGCGCCAGATCGGCCAGCCTGGGCGCCGTCAGCTCGGCCCGCGGCAGGAAGGCGGGTTCACGGGTCGCCCGGGCGAACTTGTTCCAGGGGCAGGCGGCCAGGCAATCGTCGCAGCCATAGATGCGGTTGCCCATCAGCGGCTTGAGGTCGTCGGGGATCGCCCCCTTGTGCTCGATGGTCAGATAGCTGATGCAGCGCCGGGCATCCAGCTGGTAGGGGGCCGGGAAGGCGGCGGTCGGGCAGGCGACCTGACAGCGGTCGCAGGACCCGCAGCGGTCGCGCCCCGGTGGGTCGGGCGGCAGTTCCAGCGTCGTGTAGATCTCGCCCAGGAACAGCCAGGAGCCATGGTCGCGCGACACCAGATTGGTGTGCTTGCCCTGCCAGCCCAGCCCGGCCTGTTCCGCCAGCGGCTTTTCCATCACCGGCGCGGTGTCGACGAACACCTTCACCCCCGCCTTGGCCTGGTGGGCAAGCCATTGCGCCAGCGTCTTCAACCGCCCCTTGATCAGGTCGTGATAGTCGCGGTTGCGGGCATAGACGGAGACGATGCCGCGATCGGGATGCTCCGCCAGCCGGCGCGGGTCTTCATGGGGGGCGTAGCTGGTGCCCAGCGCGATGACCGTTCGGGCTTCGTCCCACAGGGATTGCGGATGGCTGCGCTGGTCGCCGCGCTCGGCCATCCATCCCATGTCGCCGTGCCGCCCCTCGGCGACGAAGCGGGCGAGCCGCTCGCGCGCTTCCGGTCCCAGCGCGGCCGGGGCGAAGCCCACCGCGTCGAAGCCGACCGCCAGCGCGCGGTCGCGGATCGCCTCGCGCAGCCGTGCCGGGTCGGCGGACGTCAGCGGTGCGGGCTTAGCCGCGGCCACGGTAGGTCGGGACGTCCTGCGACGGGATCCAGACGCCCTTCGGCGGCTCGCCGGTCTGGAAGAAGACGTCGATGGGGATGCCGCCGCGCGGATACCAATAGCCGCCGATGCGCAGCCACAGCGGCGACAGCTCGTCCACCAGCCGCTTGCCGATGCCGACGGTGCAGGCCTCGTGGAAGGCGCCGTGGTTGCGGAAGCTGGTCAGGAACAGCTTCAGCGACTTCGATTCCACCAGCCAGTCGCCCGGCACATAGTCGATGACCAGATGGGCGAAGTCCGGCTGGCCGGTGATCGGGCAGAGCGAGGTGAACTCGGGCGCGGTGAAGCGCACGCAGTAGGGAGTGCCGGGGTTGGGATTCGGGACCCGTTCCAGCACCGCCTCTTCCGGCGTTTTCGGCTGAACGGTGGAGCCGCCGAGCTGGGTCAGGCCGGCATAGATGTTCTCACTCATCGGTCTTTTCCTGTTCCGTCCGTTCCTTCTTCGGCGGGCGGCCTTGCTTCGGCGGTTTGCCGGGCTTGGCGATGGGGTCCACCGTCGCCTCGATATCGCCTTCGTTCAGGCGGGCTTCCATGGCGCCGGCGACCTCCTCGAAATTGCCGTCGGCGATGGCCTGCCGCATCGTCCGCATCACGTCCTGATAGTAATGCAGGTTGTGCCAGGTCAGCAGCATCGGCCCCAGCATCTCGTCCGCCTTGAACAGATGATGCAGATAGCCCCGGCCGTAGCTGCGGCAAGCCGGGCAGCCGCAGTCCGCGTCGAGCGGACGCTCGTCATGGGCGTGGCGGGCGTTGCGGATGTTGATCGTCCCGCTTCGGACGAAGGCTTGGCCGGTGCGGCCCGAGCGGGTCGGCATCACGCAGTCGAACATGTCGACGCCGCGCCGTACCGCACCGATCAGGTCGCTCGGCCGGCCGACGCCCATCAGGTAGCGCGGCCGGTCCTTGACCATCAGCGGCTCGGTAAAGTCCAGCACCCGGAACATCGTCTCCTGACCCTCGCCGACCGCCAGCCCGCCGATGGCGTAGCCGTCGAAGCCGATGTCGGTCAGGGCGGCGACGCTTTCCGCCCGCTGCTCCGGGTAGATGCCGCCCTGGACGATGCCGAACAGGCCGTAGCCCGGCCGCTCGACGAAGGCGTCCTTGCTGCGCCGCGCCCAGCGCATCGACAGGCGCATGGAGGATTCGGCCTGGGCCTCGGTCGCCGGGAACGGCGTGCACTCGTCCAGGCACATGGTGATGTTGCTGTCCAGCATGTGCTGGATCTGGATGGAGCGTTCCGGCGTCAGGTGGTGGCGGCTGCCGTCCAGGTGCGACTTGAAGGTGACGCCTTCCTCCGACATGGTGCGCAGGTCGGACAGGCTCATCACCTGGAAGCCGCCGCTGTCGGTCAGGATCGGCTTGTCCCAGTTCATGAAGCGATGCAGCCCGCCCAGCTGCGCCACTCGCTCCGCCGTCGGCCGCAGCATCAGGTGGTAGGTGTTGCCGAGCAGGATTTCCGCACCGGTGGAGGCCACCGCGTCGGTGGTCATCGCCTTGACCGTCGCCGCGGTGCCGACCGGCATGAAGGCCGGCGTCTCGATGGTGCCGTGGGCGGTGGTCACGCGGCCGCGCCGCGCCCGCCCGTCGGTCGCCAGAAGGTCAAAGCCGATGCCGGTCATGATGGGTCCGTCCTGTGCAGCAGCGAGGCGTCGCCGTAGCTGAAGAAGCGATAGTCGTGGTCGATGGCATGCCGATAGGCCGCCCGCATGCGGTCGTAGCCGGCGAAGGCGCAGACCAGCATGAACAGGGTCGATTTCGGCAGGTGGAAGTTGGTCCACAGGAGATCGACGATGCGGAAGCGGTAGCCGGGGGTGATGAAGATGTCGGTGTCGCCGCTGAAGGGCTCCAGCGTCCCGTCCGCCCGGCCCGCCGTCTCCAGGATGCGCAGCGCCGTCGTGCCGACCGAGACGATCCTCCCGCCGGCCTTGCGCGTCTCGTTCACCGCGGTGGCGGTCTCGGGAGAGATCTCGCCCCATTCGCTGTGCATCTTGTGGTCGGCGATGTCGTCGACCTTCACCGGCAGGAAGGTGCCGGCGCCGACATGCAGCGTGACCGGCACCCGCCGAACCCCGCGTTCGTCCAGCGCCTCCAGCAGCTCCGGCGTGAAGTGCAGTCCGGCGGTGGGGGCGGCGACGGCGCCCTCGCGGGCGGCGAAGACGGTCTGGTAATCGGCATCGTCGCCCGCGTCGGCCTTGCGCCGGATGTAGGGTGGCAGCGGCATCCGGCCATGGCGGTGCAGCGCCGCCATCAGTTCCGCCCCGCCGGCGGAGAAGCGCAGCCGCACCTCCATGCCGTCCTTGGCGGTCACCTCGGCGCTGAAATCCTGCGCTATCACGATGGTGTCGCCGGGCTTCAGCCGCTTGCCGGGCTTGGAGAAGGTCGCCCACTCCCGCTCGCCCAGCCGCTTGTGCAGCGTGATCTCCACCGCGACCTCGCCGCGCCGGCCGTCGAGCCGGGCCGGGATGACGCGGGTGTCGTTGACGACCATCAGGTCGCCCGGCTGCAACAGCGTCGGCAGGTCGCGCACGATGAGGTCGCGCAAGCCGAGGTCGCAGGAGGGCGAACCCACCTCCAGCAGGCGGGCGGCGTCACGCGGCCGGACGGGATGCTCGGCGATCCGGTCGGGCGGCAGGTCGAAGTCGAAATCGGCGGTCTTCATGGGAGGGGCAAGCTATAGACTGAACGATGGCCGGATGGAAAGGGTTTGGGGGCAAGCCATTTGTTCGGAGGCGTCATTTTGCCCCCACCCCAACCCTCCCCCGCTGGGCGGGGGAGGGGGTAAATGCTCGTGCGGGAGAGCAGCGGCAGTCCCTCCCCCGCCCAGCGGGGGAGGATAGGTGGGGGCTAACGCCGCTAGAATCTCGTGTCCCTCACTCCGCCTGCGGTAGCCCCTGTGCCTCCAGCGCCGCGCTTTGCCGCGCCGCCAGCGCATTCACGTCGAAGTCGCGGATCAGGCCCTGGAACATCTGGTACCAGTTCAGCTCCGCCTTCAGATGCAGGAACACCGAACCGAGTCCGACCGCGGCGCGGTCCATGAAGACGAACTCGCGCGGAATTTCCACCCCGCCGACGCGGCGCAGCTCGGCATGGACCTTGCCGGCGGTCTCGCGGCCGTAATGGCCGCCGTTGG
This sequence comes from Azospirillum endophyticum, assembly GCF_016595245.1. Taxonomy (GTDB): domain Bacteria; phylum Pseudomonadota; class Alphaproteobacteria; order Azospirillales; family Azospirillaceae; genus Azospirillum; species Azospirillum endophyticum. The sequence continues at coordinate 154,852 of NZ_JAENHM010000030.1, forward strand.
TCTCCTCGATCTTGCGCTGGCGATCCTCCATGATCGGGGCGTAGACGAAGCGCGCCCAGATGTTCAGCACGTCGACCAGCTCGTTCGACGGGTTGACGAAGCCCCAGGTGCGGTAGGCCTCCACCGCCTGTTCGCGATTCTCGGTGCGCAGCGCGTTGTAGAGGTCGATCACGCCCTTGACGAAGCTGGGCTTGAAGACGCGGATGCAGCCGAAATCCAGCAGGTTGATCGCGCGGTCTGGCCGGACTGTGTAGTTGCCCAAATGCGGGTCGCCGTGGATGACGCCGTAATTGTAGAAGGGCACGTACCAGGCGCGGAACATGTTCATCGCCAGCTCGTCGCGGGCCTCCGGATGCTCGGCGACGAATTCCAGGATCTTGCGGCCATGCACCCAGCCCATGGTCAGCAGCCGCTTGCTCGACAGCTCCGGCACCACGTCGGGCACATGGACGCCGGGGGTGCCGGCCAGCATCGACTGGTAGAGGCGGGTGTGCTTGGCCTCGCGCTCGTAATCGAGTTCCTCGCGCAGGCGGGCGCCGATCTCCTTCTGGATCTGGCGGGTGGAGATGGCGCTGTCGGTGCGCTCGAAGATCGCGAAGATCAGGCCGAGCTGCCGCAGGTCGGCTTCCACCGCCGAGGCCATGTCGGGATATTGCAGCTTGCAGGCAAGCTCCCGCCCATCCGGCCCGATGGCCTTATGCACCTGACCCAGCGACGCCGCGGCGGCGGCCGTGTGCTCGAAGCTCTGGAAGCGCGACTGCCAGTTGGGGCCAAGCTCGCTCGCCATCCGCCGCTTGACGAAGGGCCAGCCCATCGACGGCGCGTCGGCCTGCAACTGCGCCAGTTCCTGGGTGTATTCCTTGGGCAGGGCGTCGGGGATGGTGGACAGGATCTGCGCCACCTTCATCAGCGGCCCCTTCAGCCCGCCCAAGGCCGCCCGCAGTTCCGCCGCGTGGCGTTCACGTTCCACGCGGATGCCCAGCACGCGCTCGCCCGCCAGGCGCGCGGCCAGCCCGCCAACGGCGGTGCCGACCCGCGCATACCGCGCGACCCGTCCGCCCCATGTGTTCTCATCGTGTTCCGGCATGGGCACAAGGTGGGTGCGCTCCTCGCAAAAGGCCAGCCCTCCCCCGGTCGGGGATCGCCGATGGAGGCTCCCCGGATGGTGCTGCATCGCAGTATGCGATTTTCTTGACAGCTCTGTGAAAGGGGAGCAGGCTTCGTCTTACAGTAATAGACACCGAGGTGAAGTGAGCGAGCATCGGAGACGCCTTACCGTTCAAGCAGTCAGCTTGGACGGAACAGTAGAGACCGATACCAGGGAGGGTGAGTAAGATCATGACTCCACCGGCGCTTACCTGATCGTGCCGATCTGTTCGGCCCATACAACTGAGATTTCAGTTCGAAATTTATTCGCCTGCTTGGCGATATCATACGGGCCGTAGATGCCCTATGCGAAAGCCCTCGCCCATTTCGGAGCGGGGGCTTTTGTTTTGCGGGGTTGCACCTCCCGGAGCAGCAGAACGCGAGTTCGATCCAACGCGATTCTGACCAATACGTTTCAAACGATACTGTTTGCATATGAAACCAAACCCCGCTATCCACGGGACTGCATGGTGCGGCAGGGCGCCGCAGGTCGGCGCACGCACCTGTCAGACAAAACCAAGGCTGGGGAGGATGGCATGGTTCGATTGCTGACGCCTTTCGCGCTGGCGGCGCTGATCGCGACGACGGCGCTCTCCGCACAGGCGCAGAGCGTCAAGCCGGTGCGCATCGGCGTGCTGGCCGACGAGGCCGGCTTCGCCTCGGACATCGGCGGCAAGGGCGCGGTGCTCGCCACCCGGATGGCGGTCGAGGATTTCGGCGGCAGCGTGCTCGGCCGGACGGTGGAGGTGCTGTCGGCCGACATGCAGAACAAGCCGGACGTCGCGTCGAACATCGTGCGCGGCTGGTTCGACGTCGACGGCGTCGACATGGTGACCGACATCCCGGTTTCCTCCGTCGCGCTGGCGGTGCAGGCGGTGGCGCGCGAGAAGAAGAAGGTGCTGATGATCAGCGCCGCGACGACGACCGAGCTGACCAACGCCCAATGCTCGCCCTACACCATCCATTGGGCCGACGACACCGCGTCGCTGGCGGTCGGCACGACCAAGGCGGTGGTGCAGTCGGGGGGCACCAGCTGGTACTTCATCACCGCCGACTTCGCCTTCGGTTCCGCGATGGAGAAGGCGGCGACCGAGGCGATCAAGCAGGCCGGCGGCACGGTGGTCGGCGGCGTGCGCCATCCGATGGGCACCAGCGACTTCGGGTCCTACCTGCTCAGCGCCCAGAGCAGCGGCGCCAAGGTGGTGGCGCTCGCCAATGTCGGGGCCGAGACCATCGGCACCATCAAGCAGGCCGGCGAGTTCGGGCTGACCGAATCCGGCCAGCGGCTGGTCGGCTATATCGTCTTCATCACCGACATCCACTCGCTGGGGCTCGACCTCGCCAAAGGGCTGTATGTCACCAGCGGCTTCTATTGGGACCGCGATGACCGGACTCGGGCCTGGGCCAAGCGCTTCTTCGAGCGGCATGGGAAGATGCCGACCAAGGAGCAGGCCAACACCTACCTCGCCACCCTGCATTGGCTGAAGGGCGTGAAGGCGGCAGGTACCACTGACGCCGAGGCGGTCACCGCCGCGATGAAGGCGATGCCGACCGACTATTTCGGCACCCCCGGCAGCATCCGCAAGGACGGCCGCGTGCTCTACGACCTCGAGCTGTACCAGGTGAAGAGCCCGGCGGAGAGCAAGGCGCCCTGGGATTATTACAAGCAGGTCCGCAGCATTCCGGCATCGGAGGCCTTCCTGCCGATCGAGGCCAGCGGCTGTCCCTTCGTGAAAGCCCAGTGATCGGCGCAGACGTGACCTGCGGGTCGTCCCCGGCGAAATCCGAGTCGAGAGGGGTTTCCGCCGGGCCGCGATCCGGGTTACACTCCGCTCTTTAGGCGCAGCGGGGACGGTACGTGGATCTACAGGTGCAAAGCGAGCGGCAGAACGACACCGGACGGTTGCGTTCGTCGGCGCTGGCGCGCCCGGTCTTTGCAGCGCTGGATCTCGGCACCAACAACTGCCGCCTGCTGATCGCCAAATCGGCACCCGGCGGCTTCCGGGTCATCGACGCCTTTTCCCGCATCGTCCGGCTTGGCGAAGGACTGAGCCGCAACGACCATCTGTCGGAGCCCGCGATGGAGCGCACCATCGCGGCGCTTCGCGTCTGCGGGTCCAAGATCGAGCGTCGCGGCGTCACCGCCGTGCGTGCCGTCGGGACCGAGGCTTGCCGCCGTGCCGCCAACGGCGCCACCTTCGTCGAGGCGGTGGAGCGCGAGACCGGCATCCCGCTGGAAATCATCTCCAGCCAGGAGGAGGGGCGGCTGGCACTGGCCGGCTGCGCCGCTCTGCTGGAGCCGACCCATCCCTATGCCATCGTCTTCGACATCGGCGGCGGCTCGACCGAACTGATGTGGCTGGCGGTGGAGAAGGGCAGGGCGCCGCGCCTGCTCGACCAGACTTCCATCCGCTGCGGCGTGATCGGCCTGACCGAGGAATATGGCGGCCCCAACGTCACCCGCGTCAACTATACCCAGATGGTGGAGGCGGTGGCGGACGCCATCGCGTCCTTCGAGGCGCGCAACCGCATCCAGAGCCGCATCGCCGCCGGCAAGGTGCAGATGCTCGGCACCTCGGGGACGGTGACGACGTTGGCCGGCGTGCATCTGGGGCTGTGCCGCTATGACCGGCGGGCGGTGGACGGCAGCTACCTGCGCGTGGACCATGCCCGCGCGGTGATCGACCATCTGGTCGCCCAGGATTTCGACGGCCGCGCCCGCCATCCCTGCATCGGCCAGGACCGCGCCGATCTGGTGGTCGCCGGCTGCGCCGTCCTGGACGCGCTGTGCGACGTTTGGCCGGTGGAGCGGCTGCGCATCGCCGACCGGGGCTTGCGCGAAGGAATTCTGGTGGACCTGATCGGGGCCGCCGGCGAGTGACGCATACGAATGACCGGGCAGGGGGGACGGCTCCCCGCCTGCGCCGGATGACCGAGGAACTGCAGCGATCATGACCGAAAAGACTCCGTCGACGCGTCCGGGCGGGCGCCGTGCCACGGTCCGTGTGAAGACCGCCGGCAAGCGTACGGAATCCTCCAAGCGCTGGCTGGAGCGCCACCTGAACGACCCCTATGTCGCCGAGGCGACCAAGCGCGGCTACCGCTCCCGCGCGGCGTTCAAGCTTTTGCAGTTGGACGAGAAGTTCCGCCTGCTCGGCCCCGGCAAGCGCGTGGTCGATCTGGGCGCCGCCCCCGGCGGCTGGACCCAGATCGCGGTGGAGAAGGTGCAGACCGCCAAGGATGGCTGGAAGGTCGTCGGGCTGGACATCCTGCCGATGGACCCGGTCCCCGGCGCCACCATCATGCAGGCGGATTTCCTCGAGGAGAGCGCCGCCGACCAGTTGAAGGACGCGCTGGGCGGCCCGGCCGACCTGGTGCTGAGCGATATGGCCGCCCCCACCACCGGCCACCAGCAGACCGACCATCTGCGCATCATGGGGCTGGCCGAGGCCGCCTATGATTTCGCGGAGGAAGTGTTGGCTCCCGGCGGCGCCTTCGTCGCCAAGCTGTTCCAGGGCGGCGCGGAGCGGTCGCTGCTCGACCGGCTGCGGCGCGACTTCGCCGTGGTCAAGCACGCCAAGCCGCCGGCCAGCCGGGCCGAATCGTCGGAGACCTACGTGGTCGCCACCGGCTTCCGCGGCGGCAGCGCGACCGACTGAGTGCGCTTTCCTTCGCACGTGCATAACAGATGCTGTGTGCGCACGGGTTCACAAGCCCATGGTCTTGTGTATAAGTGCGCCACGTTTATCTTCCGGGAGATTCACACATGGCGCGCGACACCAAAATCCGCGAAGCCCTGACCTTCGACGACGTGCTGCTGGTTCCGGCCGAAAGCTCGGTCCTGCCGAACGACGTGGACACCCGGACGAGACTGACGAAGACCATCGAGCTCGGCATTCCGCTGATGTCGTCGGCGATGGACACGGTGACCGAAAGCCGTCTCGCCATTGCCATGGCCCAGGCCGGCGGCATCGGCGTCGTCCACCGCAACCTGACCATCGAACAGCAGGCCGAAGAGGTCCGCAAGGTCAAACGGTACGAATCGGGCATGGTGGTCAACCCGATCACCATCACCCCCGACGCGACGCTGGCCGACGCGCTGGAGCTGATGTCCTACCACAAGATCTCCGGCATCCCGGTGGTCGAGAGCCGTGATGCGCGCGGCAGCGGCAAGCTGGTCGGCATGCTGACCAACCGCGACGTCCGCTTCGCCGACGACCCGCGCCAGCCGGTCAGCGAGCTGATGACCAAGGAGCTGGTCACGGTGCGCGAGGGCGTCAGCCAGGACGAGGGCAAGCGCCTGCTGCACCAGCACCGCATCGAGAAGCTGCTGGTGGTGGACGAGGATTACCGCTGCATCGGCCTTCTCACCGTCAAGGACATCGAGAAGGCCCAGGCCTATCCCAACGCCTGCAAGGACGGCAAGGGTCGCCTGCGCGTCGCTGCCGCCACCGGCACCGGCACCGACGGCCTGGCCCGGGCCGAGGCCCTGTTCGATGCCGGCGTCGACGTTCTGGTGGTCGACACCGCCCATGGCCATTCGCTGAAGGTGCTGGAGCAGGTCCGCGCCGCCCGCGCCCTGTCCAGCTACACCCAGGTCATCGCCGGCAACGTCGCCACCGCGGAAGCGGCCAAGGCGCTGATCGACGCCGGCGTGGACGCCGTCAAGGTCGGCATCGGCCCCGGCTCCATCTGCACCACCCGCATCATCGCCGGTGTCGGCGTGCCGCAGCTGACCGCCGTCATGGACGTGGTCGACGAGTGCGAGAAGCACGGGATTCCGGTGATCGCCGACGGCGGCATCAAGTATTCGGGCGATCTGGCCAAGGCGATCGCCGGCGGCGCCAGCGTCGCCATGCTGGGCAGCCTGTTCGCCGGCACCGACGAGAGCCCGGGCGAAGTCATCCTGTTCCAGGGCCGCTCCTACAAGAGCTATCGCGGCATGGGCTCGGTCGGCGCCATGGCGCGCGGTTCGGCGGACCGCTACTTCCAGCAGGAGGTTTCGACCATGAAGCTGGTGCCTGAAGGCGTCGAAGGTCGCGTTCCCTACAAGGGTCCGGTCTCGGCGGTCATCCACCAGCTGGTCGGCGGCCTGCGCGCGGCCATGGGCTACACCGGCAGCGCTTCCATCGCCGAAATGCGCGAGAAGTGCCAGTTCGTCCGCATCACCAACGCGGGCCTGCGCGAAAGCCACGTCCACGACATCACCATCACCAACGAGTCGCCGAACTACCGTCAGGGTTGAGAGGGATTGGAGAGCTTCTTGGGGGTAATTGTCGGCTGACGATGCCCCCACCTTAATCCTCCCCCGCTGGGCGGGGGAGGAGACTGGTGCTTGTTCGGGGAGAGATGCGGCAGTCCCTCCCCCGCCCAGCGGGGGAGGATAGGTGGGGGTCTAATTCGCCACCAGCTTCCAAGGCTGCCACCCGCCCAGCCGCACGCCGACGGCGAGGCTGGTGAAGGGAATCCGCAGTTCGATGTCCCGCGGCTGGAAGAAGGTCAGCCGTTCCGGTTCGCCCCGCTCGTCGAATTCCAGCCGGGCCCCCTTGGGCTCGGGCGCATATTCGTCGCTCATCACCTGCCAGACTTCCAGGTCGCCACCATGGTTGGTAATCTTGTACTGGCCGCAGCGCCAGGTCGCCGATTCGCCGACGCTGCCCTCCACCACCTTCTTGTCGCCCTCCATCCGCACATCACCGATCCCGGCCGCCTCGCCCTTCATCGACGGACCCTGCCGTTCGGCGCGGAAGCCCAGCCGCAGCCAGGCGGAGCGGCTGTGCGGGATCAGCCGGCGCACGGCGCGCGCGTCGTCCGCCGCGAAATGATCGGGGTCGTCGTAGAGGATGCGGTCCAGCGCGGCGGCGACGATCATGCGGTCGTCGATGCGCAGGTCCGGAGGATAGGCTTTGCTCATCAGGCCGACGGACTCCGAAGGGTGTGCCCACACTATATAGGGACTTTCGGCGACCACCACAGGATGCCGCCGCCCGATGCGGGCCCTGCTCCGACAGACTCCCGAAACCCGGCTTCAGGCGCTATCCTGCGCGGCCCTTCTCCGGAAGATCCCGATTCGTCACGAGACGCGCCATGCAGGACCTGTTCGACACGCCGCCCGATCCCCGCAGCATCGCCGCCGATGCCCTGACGCCGGACCAGGCCGCGGCGGAACTGGCGGCCCTGGCCGCCGAAATCGCCCATCATGACCGCCTCTATCACCAGCAAGACCAGCCGGAGGTCTCCGACGCGGACTACGACGCGCTGGTCCGCCGCAACCTCGCCATCGAGGCGCGCTTTCCCGACTTGCGCCGTGCCGACTCGCCCAGCCTGCGCGTCGGTGCCGCCCCGGCTGCGGGCTTCGGCAAGGTCCGCCATGCCATTCCGATGCTGTCGCTGGGCAATGCCTTCGCCGCTGAGGACGTTGCCGAGTTCGATGCCCGCGTTCGCCGCTTCCTCGGCCTGCCCGACGATGCTCCGCTGACCTTCGTGGCGGAACCGAAGATCGACGGCCTGTCCTGTTCGCTCCGCTACGAGCGCGGCGAACTGGTGCTGGCCGCCACCCGCGGCGATGGGGCGGAGGGCGAGAACGTCACCGCCAATGTGCGCACCATCCGCGACGTGCCGCACCGCCTGCCGGCCCCCTTCCCCGAGGTGCTGGAGGTCCGCGGCGAGGTCTATATGAGCCGCGACGACTTCCTGGCGATGAATGCCGCCCGCGCAGAGAAGGGAGAGCCGCTGTTCGCCAACCCGCGCAACGCCGCTGCCGGCAGCCTGCGCCAACTCGATCCGACGATCACCGCCGGCCGGCCGCTCTGTTTCTTCGGCTATGCGCTGGGCGAGCTGTCGGAGCCGATCGCCGAAACCCAATGGGGCGTCCGCGAGCGGCTGAAGGGCTGGGGGTTCCAGTTGAACCGCCCGGCGGAGCTGTGCGACGGCCGGGACAAGCTGCTGGCCTACTACGAGGGCATCGGCCGCCGCCGCGCCTCGCTTCCCTTCGACATCGACGGCGTCGTCTACAAGGTCGACAGCCTGGATCTGCAGCAGCGGCTGGGCTTCGTCAGCCGGGCGCCGCGCTGGGCGATCGCCCACAAATTCCCGGCGGAGCAGGCGCAGACCCGGCTGAAGGCGATCACCATCCAGGTCGGCCGCACCGGCGCGCTGACGCCCGTCGCCGAGTTGGAGGACATCACCGTCGGCGGGGTCGTGGTCAGCCGCGCCACCCTGCACAACGAGGACGAGATCGCCCGCAAGGACATCCGCGTCGGCGACCTCGTGGTGGTCCAGCGTGCCGGCGACGTCATTCCGCAGGTGGTCGAGGTCGTGCTGTCCCAGCGCCCCGCCGACTCCGCCCCCTATGTTGCGCCGGAGACCTGCCCGGTCTGCGGCAGCCTTGCCATCCGGGAGGCCGGGGAGGTGGTGCGCCGCTGCACCGGCGGCCTGATCTGCGCCGCCCAGGCGAAGGAGCGGCTGCGCCATTTCGTTTCCCGCGACGCCTTCGACATCGAAGGTCTGGGCGAGAAGATCATCGAGGAATTCTGGGACGAGGGCTTCATCAAGTCGCCGGTCGACATCTTCACCCTGAAGGGCCGCGTCGAGCTGGTCGGCCGGCCGGGCTGGAAGGAGAAGTCGGTCGAGAACCTGTTCAAGGCGATCGAACAGCGCCGCAACGGCATAGAGCTGCACCGGGTGATCTACGCGCTTGGAATCCGTCATGTCGGCGAGGTGACGGCGAAGTCGCTGGCCCGCCAATACAGGACGATGCAGGGATGGGTCGACGGCATGCGGGCGGCGGAGCAGGCGATGCCCGGTCAGGAATGGCGCGACCTGCACGCGTTGAGCGGTGTGGGCCCGGTCACCGCCGACACCATCCTTGCTTGGTTCTCCGACCCGGAGAGCGGCTCCAAGCTGGACTTCTATGTCGGCGGCGACTCGCTGCGGCTGGAGACCGTCATCGCTTCGCTCGGCATCAAGCGGCTGAACACGCGCGCCGCCCAGGCGCTGGCCGCCCGCTACGGCACCCTCGCCGATTGGCGGGTGGCGATGGAGCGCGCGGTGGCGCAGGCGCCGCGGCAGGCTTGGCTCGATCTCGTCGCTACGCCGGATGTCGGCGAGGTGGCGGCGGAAGAACTGGCCGGCTTCTTCGCCGAGGAGCGCAATCGCCTCATCGTCGAGGAACTGGCCGAACGGCTGACCGTGCTGGAGGCCGAGATGCCGAAGGCTGGCAACTCCCCCATCGCCGGCAAGACCGTGGTCTTCACCGGCACGCTGGAGCGGATGACCCGGTCGGAAGCCAAGGCCCGGGCCGAATCGCTGGGTGCCAAGGTGGCGGGTTCCGTTTCCGGCAAGACCGACTATCTGGTCGCCGGGGCCGATGCCGGCAGCAAGGCGGCCAAGGCCAAGGATCTGGGGGTCGAGATCCTGACCGAGGATGAATGGCTGGCCAAGATCGGCGGTTGACCGAATCCCGCGATCGGGTGCCGGAGCCCGCAGGCGCCAAAATGTCGCATCCTCGTTCACCCGGATTGACGGGCAGCGATCGGGAGGGTGAGATCAGACAACGCTTATAGACAAAAGCGAAACGATGCCAGGCAGGCGGCCCGGCCCGGAATGGGGGCGGTGCCGACGGGTGGTCAACGCCCGCACCCGCCTGTCTGGCGGTCAACGAAGGGGAACGAAGGAAACGCCATGGAGCCAATTCAATGGTCGCGCTGGATGAGCGTGGGCAACGACTCGCTGGACGAGGATCACCGAGTCCTGATCGCCATCGTCAACAGGCTGTATGATGAGGCCGGCCGTCAGGACCCCGCCCTGATCGAAGCCATCCTGGACGAACTGATCGCCTACACCCGCCACCATTTCGCGGAGGAGGAGGCGCAGATGTTGCGGCTGAACTATCCGACCTTCGCCGCGCACAAGGCCCTGCATGACAGGCTGACGCAGCAGGTCGAGGCCTATCGCGCCGATTTCCGCGCCAACGGCGGTGGCATCAGTGGTGAAGAGGTGTTCCTGTTCTGCTCCGACTGGCTGGGCAAACACATTCTGAGGGAAGACACCCGTTTCGGTGAATATGCCGGCAGCGAAGCGACATTGGCGATGACAGGGACCCAGGTAGTGACGGAGTAGGGCGAAGGCTCCGTCTTCCCGGCCGGTAGAGGAGCGCTCCGCAGTCTCTGGAAGCTTCGTCTAAAGGAAATTTACTAAAATGCTGAAATAACTGGAAACCTGAGAAACGCTCCGAATCCGTGTGATGTGCCCGCCCGGAAGGGGAGGGCATCTCATCTTTTCGCATGAGCGGGTGTGTCGGCAGGGGAGGGGGGAGCGCGAAAAGAAAAGCCCTCCCCGGTGGGGGAGGGCAGGGGAAAACCCAATCGAGAACGGACGCGGGCGAAAAAGCTGCTGGTCAGGCGACCGCCAACTGCTCCAGCATCCGGCGCGCCATCGGCAGCGATACCGCCGTCTCGTAGCGCCAAGCGCTGCGGTCGGCGAACAGTGCACGCAGCAGCTGGTTGTTCAGCGCGTGGCCGGAGCGCACGCCGTGGAAATGCCCGACGATCGGCGCGCCGGCCAGATACAAGTCGCCGACGGCGTCAAGGATCTTGTGGCGCACGAACTCGTCCTTGAAGCGCAGGCCTTCGGTGTTCATCACCGTGTCGCCGGAGATGACCACGGCGTTGTCCAGCGAACCGCCGCGGGCGAGACCCATCTTGCGCAGCCCCTCGACCTCATGCAGGAAGCCGAAGGTGCGGGCGCGGCTGATCTCGTCCTTGAAGCTGTCCGGATCGATCTCCAGGGCACGGGCCTGACGGGAGATGGCGGCGCTGTCGAAGTCGATCTCGAAGCTGTAGCTGGTGGCGTCGTCGGGCGTGAAGGACGCGCTCTTGACGCCGTCGCCGATGGCGACCGGCTTCAGGATGCGGATGAAGCGGCGGGGCGACTTCTGCACGGCGATGCCGGCCTGTTCGATGGCGGCGACGAAGGGAGCGGCGCTGCCGTCCATGATCGGCACCTCGATGCCGTCCAGCGACACGATGGCGTTGTCGATGCCGCAGCCGGCCAGCGCCGACATCAGATGCTCGATCGTGCCGACGGTGCTGCCATGCTCGTTGCCGATCACGGTGCACAGGCGGGTATCCACCACCGTGTCCCAGCGCGCCGGGATGACGGCCGCAGCCCCACGGAGATCGGTGCGCAGGAAGGTGATCCCGGAATTCGCATCGGCCGGCGAAATCGTCAACGTGACGATGACGCCCGAATGCAGCCCGACGCCGGCGATGGTCACCGACTTCTTCAGGGTCTGCTGGAACATGCCGTCCGCGTTGCTGCGATTGTTGGCCACGATGTCTTTTCCATCTTGGTCGTGAAGGAGAGGTTTCCGGCGATGCCGCGCCGCGTGATCTTGGGAGATCACCACGTCGGCGGCTTTCGCTTTCGACCATGCTGATAGGTAACACCCGGTCTCGGAAATCGGCAAATCACTCATTGTTACCGTTTGTTGCAGGGCAAAAGTGGTGGGCTACGCAAGCAATCAGTTGGGTTTCTCATGGGGTCGCAAACAAAAAATCCCCGGCGACGCATGACGGCGTCACCGGGGTCCGAAAAGTTCGGTCAGGTTGTGGAGCCGCCGGCGCCGCGATTGGAGGCTGCGGCGTCGACGGTTATCTCCGGCTTTCGCCGGGATCGGCCAGCCGCCGTGACGAACACGGCGGCCGAGTTCAGTTCACGTCCGGCCGGCCCGTCCGCTCAGTTGGCCTGCCGGCGCAGGAAGGCGGGGATGTCCAGCTCTTCCTGCTCGCCCGGCTTGGCATCGACCCGCGGGGCCGGAGCCTGCGCCTGAGGGGCGGGGTAGCCCGGAGCCTGCTGCGGAGCGGCCTGCTGCGGCGGGTAGACCGGCTGCTGCGGAGCCGCCGGGTATTGCTGGCCCGCCGGGTAGCCCTGGTGGGGCGCCTGCGGCTGTTGCGGATAGGCCGGCTGCTGCTGCGGGTAGCCCTGGGGCGCCGGCTGATAGGCCTGCTGCGGGGCCTGCTGCGGCTGGTAGGCCTGGGGGGCCTGCTGCGGCGCATGCTGGGGCGCCGGCGGGTGCGCCGGCTCGGACTTGCGGCCGAGGCCGGTCACCAGGCCGAACAGGAAGTTGCCCTTGCGGGCCGGAGCCGGTTCCGGCGCGGGAGCCGGGGCCGGGCCGACGGACAGGCCGCCGGGATGCTGCTGATGGGCCTGCGGGGCGGCGTGATGGTGCTGCGGCGCTGCCATCGGGGCCGGCTGCTGCTGCGGCTGGTGCTGCGGGTGCTGGGGCTGCTGATGGCCCTGCATCTGCGGCGCCTGGGGGGCGTGCTGTTGCGGGGCATGCTGCTGCGGGGACGACAGCGGGGCGGCGCCGACGGTCACCGGCTGGCGCGGGCCGGCATCGGCCGGCTTCGGCGCGAAGAAGTGGCCGCCCTGGTTCTCGCCATGCAGCGGGCCGGTGGCCGGCTTGGGCATTTCCGGCTGCTGGTGGGTCGGCTGGAGCTGGGCCGGGTCGTGCTGGATGGCGGCGGCACCGGCGGTGACCGGCTGCGGCGTGCGTAGGCCGGCGGCGGCGCTGGGGATCGCCGAGCCCTGGGGGGCCGCGGCGCCGGTCAGGTTGCCGGGAAGGGCCGGCTTCTTGGCGCGGTCGCCGGGGACCAGCGACAGGTTGACCGGATGCAGGGTGCGCGGGTTGCTCATCGCCGCGGCGTCGATGCCGGTGGCGACGACCGACACGCGCATCACGCCGTCCAGCGAGCTGTCGAAGGTCGAGCCGAAGATGATGTTGGCGTCGGGATCGACCTCGTCGCGGACGCGGTTGGCCGCCTCGTCGACCTCGAACAGGGTCATGTCGTAGCCGCCGGTGATGTTGATGAGGACGCCGCGGGCCCCCTTCATCGACACGTCGTCCAGCAGCGGGTTGGAGATGGCGGCTTCGGCGGCCTCGATGGCGCGGCGTTCGCCGCCGGCCTCGCCGGTGCCCATCATCGCCTTGCCCATCTCGGTCATCACCGACCGGATGTCGGCAAAATCCAGGTTGATCAGGCCGGGCATCACCATCAGGTCGGTGACGCCGCGCACGCCCGAATGCAGAACGTCGTCGGCCATCTTGAAGGCGTCCGCGAAGGTCGTCTTCTCGTTGGCGATGCGGAACAGGTTCTGGTTCGGGATGATGATCAGGGTGTCGACATACTGCTGCAGTTCGGCGATGCCGCCTTCCGCCAGCCGCATGCGGTGGCCGCCCTCGAAATGGAAGGGCTTGGTCACGACGCCGACGGTCAGGATGCCGCGCTCGCGGGCCGCGCGCGCGATGACCGGGGCGGCGCCGGTGCCGGTGCCGCCGCCCATGCCGGCGGTGATGAACACCATGTTGGAGCCTTCGAGATACTGGACGATCTCGTCGATCTGCTCCTCGGCCGAGGCCCGGCCGACATCCGGCTTGGAGCCGGCGCCCAGACCGCGGGTGGTGCCGGTGCCGAGCTGGATGCGCTTCTCGCACAAGGAACCCTTCAGCGCCTGCGCGTCGGTGTTGCCGACGACGAAGTCCACGCCTTCCAGGTTCGACTTGATCATGTTGTTGACGGCGTTGCCGCCGGCGCCGCCGACGCCGAACACGGTGATGCGCGGCTTCAATTCGGGTTCGATTTGGGGAATGGTCACGTTGATCATGTTTTCAGGCCTCCACAACCTGTTTTCGTTGGGTTTGATGTTCGATGAGCCGCGACCGGCGCCCGGTTGTGTCCGGTGTCTGTCCGATCGGGAATCGGTGGATGGCGGCGGGGAGGATCATTACAGATTCTCCCGCAGCCACAGGCCGACGCGGCCGAGGAGCCCGGTGGACGCGACCGCCTCTTGGCCGGTCACCATCAGCTCCGTCGGATTGCGGACGGCATGTAGGAGAAGGCCCGCCACCGTCGCGAAGGCCGGTCCGCCATGCGCCTCGTTGAGGCCGGCGATCCGGGTGGGACGGGCGATACGGACCTGCTTGTCCAGGATGGGGGCCGCCATGTCGCGCGTGTTGGGCAACTGGCTGGCGCCGCCGGTCAGCACGACGCGCCGGCCGACCAGCTGGGAATGGCCCGACTGCTCGATGGCGCTGCGCACCTCTTCGAAGATCTCTTCCATCCGCGCCTGGATGATGCTGACCAGGAAGGAGCGCGGATGGCTGGCGCTGCCGCTGCCGCTGCGCTCGTCCTCGCCGATCTGCGGCACCTCGATCATCTCGCGCTCGTCGGCCGGGTTCACCCGGGCGCTGCCGTAGAGCACTTTCAGCCGTTCGGCATGGGCCAGCGGCGTGGCCAGCCCATGGGCGATGTCGTTGGTGACATGCCTGCCGCCGAGCGGCACAAAGCCGGTCCATACCAGGTTGCCTTCGGCGAAGATCGAGATGGTGGTGCCGCCGCCGCCGATGTCGACGCAGGCCGCCCCCATCTCCATCTCGTCCTCGACCAGGCAGGCGAGGCCGGAGGCGAAGGGGCTGACCACGATGGACTCGATGTTCAGGTGGCAGCGGGCGATGCAGGCGTGCAGCGTGCGGATGGCGCCGGCCGCGGCGGTGACGACATGCAGCTGGGCGCCCAGCGCATGGCCGCTCATTCCCTTGGGGTCGCGGATGCCGCGGCTGCCGTCGAGCGTGAAGCCCAGCGGGATGGTGTGGATCAGCGCCTGGTCCGGACCGGCCTGCAGGGTGCGGGCATGGGCCATGGCGCGGCGGATGTCGCCCTCCGTCACCTCCTGGCCGGAGACCGGGACGGTCGCGGTGAAGGCATGGGAACGCGGGTGGCCCATCGACAGGTTGACGACGACGTCATGCACCGTCTCGCCGGCCATCTGTTCGGCGGCATGCACGGCGGCACCGATCGAGGTCTCCGCCGCCTCCATGTCGATGATGGTGCCGGCGCGGATTCCCGTGGCGATCTGGTGGCCGACGCCGATCACGCGGAGGGAGCCGGGCTCCTCCATCCGCGCGATGACGCAGCACACCTTCGTCGAGCCGACGTCGAGCGCCGTGACGATCCCGCCACGGGTCGGCCGCTTCGGCTTCTTGGCGCCGTTGAATCCCATACCGAACATGCCCCCCAAGACTTTTCCTCTGCTCCCGTCCGCCGGCAGCGGGCGCTTCCCCAAAAGCGCCTGCCGGCTGCCGGCCTTACGATTTCTTGCCGTTCTTCTTCTTCGTGTCGTCGTCCCAGCCCGGAAGCTGGGCGGTGGCGGAGGTCTGGATCGCGGCCTTGTCGGGCAGGCGCAGGTCGATGGCGACGATGTCGCGGTCCAGCACATGGCTGGCCGTGTGCATCTGCTCCAGTTGGCGCAGCGCACGGCGCATCTCGGCCGCGCCTTCCGGCAACTTCACCGTCACGCCGTTGCCGAGCTGCAGGTTCCAGCGGCGGTCGCTGATCCAGCTGGCCGAGGACAGCATCGGCGCGATGGTCGGGGCGCCGTCCAGCGCCGACAACAGGGTGTGGACCTGCTGCGGGGCGTTGGCGCCGATCACCTGCGGCAGCGTATCGATCCGCTGGTTGCCGCGGCGCGCCAATTCCGCCGCATCGGCCAGCGGGCGGCCGGCGCGGTCGATCACGGTGAACTGGCGGTCATGCTGCCAGATCGCCATCGGCTGGCGTTCGGACAGGCGGATATAGAGGAAGCCGGGCAACCGCCGCTCGATCGAGGCCGACGACACCCAGGGCAGCTCTTCCAGCCTCTGCTTGGCATCGGCGAGGTCGATGGACAGGATCGGCTCGCCCCGGCGCACGCCCAGCGCGTCGAGCACGGCGTCGCGTTCCGTCTCGCTGCGGCCGACCACCAGGATTTCCGACAGGCGGAAGCCCAGGTCGCCGGTCGTCCGGATGACGCTGTCCCGCGCCGCTTCCAGTGTGTCGGCCAGGTTGCCGCGCTTCCAGGCCGAGCCGGCGGCGGCGGTCAGCCCCAGCACCGGCACCAGCAGCAGCGCCGCCTTGACGGCGGAGCGGGTCCAGCGCGGCCAGGCGCGGCGCCGCTTGC
Organism: Azospirillum endophyticum; assembly: GCF_016595245.1. Lineage (GTDB taxonomy): Bacteria > Pseudomonadota > Alphaproteobacteria > Azospirillales > Azospirillaceae > Azospirillum > Azospirillum endophyticum. The sequence continues at coordinate 170,995 of NZ_JAENHM010000030.1, forward strand.
CCTTCTCCGCCGACGCGGCCATGGCGCGCGGCGGGGTCGGCATCTCGTCCCGGGCGCGCGCGCCGGCGGCGGCGCGGAAATCCGGGTTGGCCATCAGGCGAGCTGACATGCGGCGTTCTCCACGAGCCAGCCGACCAGCGCGCCGTAGGTGATCCCCACATGCGCGGCCTGTTCGGGCACCAGCGACAGGGGCGTCATGCCCGGCTGGTTGTTGATCTCCAGGAAGTACAGGCCGTCGGTTCCCGGCCGGCCGTCATCCCAGCGGAAGTCGCTGCGCGACACGCCCCGGCAGCCCAGGGTGTGGTGCGCCAGCACCGCCACCCGCTTCGCCTCCTCCGCCACGGCCTCGGGGACCGCGGCGGGGATGGTGTGAACGGCGTGGCCGGCGCTGTATTTCGCGGTGTAGTCGTAGACCTGAGCCTGAAAGACGATCTCGGTCACCGCCAAAGCACGGTCACCCATGACGCCCACGGTCAGCTCGCGACCGGGGATGAACTCCTCGACCAGCACGCGTTCGCCGAAAGTCCCTCCGAACGAACCATCGTCGCCGACCGGGCTGTTCTGCCCCTCGCGGACCAGGGTTACGCCAACGGTCGAGCCTTCGTCCACAGGCTTGACGATATAGGGCGCCGGCATTGGGTGGGTACCGCCGGTGATCTCTCCGCGGGACAGCACCATTCCTTTGGGGGAACGAATGCCCACGGTCTCCAGGACCCGCTTGGTCATCGCCTTGTCCATGGCGATGGCGGCGGCCTGGACGCCCGAATGGGTGTAGGGCAGGCCGAGGAACTCCAGCACGCCCTGGATGGTCCCGTCCTCGCCGCCGCGGCCGTGCAGGGCGTTGAACACCACGTCGGGGCGCGGGCTGGCCAGGGCCTGCATCAGCCCGCCCAGGTCGCGCTGCACGTCGATGGCGGTGACCCGGTAGCCTTCCTCTTCCAGCGCCTTGGCGACGCCGGCCCCGCTGACCAGCGACACCTCGCGCTCGGCCGACCAGCCGCCCATCAGGACGGCGACATGCTTCTTGCGGGCGTGGAGCAGGGCTTCGGTCATGCGTGGCCTCCGTCGGCCATATCTCCCTCTCCCCCCCGGGGAGAGGGTTGGGGTGAGGGGGAACCGTCGGCCGGAGCGTCCGGCTGGCGCCGAACCCCCTCATCCCGACCTTCTCCCCGGGGGGGAGAAGGGGAAAATTCCACGCCGATGCGCTTGATTTCCCACTCCAGCGTCACGCCGCTGGCCTCGAACACGCGGCGGCGGACCTCCTCGCCCAGCGCTTCGAGCTGGGCGGCGGTGGCCGTGCCGTTGTTGATCAGGAAGTTGCAGTGCTTTTCCGACACCTGGGCGTCGCCGATCGACAAACCGCGGCAGCCGGCCTTGTCGATCAACTCCCAGGCCTTGTGACCGCCAGAGATTTCGGGGGCCGGGTTCTTGAAGGTCGAGCCGCCGGTGCGCGAGCGGACCGGCTGGCTGTCGGCGCGCTTGTCGGAGATCTCCGCCATGCGCCGCGCGATCTCCAGCGGGTTGCCGGGCTCGCCGCGCAGGACGGCACCGGTGAAGATGCAATCCTCCGGTGCGGCGCTGTGGCGGTAGGTGAAGCCCATGCCGGCATGGCTGAACTCCAGCCGCCGGCCGTCGCGCGCGACGGCGGTGGCCGACACCAGCACGTCGGCAAGCTCGCGGCCATAGGCGCCGCCGTTCATGCGCAGGGCGCCGCCGATGGTGCCGGGGATGCCGGAAAGGAATTCCACTCCGGCGATGCCGGCGTCGCGGGCGACCATGGCGACATTGAGGTCGAGCGCCGCGGCGCCCGCCGCCAGGAGCATCCCGTCGGCAGCGATGTCGGTGAAGCCGCGGCCGAGCCGGATGGTGACGCCCGGCACGCCGCCGTCCCGTACCAGCAGGTTGGAGGCGACGCCGATCACCGTCACCGGCACCTCGGCCGGCAATGCCGCCAGGAAGGCCGCCAGATCGTCGGCATCGGCCGGGCGGAACATCACCTCGGCCGGGCCGCCGACGCGGAACCACGTCACCGGCGCCAGCGGGGCGTCGGCGGTCAGCCGGCCGCGCACGGCAGGCATCCGCTCCATCAGATGGCCGCTGGGCAGATGGCCGTTGGGCAGATGGCCGTCAGCCGGACCCATGCGCGACACCGCCGTCATCGCGTCGCGCCGTACAGGGCGGTCAGCTCGCCCGGCAGGGCGTTCGCCCATTGGGTGATGTTGCCGGCGCCCAGGCAGACGACGAAGTCGCCGGGCCGCGCCATCTCGCGCACCACCTGCGCCAGCTCCTGCTGGTTGTGCAGGGCGACGACGTGGCGGTGGCCGTGCATGCGCAGGCCCTCGACCAGGCTGTCGCGGCTGACGCCCTCGATCGGGGCCTCGCCGGCGGCATAGACGTCGGCGACGATCACGGCGTCGGCGTCGTTGAAGCAGGTGCAGAATTCCTCGAACAGGGCGGCGAGGCGGGAGTAGCGGTGCGGCTGGACCACGGCGATGGTGCGGCCGGTGCCGGCGGTGCGCGCGGCCTTCAGAACCGCGGCGATCTCCACCGGGTGGTGGCCGTAATCGTCGATGACGGTGACGCCGTTGGCTTCGCCGGTCTTGGTGAAGCGGCGCTTCACCCCCTGGAACTTGGCCATGCTGTCGCGCATCACCACGTCGGGCAGGCCCATCTCGTTGCCGACCGCGAAGCAGGCCAGCGAGTTCTGGACGTTGTGCGGCCCGTACATCGGCAGGCGCACGCCGGCGATGGCGCGGCTCTCGCCGGTGTGGCGGTCATAGATCAGCACGTCGTATTTGGCGCCGTCGGGACCCAGCTCCACGTTCACCGCGCGGATGTCGGCCTGCGGCGAGAAGCCGTAGGTGACGATGCGGCGGTCCGACACGCGCGGGATCATCGCCTGCACTTCGGGATGGTCGATGCAGAGGGCCGCGAAGCCGTAGAAGGGGATGTTCTGGACGAAGCTGTCGAAGGCGGCCCGGGCGTTGTCGAAGGTGCCGTAGAAGTCCAGATGTTCCGGATCCATGTTGGTGACGACGGCGATGCAGGCCGGCAGCTTGACGAAGGTGCCGTCGCTCTCGTCCGCCTCCACCACCATCCAGTCGCCGGTGCCGAGCCGGGTGTTGGAGCCGTAGGCGTTGATGATGCCGCCGTTGATGACCGTCGGGTCGAGGTTGGCGTGCTCCAGCATGTGGCCGACCATCGAGGTGGTCGTGGTCTTGCCATGGGTGCCGCCGATGGCGATCGCCCATTTCAGCCGCATCAGCTCGCCCAGCATCTCGGCGCGGCGGACCACCGGCACCAGGGCTGCGCGGGCGGCCACGACTTCCGGATTGTCGCGCTTGACGGCGGAGGAGATGACGACCACCGCGGCCCCGGCGATGTTCTCGGCCCGGTGGCCGACGAACACCGTGATGCCCAATTCGCGCAGGCGCTTGACGTTGGCGTTCTCGGCGAGGTCGGAGCCCTGGACGGTATAGCCCAGGTTCCGCAGCACCTCGGCGATGCCGCTCATGCCGATGCCGCCGATGCCGACGAAGTGGATGGTGCCGATCGAGAGGGGGAGGGCGCGCATGTCAGGCTTACTTTCCGCGGCGAAGCATCAGGCGAAGGGTGGCGTCGACCGCTCCGTCGGAGAGGTCGTCGGGGAGGGGTTGCGATCCGTGGATCACCGACAGGCGGTCGCGCAGGAAACCGCCTTCGGCCAGGAAGCGCGGCACCAGCGGACAGCCCGGACGGTTGTACCAGCCCCCCTCGGTCCGAGTCATGTCCGCCGGCCAGTCCTGCAGCGGACGCAGCGTCGGTCGGGTCAGGTTCCGCATGGCTTTGATCATTCCGCGGCCCCCTTGGCGCTGGCGCCGGCGGCGGACCGCCGGGCGTGGTGGGATCGGTCGTGGTCGGTCAAGGTCGGATCGGTCTTGCCGGAATCGGCATGGGCGGAACGGGCGCCGCCGCCCAGCATCGCCAGCACGGCGTCGGCCAGCGCGGTGGCGGCGTCGGCGGTGCCCCACTCTTGCGCGGCCCGTGCCGTGGCGGCGAGCGCCTGCGGGTCGGCCAGTAGGGCGGACAGCCGCCCGGCGAGCGCCTCGGCGGTGAAGGAGGGCTGCGGCACCAGCCAGGCGGCGCCGGCCTCCGCCAGATGGCGGGCGTTGGCGGTCTGGTGGTCGTCGGTGGCGTGCGGGTAGGGCACCAGGATCGCCGGCCGGCCGACGCAGGTCAGCTCGGCGATGGTGGAGGCGCCGGCGCGGGTGACGGCGAGATGGCAGGCGGCCAGCCGGTCCGGCACGTCGCGGAAGAAGGTCTGCAGTTCCAGCCGGGCGAGCCCCAGCGGCTCCAGCGCGTCGCGGGCGGCCTCCAGGTCTTCCGGGCGGCACTGCTGCGCCAGATGGATGCGGGCGCGCATCCCGTCCGGCAGCAAGGCCAGCGCGGCGGGAATCACCTCGGAGAAGATGCGGGCGCCCTGGCTGCCGCCTATGACCAGCAGGCGGATGGGGCCGGCGGCACCGGGTGCCTCGTAGGGGCTCGGGCGGCGGGCGGCGACTGCCGGACGGACCGGGTTGCCGGTGCGGACGATCTTGGCGCGCTGCGCCTCGCCCAGCTTCTCGATGTCGGGGAAGGCGACGGCGATGCGGCGGGCCCCGGCGATCAGCATCCGGTTGGCGCGGCCCAGCACGGCGTTCTGTTCGTGCAGCAGGGCCGGCAGCTTGGACTGGATGGCGGCGTAGACGGTGGGGACGGACGGGTAGCCGCCGAAGCCGACCACCGCGGCGGGGTCGAGCCGGCGCATCAGCGCCCGCGCCTCCAGCAGGCCCAGCCCCATCTGCAGGGCAGCCTTCAGCTTGCCGCCGATGCCGGCACCGGGGGAGGCGGCGCGGATGCGGTGGACCGGCACCTCCGGCAGGTTTTCACCGAAGGCATGGCCGCGCTTGTCGGTGACCAGCGTCACGGCGCGGCCGCGGGCCAGCAGCTCGCGCGCCAGCGCCTCGGCCGGGAACATGTGTCCGCCGGTGCCGCCGGCGGCCAGCACGATCACCTTGCTGGCGCTCGTATCCAGGGTCGTCGCGCCCAAATCCGTCGGCCTCCTCATTCCAGGGGGCCGAAGCGCTTGCGTGTCAAAGCCAGAACCATACCCATGCCGAACCCGAGAGCGAGCAGCGAGGAGCCGCCGTAGGAGATGAAGGGCAGGGTCATGCCCTTGGTCGGCATGAGATGCAAGGACGAACCCATGTTGATCGCCGCCTGAAGACCGAACTGGATCAGAAGGCCGGCGGCGGCCAGCAGGACGAAGTAGTTGTTGTCGTTGAAGACCCGGGCGAACCCGCGCAGAACGACAAAGGCGAACAGCACCACCAATCCCAGGCAGAAGATCAGTCCCAGTTCTTCGCCTGCGACCGCGAAGATGAAGTCGGCGTGGCTGTCGGGCAGATAGAACTTCACCGTGCCCTGGCCGGGGCCGGTGCCCATCAGCCCGCCGTTGGCGAAGGCCTCCAGCGAGCGGTTGACCTGATAGTTGTCGCCGGCATGGGGGTCGAGGAAGCGGTTGATGCGGCTGGTGACATGCGGCAGCGTGTAGTAGGCGCCGACCAGCCCGACGACGCCGAGCCCGCCGAGCCCCATCACCAGAACGAGGTTCAACCCGGCCAGGAAGAATTGGGTGAACCAGACGGCGGACACGACGAAGGTCATGCCCAGGTCGGGCTGCAGGATCAGGCCGACCATGGTGATGCCGTAGAGCGCCATCGACACCAGCGCGCCGGGGAAGCCGGGATTGGTGCGCGACAGCGAGAACAGCCAGGCCGCGACCACCGCGAAGGCGGGCTTCACGAACTCCGACGGCTGGATCGACAGGCCGGGAATATGGATCCAGCGGCGGGCGCCCTTGATCTCCACGCCCACCACCAGCGTCGCGTAGACCAGCGCCACCGAGATCAGGAACACGCCCAACGCCACTCGCCGCACGCCGCGCGGGCTGAGCAGCGAGACGCCGATCATGATGGCGATCGCCGGGATCAGCATCATCACATGGCGTTCGACGAAGTAGAAGGTGTCCTGGATGCCGATGCGCTCCGCCACCGGCGGGCTGGCCGCGGTGATCAGGACGGTGCCGAGGAACATCAGCAGGGCGACGGCGCCGAGCTGCCAGCGGTCGACGGTCCACCACCAGCGGCCGAAGATCGATTGGTCGGTACGGTCGAAGGTGATCATGCGACGTCCCCGCTGGTGCCGTCTCCGGCGCTCTCATGCGCCGCGATGATGTTCGCGACATAGGCCGCGAAGGCTTCGCCGCGCTTCTCGAAATTGGCAAACTGGTCCCACGACGCGCAAGCTGGGGACAACAGCACGCAGGCGCCGTCCAGCCGCTCCGCCAGCGCCAGCCCGGCCGCCTTCGCGGTCGCGACGTCCAGCGTTCCGCAGCGGGTGAAGGCGACGCCCTGCGCATCGAGCCACGCGGCGAACTGGTCCTGCGCCTCGCCGATCAGGAAGGCGTGGCGGACGCGGTCCATATAGCCCTCCAGGCCGTTCAGCCCGGTGTCCTTGGCCTGTCCGCCGAGGATCCAGTAGATCGGGTCGAAGGTCGCCAGCGCCTTTTCGGTGGCGTCGGCATTGGTCGCCTTGCTGTCGTTGACGAAGCGCACGCCCTCCAGCATGCCGACCAGCTGCTGCCGGTGGGCAAGCCCGGGAAAGGTCGCCATCGCCGCGACGATGGCCGGCGCCGGCAGGCCGGCGGCCTTGCAGGTGGCGAAGGCGGCGGCGGCGTTCTGCCAGTTGTGGACGCCCAGCAGGCTGGGCAGCGCCGACAGGTCCGCCACGCGCACCGCCTCGCCGTCGGTGTCGTCCACCAGCCAGCCGTCGGCGGCATAGACGCCGCCGGCGACCGGCCCCCGGGCGGAGATCGGCCAGATGCGCTGGTCGCCGGCGGCGACGAGGTCGGCGTGGATCTTGCGGCAATGCTCGTCGTCCACCCCGATCACCGCGGTGCGCGGCCAGGTCTGGCGGTGGAAGATCAGTGTCTTGGCGGCGATGTAGCCCGCCATCCCGCCATGGCGGGCGAGATGGTCGGGCGTGATGTTGAGCAGGACCGCGATGTCGAAGGTGATGGAGTGGGTCAGCTCCAGCTGGTAGCTCGACATCTCCAGCACGCAGGTGCCGCCGGACCCGATCGGATCGAAGGTCAGCACCGGCGTGCCGAGGTTGCCGCCGACGGCGGGCTTGCGCCCGGCGGCGGCCAGGACGTGGCCGATCAGGGTGGTGGTGGTCGATTTGCCGTTGGTGCCGGTGATGCCGATGAAGGCGCAGTCGCGCTCCGCCCGGCCCAGCAGCTCGACGTCGCAGATCAGCTCGATCCCCATCGCCCGGGCGCGCTCGGCCACCGGGTGCGGCTTGGGGTATGTGTGGGGGATGCCGGGCGACCAGACGATGGTGGTCAGATCCGACAGGTCGGCGGTGGCGAGATCGACCGCTTGGAAGCCCTCGGCCTCGGCCGCGGCGCGGGAGGCGGGGTTGTCGTCCCACACCCGCACCTCCGCCCCGCTGTCGCGGAGCGCGCGGGCGGTGGCGAGGCCGGACTTGCCCAGCCCCATCACCGCGACCGGCAGTTCCTGCATGTAGAACAGGTCGATCATCGCCGGCCCCCTCAGCGCAGCTTCAGCGTGGACAGGCCGACCAGCGCCAGGATCGAGGCGATGATCCAGAAGCGGATCACCACCGTCGGTTCGGCCCAGCCCTTCTTCTCGAAGTGATGGTGCAGCGGCGCCATGCGGAACACCCGCTTGCCGGTCAGCTTGAAGGAGGCGACCTGCACGATCACCGACACCGTCTCCAGCACGAACAGGCCGCCGATGATGGCCAGCACGATCTCGTGCTTGGTGACTACGCTGACGGCGCCGAGCGCACCGCCCAGCGACAGCGACCCGGTGTCGCCCATGAACACCATCGCCGGCGGCGCGTTGTACCAGAGGAAGCCGATGCCGGCGCCGACCAGCGCCCCGCAGAAGACGGTCAGTTCGCCGGATCCCGGCACATGGTGGATCTGCAGGTAGTTCGCGAAGATCGCGTTGCCGGACAGGTAGGAGATCAGCGCGAAGCAGCCGGCGGCGATCATCGTCGGCACGATGGCGAGGCCGTCCAGCCCGTCGGTCAGGTTCACCGAGTTCGACGCGCCCACCATGATGAAGGCGCCGAAGGGCACGAAGAACCAGGAAAGCTGGACCAGGAAGTCCTTGACGAAGGGCACTGCCACGCCGCCCGACAGCGGCGGGGCCGACACCCACATGATCAGCGCCGAGGCGACCAGCCCGATGGTGATCTCCCAGCCCAGCCGGAAGCGGCCCGAAAGCCCCTTGGTATTGCGCTTGGTCAGCTTCAGGTAATCGTCGCCGAAGCCGATCAGGCCGTAGCCGATGGTCACCAGCAGCACGATCCAGATGTAGGCATTGGTCACGTCGGCCCACAGCAGGGTGCTGACCGTCATGGCGATCAGGATCATCAGGCCGCCCATGGTGGGCGTGCCCTTCTTCTTGAAATGGCTCTCCGGGCCGTCGGCGCGGATGGGCTGCCCTTCGCCCTGCTTGCGCTTCAGCCAGGCGATCAGGCGCGGAAAGAAGACGAAGCTGATGACGAGCGAGGTCAGCACGGCGCCGCCGGTCCGGAAGGTCAGGTACCGGAACAGGTTGAACGGCGTGAAGACGTCGGCCAGACCGAAGAGGAGGTTGTAGAGCATTTGGGTCCGTCAGCCTCGCGGGGCTTGCGCGGATTGCGCGGCCGCCTGCGGCTGGTTGGTGGTTCGGGAGGCGGCTTTGTCCTCGCTTTCGCGCCCGCTGTCGAGTGCCGCGAGCGCATCGACGATCAGACCTGTACGACTGCCCAGGGAGCCCTTGACCATGATGACGTCGCCGCCCTTCACGGCCCCGGTCACGATGGGCGCCAGCTCCACGCTGGTCTCGGTCCAGGCGCCGCGGATCGCCGCCGGCAGGCGGTCGAACAGCGCCTTCATGTGCGGTCCGCAGGCGTAGACGGCATCGACCTGCGCGGCGCGCAACGGTTCGGCCAGCGCGATGTGCAGCGCGTCGGCACGGTCGCCGAGTTCGCGCATGTCGCCCAGTACGGCGATGCGCCGCCCGCCGGCACCGGGGTCGGTCTTGCCCAGCACCTCCAGCGTCGCCGCCATGGCGGCAGGGCTGGCGTTGTAGCTCTCGTCGATCAGGGTGAAGGCGCCCTGCGGCAGCGGGATGCGCTTGCGGGTGCCGCGGCCCTTGACCGACGGCAGGCTCGACAGCGAACGGGCGGCGGCGGCGACGTCGGCGCCCAGCGCCTTCACCGCCAGCAGCACCGACAGGCTGTTCATCACCCAATGCCTGCCGGGCTGCGACAGGCAATATTGCAGCCGCTCACCGCGGACGACCGCGGTCACGGCGCTGCAGGTGGCGTGCAGCGAGCAGTCGATCAGCCGGGCGTCGGCATCCTCATGGGTGCCGAAGCTCCAGATGTTCGCCAGGCCCTGGCGGCGCGCGGCGGCGGCCAGCCGGGCATACTGCCCGTTGTCGCGGTTCAGCACGGCGACCCCGTCGGGACCCAGCCCTTCGAAGATCTCGGCCTTGGCGTCGGCGATGGCCTCGACGCCGGAGAAGAATTCCAGATGCGCCGCCTCGACCGTGGTGACGATGGCGACATGCGGCTTGACCTGCCGCGACAGCGGCCCGAGTTCGCCGGCGTGGTTCATTCCCAGTTCGAACACGCCATAGGTGCAGTCGGCGGGCAGGCGGGCGAGCGACAGCGGCACGCCCCAATGGTTGTTCAGGCTGCCTTCGGTGGCATAGGTCGAGGCTTGCGCCGACAGGACGTGGCGCAAGGTCTCCTTGGTGCCGGTCTTGCCGACGGAGCCGGTGACGCCGACGAAGCGCGCACCGCAGCGGGCCCGGGCGACCGCGCCCAGCGCCGCCATCGACTCCAGCGTGTCGGCGGGGGCGATCAGCAGCGGCGCGTCGGCCGGCAGGCCGTCCGGCAGATGGTCGACCAGCGCCGCGGCGGCCCCGGCGGCCAGAGCGGAGCCGACGAAGGCATGCCCGTCGAAATTCGGCCCGCGGATGGCGACGAAAAGGTCGCCCTGCGCCACCTTGCGGCTGTCGATGGTGACGCCGGTGGCCGCCCAGGCGGACGGGCCGGCCAGCCGCCCGCCGGTGGCCGCGGCCGCCTCCCCGGCAGTCCACAGGACCATCTTCCCCGCCGTCCGGAGGACCGTCTTGTCCTCGCTCATGCTCCAACCTCCGCTACGGCCTTCCGGGCCTCGTCCGCATCGTCGAACGGACGCACCTCGGTGCCGATCGTTTGTCCCTGTTCGTGGCCCTTGCCGGCGATGACCAGCACGTCGCCGGGCTGAAGCTGCCGCACCGCGGTGCGGATCGCCTCGGCCCGGTCGCCGATCTCTTCCAGCCGGCCGGCCAGATCCCCGGTGGCGCCCGCCAGCACCTGCCCGCGCACGAAGGCGGGGTCCTCGGTGCGCGGGTTGTCGTCGGTGACGATGGCGCGGTCGGCCAGCCTCGCCGCCAGCGCCCCCATCACCGGCCGCTTGCTGCGGTCGCGGTCGCCGCCGCAGCCGAACACCGTCACCAACCGGTGCGCGGCATGCGACCGCAGCGCCAGCAGCACCGTTTCCAGCGCGTCCGGCGTGTGGGCGAAATCGACATAGACCGTCGCCCCGTTGGGGTGGGTGGCGACGTGCTGCAGCCGTCCCGGCACCCCTTCCAGCGAGGGAAGGGCGGCCAGCGCCTGCCCGGCGTCGCCGCCGGAGCCGATGACCAGGCCCAGGGCGCAGAGCACGTTCCAGGCCTGGAAGCGGCCCGCCAGCGGCAGGTCCACCGTCACGTCGCGGCCGAGCACGGACAGGGCGAGGCGCTGGCCATGGGCCAGCGGTTCCACCCCGGTCACCCGAAGCTCGGAGCCGGCCAGACCATAGGACAGGATCCGGTGTCCACGTTCGTTACAAATCGTGGCAAAAAATGGGAAGTCGTCACTGTCGGCGTTCAGGACGGCGGTGCATCCTGTCGGCAATACACGCTGGAACAGCATCGCCTTGGCGTCGCGATAGGCAGCCATCGTGCCGTGATAGTCCAGATGGTCCAGCGTCAGGTTGGTGAATCCGGCGGCCTTGACCGTCACGCCGTCCAGTCGGAACTGTTCCAGGCCATGGCTCGACGCTTCCATCGCCAGATGGTCGATGCCGGCATCCTTGGCAGCGGCGAGGTCGCGATGCAGCGACACCGGATCGGGTGTCGTCATCCCGCCATAGCCGTGCAGGCCGGGACCCAGCAGCCCCAGTGTGCCCAGGCTGCCGGCGGGCAGCCCCATGCGCGTCCAGATCTGTGCGGCGAACTGCACGGTGGAGGTCTTGCCGTTGGTTCCGGTCACCGCCACCACCGTCTCCGGCTGGCGCCCGCCATGGAAGGCGGCGGCCATGCGCGCGAAGGCGAGGCGGGGCTGCGGGTCGGTCAGCAGCACGGCGGCGGACCCGGCGGGCAGTTCGGTCCCTTCGGACGCCAGCACGGCGACGGCGCCCCGGGCGAGCGCATCGGCGATGAAGGTGCGGCCGTCGGCCTTCACGCCGGGCAGGGCGGCAAAGACAAAGCCGGGTCCGACCGCGCGGCTGTCGGCGGTCAGCCCGGCGATGTCGGGGTCGGCAGCGCCGCGGGTGGCGTCAGCGCGGCTTGGTCTGAGTTGGGAAAGACGCAACGGTGCTTCCCTTCGACGGGGGTGGGGCGGTGACGGGAGGCTGCGATTGCTGCCAATTGGTGGAGCCGGCGGCGTTCAGGTAGGTGGAGTTCAGGATCTCCGGCGCGTTCTCGTCCACCGTCGGCACGTTCAGCAGCGGGCCGATCTGCTTGACGATGCGGCCCACCGCCGGCGCGGCGACCCAGCCGCCGGTGGCATAGCCGTAGGTCTTGGCTGTCCCCTTGGGCTCGTCGATCAGCACATAGACGATGTAGCGCGGATCCTGCATGGGGAAGGCGCCCAAAAAGGACGACATGCGCGAGTTCTTCTGGTAATGCCGCCCCTTCTGCTTGTCGGCGGTGCCGGTCTTGCCACCGACGACATAGCCTTTCACTTCGGCCGACTTGCCGGTGCCGTCGGCAACGACGAAGCGGAACATGCGCCGCATCATGTCCGACGTCTGGCGCGACACCACCTGTTCGGTCGGGATCTCCGCATCCGGCTGGCGCTTCAGCAGCGTCGGCTTATGGAAGAGGCCGCCATTGATGACCGAGGCGGCGGCGGCCACCGTGTGCATCGGGCTGACCGAGATGCCGTGGCCGAAGGAGATCGTGAAGCTGTTGACCTCGCGCCACGGGTTGGGCACCAGCGGCCAGCCGTTTTCCGGCAATTCCAGCCCGGTGGGCTTGGTGAAGCCCATCTTGGTCATGAAGGCCTTCTGCGCCGCGATGCCGATCTGCTGCACCATGCGGACCGACCCGAGGTTGGAGGAGTGCTGGAACACCTCCGCCACCGTCAGGGCGCGGTGCAGGTTGTGAAGGTCGTTGATGGTGAAGCGGCCGATCTTGACCGGGTGGGCCGCGTCGAACATGTCCGACACCCGGATCTTGCCGCTGTCGAAGGCCAGTGCCGAGTTGAAGATCTTGAAGGTCGAGCCCATCTCGTACACGCCGAGCGTCGCCCGGTTGAACAGCGTGTCGGGGTTCAGGCCGGTCGGGTCCTGCGGGTCGAAATCGGGCAGCGAAACCATCGCCATCACTTCGCCGTTGCGCACGTCGAAGACGATGCCGGCGGCGCCGATGGCGCTGAACTCCTGCACCGTGGCGGCCAGTTCCTTCTTCAGGACATGCTGCAACCGCAGGTCGATGGAGAGCTGCAGCGGCGTTCCCGGCTCCTCGATCAGCCGCTTGTTGAAGCCCTGCTCCATGCCGGCGAGGCCGTTGTTGTCGATGCCGGTGAAGCCGACGATGTGGGAGGTCAGCGGCCCGGCCGGGTAGAAGCGGCGCTCCTCCCGCTCGAACGCGACGCCGGGAATGCCGAGCCGGTGGACGGCGGCCTGCTGCTTCGGCGTCAGGTTGCGCTTCAGCCAGACGAAGCGGCGGTCGCCGCTCAGCTTGCCCAGGACATCCTTGTAATCGAGGTCGGGCAGGGCGCCGACCAGCTTCTGCGCGGCTTCTTCCGGGCGCGAGACCAGCTTGGGATCGGCATAGAGCGATTGGGTGACGAGCGAGGTCGCCAGCAGGTTGCCGTTGCGGTCGGTGATGTCGGCGCGGTTGGTCGGGGTGTTGTCCAACTCCAGCGCGACATGCTGGCGCGGTTCGCCGCCGCCGGCGAACAGCGTGGCCATCGCCAGCTTGACGCTGATGGCGGTGAAGACGGTCGTGACCACGGCAGCCGTCACCATCAGGCGGTAACGGCTCTGATCCAGCGCAACCGCCAGCGAGGTCCGCGGCTTGGCGGACGGCTGCTGGGGCGGCGGGGAAAAGGGCGACGGCGCCGGCGGCGGCACATAGGTGCTGCCGGTGCTGGCGCCGGGCTGGCCGTGGCCGGCCGGGCCGCCGTGGTCGTGACCGGTCATCGATTGGCCCCCAGGCGCGCAACGAGCAGCCCGAGGCTGTCGGTCGGCTTGGGCTGGTAGGGCTGTGCCGCAGGAACCGCAGCGGCCGTCTTCGGAGCGGGAACGGGCGCCGGAGTCGGGCGGGAGGCCAGCTCGGTCGGACGCGAGGTCGGGGCGGTCGGCGCCAGCTTGCCGGCGGCACGGTCGGGAGCGGTCCGGTCGGTGGACTTCTCGACCGGCGCGCGGGCGGAGCCGGGGACCAGGGCGGCGGGCTTGATCCGGGTGGCGCGCGACGGGTCGGCGAGAGCGCCGGAGGAGGGCAGGGACGCCGGCACGATGACCGGCGCACGTTCCAGCGCCTTTTCCATCGGCAGCGGCTTCGCCAGGGCCGCACCGGCCGGGAGTGCGACTGGAACGATTCCCGCGGCGACGCTGTTGTTGGGAGCGGCGGGGGCGCGGGCAACGGCGACCTGCGGGGTGCCGGTGGCGGGCGCGCGGACCATCGGCGGCAGCGGGGCCAAAGCGGGCGGGGTCTGGCCGGGCGCGGTCTGGGCCGGCGGCTGGACGGCATCGCCCGGGCGCATGGGGATCACGTCCATCGCCAAGTACTGGCGCGGCTCGGTCGGCTGCAGCGCCAGATAGGCTTGGGCCATCTGTTCCAGCTTGGTCGGGTCGTTCAGGTAGCTCCACTCGGCCTTCAGGACCTGGATGGACTCCTGTTCCTGAATGATCTTGCGGTTCAGCCCGGCGAGCTTCTCCTCAAGATCCTGGACGTCGTAGCTGGTCTGGAACAGCACGCCACCGGCGGCTGCGATCAGGCCGCCCCAGAACAACCAGGTCTTGCCTTTCATGCTGCCTCCTTGCCGGGCGCCGGGAACGCGGGCGCCTCGGTACGTTCAGCCGCGCGCAGCCGGGCGGACCGGGCGCGGGGATTGTTGCGGGCTTCGGCCTCGCTCGGGTCCACGGGTTTCCGGGAGAGCAGGCGGAAGGATGCATGGTGCTCCGCGACCGCGGTCACGGGCGTGTGGCGGGACGGGGAGGGCGGCGGCGAGGAGCGTTCCCGCAGGAACGCCTTGACCTCGCGGTCCTCCAGCGAATGGAAGGAGACGACGGCCAGACGCCCGCCGGGCGCCAGCAGCGACTCGGCGGCGGACAAGCCGCGCCGCAACTCGCCCAGTTCGTCGTTCACATGGATGCGCAGGGCCTGGAAGCTGCGGGTGGCCGGGTCGATCCCGTCGCCCTTTCCCTTCGGCACCACGGAGCGGATGATCTCGGCCAGCCGCGCCGTGCGTTCGATCGGCGCTTCGCGGCGGGCGGCGACGATGGCGCGGGCGACGCGGCGCGCCATCCGTTCCTCGCCCAGGTGGTAGATGATGTCGGCCAACTCCGCCTCGCCGGCGGTGTTGACCACGTCGGCGGCGGTCGGCCCATCCCGTCCCATCCGCATGTCGAGCGGGCCGTCGAAGCGGAAGGAGAAGCCGCGCTCCGGCTCGTCGATCTGGGGGGAGGAGACGCCGACGTCGAGCGCCACGCCGTCGACCTTCTCGACGCCATGCCCGGCCAGCAGCTCGTCCCCCAGCAGCCGGTCCATATCGCCGAAGCGGCCTTCGATCACCTCGAGCCGGCCTGGGAACTCTTGAGCCAGGGCCCGGCCGCGCTCGATCGCCGCGGGGTCGCGGTCGATGCCGATCACCCGACAGGAGGACGACTGCAGCAGGGCGCGGCTGTAGCCGCCGGCGCCGAAGGTGCCGTCCACATAGAGGCCGCCGTCGCGCGGGGACAGCGCGGCGAGCACCTCGTCCAGCAGGACGGGAATATGGATGCGGGTGTCGGTCATCAGGCGCCTTCCCCGCTCCGGCCGGCGGCGCCGCGGGAGGCCTTGGCAACGATCTGGCTGAGGGAGATGTCCTTGCGCACGACCTGCTCACGGAGGACGGCCTCATGGGCCTTGAGGGCTTCGGGTTCCCAGACCTGGAAGGTCTTGCGGCGGCCGATGAAGGCGGCCTCCTCGGTGATGCCGGCGAACTCCGCCAGCTCCTTGGGCAGGACGATGCGGCCTTCGGCGTCGGAGGAGACGGGGATCAGCTTTCCGAAGATGAAGGTCTCGATCATGTCGCGCTCGTCGGCATCGAGGTCGGGGGATTCGAGGCTTTCGGAGAGGACGTCGAGATAGTCCTGATCGGCGCCTTCCAGCGCCTGGTGGTTCAGCGAGGGCCAGAGATAGACGGTGCTGGGAGCCGAAGTCTTGGCAAGCGACTGCCTGAACTGTGCCGGGATCGACACACGCCCTTTCCTGTCAACTTTATTGACGTATGTGGACAGGAAAACGGCCATAGGCCCGGCGATCCCCCCTGCTATTCCCCGTGCGCGGTCGGGTGCCCCGCGCTAGCCCCGCTTGGCCCATCCAACTCCCGCCCCCGGTGTTAACCAGAATGGGTAGGAGCCCCCCTGAAATGGGCGTTCTTGGGATAGCATGGGACGGCATGGGCGTCAACGGCCCCCCGAGTATTCAGACGGGGGTGTCAAGACTTTTGGGTCAGCCTGTGGCATCTGCGCAAGTTGGTGTACGAATTTTCAGAATCTTCGCAGTATTCCGCTGGACTCTGCCGATGTGGATAAAGTTATCCACATAGGTTCGTTGAACGTTCCAAAGTTTTAAGAAAATGTGCCCGATCCATGGTTTGTCAATCGTCCGAATCGACCCCCTCGGATGGCATAGGACCTTGGGTGGGAAGGACCGGTCCGGCATGGGACGGCATGGGAAATCGCCCCACAGTTATCCACCGGCTGTGGATTAGTCTGGGGAAAATGTGGATGGGGCCGTGGACATCCTGGGGATGGCCGCGGAAAAGCCCGGAGGACTGCGGGGTGGGGGCGGAGGAAGGTGCTGTCCGCCCTGTGGATGACGGAGGCCGCCCGCCCATGCCGTCCCATCCCGGACCATCGAAAGAGGCAGGGCCGGGGCAAAGGTATGCCGCCATGGGGCGCCATGGGCCCGGGCGCCCCGGCGAGGGGTCCGAACCGGGATGGCATGGGCGGATGGATGGGCGGATGGAAGGGAAAAGCGCCAGATGGCCTGTAAGCCGGGTTCTGTATCCCGCCCCGAAGGGCAGGCGATGGCCATTCGTCTGGGGCGCCGGTTGCCCGGACGCCTCGCGCGACCAACCCGAGCGGCGGCGCGGAAACGCGCTTGACCCACGCCCATCCCGTTGCGGGGACGGTGGTCGGGCCGCTCCTATTCGGTCTTGCTCCCGGTGGGGTTTACCGTGCCGTCCCCGTTGCCGGGTCCGCGGTGCGCTCTTACCGCACCCTTTCACCCTTACCCGCGTCGAAACGCTGGCGGTTTGCTTTCTGTGGCACTTTCCCTAGGGTCGCCCCCGCCGGCCGTTAGCCGGCACCGTGTTTCCGTGGAGCCCGGACTTTCCTCCCCCGGCCGAAACCGAAGGCGGCCATCCAGCCATCTGGCGCGGTCGTTCATATAGGGAAGCGGCCGTGGGGGCAAATCCCAAATCGCGAATGCGCATTCAGGGAGCCTGTTCGACTTCCGAAGGCTCCCGCCCCAGCTCCACATTGGCGTAGAGTGCCGATACCGGAACCTCGGCGCCGACGCTGTCCAGCCGCAGCACGTCGTCCGGCTCCACCAGCAGGTCGCATTGCCAGCGGCTGTCGTCTAGCCGGCGATGCACCTCAACGAACAGGAACTCGCTCTGCACCAGCAGAATTTCCTGCACCGACGGGATGGAGCGGTAGACCGGGAGCTTCACCCTGCGATCGCGGTCCTCGGTGGAGCGCGACAGGATTTCCACGATCACCAGCGGGTCGGGCGTGTGGTACTGCCCATGCCGGTGCGGCGTGCAGGTTACGGCAAGGTCCGCCTGGAAGAAGTTGCGGAAGCTGTTGGGCTTCAAGATGCCGGCTTCCGACCGGACATGGCAGGGCGGGCGCTTGCGTAGAACGCTGCCGATTTCCAAAGCGATGTTCCCGGCGATGATCTGATGGGCGCCATAGCTGGGCGCCATCGCCACCGGCACGCCATCGATCAACTCGTAGCGGGTCTGCGTCCCATCGTCCCACGATAGGAACTCGTCGAGGCTCATCCGCTTATAGGCTAGGGACGACATGCCGCTCTCCCGCTCAACTGGGCCGGAGTGCCTAATATAAGGGATCGGCCTCGCCGCGGCGAGACATCATCTCCGTCCCGTCAGCCGCAGCAACGCGCGCAATCGCCGCACGGTCTCGGGATCCGGGGTTCCGGTCAGGCGGGCGGGATGAAAATGGCGCTGGAAGGCCAACAGCGATCGCGGCTCCGTCGGGTCGTACCCATAGCGTCCCAACAGCGCGGCGACCTCGGCATCGGTGTAAGGACCGTCATCGGCCTGGGATGGCATGGGCCACAGACCGATGCCCTGGGCGGCAAGGCCCGGCCAGTCGAACAACTCGCCCGGATCCTCCTTGCGGGCCGGGGCCACGTCACTATGGCCCAGTACGTCGGCGGGGGCGATGCCATGGCGCTCGACGATGCCGCGGCACAGCTCGGCCACCGCCGCCATCTGGACCGGCGGGAAGGGGCGGTAGCCGAACTCGTGCCCGGGGTTGACGATCTCGACGCCGATGGAGCGGCTGTTGACGTCCTCGGCCCCGCGCCAGCTCGCCCGACCGGCATGCCAGGCGCGCCGGTCCTCCGGCACATGGGCGTAGATGGTGCCGTCCTCGTCGACGGTGTAATGGGCGCTGACCTGAGCCGCCGGATCGCACAGGCGGTCCAGCGCATGGGCGGCGGTCGGCATGCCGGTATAATGCAGGATCAAAAGCTCCACCCGCCCACCATTTGCCCGGGGGCCATGGTTGGGGGAGGAGCGATCGATCCGGCGGAAGCTGTTCATGGCGCCATCAGGTCGGGTTGGTGACCGTCTCGCTAACGGTGCGCGGCCGCCGCTTCACGATCACGGCCACGCCGCCGACCGTCAGCAGCCCGCCGATCGCCAGGTTGACCGTCAGCGGGTCGCCCATCAGCAGGGCACCGGAGGCGACGCCGAACACCGGCACCGTCAGCAGATAGGGCATGGTCTGGTTGACATCGTAGCGGGAGAGCAGCGGGTACCACAGTCCGTAGGCGATGATGGTGACGCCGACCGCCATGTAGAGGATCGACGCCCAACCGACCCAGGTCGAGTTGGCGAGCGCGTCCATCTGCCCGTGTTCCAGCAGCAGCGACAGCCCCAGCAGCTGGGGCATGGCGAAGAGCGCCATCCAGCCGTTGACAGCGAAGCCGTTCACCGAGCCGATCAGCTTCATCTGCACGCTCGCCACGGCGAAGGCGAAGCTGGCGGCCAGGATCAGCAGCAGGGAATGGAGGGCCTCGCCCAGCCGCGGCTCGCCGGCGATCACCGCCACCCCGGCGAAGGCGGCGGCCATGCCGATGCCGCGGCGCCAGCCCAGCTTGTCCTTGAACACCAGTGCCGCCAGCAGGGAGGAGAAGGGCACCTGCGCCTGCGCCGCCAGCGAGGCGGTGGCGGCGTCGATCCCCCGCAGCCCGGTGAACATCATCGGGAAATGGATGCTGCCGAGCGTCACCGACAGCAAGGCGATCTTCCACAGCTTGTCGCGCGGCACGCGGAAGAAGGGGATGATCAGCACCGCCACCAGGGCGAAGCGCAGGAACATGACGAACAGGGGCGGGAATTCGGCCAGGGCCCATTTCGCCACCACGAAGTTCAGCCCCCACAGCGCCATCACCACCAGCGCCTGGAGCGTGTGGGCGAAACTCATGCCCGGCCGCCTTCCAACTCCTCGCGCATCGCCTCCAGTTCCAGCCAGCGCTCCTCCGCTACGGCGAGCGCCGCCTGCTTGGCATGCAGCTGCTCGCTGGTCTTCTGGAACTTGGCGGGATCGCGGCTGAACAGGTCGGGGTCGGCCAGCGCCGTCTCCAGCTTGGCGATCTCGCCACCGAGTCCGTCCATGCGGGCCGGCAGGTCGTCCAACTCGCGCTGGTCCTTGTAGCTCAGCTTGCCGCGCGGCTTCGCGGCAGCCGGCGCCGCGGCGGCCGGCTTCGGCTTGGCCGCCGCGGGAACGGGCGCCGCCTTGGCGGGACGCTGCACCAGATAGTCGGAGTAGCCGCCGGCATATTCGGTGGCGGTTCCGTCGCCTTCCAGCGCGATGGTGGCGGTCACCAGCCGGTCGAGGAAGTCGCGATCATGGCTGACCAGCAGCAGCGTGCCCTGATAATCGCCCAGCACGTCCTCCAGCAGGTCCAGCGTGTCCATGTCGAGGTCGTTGGTCGGCTCGTCGAGGATCATCAGGTTGCTGGGCTTGGCGAACAGCCGGGCCAGCAGCAGCCGGTTGCGCTCGCCGCCCGACAGCGCCTTGACCGGACTGTCGAGCTGCCGGGTGTCGAACAGGAAGTCCTTCATATAGCCGGCGACGTGGCGCGACACGCCGTTGACCACCACCGCGTCGCCGCCGAAGGGGCACAGCACCTTGCGGATGGTATCCTCCGGGTCCAGCCCCTCCCGCCGCTGGTCGAAATAGGCGGCGTCGAGGTTGGTGCCCAGCTTCACCGTGCCCTCGTCGGGCGCGAGCTGGCCGGTCAGCATCTTCAGCAGGGTGGATTTGCCGGCGCCGTTCGGCCCGATCAGGCCGACCCGGTCGCCGCGCAGGATGCGGGTGGAGAAGCTCCTGACGATGGTCTTGCGACCGTCGGCCGTGTCGAAGCCCTTGGAGATGCCGGTCGCCTCGATCACCAGCCGGCCGCCGCGCTCGGCCTCGGCGATGGCGAGCTTGGCCTGCTGCCCGCCCTTGATCTGCTCCGCGCGCCCCGCGCGCAGGTCGAGCAGGTTGCGGACGCGCCCCATGTTGCGGGTGCGCCGGGCCGAGATGCCCTCGCGCAACCACTTCATCTCGCTCTCGATCTTGCGATCCAGCTTGTGGGCCGCCGCGGCGTCCTCCTCGAACACCTCGGCCTGCCAGGTCTCGAAATCGGCGAAGCCGCGGTCGGTGGCCCGCACCGTGCCGCGGTCGAGCCACAGCGTGCGCTTGGCCAGCCGGTTGAGGAAGGCGCGGTCGTGGCTGATCAGCAGCAGCCCGCCGCGGAAGGACAGCAACTCCTCCTCCAGCCACTCGATGGTGGGGAGGTCGAGATGGTTGGTCGGCTCGTCCAGCAGCATGACGTCGGGGTTGCCGACCAGCGTGCGCGCAAGTGCCGTGCGGCGCGATTCGCCGCCCGACAGGGTGCGGGGGTCGCGACCGCCGTCCACCTGGAGCCGGTCCAGCACGGCATCGACCCGATGCGCCTCGTCCTGCTCGTCGGCGGGCAGCCCCTGCACGACATAGTCGTGGACGGTCGCGCAGCCGGTGAAGTCCGGTTCCTGCGGCAGATAGGCGATGCGGGAACCCGGTTGAGTGAAGACGGTGCCGCCGTCGGGCTGGATCATCCCGGCCAGCACCTTCATCAGCGTCGATTTGCCCGACCCGTTGCGCCCGACGAGGCAGGCGCGGTCGCCGCGCGCGATCGACAGGTCGATGCCGTCGAACAGCGGACGGCCGCCGAAGGTGACGGAGACGCCCTGGAGCGCCGTGATGGGTGCGGGAGGAGCCATGGACCGTTCGTGCGCCGGAAAATCGAAGGAAGAGGGTGGGTTATAGCGCGCCGTGCCCGTCCGCCGCGACCCGGAAAAACGGGTGGGCGGGTTGCGCCCGCCGGCCCCGATCCCCCTCAGCCGGCCGGCTGCGTCATTCCGGTCGGCGTCGCCACCTGCTGTTCCTGCATCTTGAAGCCGAAATAGGTGCCGTTGCTGATGCCGGTCAGGGCCAGCAGGTTGGCCGACAGTTCCGGCATGCCCAGCGTGCGGGTGACCTCGTAGAGGAAGGTGATGCCCAGCACGCCGGTCCAGGCCAGCAGTTGCAGGCGGTGGATGTTGTAGCCGGCGGCATCGCTCAGCAGGTCGGGCAGCAGCCCTTCGGATGGCGGATAGACCTGGGCCAGGCTGGCGGCCATCGCCGCTTGGCCGGGCGGGTTGGTCGCGGCGGCGGCGATGTAGAGGGCGGCATGCTGCTGGCGCCGGGTCTGGTCGTCGCTCGGCCGGCGGTCCTGGAAGGCGGCCAGGACCGAGGTGCCCCCGACGATCCCCATCAGCGCCATCGTGCCGGTGGTGATGGTGTCCATCGACCCGGTGACGGTCAGGATGGCGACGTAGGAGGCGGTGACGATCCCGCTCCACCACAAAAGCTGGAAGCGGGCGAGGCTGTAGGGCGGCAGGTAGCGCGGCGGCATCGGTACGCCGGCGATCGGCGTGATGGCGTCGGTGCGTCCGAAATGGCGGAAGAAGGCAAGCAGGAACAGCGCCGCCACCAGCGCGAACCAGACCGCGGCCAGCCCCAGGTCGCGGTTGCTGGCACCCTGGATCGCAACCATCTTCGGCGCGGTGGTGATGCCGCCGGTGACCGGACCGAAGGCGACCGGCAGGCTCTTCGGTGCGGCGAGGTTGAAGAAGCCGCTGAAGGCGGTCTGCCAGGCCGACCGCCGCTGCGTTGCATCGTCGCCGTTGCCGGCGATCGAGGTGGAGGCGGTGCCCAGCAGTTCCCCCTTGGCGGAACAGACGAAGCTCGCCCGGGCACCCGGAATCGTCTGGCCGTTGGCGACCAGGACCAGTGCTTGCGCGTTCAACGCCGCAGCCTGCGCGGCGCAGTCGCCGGCCGTCGGCATCCCCAGGTTCAGCGTCACCGGCTGTCCCAGAACCACCGCGCCGTCGGCGGTCGCTGCCGGCATCTGCGCCTGGGCGCCACATCCTGCCGAAACCGTTGTTGCCAATGTCGCCGCGAAGATCGTCCGGAGGATCATGCGTTGCATTGTCGTGTCTTCCCCGAAGCCCACGGGCAACCGCTCGCCCGCCCCACCGGGGACGATATGTCAGGAAACGGGATAAAACCTATGAAAAATCAATTTCAAATCACCGGAAGCCGTCGCGGTTCGCGATTTTTTCAAGACAAGGCCGCCGTTCCTTCCCGTTGCCGGCGGATGCGATCGTAGGCGGCGTTGATCAGTGCAAGTTTCTGGGTCGCCAGATCGACGAACTCCTGCGGCATGCCCTGGGCGATCAAGCGGTCGGGATGGTGTTCGCGGACCAGCGCCCGGTGCGCGGCCTTCACCACCTCGGCCCCGGCTTGGCGCGGCACGCCCAGAACGGCATAGGGGTCGGTCTCCGTCGGGGTGCCGGCGAG
Organism: Azospirillum endophyticum; assembly: GCF_016595245.1. GTDB lineage: Bacteria > Pseudomonadota > Alphaproteobacteria > Azospirillales > Azospirillaceae > Azospirillum > Azospirillum endophyticum. The sequence continues at coordinate 193,751 of NZ_JAENHM010000030.1, forward strand.
GTGGTGGCCGGCGACGATTCGACGGAAATCAGCTTCGTCGAAGCCGAAGATCACGGCGACGGCGTGCAGATACTCCACCTCCGTCTCGTGCAGCTCGTCGTCGGCTTCGGCGATCATCAGCAGGCTGTCGAGCAGCTCCTCCAGCACCGCGTGTTTGTCCTCGAACAGCTTGGCGATCTGGCGGGCATATTCCTCGAACCCGCGGGTGTCGCGGCGGGCGAGGTCGAAGACCCGGCCGACATTCTCCAGCTCGTCCGGCGGCACGCGGAACAGCCGCTTGAAGGTGTCGACCTCCACCCGCTTCACCACGCCGTCGGCCCGCGCCATCTTGGCGGCCAACGCGATCACGCCGATGGTGAAGGCGACGGTCTGCTTGGCCGCCTCCGCTTCCGCATCGTTCATGCCCCGGCGTGGCTGGTCGTCGGGACCGCAGGGCGACCACAGGTCGACCGCATGCCCGGCCAGACCGCCCAGCAGGGCGCCCAGAGGCCCGCCGGTGAACAGGCCGGCCGCTCCGCCCAGGATCTTGCCCCAAATGCTCATGCTTCGCCCTTTGTCCGCAAAGCCCCCCGGGGTCAGCATAGCGGCCGGGAGAGGACCGGCCAACTGTGGCGTCCTCGCAACAGACCAGCATTGTTCGCATTGCAAAGTTCTAATGAGCGCTTGCGAATCCGGAGCGCGGCGCCATGTTGCATTGCAACAAAGAGCGCCGGGAAGCATGCCGGCGCCGACATGGCGGTGTCCGCCCTTGCGGAGCCGCAGCCTGGGGAAAGACGTTCTGCGCGAATGCGTTTTCGGAATTCGAGAACCGTGAGCAGAGCCATGCCAGTCATCCGCAAGATCATGCCGACCGAGTTGCCCCAATACCGGGCGCATCTTCTCCGTCTCGACCGTGCGGACCGCTATGCCCGCTTCACCGGCACCCTGTCGGACGAGGCGGTGAAACGCCATTGCGCAGCCATCGACTGGGGCCGGACGGTCCTCCTCGGTGCCTTCGAGGACGGCTTGCTGCGTGGCGCCGTCGAGCTGTGCGGCGACCGCATCCTCTGGCCGGAACAGGCGGAATTCGGCATCAGCGTCGAATCGGTGCTGCAGGGCAAGGGCGTCGGCAGCACGCTGGTCCGCCGCATCCTGACCGTCGCCCGCAATCGCGGCATTCACCAGGTCCACATGATGTGCCTGGCGGAGAATGTCCGCATGCGTGCGCTGGCCCGCCGCTTCGGCGGCCGGCTGGCACTCGACTGCGGCGAGATCACCTCCCTGTTCGAACTGCCGCCGCCCAACCAGTTCTCCATCGCGCTGGAAGCGCTGGAGGATGGCGCGAGCGCCTTCAACAGCATCCTGTCCGGCAACGCCATCCTGTCCCGCCTGCCCGCCGCGCGGCACGAGCGGCTCGCCGCCTGAGGAACGGGTCTCTTCCGCGGCGATCCTGTGTCGTTTCCGCCGCGGCCGGTGACGGTGATGGCTGTCCTGATGGGGGCCGAACACTCAGGCTGTTGAATTTCGCCGCCGGATCGCGAAACTCCGGCCCACGCGTGGTGCGGTTGCCGCGCGGGAAATTCGGCGGGTGCGACGATGGGTGAAACGGAGAGCGCGGCGATGGCCAAAGGGGCGGCCGGAGCCGGAGAGGCCAAGCCGGCCCGGTGGCAGTTCTGGGTGGATCGCGGCGGCACCTTCACCGACATCGTCGGCCGCCGCCCGGATGGATCGGTCGTGACCCACAAGCTGCTGTCGGAAAACCCGGAGTGCTATGCCGACGCCGCCGTCCAGGGCATCCGCGAGCTGCTGGGCCTGAAGACCGGCCAGCCGATTCCGCCGGACACGGTGGAGGTGGTGAAGATGGGCACCACCGTCGCCACCAACGCCCTGCTGGAACGCAAGGGCGAGCCGACCGTCCTGCTGATCACCGAAGGGCTGGGCGACCAGCTGCGCATCGGCCATCAGGCCCGGCCGAAGATCTTCGCCCGCCACATCCATCTGCCCGACCAGCTCTATTCCCATGTGGTGGAGGTGCCGGAACGGGTGATGGCCGACGGCCGCGTGCTGAAGCCGGTCGACCTCCATGCCGTCCGCCGCGGCCTGGAGGAGGCCTACCGCCGGGGTTTCCGCGCCGCCGCCATCGCGCTGATGCACGGCTACCGCTATCCGGAGCATGAACGGCAGGTCGCCTCGCTGGCCCGCGCGGTCGGCTTCACCCAGGTCTCGGTCAGCCATCTGGTCAGCCCGCTGATGAAGCTGGTCGGGCGCGGCGACACCACGGTGGCCGACGCCTACCTGTCGCCGGTGCTGCGCCGTTATGTCGACCGGGTCGCCAACGAGCTCAGCGTCGACGGCATGCCGGTGCCGCTGATGTTCATGCAGTCGAATGGCGGCCTGACCGACGCCCGCCGTTTCCAGGGCAAGGACGCCATCCTGTCCGGTCCTGCCGGCGGCGTGGTGGGCGCGGTGCGCACCGCCGGCATGGCCGGCTTCGACCGGGTGATCGGCTTCGACATGGGCGGCACCTCGACCGACGTGTCGCATTATGCCGGGGAGTATGAGCGCGCCTTCGACGCGGTGGTGGCCGGCGTGCGGGTGCGCGCGCCGATGATGCACATCCACACCGTGGCGGCCGGCGGCGGTTCGCTCTGCGTCTTCGACGGCACCCGCTTCCGCGTCGGGCCGGACAGTGCCGGCGCCAATCCCGGCCCGGCCTGCTACCGCCGCGGCGGGCCGCTGACCGTCACCGACTGCAACGTGATGGTCGGCAAGATCCATCCGCGCTTCTTCCCCCATGTCTTCGGCCCCAACGGCGACCAGCCGCTGGACGCCGAGGTGGTGAAGGCCCGCTTCACCGAACTGGCCGCCACCGTCAACGCCAAGCTCGGCACCTCGATGACCCCGCAGGAGGTCGCCGAGGGCTTCCTGCGCATCGCCGTCGACAACATGGCGAATGCCATCAAGAAGATCTCGGTGGAGCGCGGCTACGATGTCACCGGCTATACGCTGAACGGCTTCGGCGGGGCGGCGGGCCAGCATGTCTGCGCCGTCGCCGACGCGCTCGGCATGACGCGGATTTTCCTGCACCCGCAGGCCGGCGTGCTGTCGGCCTACGGCATCGGTCTGGCCGACACCGTCGCCATCCGCGAGCGCGCGGTGGAAGGACCGCTGAGCGACGCCGTGGTCGACCGGCTGACCATGCTGTTCACCGACCTGGAGACCGAAGGACGGGCGGAACTGGCCCGCCAGGGTGTCGACGCCGGACGGCAGGCGATCAACCGCCGCGTCCATCTGAAGGCCGCCGGGTCGGACACCACCCTGACCGTCGCTTTCGGCTCCAGGGTGGCGATGACCAAGTCCTTCGAGGAGGCGCACCGCCGCCGCTACGGCTTCCTCACCCCCGGCACCGCGCTGGAGGTCGAATCGGTGACGCTGGAGGCGGTCGGCCTGACCGACGTGCTTGAGGATCCGGAGCTTTCCGCCACCACCGCGGTGCTGCCGCGCCGGCTCGCCACCGTCACCACGCATATCGGCGGCCAGCGCCGCGAGGCGCCGCTCTACGACCGCCGCCAGCTTCAGCCCGGCAACCGGGTGGTCGGGCCGGCGATCCTGGCCGAAGCGGTCTCCACCACCGTCGTCGAGCCCGGCTGGATGGCGGAGGTCACCCGCAAGAACCATCTGGTGCTGACCCGGCTGGAGCCGGCGGGCCAGCGTCAGGCCGCCGGCATCAAGGGCGGGGCGAAGGTCGACCCGGTGATGCTGGAGGTCTTCAACAACCTGTTCATGTCCATCGCCGAGCGGATGGGCGTGACGCTGGAGAAGACCGCCCGGTCGGTGAACATCAAGGAGCGGCTGGATTTCTCCTGCGCCCTGTTCGACCGCGACGGCGGGCTGATCGCCAACGCCCCCCATATGCCGGTCCATCTGGGATCGATGGGCGAGAGCGTGCGCGCCGTGATCCAGCGCCGCGACGGCAATTTCACGGCGGGCGAGAGCTTCGCGCTGAACGATCCCTACCATGGCGGGACGCATCTGCCGGACATCACCGTCGTCTCCCCGGTGTTCGACGAGGCGGGCAAGGACCTGCTGTTCTTCGTCGCCTCGCGCGGCCATCACGCCGACGTCGGCGGCATCACCCCCGGTTCCATGCCGCCGGACAGCAGGACCATCGCCGACGAAGGCGTGCTGCTGGATTGCGTGCCTCTGGTCGAGGGTGGGCAATTCCGCGAAGAGGCCATGCTGGAGCTTCTGCGCACCGGCCCGCATCCGGCGCGCAACCCGGCGCAGAACATCGGCGATCTGAAGGCGCAGGTCGCCGCCAACGAGCAGGGAACCCGCGAACTGCACCGCGTCGTCCGCCTGCACGGCTTGGCCACCGTCACCGCCTATATGCGCCATGTCCAGGACAATGCGGAGGAGCAGGTCCGTCGCGCCATCGGCGTGCTGGGCGACGGCGACTTCGCGGTGACGCTGGACAACGGCGCGGTGATCAAGCTGCGGGTGTCGATCGACCATGACGCGCGCTCGGCGATCGTCGATTTCTCCGGAACCAGCGCGCAGCTGGCCAACAACTTCAACGCCCCCTCCGCGGTCTGCCGGGCGGCGGTGCTCTATGTCTTCCGCTGCCTGGTGGATGACGAGATTCCGATGAACGAGGGCTGCCTGCGCCCCATCGAAATCGTCATCCCGCCGAAATCCATGCTGGCACCCAACCCGCCGGCCGCGGTGGTCGCCGGCAATGTGGAGACCAGCCAGTGCATCGTCGACGCGCTGTTCGGCGCGCTGGGGGTGATGGCGTCGGCCCAGGGGACGATGAACAACACCACCTTCGGCAACGAATGGCACCAGTATTACGAGACGGTCTGCGGCGGCTCCGGCGCCGGCAACGGCTTCGACGGCACCGACGCTGTGCAGACCCACATGACCAACTCCCGCCTAACCGATCCCGAGGTGTTGGAATGGCGCTTCCCGGTCCTGGTGGAGGGGTTCCGCATCCGCCGCGGCTCGGGCGGGGTGGGGCGCTGGCACGGCGGCGACGGCGTGGTCCGCCGCCTGCGTTTCCTGGAGCCGATGACCGCCGCCATCCTCGCCAACCACCGCAAGATCGCTCCCTTCGGCCTGAAGGGCGGCGCCGACGGCGCGGTCGGCCGGACCTGGGTCCAGCGCACCGACGGCAGCGTGCAGGAACTGGACTCGCAGGACAGCACGGTGATGCGGCCGGGTGATGCCCTGGTGGTGGAAACCCCGGGCGGCGGCGGGTTCGGAGCGGTGGGGTGATACCAGCGCCGAAAAATTTCGACTTTTCGGCTCTGGTACGGCCGCGACGGCGGCCGCGCGGGCACATGCCCGCGAAGCCAAGGCCCGCGGAAGCGGGCCGCCCGGCGTCTGAGGGGCCGGAAAGTGCCGACCAAAGGTCGGAACTTTCCGGCATTGGTATAATACCGGATTCGGAAAGTTCTGACTTTTCGAACCCNCTTCTGACCGCGTATAAGAGGGGCGGAGGCCCGGGCAGGGGTGAGGGGCCGCCCCCTCACTCCGCCCGATGCGGCGCCACGATGCCGAAGCGGTGCATCTGCCGATGGACGGTGGAGCGGTCGACCCCCATCGCCCGCGCCGTCGCCGACACATTCCAATGATGCCGCCGCAGCGTCTCGCGCAGCCGGATGGCGGGGTCCTCCGCCGCCACGGCCGCCTCGACCGTCTCCGCCGCCGGCCAGGCCTGGAACAGGCCGCTGTGCTGCACCGGCTCGGGAATGTCGCCGAGATCGATCAACCCGCCGTCGCTGACTGCGCAGGCATAGTCCAGCGCATTCACCAGCTCCCGCACGTTGCCGGGCCAGCCGTGCCCCCGCAGTGCCGCCAGCGCCGCCGGTGTCAGGCGGTAGCCGACGCCGTCGCGGTCCGCCCGCTCGGCCAGCAGCCGTTCGATCAGCCAATCGAGGTCCCCGCGCTGGCGCAGCGGCGGCACGGTGAACACCGCGCCATTGAGACGAAAGTACAAGTCGTCGCGGAACCTGCCCGCCTTGACCAGGCCCACCAGATCGCGGTGGGTGGCGCCGATGACGCGGACATCCACCGACACCGCCTTGGTCCGGCCGATCGGCGTCACCTCCCGTTCCGCCAGCACGCGCAGCAGCCGGGTCTGCGACGACAAGGGCATGTCGCCGATCTCGTCCAGGAACAGGGTGCCGCCGTCGGCCTCCAGGATCAGCCCCTTCTTGCCGCGCGCCGTCGCCCCGGTGAAGGATCCGGGCTCGTAGCCGAACAGTTCGCTCTCGATCAGGTTCTCCGGCAAGGCGGCGCAGTTGACGGCGACGAAGGGCTTGTTGCGGCGGATGCTGGACTTGTGCAGGGCCTTGGCCAGATGCTCCTTGCCGGTGCCGGTCTCGCCATGAATCAGCAAGCTCATCCGGGTGTTGACCAGCTTGGCTGCCCGCGCCAGGACCGCCTTCAGTGCCGGATCGCCGCCGGACACCACGCGCAGCGGCTCCGGCAGCGGGTCGCCGCTGTGATCCGGGGCATGGCCGCGAGGCAGGGAAACGGCGGGCGGCGGCATCGCCTGGGCGAACAGCGGCAGGCCGGTGCGGCGCAGGCGCAGCGTGCGCTGCTCGGTCGGCAGCGAGCGGACGAAGCGGACCAGATCGTCCACCTCGCAGTCGAACAGTTCGGCGAAGGATCGGCCGAGCGGCGATACCCCGTCCTCCGCCAGAAGGTCGTGGGCCTTGTGGTTGAAGCCGACCACCCGCCCGCCGCCGTCCAACGCCAGGACGAAATCGGGATCGACCTCCGCGAATTCCTGCGAGGCGGACAGCTTCACCACCCAGTCGCGGCGGAAGTTGTTGTAGAGATTGGCGGTCTCGATCTTGTGGACATAGGCCCGCACCATCTGCAGAGCCAGATACTGACTGATCTTCGGTTCCGGCGAATGCAGGGCCGAGATGTCGAGAACCGCGGCCAGTTCGCCCCCGCTCTCGAAGACCGGGGCGGCGGTGCAGGTCAGCGGGATGTGGGTGGCGTCGAAATGGTCGGTCTGGTGGACGGTCAGCGCCTGGGCGGTGGCGATGCAGGTGCCGACCGCGCAGGTGCCGGCATGCCCCTCGTTCCAGTCGGATCCGAGATACAGCCCGGCCCGGCGCAGATGATTGTCGAAGGTCGGGTCGCCGATGAAATCCACCGTGACGCCGTTGCTGTCGGTCAGCAGCAGGACATAGCCCATGCCGGCCACCTGCCGGTACAGCGCCTCCAGCCCGAAGCGGGCCATGCGCAGGAACTCGTCCATCGCGTCGCGATGCTCGCGCAGCCGTTCCTGCGGCAGGATGTGCGCCTCGCGCCCGACGGTCGGATCCAGCTTGTGGTCGGCGACGCAGCGGCGCCAGGAGCTTTCGATGATGGGGTCGCGGGCGGACGGCACGCCGGCAGAGGCACGGCCGGTGGAGACACGGACGAGTTCATCGATGTGGGCCGCGCGCGCGCTGTCCATGGTCGTGCCTCCCGCACTCATCGTCCGCTTGTCCCGCGAACATATTTGACGGAACAGTACCAACCTGCCGACTTGGTAGGCAACATGTGCAAAAGCATCAGATCGACCTATCGGCCGAATCCCGTCACGAACCCCGTCATACCTGCGTATGACCCCGGCTTTTCGTTATTGTTCTGCGACATGACGTTAAGGACATTTGCATGAGTCGGGTCTCATGCTCCATAAACGGGCAGGGATCGCCGGGAGCTTTCGACTTGCGGATATTGATCGTCGACGATTCACCACGCCACCTGACGATGATGGTGTATGAGTTGAACAAGCTCGGCTACGCCACCAGCGTGGTCGAGACCGGAGCCGCTGCCATCGAGGCGATGGCGAATGAGCGGTTCGACGTGGTGATGGCCGACATCCGCCTGGCCGACATGACGGGGCTGGAGCTTTGCTGGCACCTGCGCACCGCCCAGGGGTTGCGCCACCTCTACCTGATCCTGATGATCCCGGGCAGCATGACCGAACAGTTCCACGAACTGGTGGAGGCCGGCGCCGACGAGTTCCTGCGCAAGCCGCTGGACTGGAAGTGGACGGCGGCACGGCTGCTGGCGGCCTCCCGTGTCGTGGCGATGCAGCGCGACCTGGAGCGGCTGGCGACCACCGACGCCCTGACGGGCGCCCTGAACCGCCGCCGCTTCCTGGAGAGGGGGGCTGAAGAGTTTACCCGCTCGCGACGATATGACCGTCCGCTGTCGGTGGTGATGCTGGACATCGACCACTTCAAGCGGGTCAACGACACCCACGGCCATGCCACCGGCGACGAGGCGATCCGCAGCACGGTGCGTGCCTGCAAGGAAACCCTGCGCGCCTGCGACATCATCGGCCGCCTGGGTGGCGAGGAGTTCGCCGTGGTGATGCCGGAAACCCCGCCGGTCAACGCCTTCACCGCCGCCCAGCGCCTGCGGCAAACCATCGCTGCCACGCCGGTCAAGCTGGAGACCGGCGGCGACCTGCACCTGACCGTCAGCCTCGGGCTGAGCTGGCTGACCGCCACCGACCCCGGCATTGAGCCCCTTCTGGCCCGCGCCGACGCCGCGCTCTATCGCGCCAAGAACGCCGGCCGGAACCGCGTGGAAATCGAACCGCGGATCGCGCTGCCGAAGTCGCTGGCAGGGTAGGAGGCGCCGCGGATGCTTTTCTTCGCAGGCGGCTGGCCTTGTCGCCGGCCGTAAGCGATGCGGGCGATGCGCAAAGAAAAACCCCCTGACTTCCTTGCGGAAACCAGGGGGTTTTCGATGATGGTAGCAGCGGAGGGATTTGAACCCCCGACCAAGGGATTATGATTCCCCTGCTCTACCACTGAGCTACGCTGCCATCGTGTCGACCATCGTGCCCGTCGTTGCCGCCGGGAGCCGCTATATAGGATAGGGCGACTTGGCCTGTCAACGCGGAATTTTCAGGGGGTGCGATTTTTTTCGGCCGGCCGGCGGAAACACACATAACCCTCTGATTCAGGCCGTCGTTTCGCCCGCTTCCACCTCTTCGGCCACAGCCCCGGCGGTGCCGGAAATCCAGCCGCCGCCCAGCACGCGGTCGCCCTGGTAGACGACGCAGGCTTGGCCGGGGGCGATGCCGTGCTGGGGCTCCCGCAACTCCACCCGTGCAGTGCCGTCCGAAGCGGGGCGCCACAGGGCGGGAGCCGCCGGCTGGGCGGAGCGGAGCTTCACCGACACCTCGATGCCCGCACCGTCGGCCAAGTCGGGGGCCAGCCAGTTCACGTCGCGCACCATGACCAGCGAGCGGGCAAGGTCGCGGCGCGGGCCGACGACGACGCGGCGGCGGGCCGGTTCCAGCCGGACGACATAGAGCGCCTCCTCCTCCTGGCCGCGGATGCCGCCGATGCCCAGCCCCTTGCGCTGGCCGACCGTGTAGTGGACGACACCCTTGTGGCTGCCCAGGACCCGGCCGTCGACATGGACGATGTCGCCGGGCTCGACTGAGCCGGGGCGCAGCTTCGCCACCACCTCGGCATAATTGCCGTTGGGGACGAAGCAGATGTCCTGGCTGTCCGGCTTGGCCGCGACCTCCAGCCCATGGCGCTCGGCCAGCGCCCGGGTCTCCGGCTTGGTCAGGCCGCCCAGCGGGAAGCGCAGGAAGTCCAGCTGTTCGCGCGTGGTCGCGAACAGGAAATAGCTCTGGTCCTTGGCCGGATCGACGGCGCGGTGCAGTTCGGCACCCTGCGGGCCGGCGATGCGGCGGACGTAATGGCCGGTGGCGAGCGCGTCGGCACCGAGATCGCGGGCGGTGTTCAGCAGGTCGCGGAACTTGACGCGCTGGTTGCAGCGCACGCAGGGGATCGGCGTCTCGCCGCGCAGGTAGCTGTCGGCGAAATCATCCATCACGTCCTGGCTGAAGCGGCCTTCATAATCCAGGACGTAATGCGGGATGCCGATGCGGTCGGCGACCTGACGGGCATCGTAGATGTCCTGGCCGGCGCAGCAGGCGCCCGGCTTCTGCAATGCCAGACCATGGTCGTAAAGCTGCAGCGTGATGCCGACGACGTCATAGCCCTCCTCCCGCAGCACGGCGGCGGTTACGGAGGAATCCACCCCGCCGGACATCGCCACGACGACGCGGGTGTCCTGGGGGCGCTTGGAAAGACCGAGGGAGTTCATGGCGCCCTATATGGGGTGGGCCGGCGTCCGGAAAAGAGATGATGGGGAAGGGCCGCCGGGCACCGCATCCAAGCGATGCCGGCCCGGCGGCGAGAACGGGATTTTCCCCTGCCTGACGCGGACCGTCACTTCATCGCGTTGTTGCTGCCGCCCGGCAGGCGGACGACCAGGCCGTCCAGCTCTTCGGTCATGATGATCTGGCAGCCGAGGCGGGAGGTCTTGGTCAGGCCGAAGGCGAGATCCAGCATGTCCTCCTCGTCTTCCTGCGCGTCGGGCAGGACGTCGAACCATTCCGGCTCGATCACGACATGACAGGTGGAGCAGGCCAGCGAGCCTTCACAGGCGCCTTCCAGATCCAGGCTGTTCTTGTGCGCGATCTCCAGCACGGACAGGCCGAGCGGGGCGTCGACCTCGCGGCGGGAGCCGTCGGTCTCGATGAAGGTCATCTTGGGCATGGGGTCCTCTTTTTTCTAAGGTTGCCTAGCGGAAGCGTGGGAATGGGAAGCGGCAAGGAGGGTCAGGGACGCGGCGGCGTCCGGGCGGCGCGGCGCTCGCGGACTTCGGCGGCCAGCGCCTCCAGCCGTTCCAGCCGGGCCAGGATGCGTGCGGCGCCATCGGAGGCCGGCGGACTGTCGGGGCCCGACGCCGTCTGCGCCTTGCGGAAGGCGGGGGCCAGGTACCTGATGCAGGCCTCGACCCGCTGGCTGAGGTCCAGCCCGATCCGGTCCAACTCGAGCGCTTCGTCGGCACGGGCCAGCCGGCCGGCGAGTTCGGCGATCTCCTCGTCCTCGTCGCCGGCTGCCGGTGAGCCGCCAAGCAGGTCCAGCAGCGCATGGGCGCGGCGGATCGGATCGCGCAGCACGTCATAGGCCTCGCGCAGCGCGTCGACCTGGGCCTTGGCGTTGGCCTGCTGGCGCCGGCCGCGCGCGGCGAAACGCGCGGGGTCCATGGCACGGGTGAAGCCGGCATGCTGCTTCGACAACTGGTCCAGGTCGATGTCGAAGCGGCGTTCCAGCCCCAGCCGGGTGAAGGGGTCGAGCGGCCGGGGCGGTTGCGCCGCGCCGCAGGCATGGCAGAACAGGGCGCGCGGCGCCACCGAGCGGCCACAGGTGCCGCAGGGCTCCAGATCGCCGGCGATGGCGCCGGAAATGCCGCCGCTGCTGTTGCCGGGCGGGCCGGATTTGGAACGGGTCATGCGCGCAGTCCGTCAAAGCGCCGAAAATCTCGGCCGATAGGATCGATTACCCGATATGAGGCCGCGACCGCCATCCGGGGCCGCCGTCATCCGGCGGGCCTTCCGCGGGGTCATACCCATAAGCCGCATCCGGCGCAATGCGCGAATGCCGGCTTTGCGGGCGGGAGACAGATGGTCGCGCAGCCATGGCCGGAGAAAACGGGCTTCAGCCATCCGCGGGCGTGCTTCGCCGCGCCATCGCGGCCCAGGCCGCCAGGAAGCGGTCGACCGCCTCGTCGTCGCTGGTCCAGCCCAGGCTGATCCGGACGGCGCTGGCGGCGGACCGGTCGTCCTCCCCCATCGCCGCCAGCACATGGGACGGCTTCACCTTGCCGCTGGAACAGGCCGATCCGGCGCTGACCGCCACGCCGGCGAGGTCCAGCGTCATCACCTGGGTCTCTCCCGGCAGGCCGGGCAGCATCAGGCAGCTGGTATTGGCGACCCGCGCGGCACCGGCCCCCATCACGCGGGCATGCGGCATGGCGGCCAGCGCTTCCCGCTCCAGCCGGTCGCGCAGGGACGCGAGGTCGGCCGCCTCGGCCAACCCTTCGCGGGCCAGCCGCGCGGCGGCACCGAAACCGACGATGCCCAGCAGGTTTTCGGTTCCGGCCCGCTTGCGCCGCTCCTGCCCTCCGCCTCGGATCAGCGCTTCCGGTTCCAACCCTTCGGCCAGGACCAGGGCGCCGACGCCGGACGGACCGCCCAGCTTGTGGGCCGACAGCGTCATCAGATCGACACCGAGGCGGGGCAACGACAGCGGCAGCCGCCCGGCCGCCTGTACCGCGTCGCAATGGAGCAATCCACCATGGGCGCGGACGATACGGGCAGCGTCCGCCGCCGGTTGGATCACCCCGGTCTCGTTGTTGACCAGCATCAGCGAGACCAGCGCCGGACCATCCGCGTCCAGCCGGCGTTCCAGCGCTTCCAGGTCGGCGACGCCGTCGCGGTTCACGCCGAAACGCTCCGCCTCGGGGCAGGCGGCCAGCACCGACTCATGCTCGATGGCGGAGGTCAGCACCCGGCGGCCGGGGAAGCCGCGCAGTGCGAAGTTGTTTGCCTCGGTCCCGCTGCCGGTGAACAGCACCTGGGACGGCTTCGCCCCCATCAGCGCGGCGACGGCGGCGCGAGCTTCCTCCACCGCCCGGCGGGCGGTGCGGCCGAAGGCGTGCACGGAGGACGGGTTGCCGACCAAGTCCATCGCCTGCACCATCGCCGCCTTGACCTCCGGCTTCAGCGGAGTGGTGGCGTTGTGGTCGAGATAGACGCCGGTCCGCCGGAACGGGGTGGCGAATGGAGTGGTCACTTTTCAGGCGTGCTCGTGTGCGAAGGAAAACCTCACTTGGCCGCTCCCTTGGGAACTCACTCTGCGGCGACGGCTGCGCCGCCCTCGGCGGCGGGGGCCGGGCGCAGCAGGGTCAGGCCGCTGGTGCCGATGATCCGCCGCTCCACCACGTCGGCGACGGTGACCGAGCTGAGATACATATGGATCTGGTTGCCAAGCTCTTCCCACAGGTCGTGGGTCAGGCAGCGCGAGCGGTTGGTGCGGCAGCCCTGGGGCGTGCCGTTGGCGCAGCGGGTGGTGCGGATCGGTTCGTCCACCGCCAGGATGATGTCGGACACGCGGGTGGCGTCGGCCGGATGGGCCATCAGATAGCCGCCGCCGGGCCCACGCACGCTCTTGACCAGACCGCCCTTGCGCAGCTTGGCGAACAGCTGCTCCAGATAGGAGAGCGAGATTTCCTGTCGCTCCGCGATGTCGGCCAGCGCGACCGGGCTGCCCTGGCTGGTCGCGGCCAGATCGACCATCGCCATCACGGCATAGCGTCCCTTGGTGCTGAGTCTCATCGCGTTTCTCCTTGCGCTTCGTGCATCCCGGTGGCGTAGCCCGTGGCTTGGCCGGTGGCGCGGGATGTCACCGCTTCGAACGGTGTGGGTTTTGGACGGGGAATGGCGGCCGGCGGCCGATCCGCCTCCAGTTCGTCGACCCGGCCCTGCAGCGCCGTCACCTGGTCGAGCAGGCCGGACAAGGCGCGGGCAACCGGATCGGGGATCTCGCCGCAGGGCGTGCCGTAGGGCATGAATTTCCGGGTTTCCACGCGGTCGGGCGGCAGGACCGGCCTCGCCGGGATACCGACGACCGCGGTATCGGCGGGGACGTCGGCCACCACCACCGCATTGGCGCCGATCCGCGCGCTGCGCCCGATGGTGATGGCGCCCAGGATCTTCGCGCCGGCGCCGACGATCACGCCGTCCTCCAGCGTCGGGTGGCGCTTGCCGGGGTCGAGCGAGGTGCCGCCCAGCGTCACCCCGTGGTAGAGCATGACGTCGTCGCCGATCTCAGCCGTTTCGCCGATCACCACGCCCATGCCGTGGTCGATGAAGAAGCGGCGGCCGATGGTGGCGCCGGGATGGATTTCGATCCCCGTCAGCGAGCGGGCGATCTGCGACACCAAGCGGGCCGTGGTGTGCCACCCGGCGTCGCGGGCGCGCCGGGCGATGCGGTGAAGGATGATCGCATGCAGGCCAGGGTAGCAAAGTGCAACCTCCAGCCGGGATCGCGCGGCGGGGTCGCGCGCCATGATCCCATCGATCTCTTCGCGAAGATGCTTGAACACGCCATCACCCGCCGTGGTATAGTCCGCCGCTCTCATCGGTCGCCCGTGCCCGGTTTCGGCCTGTCGGACCATTGCGGTTCAGGACCTTCCGGTTCGGCCCCCCAACGGTTTCGGCCGGCAGGGACCCGGACTTTCGGCCGGTCCCGCTAGCGCTGGGGCCGATCGGGCGGGTCAGGCGGGTTGTCCCGGAGGACGTTACGACGCATATATGATGACCAAGCAAAACGGTCAAGAATTGTGTGCGGAAAACCCCACTCCTTGATGGGAAAATCCGTGACGGGCTTGAAGGCCCGTGCGTCACGGCGACCGACCGGACNCCCCTTGTTCGCGTCAGGAACGTCGTTCCCATGCCTGAAGTGCTCTTCAACGGTCCCGCCGGTCGCCTGGAAGGCCGTTACACCCATGGCAAGCAGCCGAACGCCCCGGTCGCGCTGCTGTTGCATCCGCACCCGCAGCACAATGGGACGATGAACAACAAGGTGGTCTTCACCCTGTTCCAGTCCTTCACCAAGCGCGGCTATTCGGCGCTCCGCTTCAACTTCCGCGGCGTCGGGCGCAGCCAGGGCACCTATGACAAGGGAGAGGGGGAACTGGCCGACGCGGCGGCGGCGCTGGACTGGTTGCAGACCTACAATCCGAACGCGCCGCTCTGCTGGATCGGCGGCGTGTCCTTCGGCGCTTGGATCGGCATGCAACTTCTGATGCGCCGACCGGAGATCGATGGCTTCGTCTCCGTTTCGCCGCCGGCCAACCTGTTCGACTTCTCGTTCCTGGCACCGTGCCCGTCCTCGGGCCTGATCATCCATGGCGACAAGGACGAGGTGGTGCCTCAGGCCGCGGTGACCAAGCTGGTGACCAAGCTGTCGCACCAGAAGGACATCCGCATCGACCACCGCGTCGTTCCCGGGGCCAGCCACTTCTTCGTCAACCGCACCGACGATCTGGCGGTGCAGGTGGACGATTATCTGGACAAGGCGCTGGGCAATCCGGTCGCTGCGGTCGCGGAGTAGGACGGACTGCCGTTCGGACCCTTCCCCGTCACGTGGGGGAGGGTGGCTGGGGGCTGAAGCCCCCAGCCATCACTGTTCGCAGCCCAGGACCCACACGTCGTAGATCGGGTTCTCCATCGCCGACAGGGCGGGGCTGGAGGCGAACATCCAGCCGCTGAAGACCGCCTCCGCCTGCTCGCCGGGCTTGATCTCCGTCACTTCCAGGAAGGCGGCGGACTCCGGCGTCTCGATCGGCGGGTTCTCGCGGCAGGCGCGCAGGGTGATGCGCAGGCTGCTCATCGCCTTGGTCTCTCCCACCTTCATGGTGAAGGTGGAGGTGCGGGCGGTCACCTTGTCCAGCCATTGCAGCTTGGCCGCCGGCCGTTCGATCATCTGGCTCGGAACCGGAGCGGCTGGGACGGCCGCCGATGCCAGCAGAGCCGCTGCGCCCACAAGACCGGCCGCAGGCCGGAGAAATCCAGGCCGGAAAAAATTCGAAAGTCTCGTCACGTCGGATCGCTTCCGTTATTGCGGACGGCGCCTTGTGGCAAGAGCCAACCTGTCGGCGGGAGCTCTGCCGGGGCGCCCCGCCTTCTATCCCGGAAGCGGGGTCAGCGTCCAGTGGCGGGGCACGCCGATGTGCGTTTGCGGAAAAGTGAGGGTCAGCGCGTGACGCTGCTGCGCGAGGCGGGAGCACTGTAGGTGGCTCCGGACCCGCTCTGGGCTTGGTTGCGCTCTTCGATCTTTCCGGTCGCGGCACCCGCACCGGCCCCGGCGGCGGCTCCGGCCGGACCGCTGACCACGGCGCCCGCCGCAGCGCCGCCAAGCCCGCCGGTTGCCGCCTTCTCCTCCATGTTGGCGCCACAGGCCGCGGTCGCCAGGGCAAGACCGAACATGGTCAGATGGGACAGACGCATCGCAATTCCTCCGGCTTCGCAATCCGGCGGCATTGCCTTGTGGCCGGCAGCCGTCCGGATACAGGAAGGAACGCTCGGGCGTGGCCGTCGGTTCCGGCCACGCCCAGGTTGGGCGAGCTTACAGTTTCGGCGGCTGGGCCGGGGCTTGGCCCTGCATTTGGCCGGGCGCCTGAGAAGATTGGCCGTTGGATGACTGGTCGCCCGGCTTGCTCATGCTCTGCAGGGAGAAGATGACCTGGCCCAGCAACTGCTCCAGGCCCGGGGTGCTTTGCGTGAACTCGATCTTGCCGTTCGGCTTGATGGCGTCGGGATCGCCGCCCGGCTCCAGCGACAGGAACTTGCCGCCCAACAGGCTTTCCGACGCGATGACCGCCGCGGTGTCCTTGGGCAGCTTCACCGAATTGTCGATCGACAGATGGACCACTGCCTGATAGCTGGTGGGATCAAGTGTCAGCCCGGTGACCGTGCCGACCTTCACGCCGCTGATCCGCACGTCGGCACCGCTCTGCAGTCCGGTGATGCTGTTGAAGTTGGCGGTCAGGTCATAGCCTTGCACCTTGCGCAGGTCGGCGCTTTTGTAGGCGAAGGCAAGGAACACGGCGGCTACGGCGAGCACGACGCCGCCCAGCACGGTTTCGATCACATTCCGGCGCATAGAGCTATCCTGCTGCGAGTTCCCGAATCGAAACCCGGCCCGAAATGGGCCGGGCTTTCCGTTCCGACGTGATGGCCGGTCCTGGCAGGGATCAACTCGGAGTCCAGGGCTCGTAATCGCCGGTGGCCGGCACGCGCTGACCGCCGGCCAGCACATGGCCGGGCGGACGGTAGGCCTGCACAGACCCCGACATGTTGGGCAGATGTTCCTTCTGCCACGGCTTGTGGAAGGCGCTCGACCCCTCGGGCAGCGGCTCCCTGGTGGTGTGGTGCAGCCACCCATGCCATTCCGGCGGGATCTTGGAGGCGTCGGGCTCACCGGCATACAGGACCCAACGCCGCTCGCGCGTGCCGGCCTTGGTGTCCTTGCTGCGGTAATAGACGTTGCCGAAGCGGTCGCTGCCGACCTTGGCGCCCCGACGCCATGTGACGTAACGGATATGGATGTTCGCCAGTTTGGTGAACAGGGAGATCGGCTCGCTCATCGTCGCTCACGAATTCCGGAGTCTGGCCCCGCGGAAACGGGGCTGGTCGAATGCGGGCCGCACTATGACACCGCAAGTTCCGCGCGTCCACCGTTGGTAAGGCCCAAGCTGACCCACAGGGCGGAAAGACGCGGCTATTGCAGGCGGGTCGCGGCGATCTTGGCGGCGTCGACCGGGGTGGCGGTGCAGCCGCCCAGCGTCGGGCCGACCGGAAGCTCACCGAAGGCGGCCAGCGCCCCCTCCGCCTTCAGCCGGCCGACAAATCCGGGGTCCACCCCGCGGGCGACCCAGGCGAAACCGAGCCAGGTCGAGCGCACCGGTTCGCCCCCGGCCCGAACCATCGCCGCCATCGCCTCGGCATCGCTGGTGCCGGGGGAGAAGACCGCCAGCATCATGCCGTCGGTCGCATCCGGCAGGGCGGCACGTTGCAGCGACAGCCCCATCAGCCCGGCCCAGACCAGCAGGATGCCGCCCAGCAGCGCCGCGGCGAGGCCGTGGCCGATGGGGAGTCCGGGAGAGGGGGCGGTGGGACTGTCGCTCATGGGACTTACCTTACGCCTTCGCCTCGGCCGCAGCCAGCGACGGGGCGGGCTTCTCGGCGATCGGCCAGTGGATGATGGTCGCGAACATGGCCAGGGCCACGCCCAGCCACCAGACGACGTCGTAGGACCCCGTACGCTCATACAGCACGCCGCCCAGCCAGACGCCCAGGAAGCCGCCGACCTGATGGCTGAAGAAGGCGAAGCCGTAGAGCGTGCCCATGTAGCGGGTGCCGAACATCAGCGCGACGAGGCCGGAGGTCGGCGGTACGGTGGACAGCCACAGCAGGCCCATCACCGCGGCATAGGCGACGACCGTGACCGGCGAGATCGGCAGCAGGATGAAGACCGCCGTCGCGATGCCGCGCGAGAAATAGTTGGCGCACAGCAGGTAGCGCTTGCTGATCTTGCCCGACAGGATGCCGGAGGCGTAGGAACCGACGACGTTGAACAGGCCGATCAGCGCCAGCGCCCAGGCGGCCAGCGTCGGACTGATGCCGGCGGCGGTCAGGTAGGGCGGCAGGTGGGTGGTGATGAAGGCCAGTTGGAAGCCGCAGACGAAGAAGCCGGAAACCAGCAGCACATAGCTGCGGTGCTGGAAGGCCTGACGCACCGCGGCGACGAAGCCGATGTTGGCGCCGGTCACCGCCGGCACGTTGCGCGCCGCCATGCCCTTGGGTCCGGGGAAGACGATGGCCAGCAGCGGCACCGCGATCATCGAGGCGGCCATCAGCATCAGGGCGGTCTGCCAGCCGAAGCCGGCGATGAAGGCCTGCCCCATCGGCGCGAACAGGAACTGGCCCATCGAACCGGCGGCGGTGGCGATGCCGACCGACCAGCTGCGCTGTTCCGGCGGCAGCAGCCGGGTGAAGCCGGCGATGATGATGCCGAAGGAGGCGCCGGAGAGACCCAGCCCGATCAGCACGCCGGCCGTCAGGTACAGCTCGGCGCTGGTGGTGGCATAGGGCATCAGCAGCAGCCCGGCCGCATAGAGCAGCCCGCCGCCGGCCAAGACCGGGGCCGGGCCGTAGCGGTCGGTCAGCGCCCCGGCGAAGGGGCCGCCGGCACCCCAGAGAATGTTCTGGATCGCCATCGCCAGGGCGAAGACGTCGCGGCCCCAGCCGCGGGTTTCCGAAAGCGGGCCGATGAACAGGCCCATGCTGGACCTTGGTCCGAAGGCCAGCATCGAGATCAGGCAGCCGCAGATCACGACGAGTGCGGGCGTCCTCCAGGAGGGCGCCGGTGCAGGGTTGGCGGTGGTCAAGGCATCCTCCCGGACCCGGGGCGTCGGTGCGCGCCGGTGTTGTGGAACTGCTCGCAGTGGAATTGCGTCTGCCCCGACGATAGGCGGGCGTCAACAGTCCGGCAAATTCATAATCGGCAGCCGGGTCATTCCGCAGCGGAATGCAGCAGGGAATCTTGTTCCATCAGGCAACCGGATCGGCCGCCGGCAGCCATTTCACGCCGGAGCGCTTCCTCCAGCCGGTCGAACACCGGTCCGATACGTCCGGTCGTCCGCGACTGGATCAGCCAGATCGTCACCGCCATCCGGAAGTTGGGGAGGTCGAGCGGCCGGACCGTCGCCGCGCCGGGGATCGGCGCGATCAGTCCCATCGGCGCCAGACCGAAACCGACGCCGCGCGCCACCAGCGAGACCAGCAGGCTCTGGTCGTAAGCCTCCACCGTCACGTTCGGCTGCAGGCCGAGCGGTGCCAAGGCCTGATGCAGCGCCTCGCGGTAGCGGCAGCCGTTCGGTTGCAGAACCCAGCCGCGCCGGTTCATGGCGGCCAGATCGGCGGAGGCGTCTTCCGGGGCCGCGATGATGTTGACCGGCTCGGTGCCGATGCGGCGGACCGGCAGGTCGTCGGGGGGCGCCTGCTCCTCGCACAGCAGGATCACCGCGCCGTCCAGGGCGCCGGATCGGACCTGCTCGACCAGCGGGTTGCTCCAGTCCGAATGCAGCCGCAGGGTCAGGCCGGGAAAGCCGGCACGCAATTCGTCCAGCGGCCGTCCGGTGGTCAGCGCCGTCAGCACATGGGCGGTTCCCAGCCGCAGCAGACCGCGCGGCTCTGCCGATCCGGCGAAGGCGTCGGCGAAGTCGCTGGCCGCCGCCAGGATGCGCCGGGCATGGGCCAGCGCCAGTTCCCCGTCTCGGGTCAATGCCAGCGGCTTGGTCTGCCGGTCGAACAGAACGACGCCCAGCTCCGCCTCCAGCCGCTGGATCAGCCGCGACACCGCCGACTGGGTCAGCCCCAGGCGGTTGCCGGCCTCCTGCACCGACTGCGCATCGGCCACGGCGATGAAGGTGCGGATCTCGTTGAGCTTCATGGGGCGGCCGTAAAAATCGGATCGGAGCAGCGGCAAGACGCGGTGCTGTGTCTTCGCATCTGGTGTCCCAGTGTCGGACCGCGCTACCCTCGGGTCAAGCCATCGATAGGGAGCCGTTCATGTCCGTCACCCCGCCCGACCGTTCCAGCCGCGAATATCCCGACCGTCCCTGGGTCGGCGTCGGGGTCGTCGTCTGGCGGGGAGACAAGGTCCTGCTGATCCGGCGGGGCAAGGCACCGCGGATGGGCCAGTGGAGCCTGCCGGGCGGGGCGCAGTCGGTCGGCGAGACCGTGTTCGAAACCGCGGTGCGCGAGGTTCGGGAGGAGACCGGGGTGGAGGTTGTGCCGACCGGGATCGTCACCGTGGTCGACGCCATCACCCCCGATGCCGAGGGGCGCGTCCACTACCACTACACGCTGGTCGAGGTGGCTGCGGAAAGCGCCGAGGGCGATCCGCTCTGCGCCGACGATGCGCTGGAGGCCTGCTGGGCGACCGCCGAGGAGGCGGGGGAACTGACGGAATGGGACGAGACCCGCCGGGTCATCCTGATGTCTGCGGGCCAGCGGCAGGCCCCAGGTCACCGATAGACCGCACGATCACGCTGCGCTTGGCGAGGAAATCGCTCACGCCGTCGGTGGTCAGCGGGCGCGACAGCCAGTAGCCTTGCAGCACATCGCACCGGTAGGCCTGCAGATAGAGCCGCTGTTCCGGCGTCTCCACCCCCTCCGCCACCACGCCGAGGTCGAGCGCGTGGGCCAGCGCCACCACAGCCTGGACGATGGCGGCGGCATCGCGGTCTTCCACCATGGCCTGGACGAACTGCTTGTCGATCTTCAGCGCTTCGACCGGGACCCGCCGCAGGGTCGCCAGTGACGACCAGCCGGTGCCGAAATCGTCCAGCACCAGCCTGATCCCGGCCCCCCGCAACTGCACCAGTGCTTCCCGGGCCTCGGCGGCTTGGCTGAACATGCTGGTTTCGGTCAGCTCCAGCTTCAGGTTGGCGGCAGGCAGGCCGGTCTCGGCCAGGATCCCCAGCACCTTCAGCACCAGTCCCGGGTCGTCGAGCTGCCGCGCCGACAGGTTCACCGACACCGGAATGTCGGGATAGCCGGCGCGGACCCAGCCGGCCGCCGCGGCACAGGCCGTCCGCAGCGTCCATTCGCCCAGGAGATGAATCGCCTCGCCCTGTTCGGCCATCGGCACGAAAACGTCGGGGGGCAGCATGGTGCCGTCGGACAGGCGCCAGCGCGACAGGGCCTCGAACCCGGTCAGCCGGTTGGTGGCGACATCCGCTTGTGGCTGGAAGACGAGCGACAGTTCCTGCCGGTCGATGGCGTCGCGCACCCGCTCGACGAATCCGGCGTCGGATATTCCCGGTGCACCGGGCCCGTGCGACGTCGCGTGCGTGTTCGCCACCGTCAACTCCCTTTCGACAACCATGCCTTGGCTCGACGACCGTTCTTTGGTGTCCACTGCCATAACAACCATAGGAACGGTTTGTTAACCATGTCGCGAAAGAGCTTGACGAATTTTATATGGTTACGAAAGTATTAACGTGGCTGAGCCGGTGACAAGAAAAGGTCGAAGCCGAAGCCATGCCGCACCCCGATCGGGAGAGGCGGTCAGGCCCGCGCCGTTCCCCGTTTGAGGCGGCTGGGCAGCAGTTCCCCCGATTGGTCGAGCACAGGATAGGCGGTGGCGACCAGATGGGCGTTGATCCGGCGCAGGTCGCGCAGGATATCGAGGTGAAGGGCACTGGTTTCCACACTTTCAGTCCGTCCTGCGCGCAGCCGGGCGAAATGCGCCTCGGTGGCGCTGGTCTCCAGATCGCGGATCACCTCCTTCTCGTGGATCAGCGTGCGGGCGGAGCGGACGTCGCCCGAGACGAAGACGGCGGCGGCCAGCCGCTGGGTCTCGCTCAACCGCTCCAGCATGCCGGCGATCTCGGCCGCCCCTTCGGTCGAGAAGCGGAGCTTGCGGCGGATCTTCTTCGATGCGGTGTCCATCAGGTTGCAGTCGACGATGTCGCCGACATGCTCCAGGTTGATGGTGAAGGTCAGCACATCCGATACGCGGCGGGCGTCGCGTTCGTCCAGGTCCTCGACATTGATCTGGGTGAGGTAGCGCTTGATCGCCTCATGCAGTTGGTCCAGCACATCGTCCATCCGGCGGATCTCCTGCACCCGCTTGCGGTCGTCGGTCTGGATCACGTCCAGCGCTCCGCGCAGCATGCCGTCGACGGTATCGGCCATGCGCAGCGCCTCGCGTGCCGCGTTGGCGATGGCGAGATGGGGAACACGCAGGGCGCTGCGGTCGAGATAGAGCGGCATCGCCGGATCCGCGACCGCCACCCGTTCCGGGAACAGCCGGGTCAGGACCCGCGCGAACCAGGGCAGCGGACCGATGAACAGCCCGGCCATCGCCAGATTGAAGGCGAGGTGGAAGTTGGCGGCCAGCCGCGCGGCATCCGGCGATACCGTCTGCAGTCCGGCCGTGATCGGTCCCAGCAGCGGCACGACGATGAGGCAGCCGACGAGGCGGTTGATCAGGTTGCCCACCGGCAGCCGCCGGGCCGCCGGGTTGCGGCCGTCGCCGCCCGGGCCCTCGATCACCGGGTTGACGGCACTGCCCAGATTGGCGCCGGCCACCATGGCGACGGCGGCTTCCGGCCCGATCACCCCGCCGCCGGCCAGCGAAGCGATCAGCAGGATGGCGGCGACGCTGGAATGGGCGGCCCAGGACAGGATGGCGGCCAGCATCACCGCCACCACCGGGTCGGCGGTCAGCATCGTCAGCATCCGCCGCAGCATCGGCGCGTTCTCGGCCGGGGCGATGGTCGCCAGCAGCAGGTGCAGCGACAGCAGCATCAGGCCCAGCCCGATGGCGACCCGGCCGAGGTCGCGGCTGCGGGTCCGGGCTCCGCGGCGGAAGGCGATGAAACCGCCCAGCAGCAGGACCGGCGCCACATGGGCGACGTCGAAGGCGAGAATCTGGACGATCAGGGTGGAGCCGACATTGGCGCCCAGCATCACCGCCAGCGCCGGCATCAGCGACACCAGCCCGGTGGCGGTGAAGCCGGTCGCCATCAGGCCGGTAGCGGTGCTGCTCTGCAGCAGCATGGTGATGCCCATGCCGGACAGGAAGGCGGTCCAGCGGTTGCGCAGCCCGGCCCCCAGGATGCGGCGCAGATCGCCGCCCAATGCCCGGGTGAGCCCGCTCTGCACCATGTGCAGCCCCCACAGGAGCAGCACGACATTTCCGGCGAGTTCCAGCAGCACCCGTGTCGCCTGCATCGCACCCCCTCCGTCGGATCGGGGATGCGGTCAGGCAGCACCCCTAACTGAAGGGCAGGGAGTGCTGAATGTTACGACAATATGACGGTTGGGTGACAGCGCAGGGGGAAGGGGGCCATGAAGCCCCCGTTCCCCCGGTCAGCATGCCTCAGACGTTGAAGCGGAAGTGGAAGATGTCGCCGTCCTGGACGACGTATTCCTTGCCCTCCTGGCGCATCTTGCCGGCGTCCTTCGCCCCCTGCTCGCCACCCAGCGTGACGAAGCTGGTGTAGTCGATGGTCTCGGCACGGATGAAGCCGCGCTCGAAGTCGGTGTGGATGACGCCGGCGGCCTCGGGCGCCTTGGCGTTGCGGCGCACGGTCCAGGCCCGCGTCTCCTTCGGGCCGACGGTGAAGAAGGTGATCAGGTCCAGCAGCTTGAAGCCGGCGCGGATCAGCTTGTTCAGGCCGGTTTCTTCCAGCCCCATCGATTCCAGGAACTCGGCCTTCTCGGCCGGGTCGGAAAGCTGGGCGACCTCGGACTCGATGGCGGCGGAGATCACCACGACCTCGGCGTTCTCGGCCTTGGCCTTTTCGGCGACTTTGGCGGAAAAGGCGTTGCCGGTCGCGGCCGACGCCTCTTCGACGTTGCAGACATAGAGGACCGGCTTGTCGGTCAGCAGCATGAACTGCTTGAACACCGACCGCTCGTCGTCCGACACCTCGACGACGCGGGCGGGCTTGCCGTCCTGGAGCACCTTGAGAGCGCGCTCCATCAGGTCGGCCTTGATCTTGCTGTCCTTGTCGCCGCCCTTGGCCTTCTTCTGCAGGCTGGTCAGCTGGCGCTCCAGGCTCTCCATGTCGGCGAGCATCAGCTCGGTCTCGACCACCTCGGCGTCGCGCAGCGGATCGACGTTGCCTTCGACATGGGTGATGTCGTCGTCTTCGAAGCAGCGCAGCACATGGACGATGGCGTCGACCTCGCGGATGTTGGCGAGGAACTGGTTGCCCAGCCCTTCACCCTTCGACGCGCCGCGGATCAGGCCGGCGATGTCCACGAATTCCAGCTGGGTCGGGACGACCTTCTGCGACTTGGCGATTTCCGCCAGCCTGTCCTGCCGCGGGTCGGGCACGCTGACGCGGCCGACGTTCGGCTCCTTGGTGCAGAAGGGAAAATTCGCCGCCTCGGCCGCCTGGGTGGCGGTCAGCGCGTTGAACAGGGTCGACTTGCCGACGTTCGGCAGGCCGACGATGCCGCAATTGAAGCCCATGGTTGGGTGCTCGCCGTCGGAAATGCTGGAATTGTTGCGCTTTATCCTACGATGGGGGGCAAAGCGCAAACGCGAAGTGGGGGAGGGCGGCTATGCCTGTACCGTCATTTCCCCAACATCACCATCCGCAGGCGTTCGCAGAAGCGCCGGAAGGACGGATTGGCTTTGGCTTGCTCAAGATCGAAGATGCGTGTCATCTGGTGCTGGTGGGTGACCGGATCATATCCACTGGTCATCCGCGACCCTAGCCACTCCTTGGCTCCTCGCCGGCTTTCGGGATTGGGGGGAGGGGTAAGATCCGCTGGCAATCCGAAATAACCGCGCAGTGATACCGCGGCGGTCATGAACCAAGTTTCGAACTCTCGCGAAGCCAGAACAACCAAATAGGGAACGTCGTCGCGCACGGCCTTAGCCTTGGCCAGTATTCTTGGGCCTAGGTGAGCGGGACAATCATCCTCGCAATCCAATAGGATCAGAACGCTACCATTTCTTTCCTTTGCCTTGGCGGACGCTAGTGCAACATGCTTGGAGAAATAAGCATCAAATTTCAGAAAAGCGGTGGCCTTGATCCTAATCGGCGGATTGATAAGGAGTGGTTTGGTATAATCCTCTTCAGATTTATTAATGTGCTTGGCAATTCTATGAAGGAGAATTGGTACCGCTTCGCCTTCTCCCTGACCTTCGACGATAGGGGCGATGAAAGTCATAGTTCAGCGTCCGACGATGTTAAACAGCTTTAGTTGCCGCTCATCGCTGATATCTTCAAGAGCCTCCCGATCCGGTGAGAGTTGACGTTGGCGCAACAATTCACCCGGCGTGAACAGATGATCGCGCAGCATTTGCTTGCTAGCTTCGTCGATAGGACCTATGCAAGTCAGCCCCTCGTGATTCTCAACAGCAAGCAAAGAGTCTATAGGAATATCCGGATTATCGAGCAAATCCGGACTGTGACTAGTGACGATGATTTGGCAGTGGCGAGCGCCTTCACGAAGAGCCGACAATAGAACTCCGGCTGCCGCCGGATGTAGGGCAACCTCCGGTTCCTCAAGACCGATCAATAATGGCGGATTGTTTCCCGCTCTTGAGGACGCAGCCTGGAAAACGGCAAGTAAAATACCGAATGCTCTTAGTGTTCCATCGGACATGGCCCCTGCAAGGAAACGCCATGGATGCGGCTGCCCACGGACAATTTGACGGAATTCTATGGTTTCTTGTGATCCTAACGTTTTCGCTTCGGCATCAGCTATCCCAGGCACAATCCTGGATAAATTATCTCGGATAGCCTCTCGAACATTAGGAGAAAGTTGATGCAGTACGCTTGCAGCGTTACTACCATCCCGCCTTAATAAGTCGCCGGGATCAGGTCTTTGCATCGCTGCTATTTCACGAGGGTTAAGATTATATACCTCAATGCTCGACAAAGCATCGTACACGGGACGGAATTCGGGAATGCCCGATGCAGAAACAAGGTAAAGCCGGTCAGCAATTACAGCTGGCATCGGCGTCACGGAGCTTTCTACAAGCTTGCCTGACTGCACACGGAAATAGTGTGAGGGGCCGAGCGCATCGAGAGCATGAATGAAACATTCCTCGTCTTGAACCTCGTAAGCCCCTGCAGGTTTTGCCCCAACACGGAAAGCGTAATGGCCTGTCTGACCGTTCGGAAGCTCGAATCCGAAGCGCAACGCAAAGTGGTTTGGATGACCGCCTGATCGGCGGCGAACTTCTTTAATGGTTCCCCGATCCCGGAGCGCATGGTCTAGGGAACTACGCAATGCGTCTGCCACAAAGCGGAGTGCATCAAGGAAGTTGCTTTTGCCAGCGCCATTAGGGCCGACCAGAAAAGTCAAAGGACCCAGGTTCAGGCGACATGCGGCAATGCTTTTGTAATTGCGGATGGCTACATGGCGGATGAAAGGGGACATCATGAGCGTTCCGGCGGCCTCGATGTGGAAATGCGGATCGTGATCGAGATATAGGCAACGACCTCATCCCATACTACAACGCTACAGCTTGCTCGTCACCGTACCTGCGTCGCCACCGTCACCTTGTTCATGAACAGCTCCGGCTGGCCTTCCACGATTAGGGGCAGGTTGTCGGAGACGGCGTCCAGCAGCGGGTCGATCCAGCTCTGGTCGGCCTTGGCGAAGTCGTGCAGGACATAGCCGCTGACCAGATCCTTGTTGCCGGGATGGCCGATGCCGAGCCGGATGCGCCAGTATTCCTTGCCGATATGGGCGTCGATGGAGCGCAGGCCGTTGTGCCCGCCATGGCCGCCGCCCTTCTTCACCCGGATTTTGCCGGGGGGCAGGTCCAGCTCGTCATGGATGACGACGACGTTCTCGGGCTTCAGCTTGAAGAACTGCAGCGCGGCCACCACCGACTGGCCGGACAGGTTCATGAAGGTGGCGGGCTCCAGCGCCAGTACCTTGTCGCCGGCGACGGCGCCCTCGGCGGTCTGGCCCTGGAAACGCTTCTTCCACGGGGTGAAGCGATGCTGCCGGGCGATGGTCTCCACCGCCATGAAGCCGATGTTGTGGCGGTTGCGGGCATACTCGTTGCCGGGGTTGCCCAGTCCGACCAGTAGCAGCATGTCCCTCACCCTCTGGAAGGCGATCCCCACAAAACGAAGCGGGGGGCCGAAGCCCCCCACCGTAACCATCTTCGAAGAACGAACGC
Organism: Azospirillum endophyticum; assembly: GCF_016595245.1. Taxonomy (GTDB): domain Bacteria; phylum Pseudomonadota; class Alphaproteobacteria; order Azospirillales; family Azospirillaceae; genus Azospirillum; species Azospirillum endophyticum. The sequence goes on from NZ_JAENHM010000030.1 coordinate 220,858, forward strand.
TCCGTTTAGGAAGCGGCGCCCTCTTCCGACTTCAGGCCCGACGGTGCAACGATGGTCGCGATGGTGAAATCGCGGTCGGTGATCGTCGAGGTCACGCCTTCCGGCAGCTTGACCGCCGAGATGTGGATCGAGTCGCCGACGTCGAAGCCCTCGCACGAGATGGTGATGTGCTCGGGGATGCTGTCGGCCGGGCAGCTCAGCTCCAGCTCGTGACGGACGATGTTCAGGACGCCGCCGCGCTTCAGGCCGGCCGACTTGTCCTGGTCGGCGAACTCGACCGGAACCTGCACGTTGATGCGGGTATCGGACGACACGCGCAGGAAGTCGACATGCAGCGGGACGTCGGTCACCGGGTGGAACTGCACGTCGCGCGGCAGGACGCGGTGGCCGGCGCCGTCGACGGTCACTTCGAACAGGTGGGTGAAGAAGCCCGGCTGATGCAGCACGCGGGTGAACTCGAACTTCTCGAGCGAAATGGTTACGGGAGCCTGCTTGCCACCGTAGATGACGGCCGGAATACGGCCGTCACGGCGGGTCTGGCGGGCGGTCCCCTTGCCGGCCCGTTCGCGCGTCTCAGCGCCGAGCGGAATGATCTTGGTCATGACGATGCTCCAAAACGAAAAGGGCGCCGGCCTCCAGGGGTGCCGACGCGTGCGCGGCGTGCTTACGGCAATCGGGGGGCCGCGTCAAGGGGCGTGGCGGAATTTCACGGAAAGCGGGTCCGACTGGAACGTTTGGAACGGCATGAAACAGGCTTCGCGTCCCTGTTCAGTGTTCACCAGGCCGTCGCCGCGGCAAGGGCTCGATCCGTCCATCCTATCACGGGCGGCGAAGCGGCTTTAAGCATCGCCGCGAAAATGCGGCGGCCCTCACAGCCCCGTGGGGGCAGGCCGCGTGTCGGCGGTCCGCGTGGCGCCCTGCTCGATCAGGGGCTGGAGCGCCGGGGCAAGGCTTTTCAGCAATTGGGCGGGCAGGGCGCTGGTGAAGCGGTAGTCGTCGGCCTCCGGCCCATGGACGAAGGCGGTCATCGTGCCGAAGAAGCGGTCGCCGATGTAGAAGACGAAGGTCGCGGTGCGGTTGACCGCCTTCGATTCGATCAGCACGCCGCCCGGCCCCCAGCGGTCGAGCCGGTGGTCGCCGGTGCCGGTCTTGCCGCCCATCGGGATCGGCGCGCCGGTCTGGTCCTTGAAGGATCCCCAGACCCGCTTGGCGGTGCCGTTCTGCGCCACGTCCATCAGGGCGCGGCGCAGGGTGGCGCAGACCTCCGGCCGCAGCACGCGCTCGGCCGTCAGCGGGCCCAGCCCCAGCTTCGCCTCATAGGGCGTGCCGGCGGCGAAATGCAGCGAGCGGATCTTCACCGTCGGCTGGCGCATCCCGTCGTTCAGGATCAGCCCCATCAATTCCGCCAGCGCCGCCGGACGATCGGCCGAGCTGCCGATGGCGGTCGCCAGCGACGGGACCAGCGTTTCGAACGGATAGCCGACGCTGCGCCATTGGGCGGTGATGCGCTGGAACGCCTCCTCCTCCAGCCCGATGCGGATGCGGGTGTTCTGGGCGGCCATGCCCTTCTTGAACAGCCAGCGGTAGCTTTCCTGGCGCTCGTCGGCGCTGGCGGCCAGCACCTCGGCCCGCTTGGCGTCGGGATGCTGCTGGAGATAGGCGACCAGCCACAGCTCCAACGGATGGACGCGGGCGAGATAGCCCAGATCGTTCAGCGGAAAGCGGTCCGGTCCGTATTTGGCGTAGAGCGCCGAGAGCTGAGTGTCCGACAGCGTGATTTCCGGCAGCCGGGCGCGCAGGAAGGCGGAGAAGTCGGCCAGCCCGGCCTTGGGCCGCACGGTACGGAAGATCACCGCCAGCCGGTGCGGCACCGGGCGCGAGCGGGTCGCCAGCCGGGCCAGCGCCTCGTCCGGCGTGCGCTTGCGGTAGTCGTTGTAGAAGCGGTTGAGGAAGTCCGACCCCTCGCGGTCGGCGAAGCGGGCGAGATAGGCTTGGCGGGCCGGGTGGTCTGGCGTGCGCAGGATGTCGGCGCCGTCATCGGCCCCTTCGTCCATGTAGAACTGGACGACATCGCGCATCAGCCGGATGAAAGGCAGGTTGACGCTGTTCCGCAGCGCGTCCTGCACGGACAGGATCCGGCCATTGTCGTCCTTGTTGAAGTTGACGAAGCTGTGCTGGCCGCCGCCGGTGAAGAACACCTCGCCCGGGCTGGCGGAATAGCGCCGCTCCATCGCCGCGTCGAGCATGGCCGGTAGCCGCCGGTCGGGGGCCGAGGCCAGCCACGCCGTCGCCCAGCGCGTCAGATTGTCCGATGCCTCGTCCTGAACGTCGGCCAGCAACTCCTTCGGCAGATGGGCGTAGCGGCTGTGCAGTTCGGCGACGATCTCCAGGTAGGTCGTCAGCGTCCGCAGCTTGGCGGTGGAGCCGAGATCGAGCTTCGCCCCGTCGTTGATGTCCAGCGGCTGGTCGAGGTTGTCGGCCTGGACGCGCAGGTAGTTGGCCTCGGGACCGCGCTCGTACAGCGTGATCGAGTAGACCAGCTTCGACAGGTCGTTGTTGCGGGCGTCCAGCAGCCGCTCGCCGGTCAGCCCCAGCGAGCGGGCATAGGTGGGGTCGTTCAGCTTGCCCAGCACCTCCACCACGCGCGCCTGTGTCTGGGCATCCAGGGTGGATTGCGCGGTCAGGTCGAGCCGGTCGAGCGCATAGAGGTTGGAGACGCCGAGCATGCCCAGCAGTCGGGCGCGGATGGCGTTGGTCGCCTTCTGCTCGACATAGGAGGTGGCGGGAGTGGTCGGGGCCTCCTCGCGGAAGACCAACGGGGTGGCGAGGGCCGCGTCGCGGAGGCCCGCGTCGATCACGCCGGCTTGGGCCAGCGCCCGCAGATGGGCGTCGGCCAGCCGGTCGAGCGCGGCGCAATCCTGGATCAGGTAATGGGACGGCCGCCGTTGGGCCAGCAGCAGGGCCAGAACCTGCTTGTAGGCCAGAGCCTTCAACTTCCGGGACCGCGGCTCCGCCGCCGGTTCGGCCAGGACGCGCTTGGCGACGGACAGGTCGGTGCCGAACCAGGCCCACAGCCCGTCGCCCAGCCCGTTCACCTCGCCGTATCCCGCCCTGGCGGTCAGCGGGGTGGAGTTCAGATAATCGACCAGGATGCGGCGGCGGGCCAGCGTGGTGTCTTCGCCGTCGCTGTAGGCGCGGATGCTGGCCGACGCCATCTGGCGCAGCTTCTCGACGCTGCCGGCGGTCTGGCCGTCGGGCGAATGGCGGTACTTCTCGATCTGGGTGGCGAGGGTCGAGCCGCCGGGGGAGCGCTGGCCCGGCCGGACCATCTGCAGGGGCAGCATCGCCACCGCGGCACCGAAGCGGTCCCATTCCACCGCCGGGTTGCGGCGCGGCTGGTCCTCGTCCAGCAACTCGCGGTTCTCGATGAACAGCAGTGTGTCGGCGACCAGTTTCGGCACATCGTCGAAGCCGTCGAACACCCGTTCGGGATAGCGGGCCGCATACATGATGGCGCCGTTGCGGTCGAGCAGGGTCAGCCCGGCCTGCGTCTTCTCGCGATAGATCGGAAAGCCGCCGCCGGCCATGAAGCGGTCGAGCGCCGGCGACAGCACCGCCTGCCGTTCGACCGCATAGAGGTCATGGGTCAGCGCGTCGAGCTGGCCGGGCAGGGCGGTGTAGCCGAGCCGCTCGTTGTAGGGGCCATGCTTGGGGTAGCGCGCCTGCGGGTTGGGGCCTTCGCGCAAGCTGACGGTCATCGACTGGGCGACGCCGGACAGCAGCCGGGCCTGGAGGCGCGAGGTCTCCATCTCCCGCCAGCCGGCATAGCCCGCGGCGGCCACGGTGACGGCCAGGGTGACGCCGATCGCCGTCCGCCGCACCCATGTGCCCGCCCGCGCCCAGCCCTGGACCGAACCTTTCGCCATGCCGGTTGCACGCCCTCTACCGCCCGGCCGAAACGGCCGGTTTCGGCGCGGACAGTAGGGGTATTTTGGTTAATATGGGTTTAAGGGGCAAAATCACGAGAGTTGAGGGACACGCCACACAGCGGTTGCAATCTTGGCCATGGCCTTCTGACGCTGGCTGACCGCCCGGGGCATCCACTCTTCATGGTTCTCCGCAATCTCTCGCGTCAGGGCGTAGATGCTCTCCGCATAGATCGGACGTTTATCGACGTACTCGGCGTTGCCAAGTCGCTTGTTGGTGCTTGTTTGGAGAAGCGTCATGTTTCCCAATCGGGATGTCAGTGTCTCAACCTCTTCGTCGGTGAACGCGCTCCAGCCACCGCTGGGATTCACCGGGCAGATGTGCTCGACGTTGAAACTGCTGCTTTCATAGTCCAGGTCGATGCCCGACATTTGCCGTTCCAATGAGCACAGGATATAGCGGACGATCTTGCGGTTGCGGCTCTGCAGAGTTCCGATCGATTTCTCGGAAAAAGCGGCATGGAAGCTTGCATCGGAAACGTAAACTCCGCGCAGTCCTTCAAGGATCTGCTGCAGGTTTCCGTGCTCTCCCTTGCTGATCCTCTGGGCTTCCGCATGGTAAGTGCGTTCCTGCTCGGCAGGAAGAAGGCCGCCGATGACGTTGTAGCGGAATGAAATAACGACGGTGGCTTTGAGAAGCTTCTCGAAGTCCGTCTCGTTCAACCGTCTTTTGGCCGCCATCAGCAATGGGAATGGCTGTCGGACGCTGAACGTCTTGATGATCCGGGCGGAGTCTTTGGCGCTTTGCGACCAATTGGAGCCCTCGGGGCTGGTCAGCGCCAGATAGGTGTCGATGTCTTCATCCATGGCGTTCAGAAGGGAGAAGACGTCGGATCGAACCTTGATCTCGCTGCGCACGGCTTTGAAGAGATCGGTTTGCCGGACGAAGCTGCGACGGCTGATCCAATGGAATCGCAGGAAATCCGGAAGGCTGGCGGCGGCCAGACGTCCGACGATCCGCTCCCATCTGTTGTCCAGGACCATCAACTCGTGCTCGTGCTGCTCTTCGCGGTGCAAGACCGAGAACAGGTAGTTCTTCAGAAGATCCGTTGCCGATAGCCGGACACCGCGCGCGTTCAAGGTTTCGAATACCTTGTATGCATTCAGTTCGTCGGTCACGGTGATCACTGTGAAGAACAGGCGATCGCTCATCGTATCGATCAGTCGAGCTGTTTCCATTCCGGGATCCGTTGCGCCTTGCAGATAGTCCTGCAGGCGGCCTCCGAACCATTCGAACGCCCGGCGAAGGAGGTTTTCCGAGGGCTTGATCCCTCGCTGTGGTGGGTTGTCGATCAGAGGCACAAGGTAGGTCTGGAAATAGGTGTCGTTGTTGCGGTTCAAAGACAGCTTCGAGCGCGCGACCAGCGTCACCGGATCGAGGTAGCCGATGTAGGTCTGCCGCAGGCCGTCCAGGCGTTTTTGTGCCGCATCGGCGTCTCGGCCCTGCTCGACCAGTTTCTTCAGTTGCCGAAGGGCCGTGAGCACGATGATGTTCAGCGTCGTCAGGCGCTGTTGTCCATCAATGACGTCATACAGTTTATCATCGGAGGATTGGAGCACGAGATAGCCCATATAGTGGGCCGGTTCTCCACCTTCCTTGACCGTTCCGAGGATGTCCTGCCAGAGGTCGTCCCACTCCTCTTCGCCCCAACTGTAGTCGCGCTGGAAACGGGGCACACGGTAGGTCAGGCCGTTGCCCATCAGCTTACGGAACGTGTCGTTCTTCGTATTGAAGTTCGTCGCTGACATGGCCGCGCTCGTTGGCATTGGAACAGTGGGACGACGCCGACGACCCTGGGATCGTCGGCGAAATCATCCAATGTTTACTCTATCACGCGCGGCTTCATGCGACGACGGAGCGCCTCACCCCTCCAGCAGCGCCTTCGCGCGCGCCGCCAGCTCGGCCAGCGGGACCTCGACCTGCTCGCCCTTGACCAGATGCTTGAGGGTCGCGGTGCCGCGGGCCTGCTCGTCGGAGCCCATCAGCAGCACGACGGGGATGCCGGCGCGGTCGGCGTATTTCATCTGTTTGGCGATCTTGCCGCCGTCCAGCTGGATTTCCGTGTTGATGCCGGCGGCGCGCAGCTCGCTCGCCATGCGGAAATAATCGGCCGACAGGGCCGGGTCCATCTGCGTCACCAGCACCTGGGCGGTGGGGGCGGCGTCCTTGATCAGGCCGGCCTCCATCAGTTGGTAGAACAGGCGGGTGGCACCGATCGAGATGCCGACGCCCGGCAGCTTCGACTTGGTGTAGTGGCTGGCGAGATTCTCGTAGCGCCCGCCCGAGCAGACCGAACCGATGCCGGGATGGTCGTTCAGGAAAGTCTCGTAGACGGTGCCGGTGTAGTAATCGAGGCCGCGCGCGATGGCGAGGTTGATGCGCACCGTCCCTTCCGGCACCTGGAAGGCGTTCAGCCCCTCGATGACGGTGGTCAACTCGCCGACGCCCTCGCGGAAGAGGGCGGTCTCGATGTCGAGCGCGCCCAGCGCCGCCAGCGTCTCGGCGTTGCTGCCGGTCATGGCGATCAGCGACAGGATGGTGTCGGCGGCATGTTCGGTCACGCCGAGGCCGAGCAGGCTCGCGCGCACCTTGTCCTGGCCGATCTTGTCGAGCTTGTCGATCTCGCGCAGAACCAGCACGCGGGTGTCGGCGTCGGCGACGCCCAGCCCGTCGAGCAGGCCCAGCAGAATCTTGCGGTTGTTCACGTTGATGGTGAAGCCGCCGAAGTTCAGCTCGGTGAAGACATGGTGGATCACCGCCGGGATCTCGGCGTCGTAATGGGCGGACAGGCTGTCCTTGCCGATCACGTCGATGTCGCACTGGTAGAATTCGCGGAAACGCCCGCGCTGTGCCCGCTCGCCGCGGTAGACCCGCTGGATCTGGTAGCGGCGGAAGGGGAAGGCGAGGTCGCGCTCATGCTCCGCCACATAACGGGCGAGCGGCACCGTCAGGTCGAAGCGCAGCGCCAGTTCCGGCTTGTTGCCCTGCTGGATCGCGCCGGTCGACTGGACGAAATAGACCTGCTTCTCCGTCTCGCCGCCCGACTTGGTCAGCAGCGTATCGACCGTCTCGAACACCGGGGTCTCGACGGGGACGAAGCCGAACCGCTCGTAGCCGCGGCGGATGGTGTCCAGCATGCGCTGGAAGGCCACCTGCTGGCGCGGCAGCAGCTCCATCGTTCCGGGCGGGGTGCGGGGCGTGATCAGGCTCATCGGAGAAGGTCCGCGCTTGGATGGGAAAAGCGTGGGTTTTCTAGCCCCTTTCGCCGGCCCCGTCATCTGCGCCCAAAAAGGCGGGGATAAATTTTTCGATGCCCGCGAAAATTTTTTGGACGGGCGTGGAATGAACGGCAGCGGGGCCGCGTTCATCTAAGCACGATCCCACAACGAGGATCGCTCACCGAAATGGAGAAACCAAATGTCCGGCACCGTCTTTGGGTCGCGTATCCGCTCGTCCGTTTCGACCTTTGCGTTTGCCGCCCTGCTGGCGGCCGCCCCCGTGCTGAGTGCGGGTGCCGCAACCGTCGCTCCGGCCGCTCCGGCCGCGTCCACCACCGCCGCGACGACCGACTCCACCACCACGACGCCGGCCCCGACCACCAAGGTCGAACAGAAAGCCGACCAGAAGACCGTCACCAAGAGCGAGGCGACCAAGGCCGACGCCACCAAGGCCGAAGCCGGCAAGACCAAGCATGAGCAGGTCGCGGCCACCCCGAAGGCCGAGGTCACCAAGACCCAAGCCGACGCCGTCGCCAAGGAGTTGGGCGCCAAGCCGACCGATCAGCTGTCGGTCCAGCTCGGCAAGTACCACGAGCAGATGCTGGCCGCCCATGCGCTGAAGGACAGCGCCGCCCGCGACAAGGCGGTGGCCGACGCTCGGCAGCAACTCGCCAGCATCGGCGGCAAGCCGGTGACCGCCGAGCAGGCGGCGAAGATCGACGGCATCCTCGGCCTGAAGACCTCGACCACCATCCAGTAAGGGTGCAGGCCGCTGCACCGTCCCGCCTGCCAACGCCGGCTGGCGGACGGGGAGGTGCAGCGGCGCGAGGATGCGGCGTCCCGGTCCTGTTGAGTAGCGGCGGCGATGGCGATAGAACGTCGTCCAGGCTCACCGCCCCATTTCGACATCAGCGCCGGGACCCGATCCATGCCCAACGAACGCCTTGTCATCCGCCGTCCCGACGACTGGCATGTCCATCTGCGCGACGGCGCCATGCTGAAGGCGGTCCTGCCCTTCACCGCCCGCCAGTTCGGCCGCGCCATCGTGATGCCGAACCTGAAGCCGCCGGTGGCGACCGCCGCCGATGCCGTCGCCTATCGCGAACGCATCCTGGATGCCCTGCCGGACGGCGTCGCCTTCACCCCGCTGATGACCGCCTACCTGACCGATGGCACCGACGCCGTCGATCTGGCGCAGGGATTAACGGACGGCGTGTTCGCCGCCGCCAAGCTCTATCCGGCCAACGCCACCACCAACAGCGCCCATGGCGTCACCGACATCGCCCGCATCGCCCCGGTGCTGGAGCGCATGGCGGAGATCGGCATGCCGTTGCTGATCCATGGCGAGGTGACCGACCAGTCCGTCGACATCTTCGACCGCGAGGCGGTGTTCATCGACAGCATCCTGGCACCGCTGCTGGAGCGCCATCCGACCCTGCGCGTCGTGCTGGAGCATGTGACCACGGCCGACGCCGTGCAGTTCGTGCGGGCGCATGCCGCCAGCGGCCGGATCGGCGCCACCATCACCGCGCACCATCTGCTGATCAACCGCAGCCACATCTTCCAGGGCGGCATCCGCCCGCACCTCTACTGCCTGCCGATCGCCAAGCGCGAAACCCACCGGGTGGCCCTGGTCGAGGCGGCGATCTCCGGCGAGGGGCCGTTCTTCCTGGGCACCGACACTGCCCCGCACACGGTGACGGCCAAGGAGGCGGCCTGCGGCTGCGCCGGCTGCTTCACCGCCGCCAACGCGCTGGAGCTTTATGCCGAAGCCTTCGACGAGGCCGGCGCGCTCGACAGTCTGGAGGCCTTCGCCAGCCTGAACGGCCCGCGTTTCTACAACCTGCCGGTCAGCGAGGAGCGCGTGGCGCTGGAGCGCCGCCCATCGGTCGCCCCCGACCTGATCCTGGTCAGCGAGGGCGACGCCGTCCTGCCCTTCCGCAGCGGCGAGACCCTGCGCTGGAGCTTTGCCGGCGCGGCATAAAGTTCAGTGTGATTGTCCGCCGGCGGGCTGCATCATGATTCGATGATTGCCCGTTCGGCTGGCAGCCCGGTGAGCAATTCCCTTAGAGTCTGTCTGGTACTTATTGAGGCACCAGACAGACTCCAAGCTTTTGGTTTCCCGTGCGATTCACGCTTCAAGCGATTTCGCTTGAAGCGATCGCGCTCTAGAGCTGCGCCTTGCCGTTGACGGGCTGAGCATCTCCTTTGAGCGGCGCCCCGAGCGTCTGGCGGAACCAAGCCGTCACCCGGTCGATCACCGGCGCCTGAAACCAGTGAATGTCCCCGTGCCCGGCACCGTCCACAAGATCATAGTCCGCCGGGGTGCCGCCCTTGCGCAGGGACTCGTAAAGCTGTGCGCTCTGCCGCGGCGAGACCAGTGTGTCCGCACTGCCGTGCATGATCAGGAAGGGCGGCTCATGGCCAGCGATGTGTCCCATCGGGCTTGCCGCCAGCGCTTCCGTAGGATCGCTCTGAATGGTCGCGCCGGGAAAGTCACGGAAGGCGGGGCCATGCAGCAGCAACGCCTCGGTGACGGCAGGGGAGGCGTGCACTTCGCGCACCGCTTCAGGGAAACCCTCGCCGATGTTGCGCAGGTCGGAGATCCCGTAGAGCGTGGCCGCGGCCTGCACGTCGGAGGATTGGTCGAGGAAGTCGCCCGTGTCGAATTTCTTCTCGCCGTTGGTGGTGCCCAGCATCTGCGCGAGATAGCCGCCAGCGGAATCGCCGAGCACGCCGATCCGCGCCGGATCGATGCCGTAGTCTTTCGCGTGTGCCCGCAGATAGCGTACCGCGGCCTTGCCATCCTCGACGGGGGCCGGAAATTTGTCGGGCACCACGCGATATTCCGCCGAGGCCACCACGAAGCCAGCCTTCGCCAGCGCCATACGCATCTCGATGAACTTCCCGTAGTCGGCGGAGGTGAAGCCCCCGCCGGGGAAATAGACGATGGTCGGCTTGCGGTCCGCATTGCGCGGCACCAGCAGGTCCATCCGCAATTGGCGCACCGACCGCAGCTGGTTGACCTGCGCGTAGATGATGCCGTTGAGCGTATCGATCTGCCCGCCGGTGACGGGCACCTCGATGACCTTGGCGCCCTCGGTATAGCCGGGCAGCGGGGTGTCTGCTGCGGCCATGATGGGCTGGCTCAGCAGAGCCATTGCCATTGCTCCCGCCAATAACCGGTTCGACCACGCCATGATCAGTTCCCGCCGTTTCTGCGGTCGGCGTAACCTGCCGGCAGCTCGGAGGGGGCGCAGGCGATTACCTCTTGATTATCCGGGCCGCAATTTTCCAAGAATGTGATCGGGGCGAATTCGTCGATCACCAGGCGCGGATAAGTCGGACCTGCGTCGCGCAGGGCCCGCATCTCGTCGAGATGCTCGTTCTGGAAACAGACCGTTTTCTCAGGCGCCTCGGCGACCCAGCGGGGGAAGAAGATCACCCCATGCACCCGGCGGGCCTCCAGGTTGAAGGCAAGGCTGACGGCGGTGCCTGTGGGTTCGTCCCAGGACACCTTGAAGACCTGGGGGGCGAGGCGGACGATATGGGCGATCTGATCGCGCACCCAGCGCCCGCCGACCATGCCGCTGTGGATGCGGTAGTCCACGGTGCGGTCGTTCTTGACGTAGAACTCGTACTGCCAGCCATTGTCATAGGTGTAGATGAAGTGGCGGCCGATGAAATCGGTCAATTCCTCGGGCTTGGTGGATTCGAAGGGATCGGACATGGCGGGCTCTCCCGGTTGGCTGCTGGAGAGGAGAGTCGCATCTGATTATCCGAATAAAAAGCGCTCTTTTCCGTGCAAAACAATCGGAATATCAGATAGGATTATGGTCCGTTCGGGGAGGCCTCCATGGATCACCTGCCGCATTCGACCATAGAGCAATGGGGCGTCTTGCGGGCCGTCGTCGAGCATGGCGGCTTCGCTCAGGCCGCCGCCGCGCTGCACCGCAGCCAGTCCTCGGTGAGCTATGCCGTGGCGCGGCTGCAGGAGACGCTCGGGGTGGCGTTGCTGGAGCCGCAGGGACGGCGGGCGGTGCTCACCGAGGCAGGAGCTGCGCTGCTGGCGGAAGCGATGCCGTTGATCGATGAACTCGCTCGGCTGGAGGAGCGTGGGCGTGCCATCGCCGGAGGCGGAAGCGTGCGGCTTCGGGTCTTGGTGGACACGCTGTTCCCCAAACCGCGTCTGTTCGATGCGCTGGAGGCGTTCGCCTTGCGATATCCGCAGGTCGAGGTCTCCTTGTGCGAGGTGGTGCACCGGACACTGCAGGAGACTCCCGACGCAGAGTACGACCTCGCCGTGCTGCTGGCCGAGCCCGGGGCGCGCTGGACCACGCTGATCGCCGATATGCCGTTGCTGGCCGTGGCGGCGCCGGTGCATCCGCTCGCGCAAGCCCAGCACACGCTGACGCGCATCATGCTCTCGAGCCATTTGCGGGTGGAGATGCGCGAGGCGGAAGCCGCCATTGTCCCGAACGCCAATTCGCTTTGGGAGGAAGGGCGGGTCTGGCGCATGAACTCGGTGGAAACGGCGATCGAGGCGGTGCGCCGGGGGCTTTGTTATGGCTGGTTGCCGCATCACATGATCGAGGCGGATCTTGACGCGGGCCGGCTGGTGCGGCTGCAGCTCGCCAGTGGCGCCGTGCGGCACATTCCACTCGGTCTGCGCTTCGACAGCGATAGCGCCGGCGTTATCCCCGCCATAGCTGCCTTGGCTGCGCTGCTTGCCGCAAAGGAAGAATGAGCATGGGCGCGGAAGCACTCAGGGTCGGCTCTGGGCTTCTGCTCCAATGAGTTGAGTTCATCGATTTACCTGGTTTTCAGGCCTGTTTTATTTAGAGCCTGTTTGAGAATGCGGCAAGAATGCAATATGCAGCAGTATAAATCTCGCTCTACCCGCTGCACATTGCGTTCTTAGCCAGTTCTCAAACAGGCTCTAAAACAAACTCCCCTGCACCGGAACCACCCGCGGCTTGCGCGGCGCCACCTTCTTCTCCGGCTTGGCCTCCCCCTGCAGTTCCGGCTTCGTCTCCATCTTCGGCGCGCCGCCGTCGATGGTCGCGGCGACCTTGGCGTCGTCGGCGAAGACGATGTTGACCGCCAGACCCGGCGTCGCCTGGTCGGCGCGGGTCACCGGGCGGCCGTCGCGATCCTCGACCAGGGCGAAGCCGCGGGCCAGCACGCCCTTGTAGCTGTAGCTCTCCAGCAACTGGCCGAGCGATGCCAGCTTCGCCGCCTTGTCGGCGACGCCCTTGGCATAGCTGCGGTCGAGGCGCGGCGTCAGGTCGGCGACGCGGCGCTCGCCGTCGGCCAGCTTGACCCGGGCCGGGGTCAGCGACAGCCGGCCGGCGACGCGGTCGAACCGCCCGCCGGCGGTGGTCACCGCATGGCGCAGGGCCGAATCGAGCGCTCGGCTTTCCGAAACCAGCTTCTGGTCGGCCTGGGCCAGCTTCTCGCGCGGGTGGCGCAGTTTGGCGGCCAGTTCGCCGACCCGGGTGCGGCGGCGTTCCAGCAGGGCCGAGGCCGCGAGGTTCAGCCGCTCCGCCCGGTCGTCCAGCCGCTGGGCATGGCCCTCCAGCAAGGCGCGGGGATCGCCCAGGCCGCGGGCCAGCCCCTCCACCCGGTTGCGGCGGTCCTCCACCGCGCGCAAGGCGCTGGCGAGCAGGCGGCGCTCGTCATCGAGGATCTGGGCCAGCAATTCGCCGCGCACCGGCACCGCCATCTCGGCGGCGGCGGTCGGGGTGGGCGCCCGCAGGTCGGACGCGAAGTCGATCAGCGTGGTGTCGGTCTCGTGCCCGACGGCGGAGATCAGCGGGATGGCGCTGGCTGCCGCGGCGCGGACGACATTCTCCTCGTTGAAGGCCATCAGGTCTTCCAGCGAGCCGCCGCCGCGCGCCACGATGATCAGGTCTGGCCGGGGCACCCGGCTCCCTTGGGCTCCGCCCGGCTGGATGCGGTTGAAGCCCTCGATGGCCGCCGTCACCTCGGCCGCCGCGCGCTCGCCCTGCACCGCGACCGGCCACAGCAGGACATGGCGGGGGAAGCGGTCGTTCAGCCGGTGCAGGATGTCGCGGATCACCGCCCCGGTGGGAGAGGTGACGACGCCGATCACGTCGGGCAGGAAGGGGATGCGCTTCTTGCGGGCGGGATCGAACAGTCCCTCCGCCGTCAGCCGGCGCTTGCGCTCCTCCAGCATCTTCAGCAGGGCACCTTCGCCGGCGAGTTCCATCGACTCGACGATCAGCTGGTACTGCGAGCGGCCGGGATAGGTCGTCATCCGCCCGGTGACGATGACCTCCAGCCCTTCCTCCGGCCTGATGGCCAGCTTCGCCATGGTGCCGCGCCAGCACACCGCCTCGATCACCGCGGTGTCGTCCTTGAGGCGCATGTAGCAATGGCCGGAGCTGTGCTTCTTCGGCTGGCTGATCTCGCCGCGGACGCGGACGAAGCCGAATTCCTCCTCGATGCTGCGCTTCAGCCGGCGGGCGAGGTCGCCGACGGTGAATTCCGGAAGGTTGGAGCCGGGGCGCGGTTCCGGGGCGATGAGGGGTGCGTTTTCGGACGTCATGGCGCTCTTGAGTTGGGGCGCCGCCATGATACAAGGCGCGCAGATCGCAACAAGGCGGAAGGAGCGCCCCCCATGAAAGTCCTCGTCGTCGGATCGGGCGGTCGTGAGCACGCGCTCTGCTGGGCCATTTCCAACTCGCCGCTGTGCGACGCGCTCTATTGCGCGCCCGGCAATGCCGGCATCGCCGACGTCGCCACGCTGGTGCCGATCGGGTCGGAGGATGTCGACGCGCTGGTGCGCTTCGTCCAGGACACCGCCATCGACTTCGTCGTCGTCGGTCCGGAAGGCCCGCTGGTGCTGGGGCTGGTCGACAAGTTGACCGCGTTGGGCGTCAAGGCCTTCGGGCCGAGCGCGGCGGCGGCGGAGCTGGAGGGCTCCAAGGGCTTCATGAAGGACATCCTGGCGAAATACGGGGTGCCCACCGCCTTCTACGAGCGCTTCAAGGACCCCGACGCCGCCAAGGCCTATGTCCGCAAGCATGGCGCCCCCATCGTGGTGAAGGCCGACGGTCTGGCCGCCGGCAAGGGCGTCACCGTCGCCCGCAGCGAGCAGGAAGCCTTCGAGGCCATCGACGACGCGCTGGTCGGCGGCCGGTTCGGCGCCGCCGGTGCGGAGGTGGTGGTCGAGGAGTTCCTGGACGGCGAGGAGGTCAGCTTCTTCGCGCTGTGCGACGGCGAGAACGCCCTGCCGCTGGCCTCGGCCCAGGACCACAAGGCGGTGGGCGACGGCGACACCGGACCCAACACCGGCGGCATGGGCGCCTATTCCCCGGCTCCGGCCCTGACCCCCGACCTGCAGGACCGCGTGATGCGCGAGATCATCCTGCCGACGGTCAAGGGCATGGCGGCGGAAGGCAAGCCCTTCAAGGGCGTGCTGTTCGCCGGGCTGATGATCATGGCGACGGCGGACGGCCCGGTGCCGAAGACGCTGGAGTTCAACGTCCGCTTCGGCGACCCGGAATGCCAGACGCTGATGATGCGGCTGAAGTCCGACGCGCTGGCGGCGCTGGTCGCCGCGGCCGACGGCGTGCTGGACAGCATCGACCTGCGCTGGCACGACCAGACCGCGCTCTGCGTGGTGATGGCGGCCAACGGCTATCCGGGCGACTATGCGAAGAACACCGAGATCCGCGGGCTGGACAAGGCCGGCGCGGTGGACGGCGTGACCGTTTTCCATGCCGGCACCAGGCGCGCCGAGGATGGCCGGGTGCTGTCGGTCGGCGGCCGGGTGCTGGGCGTCACCGCGCTGGCGCCGACGGTGGCCGAGGCGCAGGCGGCGGCCTACAAGGCGGTGGATGCGCTGGACTGGCCGGGCGGCTTCTGCCGCCGCGACATCGGCTGGCGGGCGGTGGGACGGTAAGGCAGCTACAAAAATAGTCCTGAAAGGACTATTTTAGGGTTCGGTCCCAACAGATGCCGTTTGCCTCCGGTATGGACACCGCACCCCAGACCCGCGCGGCCATCGCCGCATTCCGCCAGGGAGCCGAAGCTGTGTTCGGCTCCCGCCTGGACTCGATTCTTCTGTTCGGGTCGCGCTCCCGCGACGACTATACGGATGAGTCCGATTTGGATCTGGCGGTGATCCTGAAGGATGAACCGGCGGATCCGCTGGAGGCTGCGGACCGCATCATGGACATCGCCTTCGTGCCGACCATGGAAGCGGGCAGGATCGTTCAACCCTTCGTCTGGTCGATGCGGACTTTGCGCACCTCCCAGCACCCGTTGATCAGGACGGTGCGGGAGCAGGGAGTCCCGGTTTGAACGGAACCGTGGCTCCTCTGGCGCGTCTCGGTCGGGCCGAGGAAGCACTGGACGCGGCAAGACCGCTTTATTCAGGCGGCTTCCCACGTGACAGTGTCAATCGTGCTCACCTTGCGATGGAGTTGGCAGCATTGGCGATACTGACCCGGTATGGCTTCGGTTCGAAGTCACACCGTGGCGTCCAGGCTCTTTTCTTCGAACATGTCGCCAAGCCCGGCCTGATGCCGATGGAGCATGCACAGGCGCTGGCCGCAGCGTTGCGTGATCGCCTGCTGACCGACTACGAGGAACCTGCGGCGGATGTGACGCGCGATCGTGCGGCCAAGCATCTTGCCAATGCCGAACGTTTTCTCAGCGACGTCCGCTCCCTCCTGAACGCGGCGCCCTGAAAATCCACGCTATCCTGTTTCGTCCGGAAATGGGGGGCCGCATCGCGGCGCCCCCATTCCCCTCTTCTTACGCCCGCAGTCGTTCCGAAGCGGTCGCGATATTCTGCGACACCACCTCGATGTCGCGGACGACGCGGGTGACGCTGTGCGCGATCTCCTTGGTCGCCGATTCCTGCTGCGACACCGCCGCGGCGATGGTGGTCGAGATCTGCTGGACGTCGGTGACGATGGCGCCGATGCGGCGGATCGCGTCGACCGCATGCAGCGCTTCCTGCTGGACCGAGGCGATCTGGGCGGCGATGTCGTCGGCGGCGCTGCCGCTCTGCTGGGCCAGCGACTTCACCTCGTTCGCCACGACGGCGAAGCCGCGCCCCGCCTCGCCGGCACGGGCGGCCTCGATGGTGGCGTTGAGCGCCAGCAGGTTGGTCTGCGAGGCGATGCTGTTGATCAGCTTGGTGATGGCGCCGATCCGCTCGGCCGAGGTGACGAGGGCCTCGACCGCGGCGTTGGTGCGGGTGGCCTCTTCCGATGCCTTCAGCGAGGCGCCCGACGCTTCGCTGGCGCGGCTGCTGATGTCGGAGATGGAGGCCGACAGCTCTTCCGTCGCCGCGGCGACGGTCTGCGCGTTGGCGGTGGCGCGGTCGGCGGCGGTGCCGACTTCGCTGTCGAGCGCTTCGGCAAGGGTGGCGACGCCGCGGCGGCGCTCGCCGTCCATTTCCACCTGGCGCAGCTCGGCCTGCCTCTGGGCATCGATGTCGATCAGCGACCCGCAGGCGCGCAGGGCCAGGCCGTTGCCGTCGCGGGCGACGCCGCCGATGGCGCGGAACCAGCGGTAGCTGCCGTCCTTCACCTTGAGACGGTAATCGACGTCATAGCCGGTGCGGCCGCTGCGGTCGTTCAGGCAGGCCATGAAGGCGTCGAAGGTCGGCTTGGCGTCGTCGGGGTGCAGCCGGTCGGCCCAGGAGCCGACCTTGTCGGGGAACCCGGCCTTGTCGTCGCGGTCGAAACCGGCGAGACGGCGGAACTCCGGCGACCAGTGCCAGCGGCTTTGCGCGTGCATCGGATCGCCGTTGTGGAAGATCGCGTCCCACAACCCGACGCCGGCGTGGCGGTCGAGCAGCTTGGTCCGCTCCAATTCCCGGCGTTCGTCATCGATGTCGATCAGCGATCCGCAGGCGCGCAGGGCCAGGCCGTTGCCGTCGCGGGTCACGCCGCCGATGGCGCGGAACCAGCGATAGCTGCCGTCCTTCACCTTGAGACGGTAGTTGACGTCGTAGCCGGTGCGGCCGGTGCGATCGTTCAGGCAGGCCATGAAGGCGTCGAAGGTCGGCTTGGCATCCTCGGGATGCAGCCGGTCGGCCCAGGAGCCGACCACGTCCGGGAAGCCGGACTTGTCGTCGCGATCGAAGCCGACGAGACGGCGGAATTCCTGTGACCAGCGCCAACGGCTCTGCGCATGCATCGGGTCGCCGCCATGGATCGCCGCGTCCCACAGCCCGACGCCCGCATGGCGTCCCAGCAGAGCCAATTCTTCGGCCGCCTGATTGTCCTGGGGCTTGCGGAACGAAAACATTTTTGAACTCCCGGTGACCGATTTCCCTTGGGAGTTATCGTAAGAAAATTTATTCAATAAACAATTAACAGACTAAATGGTGTTTGCACGTATTTCAGCTTAGGCCACGTTGTTCGGCGGCATGTTCAAAGAGATCAAAGGATAGTGGAATTACTTTGAACCCTTCTACAAAAATTAAATTTCCCACCCTAGTGAGGATTGTTTCCTTTGGATAAATTACGTCCGCCGGTTGCCGATGAGGGCTGCCGTCATCGCCTGTCCCTGAAGAAGCTCCGCAGGAGTGTGCCCGACCGCGTCTCGCCGATGCCGCTGTAGACCTCCGGCGCGTGGTGGCAGGTCGGCTGCGTGAAGAATCTCGGGCCATGGTCGACGGCGCCGCCCTTCGGATCATAGGCGCCGTAATAGACCCGCCGGAGCCGCGCGAAGCTGATCGCCGCGGCGCACAGCGCGCAGGGTTCCAGCGTCACGTAGAGGTCGCAGCCGGGCAGGCGGGGCTGGCCGCGGGCGGCGCAGGCCGCGCGGATCGCCAGCAGTTCGGCATGGGCCGAGGGATCGCACAGCTCTTCCGTGCGGTTGCCGGCGGCCGCGAGGATCGCTCCCGTCGCGGGATCGACGACGACGGCGCCGACCGGCACCTCGCCGCGCGCGGCGGCGGCCTCGGCGGCGGCGAAGGCGAGGTCCATGGGGCGGGGGGAGAGCATGGCCGGGCAGGGTGCCAACCGCCCGGCGACCGCGTCAACCGGATTCAGGCGTCAGTGCGCCGGTCTCGTGTTGCGGGCGGCGCGTCCAGGCCCTATGGTCCGGCCATGGACCGCTCCGATACCGCCAAGAAATCCGATTCCGCCGATAACGGCGGCGAACGCATCGCCAAGCGACTGGCGCGCGCCGGCCTCTGCTCGCGCCGCGACGCCGAACGCTGGATCACCGAGGGCCGCGTCGCGGTCAACAGCCGCGTGCTGGACAGCCCCGCCTGCGTGGTGCGCCCCGGCGACATCGTCCAGGTCGACGGCAAGGTCATTCCGGAGCCGGAGCCGGCCCGCCTGTGGCGCTATCACAAGCCGTCCGGGCTGGTCACCACCGCCCGCGACGAGAAGGGGCGCGAGACCGTCTTCGACCGCCTGCCCGCCGACCTGCCGCGCGTGGTCTCCATCGGCCGTCTCGACCTGACGACCGAGGGGCTGCTGCTGCTGACCAACGACGGCGAGCTGGCCCGCTTCCTGGAACTGCCGGCCACCGGCTGGACCCGCCGCTACCGCGTGCGCGTCTTCGGCGAGGTGGACGAGAGGCAACTGGCGGCGCTGGAGAAGGGGCCGACCATCGAGGGGGTCAAGTATGGCCCGATCGAAGCCGCGCTCGACCGCGTCCAGGGCCGCAACGCCTGGCTGACCGTCAGCCTGAAGGAAGGCAAGAACCGCGAGATCCGCAAGGTGATGGAGTCGCTGGGGCTCCAGGTCAACCGGCTGATCCGCGTCGCCTACGGTCCCTTCCAGCTCGGCAAGCTGGAGGAGGGGGCCGTCGAGGAGGTGCCGAAGCGCGTCGTCCGCGAACAGATCGCCCCCTTCTTCGGCACGCCCGAAGGGGCGGAACCGGCGGAGTCCGGAACCAAGCAGCGGGCCAAGGCCCGTGCCGAGGCGGCGGTGAAGGCCGCTCCGGCAAAGGCGTCCGGCGCCAAGGCTTCCGCCGGCACCCGGCCGGCCGGGAAGAGCGACGCCGTGGCCGACGCCAAGGTCGGGCCGAAGCGCGCGCCGCGGTCCGCCACCAAGCGGCACGAGGCCGAAGCCGCCCGCACCGAAGAGTCCAAGCCGGCGCGGCGCGGCGCAGCGTCCCGCGGCACCCTGTCGCTCGGCGGCGGACCGGCCAAGCCCGGCCGCGCCGGCAAGCCGGACGGAATCCGCGCCGACAGCCCGCGCTCCGAGAGTGCACGGTCCCGCGACGCCAAGCCGCGGGACGGCAAGTCCCCGGGCTTCAAGGCGGCGGACTCCAAAACGATAGACTCCAAGGCGGCAGGCCCCAAGTCGGCTGGTCCCAGGTCGGCGGCTTCCAAGGGGGCTGGTCCGAGGAGTGCCGGTCCGAAGGGGACTGGTTCCGGTGGCAGCGGCCCGAAGGGGGCCGGTCCGGCGCCGAGGGGTGGGCCGAAGGCCGGCGGGGCCGGCGACAGGTCGGGCGGCGCGGCCGGCGGACGGACGGAGCGCCCGCGTGCGGATCGTCGGCGGTAGGCACCGCGGACGCAGTCTGGCGGCACCGGGCGGACGCGATACCCGCCCGACCACCGACCGCACCCGGCAGGCCATCTTCAACATCCTCTCCCATGCCGACTGGGCGCCCGAGTTCGAGGGCGCCGCGGTCGTTGACGCCTTCTGCGGCACCGGCGCGCTCGGGCTGGAAGCCCTGTCGCGCGGGGCGTCCTGGTGCGGCTTCCTCGACATGGGCCGGCCGGCGCTGGACGCCGTGCGCGCCAATGTCGAGGCTCTGCGCGAGGCGGAGAACGCCCAAATCCTGCGGGCCGACGCCACCAAGCCACCCCCGGCGTCCCGGGCCTGTGCGCTGGCCTTCCTCGACCCGCCCTATGGCCAGGGGCTGGCGCCGCGCGCGCTGGAGGGACTTCTGCGCACCGGCTGGCTCGCCGACGGCGCGCTCGCGGTGGTTGAGGTCGCCGACCGCGATCCCCTGCCTTTGCCGGACGGTTTCACGGCGGTCGACGAACGCCGCTATGGCGATACCCGCGTCGTCTTCGTGACGGTCCGCAACCCGGCCTGACCACGCCAGCCGGCCTCCCGTCCCCGCCCCCGGGGTCGTGGCGCCTATGTTTCAATCCCCCGAGTTTCATTTTTCCCGGACCCGGTCCACCGGCCGATGGTGACGCATCCCTTGCGCTCCAAGGCCGGCGTTCGTGTTTTTCCATCATGCGGAAAGACGAAACGGACTGTTGAGTTCCAAAACAATTCGAGCAAATGATCATGTGTCGCCGATGCGGTTCCTTATGGAAACGGCGGCATCTATCTATCTCCTAAGACTGCACACCCTCGTTCGAGGGGGCCGTGCAGGTACCGGCACGGCTTCTTTTTACAGAATACGCGTTGACTCGGCTGAGTTTGCAAAAGAACCGGTGTGGACCGGCTGAGAGGCGCGACGTGAGTAGTAAGTTTTACTTGTTATGACTGTGTGCCTACGGCGTCGATCCGTCCGCCGGTGTCTTTTTGTCCCCGGTTTTGGCATACCAGATTACATATCTGGCATTCCTAAATCGGGACAATCGAACTCCGAGCGATTGTCGGCATCCACGCCGAGTTCCGGAAAGGAACCGTCATCAAGAGCGGTCCGTCCGGGTCATTCCGCAATCGTGATTGGCGTGCCGGTCCCCGGGAGAGGGGTCGTGCCGCCGGCTCAGGCAAGTTCAAGGGAGGCACGATGGCTCATATGAATTCACAACCGGCGGCGGAATCCGCGGCGCCGGTGACCGACGCGGTGCGCTGGACGCAGATCGTCGTCGGCATCGTCTGCATGGTGGCTGCGGCCAACATCCAGTATGCCTGGACGCTGTTCGTCCCGGAAATCCAGGCGACCCACGGCTGGACGCGCGCGTCGATCCAGACCGCCTTCACCATCTTCGTCGTCGTGCAGACCTGGCTGACGCCGATCGAGGGTTACTTCATCGACAAGTACGGCCCCAAGGTGATCGTCGCCGCCGGCGGCTTCTTCACCGGCCTGTCCTGGATCATCGACAGCTACGCCGGCACGCTCAGCATGCTGTATGTCGGCTCGGCCATCGGCGGCATCGGCGTCGGCTGCGTCTACGCCACCTGCGTCAACAACGCGCTGAAGTGGTTCCCGGAAAAGCGCGGTCTGGCGGTCGGCCTGACGGCGGGCGGCTATGGCGCCGGTTCGGCGCTGACCATCCTGCCGATCTCGTCGATGATCCACAGCAGCGGCTACCAGTCGGCCTTCTTCTGGTTCGGCCTGGTGCAGGGCGCCATCATCATCTGCGCCGCGCTGTTCCTGCGCATGCCGCAGAAGGAACAGGTCAAGGCCTCCACCAAGGTCGCCCAGACCCGCCGCGACTACACGCTGGGCGAAGCCATCCGCACCCCGGTGTTCTGGGTGATGTGGGCGATGTTCATCGGCACCGTCACCGGCGGCCTGATGGCCGTGGCCCAGCTGGGCGTCATCGCCCACGATCTGGGCGTGAAGGAAGCCCCGGTCAGCGTCTTCGGCCTGACCATGGCGGCCCTGCCTTTCGCCCTGATGCTCGACCGCGTGATGAACGGCATCTCGCGTCCGCTGTTCGGCTTCATCTCCGACCATATCGGCCGTGAGGCGACCATGTTCGTCGCCTTCACGCTGGAAGGCGTCGGCATCATCATGCTGAGCCGCTTCGGCCACGATCCGATGATGTTCCTGATCCTCAGCGGCATGGTCTTCCTGGCCTGGGGCGAAGTGTACAGCCTGTTCAGCGCCACCTCGGCCGACACCTTCGGCACCAAGCATGCCGGCAAGATCTACGGCGTCCTCTACTGCGCCAAGGGTGTCGCCGCGCTGCTGGTGCCGCTGGGCAACCTGCTGATGGAAGCCACCGGCACCTGGGCGACCGTGCTCTACGTCACCGCCACCATGGACCTGACCGCCGCCGCCTGTGCGCTCCTGGTGTTGAAGCCGATGCTGGCCCGTCACCACGCCCGCAATGCGGAACTGGCGCGCCGCGCCGAACAGGGTGATGCCACGCGGTCCGTCCCGGTCGGCGCCGCCGCCGGCACCGCCAACGGGTAGGAACGCGGTCGGGGGGCTCCGTTCGCGAGGCTGACTGACGGATGCGGGCCGGGGATGCGTGAGAGCGCCCCGGTCCGCATCATTCATTCGATCCAGAAGGGGCGGTCCTTCGCCTTGCCAGACTTGGTTTCGCCGGAAGTAGCCTCGTTCTGCGCGGCCTGCTGGAAGCGGTCGGAGGAGAACAGGATGCCCGGCTCCTCTTCCGTCTCATCCTTCTCGGGCTCGATCACGGTGAAGCCGCCACGGCCGCTGGCCATATAGACGGCGTGGCCGATCATGCCGGTCAGCGCGAGGAACAGGAAGGCCTGGGTCTCGATCATGGAGGGGCGTCCTTACCGGGAGGGGAGGGGCATCGACAGCATCAACAGCGCATGACCGCAAACTACATCCTCCGCGGGAGGTGATCCTCCACGGCGACGGCCAAGTCATGCTGTGCTGCAACATAAGCAGAGTGGCATGCCATCGCAAAAAGTTTTGCATGCCAGATGCCGGATGCCTGACCTGCAACTTCGCCGCAAGCCGGCCTACCGCCGAAGACCGGTCCGCCACGCAACCAAACCGGCCTTGCCGCTGTTCCCCGCCTGTTGCCCCGGCATCGGGCCGGGGGAGCGGCATCGGGATGGAGCGGCCATGATCCGGGACCTTTGGTACAAGAACGCCGTCATCTACAATCTGTCGCTGTCGACCTTCATGGACGCCAACGGCGATGGTATCGGCGATTTCCAGGGGCTGCTGCGCCGCCTCGACTATCTGCATGGGCTGGGGGTGACCTGCCTGTGGCTGGGGCCGTTCCAGACCTCGCCGCTGAAGGACGACGGCTATGACGTCGCCGACTATTACAACGTCGATCCGCGCTACGGCACGTTGGGCGACTTCGTGGAATTCACCCATGCCTGCGAACAGCGCGGCATCCGCGTCATCATCGATCTGGTGATCAACCACACGTCGGACCAGCATCCCTGGTTCAAGGCCGCCCGCAGCGACCCCGACAGCAAATACCGCGACTGGTATGTCTGGTCGGACAGCAAGCCGGAGAATGCCGACCAGGGCATGGTCTTTCCCGGCGTGCAGAAATCGACCTGGACCTATGACCGCGAGGCCAAGGCCTGGTATTTCCACCGCTTCTACAAATTCCAGCCCGACCTGAACACCGCCAATCCGGAGGTGCATGCCGAACTGCTGAAGATCATGGGCTTCTGGATCCAGCTGGGCGTCGCCGGGTTCCGCATGGATGCCGTGCCCTTCATCATCGCGGAGAAGGGGGCGGACGTCACCAAGCCGAAGGAGCAGTTCGGCATGCTGCGCAGCTTCCGCGAATTCGTGCAGTGGCGCCGCGGCGACGCCGTCCTGCTGGCGGAGGCCAACATCCTGCCGGAAGACGATCTGGAGTATTTCGGCGTCGACGGCGACCGCTGCCACATGATGTTCAACTTTCAGGTCAACCAGCACCTGTTCTATGCGCTGGCGACCGCCGATACCGGCCCGCTCGCCAAGGCGCTGGAGGTGACGAAGCCGCGCCCGGCCACCGCCCAATGGGGAACCTTCCTGCGCAACCACGACGAGCTGGACCTCGGCCGGCTGACCGAGGAGCAGCGCCAGGCGGTCTTCGCCGCCTTCGGTCCGGACAAGTCCATGCAGCTCTACGACCGCGGCATCCGGCGGCGGCTGGCGCCGATGCTGCACGCCGACCGGCGGCGGATCGAGCTGGCCTACAGCCTGATGTTCACCCTGCCGGGGACGCCGGTCATCCGCTATGGCGACGAGATCGGCATGGGCGACGACCTGTCGCTGCCCGAGCGCAACTGCGCCCGCACGCCGATGCAGTGGTCGGACGAACCGCATGGCGGCTTCACCAAGTCCGACGAGCCGGATTCTCCGGTCATCAGCGGCGGCGTCTTCGGCTATGAGCGGATCAACGCGGCGATCCAGCGCCGTGATCCCGAATCGATGTTGAACTGGACCGAGCGCATCATCCGCATGCGCAAGGAGTGCCCGGAGATCGGCTGGGGCGATTTCCGCATCCTGAAGACCGGCCGGCCGGAGGTGCTGGCCCTGCGCTATGACTGGCGCAACAACGGACTGGTCGTCCTGCACAACCTGTCGGACAAGCCCTGCGAGATCGTCCTGGACGTGGACGGCCATGGCGAGACCTGCCGGCTGGTCAACCTGCTGTCGGAGGACCACAGCGAACCTGACGCCGAGGGACGCCACCGTCTGGTGATGGAGGCCTACGGCTATCGCTGGTTCCGGGTCGGCGGGCTCGATTATCTGCTGCGCCGGACCGAGGCGAACGGCAAGCCCGGCGAGAACGTCTAGGCGACGTCCAAGCGGGCCGGGCCGGCCTCCTCCTCCCGGTCATAGGCGGTGCGCGCCTCCAGCATCTGCGCGATGTGGGTCTCGGCCCACACCCGCAGGGGCACCAGCGTTTCGGCCAGCGTGGCGCCCAGCGGCGTGATGGAATATTCGACGGTGACCGGAACGGTGGCGAAGGCCTTGCGGCTGACCAGCCCGTCGCGTTCCAGGCTCTTCAGGGTCTGCGACAGCATCTTCTGCGAGATGCCCTCGATCTCCCGGCGCAGCTGGTTGAAGCGCATCGGCCCGCCTTCCAGCAATCCCAGGATCAGCACCGTCCATTTGTCGGCGATCCGGTCCAGCGCCTGCCGCGTTGGGCAGGCCGAGGCATAGGCGTCGGGGAGCCGGTCCATCTCCGACGGCCGCTTGCCGCCCAGCCCCAGTAAAGTCCTGTCCATCCGCATCCGCTCCCAGGGGCGATCACCCGTTCATCATTCCCGGCGGTTACGCGCGGGTGACCATGTCACGAAAAGGTGCCTTCTTTACACCAGATTTCCAAAGCGGCATCAAGTCACCATTGGAAACCCATGGAGAGGACCCTCCGTCATGAACGTCGCCATCATCGGCGCCGCCGGCCGCGCCGGCAGCCGCATCCAGGCCGAACTGCTCCGCCGCGGCCACAGCGTCACCGCCATCGTCCGCGACCCCGCCAAGGTCGCCGCCGCTCCCGGCCTGACGGTGAAGGCCGGCGACGCCAACGACGGCGAGACGCTGGCTCCGCTGCTGGCCGGCCATGACGCCGTGGTCAGCGCCGTCATGTTCCTGATGAGCGATGCCGAGACCCTGATCGGTGCGGCCAAGCGCGCCGGCGTGCCGCGCTATCTGGTGGTCGGCGGCGCCGGCAGCCTGGAGGTGGCGCCGGGCGTGCGCGTTCTCGACCTGCCGGAATTCCCGGAGATCTACAAGGCCGAGGCCACCAAGGGCGCCGAGTTCCTCGACCGTCTGAAGGCCGAGCCGGACCTGAACTGGACCTTCCTGTCGCCGTCCGCCGAGTTCGTGCTGGGCGAGCGGACGGGCACGTTCCGGGTGGGGGCCGACTCCCTGCTGGCGGACGAGACTGGCCGCAGCTGGATCAGCTACGAGGACTTCGCCGTGGCGCTGGTCGACGAGATCGAGGCGTCGAAGCACGAGCGCAAGCGCTTCACGGTCGGGTATTGAGGCGATGGCCGGGGTAGCTCTCCGGTAGGATGTTCGAAGCCGGGGGCTGCAATGGTCCGTTCCCCCTCCCATGTCTTCGGCAAGGGCGAATCCAGCCCGGCGAGAACATGGGAAGGAACGGAATGGCACTGATCCCCTGCGCCGCCTGCGGTCACAAGATCTCCACCGAAGCTCCGGCCTGCCCATCCTGCGGACACCCTGGGGCGAATGTGCCGAGGGGTGGCCGCGAAGGGATGGCACGGATCGCCGGGACTGTCGCCGGCTCCTACATCTCGGCGCAGATGCTGGCCAGCATCATCGTCGGATCGGTCGCCATCGTCAGCTTCGCCGCCATCATGATCGCGATGATCCTGAAGGGGTGACGCCGGTCTGACTTGACCCTCTATGTGCTGTCGGCTGAAGCCACGGATGCAAGGGCTTGATTGTGGAAGACCGGGAGGAAGCGGGCGGCGTCTGGAATGGGGCGC
Source organism: Azospirillum endophyticum (assembly GCF_016595245.1). Lineage (GTDB taxonomy): Bacteria > Pseudomonadota > Alphaproteobacteria > Azospirillales > Azospirillaceae > Azospirillum > Azospirillum endophyticum. The sequence continues at coordinate 247,097 of NZ_JAENHM010000030.1, forward strand.
CGCCCATTGGCCTGCGGGCGCCGCTTCAGGCGGCCCGTTGGACGGGATAGTCACGCACCAGAATGTCGACGGGTATCCGCAGCCCTTCCGACAGTCGCCGGATCATCGGCAAGGTCAATGCCCGTTTACGGTTCAGGATTTCGGCGACGCGGGCGCGGCTGCCGATCATCGGTTCCAGATCGTGTCGGGTCAGCCCGCGCTGCTCCATCATGAATTCGATGGCGCTGATCGGATCGCTCGGCGGGATCGGGTGGTTCGCCTCTTCATAGGCCTCCACCAGCATCATCAGGATTTCGAGCCGCGCACCGTCGGCGGTGTCGGGATCGGCTCCCCACAGGCGCTCGATTTCCTCCAGTGCGGCGGCGTGGTCCTCGTCGGACCGGATCGGGCGGATATCCATGATTACACCGTCCTCACGTCAATGGCGTCGTACTCGCGATGTGTGCCGACCCATTTCACATAGACTGTGCGGTACCGGTAATCGATCCCGGCAACCAGCCGATATTTGTTGCCGGCTATGTTGAAGACCACCCGGTCACCCACGAACGATGCCGAGCGGAACTGAGCCTTGAGAGCGGCGGTGTCCGCCCAGTCGACATTGCGGACAACGTTGAACCAATCGGTCAGCGGCGCCTCGCTGTCGCCCCGACCAGGCTTCTCCCAATACTCCCGCAGCGTTCGGCGTGAAATGATCCGCATGGTTGAAGCTTATAACGCTCCCAAAATGGGAGCAAGTCTTCCTGCAGCCTGAATTGTTCACATAAGAGTAGGCGTCAGAGCGGGGCCGGCAACAATTCCTACATACATGGTTCATCGACGGAGCTGGGATGCCTACCGCCGCCCGAACAGTCTCTCGATGTCCGCCAGCTTCAGCTCCACGTATGTCGGCCGCCCGTGGTTGCATTGCCCACTGTGCGGAGTCGCTTCCATCTGCCGCAGCAGGGCGTTCATCTCGTCGACGCTCAGCGTCCGGCCGGCGCGGACGCTGCCGTGGCAGGCCATCGTCGCGCAGACCTCCTCCAGCCGCTCCTTCAGCGACAGGGCGTCGCCCAGTTCCGACAGCTCCTCGGCGAGGTCGCGGATCAGGTTCTTGACGTCGGACTGACCGAGCAGGGCCGGCACCTCGCGTACCATGACGCAGCCATGGCCGAAGCCCTCGATCACCAGCCCCAGCTCGGCCAGTTCGGCGCCGCGGGCCAGCAGGCGGTTGGCCGACGGTTCGTCCAGCTCGATCAGTTCAGGGATCAGCAGGGCCTGGCGCTTCACCCCGCCCTCCAGCAGGGCGGTCTTCATCCGTTCATAGACCAGCCGTTCATGGGCGGCGTGCTGGTCGACGATGACGATGCCCTCGCGGGTCTGCGCCACGATGTAGGTGGTGTGAACCTGCGCCCGCGCCGCGCCCAGCGGGTGGCTGTCGGGCGGCGGCTCCGGCTTGTGCGCGGCCGGGTCGGGGGTGCGGTATTCCGGCGGGCGGGCCGCCGGGGCGAAGCCGTTGCCGAAGCCGCTGAGCCGCCCCTGCAGCGGCGGCAGGCCGGTCTGGGTCGGCGCCTGGAAGGCGGCGGAGCGCTCCGCCAGGCCGCGCGGCACGGCGGCCGGCGTGTAGGAGCCGCCCCAACCACTCCCTGGGCCGCCGCCCGACCCGCCGCCGGAGCGGCCGTAGGGCAGGGGAGACGGGGCGAAGCCGCCGTCGCTCCCCGCATCGCCGGACGGCTCCGGCCGCAGGGCGCCCAGCGTGGCGAGGCCGACGGTGGTCGACGCGCGGTGGCCGGCCTCGGCCAGGGCATGTTTCAGCGATCCGACGATCAGCCCACGCACCAGACCCTGGTCGCGGAAGCGCACCTCGGCCTTGGCCGGGTGGACGTTCACGTCGACCTCCTGCGGGTCGATGTCCAGGAACAGGGCCAGCATCGGGTGGCGGTCGCGCGGCAGGAAATCGGCATAGGCGGCGCGCACCGCGCCGACCATCAGCTTGTCGCGCACCGGGCGGCCGTTGACGAACAGGTGCTGGTGCTTGGCGGTCGGGCGGTGCAGGGTGGGCAGGCCGATCCAGCCGGCCAGCGCCACGCCTTCGCGTTCCGACCGCACCGGTACGGCGTTCTCCTGGAAATCGCGGCCCATCAGTGCGCCCAGCCGGGTCAACCGGGCATCCAGCAGGTCGCCCTGCGCCGCGCTCAGCCGCAGGCCGCCGCGCCCGCCGTCGCTGAGCGTGAAGGCGACGCCGGGATGGGCCATCGCCAGCCGCTCCAGGCAGTCGGCGATGTGGTCGTATTCGGTGCGGGACGCCTTCAGGAACTTCAGCCGGGCGGGCACGGCGGCGAACAGGTCGCGCACCTCGATCCGCGTGCCCTGGGCCAGCGCCGCCGGTTGCGGCGCCCCCTTGGCCCCGGCATCCACCGTCAGGCTCCAGGCGCTGTCGGCGTCGCGGGCGCGGCTGGTGATGGTCAGGCAGCTGACGGCGCCGATCGACGGCAGCGCCTCCCCCCGAAAGCCGAGGGAGCGGATGTCGAGCAGGTCGTCACTTGGCAGCTTGGAGGTAGCATGGCGTTCGACCGCCAGCACCAGCTCGTCGGCGGTCATGCCGCAGCCGTCGTCGGTGACGGCGATCAGCGATTTGCCGCCGTCGCGCGCCACCACGTCGATTCGGGTGGCGCCGGCGTCGATGGCGTTCTCCACCAACTCCTTGACGGCGGCAGCGGGACGTTCGACCACCTCGCCGGCGGCGATGCGGTTGACCAGGGTTTCAGGAAGAAGACGGATCGGCATGCCCATAGATATAGTGCCGGCCGGCTGCCGACACCACCATTTCAGGCAGGGATTCGCGCTTACAGCCCTTTCAGGGCCTTCATGTATTCGACCAGCTTGCGTTCGTAGAAGGGCTGCGGCGACTGGTAGCGGGCGACGAGGCCGGACTCTTCCGTCAGCTTCACCACCATGCCCATGCAGGAGACGTCCACCGGATCGCCGCCGAGGTCGAACTGCAGGCGGAAATCGAACTTCTGCCTGGCGATCAGGTCGCCGTCATAGGGGCGGATGCGGAAGGAGCCGAGAACGAACTCCTCCGGCACATAGTCGTGGTGATCGATCACGATCCTGGGCGGCGTGGACGGGCGTTCCCGCCGCGGCTCCGCGACGATTTTGGCGGCGCCGGGCGCCTTGTTGCCTCCGGAGAATTTCGACAGCCAAGACATGAAGAGCGAGGTCCCCTGTTTCAAAGGCGTTTCAAAGGCGTTCCGAAGGTCTGGAACCGGACCGGCATAGTCAGGCAGTTTTGCGGGCATACCCTTTAACAACGGTTAACGACGCAAGTATCGGCCGCGGTGCGGAGACTGGGCGGGAAATTCCGCAAGGGGCTTTCGCCGGTGCAACATTGTCGCAACCGCGCCGCCGTGACTTTGCCGGCACCTTCGGCCTTCCTTCGCTCTGCCGTCACGGGTGCGGGCATGCTACGCTTCATCATTGTCCTTAGTTGCCAGTCGGCGAGGTTCCGTCATGCCTCTGTTGCCGGTGATCCGCGATTTTGCCGCGGAAGCGTCGGATCCTCGATTTTATGCAATGCTCGGTGGCGGATGGTCGCTGGCGGTGGCCGATGTCACCGGCAGCACCCGGCTGGCCGGAGAGGGGCGGCACCGGGACGTCAATTTCGTCGCCGCCGGGGTGGTGGCGGTGCTGTCCGACGCGGTGCGGGTCGGGCAGGAGCCGGCGGCCTGCCAGTTCGGCGGCGCCGGCGCCATCGCCGCGGTGCCGCCGGGACGGGAGGAGGCCGCGCGTGCAGCGCTCTCGGCGCTCGCCCATTGGTCGGCGGAGGTGATGGACGTGCCGCTGCGAGTCGGGCTGGTGCCGGTGCAGGCGCTGCTCGACCAGGGGCTGGAGGTGATGGCGGCCCTGCATGATGTCGGCAACGGCAACAGCTTCGGCCTGTTCCTGGGTGCCGGGGTGGCGGCCGCCGATGCCTGGGTGAAGGAGGATGCACGCTGGCACATGGCGCCGCGGCCGGGGCCGCTGCCGGGACTGGAGTCGGTCTCCTGCCGCTGGAATCCGGTGCCGCCCCGCCGCGGCACCGTCCTGTGCGTGATCGTCGATGCGGTCGATCCCGGTGCGGCAGGCCTGCGGGACCTCGGCGGCGTCCAGCGGGCCATCGAGGCCATCGTGCCCACCGCGGGCGCCGCCCCGCTGGGCATCGGTGAGCGGCTGGAGGCACGTTGGCCGCCGGCTTGGCGGGCCCTGCTGATGGAGGCGCGCGGCGGCCGGGACGGCGATGCCGGGGGCTGGGCCACGCGGATCCGGCGGGTGGGGCGGGCGATGGCCGGATCGGGCCTGCTCGTCCTGCTGCTGAAGCTGGGGTGGCGGTTGGGCGGGTTCGATCCGCAGCGCTACCGCCGCCGCATGGCGGAGCGCACCGATTTCCGGAAGTCGGCCGGTGGGCCGCGGCTGGTGCTGGACGTGACGGCGGGAGAGGCGGATGCGATCGAGAGCCTGCTTGCCGATGTGGCGGAGACCGGCTCGATCCACTATGGCACCGCAAGGGCCGACGCCACCACGGTCACCTGCCTGGTGGGCGACGTGACCGCCGACCGGCATGTCCATTTCGTCGACGGTGCCGGGCTCGGCTTCTGGCGGGCTTCGGTGATGCTGAAGGCGATGAAGGCGCGGCAGGGCCACAGCCAGGGTGACGGTCGGATGGGGCGGACGGCGAGGGGACTGGAAGCCGCCGCCCCATCGGGCTGAAACCGCCGGAAGTCAGGCGGGCCGGGATCAGGGCCGCCCGGCCACGCGCCGGCCCATGTCGTCGGACGGCACGATCTCGGTTCCGATCGGCCACAAGGCCAGCAGGGCAAGCTTCAGATGGGCCCAGGCGAAGGGCAGGCCGATGATGGTGATGGCAAGCGCCGCCGCGGCGACCAGATGGCCCAGCGCCAGCCACCAGCCGGCCAGCACGAACCACACCACGTTGCCGATGAAGCCGAGGGCGCCGGTGCCCATGTCTTCGCGCCCGCGGAACTCATCCCGCCGCACGGCGGTTTGTCCAAAGGGGAGCAGGGTGTAATGGGCGATGGTCAGGGCGGAGCGGGCCCAGGGCAGGCCGACGATCGACAGCGCCATCAGGACCGCTGCGAACAGCCAGCCGAGCGCCATCCAGATGCCGCCCGTGACCACCCACAGCACGTTGAGGAGAAGACTGAGCAGAGGCATGACACGAAATCCTCCCTTTCGCCGCAGATGTGGGGACGGCCGTGCCGCTCGCCTAGAGGCGGGCCGGACAGATCGGTGCGGAGCGCCCCCACCCCGTTGTGCGCCCCTGTGGGCGCCGCCGTGGTACGCCGAGGACGCACCTGTCGACCGCGGAACGGCGGAGCAAGGATGGGGCACCCCGTCCGACGGCGCGAAAGAAGGGAAGGGTCTATGCCATCCATGCCTTGAAGCGGATCCGCTCGGTCCACAGATCCGTAACAGGCATCAAGACGACGCATCCGGACGGGTCCTTCGTCGGCAGCATCGCCGGCGGGCCGCCCGTTTCCGGATCACACGGATCGGAGGCCGCATGACCGAGGCTTTGAACACCGAGTCCGGCGCCGACGCGCCGAACATGCCGCGCGAAGGCGAATCGCTTTCGCCGGTGGTCGCCGCCATTCTCGGCACCGCCGTCGCCGCGGCGGCCAAGCGCGGCGGCAACGGCGACGTGGCCCGCGGGCTGATCGCCGGGCTGCGCATACTGCGCGCCACGGTCGAGGAGGAGGCCGGATACACCATGGCCGCCGCAGTCGACAATGCGATCCGCACCCGCCTGCTGGCCGACAACCTGTCGCGCCTGCGTGTCAGCGGAGAGAAGCCTCAGGCCATCCCGTTGCCCGACCCCGGACCCGGCGCCAGCGCCGCGGCCGCCATCTTCGAAAGCGCCGCGGAATCCTGCCTGACCGTCAATGCCCATGCCGAGGACAACGGGCCGCTGGAACATGCGGTCTTCGCCTTCACTGCACAGTTGCTGCAACAGTTGGGTGGAGCGCCGGAATGGCGCAGCCTTGTCGGCGAGTTGCGGCGCCCGCTGGCGGTCGCGCCGGATGGCGAAGGCGAGGAGGTGACTCTGCATTGATCCGCCATCCGGTGGCCTGCCGTCCGGGGAGTCCGCCTCGGGCGGCAAGTCGTGGATTATTCTTTGCTTTTATCGTGTTTCGGTGATGGCTGAAACCTTTTGCGGACGGAGCGGCTTTTCCGGCGCTGTTAAGGTTTCTGCCCGATTTATGGAACGGGACGACTTGGGTTCCGCTTCGTTAGGGTTGGTTGTGGCGGTGGGACGGTTCCACCGCGAATGGCCAACTCCGGGGATCACCGACCGTGTTCTTTCACACCCAGCCTTCCGCCGTCCGTGCCGGACGGGCAGAGACCGCCCGTTTTCCGGTGAACGGCTTGGCCGTGGATGGGGGGAATGCCTGGGCCGGCGATCGGGCGGCCGATCGCGCGGGCGATCCATCGGGACGGCGCGTGATCTTTCTCCATCCCGGCAAGGGAGCGTGGTGGCGGCTGCTCGACCAGGTGCCGGCAGGCCAGGAATGGCTGACCGTACCGGCTGCCGCGGGAGCGGCGATCCTCTCGCCGTTGCTGGTGGAGCGCGGCGGGCGCCGGCCGGTGCTGGTTGCAGGGGCGATGACGGCGCCGCTCGCGATCGCCGCGGCGCTGGATTTTCCCGAGCAGGTCGGCGGCGTGATGATCGTCGACGACGTCGGTGCCGAGTCGCCGATGCGTCGGCGCTGGAACGCGTTGGCGGCCCGTTTCGGCCGGACATCACCGGCCGTGCGGTCCGGCACCCTCGGTGAGCTTGAAGCCGAACTGCCGGCGGTCCGCTTGCCGGTTACCCTGATACAGGGCAGCGACCCGACCGGCCTGTTCTCGCTCCTCGAAGGCGGACTGACCGGCTGCCGGACATTGACGGTCGTCGCGGTCCCCGACGCAGCCGCCATCCGTCCGCGGACCCACGCCGCCGAATTGCGCGGCGCCCTGCTGGCCCTGGTCTCCGCCGTGGAGCGGGCGCAGCGGTAAGGGATGACGGCCGGCAAGGCCGGCCCTCGGCTTCAGAAAAACCGAGCCCTTCGAAGTCAGCGCCCGCTCTTCAGGCGTTCACGGAAACAATGGCCGGGTGGCGGGCGGACAGCCGCTTCGCATCCGACAGGGCCGCAGGAAGCCGGCCTCGATTTGAAGCGTGAAGCCGATCGCCAGCCAGGGGTTTCAGAGCGCGCGAAGCGCACCCCGCCGAGTTTCAGAGCCTCACAGGCTTTGCGCCGTCAGGGCGGCCTGGGTACGGTTGCGGACGCCCAGATGCCGCAGGATGGCGGTGACGTGAACCTTCACGGTGCCTTCCGTCAGACCCAGTTCATGGGCGATCTGCTTGTTGGATTTGCCGTCGCGCAGCCGTGCCAGCACGTCGCGCTGGCGCGGCGTCAGCTGGTCGCCGTTGCCGTTGCCGAGGCCCGCGGACTCGTCCATCGTGTCGCCGTTGCCGGTCCCGCCGTAGCTGCCGCCATAGCCGCCATGCATCTGGTCGACGCGGTCGCCGCCGCGGATGGCCTGCTCGGGAAGATAGATGCCGCCGGCAAGCACCAGTTGCAGCGCGCCCAGCAGAACCTTGGCGCTGGAGGATTTCGGGATATAGCCGGCGGCTCCGTTCTCCAGCGCGGCCAGCAGGTCCGACCGCTTCTCCGACCCCGACACCACCACCAGCAGCGCCTTGGGCAGGCTGGCATGGATGTCGCCCAGCGCCGAGAAGCTGGTCCAGCCCGGCATTCCCAGATCCAGCAGGATCAGGTCGAAGGGCCTGGTCCCGTCGCAGAGCGACCGCACCTCGTCATAGGTGCTGGCTTCGAAAAACGTCATGTCGGCGTCGAATTGCGCCAGCAGCCGGCGCAGACCATCTCGGAACAGCAGGTGATCGTCGGCGATCAGCACGTTCATCGCAGGCATTTCCAGAAGGTTGCGGCGATCTCACACCGGGATGGCGTCATCGATCCGGACGTTCAGATAGGCACGCCCATTCAGGCGCTGTAGTTCGCTTTTGGTCTTAGACCGCTTCCTCTATGCCCGCCTGCGCGGCTTATCCGCATCCGTCTCGCGGCAAGAGCCTGCAAAGGACAAGGCTTTGCAAAAGGCAACGTCCCGCCCCGCCGGCCGCCTGCCCCGGATGGACGGGACGGGCGGCCTGTACGGAAGGCGGGCGAGACCTTTTGGCGGAGCTGTCGAAGAGCCGGCGACCGGGCCGGCGACCGGATCGGAGAGGATCAGACCGTAGCGGCGACGCCGGTCTCGGCAGCCTGATCGCCGATGCCGTTGTTCAGCGCCCAGATGGCGGCCTGGGTGCGGTTGGAGGCGTTGATCTTGCGCAGCAGGCTCTTCAGATGAACCTTCACGGTGGCTTCCGTGATGTTCAGGTGATTGGCGATCATCTTGTTGCTGTTGCCGTTCAGCAGGCAGCGCAGGATCTGAACTTCGCGCTGCGACAGGCCCTTGCGGCGGGTCGGCAGCTCGGCGCCCATGTCCTCGGTGCGGCCGCTGACCAGCAGTTCGGCCAGATGGGTCGGGAACACCTTCTCGCCCATCATCACCAGCTTCAGCGACTGCATCAGCGCCTCGCAGGCGATATCCTTCAGCAGGTAGCCGCCGGCGCCGGCACCGAGCGCCGCCGACAGGCGGCGGGTCTCCAGGTCGTTGGTCAGAATGACGACCTTGATCGACGGGTGATGCTCGCGCAGCGAGCGCATCGCCTCGACCTCCTCGTCGGCGCCGCTCGGCAGATCGATCAGGATCAGATCGGGGTTCGTGCCGGTGCCGAGGGTCGACAGGCCCTCGCGCAGGGTGCCGGCCTCGCCGACGACGTTGAAGGGGGTGCCTTCGAACAAGCGCTTCATGCCCTCACGGAAAAGCTTGTTGGCGTCGATGAGGAAAACGTTGATGGCATCCATGGTCTCAGCCCGCCTTTTGTTCCATTCCGATCGAAGTGGCGCCGAATGGCGCTTCGGAGGCATCCCCGACCGTTCGCCCCAGCGTCCGGTCCGCTCACCCCTCGGGGTTCGGGGGTGCCTCGTTGTGATCCATAGATACCCCCGATTTGCGCCGGGCAAAATTTCGCTTAGGTAAATTTCGCGTCGAGCAATGGGCATATGCCGTAAGACCGCATAAGACAAGATGCGGACATAAAGCGCCTTGCAATGGTCGGGTGGAGTAACGGTCTGTGACATAAGAGGGCAAATCGTCGACAGACTGCCTGTGATTTCGTCAGGACCCTGAACTACAGTGTCAGGAGACTTCTCCGCCTAACGGTTCTTGCCGTGCAGAACTATGTCATCGCCCGATGGTTGGAGTCCTATGCCCGGGAATTCCGCCCTTCGGCATAAGCTTGGCCGCTTCGTCCCGTGATCGCCGCCGGATGCCGCCGCGTCTCGCCGGGGGTCGTGCCGGGGCGCTCTGTGCTGTATACGTTCCGACCACGAGATGGCATTCGCATGCCTCAGCCGATTTTTGTCCATCGCCAGTCCGGGCCCCCCATGTCAGACGCTTATGATGATGATCCGTTGAGCCATGCCGCTCCTGCCGCTGCCGGTTCGACCTCCGGCTTTCCGCGGGAGAGTTTTCCGGCGGCCCAGCGTTTCGCCTATCTGGACGGATTGAACCCGACCCAGCGAGCGGCGGTGGAGGCTCTCGACGGACCGGTGCTGGTGCTGGCCGGTGCCGGCACCGGCAAGACGCGGGTGCTGACCACCCGGCTCGCCCATTTGCTGATGACCCGCCGTGCCGCCGCTTTCCAGATCCTGGCGGTGACCTTCACCAACAAGGCCGCCCGCGAGATGCGCGAGCGCGTCGGCCATCTGATGGGGATCGAGCCGGAAGGCTGGTGGCTCGGCACCTTCCATGCGCTGGCCGCCCGCATCCTGCGCCGCCATGCCGAACTGGTCGGGCTGAAATCGAACTTCACCATCCTGGACACTGACGACCAGGTCCGTCTGATCAAGCAATTGCTGCAGGCCGAGAACATCGATTCCAAGAAATGGCCGCCGCGTCAGGTGCTGGGCGCGATCGAGCGCTGGAAGGACCGCGGCCTGACCCCCGACCGCCTCGCCGATGCCGACGGTGGCGACGTGGCGGGCGGCCGGGTGGTGGCGATCTACCGTGCCTACCAGGAGCGGCTGCGCACCCTGAACGCCTGCGACTTCGGCGACCTGCTGCTGCACAACCTCGCCATCTTCCAGAACAATCCGGACGTGCTGGCGGAGTATCACCGCAAGTTCAAATACCTGCTGGTCGACGAATATCAAGATACGAACGTCGCCCAGTATCTGTGGCTTAGAATACTTTCGCAGGCCCATAAGAATATTTGTTGTGTTGGCGATGAAGATCAATCGATATACGCTTGGCGTGGAGCTGAGATTGGAAATATCCTCAGGTTCGAGACCGATTTTCCTGGGGCTACTATAATAAAGCTGGAACAGAATTACCGCTCCACCGGCCATATCCTGGCCGCAGCGAGCGGCCTGATCGCCAACAACCAGGGCCGGCTCGGCAAGACGCTGTGGACCGAGGCCGACGGCGGCGAGCCGATCAAGGTCAAGGCGGTGTGGGACGGCGAGGAGGAGGCGCGCTGGGTCGGCGAGGAGATCGAGGGGCTGCAGCGCAAGGGCACGCCGCTGTCGCAGATCGCCGTGCTGGTCCGCGCCGGCTTCCAGACCCGCGAGTTCGAAGAACGCTTCATCACCCTGGGGATGCCCTACAAGATGCTGGGCGGTCCGCGCTTCTACGAGCGGCAGGAAATCCGCGACGCGCTGGCCTATTTCCGCGTGGTCAATTCCGGCGACGACGACCTCGCCTTCGAGCGGATCGTCAATCTGCCCAAGCGCGGCGTCGGCCCGGCGGCGATGCAGAGCCTCTACACCGCCGCCCGCGCGCGGGGGCTGTCGCTGACCGAAGCCGGATGGGCGCTGACCGAGACGGACGAGCTGAAGCCGAAGCTGCGCGCCACCCTGCGTGGACTGCTGCAGGACTTCTTCCGCTGGCGGACGCTGATGGAGACGGTGCCGCACACCGAGCTCGCCCGTACCGTCCTCGACGAGTCCGGCTACACCCGCATGTGGCAGGAGGACAAGACGCCGGAAGCGCCCGGCCGGCTGGAGAACCTGAAGGAACTGATCACCGCCATGGCGGAGTTCGAGAATCTGCCGGGCTTCCTGGAGCATGTGGCGCTGGTGATGGAGAATGCCGAGGCCGCCGGGGTCGAGCAGGTCACGGTGATGACCCTGCACGGCGCCAAGGGGCTGGAGTTCGACCATGTCTTCCTGCCGGGCTGGGAGGAGGGCGTGTTCCCCAACCAGCGGGCGCTGGACGAGACCGGCATCGCCGGGCTGGAGGAGGAGCGGCGGCTGGCCTATGTCGGCCTGACCCGGGCGCGCCGCCGCGCCTATGTCAGCCATGCCGCCAACCGCCGGCTCTACGGCAACTGGGTCAGCGCCGTGCCGTCCCGCTTCGTCGAGGAAATCCCACAGGACAATGTGGAGGCGGAGGCCGCCAACGGCCTGTTCGCCGGCAGCGGCGGGCGGGGGAGTTTCGGCGGCGGTTCAGGCAGCTATGGCGCCGGCGGATCGGCGGGCGGTTTCGCGGGCGGCGGCTTCCAGTTCCGCGGCTCGACCCGGCAGGCGCCGGCACCCAAGACCATCACGCTGGACCAGGGCGCCTATGCGGTGGCGCCGCGCCCGCGCCCCGATGCGCCCTTCGCCAAGGGCGCGCGGGTCTTCCACCAGAAATTCGGCTACGGCACCGTCGTCGCCGTGGCGGAGGACAAGCTGGAGATCGACTTCGACCATTCCGGCAACAAGAAGGTGATGGACAGCTTCGTCGTGCCCGCCGACAAGGCGGGCTGATCTCGGGGAGCACGCCGACAACGCGGATTGATCCGGCCTCCGGCTCCCTTGTGGGACGTGTTGCCGCACTGTGATGGCCGTCACAGCCCGGCAATCCGCCGCGGCACATCATTGCAGCATTGCAATGGAGCCGGGGGCATCCGCCGTGTTCGGAACGGGCAGCATCAGCTACGAGGTGCAGAGCCGCCGCGAAGGCCATTGGCGCATCGAGGGGGCCTACACCGACCAGGAGGCGGCGCTGTCGGCCGCCCGTTCGCAACTGGCGGCCTCCGGGGTGGAGGAGGCGAAGGTGGTGAAGTTCCGCACCGTCGCCGGCCTGTCGCTGGAAACGGTGATCCTGCACAAGACGGCTCCCCAGCCCCAGCGCCAGGGCCTCTCCCTCGGCGGCACGGCGGAGGGGGCGCCGCTCTGCCGCACGCCCGACGACCTGCGCGGCTTCGAGAGCCGGATGGTCATCGGCCGGCTGCTGCGCCCCTATCTCGACGCCCAGCGCATCACCCCGACCGAACTGCTGCATTCCTGGCCGCTGTTCCGCCGGCTGGAGGAGCAGGGCGCGCTGATGGGCGCCGCCATCCATGCGGTCGCCCGCCACCACGCCGATCTTCACGGCGTCTCCCACGCCGCCCGTGCCCGCGAACTGCGCCAGCTGGTGGAGGCGGTCACCGCCGCCGCCCGCGATGCGCTGGCCGAAGGCCGCCGGCTGCCGCGCTTCGATGCCACCGATCTGCCCGGCACCAGCAGCCGCATCGTGGAGGCGGTGGGGCCGGCCGGCCACGACCCGCTGTTCCTCACCCTGCTGTGCCGGCATCTGGAAGCCGGTGGGCCGCTGGCCGGAAAGCTTGATCTGTTGCTGGCGCTGATGGGTGACGCGGCCGAGCCACGGCATCTGGCCCTGCTGGACGGGGTGGTCGCCGACATCCTGGGCTCCGCCGACACGGTCAAGGAGTTGCTGGGTGCCCAGCCCAGCCTGCATGCCGGCCTCTGCACGCTGGCCGACGCCCTGTTCGACCGCGATCCCGTTCCGGCGCAGGTACCGATGGGCGCTCCGCTGCGCCGGGTCTGCCGCCTCGCCCTGCGGGGCCGCGCGCCGCAGAGCCGGGCTGTCCTGCTGGAGCGTCTGCGCCGGAGCATCGCCGGCGACCAGCCGCTCGACCGCCGCGACGCGACGGCGGAAGGCCTGTTGGCCCATGACCTCGCCGACCGGCTGAGGGGAGCGGACGGCATGATGCTTGGCGGAGCGGCGATGGAAAAGGCGCTCGACCGCCGACTGACGCGCCACCGGCAGGCGGTCCTGCGGGCGCAGGGCATGCACGACATCGCCGACCGCCTGTCGGGGCGATAGAGGAGCGATAAGGGTTTCTCCAAATCTCCGGAAGCCTTGGTCTCTTTCCGCCTTGATGCTAAAAACGCCGCTTCTGTTCTCGCGCCGTCGTCGGAAAGCCCCTGTCATGTCGCAAACCCCGCTCTGGCGCATCGCGCTGGTCGTTCCCGAAGCCCATGCGCCGGCCTTTGCCGAGGCGGTGGGCGACCATGCCGATGCGGTGTCGACCTTCGAACTGGAGGAGGGCGGCGACTGGCTGGTCGAGGCGACCCTGTACGGCGTCCCCGACGAGGCGCGGCTGCAGTCCCGCGTCGCCGTGCTGGCGAAGGCGCTGGGGATCGAGGAGCCGCGGCTGGCGATCGAGAGCCTGCCGCCGATCGACTGGGTGTCGCACAGCTACCAGGGCTTCCCGCCGATCCGCGCCGGGCGCTTCTTCGTCCATGGTTCCCATCATGAGGGCATCGTTCCGGCCGGCAGCATCCCGCTGCTGGTGGATGCCGCCACCGCCTTCGGCACGGGGGAACACGGCTCGACCAACGGCTGCCTCCAGGCGCTCGACCGGCTGTCGCGCCACCTGAAGCTGCCGCGCGGCGGCCGGCGCGGCGCGCTCGACATGGGCTGCGGCTCGGGCATCCTGGCGCTGGCGGTTGCCAAGCGCTGGCGCGTGCCGGTGACCGCCGTCGACATCGACCCCGAGGCGGTGCGCGTCACCGGCATCAACGCGGCGCTGAACGGGCAGAAGGGCATGATCCGCGCCCAGGGCGGCGATGGCTACCACACCCGCATCGTCGGCCGGCACAAGCCCTATACGCTGATCACCGCCAATATCCTGGCCCGCCCGCTGTCGCGCATGGCGCCGCAGCTGCGCCGCCATCTGAAGAAGGGCGGCTATGCCGTGCTCGCCGGGCTGCTGAACCGCCAGGAGCGCCACGTCATCCAGGCGCACCGCAACCAGGGCCTGCGGCTGGTCGCCCGCATCCCGGTCGGGGAATGGACCACTCTTGTGGTCAAGCGTTAAGCCAGGGGCCGTTGAAACCAAAGGGCCGGGTCGCGACTTCCCCTAGGGACGATGTTCCGACATGTTCCTGGGGAGCCACCATGCTGAACCGCATCCGGTCCTTGTTCACGGGCGACGACGCCACCGAGCCGGGCGAGGACGCCCTGCAGGCCGCCGCCGCCGCCCTGATGGTCGAGGCCGCACGGACCGACAACACCATTTCGGAGGCGGAGCGCGACCGCATCATGGCGGTCGCACGGCGCCACTTCAACCTGAGCGAGGAAGAGGCGCAGGACCTGCTGTCCGCCGCCGTCTTCGACACCGAGGACGTCTCGCCCTACCTCCGCTATGTCAGCATCATCATGGAGCGCTGCCCGCCCGGCCAGCGCCTCTGGATCATCGAGATGCTGTGGGAGGTTGCCTACGCCGACGGTGTGCTGAACGACCTGGAGTCCAGCCTGCTGCGGCGGATCGGCGGCCTGCTGCACATCTCCGACGTCGAACGCGGCGAGGCCCGCAAGCGCGTGCTGGCGCGTCTGGGGCTGCCGGACGATGCGGGGTTGCCAGTCTGAGGGGGTGCGTTTTTCCCCTCCCTAACCCTCCCCCACCTTCGGTGGGAGAGGGGACTGCCGCCGCTTCGGCATTTTCGTTACGCTGACAAGCATCCAACCCCCTCCACCGCCGAGGGCGGGGGAGGAATGGGGAGGGGGCATTCGAAGCCGCCCCCCCAACCGGCCCCCCAACCAGCATAACCGTCGCACCACCGCTTGCGCGGGACCGGCCGGGTGCCTAGCCTGTCACCTCAGGATTCACTCTTCCGAGGAACAGGTTCCGTGCCCAGCGCGATCCCCTCCGCTGCCTATCGTGGCGACGACGTCCTTGCGACCCTGTTGGCCGAAGCCGGGACCGGCCGGTCTCCCGCCGACGTCCGTGCGCTGCTCGCCGGCGTGCTGGCGGCGCCGGAGGGAGAGGATCCGGCGGCCTGGCTGGTGCTGGTGGGCGAGGCCCTGCCGCCGGCCCTGACCGAACAGCTCCAGGCGCTCAAGTCGCTGCTGGCCGCCGAGGCGCCGGCGGAGGAGCCCGCACCGGCGCAACGGCTGGCGGACCTGCGCGCCGCGCTGAAACGCCGCGACCTCGACGGCTTCATCGTTCCGCGCGGGGACGAGCACCAGGGCGAGTATGTGCCGCCGCGGGCGCAGCGGCTGGGCTGGCTGACCGGCTTCACCGGATCCGCCGGCCATGCGGTGATCACCGCCGACCACGCGGCGGTCTTCGTCGATGGCCGCTACACCCTTCAGGTCCGGGCCGAGGTGCCGGCCGACCTGTACGAGTACCGGCATCTGATCGAGGATCCGCTGACCGACTGGATCGCCGCCGCCCTGCCGGATGGCGGGCGTTTCGGCTTCGATCCCTGGCTGCACACCATCGGCTGGGTGGAGAAGACCCGCGCCGCGCTGGAGCGCGCCGGCATCCTGCTGATCGCCTGCGAGGACAACCCGCTCGATTCGGTGTGGCGGGGCCAGCCGCCGGCCCCGCTCGCGCCGGTGGTGCCGCAGGACGAGGACTTCGCCGGCGAAAGCTCCGCCGACAAGCGCGCCCGCCTGGCCGACGAGCTGGGGCAGAAGGGCATCGCCGCCGCCGTGCTGACCCAGCCCGACAGCGTCGCCTGGCTGCTGAACATCCGCGGCGCCGACGTGCCCTGCACGCCGCTGCCGCTGTCCTTCGCCATCCTGTCGGCCGATGCGTCGGTGGAGCTGTTCCTGGACCCGCGCAAGCTGGCGCCCCGAACCCATGCTCAGCTGGGCAACCAGGTGCGGGTGCGGCCGGTGGAGGAATTCGGTCCGGCGCTGGATGCCGTCGCCCGCGGCTCCGCCCGCGTGCTGGCCGACCCGGGCTGCACCTCGGCCTGGATCGTCGACCGGCTGCTGCTGGCCGGCGCCAGGGTGGAGCGCGACGGCGATCCCTGCGCCCTGCCCAAGGCGGCCAAGAACGCGGCGGAACTGGCCGGCACCCGGGCCGCCCATCTCCGTGACGGCGCCGCCATCGTCCGCTTCCTGTCATGGTTCTCGCAGGAGGCGCCGAAGGGCACCCTGACCGAACTGGCGGTGGTGGAGCGGCTGCTGGCCTGCCGCCGGGAGAACGAGCGGTTCCGCGGCGTCAGCTTCGACACCATCGCCGGGGCCGGGCCGAACGGGGCCATCGTCCATTACCGCGCCACCCCGGAGACCGACCGCCGGCTGGAGCCGGGCAGCCTGTTCCTGCTGGACAGCGGCGCGCAATATCTGGACGGCACCACCGACGTCACCCGCACGCTGGCGGTGGGCGAGCTGGATCCGGCGCTGGCGGCTGAGATGCGCGACCGCTTCACCCGTGTGCTGAAGGGGCATATCGCGCTGTCCACCGCCCGCTTCCCGCGCGGCACCACCGGATCGCAGCTCGACGTCCTGGCGCGGCTTCCCTTGTGGCAGGCCGGTCTGGACTACGACCATGGCACCGGCCATGGCGTCGGCAGCTTCCTGTCGGTGCATGAGGGGCCGCAGCGGGTGTCCAAGGTCGGCAACACCGTCGCCCTGCAGCCGGGCATGATCCTGTCCGACGAGCCCGGCTATTACAAGACCGGTGCCTATGGCATCCGCATCGAGAACCTGATCGTCGTCCGCCCGGTGGAGCCGGAGGGCGAACCGGCCGGTGCCGAACGTCCGGTCCTGGAGTTCGAGCCGCTGACCCTGGTGCCGATCGACCGGTCGGTGATCGAGCGGGCGTTGCTGACCGATGCGGAGGCCGCCTGGGTCGACGCCTATCATACGCGGGTGTGCGAGTCGCTGTCGCCGCTGCTGGACGAGGCGACCCGCCGCTGGCTGGAGGCGGCGACGGCTCCCCTGTGACCGCCAAAGCGCAGTCATGTCGAATCGGAACCGATGTTGGGGACACCCCTGATTCCGCAAGAAGTTGTCGTCCGTGGTAACACGTTCTTTACCGGCCTGCTGCAGTGTGACCCAAGGGGATGACTTTTGGCGGCGGTTAGGGCACTACAGTCGGCATCACTTCCCGGATTACGGCGCAGCCCCCGCGCCGGGTGGGCGTAACGGCCGGACAGACACCGGCAACGGATTATTGCGGAGACGTCTAGATGAAGATCCTCGTCGTCGATGATTACGCCACCATGCGGCGCATCGTGCGGAACCTGTTGACCCAGATCGGCTACACCGACATCGACGAGGCCGGCGACGGCGTGTCGGCGCTGGCGAAGCTGCGTGAGAGCAAGTTCGGCCTCATCATCTCCGACTGGAACATGGAGCCGATGACCGGCTTGCAGCTCCTGAAGGAAATCCGTGCGGACGCGAAGCTGGCGGCGACGCCCTTCATCATGGTCACCGCCGAGAGCAAGACCGAGAACGTCATCGCCGCCAAGCAGGCCGGCGTGAACAACTACATCGTGAAGCCCTTCAACGCCGACACGCTGAAGCAGAAGATCCAGGCCGTCATCGGCGGCTGATCTTCGGCGGCAGATCTTTAACGGCTGACGTCGCGGCGGCTGATCCGGCCCGGATGATCGGGACCGGGTGATCGGCCGCCCGCCACCCGGGCAAAATGTCCGGGTCATCGGAGCGGCTGGCGAATCCAGTTTGGGGAGTGGACCGGTTTGGAGCAGCTTCCGCAGCTGTCCGATGAGGAATTCGAGCAGATCGAGGACGCCATCGCCCGATCGGCGAAGGGCAGGGCGTTCCTGCGGCGGCTCCACCGGCGGTCCCTCGGGGCCGCAACGGAGGAGGTGCGCGCCATGCTCCAGGAGTTCCGCGATTCCTGGAGCCGGCAGAACGAGGCCGTGGAGGCCGGCAAGCACGTCGGCGTCCTGCGCCGCGAACTGATGGAAATGGCCGCCTCGATCGAGCAGGCCAGACGGGAAGTGGCGGCCTTGCGGCCACCGGACGGATCGGGCGACAAGATCCTGTCCGCCACGAACGAGCTGGACGCCATCGTCATCTCGACCGAGCGTGCGTCCTTCGAGATCCTGAACGCCGCCGAGCGGCTGATGGACCTGTCGGGCAAGCTGCGGGCCGGCGGCGCCGATCCGTCGATCTGCAGCGACATCGACACGCAGGTGAACGACATCTTCACCGCCTGCTCCTTCCAGGATCTGACCGGCCAGCGCACCAGCAAGGTCGTCAACGCGCTCCGCTACATCGAGCAGCGCGTCATGGCCATGATCAGCATCTGGGGCGAGGATGGGCTGGCCGGCATCATGGTCAAGGAAGAGCAGACGGACAGCCGTCCCGACGCCCATCTTCTGAACGGTCCGCAGTTGGACGGCCACGGCGTCAGCCAGGCCGATGTCGACAGCATGTTCGACAGCCCGGCCCCCGCACCGGCGCCGGTCGCGGCACCGCCTCCGCCGTCCGCCCCGCCCAAGGCCAGCCAGGCCGATATCGACAGCATGTTCGACGCGCCGGCGCCTGCCGCGGCTCCGGCCAAGGCCAGCCAGGCCGATATCGACAGCATGTTCGACGCTCCGGCGCCCGCCGCGGCTCCGGCCAAGGCCAGCCAGGCCGATATCGACAGCATGTTCGACGCTCCGGCGCCCGCCGCGGCTCCGGCCAAAGCCAGCCAAGCCGATATCGACAGCATGTTCGATGCGCCGGTCCCGGCGGCGCCCGCCCCGGCCAAGAAGCCCGTGCCCAAGCCGGCGGGTGCCGCGCCGAAGGCCAAGGCAGCGTCCAAGCCGGCCGCGCCTCCACCGTCCGCGGCGGCGGAACCGCCGGTACCGCTGGATCAGGCGGCCATCGACGCCCTGTTCGGGTAAGCGCCCGCCGGTCCGTCCCGACGCAGACGGCTGGGATTTTCGTGCCGAGCCTTCCCCCCGGATTGATCCCGCTCCGCCGGCCGATGGCCGGGCGGCGCGCGTTCAACCGATCCAAAAGCAGAACACCGACACGCGACCAGACATCCATCACACACAGGCCATAGGCGGCCATTTGCGAGAGGCGCGACCGACGATGAAGCAGATGACCAAGCCTTTCATGGCCGAGCTTCAGAAGGCCCGCAAATCCGGGCATCCGTTCCAGTCCCTGATCGAAGACGGCGCGGCGGTCGCGACGCTGCCGGCGCCGACCCAGGTGGTCCAGGCCGACAACACCGAGGTCCTGCGGGCGGTCAGCGAGCTTGGCGCCAAGCTGGACCGCTTCCTGGCGATGGACGCGGCGCAGATCGACCAGATCCAGGTGGAGATCGCCGACATCTCCGGCCGCATCAAGGCGACCAAGGTGGAGATGGCCGCCATCCGCCACCCGCTGGCCGGTGACGACAAATTCGAGCAGGCCAGCCAGGAGCTGAGCGCCGTCGTCGCCGCGACGGAGGCCGCAACCAACACCATCATGGCCTGCGCCGAAGAGCTGGAAGAGGTGGTGTCGGAACTGAAGTCCTCGCTGCCGGAGGGCTACCACAACGACCGCGTCAACGACATGGTCGACGTCATCGTCCGCATCTACGAGGCCTGCAACTTCCAGGATCTGACCGGCCAGCGCATCACCAAGGTCGTCCGCGCCATGTCCTTCATCGAAGAGCGCGTCGACGCCATGATGGGCCTGTGGAACAAGCGCGAGTTCGAGGCGATGCCGCTGCCGCCGTCCGTCACCAAGAAGGACGAGAACCTGGATCTGCACGGCCCGGCCGAAGCCGGCCCGGACAGCGGCAACATCAGCCAGGCCGACATCGACGCGCTGTTCGGATAGGACGCTTTCCCGTCCGTTTTCCGTCGGGGCGGGGAGGGGCTCATCGCCCACCCCCGCGTTACCGCTTGCGGCGCCCTCACCCCGGCGTGCTATACAGGGGCAACTTCGAAAGCGCCCAAGACGACGATGCTTCCTCGCCCGTACCGCCTGCCGCTGACGGCCATTCTCCTGTCCGCCGCCCTGTCCGCCTGCTCCTCCACCAAGGAGGATGCGTATGTCGAACGCCCGGCCGACCAACTCATGTCGGAAGCCGACGCGGCGATGCGCGAGGAGTCCTACAAGAAGGCCGCGAAGCTCTACGACGAGGTGGAGCGCCAGCATCCCTATGCGGATGCGGCCAGCAAGGCGCAGCTTCTCGCCGCCTATGCCCAATACCAGGACCTGAAATACGACGACGCCATCCTGGCGCTCGACCGCTTCATCCAGCTTCATCCGGGCAGCCCGGATGTCGACTACGCCTATTACATGCGGGCGCTGTGCTATTACGAGCAGATCACCGACGTGCGCCGCGACCAGCGGATGACCCGGCAGGCGCTCGACGCCCTGTCGGAGGTGGTCCGCCGGTTCCCCGACAGCAAATACGCCCGCGACGCGAAGCTGAAGATCGACCTGACCAACGATCACCTTGCCGGCAAGGAGATGGAGGTCGGGCGCTTCTACCTGCGTCAGCATCAGTATACCGCCGCGATCAACCGGTTCCGCGCCGTCGTTGAAAACTACCAGACCACGTCCCATGTGCCTGAGGCGCTGCACCGTTTGGTGGAGTGTTATCTGGCGCTGGGCGTGACCGACGAGGCGAAGGCCGCCGCGGCCGTGCTCGGCCACAACTTCCCCGGCAGCGAATGGTACACGGACAGCTACGCACTGCTGGTGGACGCCAATCTGCGTCCCGAGCGAAACGAGAAGTCGTGGCTCAATCAAGCCTGGAACTCCCTGTTCTAGGACGCTCCATGCTCGTGTCGCTGACGATCCGGGACGTCGTCCTGATCGAACGGCTGAGCCTGTCCTTCCGCAAGGGCCTGTGCGCCCTGACCGGCGAGACCGGTGCCGGCAAGTCGATCCTGCTCGACGCACTGGGTCTGGCGCTCGGCGCGCGCGCCGATTCCGGCCTGGTGCGGCACGGCGCCGATCAGGCCGCCGTCACCGCGGAGTTCGAGCTGTCGGGAGACCACCCGGCCTTCACCATCCTGAAGGAACAGGGGCTGGACGCCGATTCCGGCGAGTCCGGCTCCGGTTACGGCGCGCTGGTGATCCGCCGGACCGTCAACACCGACGGCCGCAGCCGTGCCTGGGTCAACGACCAGCCGGTCGGCGTCGGTCTCTTGAAGACGCTGGGCGCCGAACTGGTCGAGGTCCATGGACAGTTCGACACCCATGGCCTGCTGAACCCCCAGACCCATCGCAGCGTGCTCGACGCCTATGCCGGCCTGTCGACCCAGGCGGCGCAGGTCGCCGCGGCGCATCGTGCCTGGAGACAGGTCGAGGACGCGCGCCATTCCGCCGCCGCCGACATCGCCCGCGCCCGGTCCGAAGAGGAATATCTCCGTCACGCCGTGGCCGAGCTGGATGCGCTCGCCCCCAAGATCGGCGAGGAGGAGGAGCTGTCGGAGACCCGCGCGGTGCTGATGCACCGGGAAAAGCTGGTCGACGGCATGAACGCCGCCTATGCCGAACTGTCGGGCGACCGCGGTGTCGAGCGTGCCCTGTCCTCGGCCATCCGCACGCTCAGCCGCATCGCCGACCGGGCCGCCGGCACGCTGGACCCGGTGATCGCGGCGCTCGACCGCGCCGCGACCGAGGCGGGCGAGGCGATCGCCTCGCTGCAGGCCGCCTCCAGCAGTGTCGATATGGACCCCCGCGCGCTGGAAAAGCTGGAGGAGCGGCTGTTCGCGCTGCGCGCCGCGGCCCGCAAGCATGGCGTGGACGTCGATGCCCTGGCCGCCTTGCGCGAGGAGATGGCCGGCCGGCTGCTGCTGATCGAGGATCAGGGCGACCTGCTGGCCAAGCTGGCGAAGGAGGCCGAGCAGGCCCGCACCGCCTTCCACAAGGCGGCCGAGGTGCTGGGCGCCGCCCGCCGCGAGGCCGCAGGCCGGCTCGACGTCGCGGTGGCCGGCGAACTGGCGCCGCTGAAGATGGAGAAGGCCAAGTTCCGCACGCTGGTCGAGCCGCTCGGCGAGGCGGAATGGACTGCGGCCGGCATCGACCGCGTCGCCTTCCAGGTCGCCACCAACCCCGGTTCGCCGCCGGGCGCCTTGAACAAGATCGCGTCGGGCGGCGAGTTGGCGCGCTTCATGCTGGCGCTGAAGGTGGTGCTCGCCCAGACCTCCACCGTCGGCACGCTGGTGTTCGACGAGGTCGACACCGGCATCGGCGGCGCCGTCGCCGCGGCGGTGGGCGAACGGCTGGAAACGCTGGGCCATGGGCTGCAGGTGCTGGTCGTCACCCACAGCCCGCAGGTCGCAGCGCGCGGCGCCGTCCACCTGAAGGTGCAGAAGTCCCAGAAGGGCGAGCAGGTGACCACCGGCGTCGCCGAGCTGGACGGCGACGAGCGGCGCGAGGAGATCGCCCGCATGCTGTCCGGCGCCACCGTCACCGCCGAAGCCCGCGCCGCCGCCGACAGCCTGATCGCCGGCCGCGGCTGAGGATCAGTGTCCCGCCAGCGCGGCGGCGTGGCGGCGGAACAGCCGCACCAGAGCCTCGACCACCGCGGCCACGGCCGGCGCGTCGCGCCGGTCGCGGTGGACCAGCAGATGAACGTCCTCGCTGAGCGCGGCCGGCGGATCGACGACCCGGACCAGCGCCGGTTCGGCATCGCCCAGCACGCAGGGCAGCAGCGTCAGGCCCAGCCCGCGCCGGGCGGCGTCGAGGCGCATCGGCAATTCGCTGAGCCGCGCCACGATCCGCCCGCCGCGGTCCCGCACCGTATCGTCGAGCCATCCCGCCTGGGACGGCCGCCGACGGGTCTCCGGCAGCCCGACCACCGGCGCGCCGTCCCAGCGGCCGCTCCAGTCGTCGCGCAAGCCCCGCGCCGCATAGAGGGTGAAGGCGAAGCCTCCCAGCCGGCGGGTGACCAGATCGCCTTCGGCCGGCACCCGGTCCATGCGCAGGGCGATATCGGCCTCCCGCTGGGCAAGGTTCAGGGCGCTGCGGGTGCTGAGGATGGTCAGGTCGGCCCCCGTCTCGCCCAGCAGCTCGGGCAGATGCAGGATCAGGAAGGCGGAGACGGAGGTCGTCGCCGTCACCCGCACCGGCTGCGCGGACGCGCTCGAACGTTCGGCATGGCGGTCGGCATGGCGGGCGAAGGCCGCGGCGGCATCGCCCATCGCCGCGGCGCCGTCCAGCACGGAGCGGCCCAACGCCGTCAGTTCCAGCCGGTTGGGCAGCCGGTCGAACAGCGGGCCGCCCAGCGCGTCTTCCAGCCGCTTCGGCCGGCGGCCCAGGGTCGGCGGGCTCAGCCGCAGGCGCCGTGCCGCCGCGGTCAGGCTGCCGCTGCGGGCCGTGGCCAGGAAGGCGCGGATGTCCTCCCAATCCAGGTCGCCGTCGTCGATCATCCGGTCCCCGTCCGTATCGCCCGGTCCGGCGGGGCCGGCGGGTGCCGTCACCGCGGCAGCAGGCCGTGAAGGGCGGCATACTGCAGCAGCATGATGGTCTTGCCGTCCAGGATCGCCCCGCTGCCGACCATGGCAAGGGCATCGGCGAAGGTCAACTCGACCACTTCGATGTCCTCGCCCTCCTCGGCGATGCCGCCGCCGGCTCCCCCGGCCCCGCTGCGGTCGGCGGCGCGGTATTCGGCGACGAAGAAGGCCAGCCGCTCCGTCACCGAACCCGGGCTCATGAAGGCATCGAACACCCGGCGCGGCGCCTGGACGGACACTCCCAGCTCCTCCGCCGCCTCGGCCCGGATCGCCTCCTCCGGGCTGCGGTCGTCGAGCAGCCCGGCGCACACCTCCAGCAGCGGTTCCGCATGGCCGTTGACATAGGCCGGAAAACGGAACTGCCGGGTCAGCAGGACGGTGCCGCGGGCCGGATCGTACAGCAGCAGGGCGGCGCCGTTGCCGCGGTCATAGGTCTCGCGGCTCAGGGTCTGCCAGCTGCCGTCGCGGCGGCGATAGTCGAAGATCGTCTTCTTCAGCACATACCAGTCGTCGGACAGCAGCGTGACCTCACGGATGCGGATGCGCTCGTCCGGGATGGTGGGCGGAGTGGCGGACGAAATGGTCATGGCGGAACCCGATGATTGATGGGAACGGCCGGCATCCTGCGTTGCCGCCGGCTTCCGGGCAGCCCGCCGTTGCTGAAACTCCCCATTGCGGATTTTTGGGGCTGGCGCCGCCCCGCCGGTGCGCCGCCCATTTCGGGTTTGAAAGTACTTGCGTCGGATTTCGGCACTCTCCCGCCTAGCTACAGATAGAAAGCCAAATTACGCGCGAGGTTTTCAGATCTTATCATAGGTTAAGTTAATGAGGCTTAACGCGAGCATAGGAATAGCCATTTTGGAGCGTTGCAGTGGTCCATCGTCGTGCCTAAATTGTTGATCAGATCCCTTGGCAGCGCGTGACAAACGCCGCCGGTCCAGCTTCCGCTTGAGGTCGCGTTTGTCCGAAGTCTTCGCTCGATGAGCGGCCCGGTTTCTAGGGGGTCTGTCGACCTCACCGATTGTGACCGGGAGCCCATCCACCAGCTGGGTCTTATCCAGCCCACCGGTTTCCTGATCGCCGTCACGGCCGATTGGATCGTCCTGCACGTCTCCGCCAACATCGGCCGCTGGCTGGGGGTGGAGCCCGACGATCTGCTGGGCCATCCGCTTGCCCGCGTGATCTCGGGCGAAGCGCTGCACACCATCCGCGGCCGGCTTCAGGTCGCCCACATCAACGGCAGCGTCGAGCGCGCCTTCGGCTTGCGGCTGTCGGACATCACCCCGGTCTGCGACGTCGCCGTCCATCTGTCCGGCTCCACCATCGTGATCGAGGCGGAGCCGAGCGAGGGGGACGGGCCGCAGGACACGGGATCCCTCCTGCGCTCGATGATCGCGCGGGTCCAGAACACCCGCGGCTTCGACGCCTTCTGCCGTGAGGCGGCGCGCCAGATGCGGGCGCTGACCGGGTTCGACCGGGTGATGGTCTACCGCTTCGCTTCCGACGGCGCGGGGGAGGTGATCGCGGAATCGGCGGTGCACGGCATCGGCAGCTTCCTCGGCCAGCATTATCCGGCCTCCGACATCCCGCAGCAGGCACGGCGCCTGTATGAACGGAGCTGGCTGCGCTGCATCACCGACGTGAATGCGCAGCCCGTGCCAGTGGTCCCGGCGCTGGATCCCCTCAGGCAGCCGCTGGACCTGTCGCTCAGCCTGCTGCGCAGCGTGTCGTCGATCCATGTCGAGTATCTGCGCAACATGGGGGTCAGCGCCTCGCTGTCGGTGTCGATCCTGCGGCACGGCAAGCTGTGGGGCCTGTTCGCCTGCCACCATCGCCATGCCCGTTCGCTGTCCTTCGAGCGGCGCACCACCGCCGAGCTGTTCGGCCAGATGGTCTCGCTCCTGCTGGAAGGCCGCGAGCGCGAGCAGGAAAGCCAGCAGGAGGCGCAGGCGCGCCGTGCCCATGTCCGCATCATGTCCATGCTGGCCGACAGCGAATCGCCGCTGGAGAACCTGCTCACCTTCGGGGCCGAACTGCGGACGCTGATTGACTGCGACGGCTTCGCCTGCTGCATCGACGACCAGCTGCATCTGGAGGGGGAGACGCCGACGCGGGAGGAGACGCAAGCCGTGATGCGCTTCCTGCACCGGACGCCGCCCAGCAAGGTCTATCGCACCGACGAGCTGGGAGCCGTCCATCCGCCGGCCCGCGACTTCACCGAACGGGCCTGCGGCCTGCTGGCGATCCCGGTGTCGCGCACGCCGCGCGACTATCTGGTCTTCTTCCGCAAGGAGCTGGTTCGCACCGTCACCTGGGGCGGCGACCCGACCAAGCCGGCGCAATATGGCCCCAACGGCCCGCGTCTGACCCCGCGCAAGAGCTTCGAGGCCTGGAAGGAGACCGTGCGCGGGCGGTCGAAGCCCTGGTCCGAACTCGACGAGCGCAATGCCGAATCTCTGCGGGTGACCCTGCTGGAGGTGGTGTTGCGGCTGGCCGACGTCGCCGGCCGCACCCGCAAGGAGGCGACCGAACGGCAGGAATTGCTGATCGCCGAACTGAACCACCGGGTCCGCAACATCCTCAGCCTCGTCCGCGCCCTGGTGCGGCAGAGCGAGAGCGGGGCGGAGACGGTGCAGCAATTCGCCTCCATCGTCGCCGGCCGCATCGAGGCGCTGGCCCGCGCCCATGACCAGATAACCGCCGACAATTGGGGTCCGGCGTCGCTGCGCGTCCTGATCCTGGCGGAGATCGGCGCCTATCTGTCGCCCAAGAGCGAGCGGGTGCGGCTGACCGGGCCGGAGGTGATGCTGGCGCCGCAGGCCTTCTCCGTCTTCGCGCTGGTGGTGCATGAGCTGACCACCAACTCGGCCAAATACGGCGCGCTCAGCGACAGCGGCGGCTGGGTCGAGATCGACTGGTCGATCGACGAAGGGGGGCGGCTGCTGATCGACTGGCAGGAGAATGGCGGCCCGCCGGTGCGGGCGCCAACGCGCAGCGGCTTCGGCACCACGGTGATCGAGCGCTCCCTTCCCCATGACCTGCAGGGCGAGGCGGAGGTGAGCTATGCCCTGTCGGGCCTGCGGGCGCGTTTCATGATCCCGGCCCGCTTCGTCACCATCGCCTCCAGCCTGCCGAGCGGCGGCCGGCGCAGTCTGCCGATGCCCGACGCGGATTTCTCCATCGGCGGTCCGGTCCTGCTGCTGGAGGACAACATGATCATCGCCATGGCGACGGAAGACGTGTTGCTGAGCTTCGATGCCAGCCGCGTCAACACCGCCTCCGGCGTCCGCCATGCCCTGCGCCTGATCGAGGAGGACCCGCCGGTGGTGGGCGTGCTGGACGTCAACCTGGGCAACGAGACGTCGCTCGCCGTCGCCGAACGGCTGCGGGAACTGGGCATCCCCTTCGTCTTCGCGACGGGGTACGGCGAATCCGCCGCGGTGCCGGAGCGGTTTTCAACCGTGCCGGTCCTGAAGAAGCCCTATGGGTCGGATCAGGTGGCGCAGGTGCTGGCATCGGTGATGGGGCAGGCTTCGATTGCCTCTTAACCGTTTCCGACCGCTGCATACCGCGCGAACAGCGCCACGCTGACCGCCACCGTGGCGTTCAGGGACTCCACCGCCCCGGTGGTCGGCACCGACAGCCGCAGGGCCGGACAATCGGCCGGCACGCCCTGGCCTTCCTCGCCCAGGATCAGCCGCATGTCCGCCGGCCAGTCGAAGCGCGTCAGGTCTTCCCCGCCGCCATCCAGGGCATAGAGCGGTCCCGCCGCGTCGTTCACCGCCGCCCAGCGCGGCCCGCGCAGCAGGGTCAGGGCGAATTGCGCGTTGGAGGCCGCCCGCAGGCATTTGGGGTGGAAGGGATGGGCCGCCCCCTCCAGCAGCACGATCCGCGACACGCCGAAGGCGGCGGCGCTGCGCAGCAGGGCGCCCAGGTTGCTGGGGTCGCCCAGCGCGCACAGCAGCTCCAGCCCTTGCGGCGGCTGCGACAGGTCGATGGCCGGCATCTTCGGCACCGTGCCGACCAGCAGCGGGAAACCGGTCCCCGACACGTCGAGCGTCCGGAACAGGACGGGGGCCAGCTGCACCGGTTCCACCCCCGCCGGCAGGCGCCAACCCGCGACCTGCGCCGGATCGGTGAACAGCAGGCGCTCGAAGCGCCCGGGATGGTGGCGCAGCGCCTCCGGTACCGTCTTCAGCCCGGCCAGCAGGAACTTGCCGTTCTTCTTCAGCCCGCGACTTTCCAGCGCCGACTCCCACAGCTTGAACTGCGGGTTCTGCGGGCTTTCGATCAGCAGGGGCGGGCGGGTCATGGCGATGGGCTTTCGGGCGACGGGCTTTCGGGCAAGGTGATGGTCCTGCCTAGCACAGCGGTGCCATCGGAGTCAGGTGTCGAGGCGGCGGCCGAGGAACAGCAGGGGGCCGCGCTGGCAGGCGTCGGTGAAGCCGGCGCGCTGGTAGAATTCGACATTGCGGGCGAAGGCGGCGGTGACCAGATGCACGCCGGGCAGGCCGTCGGCGCGGCAATCCTCGGCGAAGCGGTCGACCAGCCGGCGACCCAGCCCATGCTCTCGCCAACTCGGCCGGACGTTGATGTGGAAATGGGCGGGATAGGCGGCGAACCGGTCGGCGAAGACCTCGTATTTCGGGATGCGCCGCGCCAGTTCCGGAGACCCTGCGCTGTCCTTGCAGCCCGTGAGGTAACCGGCGACCTGTCCGTCGCCCGCCACGGCCAGCCAGATATCCCGCGGCGCCTCCGCAACGTACCAGCCGGTCCAGGTGGCGAGAAAGGCCGCCCGGTCGGAATCGGAAGCGAACTCCGTCCGGGTGGTGGAGGCGAAGAAGATCTCCTCCAGCCCAGCCAGCGCCGCCCCGCGGTCGGGCAGGGCGGTCAGCCGTTCCAGCCTGATTCCATCACCTTCGGTCATCACTTCCGCTGCGCGGTCTCGACCGAGAGGCTGCGCGGCGCCAGCATGGTGTAGTGGCCGCGCGCTTTCATCACGCCGGCTCCTTCCTCGGCCTGCGGGCCGTGGCCCCAGAACAGGTCGCCGCGCACCGGCCCCTTGATGGCGCCGCCGGTGTCCTGCGCCACCACCAGCCGGTTGATGGCGCCGCCCGGCACCGGGGCGTCGCGCACCTCCAGCCAGAGCGGCACGCCCAGCGGGATGTGCTCGGCATCGACGGCGAGGCTGCGGCCGGGGGTCAGCTCCATGTTGCGGGCACCGCGGGCGCCGACCTCGGACTTCACCTTGAAGAAGACGTAGGAAGGATTGAGGTTCATCACCCGCTGGGCCTCGGCCGGATGCTCCTTCAGCCAGTGCCGGATCGTCTGCAAGGACATCTGTTCCGGCGTGGCGTCACCGCGGTCGATGATATGGCGGCCGATCGGGTAATAGCTGTGACCGTTCTGGCCGGCGTAATGGATGCCGACCACCGACCCGTCGGCCATGATCGCCCGGCCGGAGCCCTGGATTTCAAGGAAGAAGGCGTCGACGGGGTCGTCCACCCACATCAACTCCAGCCCCTTGCCCTTCAGCGCGCCGCCCTCGATCCGGGCGCGGCTGGGCAGGCCGTGCTTGCCGCGGGCCGGCATGCGGTAGAGCGGCACGGTGTAGCGCTCGGTCCGCGTCCAGCTGCCGTGCAGCTCGATCTCGTAGTAGCCGGTGAACAGGCCGTTCTCGCCGTTGCTGACGTCGCGCGGGCTGAAGAAGGCTTCGAAGAAGCGGCGCGCCGCCTCGCTGTCGCCGGGGGCCAGGTCGCGGGCGGCGGCGCAGATGGCGCGCCAGTCGTCGGTGGTGCCGGCGGCGCGCAATTGACCCAGCGCTTTGCCCGGCGGCTGGTTCCTCACCCAGCCGCAGGTGCGCTGCACCGCCGGAACCGCCAGGGCATGGTCGTCGTCGATCCAGCCGGCGAGATGGCGGAAGTCGGGAGAGACCTGATCCCAGCTCGGCCGCTGGGCCGTCTGCCGCTGCCCCTCCACGGTCGGGGCGGTTCCGGCGCAAGCCGCCAGCGTCGCCAGCAGGCCGCCCGTCAGCGCCAGCCGGGTGAGCCGCCGCCCGGCCCGCTTCATGTCACGCGCACACGCCACCCCAGCCGCAGCCGCCATCGCGCACTCCGCCACCAGCATCCGAATTTGTCCGTCGAAGACCCCCGGCCGTCCGGCCAGGCTGGCGGTCCGGTCACGATAAGGTCACATCACCCGAACGTTTGTGCCGGTGCAAGGCCCGAGTCGTCAATCCCCAACCTGAACTTTCGGATAGGTCGCGGCCGCTTGTCACGGGTGGGGCCGGATTGGGACGGTCCGGGTGTCGAGCGCGGCAGCCGCGCGGCGGCAAGGCGTGACAGCGGGCGGCAAACGCGGTATCGACAGCCCATACGCGAACGACCGTCGACAGCCCGTATCCTGCAACCCGTATCCTGCCTTGCGGACCATGCGGGCGGCCGGTCCTGTTCGCCGCCATGTGACACCCCAAGGGACCAGACGCCATGACACCCGCCGCCCGCCTCCAGGCGGTCATCGATCTGCTGACCGAGATCGACGAGACCCCTCGCCCCGCCGACGCGGTGATGAGCGCCTATTTCCGCAACCGCCGCTACATCGGGTCGAAGGACCGCACCGCC
Organism: Azospirillum endophyticum; assembly: GCF_016595245.1. GTDB lineage: Bacteria > Pseudomonadota > Alphaproteobacteria > Azospirillales > Azospirillaceae > Azospirillum > Azospirillum endophyticum. Next base: position 277,290 of record NZ_JAENHM010000030.1, read on the forward strand.
GTCGCCCAGATGGCCTATGCTATCCTGCGGCGCCACGCGCGGCTTGGCTGGTGGATCGAGCGCGGCGGCTACGAGCGCGCCACCCCCCGCGCGCGCGTCCTGGGCTATCTGCTGCTGGAAGAGAACCGCAATGCCGGCGTGGTGCTGGAGATGTTCAGCGGCGGCAAGTTCGCCCCGGCCCGCCTGACCGATGACGAGCTGGCGCTGGTCGGCAAGCTGGAAAGCCATACGATGGACCATCCCGACATGCCGGAGACGGTGCGGGTGGAGTGTCCGGAGTGGGCCGAGGGGCCGATGCGCGCCTCGCTCGGCGACCGCTTCGGGGTGGAGATGGAGAAGCTGCTGGAGGCGGCTCCGCTCGACCTGCGGATCAACCCGCTGAAGGCCAACCAGCAGAGCGCGATCAAGGCGCTGGCCAAGGCGCAGATCACGGCGGAGACCACGCAATGGTCGCCGCTGGGCCTGCGGGTGAAGGGCCGGCCGCCGCTGGGCAGCGTCGACGCCTTCAAGGACGGTCTGGTCGAAATCCAGGACGAGGGTTCGCAGCTGGTGGCGCTGGCGGTGGCGCCGAAACCCGGCCATCAGGTGGTGGATTTCTGCGCCGGCGCCGGCGGCAAGACGCTGGCGATCGCGGCGCTGATGAAGAACAAGGGCCGCGTCGTCGCCTGCGACGTGCTGGACAAGCGCCTGAAACGCGCCGCCGAGCGCTTCCGCCGCGCCGGCCTGCACAACATCGAGGCCCATCCGCTGACCAGCGAGCGGGATCCCTGGGTGAAGCGCCACAAGCGCAAGTTCGACCGGGTGCTGGTCGACGCCCCCTGCTCGGGCACCGGCACCTGGCGCCGCAACCCGGACGCCCGCTGGCGCCAGCTCGGTCCCGGGCTGGAGCAGCTCCTGCCGCTGCAGGCCAACATCCTGGACAGCGCCGCGCGGCTGGTGAAGCCGGGCGGGCGGCTGATCTACGCCACCTGCTCCATGCTGCATGACGAGAACGAGGCGCAGGTCGAAGCCTTCCTGCAGACCCACCACGACTTCATCGTGAAGCCGGTCAGCGAGGTGTGGGCGGAGGAGGAGGCCGGGGCGCCGCCGGTCGAAGGTCCGTACCTGCGCCTGACGCCCGCCTGCCACGATACGGATGGCTTCTTCGCCGCCGTGCTGGAGCGCCGCGCCGAGGAGACGGTGTCGGAGGAAAGCGTGTCGGAGGTCGGGCTGGAGCAGGGCGAGGTGGATCCGGTCGAGCTGGGCAAGGCGATCGATGCGTGAGTAAGGCGGGAGGTGTTGCCCCCACCTAGCCTCCCCCGCTGGGCGGGGGAGGAACTGCCGCCGCTTTACCGAACAGGCACTTGCCCCCTCCTCCGCCCAGCTCTCGCACAAAGCTATGCTTTGTGCTGACGCGGCAGGCGGACCGTAGGTCCGCTAAGAGCGGGGGAGGGTTGGGGTGGGGGTATAGCTCCGCCCGGCGCTGCTGCTCATCCCTGGCCTTGACAGCCGGGGTGGCGCGCTCCTTATCGGTGGAGTAGGCTTTCCGCCGCCGCAGCCATCCGGGCGCATCCGCCCAATCCTCAAGAGGACCAGATGAAGTTCTCCTTCGCCAAGCCGTCCCTGCCGGCGTCCGGCGTGCTCGCCGTGACCGTCGCCGCCGACCGCAGCCTCGGCCTGATCGGGCGCGAGCTGGACCAGAAGACCGGCGGGGCGCTGGCCCGCGCCATGGCCGCCGCCCGCTTCAACGGCAAGAAGGACGAGACGCTGACGCTGCTCGCTCCGGCCGGGACCGAACTCGACCGCATCCTGCTGGTCGGCATCGGCAAGAGCGCCGACCTGACCGACCTGATCCTCCAGGCCGCCGGAGGCGCCGTCGCCGTGGCTCTGGACAAGGTCGCCGACGAGGCGTCGCTGCTGGTCGAATTGCCGGAGGGCGCCACGCTGTCGCCGGCCGCCGCGGCGGCCGAGGTCGCTTTCGGTGCGCAGCTGCGCAGCTACAAGTTCGACAAGTACCGGACCAACGACAGGAAGTCCGACAAGAAGGAACCGAAGCCCAGCCTGCGCAAGCTGACGCTGCTGGTCGAGGACGACGGCGCCGCCAAGGCCGCCTTCAAGAAGCTGGACACGCTGGCCGACGCCATCCGCTTCACCCGCGATCTGGTGTCGGAGCCGGCCAACGTCATCTATCCGGAAAGCCTCGCCGAGAAGACGAAGGAGCTGGAGCAGTTCGGCGTCGAGGTCGAGATCCTCGACCAGAAGAAGCTGCGGAAGATCGGCATGGGCGCCCTGCTGGGCGTCGCCCAGGGCAGCGCCTTCGAGCCGCGCGTCGTCGTCATGCGCTGGAACGGCAACCCGGAGGCCGACGACAAGCGTCCGGTCGCCTTCATCGGCAAGGGCGTGACCTTCGACAGCGGCGGCATCTCGATCAAGGGTGCGGCCGGCATGGAGGACATGAAGTGGGACATGGGCGGCTCCGCCACCGTGATCGGCACCATGTACGCGCTGGCCGCCCGCAAGGCGAAGGTCAACGCCATCGGCATCGTCGGCCTGGTGGAGAACATGCCGTCCGGCACGGCGCAGCGTCCGGGCGACATCGTCACCTCGCTGTCGGGCCAGACCATCGAGGTCATCAACACCGACGCCGAAGGCCGTCTGGTGCTGGCCGACTGCCTGTGGTACGCCCAGGACGTCTACAAGCCCAAGCTGATGATCGACCTCGCCACCCTGACCGGCGCCGTCATCGTCGCGCTGGGTCATGAGCATGCCGGCCTGTTCGCCAATGACGACGACCTCGCCATGAACCTGACGGCCGCCGGCCTGAAGGTGGGCCAGCCGGTGTGGCGCATGCCGCTGGGCGACGCCTACGACAAGGAGATCGAGTCGCCGGCCGCCGACATGAAGAACACCGGGTCGGGCGGCGGGGCCGGCAGCATCGTCGGCGCGCAGTTCCTGAAGCGCTTCGTCAACGAGGTGCCGTGGGCGCACATCGACATCGCCGGCGTGGCCTGGGCGAAGAAGGACGGAGCGACCGTGCCGAAGGGGGCCTCCGCCTTCGGCGTCCGTCTGCTCGACCGGTTCGTGGCGGAATTCCACGAGGCTTGAGATGTGCCGTTCCGAAGCGGCCCCTCTGCCCCCTCTCCCCCCCGCTCACGCGCAAACTTCGTTTGCGCTGACGCGACAGGCGGACCATAGGTCCGCCGAAAGCGGGGAGAGGGGCGGGGTGAGGGGGAAGCATGGCAGGATCGATGGGGTTGAGCGGAGGCTTCGCGTGCTTTGCAAGGCCACGCAGCGCATCCCCCTCACCCCAACCCTCTCCCCGGGGGGGAGAGGGAATGCGTGCTTGGTCCGGCCATGACCGAAGTCCGCTTCTACCACCTGCAACGGCGCACGATGGAGCAGGCGCTGCCCAAGATCCTGGAGAAGGTTCTTGAGCGGAACTGGCGTGCCGTCGTGCTGGCCGGCTCGGCCGAGCGGGTGGACATGCTGAACCAGCATCTGTGGACCTTCGATCCCGGCTCCTTCCTGCCGCACGGGGCGGCGCGCGACGGCTTCGCCGACCGTCAGCCGGTGTGGCTGACCGATGCCGACGAGAATCCGAACGGCGCCACCGTGCTGGTCACGGTGGACGGCTGCGTCAGCGACCGGATGGACGGTTTCGACCTCGTCTGCGACCTGTTCGACGGCAACGACGACGAAGCGGTGCTGGCCGCCCGCCAGCGCTGGAAGGCCTGCAAGGCGGCCGGGCACAGCCTGACCTATTGGCAGCAAACCGATCGCGGCGGCTGGGAAAAGCGGGCCTGACGGGCGGCCGGATCGGGTGGCTTGTCGCATCACGATCATTATGCTCAACCATCTCGACCGATAATTTCAATTGCATTCGATTCGTTCAGAGGCAACTCTGTTTGCCTACTCGCGCGGTTCAAAGGTGCATGCTCCCGATGAACAGGAGCCAGATCGACCCGGCGCTCGCCCAGCAGGTCAAGGACGCGAGCATCCTGATCGTGGACGACAATCCGTCCAACGTCGAACTGCTGCGGGAAATCCTGAGTCATGACGGCTACAGCCGGGTGCGCGGCGAAACCGATCCGCGCCGGGTGCCGGATCTCTGCGCGGCGGAGCCGTTCGACCTGCTGCTGATCGACATCCGCATGCCGCACATGAGCGGCTTCGACCTGATGGAACTGCTGAAGCCGATCTTCGGCGACGATCACGTTCCGATCCTGGTGCTGACCGCCCAGACCGACCAGGAAACCCGGCGCAAGTCGCTGGAACTGGGCGCCAACGACTTCCTGACCAAGCCCTTCATCGCCTGGGAGCTGCTGCACCGTGTCCGCAACATGGTGGAGATCCGCAAGCTCTACCGCCGCGCCGCGGAACAGAACCGCGAACTCGAGCGCCGGGTGTCGGAGCGCACCGCCGAACTGTCGGATGCCCTGGAGGCGGCGTGCAAGGCCGACCGTGCCAAGCTGGATTTCCTGGCGGTGATGAGCCACGAGCTGCGCACGCCGCTGAACTCCATCATCGGCTTCGCCGACGTGCTGGCGGGCGAGGGGATGGGCAAGCTGGGCCATCCCGACTACCTGGAATATGTGAAGCTGATCGAGGAAAGCGGCCGGTCGCTGCTGACCATGGTCAACAACATCCTGGACTACACGCGCGGCTCCACCGGCTCCATCGAGATCCAGGAAAGCGACGTCAACATCCCCCAGCTGCTGGCCGGCTGCAGCGACATGCTGGCGCCGAAAGCGGCGGCGAAGCGGCTGACGGTGGCCGTCCGTCCCTGTCCGCCCTTCCGCATGCGCATCGACCGACGCCGGCTGCGCGAGATGGTGCTGAACCTGCTGGACAATGCGGTGAAGTTCACCCAGCCCGCCGGCCATGTCGCGTTGACGGTGGAGGATCGCGGCAACTTCGTCGGCCTGACCGTGCGCGACGACGGTCCCGGCATTCCGACCGAACTGATCGGCCGCATCTTCAATCCCTTCACCCAGGCCGAACGCTCGCTGGTCCGCCGGCATGAGGGGGTCGGTCTGGGGCTGCCCATCGTCCGGCGCTTCGCCGAGCTGCATGGCGGCGGGGTGGAGGTCGACAGCGCGCCCGGACGGGGCACGGCGGTGACGATCCTGCTGCCGAAGGAGCGGTTGCTGGAGGGGTGAGGCGCACCCCTGCCGATGGCCCCCGCATCAGTGAAAGGTGAACATCTCCGGTGCCGCGCCGATGCGCGCCACCAGGCCGCCGCTGGGCGGCACGCGGCGCCATTGGTCGCGCTGGGCGTCGACCGGCTCCGACACCACGATCAGGCCATTGTCGCCGCGGCGCCAGTAGAGGCTGGGCGGCTTGTCGTCGGACGCCCAGCGTACCGCCCACACCCGCTCGCCGTCGGTCCAGGTGGCGGTGAAGCGCAACGGCGCGGTGATGTCCAGCGCCCGCATCTCGTCGCGGACGGCATGCAGCACGCGCTGGAAGGCGCCGACCGAATCGCGCTCCAGCCCTTGGCCCAGGGCGGCCAGGAAGATGGCCTCGCTGTCGGTGGTGCCGGTGCGCGTGCTGTACAGCTCGTCCGGGATCATCGCCTCCACCCGGCGGCGCAGGCGGGGCCAGTCGCCGATCTGTCCATTGTGCATGAACAGGAAGCGGCCGGCCTTGAACGGGTGGCAGTTGGCCCGGCTGACCGCGGTGCCGGTCGCCGCCCGCACATGGGCGAAGAACAGGTGGGAGCGGACATGGTTGCAGATCGACTGCAGGTTCTCGTCCGACCAGGCCGGCCGGATCTCGCAATAGCGGCCGGGTTCGGTCCGCTCGCTGTACCAGCCGACACCGAAACCGTCGCCGTTGGTCTCTGTCTTCGCCTCCGCGGCGTGCATCGACTGTTCGATCAGGGAATGGCAGGGCGTGCAGACCAGTGTTTCCAGGAACACTGGCTCGCCGCAATAGGCAAGAAACCGACACATCGACCGACGCACCATGGCAGCCGCGACAGGGACTGCGTCAATTTGACCCGATGCGCCGTGTGAAACAAGAGGGCCGGTTCACGGAACCGTCATGTCGCCCGGCACCTGTTGCATTTCCGCCGGTCGGCGCCGGGACCGTCCGACGCTTGTCACGGCAGGGGGATCACCAGACCAGCTTGGGCAGGGCGGCGACGCGCAGCGGGCCGACGAACAGGGCGCGGTCCTGCACGGTGACCGGGGCGGTGACCACCGGCTCGCCGTTCGGGCCGGTCGGGCGGGCCAGCATCGCCAGCACGGTTCTGGCGATGGCCGCCTCGTTCGGGCGCATCATCGGCTTCATCGCGTCCAGGATCGCCGGTGCGCCGCGGATTTCCGCGGTGAGCGCCGCCTGCGGCTGCAACTGGGCGTCCAGCGCCAGCGTGCCCGACAGCACCGCGCCCAGCGGTCCCCAATCCAGCGCCAGCCGATCGACCTCCACCGTGCCGCCGTCGCGGCTCCAGGCCGACAGGCTGGCGGGTTCCGGCCGGGGCGGGGTTCCCATGATGCGCAGGGTCAGTTCCGTCCGCTTCACCTCGCGGCCCAGCGTCGGCGGCATGCCGTCGGGCAGGGTCAGGCCGTCGGCGGTCAGCGTCAGGGTCAGGCCGGCGGTCGTGCGCTCGGCCGGCGGCCGGTCCGGTTGGGCGGCTCCGATATCCAGGGCGGCGACCGGCACCGGCTGGCCGGCGACCTGCGCGGTCAGGCCGGTGAATCGCAGCGCCAGTCGCTCCAGCGTCCCCGACAGCCGCATGACGAGGTCGCCGGTGCCCCCCTGGGGGGCCAGGATGTCGATCGGCGGCTGGCCGGGCTGGACGACGGACAGCCGCTGCTCGCCGGGAAAGGCCAGGGCGATGCGGGTCGGGTTCCAGGGGGCCGCCTCCGCCACCAGGCGGGCGCCCTGCCAGTCGGCACCGCGGGTCGCCAGATGCGGCGTCTGCAGCTCGGCCCGCAGGGTGAAGGGGAAGCCATGGATCGTCAGTCCGCCATGCTCCACCACCGCTCCGTTGGCGCGCTGGTCGGCGACCCAGCTTTCCAGCCCGTCCCGCACGGAGCGGGCCGCCTGCCACCACCACAGCGAATAGGCCAGGGCGGGCAGCAGCAGCGCCATCAGCACCAGGACGGTCGCGATCCGGCGCCCGGTCAGCAGGCGGCGCGGTGCGGAAGGGGTGGGGGTGGGTCGCATCGGTGGCATGTCCGTTCCATCTCCGTCCCGTTATAGCGACCCCGGTACCCGCATGCTAGGCTCGGCCGTCGCCGATTCGCTTCCGGTTTCTCCGGCGACGCCACCATCTCCAGTCCATCGACCGGCTTCCATGGCTCCCGATTCACCGCTTCCGCTTCCTGCCTGGACCGGCGACATCGCCGTCGAACCCGGTACCGACCTGTGGGTGTTCGGCTATGGCTCGCTGATGTGGAACCCCGGTTTCGCCTTCGCCGAGCGCCATGCGGCAACCCTGCCGGGATACCACCGCAGCTTCTGCGTCGCCTCCCACCGCTACCGCGGAACGCCGGAGCGGCCAGGGCTGGTGCTGGGGCTGGACCGCGGCGGCTCCTGCCGGGGCATCGTCTTCCGGGTGACCGCGGCGGAGGTGCCGTCCACGCTCGATTACCTGTGGGAACGGGAGATGGACAACCGGGTCTATCTGCCGAGGATGCTGCGCGTGCGCCTGCGCGACGGCCGGTCGGCGGCGGGGCTGGAGACGGTCGACGCCTGCTGCTTCGTCGTCGACCGCAGCCACCCGCAATATTGCCGGGGCCTGGACGAGACCGCGGTCGTTTGCCGCATCGCCGGCTGTTGCGGCCAGCGCGGCCCCAACATCGACTACCTCGCCAACACGGTGGAGCATTTGAAGCAGCTGGGGATCTGCGATTCCCGGCTGTCGGATCTGTATGATCGGGTGCGCGGCCATCCGGGGTGAGGAGGCTTCGTCGCCGGGCGCATGGGTCGCGTCACGCTGGCACCCCGCCGGTCGGGCGCCCATCTTGAGGGCCATGACGTTCCTGCGCATCCGGGCTGTTGCCCTGGCGGCAGCGGCGCTGGCCTTGGGCGTGGTCGTCCCGGCCGCCGCCGCGCCGCTGCATCACGACATCGAGCTGACGCTCGATCCCGCCGCCGGCCGGATGGAGGCGGTGGATCGGCTGGCATTGCCGGCCGGGCCGCAGTCGCTGCGGCTGGATCCGGCGCTGACGCTGCAGGAGGTCAGGGCCGGCGGCCGGATCGTTCCGGTGGACCGGCGCGGCGACCGGCTGCGGCTGGTGGTGCCGGAGGGGAACGGGCCGGAAGGAGGCGAGCCGCTGACCATCCGCTATGGCGGCCGGCTGCCCGGCTTCACCGCCGGCACCGGTCTTGCGCTGGATGGGGAGGGCGCCTTCCTGCCGGGTCTCGGCGGCTGGCTGCCCGATCCGGCATCGGCAGCCGATGAGCCGCCGACTCTGCCGCCGACTTGGCGCCTGTCGGTGTGGGTTCCGGCACCGTATGTCGCGGTCGCCACCGGGCGGCTGGTGGACGAGACGCGCGACGAAGCCGGCTATCGCGCGGTGTTCGAGGAAAGCCGCAGCGTTGAGGAGCCCTCCGTCTTCGCCGGCACCTGGATCGTCGAGGAGCGGATGGCGGGAGGATTGCGCCTGCGGCTCTACCGCCATCCGGAGCAGGAGGGGTTGGCCGACGGCTATCTCGGCCTGTCGGAGCAGGCGATCGCCGCCGGCGCCACCCGCATCGGCCGCTATCCCTTCGACGGCTTCAGCATCGTCTCGGTTCCGCCGCCGGTGGGGCTGGGCTTCCCCGGCCTGACCGCCATCGGCCGCGCGGTGCTGCCGCTGCCCTTCATCCGCAGCCAGTCGCTGACCCACGAGATCATGCACAACTGGTGGGGCAACGGGGTGCGGGTGGGCGAGGGCGGCAACTGGGCGGAGGGGCTGACCACCTACATGGCCGATTATGCCGCCGCGCGCGAACGCGGCGCCGATGCCGCCCGGGCGATGCGGCTGGACTGGCTGCGCGACTATGCCGCCCTGCCGGCCGAGCGCGACCGCCCGCTGACCGCGTTCCTGTCCAAGACGCACGACGCTTCGCAGATCGTCGGCTACGGCAAGGCGGCGATGCTGTTCCACATGCTGGAGGCGGAGGTCGGACGGAGCGCCTTCGACGCCGGCATCCGCCGCTTCTGGAGCGACCATGCCTTCGGCAACGCCGGCTGGTCGGACCTGCGGCATGCCTTCGAGGCATCGTCGGGCCGCGACCTGGGGGGGCTGTTCGCCCAATGGGTGGAGCGGCGTGGAGCACCGATGCTGACCCTGCTCGATGCCCGTGCCGACGCCGGCGGCGTATCGTTGACCCCGCGGCAGGACGCGGACGCGCCCTATGCCTTGACGGTGCCGGTGCGGCTGGAGACCGCGGCCGGGGTGGAGGAGCATGCCGTCCGCTTCGACGGCCGGCAGGCGACGCTGCGCGTGCCGGCCGCGGCGGCGGTGCGGGCGGTGTCGGTCGACCCCGGCTTCGACCTGTTCCGCCGCCTGGCGCCGGGAGAGGCGCCGCCGATCCTGCGCGACGTCACCCTGCGCCCCGGCGCGGAGCGGGTGATCGCCGCCGACGGCGACGCGGCGGAAGCGGCGCGGACATTGGCGGGCAGGCTGATGGACGGTGCGGCGCGGGAGGGCGGCGAAGGAAGCGCTCCCGTGCTGCTGGTGGGCACCGATGCGGCGGTGGCGCGGGAGTTGGCGACGCGCGGGCTCGGACCGGTGCCGGCGGAACTGGCCGGCCGCGGCAGTGCGCGGGTCTGGGTGTCGCGCGCGGCGGATGGGCGGACGGCCCTGGTGGTGGCGGCCGCGGATGCTGACGCCCTGCGCGCCCTTGTGCGGCCGCTGCCCCATTACGGGCGGCAGAGCTGGCTGGTGTTCGATGGGGCGAAGGCGGCGGACCGCGGGGTGTGGGCGGTCGGCGACAGTCCGTTGCGGCGTGACGTGGGTCGGTGAGCCGCCTCCGGCCCGACCGTCCCGCTCGGCAGGAGGTCGGGCCGGAGGCCGTTCATCTCACCCCTCGGTCTTTCCCTCTCCCCAGACCAACCCGTTGAACAGCGGCTCGATCACCGGCTGGCCGACGTCGCGGGTGATGAAGACCAGCTTGGTGCGATGGTCGTCGCTGGGCCAGTCCTCCAGCCGGACCGGCGGGTGGAACATGTGCTGGACGCCGTGGACCACCACCGGCAGTTCGCTTTCCTGCACGTTCAGCAGGCCCTTCACCCGCAGCAGGTTCTCGCCCGCCTGGGCGATCAGCGCCTCCATGAAGTCGACGAAGCCGTTCCAGGGAATCGGCCGGTCGATCACCATGCAGAAGGCGCGGATGTGGTCGTCATGGCGGTTGGCGTCGCGGTGATGGTGATGGCCGTCGTCGTGGTCATGGCCGCAGCCGGGGCCGCAATGGTCGCCATGGTCGTGATCGTGGCCGTGGTGGTCGTGATGCTCATGCCCATGGTCATGCCCGTGATCGTGATGCCCGTGCGCCTTGGCCTGTTCGTCGCGATAGGCCTCCTCGCGCAGCCAGCGGGCGACGTCGGGGCTCTTGGTTTCCGGATTGTACAGCCCGGCGTCGAACAGCTTGGCCGGATCGATCTCGCCATGGGCGGCGGGGATCATCGGCGCGGCCGGGTTGATGGCGGCGAGGCGCTGCATCAGGGCGGCGGTGGCGGCCGGGGTGGCGACGTCGGTCTTGGTCAGCACGATGCGGTCGGCCACGGCGGCCTGCTTCACGCTTTCCGGCTGGCGGTCGAGCTGGAGCGAGCCGTGCGCCGCGTCGACCGTGGCGATGACGCCGTCGAGGCGGAAGCGGGCGGCCAGCAGCGGGTCGGACATCAGCGTGTGGATGATCGGGGCGGGGTCGGCCAAGCCGGTCGTCTCCACCACCACGCGGTCGAAATCGGGGATCTCGCCCTTCACCCGTTTCAGGAACAGGTCGCGCAGCGTGTCGACCAGATCGCCGCGGATGGTGCAGCACAGGCAGCCGCTGTCCATCAGCACCATGTTCTCCGACGCCTTGGCGACCAGCAGATGGTCGAGTCCGACCTCGCCGAACTCGTTGATGACGATGGCGGTGCGCGCCATCGCCGGGTTGCGCAGCAATGCCTGCAGCAGCGTGGTCTTGCCGCTGCCGAGGAAGCCGGTCAGCACCGAGACGGGAAGGCGGGCGGGAGGGGCGGCGGGTGCGCTCAACGGGGAGTCTCCTGACAGGATTTGCACAGGCCGCGCACCTCGACGGTGGGGCGCTGGACACGGAAGCCGCGCTCGGCCGCCGCGGCGGTGATGGCGGTGCCGACGCCGGGATCGTCGATCTCGGCGGCGTCGCCGCAGGCCTCGCAGACCAGGAACTGGCCGGAATGGACATTTCCGGGCGCGGCGCAGCCGACATAGGCGTTCAGCGATTCGATACGGTGGACCAGCCCCTGTTCGACCAGGAACTCCAGCGCGCGGTAGACGGTCAGCGGGGCCGCCGCCTTGCCGTCCTGCTGGCTGAGATCCTCCAGGATCGCATAGGCGCCGCGCGGCCGGTGGCTGGACCACACCAGCTCCAGCACGCGGCGGCGGAGCGCGGTCAGCCGCGCGCCCCGTTCGGCGCACAGCGCGTCCGCACGGGTGAGGGCATCGGCGATGCAGTGCGTGTGGTCGTGGAGCGAAGACATGGGTGTTACTTTATAACGCTTCGGCCGCCGATGCAACGCGGCACGGAAAAAGCGGCCCCGGGGGTGCCGGGGCCGCCTTGCCGAGTGGCGGTTGTTCTTTTTGGGGCCGGGCCTTTTGTAAGGCCGGGACGTCCGTCGACTGCGGGGGAGCGGTCTTGCGTCCTTATGGCTCTGACCCGAGAGAGGCTGGACGGGACAGGGCGGCCGCACCGGGCCGCCGAAGGCAGACTAGCGGCCGGGCATGACCGTTTGCGGGCGTGCCGGTGACTCTTCGATGAAGATCGCCGATCACGATTCGGCTTCGGCTTTTCCCTTCCGCTCCCTGTAATGGGCCAGCGCGCGGTCGCGGGCGACGGCATGGTCGAGAAACGGGCGCGGATAGTCGTCGCCCAGCCGGACGCCGGCCTGTCGCAGCACCTCCGTCGGGGCGGCCCAGGGCTGGTGGATCCAGCGCGGCGGCAGCCGGTCCAGCTCGGGCACGTAACGGCGGACGTAATCGCCCTGGGGATCGAACTTTTCACCCTGAAGAATCGGGTTGAAGACCCGGAAGAAGGGGGCGGCATCGGCACCGCAGCCAGCCACCCACTGCCAGTTGCCGGCATTCTGGGCGAGGTCGGCATCGACCAGCGTGTCCCAGAACCAGCGCTCCCCCTCCTGCCAGGGCAGCAGCAGGTCCTTGATCAGGAAGGAGGCGGTGATCATCCGCACCCGGTTGTGCATCCAGCCCGTCTGCCAGAGCTGGCGCATGCCGGCATCGACGATGGGATAGCCGGTGCGCCCGCGCTGCCAGGCCCGCAGGCCGGCCGGATCCTCGCGCCAGGGGAAATCGGCGAAGCGGCGGTCGAGCGGAGTGTCGGGCAATTCCGGCGCATGGTGCAGCAGATGATGCTGGAACTCGCGCCAGCCGATCTCGCGCAGGAAGGCGTCGATGCCGGGCGCCAGTTCCGGCCGGGCATCGGCGGCATGGCGGGCGGCATGCCAGACCTGCCGGGGGCCGATCTCCCCGAAGGCCAGGCGGGGCGACAGGGCGGAGGTGCCGTCATGGTCCGGCCGGTCGCGTTCCGTCGCATAGGCGCCGACCGGCCCGTCGAGGAAATCGGCCAGATGGGACAGCGCCGCTGCCTCCCCCGGAACCCAGCGCCTGCGCAGCCCCGCCGCCCAGTCGGGCTTGGCCGGCAACAGGCCCCAACGGTCCAGCGCGTCGCTGGCCGGTGCGGTCCGCGGCGCCTTCAGGGCGGAGGGCGCGCGGGTCGGCATCGGCGGGTCCAGCGTCGCCGACAGATGGCGCCAGAAAGGAGTGAAGACCTTGAAGGGGCCGCCGCTTTTCTTCTCGACGGTCCAGGGTTCGGCCAGCAGGCCGGCGTTGAAGCTGCGCGCATCGACTCCGCGCGCCTTCAGCCGCTCCTCGACCGCGGCGTCGCGTGCGCTCCAGGTCGGCGCATAGCGCCGGTTCCACAGCACGCAGTCCGCTCCGGTCTCCGCCACCAGCGCGTCGATCACGGCGCCCGGCTCGCCCCGCCGCAGCACCAGCGGCGAGCCGAGGTGGGCGCAGCGGGCGGCGAGCCGCTCCAGGCTGCCGTGCAGCCACCAGCGCTGCGCCCCGCCGAGCGCCCAGGGAGTGGCGTCCTCGTCCTCCAGGACATAGAGCGGGATGACCGGGGCGCCGCGTTCAGCCGAGGCCTGGGCGGCGGCGGTCAGCGCCGGGTTGTCGGCGAGGCGCAGGTCGTTGCGGAACCAGACGATGATGGGGGCTGACATGCGCGGCGCTCGGTTGGTCGTCTCCGGACCCACCGATATAGGCCGCGCTCACGCTGCGGCCAGCGGCTCAGCGGGCGCGGTCCGGCGACAGGCGGGCGCAGGGGAAACGGTAGATCCGGCCGCGGACGGTCATCAGCACCTCGAAGGCCGGGCCCAGCAGCCCGTCGAAGGCGGTGTCCAGCACGTTCAGCCCGCCGGTGAAACTACCGAAGGCCGGCAGGATCAGCTTGGCGCCGTCCTGGGCGAAGCAGCGCTCGCGCACCCGCCGTCCGGCCAGCGCCAAGGCCGCGGCCGGGTGGAGGTGCCCCGAAAGTTCGCCGACCGCGCCGGGCTGCGCCTCGTGCCGGAAGGTCAGGGGACCGACGGACAGCTCCGCCGCCACCCGGCCGCCGAAGCCCTGCGGCGGTTCGGGGTCGTGGTTGCCGGTGATCCACACCCAGTCGGCGGTGGCGGCGGTCAGTGCGCGCAGCCGCTCGACGTCGGCCCCATCCATCCGTTCCGCCGCACGGCGGTCGTGGAAACTGTCGCCCAGGCACAGCACCCGTGCCGGCCGGTAGCGCCCGATCAGTTCGGCCAGCCGGTCCAGCGTCGCCCGCGTGTCGTAGGGCGGCAGCATCCGGCCGCGCGCGGCGAAGGCGGAGCCCTTCTCCAGATGCAGGTCGGCGACCGCCAGGATGCCCTCTGCCGGCCACAGCAGCGCGCCCGATGGATCGGCCAGCAGCTCGGCGCCGCGGAAAGTCAGGGCGGCCCGTCTGTCATCGCCCTGACAGGCAGAGCCGTTGGCTTGGGAGGAAGCTGACAACATTCGTTTACCGGCGATCATCGGAAAGGGCCAATAACCATGTAAATTTTGCGGGCATGATGTTTGCAGCCGGATGGGCCGCCGCCGTGGAGGCATGGCGGATGACAACCATACCCGGAGGATACCCATGGCCACAGTGACGTTCACCGGCCTGACCATGCCCAAGGACATGACCGTCTACGCGGTCGCCGGCGATACCGGCACTCTGCTGGCGCTGGCGAAAAAGCACGACATCCCGATCCCGTTCCAGTGCCAGGACGGCGAGTGCGGGTCCTGCCTCGTCAAGGTGACTTATCTCGACGGGAAGACTCCGATGGCCATCGATCTGACCGAAAAGGAGAAAGTTACCCTGTCCGTCAACGGCAAGCTGAACAGGGACCTGTTGGAGGCGGCCGAGAACGCCCACCGCCCGCCGCCCTACCGTCTGGCCTGTCAGTTCATCGTCCGTGACGAGACCATTCTTGTCGAGTTCAGCGGCGAGCCGGGAGTGGAGCCGGAGCTGCGCAAGTAACCTGCGATCGGCATGGGGCGGTGTCACAACGACAACCGCCCCTGCTGCGGGCGTCCCGTTTCCAATTTCGCAGGCCGTGGCGGCGCCAGTTCCGGCATCGCCTCGGCCAGCAGTTCGGCCTCGGCGGCAGCCAGCAGCTCGTCGGTGGCGCTGCCGTCCACCCGCTCGCGGCCGATCTCCAGGATCACCGGCACCGCCAGGGGGGAGATGCGGTCGAGATCCTTGTGGGTGATCCGCCCGCGCACCCGCGCCAGGAAGTCCGACAGGCGGCGGATGTCGGTCAGTCCGCCGGCCGCATCGGCCCGTGTCGCCCGCAGCAGCACATGGCCGGGGTCGTGCTTGCGCAGCACGTCATAGATCAGGTCGGAGGAGAAGGTGACCTGCCGCCCGGTCTTCTCCTGCCCGGGATGGCGGCGATCGATCACCCCGGCGATCAGGGCGACGTTGCGGAAGGTCCGCCGCAGCATCGACGATTCGTCCATCCAGGCTTCCAGATCGTCGCCCAGCATGTCCTGGTCGAACAGCGCGTCCATGTCGGTGGGCGAGCGCAGCGACCAGATCGCCAGCACGTAGTCGGTGGCGACGAAGCCCAGCGGCCCCAGCCCGACCCTTTCCATCCGCCGGGTCAGCAGCATCCCCAGCGTCTGGTGGGCGTTGCGCCCCTCGAAGGCGTAGGCGACGAGGAAGCGCTTGCCGGCCTTGGGGAAGCACTCCACCAGCAGCCCGTCGCGGTTGGGCAGGACGGAGCGGGTGCGCTGCAGCCGCAGCCATTCCTGCACATCCTCGGGCAGCCCGTCCCACTGGCGCGGATCGGCCAGCATGGCGCGCACGCGCTCGGCCAGATGGGTGGTCAGCGGCAGCCGCCCGCCGGCATAGGCGGGCACCTTCGGATCGCCGCTGCCGCCCTTGGCGACCTGCGCCTCCATCTCGCGCACGCCGAGGAATTTCAGCAATTGGCCGGCGAAGAGGAAGGTGTCGCCGGGGGTGAGGCCCTGGATGAAATACTCCTCGACCTCGCCCAGCACCGGGCCGCGGTTCAGGCGGACGCGCAGCAGCGCCTCCTGGGTGATGGTGCCGACATTCATGCGGTACTGGCGTGCCACCGCCGGGCCGGCCACCGCCATCCGCCCGTCCTCGCCCAACTTCAGGCGCTGGAAGCGCTCATAGGCGCCGAGCGCATAGCCGCCGGTGGCGACGAAATCCAGCACGTCGTCGAACTCGTCGCGAGTCATCGCCGCATAGGGGGCGGACGAGACCACCTCCTCATAGAGCGCGTCCGGCAGGAAGGGGGCGGCGCAGGCCATGCCGAGCAGATGCTGGGCCAGCACGTCCAGCCCGCCCGGCCGCGGCGCCTCGCCGTCCAGCGTGTGGTCGTGGACGGCTTCCAGCGCGGCACGGCACTCCAGCACCTCGAAGCGGTTGGCGGGGACCAGCAGGGCGCGGCTGGGTTCGTCCAGCCGGTGGTTGGCGCGGCCGATGCGCTGGACCAGCCGGCTCGATCCCTTGGGCGCGCCGATCTGGACCACGAGGTCGACCGCCGCCCAGTCGATGCCGAGATCCAGCGAGGAGGTGGCGACCACCGCCCGCAGCTCGCCGCGCGCCATGGCGCCTTCGACCTTGCGGCGCTGCTCCACTGCCAGCGAGCCGTGGTGCAGCGCGATGGGCAGGTTGTCGTCGTTGACCCGCCACAGCGCTTGGAACACCAGTTCGGCCTGCGCGCGGGTGTTGACGAACAGCAGGGTGGTGCGCTGGCGGCGGACTCGCTCGTAGATCTCCTTCATGGCATGCATCGCCATATGCCCGGCCCAGGGCACCCGTTCCTGCGAGGTCAGGATCTCGACTTCCGCCTGGGCGCCGGAACGGCCGAGGACGAGGCGCACGTCGTCGGAGTCCGTTCCCTCATGCCGGCCGCGGCGCGACAGCCAGGCCAGCAGCCGCTCCGGCTCCGCCACCGTGGCGGACAGCCCGACCCGGCGGGCGGCGGGGGCGAGGCGTGACAGCCGCGCCAGCCCGAGCGCCAGCAGGTCGCCGCGCTTGGTGCCGGCCAGCGCGTGAAGCTCGTCGATGATGACGCAGCGCAAGGATCGGAACAGCCTGTCGGCGTCGGTGTAGGACAGCAGCAGCGCCAGGCTTTCCGGCGTCGTCATCAGCATGTGCGGCGGATGGGTGCGCTGGCGCCTGCGCTTGGCCTCCGGCGTGTCGCCGGTGCGGGTCTCCGCCCGGATCGGCAGCCGCATCTCGGCGATCGGCTGTTCCAGGTTGCGCTGGATATCGACAGCCAGCGCCTTCAACGGAGAGATATAGAGGGTGTGCAGCCCCTCGCGCGGCCGCTCGGCCAGTTCGATCAGCGAGGGCAGGAAGCCGGCCAGCGTCTTGCCGCCGCCGGTCGGCGCGATCAGCAGCGCGCTTTCCCCGCGCTCGGCGGCCTCGACCATGGCGACCTGATGCGGGTGCGGCGCCCAGCCGCGCGACCGGAACCAAGCGGCGACGTTGGGCGGTATCAGGGCGGGGGAGGGGGCTTCCATGGCGACCGGACTGTAGCGGATCGCCTGGAACGGAGGAAGAACGAACTGCGCGGAAAGTCTCCCTCTCCCGCCCCGGGAGAGGGAAGGAGCCCATGCGTAGCATGGGAAGGGTGAGGGGTCGGGCACGAAGCCATGCGGTTCGGGGCCTTGGTCTACCCCTCACCCTCCCCACTTCGTGGGTCCCCTCCCTCTCCCAGGGCGGGAGAGGGCGTTAAACGGCCGCCTTCTTCATCCCGAAGCAATGCTCCGGCCCGGGGAAGGCACGGGTCCGCACCTCGGCGGCATAGGCGGCGGCGGCCTCGCCGACCGTCTCGCCCAGATTGGCGTAGCGCTTGACGAATTTCGGCTGGAAGGCGCCGAACAGGCCCAGCATGTCGTCGGTGACCAGCACCTGCCCGTCGCAGGCCGGCGAACCGCCGATGCCGATGGTGGGGATCGCCACCTCCTCGGTGATGCGGCGGGCAAGCTGCTCCATCGTGCCCTCGATCACCAGGGTGAAGGCGCCGGCCTCGGCGATTGCGCGGGCATCGGCGGCGATCCGTTCGGCGGCTTCGGCATCGCGGCCGACCGCCTTGTAGCCGCCGAGCGTGTTCACGGATTGCGGCGTCAGCCCGACATGGCCCATCACCGGGATGCCGCGGGCGGTCAGGAAGGCCACCGTTTCCGCCATCTCCATTCCGCCTTCCAGCTTGACCGCCTGGGCGCCGGTCTCCGCCATCACCCGGGCCGAGGCGCGGAAGGCCGTCTCCTTGCTCTCCTGGTAGCTGCCGAAGGGCAGGTCGACGACGACGCACGCGCGTTCCGACGCGCGCACCACGGCGGCGCCATGGGCGATCATCATGTCCAGCGTCACCGGCAGCGTGCTGTCCAACCCATAGACCACCATGCCCAGCGAGTCGCCGACCAGCAGGACATCGACATGCGGATCGAGCAGCCGGGCGACCGGAGCGGTGTAGGCGGTCAGGCAGACGATCGGCTCGCCCCCCTTGCGGGCTCGCAAGGCCGGGACCGAGTGGCGGGCAGTGAGGTTGGAAGCGCTCATGATCGTGCCTTTCCGGTACCGGGCCGCGGCGTTTCGGCTCGCTGGCCGTTCAATACGCTTGCCCGACGCACAATCGGGCCGAGCAGAATGACGCAGATACACCAAAACCGCCCACGCGAATTTCGCGGGACGGTCGGGTGCAAGACACAAGGGGTCTTGGGCGCGCGTCACACGCGCCCTTCGCAGCCGCTAAGCGCGACCGACGATTAGTAGCCCTCGCGTTCCATCCGCTTGCGGAGCAGCTTGCGGGTGCGACGCACCGCTTCAGCCTTCTCACGCGCACGCTTCTCCGAGGGCTTCTCGTAGTTGCGACGCAGCTTCATTTCACGGAAAATGCCCTCGCGCTGCATCTTCTTCTTGAGCGCGCGGAGGGCCTGATCGACGTTGTTATCTCGGACCAGAACTTGCACGTTTACCGTCACCCTTCCAAGTGAAGCATGTTGCGCAAAGGCAACAAATAGGCATGCGCGGCGGGCGCACCCCTTGTGTGGGCGCAGTGTGTAGCATGCTCCACCGCCTTTGTGAAGGGGAGTCTTGTCCACAAGCATGAACCGGGCAGGAAGGCGGTTGCTCCGGCCCCGTCCACACTCCAGATATAGCGGCATGCCAGTGCTTCCAATCGCCCGAATGGGCAATCCCGTGCTCCGCGAGATCGCGGAGCCCATCGCCGATCCGACCGACCCGGCCGTCGCCCGGCTGGCCGCCGACATGATCGCGACCATGCTGGACGCGCCCGGAGTCGGTCTCGCCGCGCCGCAGATTTCGGAGTCGCGCCGGATCATCGTCTTCCGCGTCCCCGCCGACCGCGGCGAGGGGGAGGAGGTGGCGAACACCGTCCTGGTCAATCCGGAGATCGAACCGCTGTCCCATGACAAGGTCCTGGGCTGGGAGGGCTGCCTGTCGATTCCCGGCCTCCGCGGCCTGGTGCCGCGCTATGCGCGCATCCGCTACCGCGGCTATGGGCTGGACGGCGCCCGGATCGACCGCGAGGCGTCGGGGTTTCACGCCCGCGTGGTCCAGCACGAGGTCGACCACCTGGACGGCGTGCTCTATCTTGATCGCATGGACGATCTGCGGCTCCTCGTCTGCACCGAGGAGATGCATCATCTCAACGCCGCGCTGGCCGCGGCCAAGGACGCGCCGTCCCGGGACTGACGGGGCGCGCGGGGAGAGTGAGCGATGACCATCGATACGCTTCGCGACGAGATCCTGGTGGCGAGCCTGCCCAACGTCGTCTTCGACGGCTGGAGCCTGCAGTCCTTGCGCGACGGCACCCAGATGGCGGGACATGAGCCGTCGGCCCTGCTGCGCGCCTTCCCGGGCGGCGTCACCGATGCGGTGGAGCATTTCGCCGATTGGGCCGACCGCCAGATGCTCGACCGGCTGGAAGCCCAGCCGTTGGCGGAGATGAAGGTGCGCGAGCGCATCTCCCTCGCCGTCCGCACCTATTTCGAGGTGCTGGAGCCCTACCGCGAGGCCAAGCGTCGCCAGCTCTCCTATCTGGCCCTGCCGCAGAACGTGGCGCTCGGCCTGCGGCTGCTGTACCGCACGGTGGATGCCATGTGGTTCGCCGCCGGCGACACCTCCACCGACCACAACCACTATACCAAGCGGGCGCTGCTGGCCGCGGTGGTCAGTTCCTCCACCTTCTACTGGCTGGACGACAAGTCGGACGGCCATGCCGAGACCCGCGCCTTCATCGACCGCCGGCTGGCCGACGTGATGGCCGTGGGCAAGGCGACCTCGTCGGTCGGAAAGATCGGTTCGATGCTGAACTTCCTCCCCAACCCCCTGCGCTTCGCCCGCCAACTGCGCCAGCGCAGCGCCGGCGCCCAGGCGAGCAACGCGACCATCCACATGGCCGAGAATATCTGAGGGGGTCGAGAAATTCCCTCTCCCGCCCCGGGAGAGGGAAGGGGCCCATGCGGAGCATGGGAAGGGTGAGGGTTTAGACGAGGATCAAGATCCATGTTCGGATAGCCCCTCACCCTCCCCACGCCTTCGGCGCGGGTCCCCTCCCTCTCCCGGGGCGGGAGAGGGCGCTTACCTCCGCTTCGACTTCGCGGCTTTCTTCGCCGCCGCCCGCAAGGCCGCATCGAACCCCGAGCGGGCCCAGACCAGCAGGTCGTCGCGGTCGTCCAGCGCCGAGTCGGGAGGCGGGTAGTAGGAGAGGGTGGTCGGTTTGTCCGGCATCGGCCGGAAGGGCTCCAGGCCCAGCTCGGCGAAGGACGGGCGATTCCCGTCATCCGCCTTGAAATACAGCGTGTCGTCGGCGACCAGCGCGAAGGTCAGGCCGTCGATGGACAGGCCGTAGCCGCCGAACATGCGGCGCGCCCGCACGTCACCCAGCGGCGCCATCATCTCGCAGAGCGTGGCGACATATTCGCTGGGCGGCCGGGCAGGCATCCGTACCGAGGTTACTTCTTGCGGAAGGCGTCCAGCGCCACGACCTCGCCGCGCTTCGGCTCCTCGGCCGGGGCGCTTTCCTCCGCCTTCTCCTCGGCGCGCTCGGCGGCGGGACGGGGCGGCATGGCCGAGACCTCCGCCGATTCGGCGGCGGCCAGGGGCTGGAACTGCAGAGCGAAATTCACCGACGGGTCGGCGAAGGTGGTGATGGCGGCGAAGGGGATCACCAGCCGCTCATGCACGTTGTTGAAGCTCAGCGTGACCTCGAAATGATCGTCCGTGATGTCCAGCCCGTAATACTGGAACTGCAGGACGATGGTCATCTCGTTCGGATACTGGGACGACAGGTATTCCGGGATCTCGACGCCGGGGAAACCGGTGCGGAAGGTCAGGTAGAAATGGTGATTGCCCGGCAAGCCGCGCTCGGCAACCTCGGTCAGCGCATCGCGGACAACGCCGCGCAAAGCGGTCTCGACCATCCGGTCATAGCGGAGCTGCTCTTTCGGCATGCTTGGGCGGGTCCCTGATAACGCGATCGGTCTTACGTCCCGCCGCGGCCAGGGCCGGCACGAAACGCTGGGAAAGAGGTGTGGGCCTTCTGTTGCTAGGCGGCCCACGGCCCCACCCTTAGGCGCTAACCCTCGGGGATTAGGTTTAGGCTACCAGCCGCCGTTAGGCAGCGAGGCGAGCCTGAGCAACGTTGTCGTTGGCAACTATTGCAACGGCCCGATAACGGCGGAACCATGCCGAGCGAAAACCATGCCTTTACCACGCGTGTCGATCCTGTTTCGCCCCCAACGACCCCGGTCAACGAGTCCGGTGTATGGTTGGTGGAGGCGCCGGGTACCGCCCCCGGGTCCACAACGCTTATTCCACAAGGCGTTTATCGCCATAGTCGGCGAACCGACGACGCGAATATAGGCACTCCCGTCGGGCAAGGGAAGGGGGTGTGTGATATCATCGCCGAATGCGTTGCGATGACGCGGGCGGGCCGGGTGCCAGAAAGGCGTCTTGCACCCTTGTGCCGCACTGCTTAAGAGTCCGGCCGTTGCAGCCCCGGAGTCACCATGCCGATCACGCCCGAGCAGCGCGACGAAATCGATCGCCTGCGCGCCGTCACCGCCACCACCCGCCGCGCCACCGTCCCGGCCCTGGAGGACATCCTCTATCAGCCGCTGGAGGTGCTGGACCACGGCTTCGTCCGCGTCGTCGACTATATGGGCGACGATGCGGCGGTCGTGCAGGCGGCGCGCGTGTCCTATGGCAAGGGCACCAAGAAGGTCAGCGAGGATTCCGGCCTCATCAAGTATCTGATGCGCCACCGCCACTCGACCCCGTTCGAGATGTGCGAGATCAAGTTCCATGTGAAGCTGCCGATCTTCGTCGCCCGCCAGTGGATTCGCCACCGCACCGCGAACGTGAACGAATATTCGGCCCGCTACTCCATCCTCGACCGGGAATTCTACGTGCCGGCGCCGCAACAGCTGGGCGCCCAGGCCGTGGTGAACCGCCAGGGCCGCGGCGACGTGCTGGAGGGCGAGGAGGCGGCCGACGTCATGCGGCTGCTGCGCGAGGATTCCGAACGCGCCTATGATCATTACGAGGAGATGCTGAACCACCGCGAGGACGGCACGGTCATCGACCCCACCCGCCAGGGCTTGGCGCGCGAGCTGGCGCGGATGAACCTGTCGTTGAACTACTACACGCAGTGGTATTGGAAGGTCGACCTCCACAACCTTCTCCATTTCCTGTCGCTACGCGCCGACGCCCATGCCCAGTACGAAATCCGCGTCTATGCCGACGCGATGCTGGACGTGGTCAAGCGCTGGGTCCCGGCGGTCTACGAGTCCTTCACCGAATACCGCATGGGCGGCGCCCATCTGTCGCGCACCGGCCTGGACGTGGTGAAGCGCCTGCTGGCCGGCGAGCCGGTCACCCAGGAGGCGAGCGGCCTGTCGAAGCGCGAATGGCGCGAGCTGATGGACCAGCTCGGCCGCAGCGATTCGTAAGACCGGATTGCAGACGATGACGCCGGATCAGGCCGAAAGCATCTACCGCCAAGGCCTGATCGCCGCGCAGGCCGGCCGCTGGACCGAGGCGCGGGAGGCGATCGCCCAGGCCATCACCGCCCGGCCGGGCGTTCCCGTCTGGTGGGCCACCTATGGGCTGGTGCTGGAAAGCCAGGGCGATCTGCCGGGGGCGGTGCAGGCCTTCGCCGGGGCGCTGAACCTCGACGGCGATCTCGCCATGGCCATGGACGGCCTGCTGGCGGCGGCGGAGACGCTGACCGATGCCGGGCGGACCGATCTGGCGGAGGGGTGCTACTGCCGCGCGCTGGCGCTCACCCCGGACACGCCGGCCGCTCTGGCCAAGGCCAGCGTCCTGCTGCGCGCGCAGGGACTGGATCCGTCGAAGCTGCTCCGCCGCGCCGCGGTGCTTCGACCGGACCGCTATGCCTGACTGGATGGGCCGCCTGATTGGAAGGCCCGACTGAACGGCGGCCGCGACCGGATTCAGTCCCGGTCGTCCTCTTCGTCGTCTTCGTTCCGCTCGTCCTCTTCCGCTTGCGCGGCAAGGCGGCGCTGGTTCGCCAGCATGTCGAGCGCGCCCTGCAGGATGTAGGCGGCGGCCATCTTGTCCACCACCTCGTCGCGGCGCTTGCGGGTCATGTCGGCCTCGCCGATCATGAAGCGCTCGACGGCCGAGGTGGACAGCCGTTCGTCCCAGAAGGCGATCTCCGCCTCCCAGCCCAGCAGGTCGGAGCGTTCCAGCAGGTTGTTGGCGAAGGCGCGCACCGACTCGGCGCGCGGCCCTTCCGTCCCGTCCATGTTGAGCGGCAGTCCGACCACCAGCCCGCCGATGCCGTAATCGCGGATGGTCTTGCCGAGCTCGCGCGCATCCTGGGTGAACTTGGTGCGCTTCAGCGTGCCGATCGGGGATGCGACGATCAGCCCCGGATCGGCGACCGCCAGCCCGACGGTCTTGGTGCCGACGTCAAGGCCAAGCAAACGTTGGTTTTTGCCCAGCCGGGCCGCGAGTTCGGAGAGGGTGTGGATCATGGCCCGACCATAGAACCGCGGCCTTGTCACCGCAAGGTCGCTTGAGTTGATGCGCGAGATACTTATTCTTCTAAGCATGAGCAGCGCAACGTCACACACAGCCTTGTCGAACCGGCCGCTCGCCGACGCCGACATCCCTGCCATCTGCGGCTTTCCCCGCAACGCGGAGGAGCTGTATTTCCTGTTCCCGCGCGCCGTCTGGCCCCTGACCCCGGATCAGGTGCGGGCGACGCTGGGCGTCCGCCGCGATCCGACCGTGGTCACCCTGACCGTGGATGGGCGGGAACGGGTGGTCGGTTACGCCAACTATGCCACCTTCGAGGACGGGTTCACCGCCAGCATCGGCAATGTCAGCGTCGACCCCACCCTGCGCCGCCGGGGCATCGCCGAATATCTGGTGCGGACGATGATCGACCGCGCCTTCGGCCGGCATCACCTGCCCGAACTGACGCTCTACTGCTTCAACACCAACACGCCGGCCCTGCTGCTCTATGCCAAGCTCGGCATGGTGCCGGTCGCGCTGGAGACGCGGGTGACACCCTGGGGCGAGCCGATCGCGCTGTTCAAGCTGCGGGTGGGCCGTGCCGACTGGAACGCGGACTCGTCGATCGCCGCCTGACCATCCGGCTTTCCAATGCCGGCTTTCCAATGCCCGCTTTTTAATGATCGGGCCACCGGTGGGCGGTGTATACTCCGTCCCTGCGGGCGACGCCCCGACAGGGCGGACGACCAGGTCGGATCAAGGGGAGCAGGCGGATGAGCAGGACGATGACGGTTGCAAACCGGCGTGCGGTGCTGGCCGGGCTGGCCGCCGGCGGTGCCGGCCTGTTCGTGGCCGGCGGGGCGAAGGCCATCACCGCGCAATCCAGTTCGGATTACGGCGCCATGCTGGACGCGGCCTGCGGTGCCGGCGCCGACCACAAGCGCCAGATCGCCGCGGTGGAGAGGACGCTCGGCGCGGTGCTGCCCGATGCGCGGGTGGTCGAAGTGCTGCAGCGGACCCAATGCCCGTCCTGCGGATGCCCGCTGGCGCTGACCGCCGGGCTCGTCAAGGGCGATCCCGGCGCCTTCTGAGCGGGGCGGCGGCCGCAATCGTTGCGGTGGGCGTGCGCGGGTGCTAGCTTCGCGGCCGATTTCCAATGTTTTGGAAGAGAGTAGAGGCATGTCGCTCGACAAGGCCACGGTGGCCAAGATCGCGCATCTGGCCCGCATCAAGGTGCCGGACGAGGAACTGGAATCCCTGGCCGGGGAACTGAGCCAGATTCTGACCTTCGTGGAACAGCTCAACGAGGTCGACACGAAGGACGTGCCGCCGATGACCAGCGTCGCCGCGCAGAAGCTGCGCCGGCGCAAGGACGAGGTCACCGACGGCGGTTACGCCGCCCAGGTCCTGTCGAACGGTCCGGAAACGGCCGAAGGCTTCTTCGTCGTGCCCAAGGTGGTCGAGTGATGACGGCGCTCACGCAGCTGACGATGGCGGAGGCCCTGGACGGCCTCGCCAAGAAGGAGTTCACCGCGGTCGAACTGACCGAGGCGCATGTGCGCGCGGTCGAGGCCGTGCGCCCCTTCAACATCTTCATCACCGAGACCCCCGACGCCGCGCTGTCGATGGCCAAGGCCAGCGACGAGCGCCGCGCGAAGGGAGAGGCCGGGCCGATGGACGGCCTGCCCATCGCGGTGAAGGACCTGTTCTGCACCAAGGGCGTCGCCACCACTGCCGGCAGCCGCATCCTCGACGGCTTCACGCCGGAGTATGAATCCACGGTGACCTCCCAGCTGTGGCGCGACGGCGCCGTCATGCTGGGCAAGGTGAACCTGGACGAATTCGCCATGGGCTCGGCCACCATCACCGCCCACCAGGGCGAGACGGTCAGCCCCTGGAGCCCCGGCGCGCCGGGCGCCTGGGAGAGGAAGATCGTCGCCGGCGGTTCGTCGGGCGGCTCCGCCGCGGTGATCGCCGCGCGCGCCGCGCTGGGCGCCACCGGCACCGACACCGGCGGCTCGATCCGCCAGCCGGCCGGCTACACCGGCACCGTCGGGATCAAGCCGACCTACGGCCGCTGCTCGCGCTGGGGCATCGTCGCCTACGCTTCCTCGCTGGACCAGGCCGGGCCGATGACCCGCACGGTCGAGGACGCGGCGATCATGCTGCGCTCGATGTGCGGCTTCGACCCGAAGGACTCGACCTCCGTCGACATGGCGGTGCCGGATTTCCGCGCCGCGCTGACCGGCGACATCCGCGGCCTGCGCGTCGGCATTCCGAAGGAATACCGGGCGGAAGGGCTGTCGGCGGAGATCGCCGCGCTGTGGGACCAGGGGATCGCCTGGCTGAAGGAGGCCGGCGCCGAGCCGGTCGAGATCAGCCTGCCGCACACCAAATACGCGCTGGCCGCCTATTACATCATCGCCCCGGCCGAGGCGTCGTCCAACCTCGCGCGCTATGACGGCGTGCGCTACGGCCTGCGGGTCGAGGGCGGCAACCTCAAGGAAATGTACGAGAACACCCGTGGCGCCGGCTTCGGCAAGGAAGTGCAGCGCCGCATCCTGATCGGCACCTATGTGCTGTCGGCCGGCTATTACGACGCCTACTACAACAAGGCCCGCCAGGTGCGCACCCGCATCAAGCAGGACTTCGACGAGGCGTTCAAGAGCTGCGACGTCATCCTGACGCCGACCGCCCCCAGCACGCCCTTCGCCATCGGCGAGAAGATGGACGACCCGGTGCAGATGTACCTGATCGACGTCTTCACCGTTCCGGTCAACCTCGCCGGCCTGCCGGCGATGTCTGTCCCGGCCGGCCTGGGTGCCGACGGGCTGCCGCTCGGCCTGCAGCTGATCGGCCGCCCCTTCGACGAGGAGACGCTGCTGCGCGTCGGCCATGTCGTCGAAAAGGCCGCCAATTTCACCGCGACCCCGCCCTTCATGGGGTGACGCGGCTGGGTTGACAGCGAAAAGGGCCGGCTCGCAGGAGCCGGCCCTTTTCATTGGTGCCAGTGGTGAATGATCGCCTCACGCCCCGCCGATTCCCTGCACATAGGTCTCGCCGGTCTTAGGGTCGATGGTCTCGCCCGTCCCCGGCGTGCCCGGCGGGGCTTCGTCCTTGTCGCTCATCGGCTCGACCGCCGGCTTCACCGGAACGGGCTTGGCCGCGGGGCGGTCCTGGTCAGACCGATCATTCCGCGACGGGTCGGCCCTGTTATCCTCGGTCATGGCGGAAGTCTCCCTCTGTCGGATCGGTTCACCCACACCAACAGGGCTTCGGTCGCTTCGTCACTGTCCAACCGCGCTATTCCGCGGCCTCCAGCGCCACCCGCGCCAGTTCCAGCAGCTTCTTCTCGACCTCCTCCTCGTCATAGCCGGGATTGTCGGCCAGCGAGTCGCGCAGGCGCATGGCGATGAACTCACCGGTGTGGTGCTTCTCGTAGAGGTGGACGTCGCCCAGCGCCTTGGCGACGCGGTGCAGCCGATCACGATCCATCATGCTCTCCCGTCTTGATCACTGCCGTGGCAACAGCCAAGCCGGCGCATCATTCCTGCGCCCGGCCAGACCCATGCGCCGTACTGCACTTGGATGGCGGAACAGGAGGCGGCTTTCCAGCGTCCCTGTTCCTGTCGGCAATCATGGCGATTGGGGGCGAAGGCATGGACCCGGGGCACGATCAACGGCGCGAACTGCTCACCCGCGTACGCCATGTCGTGGAGCATTACGAACGCTACAGCACCGCCGGTCCCGCCATCATGCGCGGGGTACGCTACGACCTCGCGGTGCGGGCGACCGACCTGAATGGCGACGGCTGCCTGTTCCCATCCTGCACCTGCGCCAAGGCCGATTGCGCGGAGCGGGCCGGCTGCGCATCGCCGGATGTCGGGGTATGGCTGAAGTGACGGGGATGGCGTCGGCTGGCGATCAGGACGCGTAGAGCCCCGGCGGTCCGAACCGCGTGGAGCCGTCGCGGACGATGTGCCGGCCGACCGCCTCGCCGACCTCCAGCCGTTCGGGCTGCCAGACGCCGGCCGGCGACTTGCGCAGGCCGATCGACAGCGCGATCGCCGAGCTGCCGTCGGCCGAGCCGAGCCAGCCGGTGAAGACCGCGCTGTCCGGCGAGGCGGCGCGGCGGCCGAGCTTGAGCTCGGTGTGTAGCGAGAACTGATGCGTTCGCGCGAAGGCCTCCAGATCGGCGAGGGTCTGCCGTTCGCGGAAGCCGGCGCTGGTGCGTTCATACGCCGCCCGGTAATCCTGCCGCCGCAGCAGTTCCAGCCATGCGCGGGTGGCGTCGAGCGCCGGGCCGGTCCGGTTGACGGTGTAGAGGATGCCGCCGCCGACCAGCAGGCCACAGAACAGCAGGAAAAGCAGGACCATCGTCTGTAAGGAGAACTGGAAGGACATGAGCAGCGCCCCTAAGCAGGTTTCTCCAGATCGGGCCACAGGCCCGGCCTGGAGAAACCTGCGGACTCTATGGTTTTGCAGGTTTTCCGAGCCCGCCCATGTGTGAGCGGGGCGGAGTTCGGAAAACCTACTTAGCGCCCCAGCGATCCGAGGACGATGCCGAAGGCCCTGCGGTTTCGCGTCCAGACCTGGAAATGGTCCACCCGGTCGGGGGTGACGAGGAAGACCACCACATAGCGGTCCTTGTCTTCGAGGACCGCCAGCCAGATCTCCTGCGGCAGGTCGGCGCTGGTGTGCGCCTCGAACACCTGGAGGAAGCCGCCGGTGAACGGGGTTCCCTCCAGGCTGATTCCGGTGTTGGCGATCAGGCGGGACACCTGCAGCCCATCCCTGGCGAGGGCGTCCAGCGTCGTCTGGACCTGGAGTTCCATGTCGGTCGGCAGCTCGCGGGAGACGGTCTTGACCCGCATCCAGCCGGTGAGGGCATCCGCGACGGTCAAGGTCAGGTCGATCCCGGCGATCCCCTGCGGCGCCCTCGCCGGAATCGCGGTCCAATGCGGTGGGCAGGAGAATGGGACCGTGCCGGCCGACAACGTGACCCAGGGCTCGACGCCGGGATGGCTCGGCGGCTTGGCCGGCTTGAAGGAGGCGACGGCGACCCCGAAGCTTTCCGCCAGCGCCTGGTACCGCTCCGCCGGGGCGAAGCCGAAGATCATGAACAGCCGGTCGTCGACGACCCGGGCGGCCAGCCTTCCGGTGAATTCGACGTCCGAGATCGAGAAGTCGCACAGGGAATCGGCGAACACCGGCGACAGCTCGCGCATTGCCCGAGGCCGGTAGCCGGCCTGGATCATGTAGAACCGGAGCCAATGCTCGGCGGAAAGATCGTATTCCAGCCGGACCGCCTGCACCTGCAGATAGGCACCGCCGTCCGGTTCGGCGAGCAGGACCAGCGGCTTCATCGTGGTAACGGTCAGGTCCGGCGTCTCCGCGGTCGCCGCATCCACCCGCCAGCCGTTCGGCACCAGCAGGCGCAGGGCGAGGTCGGGGTTCTCATAGGGGACGGCGTCGTACCAGAGGAACAGCCGACTGATCTCCTGCGGCGAAAAGGCGCGGCCCGTCGGCAGAGTGTCGGTCATGTCCCCGTTCCAGCTTGGTGTTTGAGAGTTGGCCTGAGTTCGGCCCGAAGTCCGGCCGGCCGCCGCACGGCGGCGCCGGCTAATCCAGGATCAACCCAAAGGTCGCGGAAAGTCCAGCCATCGGACCGGCGCCGAGCTTGGCGCCGACGTCGACGCTCGCCTTCTTCAGGTTTACCTCGGCATTCGCCTTGGCGGCCGCACCGATGCCCGCCTCCAGCCCGCCGCCGACGAAAATACCCTTGGTGGTGTATTTGTTGGACGGCAGCTCCTTCCATTCCGGCTTGAAGGCGCCGACCACCTTGCCCAGCGTGTTGGCGTAGACGGTGCGCGGCGTGATGTTGATCTGCCCGCCGACGGCGCCCTTGACCAGATTCGCCTCGGCGCCGACCTCGGCCTTCGCGCCGACGAAATCGGCCGACCTGACCATGGCGAAGGTGCCGCCGGCCTTGGCCGAGATGGCTTCGATCTGTCCGGAGACCTCCGCCCCTTCCCCGAACTTGTGTTTCCCCTGCGCGGTGGCGACCGCCACCTGCTTCTCGGCGACGACGCCGAGGATGTCGCGGTTGTTCTCGAAGTCGTGTTCATAGCCGAGTGCCAGGGTGTCGTCGTTCACCCCGACCCGGACGTTGTTGTCGTCCGAACCGTAATAGAGAAGCTCGTTCTCGGTGGTCCGGGCGATTTTCATCTCGGCCTTGGGGGCGACGCCGGGAACGCCGCCCGACTCGCTGCCGTAACCGGAGTAATTGCGCCCGTCATATTCGGCGCCGCGCTTCCCTTCCACCTTCCATTTGCCGTCCGGATTGGCGAGCTTCTTGCTCTCCGAATTCTGCAGCCCCTGGTTATAGCGGGCGCGGACCGCATCCATTCCCTTCTGGGCCGCCGAGCAGGCGACATGGGCGGCGCCGACGGCCTTGTCCTCGGCGGTCTTGGCGGCGGCGCGGAACGCCTGCTTCGCCTTGCCGGCGGCATCCGCCGCCTTGGCCCGCAGGGCATCGGCGGCCTTCTGCGCTTCGGCGCGGGCGCGGTCCATCTCCTGCCGGGCCTGCGTCATCGCCGCCTCGGCGGTCTTCTGCGCCGCCTGATAGGCTTCGCCGGCCTTCTGCCGGGCCGAGTCGACGAACTGCTCGGCCTTCTGCTGGGCGGCGCGCGCCATGCTCGCGGCTTCCTGGCGGGTCCGCTCGGCGATGTCCCGGGCTTGGGACTGGGCGGCGGCAGCCAATTGCCTCGCCTTGTCCTGGGCGGCCGACAAGCCTTGCGCCGCCCGGGCCTGGGCCTGCTTGACCTCGCTCTGCAAGGTCTGGCGTGCGGTTTCCAGCGTCTGGCGCGCCGTGGCTTCGGCCTTCCGGGCCTTGTCGACGATGGCGCCCCCGGCGGCGACCATCTTCTGCTTGATGTGCTCCCGTGCCTTCTCGCCCTGTTCGCCGGCCCATTGGGCGACGCTCTTGGCGGCATCCCGCGCATGGCGGGCGGCTCCGGCCGTTTCGTTCCCGACCCACTCGGCACCGGTGGCCACCGAGGCGGCGGCGGAGCGGGCGGCGTCCGTCGCCTGGGCGAAGGCCGATTTGAAGGCGTCGCCGAAGCCCATGGCGGCTCAACCCCCCATCTTGGACGAGGAGGGAGCCAGCAGCTTGAACATCCGGACCGTCCAGTTCTCCAGCCAGTCGGCCTTTTCGGCCGGCGTGTAGTCGGGCGATGCCAGCATGAAACGGGCCGCGGGAAATTCCGCGTCGAACTCCAGCCCGAGCAGCCACCCGGTCACGATGTAGGCGAGCGCCTGCGGTTCCATCACGAGGCCGTAGCCCAGCGCCTTGTCGGTGAGGACCTCGATGGGACCGTTCAGGTCGCCGTCCGGAACGGCGGCGGCCTCCTCGAAGCGGGAGCGCAGGAGCCTGTCCGCCCGCCCGATGAAATCGGCCTGCGACAGGGCGGACAGATGGGTGATCTGGTCGTCCGTGATGATCAGCATCGACGCGGAAGCCTTCCCCGGGGCGCAATCGGATTGAGCGTAACCGAAAGTTACCGATCTTTAGGAAGATACCGAGCCGGAAGCAATCTAAAATATCGGGTTCCGCCAAAGGGGGAATGGACGTGAGCCGGTAACGCGATGCTGAGTAGGGTGAGATATAATACGAAGAAAGCACCACGGAAAATCCAAGGGTGAGTTTTTTGGAAGATGTAACTTCCTTCCACCATCCATTCTCGGGAGTTGTGAAAATAGAGCTGTATCAAAAAACAACCCAATGAATAAAGTCATCGCATAAAATTAATAAAAATAACTATAATCCAGTTCGTTTTAATCTTTCTAAAATGTGGTTGCTGTATTTTTTTTTGCATAATAGAAAATTCCTAAATATATATTCTACTCAATTATATTTTGTATATATTTTTAAGAATAATCTTTATCTTTTGCCCTCAGTCATTGCGGTAAATTCTTTTATCTCAGTGACGTCACTCCGCTGGAATACGATAATTCCTTTATAGGATACTGAGAAGACGGTTGGCTCAGTTAAGCTTTTACGAGTCACGCAATTCCCCGGGATTTTTTCTGCTTTAATCATAACCGTCGTACTGGTTTGCAAAATGAGGCAGCCTGATAGTAGCTCAGGTTTTATATCTTTATTGTTTTCCTGAAATCGCTTTACCATTATTGTAACTGGAACGCCACCTCCAAAGCCAAGATTCCTTAGAGATGTCGATGTCAATGATATGGCACCAGGAGAATGGGAGAGTAATAGAAAAATACAGAAACAAAACAAAAGAAAAATAAGCTTCGGCGATGTTCCCCATCTGCTAAGCCCGACATGTGATATAGTTGTGGTTAAGAATGTTAAAGATAGCAATACTGATATCTTTATATATTCTGGTATATCTAGTTTATTTAAAAAAACTCCAAAATCATCATATGTTGAAAATAGATACATGACAAAAAAATATATCCAGAAAAGAGAAAATAAATTTGAGAACAGCTTGAACATTATTACGTCAGATACATCTGTGCGCCCTCTTGCTTTAAAACGGACGATTTCGATTGTCGTTGATATTGATAAAACAATAAATATGTTAAAGAAAGCCTCAACCGTTCCGGACTCAAGAAAAGAAAATGGAGCCGTTATCAATAATAAAAACATCGGATAGTAAAGAAGAATATAGGAGGATAAAAATTCTTTCAGAGATCCTTTCCCATTATTGGGGTCGCGAAATAATCCCTGAAAATGAGTTCGAGTGGAGGCGCTTGCAAGAAATTTGGAAAGGGCAGGTAGGGCAAGCCAAAAAGTTATCAAAGTTAATCCAGATGCAAGCATCATCATAAAGACGATCAGCATTATAGCTGTACCAGAGTCGCTGGCTGGAAACGGGGCGCCGACGCTGGATAAATACAGAGAAATTAGAGGGCCCCCAAAGACGGTTGAAGCAACGACAGAAAGTTTAACTATATTCGTCGCTAAGCTCGCCGTATTATTTACTTTCTCTGTTATTTTATCAAACAAGTTTAGCTTCTTGTTTGGTCCAATTTTTCTCAAAGTGGAAACTTCTGGTTTGAATTTCATTCGATATCGCAATACTTGCAGGTTTTGGGAAAAATGACAAAAAGAACAAAGCCTTAGAAGGCAGAAAGACGCAACTTCTGAAATATAAATAGCTTTCCAGATAAAGCCGGACTGCTGATTCGTCAATGAACTGACAAAAATCAACAATCCGGACTTCATCAACTACGTCAGACCGAGTAGTACATCTTGTACTCGATCGGGTGCGGCATGGTCTCGAAGGCCATCATCTCTTCCGTGCGGAGGTCGATGTAGCCGTCGATCATGTCCTGCGTGAAGACGTCGCCCTTGCGCAGGAACTCGTTGTCCTCGCGGAGCGAGTTCAGGGCTTCGCGCAGCGAGCCGCAGACGGTCGGGACCTTGGCCAGCTCTTCCGGCGGCAGGTCGTACAGGTTCTTGTCCATCGCGTCGCCAGGATGGATCTTGTTCTGGATGCCGTCGAGGCCGGCCATCAGCATGGCGGCGAAGGCCAGGTACGGGTTGGCCGACGGATCCGGGAAGCGGACCTCGACGCGCTTGCCCTTCGGCGAGGCGACGTACGGGATGCGGCAGGACGCCGAACGGTTGCGGGCCGAGTAGGCCAGCAGGACCGGGGCCTCATAGCCCGGGACCAGGCGCTTGTAGCTGTTGGTCGACGGGTTGGTGAAGGCGTTCAGCGCCTTGGCGTGCTTGATGATGCCGCCGATGTAGAACAGCGCCAGCTCCGACAGGTCGGCGTACTGGTTGCCGGCGAACAGCGGCTGGCCGTCCTTCCAGATCGACTGGTGGCAGTGCATGCCCGAACCGTTGTCGCCGAAGACCGGCTTCGGCATGAAGGTCGCGGTCTTGCCGTAGGCATGGGCGACGTTGTGCACCACGTACTTGTAGTACTGCATGTTGTCGCCGGTGCGGACCAGCGTGTCGAACTTGATGCCCAGCTCGTGCTGGGCGGCGGCCACCTCGTGGTGGTGCTTCTCGACCGGAACGCCCATCTCGGCCAGGACGCTCAGCATCTCGGCGCGCAGGTCGTTGCAGCTGTCGATCGGGGCGACCGGGAAATAGCCGCCCTTGGTGCCCGGGCGGTGGCCCAGGTTGCCGTCCTCATACTCCTTGCCCGAGGAGTAGGAGCCTTCGTCCGAGGCGAACTCGTAGGACACCTTGTTCATGTCGACGGAGTACTTGACGTCGTCGAACACGAAGAACTCGGCTTCCGGACCGAAGAAGACGGTGTCGCCGATGCCGGCCGACGCGGTGTACTTCTCGGCGGCCTTGGCGATGCCGCGCGGGCAGCGGGCATAGGCGCCGCCGGTGCCCGGATCATAGACGTCGCAGAGGATGTTCAGCGTCGGCTGGGCGGCGAACGGATCCATGACGGCCGTCGTCGGGTCCAGCTTCAGGATCATGTCCGACTCTTCGATGCCCTTCCAGCCGGCGATCGAGGAACCGTCGAACATGATGCCGTCTTCGAACACGTCCTCGTCGATGGTCGAGACGTGCTGGGCCGTGTGGTGCAGCTTGCCGCGCGGGTCGGTGAAGCGCAGGTCCACGTACTTGACGTCGTGTTCCTTGATCAGGTCGAAGACCTTGCTGATGTCGGACATGTCTCTTTTTCCACGCTTTAAGAGGGTTGGATCCCGCTGCGTCAAGCCGCTGCCGCTGCCCCATCGGGGCGTCGGCGGCGGAGGGCGGCGCTCGCGGCGGACGTTATCTCACGCCTTTCTTCCCCAGACAACGCGCCAGCCCAAAAACTCGCACGTTCGCCATAGGCGGCCATCGGCCGTTCGGCGAGGGGTGCGGCCGGGGCCGGCATGAGGGGGCGGGGAAAGCGGCGCATGTTGGCGGGTGCTGGTCGGAAGGGAGCCGTCGGAAGGGCGGAGCCGGGAGCCGGATGCGATCAGATCGCGTCGGCACCCTTTTCGCCGGTGCGGATGCGGACCACTTCCTCCACGGGCGTGACGAAGATCTTGCCGTCGCCGATGCGGCCGGTATGCGCGGCCTGCTGGATCGCCTCGATCGCCCGTTCCACCAGGGAATCCTCCATCACCACCTCGATCTTCACCTTCGGCAGGAAGTCCACGACATATTCCGCGCCGCGGTAAAGCTCGGTGTGGCCCTTCTGGCGGCCGAAGCCCTTGGCTTCGGTGACGGTGATCCCCTTGATCCCGACTTCGTGAAGGGCTTCCTTCACCTCGTCGAGCTTGAACGGCTTGATGATGGCTTCGATCTTCTTCATGGGTCTCTCGTGTACGAGGTGCCAACGCCGGCAGGCACCGTCCACGGCACTGCCGACAGCGACGACGATAAGCATGGAGCGTGCCACATTCGGCCGATCCGATCCGGCGGCATCGACGCTGGTCATAAGACGGTCGGATGCCGTCCGATGGGGCAGGGTGCTGCCGAAGGATTTGGCGGAGTGAACAATATTTGTGCAATTGGCGCAAGCGATCCGCGCAGAACCGGCGCTCCGCAGGGCCGAGGGCGGCCGGGACCGGCCGTAACGGCGGGTGAAACGGACCGCGCAAAGTTTTTTGGCATTCGTGAAAAAAGGCGCTTGACCGGAAGTCCCCAGCTGGAGCATAACGCGGCTCCCGACGGCGGCAACGCTGACGGCGGCGGTGGTAGCTCAGTTGGTAGAGCTCTCGGTTGTGGTCCGAGCGGTCGTGGGTTCGAGTCCCATCCATCGCCCCATCTTCTTCTCGTACACATGTTGTTGTACGCGTCTTGGAAAATCCGGTCTTATGAACGTCCGCACGGCTGGCCCGCCGTTTTGCGGACGTTTATGCTTGTCCGCATGGTTTGTTCCGGGTGAAGACACTGCCTACGGGTAGAGCGGGCATGCGCATCTTCGCCTGTTCGAAGCCTTGCCAACGCAAAGCCAGGGTCGGGGGAGTGGGGGATGGCTGAGCTTCTGTCCGTCGCGGAGATGTATCGGGCCGACCAGCTGGCGATCGCCGCCGGCGTTCCCGGCCCGGCCCTGATGGAGGCCGCCGGCGCCGCCGTGGTCCGCGCGGTGTGCGAACGCTGGGCGCCGCATCCGACCGCCGTGCTCTGCGGCCCCGGCAACAACGGCGGCGACGGCTTCGTGATCGCCCGGCTCCTGCTGGAAGCCGGCTGGCCGGTGCGGCTGGCGCTGCTCGGCACGCGGTCGGCGCTGACCGGCGACGCCGCGGTGGCGGCCGAACGCTGGCCCGGGCCGATCGAGGCGGCCGATCCCTACATCCTCAAGGGCAATCCCCTGGTCATCGACGCGCTGTTCGGCGCCGGCCTGTCCAGGCCGCTCGATGGTCTGGCCCGCACCGTCGTCGAGGCGATGGAGGGGCGCACCGTGGTGGCGGTCGACGTGCCGAGCGGCCTGCACGGCGACAGCGGCCGGGTGCTGGGCACCGCTCCCCAGGCGGCGCTGACGGTCACCTTCTTCCGCCGCAAGCCCGGCCATGTCCTGCTGCCCGGCCGCACGCTGTGCGGCGAGGTGGTGGTGGCCGACATCGGCATTCCGGAGCGGGTGCTCGACGGCATCGCCCCGCAGACCGCGGTGAACGAGCCGTCGCTGTGGCGCCACCGCTTCCCCTGGCCGGCCCTGGACGGCCACAAATATGCGCGCGGCCATGCCGTGGTGCTGGGCGGCGCGCGGATGACCGGGGCCGCCCGTTTGGCGTCGGTCGCCGCTTTGCGTGCCGGGGCCGGGCTGGTGACCATCGCCTGTCCGCCGGAGGCGTTTCCCGTCTATGCCGCCGGCTGCGCCAGCGTGATCGTCGATCCGCTGGAGGACTCCGGCGCCTTCGCCCGGCTGCTTCAGGACTCTCGCAGGAACGCGGTACTGATCGGGCCGGGGGCGGGCAGGGGGGCGCAGACCCGCGCCGCGGTGATGGAGGCGCTCGATGCCCGCCGGGCCTGCGTGCTGGACGCCGACGCGCTGACCAGCTTCGCGGATACGGCCGATGAGCTCTTCGACCGGCTCGACAAGCGTTGCGTCCTCACCCCCCATGAGGGGGAGTTCGCCCGGCTGTTCGGCGAGTCGATCGGAATGGATGGCGACAAGTTGTCGCGGGTGCGGGCCGCCGCCGCGCGGTCGGGCGCCGTCGTGGTGTTGAAGGGGGCCGACACCGTGGTCGCCGCTCCCGACGGCCGGGCGGTGGTCAACATGAACGCGCCGCCCGATCTGGCGACCGCCGGCACCGGCGATGTGCTGGCCGGCATCGTCCTCGGGCTGCTGGCGCAGGGGATGGACGGATTCGAGGCCGCCTGCACTGCGGTCTGGCTGCATGGCGAGGCGGGGCTGGCGCTCGGCCCCGGCCTGATCTCCGACGATCTGGCGGGCGCGCTGCCCGGCGTGCTGAAGGCGCTGAAGGCGCAGGGCTGAAGCCGCGTCGCCGTGGCGTCGGCGGTACTCCTGACGACGGCGTCCGCACACCCCCTTGCGACGGCGCTCCGGGCGGGCCAGACTCCGGAGTATGAGCGACGCACCCGACACCACCACCCTGGAGCCTGTGCCGCCATCCCCGGCCGCCCAGCCCAATTTCTTCGACCGTGCGCTGGACAACCTGCGCACCCGCTGGCGCGAGATCGCGGCATCGGCCCGCGGCGCCGTCGGCGCCCCGCCCCGCACCCATCTGCCCAAGGAAGACGCCGAACGGCTGAAGGAGCAGATCGAGGCCTGCCTGGAATCGCGCGGCGGCGAGGTTTCCGCCCGCGCCCGTGCCGCCCAGCTCGGCCGCACCTATCTGGCGCTCGATCCGCAGGGCCGCCGCAATTTCCTTCTGATGCTCGCGCGCGACTTCGACGTCGACCGCGACGCGGTGGCGGAGGCGATGGCGACCTTCCAGGCGGCGGCCGATCCGGTCGCCCGCGGCCATGCCGAGCGGGCGCTCCGCCGCGCGCTCGAGCCGCCGCGCCTGCGCCTGCTGACCCAGTTCAACGCCCTGCCGGAAGGGGTGAAGTTCCTGGTCGACCTGCGGGCCGAGCTGATGGAGATGGCGCGCGGCGAGCCGCTGCTGCAGGCGCTGGAAGACGACCTGAAGAACCTGCTGCGGGCCTGGTTCGACGTCGGCTTCCTGGAGATGCACCGCATCACCTGGGACAGCCCGGCCTCGCTGCTGGAGAAGCTGATCAAGTACGAGGCGGTGCATGAGATCAGCGGCTGGCAGGATCTGAAGGACCGGCTCGATTCGGATCGCCGCTGCTTCGCCTTCTTCCATCCGCGCATGCCGCACGAGCCGCTGATCTTCGTCGAGGTGGCGCTGGTCCAGGGCATGTCCGACACCGTGCAGGCCCTGCTCGATCCGACGGCGCCGGTCTGCGATC
Organism: Azospirillum endophyticum; assembly: GCF_016595245.1. Classification (GTDB taxonomy): domain Bacteria; phylum Pseudomonadota; class Alphaproteobacteria; order Azospirillales; family Azospirillaceae; genus Azospirillum; species Azospirillum endophyticum. The sequence continues at coordinate 315,385 of NZ_JAENHM010000030.1, forward strand.
CCAAGAGCGCCGACAGCGCCATCTTCTATTCCATCTCCAACGCGCAGGTCGGGCTGGCCGGTATCAGCTTCGGCAATTTCCTGATCAAGCGGGTGGTGGACGGGCTGGCGACCGAGTTCCCCAACATCAAGTGTTATGCCACGCTGTCGCCGATTCCCGGTTTCCGCCGCTGGTTCGACCGGATGCTGGACGGCGACGGCGATGCCCTGCTGACCGGCGCGGAGGCCGAGCGCATCGCCGAGCGTCTGACCGAGCTGGACCAGGTCGACGATGCCGGGGCGCCGACGGAGGGCGGCGTCGGCATCGACGAGTCGCCGCTGCTCGCCCGGGTCCTCTCCCGTCCCGCCTGGGTGGAGGACGAGGAGCTGCTGAAGCGGCTGCGCGGACCGCTGGCACGGATATGCGTCCAGTACCTGACGTCGGTCCAGGAACCGAAGGGCCATGGCCGTGCCCGCGCGCTGGATCCGGTGGCGCATTTCCACCTGACCAACGGCGCCAGGATGGAGCGGCTGAACTGGCTGGCCGACCGCTCGCCCAAGGGGCTGAAGCAGTCGCTGGGCATGATGATCAACTACCGCTACCGCCTGGGCGAGATCGACGCCAACCACGAGGCCTACACCGGCGAGGGACGCATCATCACCTCGTCGGCGGTCCGCGCGCTGGGCAAGGCAGGCGGCTGACGCGAACAGGCGATCGGTCACTCGGTTGACGGGGCCATTTTGCCTGTTTGCTTCCGGCGCGCTGTGCTATAGACCGGACTTCGCCGGCGGTCCGGCGGGTGTTTGCGCACCCGTCGCGGCTGCCTTTGCCATGAGAACGCGGGCGTGGCGGAATTGGTAGACGCGCTGGATTTAGGTTCCAGTGACTTCGGTCGTATGGGTTCAAGTCCCTTCGCCCGCACCATGGCAACACCTTGGACCGCATGGACAACACGGATTCGGGCCGCCCGGACGGGCGCCGCCGGGCCGGACCAACGAGATAGGCTTTCGTTCCGATGAACATCACCGAGACCAGCACCGACGGCCTCAAGCGCGAATTTCAGGTCGTCATTTCCGCCAAGGACATCGAAGAGAAGGTGAACGGCAAGCTGGAAGAGCTGCGCCGCACGGTCCAGCTGCCGGGCTTCCGTCCGGGCAAGGTGCCGGTCACCGTGATCAAGCAGCGCTATTTCGGCGGCGTGCTGTCCGAGGTGCTGGAGGACGCCATCTCCGACAGCTCGCGTCAGGCCCTCAGCGAGCGCGGCCTGCGCGTCGCCCTGCAGCCGAAGATCGAAGTCGAGAAGTACGAGGACGGTGGCGACCTGACCTACAAGATGGCGGTCGAGCTGCTGCCCGACGTCGAGCCGGGCGACTTCTCCGGCATCGAGCTGGAGAAGCCGGTCGCCGAGGTCACCGACGAGTCGGTGGAAGAGGCGATGGCCCGTCTGGCCTCGGCCCATTCGACCCAGGCCCCGGTCACCGAGGACCGTGCCGCCGAGACCGGCGACATCGCGGTCATCGACTTCGCCGGCACGGTCGACGGCGAGGCGCTGGAAGGCATGGACGGCAAGGACTACCCGCTGGAGCTGGGTGCCGGCCGCTTCGTCCCCGGCTTCGAGGAGCAGCTGGTCGGCGTCAAGGCCGGCGAGCACCGCACCGTCAACGTCACCTTCCCGGAAGACTACCCGCACGAGCGCCTGAAGGGTGCCGCGACGGTCTTCGAGGTCGACGTCAAGGAGCTGCGCAAGAACGTCCCGGCCGAGGTCAATGACGAACTCGCCAAGGAGTTCGGCATGGAGAGCCTGGAGAAGATGCGCGAAGCCATCCGCGACCGCATCAAGGGCGAGTATGACGGCCTGTCGCGCCTGCGCGTGAAGCGCCAGCTGCTCGACAAGCTGGCCGAGGCGCATTCGTTCGAGGTGCCGGCCGGCATGGTCGACATCGAGTTCGAGGGCATCTGGGCCCGCCTGCAGGAAGAGCTGAAGAACGGCACGGCCGGCGAGGACGCCGACAAGCCCGAGGACGAGCTGAAGGCGGAATACCGCTCGATCGCCGAGCGCCGCGTCCGCCTGGGCCTGCTGCTGTCGGAAGTCGGCCGCCGCAACAACATCCAGGTCACCCAGGACGAGGTGAACCGCGCCCTGATCAACGAGGCCCGCCGCTTCCCCGGCCAGGAGCGCCAGGTGTTCGAGTTCTTCAAGCAGAACCAGCAGGCCCTGGAGAACCTCCGCGCCCCGATCTTCGAGGACAAGGTCGTCGACCACATCCTCGATCAGGCCAAGGTGACCGAGAAGACCGTCAGCGTCGAAGAGCTGAGCAAGGACGAGGACGAGGCCGGCAGCGAGTCTGCCGCGGCCTAACTCCCCAAAAGGAGTGGGGGCGGGCTACCATCCGCCCCCAAAGGTTCCTATATGTGGTTCCGTGCCGGCAACGATCACCGGTTCAGCCAACTGCGGGGGCAGGGAAGAACACATGTACGACTTCGAGCCGAAGATGAATGCTCTGGTCCCGATGGTCATCGAACAGACCAACCGGGGCGAGCGCGCGTACGACATCTATTCGCGCCTGCTGAAGGAGCGGATCATCTTCCTGATCGGCGGAGTGAACGACGCCGTCGCCAGCCTGATCTGCTCGCAGCTGCTGTTCCTTGAGTCGGAGAACCCGAACAAGGACATCGCGATCTACATCAATTCGCCGGGCGGCTACGTCTCGGCCGGCCTCGCCATCTACGACACCATGCAGTACATCCGTCCGCAGGTGTCGACGGTGTGCATGGGTCAGGCGGCCTCGATGGGCTCGCTGCTGCTGGCCGCCGGCGCGCCGGGCAAGCGTTTCTCGCTGCCCAACAGCCGCATCATGATCCACCAGCCGTCGGGCGGCGCCCAGGGCCAGGCCTCGGACATCGAGATCCAGGCGCAGGAAATCCTGAAGCTGCGCTCGCGCCTGAACGACATCTACGTCAAGCACACCGGGCAGGACCTCGACACCATCGAGACCGCCATGGAGCGCGACAAGTTCATGTCGCCGGAAGAGGCGAAGGCCTTCGGCCTGATCGACGAAGTGGTGGAAAAGCGCCCGGGCGTCGACCACCATTCGTGAGCCGCCTGTCCTCGGCCCTTCCAACAAAGGGTTGATCGGGTCGTGACGCTGTTGTTGAATGGCAGTGACACGATCCGGTCATCAGGGGAAGCCCGCGAGGGATTACAGGTGTGCGGATCGTGATGCGTCACTATATAGGCGCATGACCCTGTCGCGGACGCCGTCCGCGATAACCTGAGTAGGACCGGCGTCGGGGGGCGCCGCGAACGGGTATGGTTCCCAAGGACCACGCCTCCCGCGAGATGACGGAGTACCGATGAGCAAGTCCAGCAGCGGCGATTCGAAGAATACGCTCTACTGCTCCTTCTGCGGCAAGAGCCAGCACGAGGTCCGCAAGCTGATTGCCGGTCCGACGGTGTTCATCTGCGATGAATGCGTCGAACTGTGCATGGATATCATTCGCGAGGAGAACAAGACGACCCTCGTGAAGTCCCGCGACGGGGTTCCGACTCCGCGCGACATTCATGCGGTACTCGACGATTACGTCATCGGGCAGTCCTACGCCAAGCGCGTGCTGTCGGTGGCGGTCCACAACCATTACAAGCGCCTCGCCCACGGGACGAAGCACAACGACGTTGAACTGGCGAAGTCGAACATCCTGCTGATCGGCCCGACCGGCTGCGGCAAGACGCTGCTGGCCCAGACCCTGGCCCGCATCATCGACGTTCCCTTCACCATGGCCGACGCCACGACGCTGACCGAAGCTGGCTATGTCGGCGAGGACGTCGAGAACATCATCCTCAAGCTGCTCCAGGCCGCCGACTACAATGTCGAGCGGGCGCAGCGCGGCATCGTCTACATCGACGAGGTCGACAAGATCAGCCGCAAGTCCGACAACCCGTCGATCACCCGCGACGTGTCGGGCGAGGGCGTGCAGCAGGCCCTGCTGAAGATCATGGAAGGCACCGTAGCCTCGGTGCCGCCGCAGGGCGGACGCAAGCATCCGCAGCAGGAATTCCTGCAGGTCGACACCAGCAACATCCTGTTCATCTGCGGCGGCGCCTTCGCCGGGCTGGACAAGATCATCGCCCAGCGCGGCAAGGGCACCAGCATAGGCTTCGGCGCCGATGTACGTTCGGCCGACGAGCGTGCCACCGGCGAGATCCTGCACGAGGTCGAGCCCGAGGATCTGCTGAAATTCGGTCTGATCCCCGAGTTCATCGGCCGTCTGCCGGTGCTGGCCACCCTGTCCGACCTGGACGAGGGCGCGCTGGTCGAGATCCTGAGCAAGCCGAAGAACGCCCTGGTCAAGCAGTACCAGCGCCTGTTCGAGATGGAGGACGTCCATCTGGAGTTCTCCGAGGACGCCATGAGGGCCATCGCCCACAAGGCGATCGCCCGCAAGACCGGCGCCCGCGGCCTACGGTCGATCATGGAATCGATCCTGCTCGATCCGATGTTCGACCTGCCGGGCCTGACCGGCATCGAGAGCATCCTGGTCAACAAGGAAGTGGTCGAAGGGCGCGCCAAGCCGCTCTACGTCCATGCCGAACGGCGCAGCGAGGCGCCAGGCGCCTAGGTCGTCTACAGCTTTTGATAGGTAAGAGAGGGGCGCTCCGGCGCCCCTTTTTCATTCTCGGTAGTATTGTTGAGTTCTTCCAAGCTCAGACGGTCTTTGAATGCAGGAAGCGCAACCCGGTTTCAGGCAATGCCATGATCCCGGAATTAATGAATCGAAAAATATAAGCTGATAGGTTTAGCTCGAAAGTTTGGAAGCGCAAGAAAAGCCACGTCGCTCCGGCTCGTGCTTCGGCGATTCCGACCGCTTGGACAAGAAAATTGCGGTGGGCGAGCAATGAAAATACGGAATTTCCTCTACGTTTGCCTGACATGCGTCGGAGTGGTCGCTGCCGTTCCCGCGATTTGGCTCGCGGTGCAGGAGAGCGCATCGGCCGGACGGGCCGCCGACGCGCGCGGCATCGTCGACGTGCTGGGAGCCGCCACCGGGTTCGGCGAGACGATGGCGCTCGAACGCGGTGTGGTCAACCTGCCGCTGACGGCCGGGAAGCTCCTCGACGACGCCACCCGCGACTCGCTGTCGAAGGTGCGCTCCCAGTCGGATGCGGCACTCGCCCGCTACCTTGCCGCCGTCAAGGCTTTGGCGGACCCAAAGGCGATCTCGGAGAGCGCCGGGCTGGCGGACCGCCTGTCGGAAGTCCGCAGCCGGACCGACGGTTGGCTGGCGAAGGAGGCATCCGCCCGCCCGGCCGACGCGTCGGCGCAGTTCTTCGCCGGGATGGTCAAGGTGGCCGAACAGATCGCCGTGACGACGAACCGTCTCGGCCATCGTCTGAACGACCTCGACGCGGCCGTCGGCGACCGGGCGGACATCGCGATCCGCGCCGCGGCGCTGCGCGAGCAGGCCGGCCAGCAGTCGGTCCTGTATCTCCGGGCCCTGGGCACCGGCAAGCCGATGACCCCCGAGGCCGAAGCCGAGGCGATGACGCTGGAGGGGCGGATCATGGCCAACTGGACTTCGGTGGCCGACGACATCGTCGCCGGCGACATGGAGCCTCCGCTGCGCGCGGCGCTGGAAACCGCGCGCAAGGGCTACATCCAGGGCTTCGGTGCCTTCAAGGCCCGGGTTCTGGCGGCATCGCGGGCCGGCAAGCCCTATGACCTCGACGGTGCGGAATGGCGCCGCTCGGCCTCCCCGCTGCTCCAGGATCTGCTGGTGATCCGCGACGCCGGCATCGCCGTCGGCCGGGAAATGGCATCCGACCATCATTCCACGGCGTTCAGCCGCATGTTGCTGGCCATCGGCGTGATGGTGGCCGGATTTGCCGCCCTGATCGGCGTTGCGGTCGCGATCACCCGGCGGGCGTCGCGGCCGATCGTCGAACTGGCGGGCGTCGTCGGGCTGATCGCCGGCGGACGGCGCGACGTCGAGGTGCCGCACCGGCAGCGCAGCGACGAAATCGGCGAGATGGCCGCAGCGATCGACGTCCTGCAATCCCGGGCCCGGGAGGCCGATGCCGCCGAGTCCCGGCGCCGCACGGACCTGGAGGAGCGCGAGGAGAACCGCCGCATCATGGAGCAGGTGACCAAGGAGTTCGTGGCCCAGCTCGAAACGGTGGTCGGCCATCTTTCCACGACGGCCGAAGCCGTGCGCGGCAATTCGGAACAGCTGACCTCGGCGGCCGAGAGCGCCTCCTCGCTGACGTCGTCGGTGGCCTCCGCCTCGGAACTGGCGAACGGCAACATCCAGACGGTGGCGGCGGCGGCCGAGCAGCTCCAATCCTCCATCGGCGAGATCAGCCGGCGGATCGACGACGCCTCGCGCGTCGCCCAGGAGGCCGTGCGTGAAGCCGGAAGCACCGCCGGGATCGTCGCCACCCTGGCCGACCGGGCGGCCGGCATCGGTTCGGTCGTGGACATGATCAGCTCGATCGCCTCCCAGACCAATCTCCTGGCGCTGAACGCGACGATCGAGGCGGCGCGCGCCGGCGAAGCGGGCAAGGGCTTCGCCGTCGTCGCCAGCGAGGTCAAGAACCTCGCCGGGCAGACGGCCAAGGCGACGGAGGACATCCAGCTCCGCGTCGGCGAGATCCGCGACGTCAGCGGCAGCGCAGCCACGGCGATCAACGCCATCAGCCGCACCGTCACCGCGATCAGCGAGGCCGCCTCGGCCGTCGCCGCCGCGGTGGAGGAGCAGAATGCCGCCACCCGCGAGATCGCCCGCAACATCCAGGCGGCGGCCCAGGGCACCGTCGAGGTGTCCGGCAGCATCGGACAGGTCGCATCGACCGCGGAAAGCACGCGCGTGGCGTCGGGAGAGCTGCTGAGCGCGTCGCGCGGCCTGTCGCACGAGGCCGGAAGCCTGCGAACGACCGTCGATGCCTATGTGAACCGCCTCAGAACCGCCTGATCCGGCGAAAAAGGGGAGGGAAGCGGCGGTTTCCGGCTGCGTTGCGGCTTGGAAACCGCCTGTGGGACATTTCAGCCCCCTTGAAGGCCGCAGGGCCGTGTGCCACGTTAGTCGGGTGCCGTAGGCGATTCCCGTGCTCACCCCGAGGCGGGGGCTGTGTCAGGCCCATTCCGGGCTGGCGGCGATCCATTCATTGAGGCCCTGCCCATGATCGAACTCTCCCGTGGTGCCCTCTACCCCGTCCTGCCGCTGCGCGACATCGTGGTCTTCCCCCACATGATCGTGCCGCTGTTCGTCGGGCGCGAGAAGTCCGTGCGCGCGCTGGAAGACGTGATGAAGGATGACAAGCAGATCCTGCTCGTCACCCAGAAGAACGCCGCGCAGGACGATCCGACTCCGGCCGACATCTACAGCGTCGGCACCGTCGGCACCGTGTTGCAGCTCCTGAAGCTGCCGGACGGGACCGTCAAGGTGCTGGTGGAAGGCGGCCAGCGCGCCGCCATCACCAAGTTCGCCGACAATGAGGAGTTCTTCCAGGCCCAGGCCGAGCTGGTCGAGGAAAAGACCGGCGAGAACCAGGAGCTGGAGGCGCTGAGCCGCGCCGTCGTCTCCCAGTTCGAGCAGTACATCAAACTGAACAAGAAGATCCCGCCGGAAGTGCTGGTCTCGATCAACCAGATCGAGGAAGCCGGCAAGCTGGCCGACACCGTCGCCTCGCATCTGGCGCTGAAGATTCCGGAAAAGCAGCAGCTTCTGGAATGCGCCACCGTGTCCGAGCGTCTGGAACGCGTCTATGCCTTCATGGAAGGCGAGATCGGCGTGCTGCAGGTGGAAAAGCGCATCCGCAACCGCGTCAAGCGGCAGATGGAGAAGACCCAGCGCGAGTACTATCTGAACGAGCAGCTGAAGGCGATCCAGAAGGAACTCGGCGAGACCGAGGACGGCCGCGACGAATCGGCGGAGCTCGAAGAAAAGATCAACAAGACCCGCTTCTCCAAGGAGGCCCGCGAGAAGGCGCTCGCCGAGCTGAAGAAGCTGCGGTCGATGAGCCCGATGTCGGCGGAAGCCACCGTGGTCCGCAACTACCTGGACTGGATGCTGTCCATTCCGTGGAAGAAGCGCACCAAGGTGAAGCGCGACCTGAAGCTGGCCCAGAAGGTGCTGGACGACGATCATTACGGTCTGGAGAAGGTCAAGGAGCGCATCCTCGAGTATCTCGCCGTCCAGAACCGCATGAACAAGGTCAAGGGTCCGATCCTCTGCCTCGTCGGTCCGCCCGGCGTCGGCAAGACCTCGCTCGGCAAGTCGATCGGCAAGGCGACCGGCCGCAACTTCGTCCGCATGTCGCTGGGCGGCGTCCGTGACGAGGCCGAGGTGCGCGGTCACCGCCGCACCTACATCGGCTCGATGCCCGGCAAGGTCATCCAGGGCATGAAGAAGGCGAAGTCGTCGAACCCGCTCTTCCTGCTCGACGAGATCGACAAGCTCGGCGCCGACTGGCGCGGCGACCCGTCGTCGGCCCTGCTGGAGGTCCTGGATCCGGAGCAGAACGGCACCTTCAACGACCATTACCTGGAGGTCGACTACGACCTGTCCGACGTGATGTTCGTCTGCACCGCCAACACGATGCGCATGCCGCAGCCGCTGCTGGACCGCATGGAGATCATCCGCGTCGCCGGCTACACCGAGGACGAGAAGGTCGAGATCTCCAAGCGCCACCTGATCGAGAAGCAGATCGAGGCGAACGGCCTGAAGAAGGGCGAGTTCACCATCTCCGACGACGCGCTGCGCGATCTGGTCCGCTACTACACGCGGGAAGCCGGCGTCCGCTCGCTGGAGCGCGAGATCGCCAACCTCTGCCGCAAGGCGGTCAAGGAGATCCTGCTGAAGTCGGGCGGCAACGCCAAGGTCGCGGTCACCCGCCGCAACCTCGACAAGTATGCCGGCGTCCGCCGCTTCCATTACGGCGAGGCGGAGCTGGAGGATCTGGTGGGCGTCACCACCGGCTTGGCCTGGACCGAAGTCGGCGGCGAACTGCTGTCGATCGAGGCCGTCGGCCTGCCCGGCAAGGGCCGCGTCACCACCACCGGCAAGCTGGGCGACGTGATGAAGGAATCGGTCCAGGCGGCCGAGAGCTACGTCAAGTCGCGCGCCGTCGCCTTCGGCATCAAGCCGACGCTGTTCGAGAAGAAGGACATCCACGTCCACGTTCCCGAAGGCGCTACGCCGAAGGACGGCCCGTCGGCCGGCGTCGCCATGGCCACCTCCATCGTCTCGGTGCTGACCGGCATTCCGGTCCGCAAGGACGTGGCGATGACCGGCGAGATCACGCTGCGCGGCCGGGTCCTGCCGATCGGCGGCCTGAAGGAGAAGCTGCTGGCCGCCTTGCGCGGCGGCATCAAGCATGTGCTGATCCCGAAGGACAACGAGAAGGATCTGGCGGACATCCCGGACAACGTGAAGCGCGGTCTGGAGATCATGCCCGTCGGTACGGTGGACGAAGTGCTGCGCAACGCGCTCGTCCGCCCGCTGGAGCCGATCGAGTGGACCGAGCCGGAGGTCGACGCGGCCGCGGCGAAGGCCCAGGAGAAGGGCGCCGACGGCGACGCCCTGCGTCACTGACCGGGATGGCGGCCGCGATCACCTTGCGGCCGCCGCCGGTTGCGTGACTTTTGGGGAGATGAGGAGCTTTGCCGCCCGGCGGGAATTGACGGGCGGCAAGCGCTGTGCTTATCCTTTGCTTCCAAAAAGTCGTGGACGAACAGTCCTGGGGCGACTTTTGTCGTTCAGTATTTGCTGAATTTCGAAGGGGGATTGCGTGAACAAGAACGATCTCGTGGCGCATGTTGCCGAAGCGTCCGGTTTGTCCAAGACCGACGCCACGAAGGCCGTCGATGCCGTGTTCGACAGCATCGCCGAATCCTTGAAGAACGGCGATGAGGTCCGTCTGGTCGGCTTCGGCACCTTCGCGGTGGCCGAGCGCCCCGCGACCGAAGGCCGCAACCCGCGCACCGGCGAGAAGATCGACATCCCGGCGTCGAAGCAGCCGAAGTTCAAGGCGGGCAAGACCCTCAAGGACGCCTTGAACTGAGCTTGAAGTGAGGCCCGCTGTCAGGGCATAGTGCCGCCGGCCGGGCATTCACCCGGCCGGTTCGTATTTCGGGCCGGCCTGCCTTCCGGTCCTTCGGGCGATTAGCTCAGCGGTAGAGCGTCTCGTTTACACCGAGAATGTCGGGGGTTCGATCCCCTCATCGCCCACCAATCTTTTCAACGATTTAGCTGCGATGCCCAGGCCCCTCCGAGGGGCCTTTGTCGTATCTGGCCGGCAATCGGGTGGTTGGGGGCCGACGATCCCGCCGGCGTTTCGGCGATGGCCAGCCGCGGATTTGCGGTTTCCTCAGCGCTGCGCTCGGCCGGATGTCGGGCAAAGCGGGGCGGGGACAGGCGAGGAGGCCCAGGATAAACTCCCTCTGACGATGCGGACACTCAACCTCCAGGTCTACGCCCGCCGCTCGCTTCCCATCCATCCGTAGACGCGAAGGGGCCTACCTCCCAAAAAAGGGTAGGAAAGGCGGTCAATCCACCCATCCGATGGAGCTGTTGATATCCGAATGTGTTTTGGGCACGGATTGCGTGTGGAATGCTCCCGACTTAGCCAGTGCCGTCGGCGTGGCCTGCCGGGATCGTCGACCCTCAACTCGAAAGGCGATAGCCCCGTGTCTGCGCTTGCTCTTCCCAACCGCCCTTTGGGGCTGGCGCGTGATGTGATTTCCACCCCGCGCGCCTATTTTTGGGCGACGCCCGTCATTCTGGCGCTGACCATATTCATGCTCGTCTGGGAAGGCCCCGGCGTGGTCCGCGACTTCCAGATCAGCCAAAATCCCCTGGTGCTCGAAGACGGGGATGTGCGGAACGGACAGTGCAAGACGCGCAAGGCCATCTTCACCGACTGCGAGGCGCAGCTCGTCTACAGCTACAAGGGGCGGAACTACAGCAGCGACGTCGAGGTGATGTTCGTCGATTTCCATGTCGGGGATTATGAAACCGGCTTGGTGATCTCGGCCGACCACCCTGAACTTGCGACGATGACCCTGGCCCTTGACAAGCTGTGGAACCGGATCATCACGCTGGCGGTGTTCGTCGTGCTGCTGGGCGGCTCGAGCTTGGCGATGGTGTTCCTGGCCCTGCGGATCTGGCGCGTCAGGCGGCAACTGCGCCAGCCGGCGAGGCTGACGGCCGTTCCGGTCGAGATCACGGCGTTCGACCGGAAACGCAACATCCTGTCCATCACCTACAACGACAAGATCGCCGACGACAAGACGGGCCGGTCGGCCTACACGCGCATGAGGAGCGGAGAGGAGCCTCTCGTCATCGGGGAGGCCAACGGCAAGGCGGTGGGGCTGGCGGTGAGGCATGGGAATACGGCTCTGCCCGTGCTTCTGGACGACCGCTTGCAACGAATCGATCTCTCCGCCGAGGAGCGGGCGACCGCGCTGGCTCCGTTCGCCCATCAGCGGGAGGACGGCCGGACCGCCCCGGTGCTGATCGAGGAGCCCGGGAAGACGGTGCCGCTCCGGAAACGTCTCCGGGCGTTCTTCGCCACGCTGCTTCTGATCGTCGCCGGCGTGCTCGGATTCTGGCTGTGGTACGTGACCAGTTCACCCACGCAGTTCCAGTCGCCCGGCATGGACATCAACAACCTCATGCCGGCGCCCTTGAACCGGTGGGGATGCGACCAGCTCAAGAAGAGGTTCGGACAGGACCGCGCCCCGTTCGGCTGCGTCGCCGGCGATTACACGAGCTGGAAGTAACGGCGACTGACGAGCGGCCGGGCCGCGCGGGCTGCAGCCGGGGACATCGGCCGCAGCCCGCGCCGGTCACGGTTCGCCGCAGGGGTTGGGCTGATCCTTCAGGCCGACATAGCCTTGTTTCGCATCGTACAGGAACTGGTATTGGCGCAGGAAATGACGGCCGGTGTTGATGAAGGGCGCTTTCCTGACGGCGGGCGGGGGCGGCTCGGTGCTTGACGGGATCACCTGCACCGGCTCGTTCGGTGCGCCACCGCCGATGACGAAAGCGTCGGTGGCGATCGGGTTGGCGGAATCCGGGATGTGGACGGCGACCGAGGTGCGGGGAGCCAGCACACCCACCGTCTTGTCGGGTTCGCTCTTGTCCGGCTGCCGGATCGTCTCGAATTTGATCGAGGGCGGCACCGTCATGTAGCTCTGCGGAATGCCGGTATCGACCAGGACATTCGCAGGCGTGCAGATCGGACCGTCGGCATCGCGGTTCTCGTCCGGATTCACGGCGATGCAGCCGCGCGGCATCATCCAGTCGCCGGGATACTGCGGGTAGGGTTCCAGCTTGGCGAATCGGAAGCCCGCCGTATTGGCGGCGGTCAGGCCGACCTGGATGCCCTGCCGGCCGATGATGTAGCCGGTGTTCAGCGTGCCGTCGGCGACGGGCTGGCCGTTCACGCTGCGCAGGTTCAGCAGGACGTTCTTGTCGGGGGTGCCCTGGGGCTGGAAATCGGCCTCCTGCCCGAAGCCGACCCCCATGTACAGCACCGGCTTTTCCGGTGGGGGCAGGTTGGGGCAAATCTGCCGGTCGGTCTGATAGCTGTCGCAACGGCCGGATTTTTCCACGCCGAGGATGAACACGTCGGACGTCGCGACCGGCTTGTCGCCGCGGCCGTACAGGGTGACCGTCATCGGGACCCAGGTGCCGACCCACAGCACCTTGCTGCTGGACAGGAACTGGGTACCGGGCTTGGCCCCCGGTGCCGTCTTCAACCGGTCATAGCCGGGGATGTTGGTGGCGGACATGGCGACGCCGACCGATCCGGTGTCCATCGTCACCGTATGGATCGTGCCGGACCCGGCGATGCCGAACCTGAGTTGGGGCGGGTCGGTGAAGGACACCGGCTGGAAATTCGCGAAGGGAATGCACTGCGTGACGCTGGCGCCGCCATAGTTCGGCACACTCTGGGCCAGCGCGGGCGCGGCGGTCGCCAGCGTCAGCAAAGTGGCGGAGACGATGCGCGAGGTCCGACCGGAGACTCTCATGGGGATGCCCGGAAAAGATTGAGACATTCCCAAAAATTACAGGCTGCGCGAGCGGCGTCCAGCAACCTTTATCGCCAAAATGGCGCGATTCTTTCCAGACCTGCAACCTTGGGCCGGGCGATCGGGGGCATGTCAGCGGGCATGCTGATCCAGAAAGCTGCGGCACTGGTCGAAGTCGCGCAGGCACGGGTCGGGCAGGGCGATGCCCTTGCGGTCCGCCAGGCTACGGGCGAAGGCGACCATCCGCTCGGTTGGCTCTCGTCGGCGTCGGGAGTCCGGAGCGGGGGAGCCCGGACTGGACGTCTCGCCGACCGGCGCGCCTTGCGCAACCACCGCAACCGGCGGCGCATCGCCAACCGCCTTCGCCTTGCGGGTGCGGCGCGGCTTCGGGGCCGCGGGCTCTTCATCGGGAGATACGGGGGCAGGCAGGGAAGCGGAGGCGGCGGCTTTCCGCGTGCGGCGGCGCACCGGTTTTGCCGCCTCGCCGGTCGCCGCAGCCGTGCTCCGGACCGCGCTGCTTCGCGGTGCCGTGCCACGCCCGGCGGCGCCGCGGCGGGCGAATCGAATCTTGGCGGCGGGAAGGCCGAGGTCGAGCGCCGCGCCGCGCTGCCCGACCAGGGCGCCGATCAGTCGTTCCGCCTCCGTTGCGATGGCGTCGATCACGCGGCGGAAATCGGCACGGCCGGTCACCACCTCGTCCAGCTTCATCTCCCACAGCGCGGTGGTGCCGGGATCGACCAGGGTCGGAGCGGCGGCCCGCAGGGTTTCGAACAGATGCAGGCCGGCCGGGGTGGGCACCAGCCATTTGCCGTCGGCGCCCAGCAGGTTCTGCTTGCGCAGCCCCTTGATGACTTCGGCGCGGGTGGCGGGGGTGCCGATCCCCTTGGCTTCCTTCAGCCGGTCGCGCAACGCCGGATCCTCGACGAAGCGCCAGGCGTTCTGCATGGCGTCGACGAGCGTGCCCTCATTGTAGCGCGGCGGCGCCTGGGTGCGCTTGGCCTCCACCTTGGGGTCGCTCAAGGTCGCCATCTCGCCGTCGGCGAGCGGCGGCAGCGTCTGCTCGGCCTCCTCCTCCGGCTTGCCATCGGATTCGGCGGAGCCGAAGGCGGCTTTCCATCCCAGCTTCAGCGGGATGCGGCCGACGGCGCGGAAGGCGACCGGTTTCCCCCCGACGGGCACCGGCAGGGTGACGCTGGTCTGGCGGTATTCGTAATCCGGCATCACCGCGGCGAGATAGGAGCGGCAGACCAGCGCGAACAAACGCTTCTCGTCGTCCGTCAGCCGGACCAGACGCGATTCGAGATCGTCCAGCACATTGACGTTGGGAATCACCGCATGGTGCGACACCCCCTCCAGTGCCTTGTCGCAGAAATGGCCGGACTTGCCCTTGCGGATCACCGGCCGCCGAACATCCATGTGGGTGTCGAGATGGGCGAAGCCGCGCAGCCGGGTCAGCGCGCCGACGATGGCCGGCGCGTCGGCGATCTGGTTCTCCGACAGATAGCGGGCTTCCGCGCGCGGATAGGTGATGAGCTTCTTGCCGTCGCCGTCATACAGCTCCTGCGCCACCGCCAGCGTGCGGTCGGCGGTCCAGCCCCAGCGCTGGCCGCAGGTCTTCTGCAGCGACGGCAGGTCGTACAGCTTGGGCGGCGCCTGCCGCTTCTCCTCCACGGTCACGGTCAGCGGGCCGCGATGGTCGGCGGCGGCGCGGGCGATGGCCTCGGCGGCGGCGCGGTCCTTGATGCGGTCCTTCGGCGCCGGGGCGTGGCGCATCTGGAAGCTGCCTTCCGCCACGGTGGCCGTCGCCACCACCTCGAAATAATCCTCCGGCTTGAAGTTGCGGATCTCAAGCTCGCGCAGGCAGACGATGGCCAGGGTCGGGGTCTTCACCCGACCGATGCCGATCACCCCGCGGGTGCCGGGGGCCAGCAGGGTCTTGGTCGCGGTGCGGGTCAGCGACAGGTTGAAGATCTGATCGGCCTGCTGGCGCGCCACCGCCGCCTCGTAGATCGGCCGCATGCTGTCGTTGGGCTTCAGCGTGGCGAAGGCGTCGCGCAGCGTCTTGGGGTCCTGGGCTGTGAAAATCGCGCGCCGCACCTTGCCGCGATAGCCGACATGCTCCAGGATTTCCTGGCCGATCAGCTGGCCTTCGCGGTCGCAGTCGGTGGCGAGGATCACCTCGTCGCAGGCGCGCAGCGCCGCAGTGATCGCCTGGAGCTTCGCCGCCTTGTTGCCGCCCTGGTCGGGCCGGGTGGGATAGAGTCCGTCCGGCTTCAGCAGGGTCGGCGACCAGCGTTTCCAGGCGGGATCGACCTCGTCCGGCTCGGCGAGCCGCAACAGATGGCCCTCGGCCGGCAGGATGCGGCCGTAACGGTCGCCCAGGGCCGCGCGCAGGTCCTTCGCCTGGCTGGATTTCTCGGTGATGATCAGCGTCGCCATGCGCCGGAGGATACGGGATTGAGAGAAACGGAGCAAGAACATGCGCGTGGCCGGCGCCCCGGGCTTGGAGCCGCCGCGCTTGCGCTGGCACTTCTGGCCGGCGCCGCTGCCGGCGATGCCCATGCGCAACGGCCGTTGCTGCCCGGCGTCGGACCCGGCGACCGCCGGGCGCCGGTGGATGCGACCGTGGCGCCCTGGCGCAGCGTCGTCCGGGTCCAGACCAATCTGGCCGGCCGCTGCACCGGCGCGCTGGTCGGCAGGCGCACGGTGGTGACCGCCGGGCACTGCCTGTTCAATCCGCGCACGAGGCGGTTCCTGCAGGCGTCTTCCCTGCATGTCCTGTTCGGCTACGACAGGGGAGAATTCACCCGCCATGTCACGGTCGCGCAGGTCGCGACCGACCCCGCCTATGATCCGGCTTCCGCAACGCCCATGGCCGCCGCCGACTGGGCGGTGCTGACCCTGTCCGAACCGGCTCCTGAGTCGGTGCCGCCGCTTCCCGTCGATGCGGACGCGCTGCCGGCCGGCACCCCGGTGATGCTCGGCGGCTACAGCCAGGATCGGGCGCAGATTCTGATGGCCGACCGCGACTGCCGCTTGCTGGGCGGCAGCGGCGGGCTGCTGGTGCATGATTGCGACGCCACGCGCGGTACCAGCGGCGGGCCGCTGCTCGTGCGGGCGGCGAGGGGGGAGGGCTGGGCGGTCGCCGGAGTCGGCGTCGCCGCCGGGAACGCGCCGGTCGTGCGCAATTTTGCCGTCCCGTCGGCGCGTTTCGCCGCACTTTTGGCGAAGGATGCCGCTGCGGGGCAGCCGTGAGCGGGGGAGTCGCATTTTTTTCTTCGCGCGCGGCTCCGAATGGCATAGACGTACCCGCGTCTCTTTCGAGCCCCCCCGGAACCCGGAGTCTTTCCGCAATGTCGATCCAGCGCTTCCACACCGGACCGCGCATGAGCCAGATGGTCGTCCACAAGGACACGGTCTATCTCGCCGGTCAGGTCGCCGACGAGCCGACGCCCGACGTCGAGCGTCAGACCGCCCAGATCCTGGCCCAGATCGATGCCTTGCTGGCGGAAGCGGGCAGCGACAAGAGCAAGCTGCTGTCGGCCACCATCTATCTGGTGGACATCGCCAGCTTCGGCGCGATGAACAAGGCGTGGGAGGCCTGGGTCGACCCGGCCAATCCGCCGGCCCGCGCCACGGTGGAAGCAAAGCTGGCGGCTCCCCAGTATCTCGTTGAAATTCAGGTCACCGCCGCCAAATAAGGCGGCGAAAACGGGGCGACCCGGCAGCCTCGGTTGGGGTGTGCCGGCGTGGCCCGAACGCTGTCAGGGCCGCGCGCTTCAATAACCCGACAAATTCGCTTGTCGGTTTACGGAATGTTAATGACGCCTTAACAGATCGCCCGTAAAACCCCGACCAACCTCTGCCGCCGAAGCGGACGACCCTGACGGTCGCGCTTCGGTTGTCGCGTTACTGCAATGGAACCGCAACATGCCGCGCCAAACGCCACTGTCTGACATTCGGAACATCGGCATCATCGCCCACGTCGACGCGGGCAAGACGACGACCACCGAGCGTATTCTGTACTACACCGGTCGCAAGCACACGATCATCGACGTCCACGAGACGAAGGATCTGAAGACGTCGACCACGACCGACTACATGGAGCAGGAGCAGAAGCGCGGCATCACCATCCAGTCGGCCGCCGTTTCGACCTTCTGGCGCGAGAAGAAGATCAACGTCATCGACACCCCGGGCCACGTGGACTTCACCATCGAGGTGAACCGCTCGCTCCGCGTGCTCGACGGCGCGGTCGTGGTGTTCGACGGCGTCGCCGGCGTGGAGCCGCAGTCGGAGACCAACTGGCGTCTGGCCGACAACTACAACGTGCCGCGTATCTGCTACGTCAACAAGATGGATCGTTCGGGCGCGAACTTCCAGCGTTGCGTCAGCATGATCAAGGCTCGCCTGAACGCCCGCCCGGTCTGCATCCAGGTCCCGCTCGGCTCGGAAGACAACTTCCGCGGCATGGTCGATCTGGTTGAGATGAAGGCGTATGTCTGGTTCTCGGACGACAAGGACGCCAAGTGGGAGAGCTGGGAGATCACCGACGATCTCGCGAGCAAGCTCAACCTGACCGTCAAGGAAGACCTGGACAACATCGCCAGCATCCCGGCGCTCCGCGCCGAGCTGGTCGACACTGCGCTCGAGCAGGACGACGCGGCGATGGAAGCCTATCTGGAATCGGGTGAGGACCCGTCGCCCGACGTGCTGCGCGCCTGCCTGCGCAAGGGCACCATCACCAGCGCCTTCACTCCGGTCCTCTGCGGCTCGTCCTACAAGAACAAGGGCGTCTGCCAGGTTCTGGACGCGGTCGTCGACCTGCTGCCGGCCCCGACCGACGTCGAGGCGATCAAGACGGTGGACGAGGACGGCAACCCGAACGGCGAGCGTCTCAGCTCCGACGACGCGCCGTTCTCGGCGCTGGCCTTCAAGGTGCTGAACGACACCTACGGCTCGATGACCTTCGTCCGCGTCTATTCGGGCGTGCTGACCAAGGGCATGTCGATCCTGAACTCGACCCGCGGCAAGCGCGAGAAGATCGGCCGCATGGTCGAGATGTACGCGAAGGACGCCAACCCGATCGAGGAAGCCCGCGCCGGCGACATCATCGCGCTCGTCTCCCTGCAGGAGACCGAGACCGGCGATACGCTGTGCGACGCCTCCGCGCCGGTCATCCTGGAGCGCATGCGCTTCCCGGACCCCGTGATCAGCGTGTCGGTCGAGCCCAAGACCAAGGGCGAGCAGGAGAAGTTCTCCATCGCGCTGGGCAAGATGGTCCGCGCCGATCCGTCGCTCCGCCTGGAGACCGACCGTGAAACCGGCCAGACCATCCTGCGCGGCATGGGCGAGCTGCACCTCGAAGTGACGCTCGACCGCATGCGCACGGAGTTCGGCGTGGAAGGCAACATGGGCAAGCCCCAGGTCGCCTACCGCGAGACGATCACCAAGCCGGTCGAATACACCTACACCCACAAGAAGCAGACCGGTGGTTCGGGCCAGTTCGCCGAGGTCAAGATCGTCTTCGCGCCGCGCGAGCGGGGCGAGGGCTTCGAGTTCCTCGACGAGACCGTCGGCGGCACGGTTCCGCGCGAATACGTGCCCTCGGTCAAGAAGGGCCTGGAGATGCAGAAGGAAGACGGCGTCCTCGCCGGCTATCCGACCGTGGACTTCAGCGCCCGCCTGGTGGACGGCAAGTACCACGACGTCGACTCGAACGCGCTGACGTTCGAAATCGCCGCCAAGGCCTGCTTCCGCGAGGCTCTGCCCAAGGCCGGCCCGATCCTGCTCGAGCCGGTGATGAAGGTCGAGGTCGTGACGCCGGATGACTACCTCGGCGACGTGATCGGTGACGTCAACCGCCGCCGCGGCACGGTGCTGGGCCAGCTGGAGCGTGGGTCGAACATCGCCGTGGAAGCCAACGTCCCGCTGAACGAGATGTTCGGCTACATCGGCCAGCTGCGCGGCATGACCTCGGGCCGTGCGTCCTACACCATGGAGTTCAGCCACTACGAGCCGGTGCCGCGCAACGTCACCGACGAAATCGTGGCCGGCCGCAACAAGGCCGCCTGATCGCCGATCCGGCAATCGGGAATTTGGTAAAGCAGACGGCCGGCGGAGCGATCCGCCGGCCGTCTGCCGTTCTGGGACATGGGAAATCGTCATATGACGGCCCTGGGCACCGATCCGTCGGAGCACTGCCGTCTGCACCGACGCCATAGAGGGCATAGGTCGGGGGCTGTAAGGCCGGTCAGCGGTCCCTCCGACCAATTCGTTAGCGTTTTGCAACCAAAAAATAGTTGGCAGGCCGTCGATTCCGTGTCCAAATTTGGGGCATGATGATTCGACGCTTCTTTTCCTTGACTGTGCTTTTGCTGATGACCCTTGGGGTGCCGGCCGGGGCTGGACAGGGGAACATGCGTCTCGACAGTCTTTTCCAGGCCTTGCATGCCACCAGCGACGCGGCCTATGCCGAATCGGTGGAGGAGCATATCTGGGACTTCTGGCTGGATCATCCCGATCCGGTGATGCTGCGCGACATGCGCGCAGGCGTGTCCAGCCTCAACGGCGACGATTACGAATCGGCACTGCACGCCTTCGATTCGGCGGTCGCCCGCGACCCGTCCTATGCCGAAGGTTGGAACAAGCGCGCCGCCACCCATTACATGCTGGGCGACTACCGCTCCGCCATGCTGGACCTGCACCATGCCTTGTCGCTGGAGCCCCGCCATTTCGGGGCGCTGGTGGAGATGGGGCTGGTCTACCTGGCGCTCGGCGACGAGAAGCCGGCCCTGCGTGCCTTCGATGCGGCCTTGAAGATCAATCCGCATCTCGCCCAGGTTCGGGCACAGGTCGACGCGATCCGGCAGCGGGCGGCGGGGACCGAGCTGTAACCGCTCGTCCGCGCGTCCCGATTGGGTCGTTGCCGCCATCGCCGCAGCGATCGGCCTTGACAAGTTCCGGGGTTTTCCTATAGTCGCACCCTCTCGTCGCCCCGCAAGGGTGGCGGGAAGCATTGTGCGTTCCTGGTTCCGGCGTGGTGCCGGACGGGATTTGCTCGGTGTGTAGGTGGCCCGACGGGCTGCCGTTGAGATATCGAGATCGAGGAGAGTAGCGTGGCGCGTATCGCTGGCGTCAACATCCCCGCGCAGAAGCGTGTGGAGATCGGGTTGACCTACATCCATGGCATCGGCCCCTTCAAGGCCAAGCAAATCTGCGCGAAGCTGGAGATCCCGGCCGAGCGTCGCGTGAACGAGCTGACGGACGACGAAGTCCTGAAGATCCGCGAGACCATCGACGCCGATTACCGCGTCGAAGGCGATCTTCGTCGTGAAGTCGCGATGAACATCAAGCGTCTGATGGATCTGGGCTGCTACCGCGGCCTGCGTCACCGTAAGGGCCTGCCGGTCCGCGGCCAGCGCACCCATACGAACGCCCGCACCCGCAAGGGTCCGGCCAAGCCGATCGCCGGCAAGAAGAAGTAAGAGGACGAACGCAAAATGGCAAAGCCCTCCGCCGCTTCTCAGCGCCTGCGTCGTCGCGAGCGCAAGAACATCACCGCCGGCGTCGCTCACGTGAACGCCTCGTTCAACAACACGATGATCACCATCACCGACGCGCAGGGCAACACCATTGCCTGGTCGTCGTCGGGCACCATGGGCTTCAAGGGTTCGCGCAAGTCGACGCCCTACGCCGCCCAGGTGGCTGCCGAGGATGCCGGCCGCAAGGCGCAGGAACACGGCATGAAGACGCTGGAAGTCGAAGTCAAGGGTCCGGGTTCGGGGCGTGAGTCCGCCCTGCGCGCCCTGCAGTCGATCGGCTTCCAGATCACCTCGATCCGCGACGTCACGCCGATCCCGCACAACGGCGTTCGCCCGCCGAAGAAGCGTCGCGTCTGAGTTCAGTACCGTTTCCGCACCCGCGGGGACCGACCGTTCCGGGACAGGGGGCCGCAGCCATCGCGGCCCCTTCAGCATGGGAACGGCTTCGGCCCCGCGGGTTCGTGTCCACCCGATGGCATCTTGAGGTCTACCCGTGCTTCAGAAGAACTGGCAGGAACTGATTAAGCCGAGCAAGCTGGACATCCAGCCCGGCGACGATGCCGACCGCTTCGCGACCGTGGTCGCCGAACCGCTGGAACGCGGCTTCGGCCTGACGCTCGGCAACGCGCTGCGCCGCATCCTGCTCTCCTCGCTGCAGGGCGCCGCGGTCACGTCGATCCACATCGACGGCGTGCTGCACGAGTTCTCGTCGATTCCCGGCGTCCGCGAGGACGTGACCGACATCGTCCTGAACATCAAGACGATGGGTCTGCGCATGGGCGGCGACGGCCCGAAGCGCATGCGCCTGCGCGCCGAAGGCCCGGGCGAGGTCAAGGCCGGCATGATCGAGACCGGTCCCGACATCCAGGTCATGGACCCGGAACTGATCATCTGCACGCTGGACAACGGCGCGCGGCTGAACATGGAACTGACGGTCGAGACCGGCAAGGGCTATGTCCCGGCCAGCCAGAACCGTCCGGAAGACGCGCCGATCGGCCTGATTCCGATCGACGCCCTGTTCTCGCCGGTCCGCAAGGTGTCCTACAAGGTCGACAACGCCCGCGTCGGGCAGGTCACCGACTATGACCGCCTGTCGATGACGGTGGAGACCAACGGTTCGGTCAAGCCGGACGACGCGGTGGCGCTCGCCGCCCGCATCCTGCAGGACCAGCTGCAGCTGTTCATCAACTTCGAGGAGCCGACGCACGCCGTCTCCGAGGAGAAGCACGAGGAGGTTCCGTTCAACAAGAACCTGCTCCGCAAGGTGGACGAGCTGGAGCTGTCGGTCCGTTCGGCCAACTGCCTCAAGAACGACAACATCGTCTACATCGGCGACCTGGTGCAGAAGACGGAAGCGGAAATGCTCCGCACCCCGAACTTCGGCCGCAAGTCGCTGAACGAGATCAAGGAAGTGCTGTCCCAGATGGGCCTGCACCTCGGTATGGAAATCCCGAACTGGCCGCCGGAGAACATCGAAGAGCTGGCCAAGCGTCTGGAAGAGCCGTACTAAGCATCTCGCGTTATCCGCGCCCTTGCCGTCTCGGAACGGGAAGGGCGCGTTTCCCAGGGCCGCCACGGCCCGACCCCATCGCCGTACCAGCGTTACGACTGGGCGGCGGGGTTCACGATCGGCTCCCCGAGGGGGGCCATGCCATGAAGGAGGACCGCCATGCGTCACGGCGTTTCGGGACGTAAGTTCAGCAAGACCAGCAGCCACCGCAAGGCCATGTTCTCGAACATGGCGAACGCGGTGATCAAGCACGAGCAGATCTCCACCACCCTGCCGAAGGCGAAGGACCTGCGTCCGATCGTCGACAAGCTGATCACGCTCGGCAAGAAGGGTGGCTTGGCCAACCGTCGTCTGGCTTTCGCCCAGCTGCGCGACAACGATACGGTGACCAAGCTGTTCACCGTCCTGGCCGACCGCTACAAGGACCGCCAGGGTGGCTACAGCCGCGTCCTGAAGGCCGGCTTCCGCTATGGCGACGCCGCCGACATGGCGGTGTTCGAGCTGGTCGACCGCGACGTCGCCGCCAAGGGCCTGGATTCCGGCCCGACGCAGGACGCCGTCGAGGCCGAGGGCGAGACTGCCGAGTAACATGACCGCACATCGTGCCAGTCTTCCGCACGGTGCGGCATCGGGCCTCAGGGCCTCTTGTCGGATTGGATGGGACTGCCGATATCGGTGATGCTTTGGACCCTTCCTTCGGGGCTTACCCCCTGAAGGAGGGGTTTTCTCTTATGTGGCCGGTCGAATGTTGCGTTCTCTTTACACGCGAATCCAGCGCCTCGCCGCCCGCGACGATGCGGTCTGGTGGATGTCGGCGATCTCCTTCGCCGAAAGCTCCTTCTTCCCGTTGCCGCCGGACATCATGCTGGTGCCGATGTGTCTGGGGAAGCCGAAGCGACTCTGGTTCTACACCAACATCTGCGCGCTCGCGTCGCTGATCGGCGGCCTGCTGGGCTATGCGCTGGGCTTCTATCTGTTCGAGAGCGTCGGGCGGATGATCATCGACTTCTACAATGCGCAGGAGTCGTTCCATCATTTCCAGGAGATGTTCGCCGAGTTCGGCCCCTGGTTCCTGATCCTGAAGGGGGTGACGCCGATCCCCTACAAGCTGCTGACGATCACCGCAGGATTCGCCCATCTCGATCTGACGGTCTTCATCCTCTGTTCGATCGTCG
This sequence comes from Azospirillum endophyticum, assembly GCF_016595245.1. Taxonomy (GTDB): domain Bacteria; phylum Pseudomonadota; class Alphaproteobacteria; order Azospirillales; family Azospirillaceae; genus Azospirillum; species Azospirillum endophyticum. The sequence continues at coordinate 338,621 of NZ_JAENHM010000030.1, forward strand.
CGCGCTTTTCCCGCTTCTACATGATCGCCATCCTGCTACACTTCTACGGCCCGCAGGTCCAGCACATCATCGAGAAGCGCCTGATGCTGGTGGCCACCGTCCTTCTGGTCGTGGTGGTCGGCGGCCTGCTCAGCTTCAAGTTCGTCTGACCGGTCTCGCTTTGCCGGTCAGGTGCCGGTCAATCGGGCGTGCCCTGGTCCGGGCGGTTGCGCCGGGACGGCGGCAGGGCGTCGCGGTCGGCCCGGTCGCGGCGCACGATCAGCACGATGGCGACCGCCACGAACAGCCCGCCCAGCAGCGGAAGGATCATCTCGCCCATGCCGATGTTGGGCAGCGCCAGCGCGCGCGAGGCCAGCATGACGAGGCCGAGGACCAGCAGCCCCAGCAGCAGCCGCAGGGACCGGTTGGGCGACGGGCTGCGCGGTGGTCCGCCGTGCGATTTCGGTGTCATTTCAGTCATTCCCTTCTTGCTTCGGTTATCGGCATAGTGGAGACCGAACGGGGGATGGTCCAGAGGGGTGTGGCATTCCGTCATGCCCATGACCGTCCTCACAACAAGAAGAATAGGAGCCGTCGTGGCTATCTTTCGTCCGGTCCGCCTCATCGCTCCGCTCTTGGCCATCGCGCTGGCCGGTCTGTCGGCCTGCGCCGACCGTCCGGCCTCGCGTCCCGCCTCCGGCCCGGCACCCACCGTCACCGTGGTTCCCGGACCGTCGACTCCGCGCGGCGGCGCCGACGACCAGTCGCTGCGGATCGACGGCGGCACCGACGCCGGTGCCTCCTGCCAGGCCCAGTGCGAGCGCAGCCACAATGTCTGCATGGATTCGGTGGCGGCGCGCAACCAGGGCGGCATCGACCGCACCGACTCGACTCCCTTCAGCCCGACCGACAATTGCAGCTTCCAGCTGAAGCAGTGCTATCAGCGCTGCGGCGCGGCGCGCTGAGGCATCGGCCATGGCGAAGCGAGGCGAGTCGGGTGGGGATGCCGGGCTGTTCGAATCGGCGGCTCCCCGTCCGCTCGCCGACCGGCTGCGCCCGCGCACGCTGGACGAGGTGGTCGGGCAGGACCATCTGCTGAAGCCGGACGGCCCGCTGGGCCGCATGGTCGCGGCCCGGCGGCTGGCCTCCATGATCCTGTGGGGGCCGCCCGGCTGCGGTAAGACCACCATCGCCCGCCTGCTGGCCCACAGCACCGACCTGCATTTCGAACCGTTGTCGGCGGTCTTCTCCGGCGTCGCCGACCTGCGCAAGGTCTTCGACGCCGCCCGCGCCCGGCGGGTGGCGGGGCAGGGCACCCTGCTGTTCATCGACGAGATCCATCGCTTCAACCGCTCGCAGCAGGACGGTTTCCTGCCCTTCGTCGAGGACGGCACCGTCACGTTGGTGGGGGCCACCACCGAGAATCCGTCCTTCGAGCTGAACGCCGCCTTGCTGTCGCGGGCGCAGGTGTTCGTGCTGAGCCGGCTGGACGATGCGGCGCTGGAAAAGCTGCTGTCGCGGGCGGAGGCGGAGATGGGCCGGCCCCTGCCGCTGGACGCCGACGCCCGCGCCGCGGTGAAGGCGATGGCCGACGGCGACGGCCGCTTCTGCCTCAACCTGTGCGAGGAGCTGTTCGCGCTGCCCGGCGATGCGGTGCTGGACACCAAGGCGCTGGCCGCCACCATCCAGCGCCGCGCCCCGCTCTACGACAAGGCGCAGGAGGGGCACTACAACCTGATCAGCGCCCTGCACAAGTCGCTGCGCGGCTCGGACACCGACGCGGCGCTCTACTGGTACAGCCGCATGCTGGATGGCGGCGAGGATCCGCGCTACATCGCGCGGCGGCTGACCCGCTTCGCGGTGGAGGATGTCGGGCTCGCCGATCCCAACGCCCTGACCCAGGCCATCGCCGCGTGGGAGGCCTATGAGCGTCTGGGCAGCCCCGAGGGTGAATTGGCCCTGGCGCAGCTGGTGATCTATCTGGGGACGGCGCCCAAGTCGAATGCCGGCTACACGGCCTACAAGGCGTCCGTACGCGCGGCGAAGGAGACCGGGTCGCTGATGCCGCCCAAGCATATCCTGAACGCGCCGACCAAGCTGATGAAGAGCATCGGCTACGGCAAGGGATACGAGTACGACCACGACACGGCGGATGGCTTTTCCGGCCAGAACTATTTCCCGGAGGGAATGGCGCGGCGCGAGTTCTATCAGCCGGTGGAACGGGGGTTCGAGCGCGACCTGCGCAAGCGGCAGGATTACTGGGCCAAGCTGCGCGAGCGCCGGGGCGAGGAGTAGGCCTTTGCCCGCGATCGTCCCCGTCCGTCTCCGACTCGTGGAGGACGGACGGGACCGGGGGGCTTTTCGAAACCGTGATCTTCGGCGAAACCCTTACGCCGCCATCCCGTCCGCCGGCGCCGAAGCGATCAGGCGGTAGTGGCTGGTGTCGGCGAGAACCGAGCAGCTCAAGGTCTTCGACACGCCCTCGTCTTCGGTGCTGACGACTCGGGCGTGGGGAATGCCCAGCAGGTTGACCGTTGCCGTCACCCGCCAACCGCGGCCGGCAGCGGTGCCGACCGGTTGGAAAACCTGCCCGATCTGGACATGCTTCTTGCTCATGACGGAATTTCCTCGGACGGTCGGCCGTCCCACGGGAAACCGGCCTGTTGCGCAAAACTCAACCGACAGTTAAGCGCAGTGGCGAGTCGCGATCAACAGGGAAACATCGCACAGTCCGCGGGCCGACATATTCCCGGTGAAATGTCACGGGCGCCGGGCGACCCCGGCGGCCGGTCTTCCCGTCAGCACCCCGACTTCGGCAGGGCCTCGATCTTGTCCAGCACCGCATTGACGGTGAAATCGCCATAGTCGATCTGCATGGACTCGGCGATGCCGTTTTCCAGCAGGTGCAGGCTCATCTCATATTCCGGCTGGGCCGAATCGCTCTGGACCGGGAAGAAGGCCATGCGGACCGGCCAAGCCCGTCCCACCTTCAGCAGCGGCTCCTTGCCTGCGTCCTTCGGCTTGCCCGGCTTGCCGACGACGGTCGACACTTCGGTCGGTCCTTCCGCGTCGGACCCGTCGAAGATGGTGCGGGTGAAGAACGCTTCCTTCCGCTCCGCATGGTCCAGGATTGCCAGCGTATGGGCGGTCGGGAACATGGTGCCGGCCGGCAGTTCCATCTCCTGCGGTTCGGGCTTGGTGAACTGGGCGCTCCCGGCGCCGTCGCGGCTCAGGTTGGCCTCGCCCCGCACCTCCTCGTCGACCTCGCCGTTGACCAGCTTGCGGACGTTGAAGCGGTAGCGCAGGCCGTCCTTCGACTCCCACGTCGTGTAGTTCGTGTTCATCGCCATGTCGTCGCCCTCGCTGTAGACGAAGCGCAGCTGGAAGCGCTGCTCCGTCGTCCAGCCGTCGCAGGCGTCGGCCCATTCGAACATCATGCGGCCACGGACGTCGCTGACCTTCGATCCGTTGCGCGCCGACGCCAGCGACATGGTGTAGATCGCCCGGTGCGGCTGGATCTTGGCCGCCACCGCCGCCATCGAGGTTGCGGCCGGCTGAGCCAGGACGGGGGAGGCCGCGAGGAGGGCTCCGGTGGAAACGGCGGCTGCGATGACCGCGCCAACGGTTGCCGGAAGGGCGGAGAGACGGTCGAGCAAGACGGGATCCACAGGTGATTGACGGCTCTCGGTGAAGTATGGGTGTTTTTGCCGCGGTCCGAAAGGCCCGACACCCGAATGTCCTATCAATGGAAGGGAACCGCCGGAATGACAAGCCCTGCCGAGATGCCGCTTGACACTGTCGCCGCCCGCCCGGTGCTGTTGCTGACCCGCCGCCTGCCTGACGCGGTGGAGGCGCGGGCGTCGCGCGACTACCGCGCGGTCCTGAATCCCGACGACCGCGCGTTCAGCGGAACGGAGATCGCCGCGCGCGCCGCCGAGGCCGGGGCCGAGGCCGTGCTGTGCTGTGCCGGCGACCGGTTGGACGACGCCGCCATCGCGGCGCTGCCGGATCGGGTGCGGGTGCTGGCGACCTTCTCCGTCGGCACCGACCATATCGATCTGGAAGCGGCCCGCGCCCGCGGCCTGACCGTCACCAACACGCCCGACGTGCTGACCGACGCCACCGCCGACATCGCCCTGCTTCTCCTGTTGGGGGCTGCACGCCGCGCTTCGGAAGGGGAGCGGTTGATCCGCGCCGGCGCCTGGACCGGCTGGACCCCGACCCAGCTGATGGGCACCCATGTCGGCGGCAAGCGGCTGGGGATCGTCGGCATGGGCCGGATCGGCCAGGCGGTGGCGGCCCGCGCCCGCGCCTTCGGCATGGCCATCCATTACAGCAACCGGCGCCGTCTGGCCCCGGACCTCGAACTGGGCGCCACCTATCACGCCGATCCCGAGGCGATGCTGCCGGTGTGCGACGTGTTGTCGCTTCACTTCCCCGCCACGGCGGAAACCCGGCATTGGTTGAACGCCGAACGGATCGGGCGGCTGCCGCCGGGCGCCATCCTGATCAACACCGCGCGCGGCAGCGTGGTGGACGACGCCGCCGTGATCGACGCGCTGAAGGCCGGACGGCTGGCTGCCGCCGGACTCGACGTGTTCGAGAACGAACCGAACCTGCATCCCGGCTACCGCGACCTGCCCAACGCCTTCCTGCTGCCGCATCTGGGCAGCGCCACGGTCGAGACGCGGAACGCGATGGGGTTCAAGGCGCTGGACAACATCGATGCGGTCATGGCCGGCCGTCCGGCTCCCGACCGAGTGGGGTGAAGGCGGCCGAAGCTTCCGGGTCCCGGCAGGGATTTCCTGCCCCGAACGGATGGGGTGGGCAGAAGCTGCCGGTCCGGTGGGAAAGAGGCTCCACCTCCGTCCGGTGATCCGGCGGCACAATCGGCGGGAAATTGATAAAATGCTTGGTATCTCAGGGGCGCGACGACTTGGCATGTCCGTTGCTTAGGTAGAGGGCGAAGTGTTCCGACCTTCATCTGAGGAGCCGACCCATGAACGCCATCGTCGCCGCACTGGACCTGAAGCACCACGTCTCCGACCGTTTCGACGCGCCGGTCGGCTGGTCGCCGGTTGCGCTGGCTTCGCGTGTCGGGCTGGTGCGGGGCACCGAGCGTCAGGCGCTGGACGAGACGATCGCGCTGCTCGCCGAGGCCAATGAGACGATCGCCGAGTTGCAGGAGCGCATCGCCTATCTGGAAAGCCTGACGATGACGGACGAGCTGACCGGCCTGCTGAACCGGCGCGGCTTCTACAGCCACTTCCGCCGCGAACTGGCGTCGGCCCGCCGCCACGGGTCCGCCGGCGGCCTGCTGGTCATGATCGACCTGGACGGCTTCAAGGCCATCAACGACACCCACGGCCATGTCGCCGGCGACGCCTATCTGCGCCAGGTGGCGCGGATGATCGTCGGCAATGTCCGGCAGGAGGACGTGGTCGCCCGGCTGGGCGGCGACGAGTTCGCCGTTCTGCTGACCAACACCGACACCGCCAACGGCCTCGTCCGCGCCCGGCAGCTGGCCGCCATCGCCGACGCCACCCATGTGGAGTGGGGCGGCAAAGCGCTGCCGGTCCGCTTTTCCGTCGGGACCCAGCCCTATGGCGCCGAAGACAGCGAGGATGAGGTGATGCGCCGTGCCGACGCCATGATGTACGGCGCCAAGGGCGCGCGCCGCCGCGATGCCAAGCGCAAGGCCAAGCGGGCGGCCTGAACCGCCGGCGGCTGCGGTTTCCGGGCAGGCCGCCGGCAACGCGCATCCCGTTCCGCGGCCCGATGCCGCCGCTTCGAACCATCCAGGATCGCCCGCGCCCGCCGCGGGCGGTTTTTCGTTTCCGGACAGGGCGGTCGAGGACCGGTAGGGGTCCGGACCGATGGTCCGGTAACGACTATTTAACCGTCGCGACCTAATCAGAAAGGAGGTATACCGGATTTGCGGTTCCGCGATTGCGCCCTTGACCCACCGGTCGAAGGTGGTGGAACCGAGGCGTCCTATGCGGCATCGAACAGCGTGAACGCGGGGGTCAGACCCAGGGAGGATGCATGTCAGCGGAGCCGTGCGGTCCATTGGCGACCGATGGTAAGCCGACCAAGACCGTCCTCATCGTCGAGGACAACGAGCTGAACATGAAGCTCTTTCATGACCTGCTCGAGGCGCATGGCTATGGCACGCTGCAGACCCGCGAAGGCATGGAGGCGATGCGGCTGGCCCGTCAGCACCGTCCCGACCTGATCCTGATGGACATCCAGCTTCCCGAAGTGTCGGGGCTGGAGGTCACCCGCTGGATCAAGGACGACCCGGAGTTGAGAAGCATCCCGGTCGTCGCCGTGACAGCCTTCGCCATGAAGGGCGACGAGGAGAAAATCCGACAGGGTGGCTGCGAGGATTATGTGTCGAAGCCCATCTCGGTCGTCAGGTTCCTCGAAACGGTCAAGAAGTTTCTAGGTTAAGTCGGCTTTCTCTGTAGCAATTCTGCAGGATTTTCCTTCCGATGTCCGCGCGCGTTCTTGTCGTTGACGACGTTCTGCCCAATGTGAAGCTGCTCGCGGCGAAGCTGACGCGCGAGTACTTCAATGTGTTGACGGCCTTCAATGGACCCGACGCGCTGGAGATGGTGCGGAAGGAAGCGCCGGACATCGTGCTGCTGGACGTGATGATGCCGGGCATGGACGGCTTCGAGGTCTGCGAGAAGATCCGCTCCGATCCCGCCACCATGCACATCCCCGTCGTGATGGTCACGGCGCTGTCGGACATCGCCGACCGCGTCCGCGGGCTGGAGGCCGGGGCCGACGATTTCCTGACCAAGCCGGTGAACGACATCGCGCTGTTCGCGCGCGTGCGCTCGCTGGTGCGACTGAAGATGATGATGGACGAATGGCGGCTGCGCGAAAGCACGTCGGGGCAGTTCGGCGTCATCGAGCGCAGCGGCACCATGCTGAGCGAGTCCTTCGAGCGCGCCAGCGTGCTGGTGCTGGAGGACTCCGCTCTCGACCTCGACAAGGTGACGGAGACGCTCCAGCGCGACCACAACACGGTGATGTCGGCCGACACCTGCGCCAAGGCGCTGGAGCGCGCGCTGGGCGGACCGCTCGATCTGGTGGTGGTCAGCCTGACCCTGCTGAACGAGGATGGGCTGCGGCTCTGCTCGCAGCTCCGCTCCCACGAACGCACGCGGCAGGTGCCGATCCTGCTGATGGCGGACGAGGGCGATCTGGGCCAGGTGGCGAAGGGGCTGGAACTCGGCGCCAACGATTACGTCATCAAGCCGGTCGACCGGAACGAACTGCTGGCCCGGGCCCGCACGCAGATCCGGCGCAAGCGCTATCAGGAACGGCTGCGCTCCAACTACGAGCAGAGCCTGTCGATGGCGCTGACCGACAGCCTGACCGGCGTCTTCAACCGCCGCTACGTCAACGCCCATCTGCCCCGGCTGCTGGAACGCGCGATCGACAGCCACAAGCCGGTGTCGGTGCTGATGTTCGACATCGACCATTTCAAGGTGGTCAACGACAGCTACGGCCACGCCATCGGCGACGAGGTCCTGCGCGAGGTTTCCGCCCGCGCCAGCCGCAACCTGCGCACCTTCGACCTCGTCGCCCGCCTGGGCGGCGAGGAGTTCATCGTCATCCTGCCGGACACCGACGGGGAAGCGGCATTGATCGTCGCCGAACGGCTGCGCTCGCGCATTGCCGACACCCCTTTCGCCGTGTCGGCCGGCTGCGGCGAGATCAACGTGACGGTCTCGATCGGCATCTCGATCGGCGGGCGGCTCGGTGATACCGCCGAGGGGCTGATCCGCCGCGCCGACGAGGCGCTGTACGAGGCCAAGCGGTTGGGACGCAACTGCGTCATGGCCGACGCCCGCGCCGACCAGCTGGAAGGATAGGGGCCGGGCGGCCGACTGCCCATCCCTATCCCCTTGCCGTCCGTGCTGCGCCGCACCATCTGCCAAAACCGTTCCTTCCACCGGCATCCATGGGGACCCGATGCTCGCCACAGCCAGCGGCGCCATCACCCATCTGGGCAGCAGCAGCCTTCTCGTTCCGCTTTCCGCCCTCTATGCGACGGCGCTGTGGCGGCATCACTCGGCGCCGCTGGCGTTGCGCTGGCTGCTGGCCCTGTCGCTCTGTCTCGGTGCCATGGTGGTGCTGAAGCTGGTGGGGCATGGCTGCGGCCTGCCGGATTTTCCGCTGTTCCCGTCGCTGTTCGCCGGCGACCGTTTCATCAGCCCCAGCGGCCATGCCGCTTTTTCCGCCGTCTTCTATGGGTCGGTGTCGGCGCTTGCCGCGCGCGGTGCGGACTCCCGCTGGCTCCGGATCGGGCTGCCGCTGGTGGCGGTGGTGCTGGTCCTGGCCATCGGCGCCTCGCGGGTAGCCGTTTCGGCCCATTCCGGGGCGGAGGTGGTGGCGGGGCTGATGATCGGCGGCCTGTCGGCCCTGCTGTTTGTGTGGAGCAGCCGCAAGGACGGCGCACCGCGCCTGCGGCCGTCGCCCTGGTTGGCGGGAGCGATGGCGCTGGGGCTGGTCCTGCTGGTCCATGCCGGCGATCCGTCCTTCGTCGAGGGAACGATCCGCTGGGCGGCTCATCAGCTCGGCAGCGGGGCGGGCTTGTGCGAACTGGCCGGCCGGATGTTTCCGGGCAACCGAGGATAACTCACCAACTGGGGTGAAGCCGGCGGCATCCTGTGTTATGACGGACGGCCGCGCGCGGTTTCGCCGATCGCGGTTCCGCCGCTGCGGCGCCGTTCGCGCCTGTGCTCAAGCCAAGGCTTGCGTCGCGTCACGCAAGCTTCTATACCGACGCCCCGTTTCCGTTCCGTTCCCTTCCGTCCCGTACTGGCCTGGTCCCTCCCGCACCGCATGTCGCTCTTCGATGCCTTGCCGCGTGGCCCGTCCTCGGGTGGCGCCGCCATCCCCTTCGGTCAGGACGACCTGACGCGCGTCTTCGATGCCAAGACGCTGCAGCGCGGTCGCACGCTGATGATGACGGGTGCCGTCACGCTGGGTCCCCCCGGCGGCGACCGGATCGAGGCGGAGGTCAGCGACCTCGGCCGCCGGCTGTCGGTTACGGTGACACCGGTGCAGGGCAAGCGCAGCATCGTGCTCGACCGCACCTGTTCCTGTGGTCGCAATGCCTGCGCCCATATGGCGGCGGCGGCGATGCTGGCGCTGGAAAGCCGGCCGGAGTGGCGCCGGGCCTCGCTGTTCGACGTGGCCGACGTCAAGGCGCCCCTGGCACCGCCGCCCCCTCCGCCGGCACCGGCCGCGCTTCTTCCACCTCCAGCGCCTCAAGCCCCGAAGCCCGCCGCCAAGCCCCCGTTGGCGCTGGTCCATCCGCCCGTGCCGTCACCGGTCCGCGGCGTATCGCCTCCCCCGTCCCAGCCCTCTGCTGCGGTACCGAAGCCCGAGCCGGTGCGCAGCCTGCGTTGGACGCTGGAACCGGGGCAGGGCGACATCGCCTGCTACATCCTGGCGGAATTCGAGACGGACGGGGCCGCCGACGGCAGTCCCGCCACCCCGCGCGACGTTCTGGCGAAGGCGCCGCGCTCGCTGGACGGCGACGCCGACCGCGCCATCGCCCGGCTGCTCGGCGGCGGCGGCACCGAACGCACCCCGATTGCCAAGAGCCGGGGAGAGGCGGTGGACCGTCTGTTGCACCGCCTGCTCTCCACCGGGCGCCTGCGCTGGCGCGACGGGACGCCGCTGGCCGAGGGGCCGGGCCGCACCGTCCGCACCTTCCGCGATCCCGCCACCCGCAAGCTGCGCCCGACCGGCCTGCCCGAACGCAGCGTGCTGGTGAAGGGCCAGTCCTATTGGTGCGTCGACAGCGCCAGCGGCACCGTCTTCCCGGTCGATCTCCAGGTGGTCGAGGTGCCGAAGGCCAAGCCGGTGCCGCCCGCTCCGCCGCCGGTGCCGTCGAAAGCGACCCCGTCGCGTCTGTTCGGCCCCTCGCGCGGTAGCCCCGTGAAACCAGGGCCGGCGTCCATGCCGCGCATTGCCCCGCCGCCGTCCCTCTCGACGCCCGGCTTCCGCGACACCGGCATTCCCGGTGTGCGCAGCGGGGCGGCCGACGCCGCGGCCATCGTCGAGCGGTCGCCCCGCATCATTGCGCGTCTCGGCCGCGTGGTGACGCCGGCCGACGGGCTGGTCGATGTGCTGCGCCTGTCCTTCGACTATGGCGAACCCGGCAACGCGGTGGAGATCGAGCCCGACGACCAGCGCCAGTTCGCCCGCTACGAGGATGATTTCGGCGACGTCACCTTCGTCCGCCGCGACAAGCCCGACGAGCAGGCGGCGCTGGACCGGCTGTCCGGCCTCGGCTTCGCCCAGGCGCGGATCGAGCCGCCGAAGGGCGCGCTGAACGCCCGCGGCTCGCGCGTCCATTGGCTGACCGGCCGCGACGTCGAGGAGCGCTGGCAGCATTTCCTGACCAACGAGGTCCCCGCCCTGACCAAGGCCGGCTGGATCATGGAGGTCGGCGCCGATTTCGGCACCAAGGTGATCGCGCCGGGCGCCGAGGTCGAGGTGGCGGTCCGCGATGCCGGCGACGGCTGGTTCGACCTGGATGTCGGCGTCGAGATCGACGGCGAGCGCCAACCGCTGCTGCCCATCCTCGCCCGTCTGGTCGAGAAGGGCGGCCTGTCGACCACCCGCATCATCGACGGCCGCGCCCACATCGTCCTCGACGACGGCAACGTGCTGGCCCTGCCGGCCGAGCGCATCGAGCGGCTGCTGAGCGTGCTCGAAGCCATGCTGGACAGCGGGCGCAGCAGCGGCGACCGGCTGAAGGTGCCGCTGGCCGAAGCCGACTCGCTGCTGGACATCGACGACCTGATCGCCCGGCGCGGCGACGAGACGGCGCAGATCGACGGCTATCTCCAGCGCCTGCGCGCCGACGAGATGCCGGGCGACATGACCCCGCCGCCGGGCTTCAGGGGCGAGTTGCGCGACTATCAGCGTGCCGGCCTCGCCTGGATGCAGAGCCTGCGCGCCAACAGCGTCGCCGGCATCCTCGCCGACGACATGGGGCTGGGCAAGACCGCGCAGACGCTGGCCCACATCGCCATGGAGGAGCATGAGGGCCGGCTGACCGAGCCCTGCATGGTGGTGGTGCCGACCAGCCTCGTGCCCAACTGGGTGGCGGAATCGGAACGCTTCACCCCGCATCTGCGGGTGGTGGTTCTGCACGGCGTCGACCGCCACGGCAAGCTGTCGGAGATCGACCGCGCCCACATCGTCGTCACCACCTATGGCGTGGTGGCGCGCGACGTCGACCTGCTGAAACGCCTGACCTGGCACATGATCGTGCTGGACGAGGCGCAGGCGATCAAGAATCCCGACGGCAAGGCGACCCGCGCGGTGGCGGCGTTGCCGGCGCGGCACCGGCTTTGCCTGTCCGGCACGCCGGTGGAGAACAATCTGGGCGAGCTGTGGAGCCAGTTCGCCTTCCTGATGCCGGGCCTGCTGGGCGACCGCAAGGATTTCGGCAAGCGCTACCGCGTGCCGATCGAGAAGCGCGGCGACAACACCCGCGCCAACCTGCTGATGCGCCGCATCCGCCCCTTCCTGCTCCGCCGCACCAAGGAGGCGGTGGCGAAGGAGCTGCCGCCGAAGACCGAGGTGGTGGTGCGCATCGACCTGGAGCGCGACCAGCGCGACCTCTACGAGACCATCCGCCTGTCGGTGAACGAGACGGTGCGCGCGGCGCTGGCCGCCAGCGGCAAGGGGCTGGGCCAGAACACCATCGCGGTGATCGACGCGCTGCTGAAGCTGCGCCAGGTCTGCTGCGATCCGCGCCTGCTGAAATCGATCGCCGCGCTCGGCGGCAAGGCGCGGCCGAGCGCCAAGCTGAACGCCCTGACCGAGATGGTGAAGGAGATGGTGCCGGAAGGCCGGCGCATCCTGATCTTCTCGCAGTTCACCACCATGCTCGACCTGATCAAGCTGGAGCTGGAGAAGGCCGCCATCCCCTATGTCGAGCTGACCGGCCGCACGCTGGACCGTGCCGAGCCGGTCAACCGCTTCCAGAACCGCGAGGTTCCGGTCTTCCTCGTCAGCCTGAAGGCCGGCGGCCGCGGACTGAACCTGACCGCCGCCGACACGGTGATCCACTACGATCCCTGGTGGAACCCGGCCGCCGAGGATCAGGCGACCGACCGCGCCTACCGCATCGGCCAGGACAAGCCGGTCTTCGTCTACAAGCTGATCGCCGCCAACACGGTGGAGGAACGCATCCTCGACCTCCAGCGCCGCAAGGGCAGCCTGTCCGACGCCACCATCGAGGGCAAGGGGCTGGTCAGCGCGCTGGATGGCGGCGACATCGACTATCTGCTCGGCGACGGGGAAGAGGAGTAGGCGGCCGTCCCGCATGGCCGTCTCTCATGGCCGCCTCCGCATGGCGGCGTCGACGCGCTCTTCGCCTCTCCTTGCCCGTGATGTGTTTTGGGGGGTGTCATGGCCTCGATTCAGGAAGCCTTGCGGGTTGCCGCCGGCCATCACGGCGCCGGGCGGCTGCGGGAGGCGGAGATCCTCTATGGCCGCATCCTCGACGCCGCTCCCGGAACCCATGCCGCGGCCCATCTGCTGGGCATGCTGCTGGCCCAGGCCGGCCGCTTGGACGAGGCGGTGCCGCGCATCGTCGCGGCGGTGCATGGCCGGCCCGACATGGCCGAGTACCACCGCGACCTCGGCAAGCTGCATCAGGCGCTCGGGCACCCGGCGGAGGCTGCGGCCTGCCAGCGCCGCGCCATCGTCCTGCGGCCGGACGACCCGGCGGTTCCGGCCCTGCTCGCCGTCGCGACGCAGATGCTGGGCGATACCGATGCCGCCATCGAGGCGCTGGGCCGGGCGCTGACGCTGGACCCACGGGATGGGCAGAGCCGGGGGCGTCTGGCCCTGCTGCTGGAACTGCGTGGTCTGCATCACCTGGAGCAGCGGCGGGCGGAGGCGGCGATCACCGACCTGTCGCGCCTGCCGGTGCTGGAGCCGCCGACGGCGGAACGGCTGTTCCAGCTCGGCAACGCCTGGTCCCGTGCCGGCCGGCCGGGTGATGCGCTTGCCCGCTATCGGCAGGCCTTGGCGCTGCAGCCGGATCATGTGGGCGCGCTCTTCAACCTCGGCATCCTGACCCGGCAGGCGGGCGGTCTCGACCTCGCCGCGCTGGAGCAGGCGGCGGCGCTGCTGGGCCGGGCCGTCGCGCTGGCGCCCGACTTTCTCGACGCGCGCGAGAACCTGGCCATCGTCCTGTTCCAGTCCTACCGGGAAGCGGAGTCGTTGGCGCAGATCGACGGGCTTCTCACGCTCAAGGCGCGGATCGCCGCGCAGGAGGGGGCGGCGCTCGCCCTGCCGCCGCTGCGCGCCCGCCCGGCCGCTCCCGAAGGCCGCATCCATGATGTCGTCGCCTTCAGCCTGTGGGGGACGGCCGAAATCTACCGCCGCGGCGCGGTGGAGAACGCCCGGCTGGTGCCGTCGGTCTATCCCGGCTGGACCTGCCGGATTTACCATGACGACAGCCTGCCGCCGGACCTGCTGGCCGAGCTGGATGCGCTGGGGGTGGAACTGGTCGCCATGCCGTCCGGCAGCGGCCCGGTGACCGGGCTCTACTGGCGTTTCCTGGCCTCCGACGATCCCACCGTCCGCCGCTTCGTCTGCCGCGACTGCGATTCGCGGGTCGGTCCGCGCGAACGGGCGGCGGTGGAGGCGTGGATCGCCTCGGGCACGCCCTTCCACGTCATGCGCGACCACCCATTGCACGGCGAGCTGATGCTGGCCGGCATGTGGGGCGGGACCGCCGGCCTGCTGCCGCCGCTGGAGCCGCTGATCGAACGCTTCGCCGCGGCGGAGGCCGATCGCTGGCAGGACCAGCGCTTTCTCCGCTCGCATCTCTGGCCGCTGATCGCCGGAGCCTGTCTGGTCCATGACAGCCACCAGCCCGGTCACGGCCTTCCGTTCCCCGGCCATCCCGGCGATCCGGCGGAGCATGCCGTCGGCCGGCGCGTGGGATAGGCCGCAATCCTGTCCAAGACGTCCGGCGCGCCGCCCTGTTAGACTGCGGCATGGACCAGCAATCCGCCCTCGATCCCTCATTGTCGCAGACGCCGGCCGGTGGCGGCGACTTCGCGCGGCTGTGGCGCGAAATGCGCTTCGACGGCATGGAATGCCTGAACGCCCGCTTCCAGCGCCACAGCTATGCACCCCACACGCACGAGACCTATGTGGTCGGCGTCATCACCGCCGGGACCGAGCTGTACCGCTGCCGCGGCACCGAGCGGGTGGCGCAGGCGGGGCAGGTGGTGGTGCTCGATCCGGAGGTTCTGCATGACGGCCGGCCGGCTGCGGACGGCTATGCCTACCGCATGTTCTACCCCCCGGTGGCTCTGTTCGAACAGGCGATGGTCGATGCGCTGGGGCGGCCCGTCGTGCCGCATTTCTCCGCGATGGAACTGGACGACCCGGAGATGTTCCAAGCCTTGCGCGGCCTTCACCACGGGCTCGAAGGACCGTACCGCGAACCGTTGCGCGTGGACACCGACGCATTACGGGCCTTCACCGCGCTGGCGCTGCGCCACGGCGACCTGACGGCGCGTCTGCGCAAGCCGGGGCAGGAACCGGCGGCGGTCCGTCATGCGCGGGAGTATCTCGACAGCCATCTCGACAGTCCGGTCGAACTGGCCGATCTGGCGGAGGCGGCGGGACTCAGCCGCTTCCATCTGCTGCGCGTCTTCCGTGCGGCGGTGGGAACGACCCCGCACGGCTACCTGACCGACCGGCGCGTCGCCCAGGCCAAGCGGCTGCTTGCCGGGCCTCTGCCATTGGCGGAGGTGGCGCTGGCCTGCGGCTTCTGCGATCAGGCGCATTTCAACCGGGTGTTCAAGGGACGGGTCGGCGTCTCCCCCGGCCAGTACCGGCGCGGCAGCAATCCCGTCCAAGACGTCGCGGCGGCGGTCGCCTAGCGTCTCGGCCATGAGCACAGACAGCATGACCATACCGGCATCCCCTCCCAAATCCCCGGGGCAGGAATTCGCGCTGGGGACCGTCCATGCCCTGCCCATCGTGGCGGGCGCCATCCCCTTCGGCTTCCTTCTCGGCAGCCTTGCCGCCAAGGCCGGGCTGTCGGCGATCGACATGGGGCTGATGAGCGCTCTGGTCTTCGCCGGCAGCTCCCAGTTCGTGGCGGTCGAACTGCTGGGCAAGGGCAGCGCCGGGCTGGCGGTGGTCGGCGCCATCCTGCTGGTCAATCTGCGCCATCTGCTGATGGGGGCGACGCTGGCGCCGCGTTTCCGCGGCGTGCCTGCGGCGCGGGCCGGGCTGGCGCTGTTCTTCATGACCGACGAGCAATGGGCGCTGTCGCTGCGCCGCGGGCCGGGGTTGACGCTGGCCTACTGGTACGGGGTGGGGCTGACGCTCTATCTGGCATGGCTCGCCAGCACCGTGGCCGGGACGCTGGCCGGCGCGCTGATCGCCGACCCCGCCGCCTGGGGGCTGGATTTCACCTTCATCGCCGTCTTCCTCTGCCTGCTGGCCGGCTTCTGGCGTGGAGTCGGCTCGCTGCCGCCCTGGCTGGCGAGCGCCGCCGCGGCGCTCGCCGTCCATGCGCTGTCGCCTGGCGGAACCTGGCACATCCTGGCCGGCGCGCTGGCGGGCGGGGCGGTCGCGGGATGGCAGGGAAGGGGGCAGGGAAAGGAAAGGGCATCCGATGCTTGAAGCGCTGAGGCTGGATTGGGACCTCTTCGCCGTCGTGCTGGGCGGGGCGCTGGTCACCTGGATGACGCGGATCGGCGGGCCGTGGCTGATCGCGCGGGTGCGGCTCGGCCCGGCGGCGAATGCGGCGCTGGAGGCCACGCCGGGGGCCGTGCTGGTGGCGCTGGTCGCGCCGGCCGCCCTGTCGCGCCCGTCCGATGCGCTGGCCGCCGCCTTCGTCTGCCTGATCGCCCGCCGCGTGCCGATGGTGGTCGCCGTCGTGGCCGGTGTCGTCGCCGTCGTGCTGCTGCGCCGCCTGCTGTAGCGGCCGAAGGCAAATTGCCGTCCTGGGTGAACTGCCGTCTGGTGAAGCGGGCGGGGGATGCCTATAAGTCGGGAATGACCGACCCGACCCCCGCCTCCGTCCCGTTCGACCCGCATGCCCTGCCGCCGCTGCGCGACGTGATCGCGCGTTTCGGGCTGGAGGCGCGCAAGTCGCTGGGGCAGAACTTCCTGCTCGACCTGAACCTGACGGGGCGGATCGCGCGCTCGGCCAATTTGCCGGCCGGCACCACCGCCATCGAGGTCGGCCCCGGCCCCGGCGGCCTGACCCGCGCGCTTCTCGCGACCAATGCGGTGAAGGTCGTCGCCATCGAACGCGACCGCCGCTTCATCGAGGCGCTGCAGGACGTCGTCCAGGCCTCCCAGGGCCGCCTGTCCATCGTCGAGGCCGACGCCCTGACGGTCGATCCGGAGGACCTGGCCCCGGCTCCGCGCGCCATCGTCGCCAATCTTCCCTACAACGTGGCGACGCCGCTTCTGCTGGGATGGTTGGCGCGAATCGACGCCTATGTCAGCCTGACGCTGATGTTCCAGAAGGAGGTCGCCGACCGGCTGGTGGCGAAGCCGGGCAGCAAGGCCTATGGCCGGCTGTCGGTCATCACCCAGTGGCGCTCCGACGCCCGCGTCTTGTTCAATCTGCCGCCGCGCGCCTTTACCCCGCCACCGAAGGTCGAATCGACGGTGGTCCACCTGACCGCGCGGGCCGACCCGGAATCGGCGGACTGGCGCGCGCTGGAGCAGGTCACCGCCGCCGCCTTCGGCCAGCGCCGCAAGATGCTGCGCCAGAGCCTGAAATCGCTGGGCAGTGCCGAAGCGCTGCTGGAGGAGACCGGCATCGCCCCGACCGCGCGGGCGGAGGAGATCGACGTCGCCGGCTTCGCCGCGCTGGCCCGCGCCTTCCGCGCCCGCCATCCGCTGGAAGCGCCGTCGGCGGGGCCGGCGGAGACCCCGGCATGATCCGGGTCACCCCCCGCATCAGCCTGGACGAAAACGAGTTGCAGGAGGAGTTCATCCGCGCCTCCGGCCCCGGCGGCCAGCACGTCAACAAGACCGAGACGGCGGTGCAGCTGCGCTTCGACGTGCGCCGCTCTCCCAATTTGCCCGACCCGGTCCGCTATCGGCTGGAACGGCTTGCCGGTTCCCGCCTGACCCTGAACGGCGTGCTGATCCTGGTGGCCGACCGCTACCGTTCGCAGATACGCAACCGCGAAGACGCCCGCGAGCGCCTGATCGACCTGATCCGCGAAGCCGCCGCTCCGCCGCCGCCGCCCCGCCGCCCGACCAAGCCGACCTTCGGTTCCAAGCAGCGGCGGCTGGAGGGCAAGGCCAAGCGGTCGGAGGTGAAGCAGGGACGACGTGCGGGTCCCCGGGACGACTGAGGCAAGATGACCGGGGTGGGGCTCGGGGGCATGCCCGCCATGAGACGGGTGCATTGGACGGCTCAACCCTCCCGTGCCAGCCTTGCATTTCGCTTGCCTGCAAAACAGTCCCCCGCCCGGATGGGTCCGGGGCCGGAGACGTTCGATGAGTCATCCTTCCGCTGGCGCCGCTTTGCCGTCGCCCGTCTCGGCCCGGCTGTCCGTCGGCTTCGCCTGGGTCGGGCATTCGCTGATGCACATCGTCTCGGCGCTGTTCCTGACCATCGTGCTGGCGCTGGAGACGGAATGGAAGCTCTCCTATGACGAGCTGATCCGGCTGTGGACGCTGGGGGCCTTCATGATCGGGCTCGGGGCGCCGCTGGCCGGCTGGCTGGGCGACCGCTGGAGTTCGGCCGGCATGATCGCCGTCTTCTACCTGATGACCGGCGGCGGAGCGGTGCTGGCCGGGCTGTCGGACGGGCCGGAGATGCTGATGTGGTCGCTGGCCCTGCTGGGGCTGGGGGCATCGATCTACCACCCGGTCGGCATGGCCTGGATGATGGCGAACGCCGAGAACCGCGGCAAGGCGATGGGCTGGCTCGGCCTGTTCGGCACCTTCGGCGTCGCCACCGCCGCGGTGGTCGCCGGCAGCCTGACGCAATGGCTGAACTGGCGCATGGCCTTCATCATCCCCGGCGTTCTTTGCCTTGTGCTGGGCATCGCCCTGGCCCTGCTGATGATGACCGGCATCGTCCAGGACCGTCATGCCGACGTGAAGCCGCAGCCCAAGCCGTCCCGCGGCGACGTGGTGCGCGCCTTCTTCGTGCTGTCGCTGACCATGGTCTGCGCCGGGCTGATCTTCAACGCCATGCAGATCGTGCTGCCCAAGCTGTTCGAGGCGCGGCTGGGCGGCTGGCTCGGCAGCGGCACGCTGGGGGTCGGCGGGCTGGTCACCGCGGTCTACCTGATCTCCGCCCTGCCGCAGATGATCGGCGGCGTGCTGGCCGACCGCCATTCGCTGAAGCGGGTCTACATGCTCTGCCTGCTGGCCCAGATCCCGCTGATGGCGGCTGTCGCCGTGCTGGCCGAGCTGCCGCTGGTCGCCGCCGCCGCCTTCGTGGTCATCGCCTCGCAGACGCAGATCCCGGCGGAGAACATGCTGCTGGCCCGCTACACCCCGGACAAGCATCGCGGATTGGCCTTCGGCGCCAAATACATCCTGTCCTTCGGCGCCGGCCCGCTGGCGGTGCAGCTGGTTGCCTGGATCTACGAGCGCACCGGCGAATTCACCATGCTCTACCTGACCCTGTCGGCGCTGGCCGCCCTGGCCTTCGCCGCCGCCCTGCTGCTGCCCGACGACCGCCGCAAGGCTGAAATGGTGGCGGAGCCCCTGCCGGCGGCGGAGTGAGACGTTTTACAGATTGTTCCGCAAATCGGTCAACGTGACCATCAGCATCATCGGGTCCATCGGCGACGGGTCGAGGCCGAGGCGAAGGTAGAAACCCTTTGCCTCTTCCGACAGCGCATGGACGATCAGCCCGCGCACGCCGATCAGGTCGGCTGCCTGCACGACCCGCAGGGCAGCGTCGCGGAACAGTGCCCGGCCAAGGCCGTGACCTTGCCATGTCCGGGCAACGGCAAGCCGCGCCAGCACCACCACCGGGATCGGGTCGGGCATGTTGCGGCGAAAGCGTCCCGGTGCCTCGGCGACCAGCACCGCGCCTGATGCCAGCGCGTAATAGCCGGCAATCTCCCCGCCCGCACAGGCGATGAAGGTCCGCGACGCGCCGCTGGCCTGATTTGCCATGGCTCGGCGCTTCAGCCAGTTGTCCAGCGATGGCGTGCCGGACTCGAACAGGTCGATACGATGGTGAGGTGCGAGCAGCTCCGGCGCGGACAGCGTCATTCGCCGTCCCAGGGGGCGGGTGTCCGCAGGGTCCGGCGCAACCGCTCGTTCGGCTTAGGCGAAGCATCGAGACGTGTGAGGAACTCGGCGTAGGCTTCCGGGCTGGCTGCGATGATCGCGCGATCGAGCAGGGCATCCTCGGCGGCGCGGCGGGCAGCTTCCAGGATGAAGTCGGTGCGGTTCTTGCCTTGCGTCTGGGCGGCCCGGTCGATCAGGCTGCGCTCTTCCGGCCGGATGCGGATGTTCAGCGTCTCGCGCCGGGACTTCTCTTGTGATGGTTTGACAGGCTGCATGGCGGCTACCTCCGGTTAGAGAGATAGCCTGCCACAGCGCAATGACAATGTCATTACGGCGCTGGTTTCCACTTTGGGACCGCACCGGCCATGCCGGTGCGGTCCCGACCGGATTCTTACCCCAGCGTCTTCGTCAGCGCCTGATCGAGGTCGGCGATGATGTCCTCCGGCGTTTCCAGCCCGATCGACAGGCGGATCACGTCGGGACCGGCACCGGCCGATGCCTGGGCTTCCGCCGAGAGCTGGCGGTGGGTCGTCGAGGACGGGTGGATGATCAGCGACCGGGCATCGCCGATGTTGGCGAGGTGGCTGAACAGCTCGACGCTCTCCACCACCTTCACGCCGGCCTCGAAGCCGCCCTTGACGCCGAAGGTCAGCACCGCACCGGCACCGCGCGGCAGGTACTTTTCGGCCAGCGCGCGATACTTGGAAGAGTCGAGCCCGGCATAGCTGACCCAGCTGACCGCCGGATGGCTCTCCAGGAACTGCGCCACCTTCAGGGCGCTGTCGGCATGGCGCTGCATGCGCAACGGCAGCGTCTCGATGCCGTTCAGCGTCAGGAAGGCATTCATCGGCGCCTGGCTCGGCCCCAGGTCGCGCAAGCCCACGGCATGGCCGTGGATGGTGAAGGCGAGATGGCCGAAGGTCTCGTGGAAGCGCAGGCCGTGATAGCCGGGATCGGGCTCGCTCAGCGCAGGGAACTTGCCGGACTTGCTCCAGTCGAACTTGCCGCTGTCCACCACCACGCCGCCGACCGAGGTGCCGTTGCCGGACAGGAACTTGGTGGTGGAATGCACCACCAGCGTGGCGCCCCACTGGATCGGGTTGATCAGGTAGGGGGTGGCCAGCGTGTTGTCGACGATCAGCGGGATGCCGGCCTCGTCGGCGATCTTCGCGATGGCCTCGATGTCGGTCACCACGCCGCCGGGGTTGGCGAGGCTCTCGACGAAGATCGCCTTGGTCTTTTCGGTCAGCGCCGCCTTGACGGTCTCGACGCTGTCGGTGTCGACGAAGCTGGGCTGCCAGCCGAAGGCGCGCGGAAAGCTGATGCCGAGTTGGTTGAGCGAGCCGCCGTAGAGCTTCGTCGATGCGACGATGTGGTCGCCGGGCGCCATCAGCGGGAACAGGGCCAGCAACTGGGCGGCATGCCCGGACGAGGTCGCGGTGGCGCCGGCACCGCCTTCCAGGTTCGCCAGCCGCTCTTCCAGCACCGCCACCGTCGGGTTGGTCAGGCGGGAATAGATGAAGCCGACCTTCTGCAGGTTGAACAGCGAGGCGGCGTCGTCGACATCCTCGAAGACGAAGCTGGTGGTCTGATAGATCGGCGTCTGCCGGGCGCCGGTCGCCGGGTCGGGCGCGGCGCCGGCATGGATGGCGCGGGTCTCGAAGCCGAAGCTTTTCTGCTCAGTCATCTGTGTGAATCCCCCATTTTTCAGATCAGCTTTTTGAACGATTTCGTCGGCGCCCTGCGGCGCGTCATCAGCACATTGGAATTGACCCCGATCCGGCCGATCTCGCCGAACAGGCGCTGGATTTCCATCTTCGGGCAGCGGTCCATCACCACCGTCAGCCCGGCGGTCTGGGCCCGAACCGCCGCCTCGTCGTTGCGGACGCCGAGCTGCATCCACACCACCTTCGCCCCGGCGGCGATCGCCTCGTCCGTCACCCCACCGGCGGCGGCGGAGTTGCGGAAGACGTCGACCATGTCCGGCGGCTCCGGCAAATCCTTCAGGCTGGCATGGACGGTCAACCCCAGGATGGTCTGGCCGGCCATCTTCGGGTTGACCGGGATGACGCGATAGCCCTTGTCGCGCAGGTACTTCATCACGAAGAAGCTGGCCTTCACCGGATCGGCGCTGGCCCCCACCACGGCGATGCTCTTCACGGTCTCCAGGACGCCGTGCAGGAAGGCATCCGTGTAGTCGGCAGGCTCCGTGATCTTCTGCCCGCCCGTCTTGGGATCGTCCGTCTTGGGATCGCTTATCTTGAGATCGCTCATCGCCCGCACCACACCGGCGTGCGCTTGCCGAGGAAAGCGTCGATGCCTTCGGCTGCGTCCTGCGCCATCATGTTCTCGGTCATCACCTTGGCGGCATAGGCATAGGCGCTTTCCGCATCCAGCTCGATCTGGTGGTAGAAGGCCTCCTTGCCGATGGCGAGCGTCAGCGGCGACTTCGAGGCGATCCTGGCGGCGACGCCGTCCACCACCTCGTCCAGCTGCTCGGCGGGCACCGCGCGGTTGACGAGGCCGATGCGCTCCGCCTCCTCCGCATCGATCAGGTCGCCGAGCAGCAGCATTTCCATCGCCGCCTTGCGCCCGACCGCGCGGGTCAACGCCACCATCGGCGTCGAGCAGAACAGGCCGATGTTCACACCCGGCGTGGCGAACCGCGCCCCCTCCTCGCAATAGGCGAGGTCGCAGGTGGCAACCAGCTGGCAGCCGGCGGCCGTCGCGACGCCACGCACCTTGGCGATCACCGGCTGGCGGATGCGGTTGATCGTCAGCATCAGGCGGGAGCACTGGGTGAACAGTGCCTCGTAGAGCGCGCGCGAGGGGGCAGCCCGCATCTCCTTCAGGTCGTGCCCGGCGCAGAAGGCGCCGCCGGCCCCGGCCAGCACCACCGCGCGCACGGACCGGTCCTCATGGATGGCGTCCAGCGCGTCCTGCAGCGCCGCCATCAGCCCGACCGACAGCGCGTTGCGCGCCTTCGGCCGGTTCAGCGTCAGCGTGGCGACCCCGTCGCGGTCTTCGCGCAGGACCAGCGGGGCATCCTGCGGGGCATGGGGGTCATGTGTGGAAACCGCGGCGCTCATGGTCGTTGTCCTCCCGTGCTTCTTCGGTTGTGCACCGCCGGCAGCTTAACGCGCCGGGCCTGCGGGCAACACGGGGAACCTGCTGGCCGAAAGGAATGAGACGACAGCCAGCGGGGGAATTCAACGGGAAATTTTGTTGGAAGGGCATAAAAATCTATTATTTTAGTAGGAAATATTGGCGAAAGTCGTGCGAAATCCTCCTCTCCCCAGGGGGGAGAGGGAGATCCGAAGAAAGGCGTGAAAGAAGATTTATGACGCCTTGGCGGTCTTCTTCTTCGGGGCGGCGGTTTCCGCCGGCGCCTCGGCAGCGGCCTTGGCCTTGGTCGCCTTCTTGGCGGCCGGCTTTTTCGCCGCAGTCTTCGCTGGAGCCTTCGCCTTGGCGGGCTTCTCCGTTTCCGCACCCTCGGCCTTGGCCGGTTCGGCGTCCTTCGGAGCCTTGCCCTTCTTGGCGGCGTCCTTGGCGACCTTGGCGTCGATCAGTTCCAGCGCCTGCTCCAGCGTGACGCTGTCCGGCTCGGTCCCCTTCGGGATCGAGGCATAGACGCTGGCATGCTTCACATAGGGTCCGAAACGGCCGGAGCCCATGGTGATCGGCTTGCCGGTCTTGGGATGGTCACCCAGGGCCTTGGCCGGAGCCGACGCCTTCTTGGCCGCGCCGGCCAGCAGGTCGACCGCGCGGTTGATGCCGATGGTCAGCACGTCGTCGTCGGGCGTCAGCGACTTGTAGACGCTGCCATGCTTCAGGTAGGGCCCGAAGCGGCCGATGCCGGCGCTGATCTCTTCCCCCGTTTCCGGGTGGTTGCCGATGGCCCGCGGCAGCGCCAGCAGCTTCAGTGCGGTATCGAGGTCGACGTCGGCCGCGGCCATGCCCTTGGGCAGCGACACGCGCTTGGGCTTCGGAGCCTCGTCCTTCTTCTTTTTCTTCGCCTTGGGCTTCTTGCCGTCGGTCGCCGGTTCCTCGGCCGCCGGCTCCTCCGGAGGGGCTCCCGCGGCGGCCGGAACCGGGCCGAGCTGGATATAGGCGCCGTAGGGACCGCGGCGCACCGTCACCGGCAGGCCGGTCTCCGGGTCGTTGCCCAGCTCGCGCGGGCCTTCCTGCGCCTCGCCGTTCTCGTCGTTGGCGACGGCCAGCGGCCGGGTGTAGCGGCATTCCGGATAACGCGAGCAGCCGATGAAGGCGCCCATCTTGCCCAGCTTCAGCCCCAGCCGGCCCTCGCGGCAGACCGGGCAGACGCGCGGGTCATGGCCGTCCTCGGTGGCGGCCGGGAAGAAATGGGCACCCAGCTCATTGTCGAGCGTGGTCAGGACCTGGGTGATCGTCAGGTCCTTGGTGCCGGTCACCGCCACGTCGAAGGCGGTCCAGAAATCGCGCAGGACGGTCTTCCAGTCGATCTTGCCGTCGGAGATTTCGTCGAGCTGGTTCTCCAGCTCCGCCGTGAAGTTGTACTCCACGTAGCGGTGGAAGAAATTCTCCAGGAAGGCGGTGACCAGCCGGCCGCGGTCTTCGGGGATGAAGCGCCGCTTGTCCAGCCGCACGTAATTGCGGTCCTGCAGGACCTGCAGGATCGAGGCGTAGGTCGATGGACGGCCGATCCCCAGCTCCTCCAGCTTCTTGACGAGGCTGGCCTCCGAATAGCGCGGCGGCGGCTGGGTGAAATGCTGGTCCGGGACGATGTCGCCACGGGAAAGCTCGTCGCCCTGGTCCATCGCCGGCAGGCGGCGTTCCTGCTGGTCGTCCTCGGCCGCGTCGTCGCGGTCCTCCTGGTAGACCTTCAAGAAGCCGTCGAAGACGACGATGGAGCCGGTGGCGCGCAGGACCACGTCCTTGGACGGGCTGGCGATGTCCACCGCAACCTGGTCCAGCACGGCGCTTTCCATCTGGCTCGCCAGCGTGCGCTTCCAGACCAGCTCATAGAGCCGCAGCTCGTCCTGTCCCAGATAGGACGCCACCGATTCAGGACGGCGATGCAGGTCGGTCGGCCGGATGGCCTCGTGGGCCTCCTGGGCGTTCTTGGCGGCGGTCTTGTAGACGCGCGGCTGGGCCGGGACGTAGCGCTCGCCGTACTGGGTGCCGATCAGGCTGCGGGCGCCGTCGATGGCCTCCTGCGATAGGCTGACGCCGTCGGTTCGCATATAGGTGATGAGACCGACCGTCTCGCCGCCGATGTCGATGCCCTCGTAGAGCTTCTGCGCCGTGCGCATGGTGCGGGTGGCGCCGAAGCCCAGCTTGCGCGAGGCCTCCTGCTGCAGGGTCGAGGTGGTGAAGGGCGGCGACGGGTTGCGGCGACTCTGCTTGCGCTCGACCTGCGACACGGCGAAGGCCTGCGGGCGGATCTTCGCCACCGCGGCCTCGGCGGCCTCGCGGTTGGGCAGGCCGAACTTGTCGAGCCGTTTCCCGTCCAGCTGGGTCAGCGACGCGGTGAAGGAGGAGCCCGCCGGCGTGGTGAAGCCGACCGCGATCGACCAATATTCCTGCGGCTTGAAGACCTCGATCTCCGACTCGCGCTCGCAGATCAGGCGCAGCGCCACCGACTGCACGCGGCCGGCCGACTTGGAGCCCGGCAGCTTGCGCCACAGCACCGGCGACAGGGTGAAGCCGACCAGATAATCCAGGGCGCGGCGCGCTAGATAGGCGTCGACCAGCTCCTGCGACACGGCGCGCGGGTTGGCCATGGCGGTCTGGACGGCCGACTTGGTGATTTCGTTGAAGGTGACGCGTTGGACGTCGCGGTTGTCGGACAGATGCTTTTCGCGCAGCAGCTCCGACAGGTGCCAGGCGATGGCCTCCCCCTCGCGATCCGGATCGGTTGCGAGATAGATGCGGTCGGCCGACTTCACCGCCTTGGCGATCTCGTCGATGTGGCGCTTGGAGCGGTCGCCCAGTTCCCATTCCATCGCGAAGTCTTCATCCGGGCGCACCGACCCGTCGCGCGCCGGAAGGTCGCGGACATGGCCGAAGCTGGCGATGACGGTGTAGTCGTCGCCCAGATACTTGTTGATGGTCTTCGCCTTGGCCGGCGATTCGACGATGACGACGTTGCTGCCCGGCAAGAAACCAGCCCTTCGCGTATGCCCACTCAAACCAAGGCGGTACCGATCAGGCGAGAGAGACCTGATGACCGGGGAGACGCTGGACTCGGCCGGCAAGCTCAAGTTCCAGAACCACGGTCAGCACCACCGGAGCGGACAATTGGCACCCGCGGACGAGTTCGTCAATGGTGACGGGCGAGGGCCCCAGGTTTTCCAGCACCAGGACGCGCGCCCTGGCAAGGTCGGATTCGTCCGGTTCGGCAGCGATTCCGGACCCTCCCGCCGGGGCGCCGAACAGGTCGCGCTGCGGTTCGGCCAAGGTCGGCGGGCGCAGGTTTTCGATGGCGCGCAGCACGTCGTCGGCCCGCTCCACCAGCGTGGCGCCCTGGCGCAGCAGGTTGTTGGTGCCGTGGCAGCGCGGGTCGAGCGGAGAGCCCGGAACCGCCATCACCTCCCGTCCCTGCTCCAGAGCCATGCGCGCGGTGATTAGCGAGCCGGACCGCAGTGCCGCCTCCACCACGAGCACGCCGAGCGACAGTCCGGAGATCAGGCGGTTGCGCCGGGGGAAATGGCGGGCCTGCGGCTGGATGCCGATGGCGCTTTCCGCCACCACCACGCCTTGCGCCACGATGTCGCGGTAAAGCTGCTCGTTCTCCGGCGGGTAGACGACGTCGACGCCGCCGGCCAGCACCGCGGCGGTCCCGCCTCCGAGTGAACCGGCGTGGGCGGCGGTGTCGATGCCGCGGGCGAGGCCGGAGACGACCAGCAGCCCGGCCGCCCCAAGCTCGCGCGCCAGCGATTCGGCGAATTTCTTGCCGTTCAGCGAGGCGTTGCGGGCACCGACGATGGCGACGGCGCGGCGGCGCAGCAGATGGGCATGCCCGGCGACCGAGATCACCGGCGGCGCGTCGTCGACGGCGGCCAGCGGCTCCGGGTAATCGGGTTCGCAGGTGCACAGCAGCCGGGCCCCGAAATGGCGGTTGGCCTGCATCTCCCGTTCCGCCTCGGCCTTGGAGGCGATGCGCAGCGGCTTGGTCCGCCCGCCCCGCCGCGCCAGTTCCGGCAGCCTGTCCAACGCCTTGCCGGCGTTGCCGTATTGCTCGATCAAGCGATGAAAGGTGATCGGACCGACATTCTCGGTGCGAATGAGACGGATCCAATCGAGCCGTTCGGCGTCGGTCAAAGGATGGCGTGGTTGCATCATGATCGAATCTGATACAACTTATCGATATATCCTTCAACACGCATTCGCATGAAAGAAGTCTCTATAATCAAGATTTGCTCGGGTTTGGCGCAATATGACCGTGTCCGGCGGCCCCGCGTTCGACGCGCTTTGGCGAGATGCGGGGTGAAGCGGAGAGGAAGCGTTTCGCAACATTGTTTCCCGGGATAAGACAGTAAATCGAAAATTCCAGCTTCACTTCAATCCCGGAAACAATGGCGCAATCTCTGGTTAGGAAGTTTGGTCGGGATGGATATTTCAAAACATTAAGAGAATTGTCACAAGACGTCGGAGTTTCCCTTATGGAAGCTTCGTTGGTAATAGGTATGATCCTACCCATACGGGCGTACTCATGTGGGGATAGGCGATGTTTGGACGGGGAAAGAACAACCGGGCGCTTGCGCGTAAGATGGCCGCGCTCGATGCGTTGAGGGCCAAGGTGATGGTGGCCGACGTCGATCTCAACATCGTTCACGTCAATCCCGCGGTGGCCGCGCTTCTGCGCGAGGTCGAGGGCGATCTGCGCAAGGAGCTGCCCCGCCTGGACGTGAACCGCCTCGTCGGCAGCAACATCGACGTCTTCCACAAGAACCCGAGCCACCAGCGCACGATGCTCGCGGCCTTGACCAAGCCTTATGGTGCGACCATCAAGGTCGGCGGGCACCAGTTCGACCTGCTGGTCACGCCGCTGACCGAAGGCGCAGAGCGCATCGGCTTCGTCGTCGAATGGGCCGATGCCGGAGAGCGGCTGCAGAACCTCGACTATGCCTCGCAGATGGCGGCGATCAGCCGGTCGCAGGCGGTGATCGAATTTACCACGGACGGCGTCATCACCAAAGCGAACGACAACTTCCTCAAGGTGATGGGGTATCGTCTGGACGAGGTCGTCGGCAAACATCACAGCATGTTCGTCGAATCCGCCTACCGCGACAGCAGCGAATACGCCCGATTTTGGGATACCCTGCGCCGCGGCGAATTCCAGGCGGCGCAATACAAGCGCATCGCCAAGTCCGGAAAACCGGTCTGGATCGAAGGCGCCTACAACCCGATCCTCGACGAGAAGGGGCGGGTGATCAAGGTGGTGAAGTTCGCCGTCGACGTGACCGCCCAGGTCGCGCTGCTGAACAACCTCAAGATCATGATCGACAAGAATTTCGGCGAGATCGACCAGGCGCTTCACCTGTCGATGGGGGAGGCCCACTCCGCCAACGACGCCGCCGGTTCGACCTCCGCCAGCGTCCAGGCGGTGGCGGCGAGTGCCGAGGAGCTGGTCGCATCGATCGGCGAGATTTCCCAGAGCATGACGCGCGCCCGCTCGGCCACCGACGGCGCCTTCGACCGCACGGTCGCGGTCGCCGAGAGCACCGACCGGCTGGCCGCCGCCGCCCAGGCGATGAACGGCATCGTCGGGCTGATCAACAGCATCGCCGGCCAGATCAACCTGCTGGCGCTGAACGCCACCATCGAGGCGGCCCGCGCCGGCGAGGCGGGGAAGGGCTTCGCCGTCGTCGCCTCGGAGGTGAAGAACCTCGCCAACCAGGCGGGCAAGGCGACCGAACAGATCTCGGCCGAGATCGAGGGCATCCAGTCCACCTCGACCGAGGTGGCCAACGCATTGAATGCCATCCGCGAGGCCGTCTCGGTGGTGCGTGAACATGTCACCGGCACCGCGTCGGCGGTGGAGGAGCAGAGCGCCGTCACCCAGAACATGTCGGTCAACATGCAGAGCGCGTCGGCCGCCGTGGCGACGGTGACGTCCAACATCTCCGCCATCTCCACCGCGGTCAACCAGGTGGCTGGGGCCGTCGGACGGACGAAGGAGGCGGCGCATGTCCTGGTCCGGTGAAGACCTGCTCCGGTGAAGACCCAATCACCTGATCGATGGAGAAGCGGGCGCCGCGATCCGTGGCGCCCGCCTCCCCGGACCGGTCAGCGCTTGTGGAACGCCGGCGGGCGCTTTTCGAAGAAGGCGGTGATGCCCTCCTTCGCCTCGCCATGGTGCAGCGCTTCGACGAACAGGTCGCTTTCGCGGGCAAGCTGGGTGGCGAAGCTGCCATAGGCCAGCTCCATCAGCTTCTTGGCCCTGCCCATCGCGCCGGCCGGTCCGTCGGCGATGGTCTGGGCCCAGGTGATCGCTTCGGTCAGCGCCCGGCCGGGGGCGGTGACGCGGTTGACCACGCCGGCCGCATGCAGGCGCGCGGCGTCGACCGGACCGCCGGTCAGCATCAGCTCCGCATAAAGCTGCGGCGGCAGCGCGCGGGCGAGCGAAGCGGAGGCGCCGCCGTCGGCCGTCAGGCCGACCTTGACATAGGCGGTCAGGAACTGCGCGTCCTCCGCCGCGACGATCAGGTCGCAGGCCAGCGCCAGCGAAAAGCCGGCACCGGCTGCCGGGCCCTCCACCGCGGCGATGATCGGCTTGGGGCATTCCCGCATGGCACGGACCCAGCCGTGGAAGCGTTCGATGCCGTCCCGGTTCTCCGACCGCGAGCGGCTGCCATGGTGATAGAGGTTGTTCAGATGGCCGCCGGAACTGAAGGCGCCGTCGGCCCCGGCCAACACGATGGCGCCGATGCCGGGATCATGCGTCGCCTCGTCCAGCGCGTCGCGGCCGGCGGCCATCATCTTCAAGCCCAGCGCGTTGCGGGTGCCGGCATCGCTCATGGTCAGCACCATGACGCGGCCTTGGCGTTCCACCGTCATGCTGCCGGTATCCTGACGTTCGTTCATGGTCGTTTCTTCCCCGGTTGCCATCGTCCGGCCGAGGGGACCTCGCCGGGTGGTGGACCCACTGTGCCAGTCGGGGTCCGGCGCTCCAATCCGTCCGACCGGTATAGGAGGAGGCCGGATCCCCTGGGAAACGGCTGTTTTTCCACAGCTTCCCTTTCTACATTGGGGTGAGGCCTATCGCCGCGCGGGCGGCGGCATGGGATGGGAGGGCAGGGGGATGGCGCTGGCGCTGGATCGGCAAGGCCGGAACGGGAGTCGCGGACCGGCTTGCGGCCCGACCCGTAAGCCGACCGCCGCCGGTCCGCCCTATGCCAACCGCACCGTCATCCTCGTCTGCGTGCTGGCCTTCGTCCTGCGGCTGCCGCCGGAATCCTTCGCCTTCGTGCCTGCCTATTTCTTCGGAACGGTCGAACTGGCGGGGCCGTTGCCCACCGCCGCGCTGTGGCGGGGATTGTTCGGGCATGTGCTGATCCATGGCGACCTGACGCACCTGCTGTCCAACATGGCGGTCCTGTGGCTGCTGGGCGACGTGGTGGAGCGGGCGCTCGGCCATGTCCGCTACCTGCTGCTGTTCCTGTTCGGGACGGTTGCGGCGGCGCTGACGGAGGGGCTGCTGGCGGTCGACCGGATGGCGCCGCTGATCGGGGCGAGCGGGGCGATCTGCGCGTTGATGGGGGCCTTCCTGTGGGTGCGTCCGCGTTCCGGGCTGCTGTCGCGGTGCCTTCCCAGGCGGCTGGTGCAAGGGGCCGTCCTGGTCTTCGCGTTGTTGAACGCGGCAATGATGCTGGTGCCGCTCGAGGCGGACTCGCCGCTGGCCGAGGTCGGCTGGGGCGCCCATGCCGGCGGGCTGGCCGCCGGACTGCTGCCGGGCGCCTTGCTGCTCCTGCCCGGGCGCCGGCGGCCGGACGGGAGCGCCTGAACGGTTGCAATTGCCGGCAGCGGCCGAAATACTCGCGCGACCTGCAGCGGGAGACGGCGGTTCATGAGCGACGGCGCGATTGGCGGAATGGCTGGCGAAACGGTCCTGGGTGTGATCGGCGGCAGCGGCCTGTACGACATCGACGGGCTGGAGAACACCCGCTGGGTCAAGGTGACGACCCCCTTCGGCGATCCGTCGGACGAACTGCTGACCGGCGAACTGGCCGGGCAGACGCTCGTCTTCCTGCCGCGCCACGGCCGCGGCCACCGCATCCCGCCGTCGGAACTGAATTTCCGCGCCAACATCCATGCGCTGAAGCAACTGGGCGTGACCGAGATCCTGTCGGTGTCGGCGGTCGGCTCGCTGAAGGAGCATCTGCCGCCGGGAACCTTCGTGGTGATCGACCAGTTCATCGACCGCACCTTCGCCCGCGACAAGACCTTCTTCGGCAGCGGGCTGGTCGCCCATGTCGCGCTCGGCCATCCGGTCTGCGGCCGGCTGGGCGACCTGATCGAGGAGGCGCTGGCCGAGCTGGACATTCCGCACCAGCGGCGCGGCACCTACATGGTGATGGAGGGCCCGCAATTCTCCACCGTCGCCGAATCGAACCTCTATCGCGGCTGGGGCTGCGACGTCATCGGCATGACCAACATGCCGGAGGCCAAGCTCGCCCGCGAGGCGGAGATGTGCTACGCGACCGTCGCCATGGTCACCGACTACGATTGCTGGCACGAGGAGCACGACCATGTCTCGGTCGATGCGGTGATCCGTGTGGTGGTCGCCAACGCCGGCAAGGCCCGCTCACTGGTGGCGGCGCTGGCGCCGAAGGTGGAGCGGCGCGAGGGGCTGTGCGCCCAGGGCTGCCACACCGCGCTCGACAACGCCATCATGACCGCACCCGGCCACCGCGACCCCGCGATGCTGGAAAAGCTGTCGCTGATCGTGAAGCGCACGCTGGGGTGAAACGTTGCTGCAGGCGTGAAAAAGCACTATTTTCGGGGTGGGCGTACCGGGGATCGCAGCCCCGGTACGCCCACCCGATCAGCGGTTCAGGTAATCAAGCACCAGCTTGACCGCCTGCAACAGCAGGATCAGGAGAGTGAGGATTTTGTCCATCCTCTTGCCCTCCGTCAGTGCGGCGCGGGCGGTGGCCATTCCGCCGCCCCGACCGCGCGGCAAACATGCCAAGCATTCCAACTATTTTGAATATGTAAGTTGTATGTAATTTAGCGCACTCGCTTTTATGCGAGCAAAATGTGCTTGCCCATGACATGGAATGCTGTCTGTCCTCCTCGTATCCTGCCCATGAACGAAAGTAGGGGTGGGTGCCATTTCGCCCGTCGCATATATCATCTGTACATGTAACCATTCAGGCGACGGCAAGACGGTTCTGCGGTTGATCGATGCGGCTGATGGCTGTTCGCCAGAGCGAATGCAGGATTCCCGTGTCATTCCGCGATGCATTGCTTTGAGAAATCCCGGATAGAGCGATGGCCACTTGGCATCGCGTCAGTCGCGCGTGCGCACTGTATTTTTTGCGCGACGAAATAAAACCGGAATGGAAGCTATGCAATTTAGCGAATTGTCGGACAGCCATTGCGATTTCTAGAATTGTTCGGACACCATAGTGTCTTCTGTTCGGCAAAAGGTGCCACCGTTCAACCGGCGCCATCGCCATAACGATGAGGAAACGTTCATGAAGCGTCGTTCCTTCCTGACCTCCGCCGGTGTCGGCGTCGCCGCCAGCACCCTGGCGGCCCCGGCCATCGCGCAGAGCCAGCCGGAAATCCATTGGCGTCTGGCATCCAGCTTCCCCAAGAGCCTGGACACCATCTACGGCGCCGCCGACACCATCGCCGCCCGCGTCGCCGCCGCCACCGACGGCAAGTTCACCATCCGCGCCTTCGCCGCCGGCGAGATCGTCCCCGGCCTGCAGGTGCTGGATGCGGTGCAGAACGGCACGGTCGAGTGCGGCCATACCGCCAGCTATTATTACGTCGGCAAGGACCCGACCTTCACCTTCGACGCGACGGTGCCCTTCGGCCTGAACGCCCGCCAGCAGAATGCCTGGATCTACAATGGCGGCGGCATGCCCCTGCTGCGCGAGTTCTTCGACGGCTACGGCGTCGTGAACTTCCCGGCCGGCAACACCGGCGTGCAGATGGGCGGCTGGTTCCGCAAGGAGATCAAGACCGTCGAGGATCTGAAGGGCCTGAAGTTCCGCATCGGCGGCTTCGCCGGGCAGGTTCTGGCCAAGCTCGGCACGGTGCCGCAGCAGATCGCCGGCGGCGACATCTATCCGTCGCTGGAAAAGGGCACCATCGACGCCGCCGAGTGGATCGGTCCCTACGACGACGAGAAGCTCGGCTTCAACAAGGTCGCCAAGTACTATTACTATCCGGGCTGGTGGGAAGGCGGGCTGAACGTCTCGCTGCTGGTCAACAAGCAGCAGTGGGAACAGCTCCCCAAGCAGTACAAGGCCGTCCTGGAGGCCGCCTGCTTCGAGGCCAACCTGACCATGAACGCGAAGTATGACGCCGAGAACCCGGCGGCCCTGCGCCGTCTGGTCGCCGGCGGCGCCCTGCTCCGCCCCTTCCCGCGCGAGGTGATGGAGGCCTGCTACAAGGCCGCCACCGAACTTTATGACGAGACGGCGAAGACCAACCCGAAATTCGCCAAGATCTACGAGCCGTGGAAGAAGTTCCGCGACGACGAGTATCTGTGGTTCCGGGTGGCCGAGAACTCCTTCGACAACTTCGCCTTCACCGCCGGCCTGAAGCGCTGACGGCAGGAAGTCGAGATCGCAAACCCCCGCGTCCCGCTCCGGATGCGGGGGTTTTCTTTTCCAGGCCTATTCTTTTCAGTCCGGACGGCCGGGCGCCAGCAGGTTGGCGATCATGGTCTGAACCACCTCGTCCTTCTGGTTGAAGGTGGTGGTCTTCACCCGCAGGATGCCCTGGTCGGGCCGTTTGGCCGAACGCCGGGCCTCAAGTATCTCCATCTCGATGCGCAGCAGGTCGCCGGGGCGGGTCGGGCGCGGCCAGCTGATCTGATCGACCCCCATGCCGATATAGCCGCCGGCCAGTTCGGCGTCGCTGCCGACGATCATGCGCATGGTCAGTCCGGCCGTGTGCCAGCCGCTGGCCGCCAATCCGCGGAACAGCGTGTTCTTCGCAGCATCCGGATCAAGATGGAAGGGTTGCGGGTCGAACTTCTCGGCATAGGCGACGATCTCCACCGCCTCGACCGTCAGCGATCCGCCGGTGAAGCGGTCGCCCACCGCAACGTCCTCGAAATAGCGCATCCCCCGGAACTCCGTTCATCATGGTGGTCAGGTCGGGACCGGCCTGTAATGATACAGACCTGTCTCTTCGTTGCGATGGTAGAGACGGGTCTGTATCATTGTCAATGCCGGGCTTGGACCCGGCCGTTCGGAGCGGATGGAATCGGCATGGCGGAGATTGGGGCGGAGATTGGGGCGGAGCTTGGGGCGGAGCTTGGGGCGGAGCTTGGAAATTCCGGGGCGGCGCGCGCAAGGAAGCCGGCGCGCGACCGGATTCTCGACACCGCGGCGGAGCTGTTCTACCGCGAGGGCATCCGCGCGGTGGGCATCGACACCATCATCGCCCAGTCCGGCGTCGCGAAGATGAGCCTGTATCGGAACTTCACGTCGAAGGACGACCTGGTCTGCGCTTACCTGGAACGCAGCATGGCCCAGCATGCCGCCTGGTGGGACCGGGTGATCGCCCGCTGTCCCGGCGATCCGCGCGCCCAGATGAAGGCGCTGTTCACGGCGCTCGGCCACTGGATCGACCACCCGAAATTCCAGGGCTGCCCCTTCACCACCGCCGCGGCCGAACTGCGCGATCCTGCCAATCCCGCCCGGGCGCTGGCATTGGACCATAAGCGCATGGTCCGGGACCGCCTGCACGGGCTGGCCGAGGCGGCCCGTGCCGACGATCCGGACCGGCTATGCGCGCAGTTGCAGTTGCTGATGGAGGGCGCCTACGCCGCCGGACGCGCGCTGGATCTGGGACCGGGAAACGAGGCGGTGGCCAGCGCGGCGGCGGCGTTGATCGATGCGGCTTGCGGAGGCATGCGGGATTAGGGGGAGACCGCTTCCTGCAACCACGTCGAACGTAATAAATGCCGCAGGTCGACCCTGCGGCATTTGATCCATGGCATGCGGTGGATTAGTCGGCGCCGACCCTGTCGCGGACGGGTTGTCCGGGCCGATAGTCCTGCAGGCGGGTGGCGCGCAGACCGCGCATGCCGTGGCTGTCGATCAGCCGCTGCCAGGACAGGAATTCCTCGACCGACAGCGTATAGCGGCGGCACGCCTCTTCCAGGCTTATCAGGCCCGAACGGACGCCGGCGACCACTTCCGCCTTGCGGCGCATCACCCAACGCTTCGTGTCGGGCGGAGGGAGATCGTCTTCGGTCATGGGACGTCCCTCGGGACCAATGACCGATGCACCGGCTGCAGAGTCGTCGCCGATGTCGAGTTCTATGAGTGCCATGCGCGGACGCTCCAACCCAAAACTGCGGATTCCACGATTTCGGGGTACTTTAGGCGCCGGCACTTAACAAATGCCTAAACGAAAGGATTAACTTTTTATCGGGTGGTAATCGCTTCCCCGAACGGACGGGATGGTTGCGGCACCCCGCCCGGCACGCGGGCCGACAGCTCGTCCGTCCGACGAACCCCCGATCAATACACGGTGGTCAGCTTTGACAGAGGGACTTCGCTGGCGCCGATGTTCAGCACCGTCTCGCCGTCCTTGTTGTTGCCGATACCGGCCACGGTGCCGAAGGTGTAGGTGGTGGTCTTGATGGTGTCGTTCTTGTTCTCCGCCACCGGGGCGACGTTCATGCGATAGGTGCCGGGCTGGACCGCGCGGCCGTCGTTGTCCTTGAAGTCCCAGTTGACCGTATGCTTGGTGCCGGCGGTGGTCTCGCCGGGCATCGAGCGGATGATGTTGCCCTTGTCGTCGAGGATGTCGACGCGCACCGACTTGGCCGACGTCGCCAGCTCGTAGCCCAGCGGGGCCTGGGTCATCCCCTGCGTGTATTGGAAATTGTCGCCCTCGAAGGCGACCATGCGGCCGAGATAGGCGAGGTTGGTGGAGGCGGTGCCGGCGGACTGCAACTGCACCAGCTTGTCCAGGCGGCTGTTGGTGCCGATGTTCTGCTCGACGTTGGCAAAGTCGACCAGCTGCTTGGTCATGTCGTTGGTGTCGAGCGGCTTCAGCGGGTCCTGGTTCTTCATCTGCGTGGTCAGCATGGTGAGGAACGTCTGGAAGTTGTCGCCCAGTCCCTTGGTCGCCGATGCCGTCTTGTCGGCGTCGGTCTGGGGGGTCTTGCTGGTTTCGGACGTCGTCTTCGACCCGGTGGACTTGCCGCCCGAATAGGTGCCGTACTGGTTCAGGGTCAGGCCGGTTGTGGTGTCCGTGGTGGTCATGGCGGTCGTCCTTCTTGGCCTTTCCGGCCGGTATTCCGAATGCGGCGAGTGGGCCGCGGGCGTGTCAGGGATGGGTCGTCAGGCGCGGATGTCGACGCGCCCGTTGCCGAGCGTCGCGGTGTAGACGGCACCGTCGGCCGCGTCATCGTCGCCGTCACCGCCGAAGCCGCGACCGCGCCGACCCGATCCGTTTCCCTTGCCGTCGCCCCGGCCGTCGCCTGCGAAGGGGTTGCCTTCGCCGCGCAGGCTGAAGTTCAGGCTGTTGGCGTCCGTCTGCAACCCGGCGTCTTGCAAGGCTCGTTCCAAGCTGCGGCTGTCGCGCTGCAGAAGTTCGAGCGTCTGCGCCTTTTCCACCGCGACCATCGCGTTGACCCGGCCATCGGCAGCGATGTCCAGCTTGATGTCGATTCGGCCCAGCTCGGCCGGATGCAGGTTGATGGTGAACTGGTCGACCTCGTCGCCGACATTCTTCTTGATGTGGACGGCGATCTGGTCATGCACGCCCATCGGCATGCCGGCGCCGCGCGACGGACGGAGCGTTGCGGCGGCTTGGGGCTGATCGATGCCGGGAAGGCTGGAATGGATATTTTCCATCGCCGCAAGCGCCGGGTGGAGGTGCGGGCTGGCGGCGGAAGTGCCGGACGCACCGGCACCGCCGGCCCCTTCGACGCTCTCCAGCGTCTTCGCCGCTCCACCGGCCGCGGCGGTCGCGATGGCTTCCGCCGCCTTCGCCACGGGTGCAGCGACCGGGATCGGCGGCTGCGGCAATGCCGGGGCCTGAGGCTGGGCATCGTTCCGGTTGCCGCCCTCGGTCTCGGCATGCTTGCTGTTCGCCTTGGCCTCGCCCGTCTTCGCCTTGGCGGCGGCCAGCAGATCGGCGAAGCGGTCGGGCAGGGCGGCGTCTTCGTCGGTCGGCAGGGCTTCGGCGCCGGCATCGGCCTGGGCCGTATCCGCCGCCTGGGTGGCATCGCCGGACTTGCCCGCAGGCTTCGCGGCTTCGCCGGCCGCGGCGGCGGCCCCGGCCGGTCCGCCTGCCACTGGGCCGGCCGCGGCGGCCTGTGCCTGCGCAAGCTGGGCCGCGGGATCGAGGGCGCCGGCCACGCCGTTCCCGGCGGCTCCGGAGGACGCGGCGGCATCGCCGCCGCCGCCCGTCGTGTCGGCGGCATCCTTGGCCGCCTGTGCGACCGGCATCAGGCCGGCGAGGATCAGGTCGCTGGACTGCGGCAGCGGCTGCGGGGGAAGCGGCTGGGCAACGGGCAGGGGCTGGTCGGCGGGCTGGGCCGTGGCTTGGTCTTGGGCACCGGCATCCTCGACGGTCCGGTCGCCGTCGCTGGCGGCCTCGGTGGATGCGGTACCGGCATCTTCGGACGATGCGGCGGCCGTATCGGCATCCGCGGTCCCGGATCCGTCCGTCTTCGCCGCAGCAGTCTTGGCGGCGCCTGCCTTGGCGCCATCTGTCCTGGCTCCTTCGGCTTTGGCTCCGTCGGTCTTGGACGGCTCCTTCGGGTTTTCGGTTTTGGCCGGCCGGCGGTCGTCATGCTCCGCCCGGACGGTGCGGTCGCTGCCGTCGGTCGCGGCGGCCTTCGGTTCCGGTGGTCGGGCGGCGTCGGCCGGCCGGCTTGGCAGGGGAGGCCTGTCGCGGTTCAGGTCGGGCTTCGGCTCGGCGCGCACCGGCTGCCTGCGCCGAGCCTCCGCCGCCTGGGCGTCGCGGGCCTCCCTGGCGTCCTTGGCGGCATCCTTGGCTGAGTCGCGGGCCGCATCGGCGGCCTGCTCGCGCTTGCGCGCGGCGGCATCGGCCAGCATACGGTCCATCATCTTGGAGAACAGGTCGTTGTTCGTCGTCGTGCCCTGGGTCTGCTGGGACTGGGCGAGGCCGTCGAACAAGGATGCGGCGCTGTTGTTCGATTGGACTTCCATGGACGGCCTCTCAGGGACGGTGGAACGCACCGACGATGATGCGGGGCGAGCAATGCAACCGGCGGGCCAACCTCAGCTCCTTCTCACCGGCGCCTTGATGCGGACCAAGGCGGCAGATCGCGCCCGTCGACTTCGAACAGGCCGGCAAATTCCGCCGGGTGCAGGGCCGTTCTTGCCGCAGCGGCCGGTTCCGGAACGGAAAAAGCCGCCCCGATGACGAGGCGGCATTGCATGGCTCTCGGATCCCGGCCCAGAGGGCCGTTCTCGAAGCGTCGGTTCAAAGCCGGGTGTTCAGGGCCGCCGAGGTCCGCGGCCCGCTGGGCGGCGGGGAATAGCCGCGTCCACCGCCCATATGCGCGGCATAGGCGGTGGACGGCGCCTTCTGCTGCCGGGTGATGACGCCGACGACGGTATCGACCATCACCTTCTGCGCCTCGCTGCCGACCCGCAGGGCCTCGGCATTGTCGGCGGTCGCGGCGTAGAGCTTGGCCGTCGCCTCCTTCAACGCCGACTTCATCTCTGCGGGCAGGCCGATCAGGCCCTCGCGGTCGACGCGCAGCAGGCGGGAAATCTCCTCATAGACCAGCGTCATCGGCTGCTTGTCCCTGACGATCTGCGCCAGTTCCTTGGCCGGGCGGCGGGCGCGGACGGCGGCGGCCTCGCGTTCCAGCAGCCCGGTCAGTCGGCCCATCAGTTCGATCAGCGCTCCGGCGCGCTCCTGGGCGTTCTTCGGCAGGTTGGCAGCCGGTTTGGCGGCTTGGGGGAAGCGGACGTCGACCTTATCCATGGCTGGCCTCCTGGGCACGAAGAAGCTCGTCGTAAACCTGCTTGGCGATGCCGAAGCCACCGCGCTGGGTGATCTGCTTGCCGAACTGCTCGACCAGCATCGGCCGGAACATTTCCTCGCCGCGCCCGCCGCCGAAGGTCTCGTCGGTCTCGATCCCTTCGAACATCGGGCCCAGCATCTGCGACACGAACTGGCTTTCGAATTCCCCGGCCGATTTGCGCAGCTGGGAAAGCTTTGCCGGGTCGGCCTTTGCCTCCAGGTCGGAAATCCTTGCCAGGGTGCGCACGCCGTATCCGGCGGCCTGGGCGCGCTCGACCAGCGAGGAGACCGGCGAGGGGGGGCGCTGGGCCGAAGCGGTCGAAAGGGCGGGGCTCATGGTCATCAGATCACCTCGATCTCGGCTTGCAGGGCGCCGGCGGCCTTGACCGACTGGAGAATGGCGATCATGTCCCGCGGTCCCACCCCGAGCGCATTCAAGGATTGTACCAACTCCTGCAAGGTGACCCCGGAATTCATCACGGCGAGACGGTTGTTGGACTGGTCGTCGACCTGGATGTCGGTGCGCGGCACCACCGCGGTCTGGCCCTGGCTGAAGGGGCCGGGCTGGCTGACCTGCGGGGTTTCGGTGATGCGGATGGTCAGGTTGCCCTGGGCGATCGCGACGGTGGAGATGCGGACGTTCTCGCCCATCACGATGACGCCGGACTTCTCGTCCACCACCACGCGGGCGACCTGATCGGGGGTGATGCGGAGCTGTTCGATCTCCGTCACCAGACCCACCACGTCGCCGCGGCGCGATTCCGGCACGTTGATCAGGACGGAGGCCGGGTCGGTCGCCTGGGCGCGGTTGCCGCGCAGCTGGATGTTGATGGCGGTCGCCACCCGCTGGGCGGTGGTGAAGTCGGGATTGCGCAAGGACAGGCGCAGCACCGGCAGCTCGGCCAGCGAGAACTGGATTTCCCGCTCGACGATGGCGCCGGAGGAGATGCGCCCGGAGGTCGGGACGCCGCGGGTCACGCTGGCGCCCTGGCCCTGGGCGGTGAAGCCCGACACCGCGATTGGCCCCTGCGCCACCGCATAGACCTCGCCGTCGGCGCCCATCATCGGGGTGACCAGCAGGGTGCCGCCCAGCAGGCTCTTGCTGTCGCCCATCGCCGACACGGTGACGTCGATGCGGGTGCCCTGCGCGGCATAGGCGCCGAGCGTCGCCGTCACCATCACCGCCGCCACGTTCTTGGTGCGCAGGTTGGTGCCGCGGGTGTTGACGCCCATCCGTTCCAGCATGCCGGTCAGGCTCTGTTCGGTGAAGGGCGAGTTGTTCAGGCTGTCGCCGGTGCCGTTCAGGCCCACCACGAGCCCGTAGCCGATCAGCATGTTGTCGCGCACGCCCTCGACATCGACGATGTCCTTGATGCGGGCGGACGCGGCCAGCGCCGGTGCGGCCGGAACGCCGAACGCCAGCAGGGCGGTCAGCACGGCGGTCAGCACCGCCAGGGCGGCACGGCGGCGCGGAAGGCGAAAGGCGGTGGGGATCATGACGCGGACACTCCTGAACTCGTGCCCGTCCCTATACAAACAGCGTGCCAGACGTCATGGATGGCGGGTTTCCTTGCTCGCCCTGAAAAACGCCCGCGATATGGCGCGTTTCGGTCACAGCCGGGCGGCAATTTTTGCCCGATTGCGGCAAGGCTTGACCGGATGTTAAGGTTGATCCATCTAAGGTGTGCGCGTTTACGCATCCTTTACTGCAAACGGTTGCACGGATCATGAAAGTCGAAGGCTCCGGAAACATACGCGGCGGCGGGTCGGTCCGCCGCACCGGCAAGGCCGAAGGCTCGTCCGGCGCCGCGTTCTCCAAGCAGTTGGTGGGAGAGGCCGGCTCCGCACACGGCGTCAGCGGGACCGCCGCCACCGCCGGGGTGTCTGGCGTGCTGGCCTTGCAGGAGGTCGACGCGACCGACGACGCCACCGCGCGTGCGTCGCGCGGCAAGATGCGGGCGGAGGAGATGCTGGACCGGCTGGAGGAACTTCAGCACGGTCTGCTGTCCGGTACCTTGTCGATGCAGAAGCTCGTCGATCTGGCGAAGGTGGTGCAGACGCGCCGCGCCCAGGTCGACGATCCCGGACTGGCCGAAATCCTGGATGAAATCGATCTGCGGGCGCAGGTCGAACTGGCGAAGCTGACCTCCTGACTTGACGGGCCGACCCGGCGGGCTGAGCCGGTGGCTCCGGCCGGCGGCCATGCCGACCATGCAAGGGGCGGCCCTGCGTCTGGCCGCATCTCTTCGCGCATGGCGCGGCGAATGTGCCACGCTCACAAATCTTTTTTATTCCAAGGGCTTGTTTGGTCGTTTCGGGGGCGAACCATAGGGTTGCGGTCCAGACGTGGCGTGCCTATACTCCGCGCCGCCCGGATCACCCCTTTTTCGCTGGATGCTTTCGGATGACGTCGCCGCTTCTGCCCCAGAACTATTCCCCGTCGGAAGACGAGGAGTTCATGAACCCGATCATGCGGGAGTATTTCCGCCAGAAGCTGCTGCGCTGGCGCGCGGAACTGCTGGCGGAATCCACCGGCACGCTGAACAGTCTCCAGGAAGGCGGTATCCAGGAACCGGATATCGCTGACCGCGCCTCGGCGGAGACCGACCGCGCGCTGGAACTGCGCACCCGCGATCGTGAACGCAAGCTGATCTCCAAGATCGATGCCGCGCTCGAGCGCCTCGTCGACGGCAGCTACGGCTATTGCGAGGAGACGGGCGACCCCATCTCCGTCCGCCGGCTGGACGCCCGGCCGATCGCGACGCTGAGCCTGGAGGCCCAGGAGCGTCACGAGCGGATGGAGCGGACCCAGCGCGACGACTGACGCCGCGCCGGTTCCCGGCAGCGCAAGCTTCCTGGCGCCCGCCGCCGGGGATCGGGATTCGCGTCGTTCCGGTATGATGCCGACAAGCCGGTATCCTATCGACAGGATTGAAAGCGCCGGCCCGGGACCGGCGCTTTCGTCATTTCGGGAGCCGGCGAGGCCGCCCCGGACCACGCTTCCGGTCGGCAGGGTCTCTGCGCTCCCGTGCGGGGCATGGAACCATTGCCGCGTCGAAAGGGTTCGGAACGGAACACGAAGCAGCGGTTCCAAACCCGGGGGTGATCATGGACAACGAGACCTTCAACCTCGACCTGCGCAAATTCCTGAAGCAGGTCGGCGTCACGTCGCAGCGCGAGATCGAACTGGCGGTCGGCCGCGCGCTGGCCGAGGGGCGGTTGGATGGGGCGAAATCCCTGTCGGCCCGAATGGTGCTGACGGTCGACGGCATCGACCTGACGCATGAGGTCACCGGCGACCTGTCCTTGGAGCCGCGGTCGGAATGACCGGTCAGGCCGGGTGGAGATGCGGGGTTATGGTCAGGATGGCCGTGGTCATCCTGCGTTCGTTCCATGGCACGTCATGGTGGGCCGTGGTCAAATAGTGGCTGTTGGGGTCGCGGACCAATTCGGCGGGAAAAAGGGCAATGGTCTTGCCGGCGGTCCGGCCGAATAGTCCCACATGAGGGCGGCCGGTCAGGGCGCAGGCCATCGCCCGGCACAGGTCGCTGCCCGCCAGATCGCCGAGATGGGTGGTCTGGGTGGGACGGGCATTGAACTCCAGGAAAACGGGCGGGCTGCCATCCTCCGGCAGGATGGCATCGATGCCGCCGAAGCCGGAATAGGCCGTCAGTTCCACCATCCGCCGGGCCATATCCATCAACTGCGGATGGTCCGCCAGTTCGATCACCGAGGCCGGGCCGAAGGGAGCCGGCTGGTGATTCAGGACGGAATAGGCGAAGCCCTCCAGCATCCGTCCGGCAAGCGCGCAGAAGGACACCGACGCCGCCCGTCCGCGCAGGAATTGCTGCGCGACGATCCGTCCGGCGGCTGGTGAATTGGGAACCCCGTCGGCCCCCGTCCTTTCCAGGCTGGCCGCCAGTTCGACCGCCTGCCGGGCGTCGGAGGCGAGAAACACTCCGCGGCCGGCGGAGCTGCCGTCGCGTTTCAGCAAAAGCGGTGCGCCGAGCCCCGACAGATCGGCCGCCTCGGTACTCTCCGGATCGACGATGACCTGACGCGGCGTACGGATGCCGGCCGCAGCCGCCCGTTCCACGCAGTGCGAGCGGTCTTCCTCCCAGGATACTCCGCCGTACCATCCCTGGAGGATCCGCAGACAGTGGGCGTCGGCGCTTTTCTCCGCCACCCGGTCAAGCAGTCGGCCGGCCGAGCCCAGGACGGCGACTGCGCTTTCTTCGCAGCCGACGACGATGTCGGCCCGAAGCTGCACCGCTGCCCGTGCGACGGTGAGCGTCAGGTCGTCTGCAGCCATCCCGGGGGAAAATGCATGCCTGCCGTCGATGTGATCGCTGAGTTCGAGCAGGGAGTTCCGGGGGCAGATGGCGAAGATGCGAAACCCCGCCGCCTTCAATGCCGCCGGCATCCTTGCGGTGCCATGACGATACATCGCGCAGGACACCAGCAATGCGGTGGGCATGCACACCTTCATCCGAGATCGATCAGGCAAGAATATCTATAGGCTCAGCATCCGCGCGGCTACCGATTCCGCCATTCCTCGGCGGTCCGGTTTCCTAAGCCGGACCCTTGAGAGGGGGCCGACTTTCCGGTAGGCATGGCTGCGGACATCCAACCATGAGAGAAGCCCTGCCTCCATGAGCGACGATCCCGATTGTCTGGGCATGTGTGCGATCGATGGCGACATCTGCACCGGCTGCGGCCGCACGCTGGACCAGATCAACGCGGCCTTGGAGCGTGCCGACGGCGACGGCGAGCCTGACCCCTCGGCCGGTTGAGACCTCCGGGCCGCCTGCTGGCGCGACGATTGCCCGCCGCCGCTGTTTGCTGCTCATCGCCAGTCAAGACGCGACCGAGGAGCACACCCATGACCGACCAGCCCAAGCCGCAGCCGGCCGACGCCCGGCGCGACGAAGATCTCCAGAAGCCTGCCGGCGATACCGGCACCAGCGGCGGCGGCAAGATCGATAGCCGCACCGCGAAGGCTCAGGAGGAGGCTGCCAAGGACCGCGCCCGCGAAGGCGGCTACCAGTAAGCAGCGGTGGACGGACGATGAGGCGGTCCGGTTTCCGATGGGGAGACCGGGCCGTCTCAGTTTCCGGGCCGTCTCTTCTCGCGTTGCCCGGTGCTGATCCGGATGCCGGATGGCGCGGCTTGGGATTTGTCGGCGCAAGCCGGATCCCGTTCCGATTTCGGCAGCTTCTGCCAGTGAACCGGCAACGGTTGCCATGTTGCACGGAAGAATCTGCAGCGCTTGAAGATGGCATGAAACAGGGGGTTCGCTCTTGCGACACGCTGCACTGCGAAGAAGACCGAAGTCTC
Source organism: Azospirillum endophyticum (assembly GCF_016595245.1). GTDB lineage: Bacteria > Pseudomonadota > Alphaproteobacteria > Azospirillales > Azospirillaceae > Azospirillum > Azospirillum endophyticum. Next base: position 382,433 of record NZ_JAENHM010000030.1, read on the forward strand.
CCTCGCGGTGTTTGGCCAGGATTATCCCCGATTTTTCGCAGATCCTCCTCAGAACGGCATCCCGATTTTTAGGCCAAAAACACGGCCAAGAATCAGTGCTTTAGCTTTTTCGTGTTGCACCCGTGTTGCATAGAGCTTGAGTGACGCTATGTCGAAAACTTTAAGGTAAGCAGCGTGTTGCGTGCGACGGGCGACCTTCAAGACGGACTTAGACTAAGGCGATCACCTTCGAAATAAGCCCTCGGGTGAAGCCAACTGGCCAGTAACCAGCGTGCGCAGCGCAATGAATGGCGGCGAAGGATAATTTCTATACTTAACAAGTAAACTCCGGTTCTCAGAGAAAAAATACAGAAGTTCCTCTGGACTGTAAGGGCTCTCTATTTTTCACCACCAAGATGAAACTCTCTCTTTAAATTGATTCAGCGCCTCAATTCTCCGGTCCATGGATTTTTCATCTTCATCAAGTCTAACTTGAGCTTGAGTAATCAATGGCTTGTATATTGCGTCAGCTTTGCCCCAATCTACGTGCGTCTGTTCAGCATATTTGTCTTGTCTGTCCTTTACAAGTTTCCTGCTTTCAGAAAGTTGAATCTGAAAATTTAGAATGCTGGTATCAATCGACGCTCTTACCTTTTGTATCTCTGCCTTTATCGCTGGATCTTCTGGTATCTTTAGCCCATCGCTCCACGAGATCGAGACAGAACGTCCTTTTGTTATTGCTATTGATGCAGGAAGAACAAACATCGTTACGACGACTGATATAAATATCATCGTGAAAAGGACGACAAATACTCTCCAAAACACGGGAAGAGATATGATGATGTCTGTAAGTGCACTGCGCTTGGCGTCCGCCATCTCGTTCCTCACTATCCAAATACTGCCACATGCTTCCCGACGGAATATGAAGCAATTTTAGGTACTTATTGCAAACGGTTGATTTTCCTAGTTATTATCGCCATTGGGGCTGCGATCCGTTCATTGGCCAATATTTGGAATTTACGGATCGGGCCACTGTTGGGAAAAACCGTCAGTTACATATCGTATTGCCGGGGTGCAATTCAGTGTTTTGCGGCACCGGTTGGATGTTCCTGAGGTTGAACTAGCCAAACAACCGCTTTTCCATGTCGGCGACAGCTTTGTGGTGATCTTCGGAAGGGAACAATTTCCCATACCGTTCCATGGTCATCCGGTAGTCCTTGTGGCCGGCGAATGTCATTACCGCCTTCACGCTGAAGCCCTGGTCGATCCAGGCGGACACCGCGAAGTGCCGCAGGTCATGCCACCGCATCGCGATCCCGGGCTTCTCGCACAGCGGCCGGAACCAGAGCCGGTGGATATCGGTCTGGGCCCGCACGCCGCCCTTCCGATTCGGGAACACCAGACCCATCTCCGACGGCGGGCAGCGCAGCTTCCAGGCCTTAAGCGTGTTGACCACCATCGGGCCGATCGGGATATCGCGGGTCCCGGCGCTGCTCTTCGGATCGCCCATCTCGTTGTAGATGTCGGCGCGCTCGCGGACGTGGATGAAGCCGGCATCCAGGTCAACATGCGCCCAGCGCAGGCCGCGCTGTTCCGACGCCCGCAAGCCGGCGAGGGCGGCGACGATCAGGTAAGGGCGGAAGTCGTCGTCCGCGGCGTCCAGTAGCTTCTTGACGTTGGTCCGCAGCTGCCGCGCAGCCTCGTGCGAGATCGCGGCGCTCGACCGGCCCGGCCGGCGCACGGTGACGCCCTCGGTCGGATCGGTGAAGATCAGGTCGTTCGCCCGGGCGAAGGCCAGCATGAACCCCAGCGTCGCAATGATCCGCTTCGTCATGGCGATCGAGCGGCCGGCCTCCAGCAGCCGGTCCCGGAACTCGGCGACCGTGATAGTCCGCAGGGAAGCCAGCTTCAGCGTACCGATCCCGACCTCTGGATCCGTGATGTGACAGCGGATGCAACTCTCGTAGGTGGCGAGGGTCGCTCGCTCCATGGCTTGGCCGGTGTCGCGCCGAACCGTCAGATGCTTGACGTAGCGCTTCGCCAGCTCGGCGACGGTGATCGAGTCGGAGGCGGGCAGGTGGGTGCCGGCGGCGACCTCGGCCCGCGCCTTCGTCTCGAACTCCACGGCCTCCCGCTTGGTCGCGAACTGGCGGGACCGACGCTTGCCGGCCTGATCGCGGTAGTCGACCTGCCACCTAATTTCGCCGCTGGGCAAGGTGCGCTTTCGGACCGACGCCATGGTGGTTCCTTTCTCACGCGATGAAGGTATGGCGCGCTAGCGCCTGTGTGGGGTGCTGGCGTTGGTCGGATAACCGAATTCCCGCCTTTAGCCGGCAGGGCACAGGCTCGCAGCGACTCCGACATTTTAAGACAGCGAGGTTGGAAGTAGGGGCGGCGGTTCACCTCCACCCGTGTCGCAGCGTAGATCGAAGCCGCAGACGCGCACCCACAAAGATGGTTGCGGGTGCAGAGTGGTCGACTTGGAAACTCGGCGATTACACATGAACTGCCTCCAGGTGACCCTGATGGCGATGCTACAACGTAGTCCGTGTCACCGGCAACGCGAAATGCGTTAAAATGTTCCTACGGCTTGACGCTCTTGGGTTTAATAGGATCCTTCACAGGCCCACCATACGCCTCATCAAACAGACCCAAGTTCATAATAACTAGCATGTGAGCAATTTTTATGAATGAAGATCTAGCCAAGTCGATGAGCGCGGGTTTTTCGGTGATGTTCGATGTGGCGATTACGTCGTGCGTAGCAATACATGCGGTCATGACGACATCTAATGGAAGCTTATCCATGTCTATGGACTTAGCGTCCATGTTTTTCACTACATCAAAAACAAGCTGAAGAGTATCTCTCTTTATGATGTTGCTTGTCTTTAAGGCTTCAATCTCTTTTGCCCGTTCCGGAGTCGCGATCTCATCAGCAAAGGGACGCCAATCCGCCTCGATAAACAGTTCAGCTTCGTCGCTTTCCGTCTCTTGATCACTGTCTTTCACATATGATGAAAGATGGCGCTGCTTCTCGCTAGGCGTGGTCGGGCGAACTCCAGCTAATTGCAAAACTTCTGCTTGTTGGATGGGGGGGGTGCCTTTGCCTTCCAATGCGTGCGCAATGAGCTCCGCCAGCATTACAGGAATGTATTTCTTCCTGTAGTCCGCAGATTCATATCGTTGGTAGCTCGACGCGCCTTTAAGGCCGATTGCTTTGGCGAGCGCATCGCGTGACAGGCCGGCCCTTTCGCGCAGCGCGCGGAGTTGTTCCGGCAGAAGGGGGGCTAGGTCCTTATCCATGGCTCTTGATATGCGAATTGCGTTAACGTATTCTACGTTAATGACGAACGTAAAAAGCGTCAAGGAGTGGAGCGGTGTTGAAGGATTCCCCGTCTAGAAGGGTGATTGGAAAGTTTGGTGGCGTCAGCGAGCTTTCGCGTGCGCTGGGCCACAAGAATCCCACCACGGTCAGGGGCTGGTACGAACGCGGATTCATCCCAGCGCGCCAGCAACAAACTGTGCTGATAATCGGAAAAGAAATGGGCGTTGATATCTCGCCTGCAGACTTCTTCGATCTTCCACGAAGTGAAAGTAGCCAGAAAATCAAGAATGCCCGACCGGTGCAGCGGTCGGGCATTTCATGATGCGTCACGTCCCTAGTCGCGACACATCGATTTTCATGGAAAGGCGAAAAACCATGAATGCCAGACAAGATACCATAGCGCCTCCGGACCACAACCCTGCCGTCCGGCCAGCGCTCGCCGACGACCTCCTCCAGGGCGCCGATGACATCGCCAAATTCATGGGGCTGTCGCGCCGCCAGGCCTATCATCTCGCCGCGGCTGGACGGATCCCGGTATTCAAGATGGGGGCGATCGTCTGCGCACGCCGCTCGACGATCCTGAGCTGGATCGCCGAACAGGAGGCAAAGTGCGGGGGAGGCGTCGATTGACCGAGCCGCCCAGCAATATCACCCGCCTGCCGGTACAGCCCTCCCGACGTATCGTCTTGCGTCGTCCGCTGGTGGAGCGTGTGCGCGGGATTGCCTCTGACCTGCGCGAGGTGATCACCGATCACGCCATCAATCGGGACGAGCTGCGCGCCATTGTTCAGCGGCTGGATATGCTCGCCCGTGAGCTGGAGGGCGATGCAACATGAGCCACGCCATCAGCCTTCCGCAGGTTCAAGTTCCGAGCAACGAGGACGCTGAGCAGGCGCTGCTGGGCGCGATCTTGGTCAACAATCGTGCCTTCGAGCGGGTTGCCGATTTCCTGCGGCCGGAGCATTTCCACGATCCTCTCCACCAGCGCATCTTCGCTGCCATCGCGGCGATGATTGACCGCGGCCAGACCGCCAATCCGGTGACGCTGCAGTCCGTTTTCCAGCGGCAGGGCGATGGCGGCCGGGACGAGGTCACCTATCTCGCTGAGTTGGCCGGCAACGTCGTGACGGTGGTGAATGCCGCCGACTATGGCCGGACCATCCGCGACACCTTCCTTTGCCGCCAGCTGATCGAGATCGGTTTCGACATGATCGAGACCGCCGGCCGTCCGGGTCTGGACAAGGACGCTGCGGTGCTGATCGAGGAAGCCGAATCGCAACTCTTCGAGTTGGGCGATCGCGGTAGCGCCCTGCGCCCGGTGCTGTCATCGGCCGAAGGGGTGGAGGCTGCCCTGGCAGCCACCGAACGAGCTTGGCGGAACCGCGGTCAGCCGCTTGGCATCACCACGGGGCTGGCGGATCTCGACGCGAAACTGGGCGGCTTGCTGCCCGGCCTCTATGTGCTGGGCGCCCGCCCTTCGATGGGCAAGTCGGCGCTGGCCTTCAACACCATCATGCTGGCGGCCGCGCGGACCGGTGCCCACGTCCTGGGCTTCTCCACCGAGATGGCGGCTGACAAGGTGTCCCGCCGGCACCTCGCCGCGAAAACCGGGATTCCGGCGGACCGTCAGGCGCAGGGCGACCTGACCGATGATGATTGGTGCCGTCTAATCGACGCCAAGGCGGAGCTGGGGGCGCTGCCCATCCACATCGACGACACGCCGGGCGTCACCGTCTCCCACATCCGCCGCACCTGCCGCCGGCACAAACGACGCCATGGCCTGAACCTGATCATCGTCGATCACCTCCACCGCATGCGCGCTTCGCCGCAGGCGGAGAAGCAAGGCGAGACGGCGAAGATCACCGAGATCACCGCGGCGCTGTGCTCGATCTGGAAGGAGTTCCAGGTGCCGGTTCTGCTGCTGGCGCAGTTGAACCGCGGCCTGGAGGCGCGGGAGGACAAACGCCCCAGCATGGCCGACCTTCGGCAATCCGGTTCCATCGAGCAGGACGCTGACGTCATCGCCTTCCTTTTCCGCGAGGAATACTACCTCGCCCGCACCGAGCCCAGCCGGCGGCCGGACGAGTCGGACGACAAGTTCAACGAACGCTACGAGCGCTGGAGCCGGCGCTCCGATGAAGCGCGAGGTCTCGCCGAGATCGTCGTCGAAAAGAACCGCGACGGTCCGATCGGCACTGTCCGCGCCCACTTCGATGGGCCGCGCACGCTCTTCAGCAACCTCCAACGTGGAACCTGGGATTCCTGATGGACACCACGACACCCGTCGACCAGCTTCCCGATCCGCTTGTGCCTGCCGAGGTCGACCTACGGGGTTACGGATGGATGCCGCTCTACGGCGACCGCCTGAAGAACAGCGAGACCTGGATCCTTGCCAGCGCCGAAGGGAAGGTTGCTGCCCTGCATCTCTGGTGGCAGGCCTTCGCCCATGAGGTTCCGGCCGGCAGCCTTCCTTCCGACGACCGCCTCCTTGCGAGAGCCGCTGACTATGGCACCGCGATCACGGCTTGGAGAGCCATCAAGGAGGAAGCGCTACGAGGATGGGTGCTGTGCTCGGACGGGCGCTATTACCACCCCTTCCTCTGCGAGCTGGCGCTGCAGGCCTGGGAGACGCGTCGGGCCGACGTCGCCAAGAAGGAGGCGGAGCGGGCGCGGAAAAAGGCGCAGCGGGATGCGGAAAAAGACCGCACGTCCGCCGGACGGACGACGAATGTCCGGCGGACAGACGACGAATGTCCCGCGGACAATCCGCCTGCGTCCGCCGGATTTCCGCCGGAAAACGCTCTGAAAGGAGAGGAGAGGAAAGGATCTAAGAATCCACCACCCCTTACCCCTCCTCCGGCATCCCGACGCACATCGTCAGGAGCGGTGGCGGTGGTCAATGCCTTCGTCGCGGCCAAGGATGCCCGATGGCCGGAATACGCCGAGCAGATCGCCCCACGAATGACCATGCTGGCGTTGGCGGAGCAGCACCTCGAAGCCGGTGGGACAGTCGAGTTGCTGACCGAGGTCATCCAGCGTGGCGTGCGGGACTGGAAGAACCCGACCCCACCCACCAGCCTCGCCGCGCTGAAGAACTCCCTCGCCGACCGTATCGCACAGCATCGCCGGGCGCTGGAGGGCAATGGGACCCGGAAGGCCTCCGGCCCATCTGGGGAGCAGCACGAGGTCGATCCGCACGACCAATCCCGCCAGCGGTTGCGGCACTGGTGCCGTACCGGCCGGTGGGAGCCGCGGTGGGGCGAAATGCCAGGACACCGGAGTTGTCTGATCCCGGAGCGGGTGATCCTGGAGGTCATTCCGGACTTCGCGCCAGATTGGTGTCCACCCGCAGCTGAAAGCGAACGAACGGGAGAGGGGGCACGGTGACGGAGCGCCCGGACGCCCTGTCAGCAATGACCGATCTTCGTGAGGTTGCCGCCGTGCTGGAGCGCATCCCCAACCCTCCGCCGGCCGTCCGGCGCGTGCTGGAGCGCCTGCGCTGCTACGAGCGCGGGGCCTCCAACGGGCTGACCCTGGAACAGGCTTTAGGCCTCGCCCCCGGCCGCGGCGGCGAAGCGTGGTGGACGTTGGAGGAGCGCCAGCGACGTGACGCCGAGCTGGTCGCCATGGCACGAGAGTTCTTCCCGGACATCGGCATCGAGGAGCAGGCCCGGCGCATCGCCGCCGAGGCGCGCCGGTACCAGACCACAGGCTGGCGCTTCGAGCGGGAGAAGCCGTCCGAGGCGCTGCCCGATCCGAAGCGTCGCCGCCTCCATCGCGCGCTGTCCGCCGCGGGCGAGCGGGGCATTCCAGGCCAACGCCAGCTTCAAAACATCCTGGAGAAAAGCGGCATTCAGCCGGAAATGAAATCGCCGTTTTGATTTCACGCCACCGGGCTGAACCTGCGGGAGCCACACGAAGAGGCTCCGCAATGCTGAACCGAATCATTCCGACCATCTCCGACGACCTGACGCTCCGCATCGGTAACCGAAAGGCGCAGCTGACGGCGAAGGACGGCATTCGTCTCGCCGAGGATCTGACCCGCCTGTCGTTCCGCCGCCTGCTGGTCGAAGAGGCGGAGAGCCTGCGCGGGCGCACGGCTGACCAGCCGAAGAGCACCCGGCGTGGCAAGCGGCTGCCGTAGGAAGGCAATGAGCAGAACAAAAGGAAATCAGTGCATGTCCGCGAAGGATCTGGAAAAGGCTCTCGCGCACGCCCGGGCCGCGCTCGTGGAAGCGACGGCGGCCGTCGAGACGCTGCGCCTGAAGTACCGGGTTGCCGAGTCCGGCTTCGCCGCCGCCGAAGAGCGTCGCCGCGACGTCTCGGTGAAGGCGGCATTGGGCGACCAGGGGGCGAGCGAGGAACTGCGAACTGCGACCACCGCCCGTGACGACGCCCGCACGCTGATGGAGGATCTGCAGCTTGCCCTCCAGCAGGCGGAGGCGGCGATCCCGCTGCGGCAGAAGGACGTGACGGCCGCAGTGGCGGCGGTGAACGAGATGCACCTGAAGGAGCTGGCGGCCGTCCGGGTGGAGGCCGCCGAGCGCGTCGAGAAGGCCATGGCGGAAGCGGAGGCCGCGTACTTCGCTTACTACGAGGCTGGAGCCGCGATCATTCGCTCCGGTCTGCCGCTCAACTCCCGCCAAGTCGCGATGGCCGAGGCTGGCGCCTTTCTCGCGATCCCCTTCCGGCTGCGGCAAGACGTGCTCGATAACCGCGGGTTCGCGGGGGAGAAGACGGCGCCGCTGGCCGAGCCACACCGTCAGTTCTGGGGCCTCAATTGAAAGGAGAACGGACCATGTCGACCAAGAAGCCGAGGTTGCCGCCCAGCGCGGCCCAGTTCGCTCATCTCGCGCGTGGCAGCGACCTGCTGCAGCACTGGGGCGGGAGCAACGCCAGCAGGGGCACCAGCGGCGAGGCCGCGGCGATCGCTCGACGGATGAACGCCCTCTACGAAGCTTGCCTGCCGGCCAAAGGCAGCCGCCCGATTCGGAGTGATGAGCAGTCGGTAGCCGAGCCTTCAGGCGCCAGCGCCCGACAGATCGCCCACCGAATGATGAGCGTCTACGACCGCGCCACCGGCACAACGAGATGAGATCGCGCCCCACCGGCACCGTTGGTGGGGCGTCTTCCTTTTGGAGATGGAATTTGGAACTGAATCTGGACATCGAGCATCACGCTCGCACGCAGATCGCGGCTGTCGTTCAGCATGAGAACTGGCGCGAGAACGTGATCGCCTGGCTCGGCGAACTCCGCACAGGGGCCGAGGTGATGGCAGCCTTTCACGATGCGGTCGCTGCCCGAGCCATCGAGATCCTGATGGAGCTGGCGACGGCCGATCCCGAGACGATCCAGGCGAAGTATGCCGATCTCGGACCGGGCGCCCTGCCGGCGAAGCTGCTGACCACGGCGCTGGACATGATGGAGGCCGCCACCGTTGCGCAGACGCATGCGGTGACCGAGAGCGCGGCCCCGGCTCCGGCCGATGCTCAGACGGTCCACTGAGGCCGTGGGGGGCCCGTGGGTACCCCCCACCCGCTTGGGTCCCTCCTGAGGGGTTCGGGACACGCGGGCATTGCGCACCCCGGGCTTTCCCCCTCGCTGAGAAAAAATATCGCGTTACACGCTCCGGCCTGGAGACGAAGCATGAGCAAAAACAACAGCCTGACCTTCCGTGCGTGTAACAGAGCGCGCGCCGAGCGTTACACGCCGATTTCCGCTGGCCCGCGTGGGTGCGCTCGCCCCGCGGCTGGCCCGTTCATCGCCCCCGTGCTCAATCCTGCCGGACGGCGGTTGTCGACCAACTGCAGCTGCTGAAGGGGGACACCATGGGAAATACGTTCCAAATCATCATCGGGGCGAAAGATCAGGCCACGCCCGTCATCGGCAAGGTGCAGTCGCAACTCGGCAAGGTGCCGGGGGTAGTCGACAGCGTCCGCTCCTCCGTCGACCAGCTGGGCGAAAGCAGCGGCTGGACTAAGGTCGGCCGGGGTGTCGCGGAGATCGCCTCTGCGACATCCAACCTTGCGCGCGGCTTTGGGATGGCGAATGGCGCTGGCGGTCTGCTCGGGTTGATGACAGTCGCTGGTCAGGCGGCGCTCGTGGACCGCTGGGGAAAGGTGGGGGTCGCTACCGCCAACGCGGCCGGCGGGATCGGCATCGCCGCTGGCCGGCTGCGCACACTCCAGGGCGCAGCAAAGTTGGCCGGGCTGTCGGCTGACGACATGACGAACAGCATGGCGGGGATGGCAACAACGCTCCAAGACGCGGCGTATGGTCGGAATCGTGAAGCTGCAGCGATGCTCAATGGCTTGGGGATCACCGTCCGACGAGCTGCTAATGGCACGTGGGACCTTGAGCACGCTTTTCGTAGTTTGTCCGCGGTGATCGCTAAGCAGAAAAGCCCGCAGACCCAGGCGCTTATTGCGCAAACGTTCAAGGCTGAGGCTCTGTTGCCAATACTGCGCAAGGGTACCGAGGGTTGGGACGCCTACATCAAAGAAATCGAACGGCTTGGTGCTGTGTCTGAGGAAACGCAACGCAACTCCGAAGAGCTCGGAATCTCGCTGAATAAGCTGCATGTCGCTGTCGACGGCTTTTGGACTGCCCTAGAAGGGCGGATGAACCAGCGTTATGGCGGCGCCATCGACAAGATCACGAACCTCACGGCTGCCAACAAGGAGAACATCGCCAGCTGGGCCGATCTGACCTCTCAGGTGGGCATGGCTTACAGCGCCCTGAGCACCGTCGCGACGCTTGCCGGCGAAGGATCGATCTGGGGCCGCCTCAGCCTTCTGGCCCGGGCCGGGCTGGCTGGCCCGTGGGGGATCATCGCGGCGGGAGGCTACGCTGCCTATTCGACAGCGCCGGAGCAGAACAAGAAGATCGTGATCCGCAAGGAAACCCCGGAGGAGAAGAAGGCGGCGGAGGATTCATGGTGGCCTTCATGGCTGCCCAGCATCGGCTTCAGCTCCAAGAGCCCCGATGCCAGTCCCAGCCAGAACCCCGCCGACAACCAGCCGCCGAGCTGGCGGCCGTCCTGGCTGCCGAACATGGGCATCGTTTGGAAGGGGCAGGGCGCCGTCGACAAGGCTGCGTCGAACAGCGTGACCCCGTCCCCAGGCTTCGGCGCCGGGGTCAGAAAGTGGGACCCGCAGATCGAGGCGATGGCGGCCAAGTATGGCGTGTCGCCGGACTTAGTGCGCCGAATCATGCAGCAGGAATCGGGCGGTCGGACCCACGACAAGAACGGCAACCCACTGACCAGCTCCGCCGGCGCGATCGGGCTGATGCAGGTCATGCCCGGCACCTTCGCCGACATGGCCCGGCGCTATGGCATCAAGGGTAGGATCACCGATCCCGACGCCAACATTGAGGCAGGCGTGGCTTACTTGGCCGAACAAATGAAGCGGTTCGGCAACGAAGCCGCCGCTGCGATGGCCTACAACGCCGGCCCGGAGCGGGCACGGCAGCGGATCGAGGAAGGCAAGCCCCTGCCGTCCGAGACCCAGAACTATGTCGCCTCGATCGCCGCGATGCAGCGCCAGCAGCCCCAGGCGGCGGCCGGCGGCGGCGAGCAGAAGGTGAATGTCACCGTCACGCTTGGCGGCAACGTGCCGGAAGGCACCTCCGCCGCTGCCCAGACCGGCGCCGGCACCGCCGTGCCCACCCGCATCGAATATGCGATGCCCAGCTTTGCGAGGCCCTGACGTCGTCAGGTGGCTGCAGGGAAGGGTGCTCCGCACCCTTCCCTGGCATGGGAGCAGGTGATAGAGGGAAAGGGACAGCGCAAGTTTGGAAGAGTTGCCCCTATGGTCGCGAAGCCCATCCGAACCATCGGCCCCCTTCACCTCGAAGATCTAGAGCCGCACAGGTTCGAAGATCTAGTGCGCCAGCTCCTCTACGATTTTCGGCCTTGGCGTCAGCTCGAGGCTACCGGGCGCGGAGGTGGCGATGAAGGGTTCGATGCGCGGGGCTGGGAAATCGTTCCGGATGCCGCCGAGATTGACCAGCCGGAGGAGGACGGTGAGACATCAGAGCCGTCCTATCAAGATCGCCAGTGGCTTGTTCAATGCAAGCGCGAGAAGGCGATTGGTCCCGGCAAGTTGGTAGGCTACCTCGACGAAGTGCCAGAGGATGAGCGTGGAAACCTGTATGGGATCGTCTTCGCTGCGGCTTGCGACTTTTCCATGCGAGCAAGGACGGCCTTCCGCGAAAAGGTTCGGGAGCTTGGCATTTCGGAGGCTCACCTTTGGGGAAAGGCAGAGCTGGAAGACATGCTGTTCCAGCCCAAAAATGACCATTTGTTGTTTGCCTATACAGGGATCTCACTCCAGGTGAGAAGGCGTAGCGTAAAGACAGAGGTTCGCGCGCGCCTTGCCATGAAACGGAAGGCAACGAGGCATCTTCGGGAGGGGGGCGAAGTGCTAATCCGCGATGCGGAAGATGATCGCTTTCCGTACTTGGACGAGACTCCAGACAACAATAATTCTCGTGGTAACTGGATGGTGAGGCACTTCCAGGGGTGCTTCCATGACGGACTAAGGTTCCAGCATCGTCGGCATTTCGCATTCCTTGATGATGATGGAGTTCATTGGGATTTTGCCGAGTCCATGGATGATGCAGCTGTTGAGGGGTGGCGTAACCCTTGGGCTGAAACCGAAGATGACGATGCCCGTCGTAACGCTCGGCATGAGGCTTTTCATGCTTGGGAAGCTCTCCCTGAAAAGAATAGAGCTTGGTTTGAAGTTCATACGGTCCTGCCGTACGAAAACATCATCGATATTGACGAGTTGGGAGATGATGCATTTCATGGGCCGCAAATTTTCACTACCCAGTTCTATTTGAATAGTTCGGGACCGTTTCTGAGAAAATCGTTCATATCGCTGCATACTCTGGAGGGGCGTTGGCATTCACAGATGGATAGCCTTGGGCACGAGAATCGGGTTGAGGTTTTCTCCCGAGATCCACGCAAGAAGCAGTTCAAGGCGTGAAAGAGGTGCCGGCACCTCTGCCGATCTGTCCATGATGTCGCCGAACGCTTTCTCGATCCTGCCGGTGATGATGAACCCGCTGACCAGCGACGTGCAGACGCGGTGATGAAGTGGGGGAGGGCACGCGGTGCCCTCTCCGCCACCATCTGAGTTCACGCCTGCTTTATGGTGCGTTCGTCGAGCTCAAAGCAATGGGATTCGAGCCTAAATCAAAGATTGGCAGCAGCCGAGTTTATGTGTCATCAATGCTCTTTGTTCCTATCAGATTTGTCAAAGAGTATGTCCAAGTCTGTAATGCTCGCCTAGACGCCACTGGAGTCTCGTCAGTACATCTTGGTCAGCTACCTCGCGGTATCCTACCGCATTCTCTCGCAGCATCGTAAATTGACATTGGAAAAATCTTCCATGCTGGTAACTCTCAATCATAAACATATTTATCAAATCGCCGTCTATACCGACACAATAATAGTATCCTAGGTTTCTCAAAAAATAGTATTTTCCAACGGCTATATTATCCCCTTCTGTTTCAACTTTGCTTTTGTTTATATATCTTTTTGTTCCATCAACTTCATTTTTTATCTGAAGCGGCGTTTCATAAATAGCGGGATCTGTGCCAATGTGATCTTTTATCCTTCTGCCAATTCTGTTCATCATCTTCCAGGATATCTTCGACACCTGAAAAGAATCTTTATTCTCCATAGGCGGGAAGACTATCGTTCCGGGTGGATCGAAATCAACAGCGAATGGTACTTCGGTATCGTTGGGAACCCCGTCCATTTTTCTCTGATACATTCTCGTCAGGTTAGAAATCGTGACATTTCCTAATGGGTGTTCAATGGTAGAGTTTTCAACATAATACTTCAGACGCATTGGTTCGTCATTTAGTTCAAAGGATGTTCCGTCCGTTTTATGAATACAAAATCCGTATTTATTCACCATTCCAATTTGATCTGGTTCTAAAAGGTCTTCTGGAATAGTATCGTGGTCCAATACAGAGTAAAGGTGAACTCCATGTTTCTTGGCAACTTCAACAGCACCAGATTGGAATCCTCTTGCGCTGAACATAACTGCCTTATCAGCATTCACGTCACGATATTTCGTGATTAGCGCCTCCACTTTTTCTGCCTTCACAGGCGTCGAATAGTTTTTACACTCGACAACGGTTAGATAAGAATATGAACCGGTTTTAAATCTAACCGTCACGTCAAACTGACGGCCATTGATTTTGTCGTTCCACTTAACCTCAGCGCCTTCCATTTCGACGCGATGGATAGCAGCAACCAACTGTTCAAACTTTTCCCAAGTCTTTTTCGGCTTGTTGTTCATTCGGTTGTTCCCTCAAATTGAATATAGAATTATTTAGATCGTGACCATTGCGACCATTTATGCATAGCCGATTATCTAATTCTCTTCGGAGGTGGGGCTTAGTTGACGCAGCCGCACGCCCGGCGCTCCATGGTTCAGCAGCTCCAAGCCGGCATCCATCAGCGCGCGCTCGACTTTCCGTAGCGTCTCCGCATTTGCCTTGATCGGCCCGTCCCCGGCTTCCATCCGCCGGATTGTGTTAATCGCCACTCCGGCGGCATCGGCGAGTTGCTGTTGCTCCCAGCCGATCAATGCTCGCGCCGCCTTCATCTGGCGGCTCAATGTGAGCGACATTCCTGTGCCTCAGAAATTGGTTATGAAAACCCACTTTTGGGTTGCGCAAACTCTTTAGATAGGGTTATGGTAACCCATTAGAGAGTTACGGCAACCGATAAATGCTGACGCGGCGCGATGATCCGCGGCGCTCTACTCGATTACGCGAGCTGTTTCGCTCTTGCCATACCGACGAAGCGTTTGCCCGAGCAACGTGCCATCCGGCGCGAACGCCCTCTTCTTGCCTGGAGGATCCTGCATGAGCCGCCTTGCCCTGTTCGCCACCGCCACCGCGGTCGCTGCCACTATCGCCGCTGGCGCCGCCTCCTTCGCCAGTCCGCAGCCGGAGCCTGCCCCGGTGTTGCGCATCGCCACCGAAGGCGCCTTCGCCCCGTGGAACGCCACCGCCGCTGACGGCAAGCTGGTCGGCTTCGAGATCGACCTCGCCAACGACCTGTGCCGCCGGATGCAGGTCCGGTGCAACGTCGTCGCCCAGGACTGGACTGGCATCCTGCCCGGCCTGCAGCAGGGTCAATACGACGCCGTGATGGCGGGCGTCACCGCCACCGCCGAGCGGGCCGCCGTGGTCGACTTCAGCGCCGCCTATGCCGCCGATCCGGCGGTATTCGCCGTGCGGCCGGGCTCCGAGCTGGCCAGCGCCCTGCCGGACGTGGAGCGGGCCGATCTCTCCACCGCGGCCGGTCAGCGCGTCGCCAGCAGCGCCGCCCGGGCGCTGGACGGGAAGGTGATCGCCGTGCAGGCCTCGACCAACCATGCCCACATGATGGAGGCGCTGTTCCCCCGCGTCCGGCTGCGCTTCTATGAGACGGTCGACGCCGCCGCCCTGGACCTCTCCGCTGGCCGCGTCGATGCAATGCTGACGGCCCGGACGTCGGTGGAGGCCCTGCGCGCCGCCGGCGGGAGCCTGATCCCGGCCGGTCCGGCCTTCAGCGGCGGCGTGCTGGGCGGCGGTGTGGCTGTTGCTGTGCGGAAGGGCGACCAGCTGTCCGCCCGCTTCACCCAGGCTATCGCCAGCGCCGCAGAGGACGGCACCACCGCGCGCCTGTCCGGCCGTTGGTTCGGTACCGACCTGTCGGCCCGCTGACCGCCAGAACGACGAACGCCCGACCGCAGCAACGGCCGGGCGCCCGGTATCGGCGCCGCAGCAACAGCGCCGACTATTGACCCCCATGGAAACCGCTAAACCATGAAGATCGATCCCGAACATAGCCGCGTCGACGCCGCGCGCAAGCCTCAGGACCTGCGCACCATGCTGCTGGGCAGCACCACCATTCCGGCGCTAGGCATGACCATTGCCGAGGCCAGTCAGAAGACGGCCGATCTGCTGGCGGAGAATGACGGACCCGGCGCGTTGACCGACGAGCAGGCGGACGTTCTCGCCGCCCAATGGAGCGCGTTGGAGAACGCTGTTACCGGCGCGATGCCGCACACGATCCTGGATGCCGCGTCGATCCTTGACCGCATCTTTCCAGACGATGCCACCCACATTCCCCAGCGCGATATCCCCGCTCTGCGCCGAGTCGCGACCTTCCTGCATCAGGTGGTGGAAACGGCCCGAAGCGCGTCCCCGGACGAGACCAGCATCATCCCCAGCATCGGCATGACGTTCCGGCAGGCTGCCGATCGCGTGCGCGAACTGCTGAAACGAGGAAGCACCGAACTCAAGGACGATCCAGAGGACGCCGCCGAGTTGGAGCGCGTTGAGGCGGAGCGGTTTTCTGATGCTGGAGAATGGTCTCGCATCGAGAGGGCCATGCTGGCCACCCCTACGCAGACCGTGGGTGACCTCCTCGCCAAGGTCGAGCGGCTTGCGTGTCCCGAACTCGGCATCTGCCATCTGGTGTTTCCAGATGAGGAAATCGCTCTGCTGGAAGAGGACGTGCAGCGATTGCGACAGCTGTGGAGCGGGATGGTGCTATCTGCACCGGCGGACGGAAGGCACCCGGACACCGCCCTCCTTGCACTTGGCCGGCACCGTGCCGAGCTGATTCAGCGCATCGATCAGCCCGCCCGCTCGGGTCATGAAGCGGCCCCCCTCCTGATCGAGTGGAAGGAGGTCGATCACCTGATCATGGAGCTCACCCCCAAGACCGGGGCGGGCTTGGCGGTCCAGTTGGCCGTGATCTGGAGGCTGCTCGACGCCGAGCCGGGCGAAGAGGACGGCCCGACGGCAGACAGCACGCTTGATCGGGTGTGGCTGTGGACTGCCATGCAGAACGCTCAGCGCATCGGCTTGCCAGATGAAGAGGAGACGACACAGGACGCACTCACCATCCTCTACGGGCAGTGGGTGACGGTTCGGGCCCGCTTTCTCTCCGATGATCTGTCCGACGAGGAGAGCGACGTTCTAGAGGCGGAACTCGACCAGATCGAAGACCGGCTGGCATCGGCACCGGTGCGCTGCGTTGCCGACGCCATCGCGATGCTGGGGTATTTCCTGACTGCGTCGAATGCAATGCTCGACGACGGGATCCTGCCGAGCATCGATGCGGACGGCTCCACCGCGTGGCAGCGCCTCCTGTTCGTGGTCGAAGACGCGGCGGAGCTGCTGGCGGTTGATTCGCAGGTGCCCTTCAGGGCGATGGTGGCGGGGCTGCGGCACCTGATGCAGCGGCATGTGAAGCTGGAGGAAGAATCCGATAAGCAGCCCGGCGGCCGTCACGACATCGACCTGTTCAATGCCTATGACGCGCTGTTGAAGGCAATGAGAGCCGAAAGCGCTCTCCCCGATAGCGCATCGGATGAAGAGCGTGAGCCGCACGAACAGGCAATGGAAGCCGCAGCGGATCACCTTGTGACCCTTGCGCCTGCGACACCCCGCGGCGCCGCCATCCTGCTTCGTTACCTGTTCTTGCGAACCTGCAGCACGATCGAGGCGGAGAGGGCCTTTCTCCGCGGAGATGAACCGAACGAAGAAGGCCTCACCGACTACCAGTCCCTGATTCTGTGGCGGACGGTCAAGATGCTGGAGGCGTTGCCAGCCGCTGCCAACGATCAGCACCAGGAACCGGACGCCTTCGCCGACACGGTCGCCGCCTTCGAGGCCGAGGCGCCCGCCACACTGGCCTTGCCGCAGGAGCCGACCGGCCGCATGGTCGACGCCGGTGCCAGCGCCGCCGGCATCACCCCGGCGCAGTTCCAGGCGGCTTATGCCGCCGCGGTGGAGGCCCTGAAGCTGGAGCGCGCCGCATGACCATCCTCGCCTTCCCCACTCAGGACCGGGGCGCCCTGCGCCCCGCCGTCCGGCCGGAGACCACCATCGTCCGGCTGACGCTGGCCGAGGCGACGGACTGGCAGCGCACCATTGTGGCAGAGTGCCGGCGCCAGCGCGTGCTAACCCCATCGTTGCCCGCCTTTCTGAAGCGCGCCGGCTTGATGGATCGCTGCACCTTCCTGTCCAGCACCGGGCCAGCCGAGCCGCTGTGCTTCCGACACCTGGGGGTGCCGACGCTGTCGGTCCTGGGGCGCGCCTGGGGCCGGGCCGTCATCAACCAGCCCGACGAAGCGGATCCGCATGTCGAATTCGCGCACAGCGTCGGGGCGCAGTATGCCGAGAGCATCGGCGCCGGCGAAGCCGTCTTCAACCGCGTGACCGTCTCGGGCGTCGGCCAGCCCTTCGTCTACACCCACGCGCTTTATGGGTGGGAGGATCGCGGTCGCCGCGCCGTCCTGTCCGCCGTCGACGTCCAGACCCTGCATTGACCACGCCCGCGCCGCGTCCTGCAGATCGAGCAGCACCGCCGGCCGGCTCCACCGCATGAAATGGAGCGGCAGCCGCCCGACGCCCGTCTGCTGGTAGAGCACCGCAGACAGGGGCTCCAGCAGCGCCCGGCCGGCACAGCGACAGGTCCATACCGGCACCGTCTCCGGATCGACCAGCCCGACCACCCAGCGCGGCAACCAGCGGTCCAGCGCCACCAGACGCGCCACGGCGCCCAGCAGGTGGAACAGCCCGCGCCCGCGCCAGTCCGACCGGTTCCAGCCCGCGACGATCCAGGCCACCGCCCCGCGCGTCTCGTGCGCCGCCGGCGAGGCGCAGAACCCGAACTCTTCCGACGGAGCAGCACCAGGATCATGGAACGCCGTCAGGTCCCCGACCCGCGCGCCAAAGCTGGCGGTCGAGCAGTCGAGCAGCACCACGCCATGGGTGGCGACGAACTCGCCCTCGGCATCGACCGCGGCCACCCAGAAGCACGGCGCCGCCGCCGGCCGGGGGAGGAGCGGGAACCAGTCACCGCGGTGCTGGGCGTTCAGCCGCTCCAGCGCTTCCCATTCCTCGACCAGCACCAGCGTGACGCCGGCCGCCAGCCCGGCCGTGCACAGGGCATCGCGCGCCGCGCGCAGCACCGGCCCGCGCGGGCTCCCTTGCAGGGGAATCGTCTCCACCAACCGCCGTTCGGCCATACCTGTCCCTCGCTCTCGAAGCATTCGGATGCGAAGGAGTCACACCATGGCAACCGGTCGTCCGTCCCACGGTCCCACGATGGGAGGCGGTTCCCATGACGGCGCGAGCGGCATGGCGCCGGTGGAGCGCGGTGCGGATCGAACTGGCCGAGCTGCTGACGCGGGAACAACTGGCCAGCATTGGCCGGCCCGTGGTGATCGGGAGGATGCGCTACAGCAGCCCGGCCGAGTTGGAGACGCTACAGGCGCCCGGATGGACGGCCATCAGCCTTGAGGCCGCCCAGCGGTTCCAGGCGATGGTCAACGCCAAGGCAACTCGGTTGAGAGGTGGAAAACCCGGACGGGAGATGTCCGGTACCGCGCCTTGGCGTGTCCGCCGGCTGGAGCAAGAGGCGCGGCGGCTCGCCGCCGAGATCCGGGCTCGGCCTGTCACCGGCGCCGCCGATGTCCTGGCGCGCCTTGATGTCATCGCCGCCATGTGGGGGCCGGACGGGACGATCACCGAGCCCGGCGCGCCACTGGCCGAGGTGCTGGCGCTGCTGGATGAACTGAGCCGCAGCGTGCCGGGCTTTACGGCGACCTGGAGGCGGTGCCGCCGAGCGGGCGAAGCGGCCGAGGCGAAAACCGGAAGCGCTGCGACCGGCTGATCCTTCCGGCTGGTCTATGCGGCAGAATTGGCACGGCAGAACCAGCCGAGAGGCAGCATTTTCCCATGCGAACACGAGGCGAACAGAGGTGCAGCCCGTGTTGCAGCAGTGTTGCATGGAATTTTCGGGAACGGCCGGAAAATGGCGGATCTACTCGGTTTTCCGACGAAACAACGTGCAACACGGCCATAGGGGGATTTCTCCCCCTATGTCCTTGATATTGCTGCAATTTCTGTTGTTCAGTTCGCGAAACGTCCTCAGAACGGCATGATGATGTCGTACAGCTGCTGGCCGTAGCGCGGCTGCTGGACGTCGGTGATCTGGCCGCGGCCGCCGTAGGAGATGCGGGCTTCGGCGATCTTCTCGTAGCTGATGGTGTTCTGCGCCGTGATGTCCTCGGGGCGGATCACGCCGTGGATTTGCAGGTCGCGCAGTTCGTAATTGACCCGGACCTCCTGGCGGCCCTGGACTACCAGATTGCCGTTGGGCAGGGTCTGGGTCACCAGCGCCGCCACCTTCAGCTCGATCTTCTCGTTGCGGTCGACCGACCCCTTGCCGTCGTTGTTGGTGTCGCTCGACAGATCCACCAGGCTGGCGGCCGAGGCGCCGGCCGGCAGGACGCGGCTCAGCGTGCCGGCTTCCAGGCCGAACAGGCTCGGCATGCCGGCCTTCTCCGTGTTGGCGCGCGACCGCTTGCTTTCGTTCGACAGCTTGGCCTGGTCGGCGATGGAGATGTTGATGGTCAGGATGTCGCCGACCTTGGCCGCGCGCTGGTCCTTGAAGAAGGCCTTGGCCCCGGTCCGCCACAGTGAGTTCGGGTTGCGCTCGGTCGGCAGCGGCGTCGGCATCGGCAGGCTGATCGGCTGGTAGCCGGGCTTGGCCTGCGGGTCCTGGATGCTGCTCATCTCCGGCGCCTTGCCGATGTCGGCGATGCGTGAGGCGGCGCCGCAGGCGGTCAGCGAGGTGGCGGCAGCGGCGATCATCGCGAAGCGGATCAGGCGGACGGTCTTGGTGGCGGACATTGGAGCTTTCTCCTCACTGCGCGATGATGCCGGGCTTTGCCACGGCGACGACGTTGGGGCCTGC
Source organism: Azospirillum endophyticum (assembly GCF_016595245.1). GTDB lineage: Bacteria > Pseudomonadota > Alphaproteobacteria > Azospirillales > Azospirillaceae > Azospirillum > Azospirillum endophyticum. The sequence goes on from NZ_JAENHM010000030.1 coordinate 402,523, forward strand.
GACCGTCGCTTCGACGATGCGGTTGGACTGGGTGTTCACGACGCGGATGACCTCGCCCCTGCCGCCGTCCTGCAGGGCCTTGCCCTGGGTGGTCAGCGTCATCGACTGCGTGGTCAGGGTGATGGTGACCATGGCGCCCTTGTCGACCATGCGCGGCGATTGGAGGTCGCGCAGGCGGACGGGCTGGTTGGTCGACACGCCGCGCTTCGGCGTCATGCCGATCAGCTGGGCGTCGGTGGCGGCGGTGTCGCTGGTGGTCTGGTCGGCGCGCACGTCCTGCCAGTCGACGTCGCCCGGGCCGATGACGTCGCCGGGGATGATGCGACGCGACAGCACCGGGATCTGCACCACGCCGAAGGCGCGGCCGGACACCGGCAGGCGGACCTGGCTGCCGGTCACCACGATCTCGGCGGCGAAGCGTCCCTGGATCGGGCTGTAATAGAGGTTCTCCACCGCCAGCCCGCCGGCGCCCTGCGGCGCGCGCAGCTCGACCGCGCGGTTGTCCAGCTCCATCTGCAGCCGGCCGGCGGTGATGACCCGCGACAGCGCGTCCGACAGCACCGCTTCGACATGGGGCATGCCGTAGACGACGTCGGGCGCCGGAGCCGACACGGTCGCAGCCGCGACCGCGGCCGAGGCTGCCTGACCCGTGACCGGAACGGCCAGCAGGGCGGCGCCGAGGAGCAGGGCGGGCAGGCGGCGGGTGGCGGTGTGGCGGATCATGGCGGTGGTTCCCGATATGAGGGCTGAAGCGAGGCGCCGGCAGCGTTACGGCCGGCGGCGTTACTTCATCTGGCTGGCCTGCTGCATCATCTCGTCGGTGGTCTTGATCACCTTGGAGTTCATCTCGTAGGCGCGCTGGGCGGTGATCAGGGTGGTGATCTCCTGCACGACGTTGACGTTCGAGGTCTCCAGCGCGCCCTGGGTGACGCGGCCGAAGCCGGGAGCGCCGGGATTGCCGGTCACCGACTGGCCGGACGCGCCGGATTCCAGGAACAGGTTGTCGCCGGTGGCTTCCAGCCCGGCGGCGTTGGCGAAGGTGGCGAGCTGGATCTGGCCGACATTCTGGGTGGCGGTCTGGCCGTCCAGCTTGATCAGCACCTCGCCCGACGAGTTGATGGAGACGTCCACCGCATTGGACGGGATGGTGATGTTCGGCTGGATCGGATAGCCGTCGGCGGTGACCATCATGCCTTCCGGCGACAGCTTGAAGTTGCCGGCGCGGGTGTAGGCGGTGTCGCCGCTGGGCAGCGTCACCTGGAAGTAGCCCGACCCGTTGATCGCCACGTCCAGCTTGTTGTCGGTGATGTTCAGGTTGCCCTGTTCCAGCACGCGGGCCACCGCGGCGACGCGCACGCCGGCACCCACCTGCACGCCGGTCGGTACCACGGTGCCGGCATCCGACGAGGTCGAGCCGATGCGGCGGAAATTCTGGTACAGCAGGTCCTGGAATTCCGCCCGCTGCTTCTTGTAGCCGGTGGTGGTCGAGTTGGCGATGTTGTTGGAGATCGTCTCGACGTTGAGCTGCTGGGCGATCATGCCGGTGGCGCCGATGGCGAGGCTGCGCATTGTGGTCTTCTCCTCTCGTCGTCGGTCTGGATCAGGCGGTACGGCCCAGACGCTGGATCATCGTGCGGATGCGTTCGTGCTCGTTCTCGATCATCCGCTGGGCGGACATGTACTGACGCTGGATGTCGATCATCTGCGTCATCTCGACGACGGGCTTCACGTTGGAACCCTCAAGCAAGCCTTGTGCCACTTTCGTCTCGACCGGCGCCGGCTCCGGCTGCTCGTCGGTGACGTACAGGCCGTTGCCGACCTCGGTCATCAGCTGCTCGTTCTTGAAGGTCACGACGTTCAGCTTGGCGACCGGGCCCAGCTCGGTGGCGACGGTGCCGTCGCCGCTGACCTTCACGTCGCTGGTGCCGGCCGGGATGGTGATGGGCTGGCCGCTGTTGGACAGCACCGGCAGGCCGCCGGCATCCACCAACTGGCGCTGGTCGTTCAGGCGGAAATTGCCGGCGCGGGTGTAGCGCGGGCCGCTGGCGGTATCGACGGTGAAGTAACCCTGGCCGGTCAGCGCCAGATCCAGCGGGTTGCCGGTCTGGGTCATGGCGCCGTTGGACAGGTCGCGCACCACCGCACGGTCCTGGACGAAGCTGACCTTCTCGTGCAGGCCGGGCTTTTCCAGGAACTCGGTGAACAGCGTCCGCTGGTTCTTGTAGCCGGTCGTATTCATGTTCGCGATGTTGTTCGACGTCACGTCCAGCTGGCGTTGCAGCGCCATCTGGCGCGACAGGGCGACGTAGATCGAATTTTCCATCTTGCGGCCTCTTTACCTTGCGAACGGATCGGGCGACAGCGTCCGACCGGCGAAAGGGGTATTGCAGGCGGCGTGCCAAGCATCCCGGGGCGCGGGATTCCGCCGTTTCCAGGCAAGGCGGGAGCGCTCCCGCCGGGTGGGGCAGGGGGTGCCGGGCAGAATCTGCCGGGAGGCGGGCCATCCTTGCCGGGTACCACCGGGCAAGACTCTCCCGTTCCCGCCGCACAAGGGGTGGGGCGGGGCGATGGGCTGCGGCCCGCCATTCCCAAGTGGGAAAGCGGGCGGCCGAGGGTGGAGTCCGGGCGTGAAGGCGCTTGGAGCGACCTGCCGGCGCGGACTGCCGGGCAGACCCAATCAAGAACCGTGCCGAATTGGTGACAGAGGGGTGAAACCTGCCCGTTCGGGGCGGTCCGTTCCCCACTCGAAAGGAGTTATTAACTATCCCAAAAGTAGTTTCGACAAGGTCAGGCGGTGGATGCCTGAGCCGTTGCGCACCTCGAACGATCCCAGGATGTCATGGCTGCCGAAACCGACGCCGGTGAACTGACCGACGGCCTGCCCCGGAAGAAATTCAGCGGCAAGAAGCTGGTCCTGTTCGTCGTTCTGCCCCTGGTCCTGCTGATCGGTGCGGGTGCCGGCGTCTATTTCTCCGGCCTGCTCGACGGGCTTCTTGGGAAGGAGAAACCGGCGGAGGGGGAGCAGGCGGCTGCCGAGGGTGAGCATGGCGCCGAGGCCGGCAAGGGCGACGCCGCGCACGCGGCACCGATCTTCTACGACCTGCCGGACATGCTGGTGAACCTGAACACCGGCAACAAGCGTCCGGCCTTCCTGAAGATCAAGATCTCCATCCAGCTGTCGAAGCCGGAGGACGTCGGTGCGGTGGAGCATGTGCTGCCGCGCATCATCGACAATTTCCAGGTCTATCTGCGCGAGCTGCGGCTGGAGGACCTGAGGGGGTCGGCCGGCATGTACCGGCTGCGCCAGGAACTGCTTCTGCGCATCACCGCCGCCGCGTTCCCGGTGAAGGTGAAGGACGTGCTGTTCAAGGAAATGCTGGTCCAGTGAGGGCCCGGTCAGGTGGGGATGGGGGCCGATGAGCGACACCGGTGAACTGAGCGAAGAAGAACGGCTTGCCGCCGAATGGGCGGCATTGGCCGAGGACAGCGGCGATGTCGGCGACATGGGCGGCGGCGGATCGACGCGCGTCCTGAACCAGGACGAGATCGACAGCCTGCTGGGCTTCGACCAGAGTGGCGCCGGCGACGGCGACAACTCCGGCATCATGGCGCTGGTCAACTCGGCGCTGGTCAACTACGAACGCCTGCCCATGCTGGAGGTGGTGTTCGACCGCCTCGTCCGCATGATGTCCACCTCGCTCCGAAACTTCACCTCCGACAATGTCGAGGTCAGCCTCGACCAGATTTCCTCGGTCCGTTTCGGCGACTACCTGAACTCCATCCCGCTGCCGGCGATGCTGTCGGTCTTCAAGGCGGAGGAATGGGACAATTACGGCCTGATGGTCGTCGACTCCGCGCTGATCTACTCCATCGTCGACGTGCTGCTCGGCGGCCGGCGCGGCACGGCGGCGATGCGCATCGAAGGCCGCCCCTACACCACCATCGAGCGCAACCTCGTGGAACGCATGGTCCATGTGGTGCTGTCCGACCTGTCCGCCGCCTTCGACCCGCTGTCGCCCGTCACCTTCCGCTTCGACCGGCTGGAGACCAACCCGCGCTTCGCCACCATCGCGCGGCCCGCCAACGCGGCGGTGCTGGTCAAGCTGCGCATCGACATGGAGGATCGCGGCGGCCGGCTGGAGCTGATGATCCCCTACGCGACGCTGGAGCCGGTGCGTGAGCTGCTGCTCCAGATGTTCATGGGCGAGAAGTTCGGCCGTGACTCGATCTGGGAAACCCACCTGGCCTCGGAGCTGATGGTGACGGACGTCGACCTGTCCGCCGTTCTGGACGAGGTGACGATGACCCTGCACGACGTGCTGAACTGGCGCGTCGGCACCCGCATCCTGCTGAACGCCACCCCCGACGGCGCGATCGAGCTGCGCTGCGGCGACGTGTCGATGTTCCAGGGGCGGATGGGGCGCAAGGGCGGGCACATCGCCGTCCGCCTGGAAAAGGAACTGCCCAAGCAGGAGGTCATGAGGCTATGAGTCCGCTGGTCTCCATCATCATCGACGTCGTCATGGTCGGCCTGTTGGCCGCGACCATCGCCTACGCGATCATCCTGAACAAGCAGATCATCAAGCTGCGCGAGAGCCGCGGCGAGATGGCCGAATTGATCCAGGGGCTGAACGAGGCGATGGGACGGGCCGACAGCGGCGTCCGCACGCTGAAGAAGGCGGCCGGCGATACCGGCGAGGATCTTCAACGCACGGTGATCAAGGCGCAGGCCCTGCGCGACGAGCTGCAATTCATGATCGAGGCGGGCGACACGCTGGCCAACCGGCTGGGCGGCGTCGGCGACCGCGATGGCGGCCGGCGCGACGGCGGTCGGGACGGCGGCAACCGGTCGGTCGCGGTGGCGCCGGTGCTGGCAGCGCGCAACCCGGTAAAGACGCCGCTGGTGGCACCACGCCCGGCGCTGCGCAGCCTGCCGGTCGAGGACGAGCATGACCATGACCATGACGACCACGCCCCGCCGCCGGCCCGGTTGGACGCGCCGCCGCGCCGGGCCGCCGTGCGTCCCGAACCGGCTGCCGAAACGCGCGATCTCATCACCCGCGACGGCGAAAGCCTGTCCAGGGCCGAACGTGAACTGCTGCAGGCGATCGAGAATGCCGGCAAGGGGCTTGGATGACCATGCGCACCAGTGACGGCAAGCCCGCGTCTGCGGGCGGCGAACCCAAGGTCGTGATCCGGCCGGCCGGCGCCGCTCCGACCGGAGTCCGCACCTCTCCGACGCTGGCCGCCCAGCAGGCGCAACTGCCGGCGGTGCGTCCCGCCGCCGGCAAGGTTCCGGCGAAGAAGGGCAAGGCGAAGGCCAAGCTCCGCAAGCCGGCGACGCCGCGCGTGCCCTTGACCGAGCGGCTTCGCGCACGGTTTCGCGGTTTCCGCTTCCGCCTGCTGCCGCTGACCATCTTCGTCGCGGTGATGATGCTGGGGGTGCGGGTCGGCGATCTGTGGCGGCTCGCCACCCATGATGCCCGCCTGCCGGATTTCCCGGTCAGCCTCGCCCAGGGTCCGCAAAGCTCCACCCCGGCCACGGCACCCAGCCAGACCCCGTCGGCGACCACCAAGCCGGCCGGCAAGGATGCGCCTCCGGCTCCCGGCGGGTCGAGCGGCCCGACGAACGCTCCGGTCGCCAATGCGCCGCCGGCGCCGCTCGGCCCCATCGACAACCAGGAACTTCTGCAGCATTTCGCCGAGCGCCGCGCCGAGATCGAGCGCCGCACCAAGGAGATGGAGCAGCGCGAGGCCCTGCTGGCCGCCGCCGAGAAGCGGATCGACCAGAAGGTGGCGGAGATGGAGAAGACCCGCTCCGACATCCAGAAGCTGATGGCCCAGGGCGACGAGAAGCAGTCGGCCCAGCTGGAAAGCCTGGTGAAGATCTACGAGACGATGAAGCCCAAGGAAGCGGCCCGCATCTTCGAGGAACTCGACATGCCGGTGCTGCTGGGCGTCATCCAGAAGATGAAGGAACAGAAGACCGCGCCGATCCTGGCCGCCATGGACCCGGTGAAGGCCAAGGAGGTCACCTCGGCCCTGGTCGAACGCCGCGTGCCGCTGACGGCGACGGTCACGGCGCCGAAGTAATTGCCCCCACCCTAACCCTCCCCCGCTGGGCGGGGGAGGGGACAAGGGTTTGTGCGGAAAAGTGCTTTCGGGAAGAGCGGCGGCAGTCCCTCCCCCGCCCAGCGGGGGAGGGTTAGGGTGGGGGTCTAACTCCCCACCCAAAACCCAACCCCTCACAGGAACCGGTTGTTCTTCGGGAAGCCGTTCGGCGGCATCTTGCCCTGGCCGGCGCGGTCGCCCATCCAGCCGGTCAGGTCGTGGACGGTGAAGTTGCGCTCGCCGTTCTTCCAGGTCAGCCCGTCGGCCAGCGTGAAGGTCTTCACGTCGGCGACGCTGGCGTCCTTGTATTTCTGCAGCTGGACGCCTTTGCCGCGGGCCAGCACCGGCACCTGCTCCAGCGGAAAGACCAGCATCTTGCGGTTGTTGCCGATGATGGCGAGCGTGTCGCCGGTCACCGGCTGGCAAATGCGGGCGGACTTGCCGTCCTCCAGGTTCAGGACCTGGCGGCCGGCACGGGTCTGGGCCAGAACCTCCGCCTCCTCGACGCGGAAGCCGCGGCCGTCCTCCGACACCACCAGCAGGGTGCGGCCGGGCTGGTGGCGGAACAGGTCGACGATGTCGACGTCGTTGCCGAGGTCGATCATCAGCCGCACCGGCTCGCCGAAGCCGCGGCCGCGCGGCAGCTTGTCGACGCCGATGGTGAAGAACTTGCCGTTGCTGGCGAAGACCAGAAGCTTGTCGGTCGTCTCGCAGCGCTCGATGAACCCGCGCGCATCGCCGTCCTTGTACTTCACGTCCTCCGCTTCCGCGTCGGTCAGGTGGCCGCGCACCGTGCGGATCCAGCCCTTGGCGGAGCAGAGGACGGTCACCGGCTCGCGCTCGACCAGCGCGTCCAGCGGCACCTCGATCACCGTCGGCGCGTCGGCGACGTCGGTGCGCCGCTTGCCGAGCGCGCCGCTGCCGAACTTCTTCTTGATCTCGGCGACACTCTCGGCGATGCGCTTCCAGCGCAGGGCCTCGTCGCCCATCAGCTCCAGCAGGCCGTTCTTCTCCTTGGTCAGCGTGTCGTGCTCGCGCCGGATTTCCATTTCCTCCAGCTTGCGCAGGTTGCGCAGCCGCATGTTGAGGATGGCGTCGGCCTGCACGTCGGTCAGGGTGAAGGCGCGGATCAGTTCCTGCTTGGGCTCGTCCTCCTCGCGGATGATGCGGATGACCTCGTCCAGGTTCAGGTAGGCGGCGAGATAGCCGCCGAGAACCTCCAGCCGGTGGTCGATCTGCTTCAGCCGGTGGTTGGACCGGCGGAGCAGCACCTCGTGCCGGTGGTCGAGGAAGGCTTGCAGCACCTCGCGCAGGTTCATCACCCGCGGCACATGATCGGCGCCCAGCACGTTCATGTTCATCGAGAAGCGGATTTCCAGGTCGGTCGCCTGGAACAGCGAGGCCATCAGAACCTCGGGATCCACGTTGCGGTTCTTCGGCACCAGGACGAGACGCACGTCCTCCGCCGATTCGTCGCGCACGTCGTCCAGCAGGATCAGCTTCTTGGCCAGCAGCAGCTCGGCGATCTTCTCGACCAGCCGGGCCTTCTGCACCTGATAGGGCATTTCGGTGACGACGATCTGCCAAGTGCCCTGTCCCAGCTTCTCCACCTCCCAGCGGGCGCGCAGGCGGAAGGCGCCGCGGCCGGTGCGGTAGGCTTCGACCACGTTCTGCGGCGATTCGACCAGCACGCCGCCGGTGGGGAAATCCGGGCCGGGCATGAAACCGACCAGCGTCTCGATCGAGGCGTCGCGGTGCTTGATCAGGTGGCGCAGCGCGTCGCAGATCTCGCCGACATTGTGCGGCGGGATGTTGGTGGCCATGCCGACCGCGATGCCGCTCGACCCGTTGGCCAGCAGGTTGGGGAAGTTGGAGGGCAGCACCGCCGGCTCGTCGCCGTCGCCGTCATAGGTCGGGCGGAAATCGACGGCGTCCTCGTCGATGCCCTCCAGCAGGGCCTTGGCGACCTCGGTCAGCCGGGCTTCGGTGTACCGCATCGCTGCGGCGTTATCGCCGTCGATGTTGCCGAAATTGCCCTGGCCGTCGACCAGCGGATAGCGGACGGAGAAATCCTGGGCCAGCCGGACCAGCGCGTCGTAGACCGAGGTGTCGCCGTGCGGATGGAACTTGCCGATCACGTCGCCGACGACGCGGGCCGATTTCTTGGGCGGCGTCGTCGGTTCCAGCCGGAGCTGGCTCATGGCGAACAGCAGGCGTCGGTGCACCGGCTTCAGCCCGTCGCGCACGTCGGGCAGCGAGCGGGACATGATGGTGGACAGCGCATAGCTGAGATAGCGCTCGCCGAGCGCGTCGGCCAGCGGCTTTTCCAGGATCTCGGAGGCGGGATTTTGCGGCTTCATGATCAGGTCGGTTTAGCAGCTTCAGCCGGAACGCGCTACCGCGTTCGCGTAACGTTCTCTCAAGCGCTCACGCGCGGGCGGCAGCGGCCCGTTCAGCACGTGGCGTTCCAGGAAATGCGCGGTCAGCCGCAGCCCGTCGGCCACCGCCGCCGGGCCGCCGCCGCCGCGCCCGGCCAGGAAGTCGGGCAGGGGGAGCAGCCGGTCGCGATAGGGTTCTCCCACCGATGCGGTCACCGCCCGGCCGGTGCGCGGGCTGACATAGGCGAGATAGTCGTTGGCCCCCGACACCGCACAGCGGTCGAGGTCGAGGCCGAAGCCGAGCTCCGCCAGCAGCCCGATCTCCCATCGCACATAGGTCTCGGCCCAGGCCGGCCCGTCCAGCAGGTCGAACAGGGCGAGCAGCCCGTCGAACAGGGCGGGGTGCGCCTCCCGCTCCGGCAATGCCGCTTCCACCAGCGCGCAGGCGCTGATGAGGGCGGCCAGCGTCTGGGCGTCGTCGAAGAAGTTGGCGGCATAGCCCTTCACCGGCTCCAGCGTGAAATGGCCGAGATGCTCCGGCAGCCGGCCGCGCCAGCGGGCGGCGACCAGCGTCCCCGGCTCCAGCGTGCCGCGTTGGCGGGACGATCGGCCACCCATCACCATGCCGCCATGCCGGCCGTGCTCGCGCGTCAGCAGGGTCGCGACGGCGGACCCTTCGCCCTGGGGGCGGGCGGACAGAACGATTCCCTGGTCGGACCAATCCATCGGTGCCGGTCGCATGAGAGGTGGCGAGCTATCCTAATATAGGAAAAAATCTCGCAGAGGAAACCCTCCGCGAGGGGGGGCACCCACATGCTTGGAGCATTTATGGTTTCTTCACCAGAACGCCCATAGCATCGGCACCTCAACGGTGGGGAGTCCCACCGATCGCTGACCGCCAACGGGTCCGACGCGTGGTCTTGAACACCAACATCGACCGATATCTTCTGGCGGAAAAGGCCGGAACCGAAGGCGTCTGGGATTGGGATCTGCGCAGCGACACGCTGTATCTCTCCCCCCGCTTCAAGGATTTTCTCGGACTGCCGCCGGGCGATCCCAGCCGGGAAACCAATCGGCCGAACGATTGGCTGTCGCTGGTCCATCCGGAAGACGTCGACTGGCTGCACGCCTCGTTCGAGGCGCAGATGGTCGGCCTGTCGGTCCCGTTCCAGATCGAACACCGCGTCCGCCGCGCCGACCTCACCGCCGATTCCGCCACCGAATCCAAGGCGAACCCGCACTGGCGCTGGCTGGTCTGCCGTGGCATGGCGGTGATGGACGACGCAGGGGAGCCGGTCCGGCTGGTGGGCTCCGTCGCCGACATCACCGACCGCAAGCATGCCGAGCGCGAGCTGCGTCGCAGCGAGGAGCGCTACGCGCTCGCCGCCGCCGGGGCGGCGGACGGGCTGTGGGACTGGCATATCGACAGCGGCGAGATCTACTACTCGCCGCGCTGGAAGGCGATGCTGGGCTTCGAGGACGCCGAGATCGGCGGTACCGTCGCCGAATGGTTCCAGCGGGTCCCGCCCGGCGATCTGGATGGGCTGCGCACCGCGATCGAGCTTCATCTGAGCGGCGAGCGTCCGCATCTGCAGCATGAATTCCGCATCCGCGACAAGTCCGGCGCCGAGATGTGGATGCTGGTGCGCGGGCTGGCGGTGCGCGACGACAAGGGGGCCGCCATCCGCATGGCCGGCTCGATGACCGACATCACCGCGCGGAAGAAGGCGGAACAGCAGATTCTGTTCAACGCCGTCCATGACGGCATGACCGGCCTGCCCAATCGCACCCTTCTGCTGGACCGCATCGGGCAGGCGCTGGACCGCAATCGCCGTGTCGGCGCCAGACCCTTCGCGACGATCATCATCGACCTGGATCGCTTCAAGGCGATCAACGACGCGCTGGGCACCAGCGCCGGCGATCGCGTGCTGCGCATCGTCGCCAAGCGGCTGGATGCCAGCCGTCGCGTCGGCGATACGCTGGCCCGCCTGTCGGCGGACGAGTTCGCGGTGCTGATCGACGAGATGGACGATGCCGGCGACGCGCTGGCGGCCGCGGAGCATATGGCCCGCTCCATCTCCCGCCCGGTCACGCTGGAAGAGGGGCATGAGTTCGTGTTGACCGCCTCCATCGGCGTGGCGCTGAGCCAGACCGGCTATGATCGGGCGGAGGACATGCTGCGCGATGCCAGCCTTGCCATGTACCGCGCCAAGAGCGGCGGGCGGGCCCGCATCGACGTGTTCGACACCAACCTGCGTCGGCAGGCGATGGCCGCCATGCGGATGGAGGCCGACCTGCGTGCAGCCCTGGAGCAGGGTCAGCTCTGCCTGCATTACCAGCCCATCGTCCTGCTGGAGACCGGCGCCATCGCCGGTTTCGAGGCGCTGATGCGCTGGAACCATCCGGAACGCGGGCTGGTCCCGCCGGTGGAGTTCATTCCGCTCGCCGAGGAGACCGGGTTGATCGCGCCGATGGGCCGCTGGGCGCTGGGCGCGGCGGTGCGGCAGCTCGCGGCGTGGCAGTGCCGCTTCCAGCGCCCCACGCCCCTGTTCATGAGCGTCAACGTCTCGACCCGCCAGTTCCGCGACGACGACATCGTCGGCGCGGTGCGCGATCTGCTGGACGTGGTGCCGATCCCGCCGTCCAGCCTGAAGCTGGAGTTGACGGAGAGCCTGCTGGTCCAGGATCCGGACGAGTGCCGGATGCTGATGCAGAGCCTGCGCGACATGGATGTCCGCCTGTCGATCGACGATTTCGGCACCGGCTATTCCTCGCTGGCCTATCTGCACAAGCTGCCGGTGGATGTGCTGAAGATCGACCGCAGCTTCGTCAAAGCGGTGTCGACGGGGGAGGGCAACGCCGCCATCGTCCAGGTCATCGCCGGGCTTGCCACCATTTTGCGGCTGGACGCCGTGGCGGAAGGGGTGGAAACGGAGGACGAAGCGGTGTATCTGCGCGGTCTGTGCAAATACGCCCAGGGCTACCACTTCGCCCGTCCGGCCCTGCCGGAGGCGGTCGAGCGGCTGTTGGCCGCCGAAGACGAGCACATCGCCTTGCCAGCACCGGCCTGAAGCCGCTGCGAGCCGTTTTTATTTGGAGTTCGCGTGATGTCCGACCGCAACTGCGGTGAATGCACCCTGTGCTGCAAGCTGATGGGGGTGCCCGAGCTGAAGAAGCCTTCGGCCAAATGGTGCGCATCCTGCGACCAGGGCAAGGGCTGCTCGATCTACGAGGAGCGGCCGCAGTCCTGCCGGAACTTCCAGTGCTTCTGGCTGATGGACGAGAATTTCCCCGACGAGTTCCGCCCCGACCGCATCCATGCGCTGGCCGCCTTCAACGACGTGAAGGACAGCTGTGTCCTGCATGTCGACCCCGCCAAGCCGCGCGCCATGGGCAGCCCCGAGGTGCAGGCCCTGACCGACGCGCTGCTGAAGGTCTATTCGAAGGTGTTCTTCCTCTGCGGCAAGGAAAGCGCGATGATGCAGCGGTAAGGGCGGGGCGAAGTTGCGGGGCGGAGTTCCGCCCCGAAGTCCTTCCCTCCCGACGTCCTTACCCCCCGACTTTCTTTACCGCTGAAGCCCGCTGTTGTGGATGCTCACGGCGTCGCCGATCCCGGCGGCCAGCGTGCGGGCGACGCAGTCGTAGCCGAGGTCGTTCTGGTGGACGCCGTCCGGCCCGATCAGGTCGGCCATGGTCATCCCGCGGGTCTCCACCAATGCCCGCATCACCTCGAAGCGGTGGAACAGGCCGACATGATTGTCGGTGGCGATCCCGGCGATGCGGGCCAGCATCGGGGCGACCCCGGCCTTTTCCAGCATCTTCGGGGAATATTGCAGGTCCATCAGCACGACGTCGACCCCGGCGGCGCGCAGCCGCGCCACGCCCTGGCGGACCGCCCGCTCGCTGAGACCCTGGTCGCCGTCGCGCAGCACCGTGTTGGCGCCGATCTGCCAGATCACCAGATCGGGCTTGGCGCTCAGGGCGTCGGCGTCGATCCGCTTTTCGGTCTGGTCGTCGGTCTCGCCGTTGATCCCGCGGTTCAGCACCGCGATGTCCGCGCCGCGGAACTGCTCGCGCAGGTAATGGGCGAGCCGGGCCGGATAGGCCTTGTCCGGCGATGTCGCCCCGGCACCGGCGGTGGAAGAGGAGCCGATGGCGACGATCCGGATCGGCGTGCCGGCCGCGATGCGCTGCGACAGTTGCGGCAGGGGTGCCGACAGGGCCGTCTCGCCGCGCGGAAGCTGGCAGCTTGCCGACGTGATGGGATCAGCGGCCAGGACCGGGGTGGAAACGGCGAGGGCGGCGATCAGGGACAGGATGCGGACGGCGTAGGGCAGAACACGACTCAATTGCTCGCTCCGGTGCGCCGGCCGATCGACAGGGGGTCGATCATCGTCGCGACGCTTTGCGCCAGCAATTGTCCGATGCATTGGTGAACGAATTCATAAGAACGCCGCTTCGCCTCGTCCGACTCGTCGGCGAAATCGACCCGGCCGTCCTCCACCCAGTACCGCATGATGTCGTAGCGGGGAAAGTGGAAGACGTCCGAACTCTGGGCCAGCCAGGACATGTAGGACACGTAGGGGGCGGAGTCGATCAACTGCGCCGTGTGCATGCTGTACTGCATGTCCATGATGACGATATCGGCGCCGCGGCGCTGGACCTCGGCGATCCCGGATTGCAGCGCCGTGCCGAAGCTTTCCAGGTCCAGGCTGCGCATGGCGTCGACCGTTCCGGTCTGCCAGACGACCAGTGCCGGCCTCTGCGTTTCCACCGCCTGGGTCAGCGGGGCGACCATGGCGGGGGCCGCTTCGCCGGGGAGGCTCAGCACCGCGGTGCTGACCTCGCGGCCGGGCAGGCGGCGCTTCAGTTCGCCCTCCAGCCGGGCGGGATAGCCGACGACGCCCGGCTTGGACGCCGATTTGGCGGAATGGACGATCAGCACCGACAGCGGCCGCCCGGCGGCCAACTGCGCCGATACCCGCGGCAATCCGCTGCCGGGGGCGAGGACCGCCTCCGGCACGGCGCAGGCGGGATCGACGGATGGGGGCGCCGCGTCGCCTGCAAGGGTGCGATCGGGGGAAACGAGCAGCGCGGCCGCCAGCAGGACTGCCGTGACCGTCAGCATCAATCGCCTCCGCGCTCGCGCCATGCACGCCTCATGTGCCCATTTTCGTGGTGGCCGCAACCCGGTGGCGGCGCGACCGCTCCGCCGACTGGTACCAGTTCAGGAAACGCGCCATCAGCACCATCGCGGCGATGCCGAGCACGGTAACAAGGAACTGGGCGGAAAGCGAGCCGCTGACATGGACGAGCACGGTCTGCCCGGCGAAGGACAGCAGCACGCCCAGGCAGAACACATGCAGCGACTGCCGGCCGCAGGCGAGCACCGGGGCGGCCAGCGACCCGCGCAGCCAGGACGCCCCGGCCGGCACCAGCCACAGCACCAGATAGACCAGGGCGAAGAAGTGCAGCAGGCGCAGCGGGTCGAGGTCGGTCTTGCTGATCGGATAGAGGATCTCGGTCAGCGACACCGGGATCAGCGCATGCAGCGGCGCGAATTTCCAGGACAGCGTCAGGAACAGGCTGGCCAGCAGGACCGCCCCGGCCGCCACCGCCACCGGGCGGCGGAAGCGGGTCAGCACGGCCCTGAGATCCGGCTGGAATTGCAGCGACGCGCCCAGCAGGAAGAGCAACTGCCAGGTGAAGGGGTTGAAGTACCAGACGCCGCCATCCGGATAGGTGGGGAGGTTCCATCCCCATTGCCGGGCCGCGAGATAAAGCGCGGCGGACCCCGCCAGCACCGCGGCCGGCCGGCGGCGCAAGGCCGGCAGCAGCAGCGGGAAGGCCAGCAGGAGGACGATGTAGAGCGGCAGCACGTCCAGATTGGCCGGCCGGAACTTCAGCAGGATGGCCTGGGTCAGGGCGGTGACCGGATCCTGGAAATAGCCGGCGATGCCCATTTCCTCGGCGAACAGCGGGCTGTCGAAGGCGCGGGCGGTGTAGGCGATCTGGGCGGTGTAGGCGAAGAACAGGATGATGTAGGTGGCGTACAGCGTCCAGCAGCGGTGCAGCACCTGTGCCGCCGCCATCGGCAACCCCTGTCCGTCCAGCGTCCGGCCATAGACCAGTGCCGCGGTGTAGCCGGAGATGAAGACGAAGATCTCGGTGGCGTCGCTCAGCCCGAAATTTCGTGGGGTCGCCCACGAAATCTGGTTGGCCGGGATGTGGTTCACGAAGATGAACCACAGCGCCAGCCCCCGGAAAAAGTCGAGCCGCAGGTCGCGCGCGGCCGCCCCGTTCCCGCCGGCCGCCCCGGTCGCCTCCTTCCCGGCCGCCTCCTTCATGAATCCGTCTTTCATGGCCGCGTCCTTCATGGCCGTCCAACCCGCAAATGCCTGCTCCGCCCTCATCAACACTCCAAACCGCCCCGTTTCCCGGCGGCGCTCCTGGCAAAAGATGGGGGTGGCGCCGCCGGAGTCGAGAAGTTTGGTGTCGAATGTGATGCCGGCTGCCGTCAAGGCCGTGGTTGAACGGAACCCGCGGCTTCGCGCCGCAGCCTTAAACCTCTGAAATACAGACTTCAATTGCCGTTCACACTTGATCCCGACCGTTTGCTTCCTGCATAATCCGGACAGCAAAAGAAAGCTGGGGCGGATCGACCGAAAGGTCGGCGGCAACCCGGATGGCCGGGAGGAAACGCACCGCAACGCCGGAAGACCGCAGCTCCGGGCGGCTGGCTCGCTGCGCCGGCGCCCATCGGACTCGCGGTCTCCCGCGGTGCGCCGTCCGGGTCGGCCGAGCGTGCATCCCACTCATTCCCGCTTTCCCCGCTCACCCGGCGTCGTCCGGTCCCGTGAGGGTCGTGGCATGCCCGGGTGTCGGGTCGGCTTCCCTTGTAAAAGGGCATCGGCCGGCTTGGTGAAAAGAACAGATAACGAGAATGGACAAGGGAGCTTCTGGATGAAACGTCGTGCATTTCTGACCTCCGCCGGCGTGGGCGTCGCCGCCAGCACGCTTGCCGCCCCCGCCATCGCCCAGTCCGCGCCCGAGATCAAGTGGCGTTGCGCCTCCAGCTTCCCGAAGAGCCTCGACACCATCTACGGCGGTGCGGAGTTCGTGGCGAAGCGCGTGGCGGAGCTGACGGACGGCAAGTTCCAGATCCGCGTCTTCGCGGCTGGCGAGATCGTTCCGGCCTTGCAGGTTCTGGACGCGGTCAAGGACAACACGATCGAGTGCGGCCACACCGTCTCCTACTATTATGTCGGCAAGGATCCGACCTTCGCCTTCGACGCGGCGATGCCGTTCGGCCTGAACGCCCGCCAGCAGAACGCCTGGATGAGCCATGGCGGCGGCAAGGAGCTGATGGCGGAGTTCTTCGCCGGCCACAACCTCGTCTCCATCGGCGCCGGCAACACCGGCACCCAGATGGGCGGCTGGTTCCGCAAGGAAATCAAGACGGTCGAGGACCTGAAGGGCCTGAAGTTCCGCATCGGCGGCTACGCCGGCACCATCATGGCCAAGCTGGGCGTCGTGCCGCAGCAGATCGGCGGCGGCGACATCTATCCGGCTCTGGAGAAGGGCACCATCGACGGCGCCGAATTCGTCGGTCCCTACGACGATGAGAAGCTCGGCTTCCAGAAGGTCGCCAAATACTACTACTATCCCGGCTGGTGGGAAGGCGGCCCGCAGGTCTCCATGCTGTTCGGCAAGGAGAAGTTCGAATCGCTGCCGCCGACCTACAAGGCGGCGCTCCAGGCGGCCTGCGCCGACGCCACGCTGGACATGCTGGGCAAGTACGACGTCCAGAACATGACGGCGCTGAAGCGCCTGGTCGCCAGCGGTACCCAGCTCCGCCCCTTCCCGAACGAGGTGATGCAGGCCTGCTATCAGGCCGCCATCGAGGTCTACGAGGACGAGGCGGCGAAGAACGAGAAGTTCCGCAAGATCTACGACGCGTGGAAGAAGTTCCGCGAGGAGGAGTATCTGTGGTTCCGCGTCGCCGAATACAGCTTCGACCGCTTCGTCTACGCGGCCCCGCCGCTTGAGAAGAAGAAGTAGGGGCATTAGACCCCCACCCTAACCTCCCCCGCTCTCGCGGGGGAGGGGATTGGTGATTGTTCGGGAGAGCGGCGGCAGTCCCTCCCCCGCCCAGCGGGGGAGGTTAGGTGGGGGCATTCGAAGCCGAGGACTTCCTCAAACCTCGATCACCAGCCCATCGTAAGCCGGCTCGACACCCTCCGGCAGAATCCGCCGCAGGCTGTCGTAATCCATCGTGTTGTCCATGTGGGTCAGATAGGCCCGCCGCGGTTTCACCCGCGCGATCCATTCCAGCGTCAGCGCCAGATGGGCATGCACGGGGTGGGGCGGCTCGATCCGGCCGCAGTCGACCATCCAGGTGTCGACTCCCGCCAGCGCCTCGAAGGCGCGGTCGTCCAGCCGCACGACGTCGGTCGAATAGGCGAAGCTGCCGAACCGGTAGCCGACCGTCCGCATATAGCCGTGGTCCTGCTCGAACGGCGTCACCTCCAGCCCCTTCACGCGGAACGGCCCGTCGATCCGATGGGCCTTCAACACCGGACGATAGAAGGGATAGCCGTCCGGCAGCGGATCGAAGCAGTAGGGAAAGCGCGTCTCGATGTCGCGCAGATGCTCGTCCCAGCCATAGGCGTCGATCGGTGCATGCATCTGCCGGCAGATCTCGCGCACCTCGTCGATGCCGTGGCAGTGGTCGGCATGCTGGTGCGTCCACAGCACGGCATCCAGCCGCGAGCAGCCGCTGTCCAGCAACTGCTGTCGCAGGTCGGGGGAGGTGTCGACCAGGACAGACACGCCGTCCTGCTCCACCAGCACCGATGGGCGCATGCGCCGGTTCTTGCGATTGGCGGGGTCGCAGCGGCCCCACTGGCCGCCGGGAATACCGGCGATCACCGGCACGCCGCGCGACCCGCCGCAGCCAAGGACGGTCACGCGCATCGCGACGGATGATGCGCCGTCACCTGTCATGCAACGGCCTTGTCGAACAGGCGGAAGAAGTTGTCGGTGGTGGCGCGGGCCAGTTCCTCCGCCGACACCCCCTTCACCTCCGCCACGCAGGCGGCGGTATGGGCGACATAGGCCGGCTCGTTGCGCTTGCCGCGGAAGGGGATCGGCGCGAGATAAGGCGCGTCGGTCTCCACCAGGATGCGGTCGAGCGGCACGTCCTTCACGATGGCGCGCAACTCTTCCGACTTCTTGAAGGTGACGATCCCCGACAGCGACAGGGTGAAGCCGTATTCCACCGCCTCCTCCGCCAGGGCCCGGCCGGAGCTGAAGCAGTGCAGCAGCCCCTTCACCGGTTGCCCGGCGGCTTCCTCCTTGACGATGCGCATGGTGTCGTCGTCGGCGTCGCGGGTGTGGACGATCAGCGGCAGGCCGGTCTCCAGGCTGGCGCGGATGTGCCGGCGGAAGCACTCCCGCTGCTGGTCGCGCGGACTCTTGTCGTAGAAGTAATCGAGTCCCGTTTCGCCCAGCCCGATCACCTTGGGATGGCGCGACAGCTCCACCAGCGTGTCCACCGTGGTGATGGCGAACTCCTCCGCCGCCTGATGGGGATGGACCCCGACGGTGCAGAGGATGTCGTCATAGCGCTCGGCCACCGCCAGGATGCGGTCGAAGCGGCTGATGTAGGTGCAGATGGTGACCATCCGCCCGATGCCGGCCTGCCGGGCGCGGTCGACGACCGCGTCCAGCTCTTCGGCGAAGTCGGGGAAGTCGAGATGGCAATGGCTATCGACGAGCATAGGGGAGAACTCAGGCCTTCGGTTCTTCGACGTAGCGCGGGAAGACGCCCTGCGGCGTCGGCAGCGGCGTGCCGGCCACCAGTGCCCCCGACGGCCCCAGCGTGCCGAAGCCGCGCGCGTCCGGACCCAGCGCCAGCAGGTCGAGGATCCGGGCGGAGGCGTCGGGCATCACCGGCTGGGTCAGGATGGCGAGATGGCGGATCGTCTCGGCCAGCACGTATAGCACGGTCGCCATGCGCGCCGGGTCGGTCTTCTTCAGCGCCCAGGGGGCCTGTTCGTCGACATAGCGGTTGGCGTCGCCGACCACGGCCCAGATGGCGTCCAGCGCCTTGTGGAAGGCCTGCGCCCCGATCTCCGCCCGGACGATGTCGAGCATGCCGTAGGCGGCGCCGAGCAGCGCATTGTCCGCCTCGGTGAAGGCGCCCGGCACCGGCACGGCGGCACCGCAGTTCTTGCCGATCATCGACAGGACGCGCTGCACCAGGTTGCCGTAGTCGTTGGCGAGATTGCCGTTGATCCGGTTGACCATCTGCTTGTGCGAGAAGTCGCCGTCGTTGCCGAACGGCACTTCGCGCAGCAGGAAATAGCGGGTCTGGTCGAGGCCGTAGGTGTTGACCAGCGAATCCGGGGCGATGACGTTGCCGAGCGACTTCGACATCTTCTGGCCTTCGATCGTCCACCAGCCATGGGCGAACACACGGCGGGGCGGCTCCAGGCCGGCAGCCATCAGGAAGGCCGGCCAATAGACGGCGTGGAAGCGCAGGATGTCCTTGCCGACCATGTGCAGGTCGGCCGGCCAGTATTTGGCATAGTCGCCGGTGGTGTCGGGATAGCCGACGGCGGTGATGTAGTTCGCCAGCGCGTCGAGCCAGACATACATGATGTGGGCGTCGTCGCCCGGCACCGGGATGCCCCATTTGAAGGTGGTGCGGCTGACCGACAGGTCCTTCAGGCCCGACTTGACGAAGGACATCACTTCGTTGCGCTTGCCGGCCGGCGCGATGAAGTCCGGGTTCTGCTCGTAGAACTCGATCAGACGGTCCTGCCAGGCCGAGAGCTTGAAGAAGTAGGACGGCTCCTCGACCCACTCGCACTCGGCGCCGGTCGGGGCGATCTTCCTGCCCTCGGCATTGGTGGTCAGCTCGTCCTCGCCATAGAAGGCCTCGTCGCGAACAGAATACCAGCCGGCGTAGGAGCCGAGGTAAATCTCGCCGCGATCCTTCAGCACCGTCCACAGCGCCTGCACCGAGGCGACGTGGCGCGGCTCGGTGGTGCGGATGAAGTCGTCGTTGGAATAGTTCATCAGCGAGACGAGATCGCGGAAATTCTGCGACACCCGGTCGGTGAAGTCCTGCGGCGGGATGCCGGCCTTCTCCGCCGACTTCTCCACCTTCTGGCCATGCTCGTCGGTGCCGGTCAGGAACTTCACGTCATAGCCGTCGAGGCGCATGAACCGGGCGAGGACGTCGCAGGCGAGCGTCGTGTAGGCGTGGCCGATGTGCGGCACGTCGTTCACGTAATAGATCGGCGTCGTCAGGTAGAAGGTCTTCGGCCCGGCCATTTACGGCACTTTCTTCAAGTAGGTTTACCCGGCAGGTTCTGAAATACCGCTAGGCGGCTGCCGTTTCCAGCGCCGCCAGGGCGTTCAGGACCACCTGCTTGCGGTCCAGGTTCGCGGATTCCGCGCGCGCGAAAAGACGCTGAACCTTTTCCCACACCTCCACCCAACGTTCAAGACCGCGGGCGTTGGCCAGACGGGTCATCAGGGCGGCCTCGCCCGGCACCACCTCCGCCGGCCAGGACCCGCGGGCGAGCGACCGGGCGAAGCGGGCCAGCCACCAGACCAGCAGCTCCGTCGCCGTCTCGAACATCCCGTCGTCCTGTTTGCGGGTCAGCTTGTCGCCGAAGGCGTGCGCCGCGACGATGTCGAGGCGTGGCAGGTCGGACAGCAGCCCGATCATCTCGCGGTAGAGCGCCAGCCCGCCGGCGTCGGCGAGGTCGATGGCGCGGCCGACGCTGCCTTCCGACAGCCGGGCCAGCGCCGGGCGGTCGTCGGCGGCGATGTCCGGCCGGTGCTGCCCCAGCAGGTCGATGACGGTGTCTTCCGCCAGCGGCTTCAGCGTCAGCTTGCGGCAGCGCGAGCGGATGGTCGGCAGCATGCCGCCGGGGTTGTCGCTGACCAGCAGCAGCAGGGCGCCGGGCGGCGGCTCCTCCAGGATCTTGAGGATGGCGTTCAGGCCGCTGAGATTCATGCGGTCGGCGCCGTCGATCACCGCGACACGCCAGCCGCCTTCCGCCGAGGTGCGGCGCAGGAAGGGGCCGATCTTGCGCACGTCGTCCACCGCGATGTCGCGCTTGAGCCGGTCCTTCTTCTCGTCACGCTGGCGCTCCACCGTCAGCATGTCGGCATGGCCGCCCGACGCCACCCGCCGGAACACCGGATGGTCGGGTGAAATGTGCAGCGACGTCACCGGAGCGGCACCACCGAACAGGCTGTCGCCGGGCGGCTCCTGGGCCAGGACGAAGCGGGCGAAGCGGAAGGCCAGCGTCGCCTTGCCGATTCCCGGCGTGCCGCCGATCAGCCACGCGTGCGGCAGCCGGCCGGAATTCCACGCCTCCAGCAACAGCCGCTCCGCCTCCTCATGCCCGACGAGGTCGGGGTTGCGGCGGGGGGCGAGCGCCTCCTCCGCGGCCGGAGCGGCGGTTGCCGATGTGCGCGCCTTGCTCATGACGCCTGCCCGCGGGGCAAATCCAGACGGCTCGACACCGCGTCCCAGATGCGCGCCTGCGCGCCGTCCGGGTCGGAATCGGCGTCGACCACCGCGCAGCGCTCCGGCTCCCGCCGGGCGATGTCGAGGAAGCCGTCGCGCAGCCGCTGGTGAAAGCCGATGTCCATCCGCTCGTAACGATCTTCGCCGCCGTGGCGGGCCACCGCGCGGCGCAGGCCGGTCTCGACGTCGATGTCGAGGATCAGCGTCAGGTCGGGACGGAATCCCCCCAGCGCCGCCGTCTGCAAGGTCTCCACCAGTTCGCGCCCCAGCCCCAGCCCATAGC
This sequence comes from Azospirillum endophyticum, assembly GCF_016595245.1. GTDB lineage: Bacteria > Pseudomonadota > Alphaproteobacteria > Azospirillales > Azospirillaceae > Azospirillum > Azospirillum endophyticum. The sequence goes on from NZ_JAENHM010000030.1 coordinate 423,848, forward strand.
CCTGATAGGCCATGGTGCTGTCGAAGAAGCGGTCGCACAGCACCCAGGTCCCCGCTTCCAGCGCCGGCCATACCGTGCGCTCCAGATGGTCGCGGCGGGCGGCGGTGTGCAGCAAGGCTTCGGTCACCGCACTCCAGCGGCCGGTCTCGCCGGTCACCAGCAGGCCGCGGATCTCCTCCGCCCCCGGCGAGCCGCCCGGCTCGCGCGTCGTCACCAGCCCGACGCCGCGGGCGCGCAGCGACGCGCCCAGGGTCTCGGCCAGCCGGCGCAGCTGCGTCGACTTGCCGGCCCCTTCGCCGCCTTCCAGCGTGATGAAGCGGCCACGGCCTGCGGAAGCGGCGGGAGCGGTCGGCATGGTCGTCACGGTCACAGGCTGTTGCCGAAGACGAGATACTTGGCGGCGGCGAAGGCGCGGCCGACGAAGCCGGCCTTCGGCACGTCCTGGGCGGCCACCACCGGCACCTCCTTGCCCGGGAAGCCGGGGGCGGTGATCACCAGCTTGCCCACCGTGTCGCCCTTCTTGATCGGGGCGGCGACCGGCGCGCTGCTGACCAGCGCCACCTTCATGCCGGGACGGTCGGCGCGGGCCATGGTGACGCTGGTGTTCTGCGGCACGGTGACCGGGACCGTTTCCTGCTCGCCCAGCCAGACCGGCACCTGTTCGATGGTCTCGCCGTCCTTGTAGAGGGTGTAGGAGGCGAACTCGCGGAAGCCCCACTCGATCAGCCGGGCCGATTCGTCGGCGCGGGACTGCATGCTGGGCAGGCCGTTCACCACCAGCAGCAGCCGGCGCCCCTCACGCTCGCCCGACGCGGTCAGGCCGTAGCCGCCGGCGTCGGTGTGGCCGGTCTTCAGCCCGTCGACATTCATGTTGCGGTAGAGCAGCGGGTTGCGGTTGCCCTGGGTGATGCCGTGATACTTGAACTCCCTGATCGAATCGTACTTGTAGAATTCGGGGAAGTCCTTGATCAGCCGCTCGGCCAAAAGGGCCAGGTCGCGGGCGGTCATGTAGTGGTTGGGGTCGGGCCAGCCGGTCGCGTTGGCGAAGTTGCTGTTCTTCAGCCCCAGTTCCCGGGCGCGCTTGGTCGCCTGTTCGGCGAAGGACTGCTCCGACCCGGCCAGCCCCTCGGCCAGCACGATGCAGGCATCGTTGCCGGACTGGACGATCATGCCCTTCAGCAGGTCGTCGACCTTGATGTTGTTGTGAAGCTCCACGAACATCTTGGAGCCCTGCATCCGCCAGGCGCGCTCGCTGACCGGCAGCGTGCTTTCCAGCGTCAGCCGGCCGCCCTTGATCGCCTCGAAGACCATATAGGCGGTCATGATCTTGCTCATCGACGACGGCGCCATGCGCTCGTCGGCGTTCTTCTCGAACAGCACGGTGTTCGAGGTCAGGTCGACCAGGATCGCCTGCTTGGCAATGGTGTCGATGGTCGCGGCTTGGACCGAGACCGCGGTGAAGCCGGCGCCAATCGTGGCCCCGGCCATCGCAATTCCGGCCGCGACAGCAGCGGAACGGCCGAAAGCGGCGCACAGGCGGACGACAACAGCGTTCATGGCAACAATCCTCCAAGGGCACTCGGTACAGGCGAAAGGTCACTGGCGCTCCGCCGGGGAAATTCGGCGGAGCGGCCGGAATGGGGGTCGGGTGGCCGGATCAATCCACCACGATTTTGGCCTCCGTAAGGCCGGCCTGGATGATCTGGTTCAGCAGGCCGTCGGCCCGGTCCACGCTGTCCAGCGGTCCGACGCGGACGCGGTGCAGGGTCATTCCGGCCGACCGCGTCTGGCTGACGCTGGCGCGCTGGCCGATGGCGGACAGGCGCGCCCGGGCCTTCGCCACGTTTTCCTCGCTGCCGAAGGCGCCGATCTGCACATAGATGGCTTCATGGGCCTTCACCGGCAATTGCGCGACGACCGGCGCCGGCACGAAACGCCCCTCCGCCATGCTGCCGGCGACGGTGGCGGGCGGCGGGACGGGTACGCCGACCACGGCGGGGCGGGGCGAGCCGGTGGAAGCGGCCAGCGCCGTCACCGGTCCGGACGCGCCGCTCACCTCGATCCGGCCACGCGGGGCGGCCTTCGGCGGCGGGCCGTCGATCTCGGCCAGCAGCGGGGCGGGCGTGCCCTGGCGCGCGGCGGCGGCGATGGCGCGGCTTTCCTCCCCCAGGATCTGCACGCGGACCTTGGCGGTGCCGGGGCCGTCGAAGCCCAGCAGCTGGGCGCCGCGGCGCGACATGTCGATGATGCGGCCATTGGCGTAGGGACCGCGGTCGTTGACGCGCACCACGATCGACCGGCCGTTGTCCAGGTTGGTGACCCGCACCAGGCTCGGCATCGGCAGCGTCTTGTGTGCGGCGGTCAGCTCGTTCTGGTCGTAGATCTCGCCGTTGGCGGTGTTCTTCTCATGGAAGCCGGGGCCGTACCACGAGGCGATTCCGGTCTCGTCGTAGCTGAAATCTTCCTTGGGATAATACCAGACACCGTTGATCTGATAGGGTTTCCCCACCTTGTAGATGCCGCTGGTCGGAAGCCCTGGGCCGGTGCCGGCGGGCTTCTGCGCGCAGGCGGCGAGCGTTGCCACGCCGACCAGCACGACGACCCTGCTCACCTTGCGCCAGCGACGCATCCCGCGAATTCCTTCCATCCCCGCCCCGGCCCGACCGTCGGGGCGGCGGCACTCTAGCGGAGTGGCACCGCTGCGCCAATGGCTCGAACGCGGCGGTGGTTACGATGACACAGCCCGGCTCCGGCCGCTTCGCTCAAGGGGCCGGGAACAGGCTTTCGGTGCGCCCCATCAGTCGATAGGCGGTCAGCCCGATCCATTCGCGCACCGCGTCGTCGAGGATCACCAGATTCTGGCCGAACTCGAAGCGCAGCAGCGGTCTGGCGCCGGTTCGGGTGCGGTAGTCGACCGGATAGGGGATCACCTCCCACCCGATGGAACGGAAGATGCCGACCGACCGCGGCATGTGCATGGCGGAGGTGACGAGGACCCAGCGTTCCCCCGGTGCCGGCTTGACCATCTCCTTGCTGAAAACCGCGTTTTCCCAGGTATTGCGCGATTCCGCCTCATAGGTCACGCGATCGGCCGGGATGCCGGCCTGGGCCAGCGCCGCGCGGGCGGTGACGTCCTCCTTGTACTCCTGGCCGAGCAGCCGGCCCGATCCGCCGGTGAAGACCGCCTTGGCCTCCGGATGGCGGCGGACGAGGTCGGCGAAGCCCAGGATGCGCTCGGCCGCGTCGTTCAGCGACGGATCGCCGCGGTCGGCGGTGATCGGCGGGTTGAGGGCGCCGCCCAGCATGATGATGCCGTCGATCCGTCCCTCCGGCTCCTCCCGCGGGAAGCGGTTCTCCAGCGGCAGGGCGACCAACGCGCCCAGACCCGTGTACATGACCAGCAGCAACAGCACCGCCGCCAGCGTGACCAGCCGCCGGCCGGCGCGCTGCCAGCGCTTCGTCCGCCACAGCACCGACCCCACGGCCACCGCCAGCACCAGCGCATTGCCGGGCGCGAAGACGCCCCACAGCAGCTTCGACAGGATGAAGGACAGCACCGGAACGCTCGCGATGGTGGACGGGGAGGCGGAGCATAAGCGGGGCGGTCGGGGAAGGGCAACCATGCTCCCTCTCCCGTCCCGGGAGAGGGAAGGGGCCCAAGCGAAGCTTGGGAAGGGTGAGGGGTGATCCAAGGAACCAGGTGCCTGATACTTGGAATCCCCCTCACCCTCCCCACTTCGTGGGTCCCCTCCCTCTCCCGGGGCGGGAGAGGGCGGTTATCGCCATATGCAATAGCCCCCGGCGCCGTCAGCCGTCGACCGGCGTGCACAGCTCCACGAGCGTGCCGTCGGGGCAGCGGACGAAGGACACCGTCTGTCCCCAGGGCATCGACTTGGGCGGCGCCAGTTCGCCGGCGCCGGCGGCCAGAGCCGTGGCGTGCGCCGCCTCGACGTCGCCGGTGACCAGGGCGATCTCGGCGCCCAGGGGTTTCTCGCTGGCGCTGGCGAACACATAGCCGGCGGGGTGATGCGACAGGGCCAGCTCCTGGCTGGCGAAGGACAGGGTGGTGGCGCCGGTCTCCAGTTCGCCATAGTCCCCCGTCTCGGCGAGGAAGCGGCGGTCCAGGCCGAACGCCTTCTCGAAGAAGGCCAGCGAAGCCGCGACGTCGGGAACATAGAGGATCGTATAGGCGAACTTCATGGGGGCTCTCATTGGTCGGGGTGACGGGGTGCTTGAAATTCGAACCGCTTTGGATCGGCCCTCATCGTGAGCTTCTCTCGGCCGTCATTCCCGCGAAGGCGGGAAGATGGTCTCACGCTTGAAGCGCAACGGAGAGATTTTTAGAGAATAGATCATCTGGCGTGAAGAAGTCGAGGCACTCACGCGGTATGGAATTGATCCAATCCGCGTGAGCCTCAACCTCTTGCGAAGTTGTCTCGGCGAGGTTTGTCTTCCTGGGTAGCTTGCGTCTCAGCCGTCCGATCGTGTTCTCGACGCCGCCTTTCTGCCAGGGTGCGTGAGGGTCGCAGAAGTAAGTTT
>NZ_JAENHM010000031.1 GCF_016595245.1 Azospirillum endophyticum
TCCCCGCTTTCGGCGGACCGAAGGTCCGCCTGTCGCGTCAGCGCAAACGAAGTTTGCGCGTAAGCGGGGGAGGGGGGATTAGCCATGTGACGGCTCTATGAAGTTTGGCGGAGCTTCATCTTCCCCCATGGACGGACCGCTTTTGTCTCAGGCACACTTTGCGCCTTGAGCGGGGCTTACGCCGACGCGCTGAAACGCCACCCGTCCAAACGCCATCCAAGAGCCAGGGAGACCGGACGTCATGTCCCAGATCTTTCACACCGGGATCGATCACGCCCAGACCGAATCCCAGCGGTCCAGCGCCGAGACCCAGCGCGCCGCCAAGAGCTTCACCCGCCGCCTGCTGCTGCAAAGCGCCGCGGCGGCCGCCGGTGTCGCCTCGGTCGGTCCCTTCGTCCTGCGTGAAGGCCACGCGGCGTCGGGTTCTGTGAAGATCTTCTCCTGGGCCGGCTACATCAGCCCGGACATGCTGGCCGACTTCGAGAAGAAGACCGGCGTCAAGGCGACCCTGACCGAATACGGCACCAACGACGAGCTGCTGAACCAGCTGAAGGCGACCGGCGGCGCCGGCTTCGACATCATCCACCCCACCGTCGACCGCGTGCCGAACTATGTCGAGTTCGAGCTGGTTCAGCCGATCGACGAGGCGAAGGTGAAGTGGGACGGCTGCCTGAAATCGTCGGTCGAGGGTTCCGCCGGGATGGGCGGCGTCGTCGGCGGCAAGCGCTATTTCGCCCCGGCCGACTGGGGCACCGAGGCGCTGGCCTACGACATGAAGAAGGCGCCGCTCGCCTACGGCACCGCCAGCTACGGCGATTTGTGGGCGCCGGCCAATGCCGGCAAGGTGACGGTGCGCGGCCACTCCTCGCTGATCGGCATCGCGCTGTGGCTGGAAAGCCAGGGCAAGCTGCCGCACCCGGTCCGCGACCAGTTCAAGGACGAGGCGAAGGCGCGCGCCAACTTCGACGCCATCCTCAAGGTGGCCGCCGCCAACAAGAAGTCGGTCGCCCAGTTCTGGACCAACGAGAACGAGGCCCAGGGCGCCTTCCGCACCAACGGCTGTGTCATCGGCCAGACCTGGGACAGCAGCGCCGTGGCGCTGCGCAAGGAAGGGCTGCCGGTCCGCTTCGTGGCGCCGAAGGAAGGTGCGCTCGCCTGGATGGAAGGCTTCGCCATCCCGAAGAAGGCGGAGAACCTGGAGAACGCCTATGCCTGGATCAACTGGTTCTACACGCCCCAGGCCGGCGCGCTCTACACCAACCATTCCGGCATCTCCAGCACCGCGGTCGGCGCCGAGGCGCATCTGACCGACCTCAACAAGCAGTTCTTCGCCGACGCCTATCCGGGCGACGCGCTGCAGAAGCTGTGGTGGTGGCCGATCCAGGACGCGTGGTACGTCTCGATCCGCAACGAGTACCAGGATCGCTTCCTCGCGGCGTGATCTGATCCTTCCTCTCCCGTCCCGGGAGAGGGAAGGGGCCCATGGCGCGAGCCATGGGAAGGGTGAGGGGTGCTCCAAGAAACCATGCGGTTCGGGTTTCTCGGGCCACCCCTCACCCTCCCGCCCGCGGCGGGTCCCTCCCTCTCCCGGGGCGGGAGAGGGTTTGTGTTCCCATTTCGGCAGGGTCCATGAGCCAAGACGTCCAACTCGACCATGTCACCATGCGGTTCGGCGACACCGTCGCCGTCCGCGACGTGTCGCTGACCATCGGGGCAGGGGAGTTCTTCAGTTTCCTCGGCCCGTCGGGCTGCGGCAAGACCACCATCCTGCGCATGATTTCCGGCTTCATGGAGCCGACCGACGGCGCCGTCCGCATCGGCGGCCGGGACATGAAGGGGATCGGGCCGAACAAGCGGCCGACCGCGCTGATCTTCCAGAACCTCGCCTTGTTTCCGCTGATGACGGTGGCGGACAACATCGGCTTCGGGCTGGAGGTGCGCGGCGTGCCGGCGGCGGACCGCAAGCGCCGGGTGCGCGAGCTGCTGGAGCTGGTGGCACTGCCCGACACGGCGGACAAGCGGGTGACCGACCTGTCCGGCGGCCAGCGCCAGCGCATCGCCATCGCCCGCGCGCTCGCGGTGGAGCCGGCGGTGCTGCTGCTCGACGAGCCGCTGTCGGCGCTCGATCTCAAGCTGCGCCAGCACATGCGGGCCGAGCTGCGCGAGCTGCAGAAGCGCACCGGCGTCACCTTCATCTACATCACCCACGACCAGGGCGAGGCGCTGACCATGTCCGACCGCATCGGCGTGATGTCGCGCGGCGTGCTGGAACAGGTGGGCGACGGCCAGACCATCTACGACCACCCGGAAACCGCCTTCGTCGCCTCCTTCGTCGGCGAGGCGAACCGCTTCGCCGGCCCGGTCACCCAGGCGGCGGAGGGCTGGGCGGTGCTCGACACCGCTTACGGGCCCTTGCGCGGGCGCAACCCGCGCGGTCTGGCGGTGGGCGACCGCGCCACCCTGTTCGTCCGGCCGGAACGTCTGGCCCCAGGCGAGAACGACAACAGCCTGACCGCCCGCGTCAGCCACAGCGACTTCGAAGGCGCCTTCGTCAACGCCTTCCTAGACGGCGGCCTGACCGTCCAGATGCCGCATCTGGGCCAGGAACCGGCCTTCGTTCCCGGCGAAACCGCCCGCCTCGGCTTCCGCGCCGCCGACGCCGTGGTCTTGCCGACGGCTTGACCCCTCTCCCATATCCCCCTCTCCCCCCCGGGGAGAGGGTCGGGGTGAGGGGGACGCATGGCATGGGTTCGATAAGAGAGCGGGAACCGGGCGATTTTTGAAGATCCTCGCCACGCGACCCCCTCACCCTAACCCTCTCCCCGCTTTCGGCGGACCGAAGGTCCGCCTGTCGCGTCAGC
>NZ_JAENHM010000032.1 GCF_016595245.1 Azospirillum endophyticum
CGATCACCCCGTCCACCCGCTGGCGCACGAGGTCGCCGGTCCGGTAGAGCCGCCCGCCGTCCGCCGAGAACGGATCGGCGACAAAGCGCTCCGCCGTCAGGCCGGGCCGGTTCAGGTAGCCCCGCGCCAGACCGGACCCGCCGAGATAAAGCTCGCCGGCCACTCCCAGCGGAACCGGGTTCAGGTCGCCGTCCAGGACATGAGTGCTGCGGTCGCCCACCCGCAGGCCGATCGGCGCATAGGCCCCGCCGCAGCGGTCCTCCCGCCCGGCCTTCCAGATCAGCGGCGTCACCACCGTCTCGGTCGGCCCGTAGCCGTTGATGATGTGCTCCGGCCGCAGCGCCGCCTTGGCCAGCTCGAACGCCGCATCGCCTACCGCATCGCCGCCGAAGCAGTAGACCCGCACCGGCGGCGGCGCGGTCCCGCGCTCCGCCAGCTCGCGCCGGGCATGTTCGGCCAGCTGCTGCAGGTAGACCGGCGGGAAGGCCGCCACCGTCACGCCGTGCCGGTGCATCGCCTCGTAGGTCTGCTCCGGCGTCCACAGGCTGTCGTCGCGGACCAGCAGGCGGCTGCCGTGGGTCAGCGCGGTCAGCCAGCGTTCATGCGCGCCGTCGAAGGCGAAGGACATGAAGTGCAGCTCGCAATCCCGCGGGCTCATGGCATAGAGCGCGCCGATGGCCCGGCAGTGCATGGCGAGCGGCCCGTGCGCCACCGCCACGCCCTTGGGCAGGCCGGTCGAGCCGGAGGTGTAGATGACGTAGGCGAGGGTGCCGGGCAGTACCGCCGCCGCCGGCGGCGCCGCGGCCTCCTCGGCCGGCAGGCGGTCGAGGAGCAGGCTCGGCAGCCCGTCCGGCACCGGCAGGCGGCCGGCGAGGCTGCCGTCGGTCAGCAGAAGGGCGATGGCGGCATCCTCGATCAGGTAGGCGAGGCGGTCGCGCGGATAGGCGGCGTCGAGCGGCACATAGGCGCCGCCGGCCTTGAGCACCGCCAGCAGGGCGACGATCATGGCGGGGCCGCGCGGCAGGGCGACGCCGACGCGGACCTCGGGCCCGACGCCGGCCGCGACCAGCCGATGGGCCAGGGCGTTGGCCCGGCGGTCGAGCGTGGCGAAGCCGAGAGCCCCGGCACCGGAGCCGCCGTCGACGACGGCCGGCCGGCCCGCGAAGGCGGCGGCGAGGGCCGCGATGCGCTGGTGAACCGGCTCGAAGGGTTCGGCGGCAACCGGGGCGTTCCAGGCGGCGAACCGCGCCCGCTCATCAACCGTCAGCAGCGACACATCCCTGACCCGACGCCCGGCATCCGCGACAAGACCAGACAGAAGAGTCTCGAAATGGCCCCGGATGCGATCACACAGGTCGCTGTCGATCAGGTCGCGGCGGTGGATGAATTTCACCTCCAGCTCCTCGCCGACCGACACCTCCAGATCCATGGCGAAGCCGGTCACATCGACCCGGTCCGTCACCCCGAAGCGCAGCGTGTCATCGGGCTGGTGCTTCAGGGCCTCGTCGACGGGATAGTTCTCGAAGACGACGATGCTGTCGAACAGCGNTCCGCCAAGGCGGCGGCGAGGGCCGCGATGCGCCGGTGAACCGGCTCGAAGGGTTCGGCGGCAACCGGGGCGTTCCAGGCGGCGAACCGCGCCCGCTCCTGCGCCGTCAGCAGCGACACATCCCCGACCAGGCGCCCGGCATCCGCGACAAGACCCGATAGAAGCGTCTCGAAATGGCGGCGCAGCCGGTCGATCCGGTCATGGTCGTAGAGATCGGTCGCGTAGGTGAAGCAGGCCTCGATCCCGCCATCCTCGTCCTCCACGGTGTCGAGGGTCAGGTCGTAGCTGGCGACGGCGCTGTCGAGCGTCATCGGCTGCACGCGCAGACCATCCATCGTGGCGCTGGCGCGGCCATCCCGGCGCTGGTGGTTGAACATCACCTGGAACAGCGGATTGTAGCTGAGGCTGCGCTCCAGCTTCAGCGCCTCCAGCAGCTGTTCGAAGGGAAGGTCCTGATGCGCCTGCGCTTCGAGCGCGGTCTGCCGGACATGAGCGAGCAGGTCGGCGACGCGGTCGCGCCCGTCGATCCGCAGGCGGAGAACCTGCGTGTTGACGAAGAAGCCGACCACCCCCTCGCATTCCGCCCGGTCGCGGTTGGCGACCGGCACGCCGACGGCGATGTCGCCCTGCCCGCTGTGGCGATGGAGAAGCAGCGAGAACGCCGACAACAGCAGCATGAACGGCGTGACGTCCCGCTCGCGGGCGAAGGCGTGCAGCTTTCCGGCCAGTTCCGCATCGAGCGTGAAGCGCAGGATGGCGCCGCTGTGGCTCTGCCTTGCCGGCCGCGGCCGGTCGGCGGGCAGCTCCAGCGGCACCCGGTCGCCGCCCAGCCTGCCGACCCAGTAGGCGAGCTGCCGCTCCGCCTCGCCCGCCTCCAGCATGTTCTTCTGCCACAGGGCATAATCGGTGTAGCGGATCGGCGGCGGCGGCAGGTCGATCCGTCCCCCCTGCCGGATTGCGCGGTAGAGCTCCGCGAATTCCCGGATCAGCACGGTCATCGACCAGCCGTCCGACGCGATGTGGTGCATCGTCACCAGAAGCCGGTGATCCTGCTCCGCCAGCCGGACGAGACGCGCGCGCAGGAGCGGGCCGGTCTCCAGATCGAAGGGCGCCTGGGCCTCCTGCTCCATCAGGCGGCGGGCGGTCCGCTCGCGCTCGTCCGCCGGCAGATGGCCGAGATCGTCGGCGGCCAGCCGGAAGTCCGCATCGTCGAGGATGGTCTGCACCGGTTCGCCGTCGCCCTGACGGAACACCGTCCGCAGGGCGGCATGGCGGCGCAGCAGAAGCCCGAATGCGCGGGACAGGGCGGCGCGGTCGAGGTCTCCCGTCAGACGCGTCGCGCTGAAGATGTTGCTGGCCCCGCTTCCGGGGTCGAGCTTCCACAAGGCCCACATCCGACGCTGGGCGTGGGACAGCGGCGCCTCCGTGGCCGGGGCGAGATCCGCCGGGATCGGCAGCAGCGAAAGGTCCACAGCCTCGTCGCGCATGGCGCGCCAGAACAGCTTGCGCTTTTCCAACGGCAGACCGATGAAGCGGCGGACCAGGTCCACGGAGTCTTGAGCAACCATCTGGATTTTCCCATCGCCGGCTGGCTTGACGCTGATCCGGCCGCCGGGGCTCCGCTAAGGACCACCGGGACGGCCGGACTGTGCGCGGCTGCACCATCAGGTGCGCCGCGGTCTCCAGTAGTGACGAAGAAGGGAAGGCCGGATTTACCCCGCCGGTGCGGAATGGCCGGCGCTGACGGGATGGACGCTGACGGGACGATGGCCGCCGACGGCCGGAGTCAGCGGGCCGACACCAGGAGTTCGCCGTCCCCGGGGGACAGCGTCACCGGCAGCACGCGCGGAAGAGACGCCGCCACGCGGTCGAGATCGGCGACGTCGTACACGCCGCCGATGCGCATCGCCCCGACCTTGCGGTCGGCCAGCCGCAACGGCCGCGACAGATAGGGGTTCAGCAGCGGGACCGCTTCGGCAAGCGTGATGTTGTCGAACACCAGCCTGCCCTCGCGCCAGGACAGGACCCGCTGCGTATCGACGCGCGCGACGCTGCCGAACAGGGCGTCCCGGGCAAAACGGCCCTGCATGCCGGGCGTCAGCCGCAAAGGCTCTCCCGCCGCCGCCGTGGAGGACGCCACGGTGACCGAGCCTTCGGTCAGCGTCACGGAAAGATCGCCGTCGTTGGCCCAGACGTTGAACTTGGTTCCCGTCACCCGGACCTGACGGCCGGCCGTGTGGACGGTGAAGGGAAGTCCGGCATCGTGCGCGACGGCGAAATAGGCCTCGCCGTGGTCCATCAGGACAGTGCGCCGGTCGCGGAACTGGGCATAGAACAGGGTGGTGTGGACGTTCAGGTCGACCGTGGAGCCGTCCGGCAATTCGACCGTGCGGTGCCGGGCGCCGTCGAGAAAGACATCGACCCGCGCCGGCAGCAGGCCGAACGACCAGCCTACCGGCCAGCAGGCGGTCAGGACCGCCGCGGCGCAGGCCGCCATCGCAAAACGGCGCCGCCGCGAAGAATTCCGGACAACGGCGACCGATGCCGGCCCGCCCGCGGCGGGCGGAGGCGCGGCCCTCTCGGGAGCCACGGTCACCCGCGGGCGCAGGCCGGCGGACAGACCCCAGATTTCCCGCATCGCGTCGAATTCCGCCAGATGGCGCGGATCGGCCAGGCACCAGCGTTCGAAAGCGGCGCGATCGGCGTCGCCGACGTCGGACGATTGCAGGCGCAGGCACCAGTCCGCCGCCTCTTCGGTCACGCGGTCGTCGTCGGAGGGATGGGACGGAGGCATACGGGCGCGCTCGACTCCGGAAGGCGTTCGGCAGCTATAGGGCAAGCGGGGGCGGGATCGCAAGGCGGGCGGAACGGGACCAACTCTAGATCGGATCGCGTAAAATCGGAATCGATTCGAAGCGTGAATCCGATCGTCAGACATAAGCGGGCCTTCCGATCCGGGAAAGCCCACCTCTGCCGCGGCGGCCGTGACCTTCTGCGACGGCGGCAGGCGAAGCACGACCGGGAAGCGGATCCGAACGGGAGCGGCTTCAGTTTCGCCCCGCTCGTTCGTCCTAGTCAAGACGGCCGCGCGCAACCGCCCCCAGGGCGGCAGCTTCGCGCCGGCCGCCTTCGCTCCAGTCCTGCAGGAAACCCGATGCCGACGCCACCCCGCACCAGCCTCGCCGCTCTGCTCCAGCTCCTCCGCCCCTTCTGGCCGCTTCTGACCGCCGCCACCCTGCTGGGGGTGCTGGGCGGGCTCAGCGTGACCGGCCTGCTGGCCACCATCAACCGCATCCTGCACGCCGAGGAAAGCCCCGGCGCCGGAGTGCTGCTCGCCTTCGCCGGCCTGTGCGCCCTGGCGCTCGCCGGATCGGTGCTGTCCGACATCGGCACCAACCGGATCGGGCAGAAGGTCATCGCACGGCTGCGCAAGGACTTGGGCGACCGCATCCTGACAGCGCCCATCGACCAGCTGGAGCGCTATCGCAGCCACCGCCTGATCCCCGTGCTGACACACGACGTCGACACCATCAGCGATTTCGCCTTCGCCTTCGCGCCGCTGGCGGTGTCGCTCAGCGTCACGCTGGGCAGCCTGGGCTATCTGGCGATGCTGTCCTGGCCGATGTTCCTGGCGACCGCCGCCGCCATCCTGATCGGCAGCGCGGTGCAGTATGTGGCGCGCGTCCGCGGCATCGACGGCTTCAACGAGGCGCGCACCCACGAGGACGAGCTGCAGAAGCACTACCGGTCGCTCGCGGAAGGGGCGAAGGAGCTGCGCATCAACAGGCCGCGCCGGCTGCGACTGCAGGGTGAGGCGCTGCGCGGGACCATCGACCGCATCTGCGACATCCAGATCCGCTCGATCAACCTCTTCGTCATTGCAAAGGGCTTCGGGTCGACGCTGTTCTTCATCGTCATCGGGGTGGCGCTGGGCGTCGAGGTGCTGTGGCCCAGCACCGACCGCGGGACGCTGAGCGGCTTCATCCTGGTGCTGCTCTACATGAAGGGACCGCTGGAGCATCTGATCGGCACCCTGCCCATCGTCAGCCGCGCCCAGGTCGCCTTCCGCCGCATCGCGGAATTGTCGGCGGAATTCGCCTCGCCGGAACCGCATCTGCTGATGAAGCACGAGGCCGGCCCGCCCGCCACCATCGACCGGCTGGAACTGCGGGACGCCCGCTACGTCTATCCGTCCGCCGGCCCGGACGTGGAGCCCTTCGTGCTCGGTCCGGTCTCGCTGCGGGTCGGCCGCGGCGAGATCCTCTTCATCGTCGGCGAGAACGGCTGCGGCAAGACCACGCTGATCAAGATGCTGCTCGGTCTCTACCCGCCGCATGACGGCCAGATCCTGCTGGACGGACGGCCGGTGACGCCGGAGACGCGCGACGATTACCGTCAGCTGTTCACCACCATCTTCTCCGACTATTTCCTGTTCGACGATCTGATCCAGGCGAGCGACAGCGTGCCGGAGGATGCCCAGGCCTACCTGGAACGGCTGGAGATCGCCCACAAGGTCAGCGTCGTGGACGGGGTGTTCAGCACCACCGACCTGTCCACCGGCCAGCGCAAGCGGCTGGCCCTGCTCCAGGCCTGGACGGAGAAGCGGCCGGTGCTGGTGTTCGACGAATGGGCGGCCGACCAGGACCCGACCTTCCGGCGGATCTTCTACACAGAACTGCTGCCCAGCCTGAAGGCGATGGGCAAGACCATCATCGTCATCTCCCACGACGACCGCTATTTCGACGTCGCCGATCATCTGCTCCGGCTGACCGCCGGCAAGGTGGTGGAGGATCGCCAGCCGGCGCTCTGACGCCGCCTGCACGGGAACGGGGGGAAGGATCGGGCGGAACGGAGCGGACAGGAAAAGGGGGCGGGCCAGGTCGGGGGCACTCCCTTTTCCTTACCCGTGCCCGTGCCAACCGATCAGCCGGCTTCCAGCATGTCCATCAGCGCGCTCATCCGCGACAGCTTGCCGGGATCGGGCGCGGCCGGACGCTCGCCGACATGGGCGGCCAGGGCCCGCAGGGTGGCGTTGCCGAAGATCTGGCCGGGAGACAGCGCGACCCCGAAGTCGCGGCGCAGGCGGGCGATCAGCTGGACCGCCAGCAGCGAATGGCCGCCCAACTCGAAGAAATCGTCGTCGAGGCCGACCCGCTCCACCCGCAGCAGATCCTCCCACAGCGTGGCCAGCCGGCGCTCCAGGTCGGTGGAGGGTGGCACATGGGTCCGCTGCCGCAGCTCGGGCTGGGGCAGCGCCCGGCGGTCGAGCTTGCCGCTGGGTGTCAGCGGCAGCCGGTCGAGCCGGACCCACAGGGTGGGGACCATATGGTCGGGCAGCCGCTCCCCCAACCGCCGGCGCAGCGGCGGCCAGAGCGCGTCGCCCTGCCGGCCGTTCTGCCAGTCGTCCTCCGCGGCGGGGACGATGTAGGCGCAGAGCTGCCCGCCGCCGGGGCCCGCGACCGCGGCGACCGCGGCCTCGCGCACCGCCGGCTCCGCCCGCAGCGCCTCCTCGATCTCGCCGAGCTCGATGCGCAGGCCACGGATCTTCACCTGCTGGTCGATGCGCCCGAGATATTCGATCACGCCATCGTCGCGATGGCGGGCGAGGTCGCCGCTGCGGTAGAGCCGTCCGCCCGGCTCGCCGAAGGGATCGGGAACGAAGCGGTCGGCGGTCAGGCCCGGCTGGCGGTGATAGCCGCGCCCGACGCCGATGCCGCCGATGTGCAGTTCGCCCGCCACGCCCGGCGGCACCGGATTGCCGGAGCCGTCGAGGATGTAGAGGTGGAGGCCGGGCACCGGCCGCCCGGTCGGGATCTCGTCCGCGATGCCGTCCCAGCGATGGAAGGCGACGACATCCGAACATTCGGTCGGGCCGTAGCTGTTGTGGATGCGCGGCTTCGGTCCGCGACGCCCGTCCAGCCAGGGGCGCAGCGCGTCCGTGCGGATCGGCTCGCCGCCCAGCACCACGTCGCGCAGGGACCCCAGCTCCCCGTCCCGCTCCAGCGCCACCAGCGGCTGGAAGGTGCTCGGGGTTGCGTTCAGCGCGGTGATGCCGTGCCGGCCGATCCAGTCCAGAAGCTGCTGGGGTTCGTAGCCGTCGCCCGCCATGTGCAGCTGTCCGCCGGTCAGGAGCGGCGCGAACAGGTTCTTCTGCGTCAGGTCGAAGGCATGCGAACTCATCAGCAGCAGGCGGCTGTCGCCGTCGAAACCGACATGATCGCAGTACCAGCGCATCAGGTTCATGAACCCGGCCTGCGTCACTCCGGCGCCCTTGGGCCGGCCGGTGGAGCCCGAGGTGTAGATCAGGTAGATCAGGTTGTCGGGCGACCCGGTAAGCGGCAGGTCGCCGTCGGCGAAGGCCGCCAGCCGGTCCAGGTCGGCATCGAGGCGGACCGTCGGCAGACCGGCGGGCCAGGGCATGCCCCCCTGCAACGCCTCCGAGGTCAGCAGCAGCGACGCACCGCCATCCTCCAGCATGTAGGCCAGACGCTGCGGCGGGTAGCCGGGGTCGAGCGGCAGATAGGCGGCGCCGGCCTTCAGGACCGCCAGGATGGCGACCACCAGTTCCGGCGAACGCTCGAGCGCGATGGCGACCCGGTCGTCCGGCCCGATCCCCTCCGCCCGCAGCAGGCGGGCCAGACGGTTGGCGCGGGCGTTCAGGTCTCCATAGGTCAGACTGCCGCCCGGATGGACCAGGGCGGTCGCGTCCGGCCTGCGGTGGACCTGGGCCTCGATCAGCCGATGCAGGCGCATACCGGAACCGGACGGGAAGGTCGGCTCGGTCAGGCCGCTCCACCCCTCCAGACTCCGGCGGCGACGCTCGCCCTCCAGCAGCTCCAGCGCGCCGACGGGGGTTTCCGCATCGGACGCCATGCGGTCCAGCAGACCGGCGAACAGCTGGGACAGCTCCTGCACCGGGCCGGAGTCGAAACGGTCGCGCCGGTAGCCGAAGGCCAGATCCAGCGTTCCACCGGCACGAACCGTCAAAGTCATCGCGTAGTGGGTGTCGTCGACAGTCTCGGCGGAGCCGAAGCGCAGCGTGTCATCGGCCTGGTGCTTCAGGGCCTCGTCGACGGGATAGTTCTCGAAGACGACGATGCTGTCGAACAGCGCCCGGTCCTTGCCCGTCGTGCCGAGATCGGTCGCCGCCCAGCGCTGCACCTCGTGCAGCGGCGTGTGTTCGTGCTCGCGCAGCTCCAGGTTCCGCCGCTGCAGCCCGCGCAGCCATTCCCCCACCCCCTCGCCGGCCGGCGGACGCTCAACCACCGGCAGCGTGTTGATGAACAGCCCCAGCGTCTCCTCGACCCCGGCAAGCTCCGCCGGACGCCCGGACACCGTCGCTCCGAACGTCACCGTCTCCTGACCGCCGTAGCGTTGCAGGAGAAGCGCCCACGCCCCCTGCACNTTCCCCCACCCCCTCGCCGGCCGGC
Source organism: Azospirillum endophyticum (assembly GCF_016595245.1). Classification (GTDB taxonomy): domain Bacteria; phylum Pseudomonadota; class Alphaproteobacteria; order Azospirillales; family Azospirillaceae; genus Azospirillum; species Azospirillum endophyticum. Next base: position 8,980 of record NZ_JAENHM010000032.1, read on the forward strand.
GGACGCTCAACCACCGGCAGCGTGTTGATGAACAGCCCCAGCGTCTCCTCGACCCCGGCAAGCTCCGCCGGACGCCCCGACACCGTCGCCCCGAACGTCACCGTCTCCTGACCGCCGTAGCGTTGCAGGAGAAGCGCCCACGCCCCCTGCACCAGCGTGTTCAGCGTCACCCGCTGCGCCTGCGCGAAGGCCTGCAGCCGCTGCGTCGCAGCCGCATCCAACCGGGTCCGGACCACCCCGTGCCCGGCCTGCGGCGCCCGGCAGGGCAGGCAGGACGCCAGCAGCGTCGGCGCCTCCAGACCGGACAGCCGGTCGCGCCAGAACCGCTCCGACGACGCCCCGTCCTGCCGCGCCAGCCATGCGATGTAGTCGCGGTACCGCCCCGGCGACCCGGCGACGGCCCCGCCCCGGTAGCGGCCAAGCGCTTCGCCCACCAGACGCGCGCTGCTCCAGCCGTCCAGCAGCAGGTGATGGCTGGTCCAGATCAAACGGTGCCGCCCCGGTTCCAGCCGCACCAGCAGAACCCGCTGGAGCGGCGGACGGGCAAGGTCGAAGCCGCGCGCCCGCTCCTCCCGCGCCAGCCTCCGCAGGGCCTCCTCCAGCGCCTCCCCGGCAAGGCCGCGGTCGCGCCAGTCCAGCACCGACACCGCGTCGTCCACCCGCCCCCACACCGCCTGCAGCGG
>NZ_JAENHM010000033.1 GCF_016595245.1 Azospirillum endophyticum
CAGCTGGATGGAGAGGATGGAGTCGCCGCCCAGCTCGAAGAAGTTGTCGGTGACGCCGACGTTCTCCAGCCGCAGCAGCTCGCACCACAGCGCCGCCAGGGCGCGCTCCGCCGCGCTGCGCGGAGCCACCTGCGCCGAGGACGACGCCACCTCCGGCTCGGGCAGCGCCTTGCGGTCGAGCTTGCCGTTCGGCGTCAGCGGCAACCGATCCAGAACCACGATGTGCGCCGGCACCATGTAGTCCGGCAGCGCCGCCCTCAGACCGGCGCGCAGGCGCTCGACCAAGTCGCCGCCAGCCTCGCCGGCCGGCACGACATAGCCGACCAGCCGCTTGCCGGAGGTCCCGTCTCCGGCGACCACCGCCGCCTCGCGCACGCCCGCCTGCGCCCGCAGCCGTGCCTCGACCTCGCCGAGTTCGATGCGGAAGCCGCGGATCTTCACCTGATGGTCGAGGCGACCGACATACTCGATCACCCCGTCCGCCCGCTGGCGCACGAGGTCGCCGGTCCGGTAGAGCCGCCCGCCGTCGCCCGAGAACGGATCGGCGACGAAGCGCTCCGCCGTCAGGCCGGGCCGGTTCAGGTAGCCCCGCGCCAGTCCGGACCCGCCGAGATAAAGCTCGCCAACCGCCCCCGATGGAAGCGGGTTCAGCGAGGCGTCGAGCACCAGCGTCCGGCGGTCCCCGATGGGGCGGCCGATGGGGGCGGTTCCGCCTTGCCCTTTTCCGCCCGCCTGCCAGACCAGAGGGGTAATGACCGCCTCGGTCGGCCCATAGGCGTTGAAAACACCATCGACCCAGCCGGCGAGACGGCCGGCCAGCGACAGATCCCAGGCCTCGCCACCCAGGATGCAGGCGCGCAGGCGATGGCCGGGCATTGCGGCCGCAAGGGCTTCGGCATGGTGGGTGAGATAGGCCGGCGGCAGGTCGGCGACGGTGACGCCGTCGCGCAGGATCAGCGCTGCCAGCCGCTCCGGCGTGGAATCGGCCATGGCACCCAGGACAATTCCGGCCCCCGCCAGCAGAGGCATCAGGATCTGTTCGCTCGCCGCATCGAAGCCGAAGGACGCGAAATGCAGCAGCCGGTCCTCGGCGGTTATCCCATACGCCTCGGCCGCCGCAAGACAGTGGCGGGCGAGCGCCCCGTGGGAAACCACGACGCCCTTGGGCGTCCCGGTCGAACCGGAGGTGTAGATCAGATAGGCCAGCCCCTCACCCGCCGGCGCCGGAAGAGCGCTCTCCGGTCCTTGCTCGACCAACCCCTCGGCGTCCCCCTCGGCATCCAACGCCAAGCGGGCGACACCGGCCGGCATCGCCCCCTGCAGGCTGTCCTGCACCAGCATCAAGGCCATGCCGCTGTCGGCGACCATCCCGGCCAGGCGGTCGCGGGGAAGCCGGGGATCGAGCGGCACATAGCCCCCGCCCGCCTTCAGAACGGCCAACAGCCCAACCACCATGGCGGCCGACGGCTCGGCCGCCAGCCCGACCCGGACATCCGGCCCGACACCCAGCGCGCGAAGCCGCCGGGCCAGCCGGTCCGAGCGTTCCTTCAGGGTCCCGAACGTCACCGACCACCCATCGGCGACGAGACCCACGGCATCGGGAGCCTCCGTCGCGCGGGCATCGAACAGCATCGCGGGCGACGGTGCGGAGGCCGGTGCCATGGGCACGGCAAGCGCGGCGTCCGTGCCATCGTCAGCCGTCAGCCGGATGGACGCGACCGGAACGTCTCCATCGGCGGCGAAAGCGGCCAGGATGCGCCGGTAATCCTCCGCCATGGCGGCGATCCGCTCCCGGGTGAACCGGTCGGCGGGGTAGCGCAAATCGCAGCGGATGCTTCCGCCGTCATCCTCCTCGGCCTCCAGCGACAGGTCGAACAGGGCGACCCGGGAACCGGCTGACAGCGGCCTGATCGTCAGCCCGGAGATCCGGTCCAGCGCCGACAGCCGGCGATGCTGGTGGTTGAACATCACCTGGAACAGCGGATTGCGGTCGAGCCGGCGTTCCGGCTTCAGCGCGTCGACCAGGTGCTCGAAGGGCAGGTCCTGGCTGGCCTGGGCGTCGACCGACCGGTCGCGGACCTGCGCCAGCACCTCACGCAGCCCGAGCCCGCCATGCAGGTCGGCGCGGATGACCTGACTGTTCACGAACAGGCCGACCAAACGCTCGGTCTCGGCGCGGTGACGTCCGGCGACCGGCACGCCCACCCGAAGATCGCCTTGCCCGGTGTGGCGGTGGAGCAGAAGCAGGAAGGCCGCCAGCAGGAGATTGGCGACGGTCGCCCCCTCTCGGCCGGCCAGGTTGCGCAGCCGGGCGGCCAGGGCATCGTCGAGACGGATCGGGAGGCCGGCCTCGCGCCGATCCCGCCCCTGCCCGTTGCTTCCGTCACCCTCCGCGTCCCAGGGCAGCATCAGGTCCGGCTGCTCGTCGCCGAGCAGGGCACGCCAATGCTCGAGTTGCCGGGTCCCCTCGCCGCTGCGCAGGAGACGGTCCTGCCACAGCGCATGATCGACATACTGGATCGGCAACGGAGGCAAGCCGGCGTCCTGCCCCTGGCGGCGGGCGGCATAGAGGGCGGCGAATTCCTCAACCAGCAGGTTCACCGACCAGCCATCGGCGGCGATGTGGTGGAGGGTCAGGAAAAGCGCATGTTCCTCTTCGGCCAAGCGCACCAGCCGCAGACGGACCGGCGGCGACGCTTCCAGATCGAAGGGAGTTGCCGCCTCCGTTTCGGCCAGATCCTCCAGCCGACGGTCCCGCTCCACCGCCTCCAGCGCCGACAGGTCGGTCCAGCGGATATCGGGCGGAGCAGCGGGATGGAGTCGCTGCTCCGCCTCGCCGTCGCGGGCCGGATAGCTGGTGCGCAGCACCTCATGCCGGTCCACGATGTCGGCGAATGCGCCGGCAAGCGCCTCCCGGTCGAGACGACCGGTCAGGCGCAGGCCGATCGGGATGTGATAGGCCCGGCTGCCCCGGTCGAGCTGCCAGAGCACCCACAGCCGCCGCTGGGCATGGGACAGCGGCGGCTGCTCCGGCCGGCGGCCGGGGAGGATCGGCAGCCGGGCGAAGGAAATCCCGGATTCGGCAAGACGGCGGAGGAACTCCTCCTGCCGGTCGGCAGGCAGGGCATCGAGGCGCCGGGCGATCTGGATCAGCGCATCGGCCGGCCGGCCGGCCGGCTCCCGCTTGGCGGTCGTGGTCATTGCGCGGCCTCCGACGGCATGGCTTCGAGATCGGTTTCGAGGTCGGCCAGCAGGGCGTCCATCCGTCCGATCTCCTCCTCGTCGCCGCCGTCCACCCGTTCGCGGTCGATCCGTGCGGCAAGCGCCGCCAGGGTGGGCGCCTCGAACAGGGCGCGAAGGGGAAGCTCCACGGCGAAGCGGTCGCGGATCTGCGCCGCCACCCGCGTCGCCAGCAACGAATGACCGCCGAGCACGAAGAAATTGTCGGCGGCACCGACGCGCCCGACACCCAGGACGGCGCCCCAGATCTCAGCCAGCGCATGTTCAGTCACCGTGGCCGGCGCGATATGCCCGGCACCGGCATCGGGTGCAGGCTCCGGCAGAGCTTTGCGGTCGAGCTTGCCGTTGGGAGTCAGCGGCAGACGCTCCAGCACGACGATGTGGGCCGGCACCATGTAGTCCGGCAGGGTGCGGCCGAGATGCTCCCGCAACAGCCTCAGCAACTTCGCATCCGCATCGGCCGCCACATAGCCGACGAGCCGCTTGCCGCCCGCCCCGTCCCTGGCCACCACC
>NZ_JAENHM010000034.1 GCF_016595245.1 Azospirillum endophyticum
ATACTGATACAGTTTCTCTGCTCAAAAGATGCACAGACGATCCTCGATTGTGCCGATCCCCAAAAGAACCAACACCCCAAGGCCGCAACGGCTACCAACTGCCGCCGCCTGCGCATCCCTTCTCACAACACGGTATGTACTTGTCAAAGAACCCGCCCGATGCAGAAACCGGAGGCTCGACCGAACCTCTGGGGTTCGGGTCGCAAGCGCCGGTTTGTCGGGNTCATCCCGATGACGTTTTTCTGACGGGGAACGGAGAGGGACGCCGGCGGTCCGGCGCCCCCCATCCCGTCAGTAGGCAGCGTGATCCCAGAACTGGGCCATGCTGCTGTCGGCGTGATAGCCGTCGGTTCCCATCGACGACCAGCTGAGGTCGTGAATGCCGTGGGCCAGGACCGGAGCCTTGTCCTTCAGCGAGTAGTCGGCATGCGCGCTGTCCCGGAAGCCCGGATTGAAGACCGCGTCGTTCGGGCCGAACCCGCGGCCGTTGGCTGCAACGTTGCCGTCCATGGTCAACCTGCCGGGGCTGAGCAGCTTCCAGTACTGTTCGATCGGCATATCGCCGGCCGCCAGGTTGTGGATCACCATGTTGTCGTGGGGACGGGCCTCGGCACCGGCCTTCGGCACCCATTCCAGCCGGATGAAGGCATCCTCCGGACGGCTGGCGATGCCGAAATTGTTCTCCAGCAGATTGCTGTCGCCGCCATGGACATAGATGCCGGCCCAGGCAAAGCCCTTCACGAAGTTGTCGCGCACGATGACGCCACTGGTCAGGTCGTCCAGCGAGATGCCCCAGCCCTTGTGATCGGTCAGCCAGTTGCCCTTGCCGTCGGTGGCGAGACCGCCAGTGTCGATCACCTCGTTCCCGCGGATGACCGAGCCCATGTCCTTGGCCGAGCGCCCGAGCATCTCGATGCCGCCGCCATCCGCGGTCTCCTGCCCGACATGGTGGATCTTGTTGAACTGGACCGTGTTGTTGCGGTTCAGCTGCCCGTCGTCCCATTCCTTGAACGACACGCCATAGCGCGGGGCATCGGTGATGTCGTTGTTGCTGACCATGCTGTTGCTGCTGCCGACGGCCCCGATGCCGGCCCCGCCCTTGGTGATCTGGCCGATATGCTCGATGCTGTTGGCGTAGATGCGGTTGCCGTTGGCGGCATGGATCATCGAGACGCCGCTGTCGCCAAGCTGTTCCATATGGTTGCCGGCGATGCGGCTATCGTCGGTGCCGTCGAGCGAGACCGCGGTCCCGACATTGACGAAATGATTGCCGCCGACCGAATTGCCGTGGCCGCCCTGCATCGACAGCGCCGAGCCGTCATATCGGGTGTCGGAGAAGGTCAGCCCTTCGATGCTGACGTTGCTGGCATTGCTTGTCTTGATCAGCGTACCGAGCCGGGCGACGACCACGCCATCCGACTGGAAGCCGCCGGGATCGGACGGCTTGACCACCAGCTTGCCGTCGCTGGCGCGCCAGCCGAACTCACCGGCGTCGCGGATCAGCGAGGCGTCGTTCATCAGCCGATAGGTGCCGCCGGTCCGCAGGGCGTAGGAAGCCGCATCGTCGAGCGTCACCGTGTGATGATACTGGTCGATCGACTTCACGGACGAGATATCGTCCTTCAGCCGTTCGGTATCGAAGGTCTGAGCGACCAGCCCGGCATGGGGCTTCAGGCCCGAGGGAATGTCGCCGTTCGAGAAGTTGAAGCTGGTCTTGCTGGCGCCGGTCGAATTGGCCTTCAGCACATGCCAGCCGCTGGTCGCGGATTGGGCCGGATCGAAGTCGCCGGTCTGCGCCGCATGCTGGCGGACGCCGCCGATGCTGACATCCAGGCCATTGGCGGACGAGAGCTTGGCCGAATAGAGCCCCTTGCCCTCGTAGGCGAAGCCGGTCACCCGCTCTCCGCCGCTCAGCACCGGCGTCTCGTTCCCGTAGGCGAGGAAGCTGTGGCCGTCGTCGTGGGAGTCGAGGGTCAGCGTCTTGTCGAGGCGATAGGTGCCGCCACGGACATAGGTGGTGTCGATATCGCCTGCCCGCATGGCGTCCCGCGCCTTCTCGAGGCTGGCGAAGGGACCGTCGGTGCCGGCGGCGTTGGGAGCGGCGAGCCGCCCGGACCAGCTGTCATTGCCCTTGGTGGACACGAAAAAAGCGGTCTGGTCGGTGGTCGTCATAAATCAATCCTCCGTTCTGATGGAGTCATGAGTCGAATTTTTTAGTTAAAATTTTATTTACGTCGTAAGTACCTCTGATGGACAGGATGCGGCTGCAAGATCGGCATTATGCAATCCGATCGACAGCCGCGATTTGGTGGCATTGTCATGCGGCTTTGTTTATGAAATTGAACCACCGATAGAGGAAAGATTTCTTTCCATCGACTTCGCGCACTGCGTGTATCGCCCACGCGCCAGATGATGCCGGCAATCGTCGCAATGTTGGAGGGCATCACCGCACTGGTCATTTTCTGGAATTTTATGATAAGCTTGCGACCGCCGGGGTCCTGTTCTTGGTCATAAAGCGGTGCCGCGCCTAGTTCAGCGTCAGGACCGCCCTCCCCGGCCTACAGGACGTGAAAGGGACCTGTCTTGAGCGAAGAGTTGAAGAACGTCACCGCGACGAACGTCACCGCGACGGTAAAGTGGTTCAAACCGGAAAAGGGTTTTGGGTTCGTCCGCCTCGCCGATGGCTCCGGCGAGGCCTTCTTGCACGCTTCGGTCCTGGCCGCCGCCTCCCTGCCCAACCCGGTCGAGGGTACGACGGTCGTCTGCGATCTGGCACAGGGCGCCAAGGGACCCCAGGTCGTCGCCATTCACTCCGCCACGCCGCCGGAAACCCCGCCCGCCCCGCGTGCCCGCAACCAGCGCCCGCCGCGCACCACCGCGTCGGCTGCCCAACCGATGGGCCAGCCGACCGCGCAGTTCGACGATGCCGGCGAGAGCTTCGCCCGTCCGCCCAAGCCGCAGCGCGAAAGGCGGGAGCGGCAAGCCGAACCGGCCGGTCCGGCGACGATGGCCTATGGCACGGTGCGCTGGTACAACCTGGACAGCCAGTCCGGCCTGATCGAGCCGTGGGAGGATGGGGCGACCGTCTATTTCGACCGCGCCACCCTGCGCCAGTCCGGCTTGGACATCGTCGCCGACGGCGAGGATGTCCGGTATCTGGCCGTCGGTTCGGAAGATGCTCCGGTCGCCCAACGGGTCGAGTTGATCTGACGCTGGATCGGATCGCGCAAAATCGAAATCGATGTGTAGCGCGGCTCCCATCCTCAAACGAAAAGCCTACAGCCCCCAGCGTTTCCAATTGAACGCCCGGGGCTATAGGCCTTTTGCCGGCGACGATCGTTGCCCGGCGGGGTCGGCCGGCCAGCCGCCCGGCGGTCGTCGCGTGTCGGGTCAGAACCGCGTCGTCAGCGTGAAGAAGGCGCGTGGTGCACGGTCCTGCGTGGCGAACGGCGTGGAGATGAAGGGTTTGGCGAGCTCCACGCTGGCGTCGATGCGCCGGAACACGCCGAAGCGCAGGCCGATGCCGGTCGAGGCGAGGGACCGGCGGCCGTGCCGCGTGCCGCCTTCGTAATTGTACACGGCTCCATAATCGCCGAAGCCATAGGCGACTGCATAATCCAGCCCGTCCTCCTGGACCGGCAGGATGTACTGCAATTCCGCCCGGCCGGCGAAGCCGCTGTCGCCGGTGATTTCCGACGGGTCGAAGGCTCGCCCATATTGTTTGCCGCCCAGCCCGTACTCCTCCGACGACAGCAACTGGTCGGGGCTGTATTGCGCCTCTCCCGACAAAGCGAGGAGCAGCGATTCGCCCAGAGGCTGGTTGCGCTGGGCCGACAGCAGGAGTTTGCGGAAATCGCTGCGCCCGCCGCTGCGGGTCAGCGTGGCACTGCCTGATTGCGTTGCATTCAGGATATCCAGGCCCTTGGACAGTTCCGCCGTCAGCAGGTTCGTCCCACCCCAGCCGTCGGCGAAATCATAGGAGAGGTTGGCGGCGACGATCCGCAACCTGTCCTGCGACAGCTTGTCGCCCAACGCGTCGGTGCGGCTGTCGCGGATGGTGAGGCTGAAGCCGGCGCGTAGCGTCTCGGTCCGGCTGCGGATGAAAGGGTGCGACACCGCCACCCGGCCGGAGGTGGTCAGGCTGTCAAGGTCGAGCGGCCGGACGCTGTCGCCGGGCTGCGACCAGGAGCGGCGGACGCCATACTCCACCGTCGTGCCCTCGGCATCCACCGGCACGAGTTGCCCGACGTCGAAGAAGCGCAGTTCGCGGATCTGCGGGGTGACGATGCCCTGGGCGGTGGTGCGCTCGAAAAGGCCGAGTTGATCCTCGACACTGGCGACGCCGGTCACCTGCATCGGCCCGATCGAGCGGGTGCCGCGGTTGTCGAGCGACAGGAAGCCATCGAAGGGCGTGCGCTCCAGCGTCAGCGTCAGGCGCGATGCGCCGGGCGTGTCGGGTGACGCCTCCAGCACCGTCTTCACCGCCACGCCGGGCAGATCGTCGGCCAGCAGGACGTAACGCTCCATGTCCGCCATGCGCAGCGGCCGCGAGGCCTTGATCTTTTCCCCCATGCGCCGCAGCAGGCCCAGCCGGTCCGTCGCCTCGCCCTGGACGACCACCTCGTCGACATAGCCCTCCACCACCTGCAGGCGGACGATGCCGTCGCGGATGCGCTGGGCCGGTACCACCGCCTGGGACAGCACGTAGCCGTCGTTGCGGTACCGCGCGGTGATGGCGTCGCGGACGGCATAGAGATCGGCCAGCGTCACCGGCTTGCCCAGCTTGTCGCGCCACAGGGCGGACAGGCTGTCGCTGTCGTAGACGCTGTTGCCGTCGACGCGGATCTCGCTCAGGGTCAGGGTGATGCGTTCGGCATCGCGGGGAGGCGGAGCCTTCTCCGGGGCCGGCATCTCGATTTCCGGCGAAGACTGCGGCACCGCAGGCCGTTCGAAGCGCTGCTCCAGACGGTTGGGGTCGAGCGAGGGCGGCAGCACCGGCGGAACCGCCTGGGCCAGTGCCGGCAATGGTCCGGCAATCCCTGCAAGCAGCAACGCGGACCAACGGACGAGACGCCGGAAGCGACGCATGACGGGGCGGGGCATGACGGAATTGGCGGCTGGGGACACGGCTTGTCGTCGTCCGGCTATTTGTCGGTGAGGGCGGTCACGCCGGCCCAATTCGGCTCGGCCGGCAGGCCGATGCGCTTCTCCACCTTGTGCAGCATCGCCAGGGCGGCGCCGTCGGAGGCCACCAGCGCGCGGAAGCCGGCGGCAGCGGCTTCGAAGCGGCCGGCGCGCCAATCGTCGAGGGCGGCGGCGTAGGCGGTACGCTGCGCAAGATCCTCCGGATCCGCAAGGCGGGTGGCGGACAGCGGCTCGAACACCTCCACCGGCTCGCTGCGGCCGACGACCTGCACGATGTCGAGCGCGCGGAAGGCTTCCGGGTCGCCATGGTGGCGCACGGTCTCGCCGCCGACCATGAGGGCGGTGTTGTAGTATTTGTTGGCACCCTCCAGTCGGGAAGCCAGATTCACCGTGTCGCCCATCACCGTGTAGTTGAAGCGGCGGGGCGAGCCGATGTTGCCGATCAGCGCCGGTCCGGTGGCGATGCCGATCCGGTTGGAGCCGCGCCCGCTGGAGGTCGCCAGCAGGGTCGGGTCGTCGGCCATCGCCTGACGCATCGCCAATGCCGCCGCCACCGCGGCACGGGCATGGTTGTCGATGGCATAGGGGGCTCCGAACACCGCCAGCACGGCGTCGCCGATGTATTTGTCGACGAAACCGCCATGCGCCTCGATGATGTCGGTCATCACCGTGAAATAGCGGTTCAGAACGGTGACGAGGGCCTCCGGCTCCATCCCTTCGGACATCTTGGTGAAGCCGGCGATGTCGCAGAACAGGATCGACAGGTCGCGCTCCTCGCCGCCCAGGCTGGGCGACTGGCCCGACGCGATCATGTCGTCGATCAGCGAACCCGGCAGATAGAGCTTGAAGGCGTTGCGGATGTGCCGCTGGTCGCGGTCCAGCACCGCGAAGCGGAAGCCCAGCGCCAGCGGGAAGACCAGCAGCGCCGCCAATGCGGCCTGCAGATAGGGCAGCACCAGCCCGCCCTGGAACGCCTCCACCGCCACCCCGCTCCATCCCGCCAGCAGCAGGGCAAGGCCGGCCGCGGCCACCGGTGGCCGGGTCGCCAGCGTCACCAGGGCAGCCAGATCGGCCAGCAGCATGATCAGGGCCGCGGCGGCCGGTCCGCCGGCCTCCTCCAGCGCATCGTGCGCGATCAGGTTGGAGATGGCGGCGGCATGGATGTAGACGCCGGGGATGCTGTCGCGGGTGCGACCGGCAACATACAGCTCGCTCATCACCGGCAGGGCACAGCGTTCGGGAAGATTGGTCCCTTCCGGCTTGGTGACCCAGCGGTTGGAGGAGAGCTTGCGGTCCTCCACATCCAGCACGGTGCCGACCATCACCGCCTTGCCCTTGAAGTGCCCGGCGAAATAATCGGCCTTGCCGGCTTCGGCGCAGGCATAGAGATCAGCCAGCGAATAGGTCGGGATGGCGCCGGGAGCGGTGGCATGGTTGACCAGCAGACGGTTGCCCTCCCCGCCCGGCACCCGATAGCCGGCCAGCGTGGCGGAGCCGTCTTTCCCAAGTTCCAGAGGCGCCTTCAGCACGCGGGAGGCGACCTCAACCGCCATGCCCGGCTCGGCCTTCGGGCGGCCGTCGGGACCAGCCGCGGCCAGCGTCAGCGGCACCCGGCGCAGCACGCCGTCGGGATCCTCCACCAGATTGACCGAGCGGATATTGTTGAGGCCGGCGGCGATCACATAGCCGCGATAGGGCATCAGCGGATCGCTCTGATGCTGCACCTTCGCCAACACCAGCCGGCCTTCCTTGCCGCCGCGGCGCAGAGTCAGCAGATAGTCGCGCTCGAAACCCGGAATCAACGTCTCGACCGAGGTCGGGTGGACGATATCGAGGCCGATGGCCGCCGCCCCGCCGTCCAGCATGGCGCCCAGCACGGTGCCCAGCCGCGGCCCCCACAGCGCCTGCGGCGTGCCGGCGAAGGGCGGGCGGCGGTAAGTCTCCTCATCGATGCCGACCACGACGACCGGGGACGGGTCGATACCAGTCCGGGGGCCATGCACCCGCTCGCGCAGCCAATAGAGGCTGTCGATCGACGGCCCCTGCAATGAGGATGAGGCCGCCAATGTCACGAGTGCCGCGACGACCGGCGCCACCGCGCCGAGCAGAACCAGCCGGGCGCGCCGGGGCAGCCTCATCATCCGCCGCTCAGAAGCGGATCAGCCGGCCGAGCGCCGGCCCGCCGCCGCCGGCCGCCTTCTCGTCGATCTTCACCACGAAGGACTTCTGCCCGGCGGAGATCTTGTAGAGACCGCCCGGTTCCAGCCCTGTTCCCTTCTTCGCGGTATCCAGCGTGGTGCCGGGAACGTTGACGGTGGTCAGCGCGATGCCCTGCACATCGAGCCGGTCGATGGTGACGGGGCCGGGCGCCGACAGGACCAGCACCGGATGGGTCTTGTACAGAGTCAGGTCGGACTTGGGCAGCGGCGCCTTCATCCCCGGCAGGGCGATGGGTGCGCTGCGGAAGACCGTCACCCCCGCCTTGCCGGCCTCGTTGGAGGCCAGCAGCAGCTTGCCGCCGTCGCAGGGCAGCGTGTGGCGGTCGATGCTGCCGCCCTCCACCGCCGATTCACGGGCGCCGACCGTCACCGAACCTCCGGTGATCGTCTCGTTCACGCAAGATTCGAGGTAGCTCAGCGTCAGCGTCTGACCCGCCTTCAGCGCCACGGTGCGGCCGGTCGCCAGATAATCCATTGCCTGCACGCCATCGACGCCGTCGGACACATCCTCCACCAGTGCGGTGGGAGCACCCGAGGCCGGGGCCGGATCGGCGGCGAGCGCCAGGGGCGAGGCGGCCAGCAGCAGCAGGGATCCTGCGGCGATGCTGCGGACGGACAACTGGAACGCGACGGACATGGAAACGGCCTCCCCGGTCGGTGCAGGGGGCATGCCCCCTGTGGACGGCTTCACTATGGCTGCGTACCCTTTAACGAAGTTACCGAGTTACTTCAAATCCAATACGTCCCATTGGCCGGGTCATGGTGAGGCCGGCAGCGGAAGGGATGCGTGGCGGTGACGCCCGATTGTCAAGAAAGCGAAACAAACCCGCCATACCGGCGTCATGGCCGCCGGCTAATGTACACGTCCCGCGCGTGGCAGCCTTCGGAGCCGCGACGTTTGGGACGGACATCATTGGAGCGTCGCGACCAAAATGGCCACCGAACACATCGTCCGCTCCTTCGCGCAGGAACTGCAACGCCTGTCCAACCTCATCACCCAGATGGGCGGCGTGGCCGAGGCACAGGTGGAGGCCGCGGTGAAGGCGGTGTCGCGCCGTGACGTCGGCCTCGCCTCCCAGGTGATGCAGGCCGATGCGCGGCTCGACGCCTATGAACGCGACATCGACGCGGAGGCGGTTCGCCTGCTGGCCCTGCGCCAGCCGATGGCCCAGGATCTGCGCGAAATCGTCTCGGCGCTGAAGGTCTCCGCCGATCTGGAGCGCATCGGCGACTATGCCGCGAACGTCGCCAAGCGGTCGTTGGCGCTGGCCCAGGTGCCGGTGGTGCGGCCGGCCGCCGGAATCCCGCGCATGGGACGGCTGGTCGAAGCCATCCTGAAGGACGTGCTGGACGCCTATATCGAGCGCGATGTCGAGAAGGCCATCGCCGCATGGGAACGCGACGAGGAACTGGACGACCTGTATACCAGCCTGTTCCGCGAGGTCCTGACCTATATGATGGAGGATCCGCGCAACATCACGCCCTGCACCCATCTGCTGTTCATGGCGAAGAACCTGGAGCGCATCGGCGACCATGCCACCAACATCGCCGAGATCATCCATTTCCTGGTGGTCGGCACACCCCTGACCGTGCTGCGTCCGAAGAACGATGCCAGCAGCTTCGCCGTGGTGTCGCCCCTTCCGCCCGACGTCGACCTGTCGACCTTGCTCGACGACGCCGGCCCTGTCGACGCCGGTTGATCCGTCGATCCCACGGCTTTCCCCACCCGACCGCCCCCCTGCTCCCGACGCCATCGGCAGCGACACTTCGTCCAGCCGGCGCCGACGCAGGGGAGATACCGGCGGGGTGCGGGGCTTTTCCGTTTGCATGCGGCGCGGGGGTCGGGTATTAGCCCGCCCCGTGTGCCCGACATTCGCCGCGGCATCCCTGTCCCTGCCTGCAACGAGACACGCTGGTCATGCCCGCCGACGCATTGAGCTCCGCCCTGCTTCCCGCCGGACTGCACGACGTGCTGCCGTCCGAAGCGGCGCATGAGGCGGCGGCCGTCGAACGCCTGCTGGCGGAATTCGCCGCGCAGGGCTATCGCCGCGTCGATCCGCCCCTGGTCGAGTTCGAGGAAAACCTGCTCTCCGGCCCCGGTGCGGCGATGTCCAAGCAGACCTTCCGGCTGATGGACCCGCATTCGCAGCGGATGATGGCCGTCCGCGCCGACATCACCCCGCAGATCGCCCGCATCGCCACCACTCGCCTGAAGAACGAAGCCCGGCCGTTGCGCCTGTGCTACGCCGGGCAGGTGCTGCGGGTGAAGGGGTCGCAACTGCGCCCCGAACGCCAGTTCACCCAGGTTGGCGTCGAGCTGATCGGCGCCCTGGAGGCGGAGGCCGATGCCGAGGTGGTTCTGCTGGCCGTCCAGGCGCTGACCGCCATCGGCGTGCCGCACCTGTCGGTCGACCTCTGCGTTCCCACCATGGTGTCGCGCATCTGCGCCGGGCTGGGCCTGGGCGAGGACGAGATCCGGCAGCTGCGCGCCGCGCTCGACCGCAAGGACTCGGCCGCCGTGGCCGCGGTCGGCGGCACCGCGGCCTCGCTGCTGGAAACGCTGATGAGCGCCTCCGGCCCCGCCGAGCGCGCCATGCAGGCGCTGGCCGCCCTGCCGCTGCCTGAGGGTGCCGAGAAGGACCGGCGCCGGCTGACCGACACGCTGGCGCTGCTGCGCGCAGCGATGCCGAACCTGACGGTGACCATCGACCTGGTGGAGCATCGCGGCTTCGAATACCAGACCGGTCTCAGTTTCACCCTGTTCTCCCGCGCCGCGGGGGAACTGGGCCAGGGCGGACGCTACCGCGCCGGGGCCCAGGGAGAAGACCGCGGGGAGCCGGCGACCGGCTTCACGCTCTATATGGACACGCTGCTGCGCGCGGTTCCGGCGGCCAAGGCCCCGGGCCGGGTCTATGTGCCGCATGGCAGCGGCTGGGAGACGGCGCGCAGGCTGCGGGCCGACGGATGGGTGACGGTCGCCGGGCTGGCCCCGGTTACCGATGCGGCCGCGGAAGCCAGACGGCTCCACTGCGGCCATTGGCTGGCCGGCGGGGACGTCAAGCCGGTCGGGTGACCCTGGGTTCGAACGACTTGGGTTCAAGCGAGTTGAACTCAGGCGAGTTGGGTTCGGGGTGAACGGCCCCCCACGCCGCGCGGATGGTACCCTGCGGTGGATCGGGAGGCTGAGCGGTTCCTTTTGAAGTTTTGCGGAGACGAGAGATGGCCAACGTTGCGGTGGTCGGCGCCCAGTGGGGCGACGAGGGCAAGGGCAAGATCGTCGACTGGCTGTCCAGCCGGGCCGATGTGGTGGTGCGCTTCCAGGGCGGTCACAACGCCGGCCACACGCTGGTGATCAACGGCGTCGAATACAAGCTGAGCCTGCTGCCGTCCGGCGTGGTGCGCCAGAGCAAGCTGTCGGTCATCGGCAACGGCGTCGTCTTCGACCCGTGGGCCTTCATCCGCGAAGTCAATGCGATCAAGGAAAAGGGCGTCACCGTCAACCCGGAAAACCTGATCGTCGCCGAGAACGTGCCCCTGATCCTGCCGGTGCACAGCGCGCTGGACAAGGCGCGCGAAGAGGCCAAGGGCGCCGGCAAGATCGGCACCACCGGCCGCGGCATCGGCCCGGCTTATGAGGACAAGGTGGCGCGCCGCGCCATCCGCCTGTGCGACCTGACCGACGAGGCCGTGCTGGTGGAGAAGGTCGACGCCCTGCTTGCCCACCACAACGCCCTGTTCCGCGCGCTCGGCGCGCCGGAGATGACCCCGGCCGACATCCTGGAGCCGCTGCGCGAGATCGCCCCGCAGGTCCTGCCCTACGCCGCCGTCGTCTGGAAGCAGCTGGACGAGCTGCGCCGCGCCGGCAAGCGCATCCTGTTCGAAGGCGCCCAGGGCACGATGCTGGACATCGACCACGGCACCTATCCCTACGTCACCTCCTCCAACACGGTGGCCGGCAACGCCGCCGCCGGCAGCGGCATGGGCCCGCGCGCCGTCGGCTATGTGCTGGGCATCTGCAAGGCCTACACCACCCGCGTCGGGTCCGGCCCCTTCCCGACCGAGCTGACGGACGACATCGGCGAGCTGATCGGCCAGAAGGGCAAGGAGTTCGGCGTGGTCACCGGGCGCAAGCGCCGTTGCGGCTGGTTCGACGCCGTCATGGTCCGCCAGGCGATCAAGACCGGCGGCATCGACGGCATCGCGCTCACCAAGCTGGACGTGCTGGACGGCTTCGACGAGATCAAGGTCTGCGTCGGCTACCGTCTGGACGGCAAGGAATTGGACTATTACCCGTCGAACGCCGGCGCCCAGGCCCGCGTCGAGCCGATCTACGAGACCTTCGAAGGCTGGAAGGACACCACCCGCGGCGCCCGCTCCTGGGCGGAGTTGCCGGCCCAGGCGGTCAAGTATGTCCGCCACATCGAGGAGCTGATCCAGGCCCCGGTCGCCCTGCTGTCGACCAGCCCGGAACGCGACGACACCATCCTGATGACGGACCCCTTCGCCGATTGACCCGGCGGAACGTTCCCAGGGAAAAGGGCCGGCGCTTCGCCGGCCCTTTTCCGTTTCCGCGTCCCCGGATCATACCAGCGCCGAAAAGTTTCGACTTTTCGGCGCTGGTACGGCCGCGACTGCGGCCGCGCGGGCACATGCCCGCGAAGCCAAGGCCCGCGGAAGCGGGCCGCCCGGCGTCTGAGGGGCCGGAAAGTGCCGGCCAAAGGTCGGAACTTTCCGGCATTGGTATCAGACGGAACGGGTCAGCCCGCCATCCACCCGGATGTTCTGGCCGGTGATGTAGCCGGCGCCCGGCGAGGCCAGGAAGGCCACCGTCGCCGCGATCTCCTCGCTGCTGCCGTAGCGTTGCATGGGCACGCTCTGGCGCCGCTCCTCGGTCGCCGGCAGGCTGTCGATCCAGCCGGGCAGAACGTTGTTCATCCGCACATTGTCCGCGGCATACTGCTCGGCGAAGAGCTTGGTGTAGGCGGCCAGACCGGCCCGCGCGACGGCGGAGGTCGGGAACATCGCGCTCGGCTCGAAGGCCCAGGCGGTGGAGATGTTGACGATCGAGCCGGACTTCCGCCCGACCATGATCGGGGCCACCAGCCGGACCGCCCGCACGACGTTGAGGAAATAGACCTCGATGCCCCGGTGCCAGTCCTCGTCGCTGATCTCCAGCAGCGCTCCGCGCGGGCCATGGCCGGCGCTGTTCACCAGGACGTCGATGCGGCCCCAGCGCTGCATCGTGGCATCGACCAGCCGCTTCAGGTCGTCGTTGGACTGGTTCGACCCGGTCACCCCGATGCCGCCCAGTTCGGCGGCCAGCGCCTCCCCCTTGCCGGAAGAGGACAGGATGGCGACCTTGAACCCGTCGGCCGCCAGCCGGCGCGCCGTCGCCGCTCCCATGCCGCTGCCACCGGCCGTTACGACGGCCACCTTCTCGTCAGACATGCCGATCCCTCGCTAACCAGTCGTTCGGCCAACCATAAGGGCGGAGGACAGCGGCCTCAAATGCGATTTCAGCGCCGCGGCCGGCCGGCGATGGAGACGGTCAGATGTCGAAGTTGGCGGCGATGTTGCCGGTGGACTGGCGATGGCGAAGGGCATCGGCCAGCGTTTGGTTGTCCAGCACGGCGGCGGTGGCGTCGCGAACCTGGACCATCAGCCAGCGGACCGAGCAGGTTTCCGTGTCGATGCAATCCTCGCACGGCTTGAAGGATCCCTTGCTGGCACAGGGAATCGGGGCGAGATGCCCGTCGATCAGGCGGATCACCTCGCCGAAGGTGATCTGGGCGGCCGGCCGGGCAAGGCGGTAACCGCCGCTCTTGCCGCGCTTTGCGAAGAGGAGCCCTTCCTTGCGCAGTTCGACCAGGATGGCTTCCAGGAATTTGCGCGGGATGTTCTCGCGTTCCGCGATATCGGCGATCAGGATCAGATCGCCATTGTCCTTCTCCGCCAGCATGATCAGGGCACGCAACGCGTATTTGGCTTTCTGCGACAGCATTCCGGCGGAATCCGTATGATTTGCGGCGGCGGTTTGTTGGTCCGCCCCGATCTAAAGCTTCGGTGGTTAACATTTCGTGCCGGCCCGGTATTCCACCAAAAGGCGCTGCTCCCGGTCGGCCCGGCGGACCTTAGATCGGATCGCGCAGAATCGGAATCGATTTGAAGCGTGAATCCGATCGCCAAGCATAATGCCATGGCCTGTGCGCTTGATAGGGAGCCCAACCGCGCCATCGCCGGATTGGCCGGCCAATGCGGCCGGCTTTGCGCGAATGGTTTGCGGCAGCCGCCACGGGCGCGTTAAGGTCGCCCTGCCCGTCGGCTTCCAGCCGCTCGTTCCGCCATTTCCACGCACACTCGCAGGTCAGGACATGCTGCAGTACGCCATCGTTCCGGTCACCCCGTTCCAGCAGAACTGCACGGTGCTCTGGTGTCCCGAGACGATGAAGGGCGCCGCCATCGATCCCGGCGGCGACCTGGACCGCATCCTGGCCGCAGCGAAGGCCAAGGGCGTGACGCTGGAGAAGATCCTGGTCACCCACGGCCATATCGACCATGCCGGCGCCGTCGCCGATCTGGCCGACAGACTGTCGCTACCGATCGAGGGGCCGCAGCGCGAGGACCAGTTCTGGATCGACGGCATGCCGATGCAGAGCCAGATGTTCGGTTTCCCGCCCGTCCGCTCCTTCACGCCGGACCGCTGGCTGGAGGAGGGCGACACGGTGACCGTCGGCAACCAGACCCTGGAGGTCCGCCACTGCCCGGGGCACACCCCCGGCCATGTCGTGTTCGTCCACCGGCCGTCGAAGCTCGCCATCGTCGGCGACGTGCTGTTCCAGGGCTCCGTCGGCCGGACCGATTTCCCCAAGGGCAACCATGGCGACCTGATCGCCTCGATCCGCGACAAGCTGTTCCCCTATGGCGACGACATCGCCTTCATTCCCGGCCACGGCCCGATGTCCAGGTTCGGCGAAGAGAGGCTGTACAATCCGTTCCTGAACGACTGAGGCCCCCCCGAGGAAAGCGCCCTCCTCAATCCACCGTCGGCTCGTCGCCCAGCAGCAGGTCGATGCGTCGGCGCAGGCTGATCAGTTCACGGCGCTGCATGTCGTCGACGTAAGCGCGGTGTTCGCGCGGATCGCCCAGGCGGGCGGTCGCGCGGCGCAGCGCGTCGAGGAAGCGGCCGACCGCCGACAGCGTGCGCAGCGCCGGCTCCTTGGCGGCGTCCTTGCGGCTGCGGGCGGCCTGGACGGTGCCGTCGCCGGCCTTCACCTGCTCCCACAGCGCCATCTGCTCTTCCAGATCCTTGATCCAGGCGATCTCGATCAGGGTGGAGCGGGAGACGTCATGGTGGGCGGCGGCATATTCCTGCTTGATCGTCTCCGGCAGGCTGTTCAGCCGCAGGGTATGGCTGACGTTGCTCTGGCTCTTGCCGATGATGCGGCCAAGCTGTTCCTGGGTGTAGCCGAACCGATCGATCAGCCGGGCCAGCGCCTCCGCCAGTTCAAGCGCGTCCAGGTCGACGCGCTGGACATTCTCCACCAGCGTCAGCTCATCCGGATTGCCTGAGGTGACCAGGGCGTAGATGGTCGCCAGCCCCAGCATCTCATGGGCGCGCATCCGCCGTTCGCCGGCGACCAGACGGTGGCCGCCTACGGTTTCCTGCACCAGGACCGGCTGCTTCAATCCGTAATGCGCGATCGAGTCGGCAAGCCCCTGCATCTCGGTCGGATCGAAATGGCGCCGCGGCAGGTTGGGATTGCGGATGATCCTCGCGACGTCGAGTTCCAACAACCGGGGCAGCTTGCCCACATCGTCGAACAGGTCCGAATGGTCGGGCGCGAGCGTCGGCATGTCGTATCCACAGTCCCTGTTCACCATTCTTTCCAGCCCTGCAACCGTGCCCCGACCGTTGCAGCCCTGTCAACGGCGCAGTGAGAAGAAAAGGGGAACAGGTCTTCCCGGCTTCGCTGCCGCCGGCCAAGTCCACCCCTCACGCCGCCTTGATGTCGGTCAGGAAGCGTTCGATCTCGGCCCTGAGATGCCCGGCCTGCCGCGTCAGATCCTGGGACGAGGTCAGGACCTCTTCGGCGACCGTCTTGGTCGTATCGGCGGATCGCGCCACCCCGTCGATGATCGCGGTGACCGAATGGGTCGCCTTGGCGGCTTGTTCGGCATTGGCGGCGATGTCCATCGTCGCCGCCCCCTGGTCCTCGATGGCGGTCGCGACGATGCCGGAGATGCGGCCCATATCCGCGATCACCGTCGCGATCTGGCCGATCGAGGCCGCGGCCCCGTCCGTCACCGACTGCATGGTGCCGATCTGGCTGCCGATCTCGTCGGTGGCCTTGGCGGTCTGGGAGGCCAGATGCTTGACCTCGTTGGCGACGACGGCGAAGCCCTTGCCCGCCTCTCCCGCCCGCGCCGCTTCGATGGTGGCGTTCAGCGCCAGCAGGTTGGTCTGTGCGGCGATGTCATGGATCAGCTGCACGACGGTGCCGATGCGGCCGGCGGTTTCCACCACCACGCGCATGGTTTCTCCCGCCTGGGCGGCGGCCCCGACCGCCGCCTGGGTGATGCGGCTCGATTCCTCGATATGACGGCCGATGTCGCCGATGGAGGCGCGCAGCTGGTTGGCCGCCGATGCCACCGTGCCGACGCTGCTCGCCGTCTGATCGGCGGCCGCGGCGACGCTGGTCGCCTCGTGCAGCGTCCGGTCTGCGCCGTCGCTCATCGATCTGGCCGTAGCCTCCAACCCTCCGGCGGCGCTGGTCACCGCACGGACGATTCCGCCGACGCGGGCATCGAAGCCGTCGGTCACCCGCTCCAGTTGGCGGGTGCGTTCCTCGCGCCGGACGCGGACCAGTTCCTGTTCGGCATGGAGGTCGTCGGCCTTGATCAGCGCCTCTTTGAACACCTGCATGGCGCCGGCCATCCGGCCGATCTCGTCGTGGCGCCCCTGCGCCGGGACGTCCAGCCGGCGCTCGCCCTGGGCCAGGCTCTGCATCGCCTCGCACATCGCCGTCAGCGGACGGGTGATGCCGCGGGCGAACAGGATGCCGCCAAGGCAGATGACCAGCAGCAGCGCGGCTCCTGCACCGATCATCCGGTCGCGCATGGAATGGACGGGTGCCAGGATCTCGTTCACCGCTGCCTCCGCCAGCACCAGCCAGCGGACGCCGTTGTGCGTCATCGGGCGGTAGGCGGTCAGAGCCGGGCCGTTGCCGGCGATGTTGGCCGCCTCGATCACGCCGGTATGGTCGGCATCGCCTTTGATGGCGCCCATGGCGCCGCCGTCATAGGGCCTCAGCACGGCCATGCCCTGGGCGAAGCGCGGCGTGCTGCGCAGCCTGCCGTCCTCCCCCACCAGGAACGTGTCGCCGCTGTCTCCCATGCCGCCGGTGGCGCGCATGATGCGGTCCAGTCCGGTCGGCTCCATGCGGAAGACCAGGGTCGCCAATATCTGCACCGTGCCGTCCGGCTGGCGCAACGCCACCGGGGTGGCCAAGAAGGCCGAAGGCGTCCCACCGGCAGGCGCATAGGCGCCGAAGTCGGCAACCCGCGCCTCGTCCGGCGTGGGATCGCGCTTCACCGAATCGGCCAGGGCGGCGAGCGCCCCTTCGGCGGCCGGCTTGGCGAAATCACCGCCCTTGGCTGCGCTGTAGAGCACCGTCCCGTCCTGCGAGAGCAGCAGCACGTCGGCCAGCCCGCGGCGGAGCATCAGATCGGTCATCCAGGAATGCAGCCGCAGATGCGCCATGTCGTACATGGCGTTGGCGTCCGGCTTCTCCAGCTTGTAGCGCTCGGCCGGCGGATTGGGATTGTCGTCGACATAGCGCTTGCGCAGCATTGTGCCGGGATCGCCGCGGTCGGCCTCGATCCTCCAGCCATTGCTCAACGCCACCGCCGCATCCCGCATCGAGCGCGTGTTGGCGGTCAGGACGATGTCGCCCTCCAGCCCTTCCAGATAGGACTGGACGCTGGCGGCGCGGGCGTCCGCCAAGGCCACCAGCTTGTCCTGGGCCGCCGTGCGCAGCCGGTCGGTGGCGGCGGAATAGGCGAAGCTGCCGAGCAACAGCGCCGTCAGCACCGCCGATCCGACCACCGCACCCGGAATCTTGTGACGCAGAAGCAATTTGTTCAAAGCTGTGCCCCTCCCGTGCAAACAAGCTGCCGGTTGGCCCGGCTTTATGGCACACCGATCATCCGCTGCCGCCTGGAAGGATATTTCCCGGTCGACGGAAAGGACGAAATTGCGCCGTACACATATTATCCTATTGGTAAACTATTAACAAAATCCGTCACATCGCCTTAATCATTTTGTTAAACGATCGTTCAAAATCCATTCGGCTGGCGCAATGAAACGCAACTCAGTAGAAAGGGGTGAAGCAGAGCCGAGGAATTGATCCGGCGTCTGTCAGGAGGTCGGTCGATGTCACTTGCTGAGCGCAAGCTTTTTGTCGAGCGCTGGATTCGCTCACCCCTCAAGGTCGCTTCGGTAACTCCGAGCGGACCCGAATTGTGCCGGTCCATGGCGAAGGCGGCCGGCTGCGGGCCTGGGCGGCGGGTGGTGGAGTTGGGCCCGGGCACCGGCCCGGTCACCTCGGCGCTGCTGGCCCATGGCGTCACTCCCGACAATTTGCTGATGGTCGAACTCGATCCCGCTTTCGCCGATCACCTGTCGGTCCTGCACCCGGAGTCCACGGTGGTGCGCGGCGACGCGACGCGGGTCCACCGCATCGTCCAGGCCCATGGCTGGGAGAACTGCGACGCGGTGGTGTCGGGCCTGCCGCTGATCGCCATGCCGCTGTCGGTCCAGGCGCGGATCGTGCGCGGTGCCTTTTCGGTGCTGGCGCCCGACGGGGTTTTCGTGCAATTCACCTATGGTCCCTTCGCCCCGGTCAATCCGGAACTGATCCGGCGGCTGCGGCTGAAGCCGCGGCGCCATGCCTGGATCGCCCGGAATCTGCCGCCGGCGTCGGTCTGGACCTTCCGCCGGCTGCCCTGACGACGAGTCGCTTTGACCGCTGACACTCTATTGCACGAGGCGCGCGCCCTGATCGACGCGCGCCGTTACCGTCCCGCCCTGCGCCTGCTGCGCGGCGCGACCGCATCCTCCGGGGTCGAGCGGCTCCATCTGCTCGGTCTGGCCCATCTCGGCCATCGCGGTCCGGCCAACGCCATCGCCTGCCTGCGCCGGGTGCTGGCCGACAGCCCCGGAGACGTCGACCGGCTGGCCACCCTCGCCAGGGCCCATCAGGCCGACAACGCCCCCCTCCCCGCCGTCACTTGGCTGGAGCGCGCGCTACGCGTCGCTCCCGGCCGCCCGGACCTGACCGCGGCGCTGGCCGGAGCGTTGCGCCGCGACGCCCGCTATGCCGACGCGATCGCCCTGGCACGCAAGGCGCTGGCCGCCGGCGACCATTCCCAGGACATCCGCTTCGAAGCCGCCACGGCCGCGGCCTATCTCGGACATGACGGGGAAGCTCTCGCCCATTTCGACGCATTGCTGGCCGACGATCCGGAGCATGCCGCGGGCTGGTTCGGCAGCCATGCCCAGGCCCTGCACGATCATGGCCCCGACGAAGCTCTGCGCCGCCTGCGCCGCGCCACCCGCTGCGGCGGCGCCAACGGCAAATACTGGGGCTATCTCGCCGCCACCCTGCGGCTGCTCGGCCGGGATGCCGAGGCCGACGCCGTCGAGGCCGCGGAGGTCGGCGACAACCCGAAGCGCCGCCCGCTGCCGGACGGCGCCAAGGCACTGCTTCCCAACCTGTCCGTCGATTTCCGCCTGTTCGGCAACAGCGGCCGGCTGTTGCGCCACGCGTTGGCCGGCGCCGGCACGCCCGGCCTGGTGCTGGAGTTCGGCGTACGGCGCGGCACCTCGCTCGACCACATCGCCGAGGTGGCCGGCCAGGAGGTTCACGGCTTCGATTCGTTCGAAGGTCTGCCGGAGGGCTGGGTGAACTCGCCGCGCGGCGTGCTGACCACCGGCAGCCAGCTGCCGCCGGTACGCGACAACGCCCGCCTGCATGTGGGATGGTTCGAGGACAGCTTGCCGCCCTTCCTCGCCGCCCATCCCGGGCCGGTGCGCTTCGTCAACGTCGACAGCGACATCTACGCCTCGGCCCGCACGGTGCTGACCGCGCTGGCGGATCGGGTGCGGCCGGGAAGCGTCATCGTGTTCGACGAATATATCGGCAACCACAGCTGGCGCGACGACGAGTACCGGGCGTTCCAGGAGTTCGCCGCGGAGAACGCGGTACGGTACGAGTATTTCGCGGCCAGTCCCTACACCAAGCAGGTGGCGGTGCGGGTTTTGGGGATCGGGGTGTAAATGCTGCAGCGCATGCCTCCTCCCCATCCCTCCCCCACCTTCGGTGGGAGAGGGGGTAGGACGCTTGCGGAATTGAAGTAGAGGACAGCGGCAGTCCCCTCTCCCTCGAAGAGGGGGAGGGTTAGGGAGGGGGAAAACCCCTCCCACCGCCACCACCTCACCCCACCGCCTTCACCTGACGACGCCGCGCATGCAGGACCGGCTCCGTGTAGCCGTTCGGCTGGACGCGGCCCTTGAACACCAGATCGCAGGCGGCCTGGAAGGCGATGCTGCCGTCGACGTTGCCGGCCATCGGCTTGTACAGCGGGTCTCCGGCATTCTGCTTGTCGACGACGGCGGCCATGCGCTTCATGACCTCCATCACCTGGGCCTCGGTGCAGATGCCGTGGTGCAGCCAGTTGGCGATGTGCTGGCTGGAGATGCGCAGGGTGGCGCGATCTTCCATCAGTCCGACATCGTGGATGTCCGGCACCTTGGAGCAGCCGACACCCTGGTCGATCCAGCGCACCACATAGCCGAGGATGCCCTGGGCGTTGTTCTCCAGCTCCTGCCGGATCTCGTCCTCCGACCAGTTGGGGCGGTCGGCAAGCGGGATGGTCAGGATGTCGGACAGGGCGGCGGCCTGCCGCTTGGCCAGCTGGTCCTGCACCTCGGCCACATTCACCGCGTGATAATGGGTGGCGTGCAGGGTGGCGGCGGTCGGCGACGGCACCCAGGCGGTGTTGGCGCCGGCCTTCGGATGGCCGATCTTGGCGACCAGCATGTCGGCCATCAGGTCGGGCATCGCCCACATGCCCTTGCCGATCTGGGCACGGCCCTTCAGCCCGGCGCGCAGCCCGACGTCGACATTGTTGTCCTCATAGGCCGAAATCCACTTGGTGGCCTTCATCGCCGCCTTGCGGACGACCGGGCCGGCCTCCATCGAGGTGTGGATCTCGTCTCCGGTGCGGTCCAGGAAGCCGGTGTTGATGAACACCACGCGGTCCTTGGCGGCGCGGATGCATTCCTTGAGGTTGACGCTGGTGCGCCGCTCCTCGTCCATGATGCCGACCTTGAGGGTGTTGCGGGCCATGCCCAGCAGATCCTCGACGCGGCCGAACAGCTCGTCGGTGAAGGCGGCCTCTTCCGGGCCGTGCATCTTCGGCTTCACGATGTAGACCGAGCCGGCACGGCTGTTGCGCAAGCCCCCTTCCGCCTTCAGATCATGCAGGGCGATCAGCGAGGTGAAGACGCCATCCAGGATGCCTTCCGGCGCCTCGCTGCCGTCGGACAGCTTGACCATGTCGATGGTCATCAGGTGGCCGACGTTGCGGACCAGCAGCAGGCTGCGGCCGTGCAGGGTGACGCTGCCGGTCGGCGTGGCGTAGGTGCGGTCCGGGTTCAGCTTGCGGACGATGGTCTTGTCGCCCTTGGGGAAGCTGGCCTCCAGGGTGCCCTTCATCAGGCCCAGCCAGTTGCGGTAGGCGACGACCTTGTCCTCCGCATCCACGGCGGCGACCGAATCCTCGCAGTCCTGGATGGTC
Organism: Azospirillum endophyticum; assembly: GCF_016595245.1. Lineage (GTDB taxonomy): Bacteria > Pseudomonadota > Alphaproteobacteria > Azospirillales > Azospirillaceae > Azospirillum > Azospirillum endophyticum. The sequence goes on from NZ_JAENHM010000034.1 coordinate 21,225, forward strand.
GACAGCGCGGCTTCCAGCACCACGTCGGCGACGCCGGCGGCATCGTCCTTGCCGATCACGCTGCCGCGGTCGATGCGGATTTCGATATGGGTGCCGTTCTGCACCAGCAGCACGGCCGACGGCGCCGCCGCCTCGCCCTGCCAGCCGACGAAGGCGGCCTTGTCCTTCAGGCCGGTCTTTCGCCCGTCCTTCAGCGTCACCGCCAGCGCATCCCCCTCGACCGCATAGGCCGCGGCGTCGGCATGGCTGCCGTCGGCCAGCGGAACGCTGTCGTCCAGGAACTTGCGCGCCCAGGCGATCACCTGCGCGCCGCGGGCGGCGTCATAGCCGCCGGCCGCCGGAGTGCCGGGGATGGCGTCGGTGCCGTACAGCGCGTCGTACAGGCTGCCCCACCGTGCGTTGGCTGCGTTCAAGGCATAACGGGCGTTGGTGATCGGCACCACCAGCTGGGGGCCGGCAAGATAGGCGACTTCCGGATCGACGTTGGCGGTCCCGACCGAGAAGTCCCCGCCCTCCGGCACCAGATAGCCGATGTCGCGCAGGAAGGTTTCGTATTCGGCCTGATCGAAGAGCTTTCCGCGACGGGCGGCATGCCACTGGTCGATTTGCAGCTGCAAGCTGTCGCGCTTGTCCAGCAGCGCCTTGTTGCGTGGCGCAAGCTCATGCAGGAGTTGGTCGAGGCCGGTCCAGAGACGGTCGGCGTCGACACCGGTCCCCGGCAGTGCCTCGTCATTGATGAAGTCGTAAAGCGGGCGGGCGATTTCGAGGCCGCCACGGCGGATCCAGTTGCTCATCTCGTTGCGTGTCCCATTCTCTTGCGCTCGGTTCGCAGACTCCTCTGCGGGAGTCTTGATCATCGGTTATCGCGTCTTCCGCGCGAGCCGGTCAACACAATGTCGCACTGCAGCGTATGGAGAAATGGTAGCAGGCGGCGGATGCCGGATGGGCGGCGATCAGGCCAGCAGATTCAGGGCCGCGGCCGGCTGGGCGGCGGAGGCGGACGATAGGCCCGGGTCCTCCGTCTCCTCCCCGTCGGCAGCGCCGAGCAGCCCGGCGGCCCCGAGCGCTTCGCTTGGCCCAAACGCCGCGGCGCGCAGGGCGTTGACCTCCTTCTGCGCGGCCTCGACCATCTTGTCGTCGGCCTTGAAGCCCTCCCGCCGCTCGCGACGCCGCTTTTCCGACTCGTCCAGCATGTTGGCGGCCTTCGCTTCGCCGATGATGCGCTTGGACGTGGCGAGCACCCCCTCCACCCGCTGGCCGAAGGTGTCGGCTTCGCGGTAGCGCGACATCTTCATGGCATTGTCGGCCATCAGGCTCTGGATCATCGCGCTTCGGCCGCCGGAGCCGGTGGCCGCGGCGGACGGAACGCTGTCAACACTCCCGCCCCCGCTCATCCCGCCCTTCCCCAGGCCGGACAGCACATCCTCCACCAGCCGGGCGATGTCGGCCGGCAGCTTGCCGTCCTGCCCGGAGGTCGCCGCCGCGGATTCCGCTTCCGACCCGGCATCCGCGGCCATCGCATCGGCAGCGCTTTCCGCCGAGCCGGTGCCCGCGGGAGCCCCCTCCCCCGCCGAGATGCCGATGGTCAGCGTCACCTCGGTCTGCTGCACGGTCAGGCTGGTGGTGCTGCGGGTGATCGTCGTCTCCGACGACGACACCGTACTGCCGCCGGTGGCGGCGCCGGTGTCGCCGGGCAGCCCCATCTCCGCCGCGGCCTTGATGCCGGCGCCGTATTCCTTGGCGGCCCGCCCGGCCTCGCGCGCCAGCAGCGCCGCTTCGCGCGCAAGGGACGCCAGCTTCTGCGGATCGCCCTGGGCAAAGCGCATCGCCAGCTTCAACTGCTCGATCTTGCGTTCGACCTGCTCCAGCCGCGCCGCGGCCGTCTGCTTGGGCCCGCCGACCCGCCTCGCCTCCTCCAGCGCCGCCTGGGCGCTGGCATGGTCGCTCTGCCATTTAGCGGCGGCCTGGGTCAGCGCCTGCGCGCGCTCCGCCTTCTGGGCGAGCTGGCCGTGGGCGTCCTTGGCCTGCAGATCCTTCTCCCACGGCTTCTTCGCCTGCTGCAGGCGGAAAAGCCCGGCCTGACCGTCGGCCACCACGCTGAAGACGCTCATGCCGCCACCCCCGGTCCGGCCGCACCAAGATATTCTCGGCAAAGTTTAGCACATTCGTAGCGGCTGTCCATTTCGCGCGGAGTGGGCGTGGAACCCCAAGGCTTGGCTGGTGTTTCACTTCCCGACACCCGCTTCCGCAACGGGCGGCTTGATACCGCAGGCGCGGAGCCGCGGAATACCGGAATCCCCGAGGAGGAAAGACAAGATGCCGAACCGCGACATGACCGGCACCGGCGGACCGAACCCGACCGGCTCCACCACCGGAAGTTCCACCACCGGAAGTTCGACTGCCGGCAGCTCCACCACCGGCGGCGGCGTGTCGGGCGGCCGCAGCGGAGTCGACGAGATGAAGAAGACCGTCAACCGCGCCGCCGACGACGTGATTTCCACCGGGCGGGAGACGCTGGGCAACGCCCAGGGCCGTATTCGCTCGCTGCTGGAGCAGCAGACCGGCCGCGCCGCCGACCAGCTGGGCGGGGTCGCCAATGCCCTGCACAAGGCGGCCGAACAGCTGAACGAGGAGAATGGCGGCGTCGTGGCCGACTACGCCGAGCAGGCGGCCAGCCGGGTCGAGCGCGTCGCCGACATGCTGCGCGATGCCAACGTCGACGACATCGTCGGCGAGGTCGAGGGCTTCGCCCGCCGCCAGCCCGAAGTGTTCATCGGGGCGGCCTTCGCCGTCGGCTTCCTCGCCGCGCGCTTCATCAAGAGCTCCGGCGAACGCCGGATGCATCGCGCGTCGACCTCCCGGCAAGGCAACGCGCATCCGTCGCAGACCGTGCGCACGGCGCGCGGTTCCGCTTACGACTCCGGCCGCGACCTGAACCGCGACACCGGGCGCAGCCCCAGCCGCGGCATGGCCGGCGGCATCGGCGAATCCGTCAGCCGCTCCACCCCGTCCCACAGCGCCGACACCCCGACGACCGGCTCGTCCGCCGTCAACACCGGCAACCTGGCCGGCCGCATGGACTCCGAGCGCGGGGCCGAGCGCCTGGGTGAGCCGAAGCCGGCCGCCGGCCGCATCGGCATGCCGCTGTCCACCGCCCCGGCTTCCGTCACCGGCCACGGCACCGCGCCGTCGGCCGACACGGCACTCGGCACCAGCACGGTCGGCAGCGCCGGCAGCACCGCGAACGCCGGCACCACCGGCATCGGCGGGGCCGCTGGCACCACCTCCACCTCCAAGCCGCAGGGACAGCGTCCATGAGCGCCGCCGAGAACCGCTATGACGAGCCGCGGGATCCGCGGCAGGACCGGCCGCTCGCCGGCCTGTTCGCCGATCTCGCCCGCGAATCCGCCAACCTCGCCCGATCCGAGATCGCGTTGGCGAAGGCCGAACTGACCGACAAGGCCACCGAGGCCGCCGGCGGCGTGGCCTTCATCGCCGTCGGCGGACTGGTCGCCTTTGCCGGCGTCCTGGTCCTGCTTGCCTCCGCGGTTCTCGGCCTGTCCAACGTCCTGGCCCCGTGGCTGTCCGCGCTGATCGTCGGCGTGGCGGTTCTGGTGGTGGGCGGCATCCTGGCCTATGTCGGCAAGAGCCGGCTGAGCCCTGCCAACCTCCGCCCCCGCCGCACGATGAAAACGCTGGACGAGGACAAGCGCTGGGCCAAGTCCCAGCTTGCCCGCTGAGGGCCGGCCGATGACGGACGACGCTCGCAATCCGCAGGATCTCGACGCCCTGGAGGGCGACATCCGCGCCAGCCGCGCGCGCATCGGCGGCACCGTCGAGGCGCTGCGCGACCGGACATCCCGTCTGCGCGACAGAATGACGCGGTGGTCTCCCCAATCCCTGATGGAGAATCCCATGAAGCACACCTATTCGCCGTCGACCCCGGACACCCCGTCCCAGCGTTCCCACCTGCACCAGTCCGACCGCTACGAAAGCGGCCAGACCGTCCATTACAAGCAGTCGCAGTCCTCCTCCTCGGGGTCGATGCTGAGCAGCGTCACCAGCAATCCGATCCCGCTTGCCCTGGTCGGCATCGGCCTGGGCTGGCTGGCCCTGTCGAGCACCGGCTACGACCGCCGGATCGCCCGGTCCAGCACCGTCCGCTCCGCCCGCCACCGCATGGGCGATGCCGTGGATTACGCCCGGGACTCGCTGAGCGGCGCCACCGACAGCGTCCGCAGCGCCGCCAGTTCCGCTTATGACAACGCCTCGAGTGCCGTCAGCTCCGCCTACGACAGCGCCTCGGGCACCGTCAGCGGCATGATGGGCGGTTCGAGCGACGATGCCGAGCACGGCCGCGGCTCCCTTCATGCTCAATCGCATGCCCAGGGCGGCCAGTCCTACGTCAATCGTGGCATGTCGCGCCTCTCCTCGATGGCGCCGTCGACCGACCATCTGCGCCACCGCGCGCACGACATGACGACCGGCTTCTGGGACCTCGTGGAGGACCATCCCATCGTCGCCGGCGCCATGGGTGTCGCACTGGGTGCCGCCATCGGCGCCGCCCTGCCGGGCACCCGCTACGAGAAGCAATGGGTCGGCGAGTATGCCGACGAGGCGACCGAGCGCGCCAAGGCGCTCGCCATGGACGCGCTCGACCGCGGCACCCGCGCCGCCCAGGCGGCCGCCCAGACCGTGGTCGAGTCGGCCAAGGAAGATGTCCGCGACGTGGTGGCCGAAGCGACCAGCGCCGCCCGTGAGGAAGTGAAGAAGCCGGGCTGATTGCCGCCCATTCGCTAACCGAGCAACCCCGCGCCCCCCGGCGCGGGGTTTTCTGCATTGTAGGCGATGCAGCGCCGCGACCTATCGTCGCATGACCGCTTTGCCCCGGCAGCTTGGCTGTAGTCTGCGGGAAGCAGCGACGCTATAACCAAGCGCATTCCATGGGTATTGTCGGCGCATCAGCCATGCAAAGGCGCCAAACCCGCGGAAACCCTGCATTTCGATCGACAAACGCCCCTTGCCCCCCGGAGCAATCAGGACTAAATTGGTCCTGTATTCGAAACCGGGGTGAAACGGGGTGCGGTCATGATCCGGCTGAGCAAGCTGACCGACTATGCCATCGTCGTGTTGAGCGAGATGGCGCGCCAGGTCGGCACGGTCCATACCGTCGCCCATCTTGCCGACCGCTCCGGCGTGCCCGCTCCCACCGTCGCCAAGCTGATGAAGGCGATGACACCGGCGGGGCTGACCACGTCCCAACGCGGCGCCGCCGGCGGTTATGCGCTCAGCCGGCCGGCCGACGCAATCTCCATCGCCGAAATCATCACGGCGCTCGACGGTCCGATCGCGCTGACCGCCTGCGTCGACGGTGCCGACAGCCAATGCGGGGTGGAGCAACTTTGCCCCATGCGCGGCGGTTGGGAAAAGGTGAACCGCGCCATTCGCAGCGCGCTGGAGGAGGTGACGCTGGCCGACATGATGGCCCCCGTGACCTTTCCGGCTCCGGCAGCCGCACCGAATTCCACCGCCGCCCAGCCGGCCCGCCCTGCGCACTGAACGGCGCGCATCGAACAGCATTCTTGAGAAGGACGAGGCAAAGCCATGGCCGCCCAACCGGAAACCGTCGAGCAGGTCCGCGCCGTCACCGAGCAGAAGTACAAGTACGGCTTCACGACCGACATCGAGGCCGACGTCGCGCCGAAGGGCCTGAACGAGGACATCGTCCGCTTCATCTCCGCCAAGAAGGAGGAGCCGGAGTGGCTGCTGGAGTGGCGCCTGAAGGCGTTCCGCGTCTGGCAGACGATGGAGGAGCCGCAATGGGCCGCCGTCAGCTTCCCGCCCATCGACTATCAGGACGCGCATTACTATGCGGCGCCGAAGAAGAAGGCCGGTCCGAAGTCGCTGGACGAGGTCGATCCCGAACTGCTGAAGACCTACGAGAAGCTGGGCATCCCGCTGCGTGAGCAGGAGATCCTGGCCGGCGTCGAGGGGTCGGAGGGCAAGAGCCCGGCCATCGCCGTGGACGCCGTGTTCGACAGCGTGTCGGTCGCCACCACCTTCAAGGCGAAGCTGGAGGAGATGGGCATCATCTTCTGCGCGATCTCAGAGGCCGTGCAGAAGCACCCGGAGCTGGTGAAGAAGTATCTCGGCTCGGTGGTGCCCTACACGGACAACTATTATGCGACGCTGAACTGCGCGGTCTTCACCGACGGCAGCTTCGTCTACATCCCCAAGGGCGTGCGCTGCCCGATGGAGCTGTCGACCTACTTCCGCATCAACCAGGCCAACACCGGCCAGTTCGAGCGGACGCTGATCATCGCCGACGAGGGCGCCTATGTCAGCTATCTGGAAGGCTGCACGGCACCCCAGCGCGACGAGAACCAGCTGCACGCCGCGGTGGTCGAGCTGGTGGCGATGGACGACGCGACGATCAAATATTCGACGGTCCAGAACTGGTATCCCGGCAATGCCGAAGGCGTCGGCGGCATCTACAACTTCGTCACCAAGCGCGGCGCCTGCCGCGGCAAGAACTCGAAGATTTCGTGGACGCAGGTCGAGACCGGCTCGGCGATCACCTGGAAGTATCCGAGCTGCATCCTGCAGGGCGACAATTCGGTGGGCGAGTTCTATTCGGTCGCCATCACCAACAACTTCCAGCAAGCCGACACCGGCACCAAGATGATACACATCGGCAAGAATACCCGCTCGACCATCGTATCGAAGGGCATCTCGGCCGGCAAGGCGCAGCAGACCTACCGCGGCTTGGTCAAGATCCTGCCCAGGGCGGAGGGTGCGCGCAACCACACCCAGTGCGACAGCCTGCTGATCGGCGACCAGTGCGGCGCCCACACGGTTCCCTACATCGAGAGCCGCAACCGTTCCGCCCGCATCGAGCATGAGGCGACGACGGCGAAGATCAGCGAGGACCAGCTCTTCTACTGCCGCCAGCGCGGCATCTCGGAAGAGGACGCGGTGTCCCTGATCGTCAACGGCTTCTGCAAGGAGGTCCTGAAGGAACTCCCCATGGAATTCGCCGTGGAGGCGCAGAAGCTGGTGGGCATCAGCCTGGAAGGCAGCGTGGGCTAAGGGCACTTCCCCCCACCGAAGAGAACGTGAAGACCGGACGGCGTGCCGGCGGCCTGAAGTAGACAACGAGGCGAAGACGATGATCGAAATCAAGAACCTGCACGCCACCGTGGACGGCAAGGAAATCCTCAAGGGCGTCGACCTGACCATCCGCCCGGGCGAGGTCCATGCCATCATGGGGCCGAACGGCGCCGGCAAGAGCACCATGTCCTACGTGCTGGCTGGCCGCGACGGCTACGAGGTCACGCAAGGCTCGGTCACCTATTACGGCAAGGACCTGCTGGCGATGGAGCCGGAGGAGCGGGCCGCCGAGGGCGTCTTCCTCGCCTTCCAGTATCCGGTCGAAATCCCCGGCGTCGGCAACACCACCTTCCTCAAGACCGCGATCAACGCCATCCGCAAGCATCGCGGCGAGAAGGAACTCGACGCCATGCAGTTCCTCAAGCTGATCCGCGAGAAGACCAAGGCGCTCGGCATGAGCGACGAGATGCTGAAGCGCGCGGTCAATGTCGGCTTCTCCGGCGGCGAGAAGAAGCGCAACGAGACGCTGCAGATGGCGGTGCTGGAGCCGAAATTCGCCATCCTCGACGAAACCGACAGCGGCCTCGACATCGACGCGCTGAAGATCGTGGCCGAGGGCGTCAATGCGCTGCGCTCGCCGGAGCGGTCGATGCTGGTCATCACCCACTACCAGCGCCTGCTCGACTACATCGTTCCCGACCATGTCCATGTCCTGGCCGCCGGCCGCATCGTGAAGTCGGGCGGCAAGGAACTGGCGCTGGAGCTGGAGAAGAACGGCTACCGCGACTTCGGCGCGAGCGAGGCGGCGTGATGTCGGCACACACCTCCCCCCTGCATCCCATGACCTACTCGACGCGGGGCGCCGATCCGGCGACGGCGCCGGCTTTCCTGGCTCCGCTCGATCAGGTGGGCGCCGGTCTGCCCGGCAGCGGCCTGTCCTGGCTGACCGAGCTCCGCACCGCCGGGCGCGAGCGCTTTGCCGCCGTCGGCCTGCCGACGATCAAGAACGAGAGCTGGCGCTACACCAACCTGCGCGACCTCGCCAAGACCAGCTTCCAGCCTGCTGCGCCCGCCGCCGCCGTGATCGACCTGCTGCCGACCGTCCGCGCCGAGGGGCAGGACGGCCCGCGTCTGGTCTTCGTCGACGGCCGCTTCCGCGCCGACCTGTCGTCGGTCGAGGGCCTGCCGCCGGGTGTGGAACTGCTGAGCATCGCCGCCGCGCTCAACAGCCACGCCGACCTGCTGGCCGACCACGTCGGCCGCCTCGCCGCGGCGGACGACCGTCCCCTGGTGGCGCTGAACAGCGCCTATCTCGCCGACGGTGCGGTTCTGCATGTGCCGGCCGGCGTCCAGGTCGAGCGGCCGATCGAACTGGTCTTCGTTTCGGTCGGGTCGGAGACGCAGGCGACCTCCTGCCATCCGCGCAGCCTGCTGATCGCGGAGGCCGGGTCGAAGGCGGTGGTGGTCGAACACCATGTCGGCCGCGGCGCCGGCACCACGCTGGCCAATCATGTGACCGAGGTGTTCGTCGGCGAAGGCGCCACCCTGCATCATTACAAGTCGCAGCGTGACGGCGGCGGCGCCATCCACCTGTCGCACATCGCCGCGACGGTGGCGACCGGCGGCTGCTACGACAACTTCATCCTGACGACCGGTGCGAAGCTGTCGCGCAACGAGGTGGTCAGCCGGCTGGACGGCACCGAGGCCCGGACGCATGTCAGCGGCGGCTATCTGGTCCGCGGCACGCAGCATGCCGACACCACCACGGTGATCGTCCATGCCCAGCCGAACGGCACCAGCCGCGAGGTCTACAAGGGCGTCATCGACGACACGGCGCGCGCGGTGTTCCAGGGCAAGATCACCGTCTGTCCGGATGCACAGAAGACCGACGGCTATCAGCTGAACCGCGCCCTGCTGCTGTCCGACGGGGCCGAGATCGACAGCAAGCCGGAACTGGAAATCCATGCCGACGACGTGAAGTGCAGCCACGGCTGCACGGCGGGCGAACTGGACGACGACGCGCTGTTCTACCTGCGCGCCCGCGGCATCGACCGCGACACCGCCCAGGGCCTGCTGGTCGGTGCCTTCCTGTCGGAATCCCTTGAGGAAATCGCTGAAGAGTCGATCCGCGACGCCTTCCAGGGGATCGTGGCCGGCTGGCTGGAGGAGCAGAAGTAACCATGTCCGATGCCATCCTGAACCAAGCCTACGACGTGCAGCGGGTGCGGGAGGATTTTCCCATCCTCGCCCGCAGCGTCCACGCCAGGAAGGGAAAGCCCGGCAAGCCGCTGGTCTATCTGGACAGCGGGGCATCCGCCCAGAAGCCGCGTCAGGTCATCCAGGCCATGACCCGCTTCCTGGAGGAGGATTATTCCAACATCCACCGCGGCGTTCATTTCCTGTCGCAGACCGCGACCGACCAGTTCGAGGCGGTGCGCAGCAAGGTCGCGCGCTTCCTGAACGCCCCGAACGACCGCTGCATCGTCTTCACCCGCAGCTCGACCGAGGCGATCAACCTCGTCGCCTCCAGCTATGGCCGCACCTTCCTGACCGAAGGCGACGAGGTCATCCTGTCGATCATGGAGCATCACGCGAACATCGTTCCGTGGCAGCTGCTCCAGGCCGAGAAGAAGATCGTCATCAAGGTCGTGCCCTGCGACGAGGACGGCGTCCTCGACATGGACGCCTACAAGAACCTCCTGTCCGACCGCACGAAGCTGGTGGCGATCACCCACTGCTCCAACGTGCTGGGCACCGTCACCCCGGCCAAGACCATCGCCAAGCTGGCGCATGAGCGCGGCGTGCCCGTCCTGTTCGACGGCAGCCAGGCGGTGGTGCACGGCACGGTCGACGTGCAGGACATCGACGCCGACTTCTACGTCTTCACCGCGCACAAGCTCTACGGCCCGACCGGCCTCGGCGTACTCTACGGCAAGTACGACCTCCTGAAGAAGATGCCCCCCTACCAGGGCGGCGGCGACATGATCGAGAGCGTCACCTTCGAAGGCACCACCTTCAAGGCACCGCCGTCGCGCTTCGAGGCTGGCACCCCGCCGATCACCGAGGTCATCGGCCTGGGCGCCGCCATCGACTATGTCGAGGCGCTGGGTAGGGACGCCATCGCCGCGCACGAACACGACCTGCTGCAATACGCCACCCAGCAGCTGTCGCAGGTCGAGGGTCTGCGCATCGTCGGCACCGCGCCCGGCAAGGGGCCGATCGTCTCCTTCGCGCTGGAGGGCGTGCACCCGCACGACGTCGGCACCATCGTCGACCAGTATGGCGTCGCCGTGCGCGTCGGTCGCCATTGCGCCGAGCCGCTGGCCGAGCGGTTCGGCGTCGGACCGACCGTCCGCGCCTCCTTCGGCCTCTACAACACCCGGGAGGAGGCCGACGCGCTGGTCCAGTCCCTCCAGGCGGTCAAGGAGTTCTTCGGAGCATGATGGACGATCTGCGCGAGCTGTATCAGGAAGTGATCCTGGACCACGGCAAGCATCCCCGCAACTTCCGCCATCCCGACGACGCCAACCGCGAGGCGAAGGGCGAGAACCCGATGTGCGGTGACCGCTTCATGGTCTATCTGACCCTGAAGGACGGGGTGGTCGACGACGTGGCCTTCCAGGGCCGCGGCTGCGCCATCTCCACCGCCAGCGCCTCGATGATGACGGAACTGGTGCACGGCAAGACGGCGGCGGAGGCTGAAAAGCTCTTCCACGCCTTCCACGAGCTGTGCACCCAGGACGAGCCCGACATCCCCGAGGGTGTCGACGACGAAACCATGGAAAAGCTGATGGTGATGTCGGGCGTGCGCCAGTTCCCGGTGCGGGTGAAATGCGCGACCCTGGCTTGGCATGCCATGAATGCCGCACTCCACGGCGAGGCTGCGGCCTCCAGCGACCAGTATTGAGGCAAGGGGACTCGAAATGCCCGATGAAACCCTGACCCAACGTCCGATGGCGCCGAACCCGGCGGAAGCCGAGGCGCAGATGAAGGCCGACGCGACCGAGACGGCTCCGGATTCCAAGGAGTTCGCCCCGATGCCCCAGCCGCCCGAAGGGTTCGACCCGCGGGAGGAGATCATGGATCGCGTCGTGGCGGCCATCAAGACCTGCTACGACCCGGAAATCCCGGTCGACATCTGGGAACTGGGCCTGATCTACCGCGTGGACATGGATGGCCAGCGCAATGTCGAGATTGATATGACGCTGACCAGCCCCATGTGTCCGGTGGCCGGCGAACTGCCCGAGCAGGTCCGTCAGGCCGTGCTGGGCGTCGAGGACGTCAATGAGGTCAAGATCGAGCTGGTTTGGGAGCCGCCCTGGCACCAGGGCATGATGTCCGAGGAAGCCCGCCTGCAACTGGATATGTTCTGAGCCGTATTAGGAGACCGTCACCATGGCCCGTTCCCTCCCCAAGGCGATCACGATCACCGACGCCGCCGCGGAGCGCGTCAAGGCGCTGATGTCCAAGGCCACCGACGACATGGTCGGCCTGCGCATCGGCGTGAAGGCGCGCGGCTGCTCCGGCCTCAGCTACGACGTTCAGTATGCCAAGGAGAAGATGAAGTTCGACGAGGTGGTGGAGGACAAGGGCGTCACCGTCCTGATCGATCCGGCCGCCGTCATGTTCCTGATCGGCAGCGAGATGGACTATGTTGACGACAAGTTCCAGACCGGCTTCGTCTTCAAGAACCCGAACGAGAAGGGCCGCTGCGGCTGCGGCGAAAGCTTCCACGTCTGATGCTTTCGGCGACCGGCGTCGGGCATGGCGTCCCTCGCCATCCCGATTCATTAGATTAAGAATTATTCGCATTATGTAGGCGATGCGGCTATACCGGAGGGACCGGCGGCCGCGGCGACTGTTTCCATGGCGGCCGGCCTCCTCAATCCGGCATCCGCGCAGTTGTGACCAACCTCCTCCGCCACGCTTTTTCCTCCGCATCTTCCTTCCGGGCCGCAGCATGAGCGGCCCCGTCGGCACTTGGGCGCGCAAGATCGCCGAGTTGTTCGACAGCCACCGGCTGCGGGTGGAACGGGCCATCGCTCGGCGGACCGGCGATCCGCAGAGCGCCGGCGATCTGGCGCAGGACGCCTTCCTGCGGCTGGCCCGCCTGCCCGACGGCGAGGCGGTGCAGAACCCGGCGGGGCTGCTGTTCGTGGTGGCCGATCGCGTCGCGCTGGATCACTGCCGGGCGACGAAGCGCCGGCGCCGGCACGAGGCCGGCCCGCCGGACGAGGATCTGCCCGCAACCGGCCCGACCGCCGAGGCGGTCATCGAGCGGAACGAGACGATGGCCCGTCTGCGCGGCGCCATCGACGCCCTGCCCCCCAAGACCCGCAGCGTCTTCCTGCTCTACCACGTCGACGGGCTTCCCTACCGCGCCATCGGCGAAAGGTTGGGCATCTCGCCACGCACGGTCGAATACCATCTGCGCGCGGCCCTGGAGCAGTGCCGGTCCCACATGAAGCGGCGCCCGCCGCGGTGACCGGCAAGATTCTTTACCGTTACCGGACATTTTCTTTGAGGGATTGGCCCCAACCAACCGTCTTGGTAAGCAAGAGGCAACCGGCGCGTATCCCGAGCGCATCAGCGAGCGATCGATGAACCAGCAGGACGAACAGCACAGCGAACCGGACGAGGACAGGCTGTTCTCGGAAGCGAACGCGTGGTTCTTCCGCCTGCAGGCCGACGACCATACCGCCACGGACCGCGCCGCCTTCGCCTCCTGGCTGGCCCGCAGCCCGGCCCATGCCCAAGCCTTCGGCGAATTGCAGGACCTGCTGCATGACTTGAAGGCCCCGGCCCGAACCGCCGCTGCCGCCCATACGGCTGCCCGTCCACAAGCGCTCCATCGGTCTCCGGCGGCCGGATTTCGCCGCCTCGCCATGGCGCTGACCGTCCTGCTGGCGGTTGGTGGCGTCGGGATCTGGCAGGGGCCGAGACTCTACCAGAATGCGCTGGCCGACCAAGCGACGCCGGCCGGCCAGCGCCGGACGCTGACCCTGCCCGACGGCTCCCTCGCCGAGATGAACGGCGACACCGCGCTCGCACTCGACTTTGGAAATGGCGGACGGCGGGTCCGGATCCTGCGCGGCGAGGCCTGGTTCCAGGTCATGCGCGATCCCGACCGTCCCTTCGTCGTCGATGGCGGGGCCGGGGCCGCCCGCGTGCTGGGCACCCAGTTCAGCGTCCGCCGCGACGACGAGCGCATGACGGTGACGGTAGGCGAAGGACTGGTCGAAGTCGCCGCGTGGTCCGCCGGGAGCCTCCTTGCGGACCCCCATGCGCCTTGGCCGGACAGTGTCCGCCTCCATCCAGGCGAAAGCGCGGAGGCCGGTCCCGAAGGCATGTCCGGCCCGCGGGCGGCCGATCCCGGCGTCGCCTTCGCCTGGCGGCACGGGCAGATCGTGTTCCGCCAGCAATCGCTCGCCTCCGTCGTCGCCGCGCTGAACCGGGAATGGCCGGGCCGCGTAGTTCTGCTGAACGATCAGGCGGCGGACCGCGTCGTTTCCGGCGTCTTCATGCTCGATCGCCCCGACGCCGTGTTCGATGCGCTGGAGCGCGGCCTCGGCGTCCATGCCACCCGCATCACCCCCTACCTGACCCTGCTGCGGTAAAAAATCCGCGCCCTCGAAAAAATCCCCCAGGGATTTCCGTCCCGCCGTCGTCATGTCCGGAAAGAAGAGAATGAGACGCAGTCGCGATCAAGCGGCGCGGGCTCGCAGCGGACGACAGAGGCAAGCGAGATGGCATCGGCGGAGCGTGGGATCTTGAGCGATAAGAACGGGCGCCGGGGCAGCGCCTTCCTGGGGCGGCTGCTGGCGACCACGGTGCTGATCGCGCCGGGCGCCCTGATGGCCCATGCCCCAGCCGCGGTGGCGCAGACCGCGCCGACGGGGGCGGTGCCTTTCGCCATCGCGCCGCAGTCGGTGGACGGGGCGCTCGCCGCCTTCTCCGCCGCCACGCGCATCCAGGTGCTGACCCCGGGTGCGGTGACGCAGGGCGTCGGGTCGCCCGGCGTCAGCGGATCGATGTCGGCGCGCGAGGGGCTGAACCGGCTGCTGTCCGGCACCGGGCTGGTCGCCCGCTTCCTCAACACCGAGACCGTGACGGTCGAGCGCGTCGCCGCCGGCGGGGCGGTCCAGCTCGATCCGGTGCAGATCGAAGGCAACCGGGCGGCCGGCGGTCCCGGTGCCCTGCCCCCCGCCTATGCCGGCGGACAGGTGGCGCGCGGCGGACGCGTCGGCGCTCTCGGCAACCAGGACGTCATGGACGTGCCGTTCAACGTCACCGGCTATACCGCCGAGACCATCCGCAACCAGCAGGCCGAGACGGTCGCCGACGTGCTGGCCAACGACCCGGCGGTGCGCACCGGCTTCGGCTACGGCAATTTCTCCGAGAACATCGTCATCCGCGGCTTCCCGCTCTACGGCGAGGATCTGTCGGTCGACGGGCTCTACGGGACGGCTCCCCGCCAGATCGTCGCCACCGACATGTTCGAGCGGGTGGAGGTGCTGAAGGGCGCCAGCGCCTTCCTGAACGGCGCCGCCCCCAGCGGCACCGGCGTCGGCGGCGGCGTCAATCTGGTGCCCAAGCGGGCGGAGGACGAGCCGCTGACCCGCCTGACCGCCAGCTATGCCATGGACAGCCGCTTCGGCCTCGCCGCGGATGTCGGCCGACGGTTCGGTGAGAACAACCAGTTCGGCGTGCGCGCCAACGCCGCGGTGCGCGGCGGCGAGACCGCCATCGACGACGAGGAGCGGAGGCTGAGGCTCGGCTCCCTGGCGCTGGACTATCGCGGCGACCGCGCCCGGGTGACGCTCGACGTCGGCACCCAGACCCAGCGGGTCGAGCAGGGCCGCACGGTCGTCTATGTCGGCAGCGTCGTCCCGGCGGTGCCGTCCGCCTCGCAGAATTACGCGCAGCCCTGGGCCTATTCGCAGATGCGCGACACCTTCGGCCAAGTCCGGGCCGAATACGACATCCTGCCCAACCTGACCGTCCACGGCGCCTTTGGCATGCGCAGCATGCGCGAGGACGGCGACTATTCCACGCCCACCGTCACGCGCGCCGACGGTACCGCCACCATCAGCCGCCTGACCGTCCCGCGCGAGGATTTCACCGTCACCGGACAGGCCGGCCTGCGCGCCGACATCCATACCGGTCCGGTGCGGCACCAGTTGAACGCCGGCTTCTCGGCCCTGCGCACCACCAACAACAACGGCTATGAATTCGGCGCCACCTCCACCGTCAATCTCTACAATATGGTCGACATCCCTCGGCCGCGGACGACCTCGGCAGCCGGAATAATCGGCGATCCGCCGAAGGTTTCCGAGTCCGTGCTGCGCAGCCTCTACGCCTCGGACACGCTGTCGGTTCTGGACGACCGGGTGATGGTGACGGTCGGCCTGCGCCAGCAGAACATCCAGGTCCGCGGCTACAACCGCACCACCGGCGCCCGCACCTCCGATTATGACCAGTCGGCGCTGACGCCGGTGGTCGGGCTGGTGGTGAAGCCGCTCAAGGAACTGTCGCTCTATGCCAACCGCATCGAGGGGATGGCCCAGGGCCCGACCGCGCCGTCCACCGCCGCCAATTCCGGCGAGATCTTCGAGCCCTACCGCTCGGTCCAGTACGAGGTCGGCGGCAAGCTGGATTTCGGCGGCTTCGGCGGGTCTCTGGCGCTGTTCCAGACCACCCAGCCCAGCGGCGTCACCGACGCCGCCACCCGCCTCTACAGCGTCTCCGGCGAGCAGCGCAACCGCGGCATCGAGCTGATGCTGTTCGGCGAGCCGACACAGGGCCTGCGCCTGCTGGGTGGCGCCACCTTCATCGATCCGGAGCTGACCGACACCGGCAACGCCGCGACTGAGGGCAAGGACGCGGTCGGCGTGCCGCGCCATCAGTTCAACGCCAACGTCGAATGGGACCTGCCCTTCCTGCCGGCCTCCTTCCCGACGGTGACGCTGACCGGCCGCGTCATCCACACCGGGCCGCAATACGTCAACACCGCCAACACGCTGAAGATCCCGAGCTGGACCCGCTTCGACGTCGGCGCACGGATGACCACCGACATCCAGAACCGCCCGGTCACCGTCCGCGCCGCGGTGGAGAACGTGGCGGACAAGGCCTATTGGGCATCGGGCTTCGGCGGCTACCTGACCCAGGGCAATCCGCTGACGGCGAAGCTGTCGGTGTCGGTGGATTTCTGATCGGCTAGGACAGACGGCGGCTTGAGGGCGGCGGCTTGAGGAGGGAACCGATGACCAACCGTACCATCCGGATCTGGACGCTGGTCCACAAATGGACCAGCCTGATCTGCACGCTCTTCATGCTGCTGCTGTGCCTGACCGGTCTGCCGCTGATCTTCCATGACGAGATCGAAGCGTTGACAGCGGAGGACGATCTGCCGGTCCCGCCGGCGGAAACCCCGCTGAAGACCCTGGACGAGGCGGTGGCCTCGGCACTGGCGACCTATCCCGGCGAGCGGCCGCTGTTCCTCAGCTTCGACGAGGATCGGCCGGTGGTGAACGTCACCACCGGCCCGAATGCCCGGCCGCCGGTGTCGCAGATGCATATCTCCGCCATCGACCTGCGCACCACGCGGATCCTCGGCGACCTGAACGAGGACGGCGGCTTCATGCATGTGATGCTGCGCCTGCATGTGGACATGTTCGCCGGCCTGCCCGGCGAGCTGTTCCTCGGCTTCATGGGCTTCCTGCTGTTCGTCGCCACGGTATCGGGGGTGGTGCTCTATGCCCCCTTCATGCGCAAGCTGTCCTTCGGCACCGTGAGAGCGGGGCGCAGCACGCGGCTGAAATGGCTCGACCTGCACAACATGCTGGGCATCGTCACGCTGATGTGGGTGGTGGTGGTCGGGCTGACCGGCGTCATCAACACCCTGTCGGTTCCGCTGGTCGCCTATTGGCGCGCCAACGAGCTGGCCGCCATGATCGCGCCCTACGAGGGCAAGCCGGTTCCGGAACGCTTCGCCTCGGTCGATGCCGCCGTCCGCACCGCGATGGAGGCCGCTCCCGGCATGCGTCCGCAGTTCATCGCCTTTCCCGGCGTCCGCTTCTCCAGCAACCACCATTACGCGGTGTGGCTGAAGGGCGCCACCCCGGCCACCAACCGGATCCTGACCCCGGCGCTGATTGACGCGGAGACCGGGGCCTTCACCGACATGCGCTCCATGCCCTGGTACATGCTGGCGCTGCGCCTGTCCCAGCCGCTGCATTTCGGCGATTACGGCGGGCTGCCGATGAAGGTCCTGTGGGCGGCCCTGGACGTGCTGACCATCGTCATCCTCGGCAGCGGCCTTTATCTGTGGGTCGCCCGCCGCCGCGTTGCCAAGGACCCGGCCACCGCGGCGCCCGGCCTGCGCACCGTCGCCGGGGAGCCCGCGGAATGAAGCCGCGCACCTCCCTCCCCCTGGCGGCGGTCTTCGGCATCCCCGCCGGAATCGGACTCGTCACCGTCGCCGGGCTGGTCACCGCCTTGCTGGACGACGGGCTGGTCGATGCCGTGTCCTGGGTCGCCCTGTCGGTCCCGGTTCTGGTCGCAGCCCGTTCCTGGTGGAAACGCCAGCGCTGAACGGTTTCCCGCCTTGCGCGGCCTTTCCCGCTACGACATCGGGTTGGCCGGCGGCTTCGGCATTTCCGGCAGGGGAATGAACTCGCGGTCGTCGAGGTCGGGCAGCTTCATCCGGCCGGCCTGCCAGTCGGCCTTGGCCTGCTCGATCCGTTCCTTGGACGACGACACGAAATTCCAGTCGATGAATCGCTGGCCCAGCGGCTCGCCGCCGACCGCCATGACGACGGCCTGCGTGGCGGCGGTCAGCACCGCCGGATGGCCGGGGGCGAAGACGATCATCCGCCCCGCCTCGACCCGCCGTCCCTCGGTCTCGACGGCTCCCGACACCACATAGGCGGCCCGCTCCCACCCGTCTTCCGGCAGGGCCACGCGGGCGCCGGGAGCAAGGTCCCAATGGACGTAGAAAAGCGGCGAGTGGGTCTTCACCCCCGCTTTCGCACCGAAGGCCTCGCCCGCCACCAGCCGGCCGCGCACCGCACCGTCGTCGAAGAGCGGCAGGTCGCCGGTGCCGTAATGGGTGAAGGCGGGATCGGTCTCCTCGTCCGCTTCGGGCAGGGCGACCCAGGCCTGGATGCCATGCATCCGCCCGCCCTCGCGGCGGGCCTGTTCGAAGCGTTCGGAATGGGTGATGCCGCGCCCGGCGGTCATCCAGTTCACCTCGCCCGGCCGGATCGGCTGTTCCGAGCCGACGCTGTCGCGGTGCATGATCTCGCCCTCGAACAGGTAGGTGACGGTGGACAGGCCGATGTGCGGATGGGGGCGCACGTCGACATCGCGGGGAAGGCCCGGCTCGAAATCGACCGGCCCCATATGGTCGAAGAAGACGAAGGGCCCGACCATCCGCCGTTGCACGAAGGGCAGAACCCGCCCCACCTCGAAACCGCCGAGACTCTTTCGGCGCTGCTCGATCACCAGCTCCAGCATGTGCGGTCCTCGCGAAAGTCAGGCTTCAGGGGCAGCTTCCGGGTTCAGGCGTGGGAATCGCGCTGCACGGTCTGGATGACCTCGAAGCCCTCGAATTCCGGCGGCCCGACATACAGCGGCTTGCGGGCGCCGGCATTGCCATGGGCATTGCGGAAAGCCTCCGACCGCGTCCAGCCCTGGAAGGCGGCCTCCGACTCCCATACGGTATGGGAGGAATAGAGCCGGTATTCGTCCCGGTCCGGTCCGCGCAGCATGTGGAATTCGACGAAGCCCGGCACCTTGTGCAGATGGACCTCGCGGTTCAGCCAGACCTCCTCGAACTCCTGCTCCGCCCCATGGCGGACCTTGAAGCGGTTCATGGCGATGAACATGCGGAATTTCCTTTCCGGCGTGATCGGCAAGCCCTCACGGAGGAGAGTAAGGTTTGAAAGGCCGTTCGGCAATCGCCCTGCCATCGCGGCGGACGGCAATCGCATTGATGCGGCTTCCCTGCGGCTTCATCGCCCTCCCGAACAGGTCACGCCCGAAGCTTCCGACCGAGGATCGAGCTTCCAACCACCGTCATCAGGATGGTGACGGCCAGAAGGATGAAGGCCAGAGACGCGCCGAACGGCCAGTTGCTGACCCGGCTGAACTGGTCGTAGACCGCCGGAGCCATCATCTGAAACTGCGGGCCGCCGAGCAGCACCGGCGTGGCATAGGCATTCATGCACAGGATGAACACCAGGACGCTGCCGGCCACGACCCCGGGAGTCGCCAATGGCAAGATCACCCGGCGGAAAACGGTCAGGGGCCGTGCGCCGAGATTGGCCGCCGCTTCTTCCGCCTGCCGGGGAATGCCCTCGATCACCGCGGAAAGCGTCAGCACCATATAGGGCAACACCACACCGACGATCCCGACGATCACGGCACCCGGCGTATAGAGCAGTTGGATCGAATGGTCGGAAAGCCCTACACCCTGCAGGGCGGCATTGACCAGCCCTTCATTGCCGAGCAGGGCGATCCATCCCGCCGACCGCACGACGTTGCCGACCAGCAGCGGAAACATCGTGAGGATGGTGACCGCGCTCTTCCATTTGCTTTCCATGCGGGCGAGCCAGTAGGCCGCGGGAAAGGCGAGCAGAACGGTCACCAGCGTGCAGCCGACCGCTACCCCGAGAGTGGTGGCCAGCACGCGCTGATAATAGGGATCGGCGACGGCGCGCAGATAGTTCTCGGCCGTCAGTGCTTCGACCATCAGCGACATCGCGTCGTAATGGTTCAGCGAGATGCGGGCCATCATCAGCATGGGCGCGATGAGCAGCGTGCAAACCAGCAATCCCGCCGGCAGGATGAAGATCGCCATGGCTCGACATCACCCCTTGAAGTCTTTGTTCCAGAAGTCGAGCATCTCGGCCTGGTTGTTGGCGAGATAGCCGAAATCCGGAGTCCAGAAGCGCGCCTGCTCGGCTTCGGTGAAATTCACCTGCTTATCGAGAGCGGGGTCGAGGGGAGCGTCCGACACCGTCGGCACATAGCCCATCTTGGCGGCGAACGCCTTCTGCGCCGACGGCTCCAGCATGGCGTTCACATATTTCAGGGCGTTTTCCTTGTTGCGGGCGTTCTTCGGGACCGCCACCTCGTACACGGTCGGAAAGGCGCCTTCATCGGCGACCACGTGGCCGAGCGGAATGCCCGACTGCTTCCACATGTAGCCGCGTGCGGCGGCAATGATGGTGATCCAGATGTCTTCCGATTTCAGCGCCGCCGCCACGGCTTCAGTCGATGCGAGAACCTTGACATCGAGAGACCGCCACTCCATCAACTTCTTCTTGGCCGGCCCGAAATCGGACATCGAACCGCCCCCGGCAATGGCGGCGAAGGCGGTGTTCGTCGTAAACAGGAAATCGGACAGTCCGATCTTGCCGCGATATTTCGGATCCCAAAGATCGTGGATCGATTTCGGAGGGGTCGGAACGCGTTCTGTGTTGTAGACGATGGTGTGTGCCGAATAGATCTGCGGCACCGAATGCGTTTTCTTGAGAAAAGGCAGGACTTTCGAAAGACGCGGCACGATCTTTTCGGTGACGGGTTCCAGCGCATTCTGCCGGGTTGCGGCGTACATGTCGAAATCCGCGAGGCAGGCGACGTCCATGCTGCCGCGCCGATTCTGGCATTCGGCAAGCAGCTTGGTGCGGCGGGGCACAGGGCCGGAAATGTCCTGAAGCACCTGGATGCCCATCGGCTTCATGATGGCGTTGTCGACGGTTTCGCGCAGCAGGTCGCCGTAATCCCCGCCCCAGGTCCCGACGACCATCTGCGGATCGTCGGCGAAGGCAAGGCGCGGCAACAATGTGGAAGCGGCGGCGGCACCGATCAATCCGCGACGGGTCATCTCGATCATGGTCTCGTTCCTTCCGGTTGGTGTGACGATCAAACGGGAAGCAGCCGCCCGGCCACCGGATCCCAGCTGACGCTGACGGTGTCGCCTGGCTTGAGTTGGTGGAGCGGATCGGCGCGGGACGGTGTGGGACGGATCGCCGTCAAGGTCGTGCCGCCGAGTTCGAGCCGGTATTCGGTCTGCGCCCCGAGATAGAGGATGTTGGAAAGCTTGGCCGGCACGCCGCTGCCGCCCGCTCCCGGCTGCAACGCGATGCGTTCCGGGCGCAAGGCGAACACCGTGGCGTCGCCGGTCGCCCCGCGGACGTCGCACGGAAGGAGATCGCCGCTGCGGCTGCGCAGTGCGCCGCCTTCGACGGTCCCGGGGATGAGATTGCAGCGGCCGACGAAGTCGGCGACGAACGTGTCGGCCGGATTCTCATAGAGGTCTTCGGCCGTGCCGATCTGTCGGACCCTGCCGCCCTCCATCACCACCAGACGGTCGGACATGGTCAAAGCCTCCTCCTGGTCGTGGGTGACCATCAGGGTCGTCAGGCCGAGCCGCTGCTGCAACGCCCGGATCTCGTCCCTCACTTCGGCGCGCAGCTTGGCATCCAGATTGGAGAGGGGTTCGTCGAGCAGGAGGACGGCGGGATTGACGACCAGGGCACGGGCCAGGGCCACCCGCTGCTGCTGCCCCCCGGACAGCTGGCGCGGCAGGCGATCGGCGAGATGGCGGAGCCGGACCAGGTCCAGGGCCTCCGCGATGCGGGCGTCGCGCTCGGCCCGGCCCACCTTGCGCATCTCCAGGCCGAAGCCGACATTGCCGGCGACGCTCATATGCGGAAACAGGGCGTAGGACTGGAAGACCATTCCGGTTTCGCGGGCGTAGGGCGGTGCACCGGTCACATCCCGCCCGCCGATGACCACCACACCCTGCGTCGGCTCGATGAAACCCGCGACCATGCGCAAGGTGGTGGTCTTGCCGCAGCCGGACGGTCCCAGGAGCGAGACGAGTTCACCCTGCCCGACATCGATGTCGACCTGCTGAACGGCGACCGCCGTGCCATATTCCTTGCGAAGTCCCTTGAGAAGAAGCGTGCCCATCGGATGTCCCCTGTTCCCGGCCGGTGCGCCGGCCGGCCGAATTCTTGTCAGATCGCCGCCTTGTCAGACGACGCGCGACAGCTTCACGAAGCGGTCGGTAACCACCATCAGTGCCGCCACGATCAGGATCTGGATCGTCGCCACCGCGGCCAGCGTCGGATCCATGCGGAATTCCAGGTAGTTCAGCATCGCCACCGGCAGCGTCGTCTTGCCGGGTCCGACCAGGAGCAGCGTCAGCTCCAGGTTTTCGAAGCTCTGAATGAAGGAGAACATGCAGGCGGCGACGATCCCCGGCCGCAGCATCGGCAGCGTGACACGCCGAAACACCGTCCACGGCCGGGCGCCAAGGTTGGCCGCCGCCTCTTCGACGACGCGGTCCAGCCCCTGCAGGCTGGCGGTGACGACACGCACCGTCCAGGGGATGGTCAGCAGGATATGGGCCCCGACCAGACCGGGCATCGTACCGACCACGTCCTGGTCCAGTCCATTTTCGATCTTCAGGTAGAAAAGATAGAGTGCCGTGCCGGCCACGACGCCGGGAACCGCGAGCGGCCCGAGCAGCAGCGTGCCGATGGCTCCCTTGGCCGGGATGGAACTGCGCGCCAATGACAGCGCCGCTGCCGTTCCAAGCGGCACGCCGATCACCGTCGCCATCAGGGCGACCTGCACGCTGATGGCGAAGCCGGTGGCGAATTCGCTCCTGGCCCAGGCGTTCGCGTACCAATGCAGGGTGAAGCCGCTTGGCGGGAACGACACGATCTCCTCATTGAAGAGGCTGATGAGCATCACCATCACCACCGGAACCAGCATCAGCAGGTAGGTGAAGACGACAGCCCCCCGGAAAGCCAGACGCGTCGCAGTCATCGGCGATCCTCCGCGTGTGTTGTGGACGCTTCGAGAAAAGCGGGAACGGCCATATGCGCCAGGGCTTCGACGACCGGCAGATGGCCTTCGTGGAAATGGCCGGAGCCATGCAGAAGGTTGACCTGCCCCAGAACTGCCCCGTTCCACCGGACCGGCATGTTGAGGATGCTGCCGCATTCCAGCGCCAGGATCTTGGCATGATCGGGAAAGTCCCGCTCGATATCCTCCCGGTGCCGTCCGAGATAGGGCATGCCCGAGGTCAGCACCCGCTTCATCGTCGGCGCCTCGTCCAGCGACTTTCTGCCCGACGCCGGATAGACGTCGGGTCTGCTGCTGTAGAGCCGGTCCGCCGCCCGGATTTCCGGACGATGGAGAAGCACGGTGAAGAGGCGGTGGCCCAAGAGTTCTCCCAACAGCCGGTCGAGCATGCCGAAGCTGGCCGCAGGTTGGTCATCGCCACCGAGTGCCCGGGCAAGGGACGTCAGCGCGTCGAGTGCGATGGCCGGCCGTCGGCATGCCGGCTCCGTCATGAGGATGCTCCGTCGATCCCGATCATGGGAAGTTCGATCGCCGACGCATGGTCGCCGCCGAACAGCACCCGCAGGAGCGGTGGACGGCCATGCGGAACCTGGCCGCAGTGGTCGGCATCGGCACCGGCGATCGACAGGCGGATACGGCTTCCGGCATCGAAACGCCAAGCCACCGGCAGCAGCGGAATGCGAATGCGTTCGACCCGGCCGGGTGTGAGCGGCTTGGCGTCCGCACGCGTGAAGCTGCGGAACGGCCATGTGGTGCGGTATGTCTCCGGAGCGGGCGTCTCCTTGCGGTGCAGGGCGCGCAGCAATCCTTCGGTGACGTAATGCTCGCGGCCGTCGGCAAGAACCTCGGTCAGGTAGATGAACAGCGCCGCGTCGGGTTCGCTGGATGCAAGCCAGAGGTCAGCCAGCCCGTGCCCCGCCAGTTCCATCTGTCGGTCCAGCGGTTCGGAGTCGTAGCTCAGCATACGGTCGGTGCGGCCCTGCCAGTCGGCGTAATAGCTCCGGCTGTCGATCCCGGCAATGCGTTCGTAGCGGGTCCCCGAGCCGGTACCGATCGAAAAATCGACCTTGTATTCGTTCTCCCCCGCCACGTCATCCGAACCGGCCGCGCCCGGCTCGGCCAAGCGCCGCCCGGCAGACAGGGCATAACGCCGTCCGGTCTCCACCGGCGGCCAATGATCGGCGGCCCGCCATTCCTGCGCGTGCATGGCGAAGTAGTGGATTGGGGCCTCCGCGGCCAGCCCGGTGTCCATCCCCAGGAGATAAGTGTCGAAGAAACGCAGCACTTCGCCCAGCAGAGGGAAGTCCGCCTCGATGCTCGACCGCCAGGGCGAGACGTCGATGCGGGCGCCATGATCCCATGGCCCCAGCAGCAGATGACGCCTGTTCCGCTCCAGCGTCAGGTAACGGGAAATCGCGCCGTTCATGTAGCCGGCCCCGTCGCACCAGCCCGAAACCGATAGGACGGCGACGTCCGGTCGGACCCCGCCCGAAACCGAATAGGGGCTGAAAGAGGCCGAGCTGAAGTCCGGATCATAGGGCAGACCTTCCTCGCGAAAGGTGAATTCGGCCATGAAATCGGTCTGGCGGAAGTTGCCGTAATGCTCGCGGACGGCCTCGCGGGCGAGGCTGCCGTCGGGATCGGCGTCGACTGGCTGCGGTCCTTCGTAATCCGGATTGTTGAAATAGGAGAATTGCTGAAGCACGTCGCGCCGGTCATGGTCGAGACCGATCATCAGGTCGTCGTAAACCTTGGTCAGCGCCTTCAGCTGGATGCCGCCGGGAAAATAATTGTCGGCGTAGGTGTCCCACACCGAGAAGAGCGGCGCGATCGCCTTGACCGCCGGATGGCCGGTGCTCGCCAGGAAATCCGACGCGGCCCCCAGGTAGGATACCCCGGTGGCGCCGACCACGCCGTCGGACCAGGATTGCGACACCACCCAGTCGACGATCTCGCGGCTGTCCTCGCGCTCCTTGGGTGAGCGGAAACTGTCGCGCGTGCCAAAGCTCGCACCGGTGCCCCGCACGTCGACCACGACCACGGCATAGCCGCGGGGAACGAAGAAATCGCGGAACTTGCCCGTATTCGGATTGACCTCGCCGCTACCGCCGGGACGCAGCTTGAACCGGCGGTAATAGGGTGTGAACAACATGATGGTCGGAAAGCGGGGTCGAACAGCTTCGGGCGAATTCGCTTGCGGGATGTAAAAATCGACCGCAAGCCGGCACCCGTCGCGCATGGCGACGTAGCAGGATTGGGGGGATACGACGCTGTAATCGGGCTGACGGCTGGCAACATAGTCTGCTGGCGAGACCTGCCAACCACCACGAGCCTTCATGTCCGCTTCCATTTCATATCCTCGGTTGCTCATAATTTAAGCACAAATGCATGTGCCCATAAGATTGACTTCCGCCACTATGTGTGTCAAATGCGTTATATACCTCTTAATATGCGAAAAACGCACAAAAGGACGACAGGCATGGCCAGCCAGCGGGAGCTTGAGGCGCTACGCGCGTTCGTCGAAAGCGGATCGGTGTCGCAAGCGGCGGAAAGGTTGGGGCGGACCCAGCCCCAGGTCGGACGGCTGCTGACCGCGCTGGAGGAGGAGGTCGGATTTCCGATCTTCAGCCGGGACACCCGGCCGTTGACCCTGACCCGTGAAGGGCGGGAGTTCTATTCACAGGTGGAACGGGTTCTATCCGGATATGACGGGCTGAAGCGCTTCGCCGCGCAGATGCGCCAGGGGCGGCGTGATCATGTCCGCGTCCTGACCGCCCCATTCATCGCCCATGCGATCGTCGCCGACGCCGTGGCCGCCCTCGCGGCGACGTCGCCGAGTTTCACGGCGTCGATCGAGTCCCGCGTGCGCCTCGATATCGAAACCTGGGTGGGGCAGGAAACCTTCGATCTCGGCATCACCGTGCTTCCGCTGTCCCATCCCGCATTCAAGACCGAGGAATTCCTGAGGACGGAAGCGATGGTCGCAATGCTTCCCGACCATCCTTTCGCACATTATGACAGTGTGGATTTCCTCGACCTGATCGAAGTGGACGTCATCGTCATGCACCCGCGATCGATCATTCGCCAGCATCTTGAACGCCTGTGCCGGGAGACCGGGAAAACGCTGAAGAGTCGCTTCGAGGCGACCAATGGGGTCATCGCTTGCCAGCTTGCCGGACGCGGTCTCGGCTGCTGCCTGTCCGATCCCTTCGTCGCTCAATCCAGTGGAGTGCCGAACCTCGTCCTGAAGCCGTTTCGACCGGCCTTCCCGCTGCAGTACGGCTTTCTCTATCCCACGTGGCAGTCGCGATCACCGGCGGTCGACGAATTGGCAAGCGAAATCGCCCGGATCGCACATGCCCAGCATCTGCTGCTCAATGTGCATCCGGAGAATACCGCCGGAGCTGCTGCACCCAGAGTGCGATCGGTTCAGACGGACTCGTCTCAAGCATGAAGCAAACGGAAAATCAAATCTTGGAGTCTGCCAGGTGATCCAATAAGCATCTGGCAGACTCCAAGGGCGAGATTCAGAAGTTACTTCTGGGCCACCATCTTGGGCTGGCCGTTGCTCCAGACATACATGACGTAGTTGGGCTTGGTGATGTCGCCCTTCTTGTCGAATTCCACCGGACCGACGACGGTGTCGAAGCTGTTGGCATGCAGCGCCTTCGCCAGCTTGCCGCTGCCGGCGCTGCCGGACTTCTGCAAGCCCTCGGCGATGACCTGGACCGCGGCATAGCTGTAGAAGGCAAAGTTGCCCGGCTCGGGCAGCCCGGCCTTCTTGAAGGCGGCGATCAGCTCCTGCGCCTTGGGATCGTTGGCGGCCGACGGGCTGTCGGTGTACAGCGTGCCCTCGCCGCCCGGACCGGTGATCGCCCAGTATTCCTGGTTGTTCAGGCCGTCGCCGGCGATGAATTGCGGCTTCAGCCCTTGCTCATGCGCCTGGCGCACGATCAGGCCCAGCTCCGGATGGTAGCCACCGTAATAGACGGCATCGATGCTCTTGTCCTTCAGGCTGGTGACCAGCGCCGAAAAATCCTTTTCGCCGGCCGTGATCGAGCCGCGATAGGCGACCTTGCCGCCGGCCTTCTCCAGCGTCTCCACCACGACGTCGGCCAGCCCCTTGCCATAGGCCTGCTTGTCGTCGAGCACGGCGATGTTCTTGCCCTTGAAGGTCTGGGCCAGATAGTTGCCGGCGACCACGCCCTGCTGGTCATCGCGGCCGCAGACGCGGAAGATGTTCGGATGACCCTTGGCGGTCAGCAGCGGGTTGGTGGCGGTCGGGGTGACCATCACCACGCCTTCCTCCTGGTAGACGTCGGCCGCCGGGATGCTGGCGCCGGAGCAGAGATGGCCGACCACCGCGGTGACCTGATCGCGCACGAACTGGTTGGCAACGGCCACCGCCTGACGCGGATCGCAAGCGTCGTCGCCCACCTTCAGCACCAGCTTCTGGCCCAGCACGCCACCCTTGGCGTTGATGTCCGCGATCGCCTGCTTGGCGCCATACACCGACTGCTCGCCCAGGGCCGCCACAGGTCCGGTGGTCGCCGTGCCGAGACCGATCACGATATCGGCCTGCGCCGTGCCGAAGCCGGCCAGCAGCGTCGTCGCGCTGACGAAGGAGAGGACGGTGAGACGCATGATTGGTTCTCCCAGAATGACCGTTTCGTGCCGGACCCTATCCGCCGGCCCGGGCACGGATCCTTTTCTGACCGATAAGACAAGAATTTGAAAGCGCGATCATGGGTTTCGCAGCGCTCCGAACGGGACCGCGACCGTTCGCCGCCCTCGGTCGATTTCCCGTTATTAGAGATTTTGATAAATTATTGGACGTATCTTTCGCTTACGCCCGCATCCGGGAAAGCAAGGTTGGTCGAGTGAAAGATCCGGGATGATCCGGGTCCCCGGCGTGGCCGCCGCGACGGAGGTCTTCCCGTCGGACCTTGCCGCCCGCGCCGCTCCCTGCCCGGAGAGCGTGAACCGGAAAGACAGGACAAGCGCCGCTCCGCGCTGTTGTGAAAGGATACGGATGGGAGAGGGACGACCATGGCCACGCAGATTCCCTTGTCGGAGGACAGCAGCGCACTCGACCTTGCGCTCGACGCGCTGCGCAACGACCATACGCACGAGATCGCGCCGGACCTCGCCTACCGGCGGCTCGGCATCGTCAACGTGGTGTTCCACGGGCAGCCGGGAGCCGGCGACCGCGGCTGGGTGCTGATCGACGCCGGGCTGGCCGGCACCAAGGGCTTCATCCGCAGCGCCGCGTCGGAACGCTTCGGCCGCGACGCCCGGCCCGCCGCCATCGTCGTGACCCATGGCCATTTCGATCATGTCGGCGTGCTGGAGGATCTGGCGCAGGAGTGGGACACTCCGGTCTACGCCCACCCGCTGGAGCACCCCTACCTGAACGGCCAAGCCGCCTACCCGCCCGGCGACCCGTCGGTCGGCGGCGGGGCGATGGCGGCGCTGGCACGGTTCTACCCGCGCAAGCCCGTGGATGTCGGACCACGTCTGCGCGCCCTGCCGGAGGACGGGACGGTGCCGGAAATGCCGGGCTGGCGCTGGATCCACACGCCGGGACACAGCGTCGGCCATGTCTCCTTCTGGCGGGAGCGGGACCGGGCGATGATCGTCGGCGACGCCTTCGTCACCACCGGGCAGGAATCGGCCTATGCGGTGGCGGTGCAGCGGGCCGAGATGCATGGGCCGCCGATGTACTTCACGGTGGAATGGGACAAGGCGCGGGAGTCGGTCGCCCGATTGGCAGCGCTGGAGCCCGAACTGGTCATCACCGGCCACGGCGAGCCGATGCAAGGGGCGGAAATGCGCGCCGCCCTGCACCGGCTGGCCGACGAGTTCGACCGCATCGCCGTGCCGCGACGGGGGATCTATCTGGAAACACCGGCCCGGGCGGAGGGCCGCAGCGCGTACCGGGCGCCGGAGGGATGAGGCTGGCGCTGCGTCGCCTCCCCTGACGCACCGGATCTCGTTGCCGCCACGGGCGGTCCCCTGCCGCTCTTTCCTCCACCCGGACAGAGCGGGCCGGGTGCCTCACGCGTAATGCGCAAGCCCGTTGCCGAGCGACCAGTTTTCCTTCGCCACCTCGACGATGTTGACGAACACGTCCTGCGGCCGGATGCCGGGATTTTCGCCCAGCAGGTCCACCACCCGCCGGAACAGCGCCTTCTTCTGGTCCACGCTGCGGGTGTCGTTCGCCGTGATCTGGATGTAGACGAGGTCGTCACCACGGTCGACTCCGAGATAGGAGGCGCCGTAGCGGAAATTGGCCGCGTCATGTTCGGTGATGGTCATGAACTGGTCGTCCTCGGGCACGGCGAAGCTCTCATGCAGCGCGCGGTACAGGCCGTCGAAGATCGCCTGCCGGTAGGCTTCCGATTTTCCGGTGCGCAGCGAGATGTGAACGAGCGGCATCGCAATTCCTTTCCGTGATGTCCAACTTGACAATATCCGCGGGCCGTTCATTTTCGTACGCTATGAATTTTGATATCTAAGATAACGGTTCGAAATGATGGAGCAGCCTCTCGACCTCGATGCCGTCCGCGCCTTTCTGCGCATCGCCGAGCTGGAGAGCTTCACGCGCGCGGCCGAGGCGATGGGGACGACGCAGGCCGCGGTCAGCCTGAAGCTGAAGCGTCTCGAAGATCGGCTCGGCTGCCGCCTGTTCGAGCGGACGCCGCGCTATGTGCAATTGTCGCCGCGCGGCGCCACCTTCCTCGACCATGCCCGCGACCTGCTGGAGGCGCATGACCGTGCGCTGGCCTCGCTGACGCGGGGGCGCCAGCGCATCGCCATCGGCATCAGCGACCATGTGGCGGGCCCGGAGCTTCCTGCCCTGATCGCCCGGATGAACGCACAGGACCCGCAGCTGGCGATCGAAATCCGCATCGGGTCGTCAGGCGACCTGCTCCAGGGCTTCGACCGGCGGGAGCTCGACACGGTGATCGTCCGCCTGCATGCCGGGCGCGACGACGGCGCGCTCCTCGCCGAGGAACAGTTCGGTTGGTTCGCGGCGCCGAGCTGGCGGCACCGGGCGGACGAACCGTTGCCCATCGCAACCATGGCCGAGCCCTGCGGCGTACGGGCGTTGGCCGGTCAGCTGCTCGGCGCGGCGGGCGTGCCGTGGACGGAGAGCTTCGTCGGCGGTGGCGTGACCGCGGTGGCGGCGGCCGTCACGGCCGGGCTGGGCGTCGCCGCCCTGTCCCCGCGCATGGTGCCGTTCGGCGCCGTCGACGTCGGCCCGAGGCTGGGACTTCCGGCCCTGCCGCGCTTGCCGGTGGTCCTGCACACCAGGGTCAGGGACGGGCGGCCGCGCGCTGCGCTCGACGCCCTATCGGCCGCTTTCCGTAGCGCGGTCCGGGGTTGACGGAGCTTGGACGGAGTATGGGCGAAGCGGTCGCCGCCGGTCCATGACGCGCGCCCTGTCGGAACGGACCGGCACGCAGTAGATTTCCTCCTCCGGCACGGTGCGGCGGCACGGAGGGAATGGACATGGCGATGGTGAGACGGCTCGTGCCGGAGGATGGCGAAGCCCTTCGGATGCTCCGTCTCGAAGCCCTGCGGCTGCATCCGGAAGCCTTCGGATCGAGCCATGCAGAAGAGAGCGCTCGCCCCGTCGAGACATTCGCGGAGTGGACCACGCGTGGATACATCGCCGGCGGGTTTGTCGACGGCCGGCTCGACGCGATGGCCGGCCTGTCAGTTCCTGGAAGCGCCAAGCAGATGCACAAGGGCATGCTGTGGGGGGTCTATGTCCGGGAGAGCCGGCGGGGCGGCGGCCTCGCCGAAGCGGTGATGGACGCCGTTCTCGGCCATGCCGGAACGCAGGTCGAGCAGGTCCATCTCTCCGTCGCGGCCACCAACGTCCGCGCCTTCCGCTTCTACAGGCGCCTGGGTTTCGAGCCGTATGGCGTGGAACCGAGAGCGCTGAAGGTGAACGGCGGCTATGTCGACGAGCTTCTGATGGTGAAGGTCCTGGATCGCCGAACGGGCCGCCCGTCGCCGGGCGGCCCGCAATCAAGCCACGCGATCTGAACCGGACGGAGCCGATCAGCCCAGCAGCCCGATGTCGTGGGTCGGGATGTGGTCGAAGCCCTGGCCATAAACCGGGGAATCCGACGCCAGGCTGTAGTCATGCGCCCCCGGATTGACGAAGCCCGGATCCAGCACCACCGATCCCTTGTCGTACCCGGCGGCCTTCCACTCGGCCAGATCCCCCTTGCCGCCGCCCGCCATCACCTGCGGCCAGACGTCGAACATGTCCTGGGAGGCATTCAGGTTGCTGTAGAAGTTGTCGTGGAGGTTGCCGACGCCGGCCGGGCCGTAGATGTGGATGGCGGTGCCGTCGCGGACGTCGACCACGTTGCCCGAGATGTCGTTGCCGCTCATCAGGTGGCCCTTCCAGCCGCTCCAGGCGACGTCCTGCTGGAGGCCGATCTGGGCGCCGCTGTTGTCGGCGATGACGTTCTCGGTGACCGTGTTGTCCCAGCCGCCATGCAGGAACACGCCGCCGATATTGCCGTGGACGATGTTGCCCTTCACCG
This sequence comes from Azospirillum endophyticum, assembly GCF_016595245.1. GTDB lineage: Bacteria > Pseudomonadota > Alphaproteobacteria > Azospirillales > Azospirillaceae > Azospirillum > Azospirillum endophyticum. The sequence goes on from NZ_JAENHM010000034.1 coordinate 52,787, forward strand.
TGGCGCCGCTGGTCCAGTCGTCGAGGTAGATGCCCCAGCTCGCCACGCTGCTCGACGGGTTGGTCGCCGTGGTGCCGGTCACCTCGTTGTTGACGACGGTGTGATCGGTCAGGTCCTGCTGACGGTTGATCAGGTAGATGCCGCCGCCGTCGTTCGACTCGAGGTTGGCGTCGATCACCTTGTTGAAGGCGACGGTCACCCGGTGTGTCGCGTCGCTGCCGTCGGTCTGGACCGAGCCGACGGCGATCGCCTTCTCCGGCGAGTCCTCGATCTGGTTGTGGGTGACCTTGACGTCGGAGCTGCCGTTGATCCAGATGCCGGCATCGCCGCGGTCGGCGGCGTTGGGGTGCCGGATCAGGTTGTCGGACACCAGGGTGGCGTTGGAACCGGCCTTGACGAAGATGGACTCGGCGCCGGTGCTGTCGAACTGGTTGCCGACGACCTTGCTGTCGGCGCTGTTCTGCACCGTGATGCCGTAGCCGCCGCCCTTGACGACGTTGTTGGCGAAGGTCAGCCCGGCAGCGTTGTCAGCGAACACGTAATGCCCGCCGGTAGCGCCGTCGGCAAAGGACAGGCCTTCGATGGTGACGTTCTTGGCGCCGCCGAGGCCGAAGGACACTGTAGCGTTGGAGCCGCCGTGGATCACCGCCTTCTCGCTGCCGTAACCGGCGAAGGTCACGCCGCTGTCCTGGCCGTCCAGCCACAGGCCGTTCTGATGGTAGTCGCCGCCGCGGATGTAGGTGGTATCGATGTTGGGATCGGCGCGCATTGCGGTCTGCGCCTTCTGCAGCGAGGCGAAGGGGCCGTCGGTGCCGTCGGCGTTGGGAGCGGCCAGCTTGCCCGACCAGCTGTCGTTGCCGTTGGTGGCGACGTAGAAGCCCGGACCGGTCGGCTTGGGAACCGAAGGCGTGGGCTCGGTGGGCGCGGCCCCTTCCCCCGGCGCAGGCTGGGTGGGAGTCGGGACAGTCGGGGTCGGGGTGGTGGGGTTCGCCGCGACATCGGCGGGGAAATGGCTCTTGTCGGCATCGAAGACCAGCGTGCCGTTCCACCACAGGCCGGCCCGGCCGTCGACCACGTCGTGGCCGTCGAGAGCGCCCTTGTCATAGGACACGGTGCCGTCGGTCGGCAGGATCGACTTGCCGTTGATCGAGATCCCGTCGACGAACAGGTTGCGGTCGGTTCCGTTCACGATCCCGTCATTGTCGTACTGAACCTGAACCTTGTGGCTCTGGTTCTCCACGACGTCCGTCTTGAAGACGAAGTCCTTGGCCGTGGCATCCGTGGTGCCCTCGCCGATCTTCTTGCCGTCGACCAGCAGGTCGAAATGCGCGTTGGCGGCACCCTTTGCGGTCACGATGATGGTCGAGTTCCCAGAAGTCGTGGCCATTGATCCGTGTCCTTTGCGGTTGCGATGCGGCGCAACGTTTGTCAGGACGGCTGGGGCAATAGTGAGCCATTTTCAACAGGTCTCACGAATAAGTGGTAAATTCCGTTACATTCCTGCGATCATTGCAGAATACGCCCAAGAAAAAAAGCACATGATCGGCAAATATCTCCGATAGACACTTCCGTATTGGTCTTTTGGATATTGTCCAATCTGACTATTCCAAATTGATAGCACTGAGAAATCCCGCTACCTATACAGTCTATGTACTGCCAGACCCGTAAACCGGGATCGGCATGACCGCCGCCCCAAATGAAAGCCCCCGCCGGATCGCTCCGGCGGGGGCTTCGTCACCCGATGCTGCGTCCGGCGGTCAGGCCGGGACGGCGACCTTTTCCGCGACGTCCTGGAACGCCGGGATCTGGTCGAAGTTCATGTAGCGGTAGACGTCGGCGGCGGCCTTGTTCACCACGCCGACCTGGGCGAGATACTCCTCGGTGGTCGGGATCTTGCCCAGCAGCGCCGCGACGGCGGCCAGTTCGGCCGACGACAGGTAGACGCGGGTGTCGATGCCCAGACGGTTCGGGAAGTTGCGGGTCGAGGTCGACACCGCCGTCGATCCTTTGCGGATCTGCGCCTGGTTGCCCATGCACAAGCTGCAGCCCGGCATCTCCATGCGGGCGCCGGCCCTGCCGAGGGTGGCGTAATAGCCCTCCTCGGTCAGCATCATCGCGTCCATCTTGGTCGGCGGCGCGATCCACAGGCGGGTCGGGATGTCCGACTTGCCGTTGAGGATCTTACCGGCGGCGCGGAAATGGCCGATGTTGGTCATGCAGGAGCCGATGAACACCTCGTCGATCTTGTCGCCGGCGACCTCGGACAGCGTCTTCACGTCGTCCGGATCGTTCGGGCAAGCCAGGATCGGTTCCTTGATGTCGGCCAGATCGATCTCGATCACCGCGGCATAGTCGGCATCGGCGTCCGGCTTCAACAGCTGCGGGGAGGATATCCAGGCCTCCATCGCCTTGATGCGGCGCTCCAGGGTGCGCGCGTCGGCGTACCCGTTGGCGATCATCCACTTCATCAGCGTGACGTTGGAGGTCATGTACTCGATGATCGGCTCCTTGTTCAGGAGCACGGTGCAGCCCGCCGCCGAACGCTCGGCCGAGGCGTCGGTCAGCTCGAAGGCCTGCTCCACCTTCAGGTCCGGCAGACCCTCGATCTCCAGCACGCGGCCGGAGAAGATGTTCTTCTTGCCCTTCTTCTCGACCGTCAGCAGGCCGGCCTTGATCGCGTAGAGCGGGATGGCGTTGACGAGGTCACGCAGGGTGACGCCCGGCTGCATCTCGCCCTTGAAGCGGACCAGCACCGATTCCGGCATGTCCAGCGGCATGACGCCGGTGGCGGCGGCGAAGGCGACCAGACCGGAACCGGCCGGGAAGCTGATGCCGATCGGGAAGCGGGTGTGGCTGTCGCCGCCGGTGCCGACGGTGTCCGGCAGCAGCAGACGGTTCAGCCAGGAATGGATGACACCGTCGCCGGGACGCAAGCTGACGCCGCCGCGGGTCGAGATGAAGTCGGGCAGCTCGTGGTGGGTCTTGACGTCCACCAGCTTGGGATAGGCGGCGGTGTGGCAGAAGGACTGCATCACCAGATCGGCCGAGAAGCCCAGGCAGGCCAGGTCCTTCAGCTCGTCGCGGGTCATCGGGCCGGTGGTGTCCTGCGACCCCACCGTGGTCATCTTCGGCTCGCAATAGGTGCCCGGACGCACGCCCTTGCCTTCCGGCAGGCCGCAGGCACGGCCGACCATCTTCTGGGCCAGGGTGTAGCCCTTGCCGGTGTCGGCCGGGGAGGCCGGCTGGCGGAACAGCTCCGAAGCCGGGAGGCCGAGCGCCTCGCGGGCACGGGTGGTCAGGCCGCGGCCGATGATCAGCGGAATGCGGCCGCCGGCACGCACCTCGTCGAAGATCACCTCGGAGCGCACGGTGAACTCGGCGATGACCTCGCCGTTCTTCAGCGCCTTGCCCTCATAGGGGCGCAGCTCGATGACGTCGCCCATCTCCATCTTGTTGACGTCGAGTTCGATGGGCAGGGCGCCGGCGTCTTCCATGGTGTTGAAGAAGATCGGGGCAATCTTGGTGCCGAGGCAGACACCGCCGAACCGCTTGTTCGGGACGAAGGGAATGTCCTCACCGGTGAACCACAGCACCGAGTTGGTGGCGGACTTGCGCGAGGAGCCGGTGCCGACCACGTCGCCGACATAGGCGATCAGGTTGCCCTTCTTCTTCAGCTCTTCCAGCTGCTTGGTCGGGCCGCGCTGGCCCGGCTCGTCGGCATCGATGCCCGGGCGCGGGTTCTTCAGCATGGCGAGCGCGTGCAGCGGGATGTCCGGGCGGCTCCAGGCGTCGGGGGCCGGCGACAGGTCGTCGGTGTTGGTCTCGCCCGACACCTTGAAGACCGTCAGGGTCAGCGACGCCGGGACTTCCGGACGCGAGGTGAACCACTCGGCATCGGCCCAGGACTGCAGGACCGCCTTGGCGTTGGCGTTGCCCTTGTCGGCCAGTTCCTTGACGTCGTGGAAGAAGTCGAACACCAGCAGGGTCTTCTTCAGGCCTTCCGCGGCGGCGGTGCCGCATTCGGCGTCCGGCAGCAGGTCGATCAGCGGCTGGACGTTGAAGCCGCCCAGCATGGTGCCCAGCAGCTCGGTCGCCTTGACCTTGGAGATCAGCGGCGAGCTGTCGGCGCCCTTGGCGACGGCGGCCAGGAAACCGGCCTTGACACGGGCGGCGTCATCGACGCCGGCCGGAACGCGGTGGGTGATGAGGTCGAGGAGGAAGGCCTCCTCGCCGGCCGGCGGCGCCTTCAGCAGGTCGATCAGTTCCGACGTCTGCTTCGCGGTGAGGGGCAGGGCCGGGATTCCGAGGGCGGCGCGTTCGGCCGCGTGCTGGCGGTAGGCTTCGAGCACGGCAGGGTTCCTCATAAATGAAAGGCCGGCCCGTGGATGGGAACCGTGAGACGGCCCGCTTGAACTCATGGCGGGTTTATATGCCTGCTTAAATGAAAGCGCAAGGGGCCGCCCCGCTTATGTGAAGCGAGCAGGATGAAGCGGCCTCTCTTTTTGCACTGGTATTACCGGCGCTTGGTATGACCACTTCGATACCCCTGCTTTACTTGAGGGCGGCAGCCTGCTCGGCCGTCAGCAGGACGATGCCGTCCTCGTCGGCGACCAGGATATCTCCGGGCAGGACCGCGCCCCCCGGCAGTTCCACCGGAACGTCGACCAGCCCCTGGTCGCGGCGGGTCGAGGCGCGCGGGATCGATGCCAGCGCCTTGATGCCGAGCGGCAGCGCCGCCAATTCCGCCACGTCGCGGACGCAGCCCCAGATCACCACGCCGGCCCAGCCGTTCCTGACGGCGGAGGCGGCGATCATGTCCCCCATCAAGGCGCAACGCAGGCTGCCGGCCCCATCCACCACCAGGACACGGCCCTGGCCGGAAGTCGCCAGCAACTCCTTCACGCGGGAATTGTCCTCCAGGCACTTCACGGTGACGACCTCGCCCGAGAAGCGGGTGACGGCACCGAAGTCGCGGAAGCCCGGCAGGAGATAGCGGGCGTCGTCCTTGAAGCGGTCGAACAGGTCGCAGGTCGGAACGAAGGCGGCGGCCTGGTCGGCCTTGTTCTGATCGGTCGTCATCTGGAATGGCACTCCGCAGCGTGAACGGTGCAGGGACGGTCTGCCGTCACCTCTTGCGCCAAAGCCGGACGAGGGGCAAGGGCTGCGCGCCGCGATCGGTCCGGGTCGGCGAACATGACGCAGGAGGCTTGACGAACGTGCAATCGACGTCGCGGCGGCAAGCCCCCATATCTTCCGAAAGACAATGAAAGCGGATGGTGTCCTTCATGAAAACGCCGAACATCGCGCTTGCCGCCACGGCCGGCGCGCTGACCCTGCTGACCTCCGCCTGCGCCACCTATATTTCTCCGCCACCAGTGGCACAACCCGACCCGGCGCTGCTCGCCGTGCTCAACCGCCACGTGACCAACGACTGCAACCCGCAGACGGCGGCGGTCCTGACCGGGATGCACCTGCCGGCCGACAACATCCGGGGCTTCAACTACGGCATCTATCGCGACGAATATCGCGACACGATCGTCCGCTGGGATGGCTGGGTGTATTTGAAAGACCAGCCGGGCGCGCTGGTGGTCACCCTCGACGAGGATTGCCGGCCGATCCAGATCTACGCACGCGAAGGCGCGAAGCTGCCAGGCGGCCGATAAGAGGTCCCGATCGCCTGCCTCGCGGTGCAGGCGGGGTCTGCCTTGGGAAAACTCCGTCCGGGGCGTCGGGTAACTGGAGGGATGGTACATCGTGAAACATGCCTCCGGCCGCCGTTCCATGCAGCGGCAGATCGGGGTCGGAGGGTCGCCGAACGGGTGGAACAGGGTGGAACACGGATCCCGCCGCCGTTCCATCCGACCGGCGGCCGCCGGGATTCGGGCGGACCCGGCCCCCGAAGAACGGCCGCCGGCAGCGGCATGATTGTCGGGGACCATTGGCGGCACTCGACGAGCAGTGAAGCTCGCGACAGTTTATAGGATTATTTTCTCTCCAAGGGCTTTTTGTAGAACCACGCCTGGCTTGTGGGCCCCGGCGGAACCTCTGACCTGTCTTAACTATCGCCGGCCCGGTCCGACACAGTGTCCGAGACATGGGCATCCACGGCCCGGTCGTGGCGCTTCAGCCGGTCCTGCAGGGTATCGCCCATGCGCAGGGCGACGGCGATCGACAGGATGTCGCCCAGCACGAGATGGGCGATGCGGACGGTCATCGGCGAATGGATGTCGAAATCGTCGGCGATATCGGCGACGAGGCTGACGGTCGCCATCTCCGCCAGCGGCGAACCCGACCGGGTCAGCGCCACCACGTCGGCGCCGGCCTTGCGGGCGTTCTGCACCGCGTCGAGGATGTCGCGGGTGCGGCCGGTGCTGGACACCGCCACCACGGCATCGCCCTTCGCCAGCGTCAGGGCGGACGCGAAATAGACGTGGGAGTCGGTGTAGGCGACCGTCGGCATGCCCAGCCGGAAGAACTTGCGCTGGATGTCCTCCGCCACCGTGCCGGAATTGCCGGAGCCGTAGAACTCGATCCGGCGGGCCGAGGCCAGAACATCGGCCGCGCTGTCCACCGCCAGGACCGGCAGGTTGTTGCGCACCTGCATCAGCGTTGCGATGGTGCGGTCGAACAGCTTGCCGGCCAACACCGCTCCGGGCACCGCGCCATCGGCATCCAACTCCCCGCTTGCCGACAGATCCTGATGCAGGAAAGGCATGCCGCCGGCGATGTCCTGGGCCAGCTTGATCTTGAATTCGCGGAAGCCCCGGCAACCGAGCGCGGCACAGAAACGCGCCACCGTCGGCTCGCTCACCCCGACCCGGTCGGCCAGTTCGGCCATGGACAGGTTGATGACGTCGCCCGGATGGGCCATCGCATAGTCGGCCAGCTTGCGTTCCGAAGGCCGGATCTGGTCGCGGACGGCGGCGATTCTCGCCAGCATTCTTGGGGTCGCTCCCTAATGAGTGTGGGGCAGCCTAGCACATGTAGCAAAGCTACATATACAGCGCTGCAAACGACCGATTCCGTCGCCGCCGCAGCCCCCACTTTCCAAGGATTTCCAACCGATCGAGCCCCGCCCTGCGACAAAATGCCGGGGCGCGCCGCCTTGCCCGGAACCTTCCTCAGGAGTATGTAGTAAAACTACAGAGCGGGCGCAAACACCGGCATCGAGCGAGACATCGCAAGTCATCGACCGCGGCGCGCCTGCGCTGAAAATATGACGTGTATCAAGGATTTCGGCGCCCAGCGCGCCTATGCTTCCAATCGCCCCGCCGGTTCGCGGGCACCACGAGACCGCCGACACGGCCATTGACCCGCGCCGACGGCTATATCTCTGAGGAGTCATCATGGACACCCTGCTGATGGACGGACTTGCCCAGGCTACGGAGCAGCAGTCCGCCGCCGACCCCTGGCGCGGTTTCGCCCCGGGCGTCTGGCGCCGCTCGGTCGACGTCCGCGATTTCATCCAGCGCAACCTGTGCCCCTATGAAGGCGATGCCGGCTTCGTCGCCGGTCCCACCGCCCGCACCACCGCGCTGTTCGCCAAGGTCACCGACCTGCTGAAGCAGGAACGCGCCGCCAAGGGCGGCGTGCTGGACGCCGATACGGAGGTCTTCGCCTCCATCACCTCGCACGCCGCCGGCTACATCGACCGCGAGCTGGAGGTCATCGTCGGCCTGCAGACCGACAAGCCGCTGAAGCGCGCGATCATGCCGTTCGGCGGCTGGCGCATGGTCAAGACCGGGCTGGAGGCCTACGGCTACACCCCGTCTCCCAAGCTGGAGGAGGTGTTCCCGGTCCTGCGCAAGACGCACAACGACGGCGTGTTCGATGTCTACACGCCCGAGATGCTGCGCTGCCGCAAGTCCGGTGTCATCACCGGCCTGCCCGACGCCTACGGCCGCGGCCGCATCATCGGCGACTATCGCCGGCTGGCGCTCTACGGCGCCGATTTCCTGATCAAGGACAAGAAGGCCCAGCTGGCCTCGCTGGAAGTCAGCCGGATCGACGAGGACGTGCTCCGCCTGCGCGAGGAGATCTCCGAGCAGATCCGCGCGCTGAAGGAGCTGGTCCAGATGGCCGCCTCCTACGGCTTCGACGTCAAGCGTCCGGCCGCCACCGGCCGCGAGGCGGTGCAGTGGACCTATCTGGCCTATCTGGCGGCGGTGAAGGAAGCGAACGGCGCGGCAATGTCGCTGGGCCGGGTGTCCAGCTTCCTCGACATCTACATCGACCGCGACCTGCGCGACGGCGTCATCACCGAGGCCGAAGCCCAGGAGATGATCGACCACTTCGTCATGAAGCTGCGTCTGGTCCGCTTCCTGCGCACGCCGGAATACGACCAGCTGTTCTCGGGCGACCCGACCTGGGTGACCGAATGCCTGGGCGGCATGGGGCTGGACGGCCGGACGCTGGTCAGCAAGACCAACTTCCGCATGCTGCAGACCCTGCACAACCTGGGTCCGGCGCCGGAACCGAACCTGACGGTCCTGTGGTCGGAGAAGCTGCCGGACGGCTTCAAGCGCTTCTGCGCCGACACCTCGATCAAGACCTGCTCGGTCCAATACGAGAGCGACGACCTGATGCGCGGCTATTGGGGCGACGATTACGGCATCGCCTGCTGCGTCTCGGCCATGCGCATCGGCAAGCAGATGCAGTTCTTCGGCGCCCGCGCCAACCTGGCCAAGACGCTGATGTACGCCATCAACGGCGGCAAGGACGAGGTTTCGGGCGAGCAGGTCGGCCCGGCCTTCGCGCCGATCACCGGCGACGTGCTGGACTATGACGAGGTCATGGCCCGCTTCGAGCCGATGATGGAATGGCTGGCCAAGGTCTACATGAACGCGCTGAACGCCATCCACTACATGCACGACAAGTACATGTACGAGCGGATGGAGATGGCGCTGCACGACCGCGACATCCTGCGCACCATGGCCTGCGGCATCGCCGGCCTCAGCGTGGTGGCGGACAGCCTGTCGGCAATCAAGCACGCCAAGGTGAAGGTCATCCGCGACGCCAACGGCCTCGCCACCGACTTCGAGATCGACGGCGACTATCCGGCCTTCGGCAACAACGACGCCCGGGTCGACGACATCGCCATCTGGGCGGTCGAGCGCTTCATGACGGCGCTGCGCAAGCAGAAGCCCTACCGGAATGCGATGCCGACCCAGTCGGTGCTGACGATCACCTCCAACGTGGTCTACGGCAAGAAGACCGGCAACACGCCGGACGGCCGCAAGGCCGGCCAGCCCTTCGCGCCGGGCGCCAACCCGATGCACGGGCGGGACAAGAAGGGCGCCATCGCGTCGATGGCCAGCGTGGCCAAGCTGCCCTACGCCCATGCGCAGGACGGCATCAGCTACACCTTCACCATCGTCCCCGGCGCTCTCGGCCGGACCGAAGACGAGCGGGTGAGCAATCTGGTCGGCATGCTGGACGGCTATGCCGCCCAGGGCGGCCACCACATCAACGTCAACGTCTTCGACCGCGAGACGCTGCTGCACGCCATGGACCATCCGGAGCTGTATCCGCAGCTGACCATCCGGGTGTCCGGCTATGCCGTGAACTTCATCAAGCTGACGCGCGAGCAGCAGCTCGACGTCATCAGCCGGACGTTCCACGACAAGCATTGAGGGACGTCAAGGGCTCGGTCCCCTCTCCCGCCCCGGGAGAGGGAAGGGGCCCATGCGGAGCATGGGAAGGGTGAGGGGTGAGGCAAGGAACCATACGGTTCGGGAGTCTTGCCCTGCCCCTCACCCTCCCCGCCTTCGGCGGGTCCCCTCCCTCTCCCGGGACGGGAGAGGGCGTACCGGGGACTGCAGAGTTTTGAAATCGGATTCCTGAAGTATGACCCAGTCTTCCCCCGTCCCCCGCCCCGGCTCCGTTTCCGGCTGGGTCCATTCGGTAGAGACCGGCGGCACGGTGGATGGGCCGGGGATCCGCTATGTGCTGTTCATGTCGGGTTGCCCGCTGCGCTGCCTCTACTGCCACAACCCCGACACCCAGCACATGCATGACGGGACGCGGACCACCTCCGCGGAAGTTCTCGACGACATCGCGCTCTATGCCACCTTCCTGCAACGCGCCCATGGCGGATTGACGCTGAGCGGCGGCGAGCCGCTGGTGCAGCCGGAATTCACCGCCGCCATCCTGCGCGGGGCGAAGGCGCTGGGCCTGCACACCGCGCTCGACACCTCCGGCTTCCTCGGCAACCATGCCGACGACCACCTGCTGGAGGACGTCGATCTCGTCCTCCTCGACATCAAGGCCTTTTCCGAAAAGACCTACCGTCAGCTGACCGGCGTTCCGCTGCGCCCCACCTTGGAATTCGCCGAGCGGCTGGCCGGGCTGAACAAGCGCATTTGGCTGCGCTACGTGCTGGTGCCCAACCTGACCGACGGCGCAGCCGAGATCGACGGGCTGGCCGAGTTCGTCGCCGGGCTGGGCGTGGTCGACCGGGTCGACGTGCTGCCCTTCCACAAGATGGGCGAGCACAAGTGGAAGGCGCTGGGGCGCAAATACATGCTGACCGACACCGAACCGCCGTCGCGCGAGCTTGTCGAGCGGGTGCGCGGACAATTCCAGGCACGGGGGCTGCGGGCCGACTGATCCCCTTTCCGAAAACGTCATCGACACGTCACGCAGTCGACACGACGGCGTCACGCGCCCGCGCCTAATACCCCCTTTGGAATTCGCTTGGGTTTCAATCGGGGGGTTCTTTTCAATGCAGACGACACACCGCGCGGGACGGTTGAGGACGGCGCTGCTGTCCGCCACTGGCCTCGCCTCTCTCGTCCTGTCCACCTTCGGCGTCGCGATGGGGGTCGCCTCCGCCCAGACCGTGGACAGCGTGACGGTCGGCGGCTCCAGCTTCGCCAACCAGGGTCTGGTCGGCGTCGGCCGAATCGGTTCCGCCACCCGCGACAAGTATGGCGAGACCTTCGGCTCGATGTCGGGTCTGACCTTCGACGCCAAGTCCTGGCGGCGCACCGGCGATAGCTACAGCGGCATCATGTACGCCCTGCCCGACCGAGGCTACAACGTCGTCGGCACCACCGACTACCGACCGCGCTTCAACACGCTGGCCCTGGCGCTGACCCCCTACTACGGCAGCGCGGCGCTGGCCGCCGGCAGCGGGCAGCAGTCGCAGATCGGCTTGAGCCTGCTCGACACCACCCTGCTGACGGAAGCGAACGGCGCCGTCACCACCGGTCTCGATCCGCAGCCGCGCACCGGCCTGCGCGCCGCGGCCGGCGGCCTGCCGGTCCTGCCGCAGGCCGTCAACGGCAAGGTCAGCCTCGACACCGAGGGCATCGCCCGGCTGGCCGACGGCAGCTTCTACATCAGCGACGAATACGGACCCTACATCTACCATTTCTCGGCCAACGGCCGGATGATCTCGGCGGTGCAGCCGCCGGCAGCATTGCTGCCGGTGCGCAACGGCGGGCTCGACTTCGCGTCCAACAACCCCGCCGCCGGACAGCCGGCACCGACCCCGGCCGACCCGGTTACCGGACGGCAGAACAACCAGGGGCTGGAAGGCCTGTCGCTGACGCCGGACAAGACCAAGCTGGCGACGCTGCTGCAGAGCGCCACCCGCCAGGACGGCGGCACCGGCGGCAACAGCGCCACCCGGCGCAACACCCGCCTGCTGATCTATGATGTGTCCAGCAACCCGGACAGCCCGGCGCTGATCGGCCATTACGTCGTGCCGCTGCCCACCTTCCGCTCCGGAAGCAGCACGCTGGTCGCGGCGCAGAGCGAGATGCTGGCGCTGAACGACAAGCAGTTCCTCGTCCTGTCGCGCGACAGCAACAACGGCCAGGGGCTGAGCGGCACCAACTCGCTCTACCGCAGCATCGACATCGTCGACGTGTCGAACGCCACCAACCTGGTCGGCACCGCCTATGAGGGCACCACCCCGGTCGCCCCCGGCGGCAATCTGGTGGCGGCGGTGACGCCGGTGTCCTACACCCAGTTCCTCAGCATCAACAACAACGGCCAGCTGGCGAAGTTCGGGCTGCACAATGGCGGCGCGCAGGACGCCAACCTGCTGTCGGAAAAGTGGGAAGCGATGGGGCTGCTGCCGGCGCTCGACGCCGCCAAGCCGGATGACTTCTTCCTGTTCGTCGGCAACGACAACGACTTCCTGACCCGCAACGGCTATCAGGTCGGCGCCGCCTATGATGCCGGGGCCAATGTCGACACGATGCTGCTGGTCTACCGGCTGACCCTGCCGACCTACGTCGATCCGCTCGCCATCGAATCGCTGCGCCAGACCGCCCTGCCGCTGGCGCGCGGCCTGGGCAACGCGTCGGTGGCGATGGCCGATGCGGCGTCGCGCTCGGTGCGCAGCCACCTGAACGGCCTGCGCTTCCTCGGCAGCCCCGGCGAAGGCGGCGGCGGCCCGGCCGGCAGCGGTCCGGCCATCAGCGGCTGGGTCGGCGGGCAGCTGGGCTTCAACCGCATCGACGATACCGGCTCGGCGACCGGTGCCGACACCGACTCCCGCAACGGGCAGGTCGGCGCCGACATCCGGATCACCGACAATCTCGTCGCCGGCTTCGCCGTGGGCGGCGCCCGCAACAGCCTGTCCTTCGGCGACACCGGCAGCGCCAAGGTGCGCTCCGCCTCGATCAGCCCCTATGTCGCGGGAAGCTACAACGGCTTCTTCGGAAGCCTGTCGGGCACCTATTCCTTCGACAATTACGACAAGATCGCCCGCAACACCGGCGCCTACGGCCTGACCGCCCGCGGCGAGACCAAGGGGCGCAGCTGGTCTGTCGGCGTCGACGGCGGCTATGATCTCGGCGAAGGCGCATGGTCGTTCGGCCCGGTCGCGGCGGCGCGCTACACCCGCGCCACCATCGACGGCTACACGGAAGCGGAAGCCATCCACCTGAACGGCATCCTGCCGAGCCAGACGCAGCGCGGCTGGAGCTGGGAGTTCGGCGGGCAGGTCGCCCACCGCTTCGAGACGGAGCGTGCGTCGATCATCCCGCAGGCCCGCCTGAGCTACGAATGGAACCGGGTACGCGGGGCCGAGACGTTGGCCGCCACGCTCGCCAACCGCACCACCAGCAGCCTGGGCACGGTGAGCCGGACCTTCGGCACGCCGGAGCGGGACGGGCTGCGGGCCGGTGCCGGCGTCACGCTGCTGAGCGGCGCCGTGGCATGGCAGGTCGGCTATGACGGCAAGTTCGGACACGACGACAGGGACCACAGCGTCTTCACCTCGATCGGCTACCGGTTCTAAAGCGTGGGTCACGATTCAAGCGGAAACGCCTGAACCGTGACCCAGGCGGAAAAGCCAAGATCTGGGTGCGAGGATGGCTGGCGCTCCAGCGGTCTGCGACGGTATCGCCCGGATGCGCAAATCTCGGACGCACGAACGCCCCGGCTCAATCGACCCGGGGCGGCACGTGTGGGTCCGGCAGTCGGCAGCGCCGCCGCCGACTGCCCCGGTGCGGCCGGAAACCGCATCCTCCGGTTCCCGGCCATCGCGCGACAAGGGCGATTGCGTTACAGGACGGCCAGCCAGCCGCCATCGACATAGATGATCTGTCCGTTGACGTAGTTCGACGCCGACGACGCCAGATAAACCGCGGTCCCGGCCAATTCCTCCGGTTGGCCCCAGCGTTGGGCCGGGTTGCTGTTCTTCACCCAGGCATCGAAGGCGGCATCCTGAAGCAAGGCCGCGTTCATGTCGGTGGTGATATAGCCCGGCCCGATGGCGTTCGCCTGGATGTCGAAACGCGCCCATTCGGCCGACGCGGCGAGCACCACCAAGGTCGCGGTGCCGGAGATGATCAAGCGCGGCTATTCGCCGGCCTTCTCCTGCGCCATCACCGCGGTATCGTCGATCCTACCGAACATCATTCCACCGGCCATCGCCATGCTGGTCTATGTCTCGGTCTCGAACGTATCCATTTCCCGCCTGTTCGCCGCCGGCATCGTTCCCAGACTGCCGGTGGCGATGGCCCTGATGGTGGTCGTCTACATCCTCGCCGTCCGCCGCGGCTATGAGGGCGGCAAGACTCGGGCGCCCGTCCGCGTGGTCTGGAGCAGCTTCCTGCAGGCGGCTCCGACGCTCGCCATCGCCTTGCTGATCCTGGGCTGCATCCGGCTCGGCATCACCACTGCAAGCGAGGTCGGCGTATTCGTCGCTACCGTACTGGTGGTGTTGGCGGCAGTGTGCGCCTTCCCGTTCCTGACAGTCGGAATTTGGGATTTTTTCGGGTGAGCCTATATGTCGGAAACCGGATGAGAAGCATCGGCGTAAATTAGAGGCTGTTAGGGACTCGGGGTAGCCGCACGCGGTGTGGTTGCCCAGATATTGGAGAT
>NZ_JAENHM010000035.1:0-32353 GCF_016595245.1 Azospirillum endophyticum
AGCGTTTTCCTCACCCCGAGGCAACCTGCCGCACGTCCACAGAGATATGTTGATACGTTAGGCGAAGTGGGGAGAGTACGGACAGTTGGTTTGACGGAAGCACACCATTCAAATCTTGTGCCTTCAAAAGAGGGCTGTGTTCATGGATGGAATAGAACCTCTGATGCAGGAATTTTACACCACTTGGAATTGTTTGATTTTGAATTTCTACAGGAGTTTTACTAGAATTACAGTTGCAGCTTTTGCCTGATGTGAGCGTCCTTTGTGACAGTTTGGTGGCATCGTCTCCATACAGACCATGCGATCACGCAGGCAGGTTCGATGTGGCGCTGGGCCAGACGGTTGGCGACACGCCGGATCTCCTGCATCGACCATCGGACCATGGCGGGGTTTCTTTGCGCATCGTTTTTTGGGGGCGGAGACCGTCTCCGCCCTGTGGCGGATCACGGCGAGCAAGGCAAAGGCGAGCATGACCAGCGAGATGTGGCGGTGCCAGCTCCGGGGCTCGTGATGGTCCAACCCAAGTTCATTCTTCGCCGTCTCGAAGGCATCCTCGATCGCCCAGCGCCGTCCTTCGACCCGGGCCGGCACCGGATCAGCAGGCACCGAGTCCAGATACCCAAACCGGGCGGCGCTCCGAGCTCCTCGGGATCGAGGTCGGCCAACTCCAGGTAGGCCCAATCGAACAGGCGCGGCCCCTTGGTGCCTTCGCCGGCCGGGAGGCGGAGCCAGCCGCCCTCCGGCAAGCTGTTCGCGGTCGTCTCGGCCGTGCCCGCCACCACACGTGTTTGTCCCAGGAATTGAATTGGGCTGTGTTCGCAACGACGAGCACGTAGCCCTTGGCGGTGCGACAATCCGGCGGAACGAGAAAGGGCCGCCCGGTAGGGGGCGGCCCTTCCTGTTTCATTCGCTATAGCGGTCGTGAGAGGCCCGCCGGATTTCCTGCATGGTCAACTCCCCATGCCAACGCCGCGGATTACCGCACATCCAGCAGCTACAGACTGCCAAGTTGTCAGCGAGTTGCTGGGGTACGTCCTGATCGGGATAGAGCCGCCTCGCGCGTGCCACCATACGCGCCCGATCCTGCCGACGGCGGGCGCGCGTCATGTCCTTGAACATCATGCCTCTCAAGCACAACGCCCCGGTGCGCCCTGCCCAACGGCGGGCAGCGCTGCCGGGGCTATGTTGGCTTGATCGGCGGGTGGTGTGAGTGGAGAGGCATGGAGTTATCCTAATCCGTCGTGGCTCAGCGGCCCATCGCCTTTTCCAGGTCGTCGAGCGTCACCATCAGCGTGAGAGGAACGACGGGCGACGGCGTGAAGCCGTGCCTTTGGTAGAACGCCTTGGCCGTGTCGTCCTTGGCGTGAACCAGCATGGCGCGTGTCCCAGCCAGTTCCGCCGCCTTCAGCGCCTTGCGCACCGCGTCCCGCAGCAGGGCCGAACCGAGGCCCTTGCCGGACCAGTGCCGGTCCACCGCCAGCCGCCCCAGGACCACGACCGGCACCGGGTCCGGCATGTTCCGCCGGACCTTTCCGGTGGCTTGTTCATGGAATATGGCGCCCATAGCAAGGCAGTAATAGGCAATGACGGTGTTCCCCTGGCAGACCACGAACACACGCGATCCGCCGGAGACGTGGCTCTTTAGCGCCCGTTTCCGAAGCCAGTCATTCAGGACCGGAACACCGGAATCGAACCGGCCCAGATCGTGGGCTTCGGTCAAGGGAGTCGGGCCGGTGATGGTGGCTTCAGGCCCAGGCGGCGTCACTTCTCCCACGGGGCTTTCCCGGCCATCAGGGCGCGGAGCCGGTCGATGTCGCCGACGGGTTCGTCCAGCATCTCCAGAAACCGCTTGTGGCTGGCGTCGTCCAGGTAGAATACCCGCTGGTCCAGCAGGGCGTCCTCAGCCGCGTGGAAGGCGGCCTCGATGACGAACTCGGTGCGAGTCTTGCCAGCCAGCTTGGCGGCGCGGTCGATCACATCGCGCTTGTTCGGCGGCACCCGCATGTTGATCGTGACGGATTGCGCGTCCGTATCTTGGTTTCTCAGCATTCGCCCGGCCTCCAGGCAAGGGAGCCGCTGGTGATCGCGGCCCGGTGTGTTGACACTGCGTATATGGCGTTCGTGTGGACAGTGTCAACACGGTGTGGACTCGCAGGGGCTGGAACGCAGCATTATCAATGCATTACCGGAAAACGTGCGTTCATGTTGTCGATGATGCACTCGTAGCGGCGGCAGGAGGTTCGAAGACATGATGATCGTTCAAGTCGGCAAAATCGATTGGTTAAGGGTTTGAAAAGGATTCCCCTGCAGTCGTTGACGCCATGCACCGCCCAAGGTGTCACTGACCGAAACCCCGCCGGAGAAATCCGTTGCGGGGCTTCGTCGTTTCTGAATCTTCGCCACGATGGACACTCTGTCGCTGCCCGACGTTGACGATACGCTCGCCCGCATCGCCATCCTGTCGCCGGCCGCCCAGATCACGGCTTTACTGGTGATCGGCGGTGTGATGGGCCTTTGGATTTGGTCCCGACATCCACTGCCCGGCCCCGATGCCGCCACGGTGGTGGAGGCCCTGCGGGTCACCGCCCAGGCGTAGGCGGAGACATCGGCCAGCATGACGGCCATCGTCCAGCAGAACGAACGGATCGCCGAGGATGTGAAGACCGTGGTGTCGGAGGTGCGTAGCTTGACGCAGCTCGTGATCAAGAGCTTGAAGCAGACGGCCCAATCATGGACCGCAAGCCCCTTTCCCATGTGGGCGCGTTCGGGCGGGCTAGGACTTCTGCGGGTTCGAGCGGACACAGCATAACAGGCGTAAAAGCCTAAGTGGCTTCGCCTCCAATGTCCAACCCATTGATTTTAAAAGAGGGAGAATGGTGCCCAGGGACGGAGTCGAACCGCCGACACGGGGATTTTCAGTCCCCTGCTCTACCAACTGAGCTACCTGGGCATCCGGCGCCGCTTGGTGGGTGACCGTTTCGGTCGGTGCGGCGCGTCGTGTGGGGCGCTTTTTAGAGAGGTTCGGACGGGCTGTCCAGAGGAAAATTCAAAAAAATTCAGCCCCCTCTCACAGCCCGTCGTCGGGGTCGGATCCGCCCGGATTGCCTGGGCTTTCCGGGCCTTCGATGCGGTAGACGCCGCCCAGCCAGCGCGACAGGTCGATGTCGGCGCAGCGCTTGGAACAGAAGGGGCGGGTGGCCGGTTCGGTCGGCCGGCCGCAGATCGGGCAGTCGGATGCCGCCTTGGCGCCGGCATGGGCCGCGGCATGGGTTTGCGGGCGCTGCGGGGCGCCGGGGGATTGGGGATCGGACAAGGAAAATCCTCCGTACGGACTGTAGGCGGTCAGGGCCGCAGCAGGGCTGCCAGCGGCGTGCCGCGGCGGGCGCGGGTCAGTTCGACCAAGCCCAGTTTGGACATGCCGTAAACTTGGGTCTGGACCGGGTCGCTTTCCACCGCCTGCGACAGGGCGGCCAGCACGCGCTCGGCGTCGCCGCGGCTGCGCATGTTGACGAAATCCACCACCACGATGCCGCCGACGTTGCGCAGGCGAAGCTGGCGGGCGATCTCCGCCGCGGCGTCGAGGTTGACCTCCAGCGGGTTGCCGCGCTCGCCGGCATTGACGTCGACCACCGTCAGCGCCTCCGTCCGCTCGATCACCAGCGAGCCGCCGAGCGGCAGCGGCACCCGGACGTCGAGAAGCTCGGCGATGGCGCCGTCGAGGTCGCGCAGGTCGAACAGGCGCTGCGACTCCCTGTGGGCGCCCAGCCGCGGCAGCAGGTCGGGGGCGTGGCGGCCGCACCAGTCGCGCAAGCCCGACAGCAGCAGCCCGTCGCCGATTCTGATCCCGCCGGCCGGGGCCGGGTCGTCGACCAGGATGGCGGCGGGGACGGCGGCGCCCTGTTCGATCAGGGCGCGGGTCGGGGCATCGGGGCCGGGATGCAGCAGGCGCGGGGCGGCGCCGGCGCGGGCGTCGTCGCGGATGGCGCGCCATTGCAGGTGCAGCGCCTCCGACTCGGCGGCCAGCAGCTCGTCGGGCATCCGGGCCGCCCCGGCGCGTAGGATCCAGCCGGCGCCGGTGACGAGCTGTTCGATGCGCTGGGCCAGCGCGGCGCGCTCCGGGCCGGAGCCGAGGCGCTTCGACACCGCGATGTCGCGGCCGAGCGGGGCATGCACCAGGAAACGGCCGGGCAGGGTGATGTCCATCGTCAGCGACGGACCCTTGGACCCGGTGGCGTCGGCCTTCACCTGCACCAGGACCGGCTGGCCGGTGCGCAGCAGGGCGCCGATCGGCGCCGGCTTGGCGCCCGGCCGGTTGGAATGGGAATGAGGGCGGGAATGGGGGGCGTCGTCGTCGAGGACGGGGCGGCGCACGTCGGCGGCCGGCAGCAGGCCCGAGAGGCCGCCACTCAGGCCGTCACCAAGATCGACGAAGGCGCCGTTCAGGCCGGTGGCGATCCGCTCCACCCGGCCGAGGATGACGGCGCCCAGCAGCGACGGGCGGTCGGCGTGGTCGATGTGCAGGTCGGTCAGGCGGCCGTCGGCCAGCACCGCCGCCCGCGTCAGCGGACCGTCGCGGTCGACCAGCAGCTCGAGCCTGCTCATGGAGCGGAGGGGGAAGGGGGAGCGGGAGGGAAGCCGGCGCCGTGCAGCATGCCGGCGACCTCGTGCAGGGAAAGCCCGACGACGTTGCTGTAGGAGCCGCCGATCCAGCGCACCAGCGCCCCCGCCCGGCCCTGGATGGCATAGCCGCCGGCCTTGCCCTGCCATTCGCCGGACGCGATGTAGGCGTCGGTTTCCGACCGGTCGAGCACCTTGAAGGTGACGTCGGTGCGGACCAACCGGTCGATCCTGCGGTGGCCGCCCCCCTCCTGCTCCGTGCCGGGGACCAGCAGGACGATGCCGCCAATCACCCGGTGACGCCGGCCGGACAGCAGGGACAGGCAGCGCCGCGCCTCCTCCTCCCGTTCGGCCTTGGGCAGGATGCGGCGGCCGCAGGCGACCACGGTGTCGGCGGCGAGAATCCACGAGTCGGGATGGCGCGCGGCGACGCACGACGCCTTCTCCGCCGCCAGACGCAGGGCGTGCTGGGGCGGGAGTTCGTCGCGCAGCGGCGTTTCGTCGAGATCGGCCGGATCGACCGCGTCGGGCACGATGCCGATCTGGCGCAGCAGGTCGAGCCGGCGGGGCGAGGCCGAAGCCAGCACCAGCCGGGGCGCCTTGGGCGGGGTCGTCACGGGGAACCGCGATGCAGCAAGGATGCTACTTGAACCGGAAGGTGATGCGGCCCTTGGTCAGGTCGTACGGCGTCATTTCCACATTGACGCGGTCGCCCGCCAGGACACGAATCCGGTTCTTACGCATCTTGCCGGAGGTGTGCGCCAGAACCTCGTGATCGTTGTCGAGCTTCACCCGGAACATCGCGTTCGGAAGCAATTCGACGACGGTCCCGGAAAACTCGATCAGATCTTCCTTTGCCATAGGCCCTTATGTCCGTCCTAATAGTTTCGCGGCAATAACTGACCTTCCAAGGCCGCCGGGTCAAGGGGGATTCCCACCGCCGATGCGTTCGGCCGCAGCGGTCCGCGCGGGGCAGCCCCGCGTTGTGTGGCGAAAATGCCGGCCGGACCTCCCACTGGCCTTGCCGCGTCAGACCGACTGATAGGGGTTGAGCGGCGATGTACCGCCTTCTTCCAGGCGGCGCGGCTGGTCCATCGCCCTGCCGATCGCCGCGAACATCTCGCGCTGGTCGATCTCCATGCGGCGGGTCAGGCGGCCCACCGTTTCCGCCGCGGTCAGGGCGCGGCCGCTGGACCGGTCGTGGAAAAGATTGTGATTGGCCGCCGCGGCGCTGGGCAACAGGTCGGCGGCGACGGCGCCCGGCGTCGATTCGGCGGCACGAATCAGCTTCGCCGCGCCGCCCGACCCCAGAACATAGGCCATGCGGCTTTCCGATTCGCTGGCGCCGCGGCCCAGCCGCTTCTCCAGCGCCTCGCGCCCTTCGGCCAGATAGCGGGCGGCCATGCCGGCCGACAGGTCGACGTCATGGCGCAGTTCCAGGATCTGGCGGCGGACCGCCGGGTCCATGACGCTCGACACGCCGTTGCGGACCTGGATCTGCGAGGCGAGATCCCCCTGGCCATAGGCGGCGCCATGGCGGCGGAACAGGTCGAGCCAGGTCGATTCCAGGAACTGGAACGGGCCGGCGGCAGAGCTGCGGCTGTTCTTGGCGGCGCTGTCCAGCCCGCTTTCCTGGGTGGCCTGGGCCAGGATGGCGGTGAAGCTGTGGCCCGACAGGCCGGCGACCTGCTGCGAGGCGACCAGCACCCGCGTCGCGGTCGGATCGTCGGAGGTCACCGCCTTCACCGCCTCCGCCACCTTTTTCGAGCTTGGGACAGGGGCTTGCGCCATACCTTGCGTTACGGCCGGCGCCGCCGGCTTCAGCCCGGGCAGCGGCGCGCGGGGCGGGGCGGCCTCCGCCAGCAGGACCGGCGTCTCCGGCGTGGCGGGTGGCTTGGCGGCGGGCAACGGCACGGTGGTGCCGTCGGCCAGCCGGATCGGGGTGACCGGCTTGGCGGCGGGCAGGGGAACCTGGGTGCCGTCGGCGAGCAGGATCGGAGCCGGCGGCTTCGCGGCCGGCAGGGGCGGCGCCTTCTGGCCGTTGGCCATCTGGCTGTTGGCGGGCCGGCCGACCGGCACGGTGCCGGAGCCCGTCCGGTCGGTCCGGACCAGCGTGTCGCGGAAGGAAGATTCGCCGTTGCCGCCATCGGCCAGCGACGGGGAAGCATCGGGCTTGCGCTCCGGAACGGGGGCGAGAGGGGGCTGCGCAACCTTCATGGCACACACTTCGCTGCGGACCGGCCGAGCCTGCCGGGAGAAAGGCCCGCCCGTCCACGCATCACGGGCGTGAGCGTCGCCGGGAGGGTGCGGGCACTATAGCACCGACTCGTCAGCTGTGCGCGATCAACTGCGGACGCGCCCCACCATCCCTGCCGTCTTCCGGGGGTGCGGCGGGAGCCCAGCGGCCGATGGCGGCCAGCAGCTTGGCCTTGTCCAGCGGCTTGGCCAGATGGGCGTTCATGCCGGCCTGCAGGCAGCGTTCGACCTCGACCTGCATCACGCCGGCCGACAGGGCCAGGATCGGGATGCGGCCCACCGGGCCGGGCAGGGCGCGGATGCGGCGGGTGGCCTCCAGCCCGTCCATCACCGGCATCTGCACGTCCATCAGCACGAGGTCGTAGACATGTTCCTGCACCGCCGCCAGTGCGGCGGCACCGTCCTCCACCGCATCGACATGGTGGCCGGCCTTGGTCAGCATGGTCACCGCCAGGTCGCGGTTCATCGCCAGATCCTCCGCCAGCAGGAGGCGCACACCGGCGCTGCGCGGCTCGCCGGCGGACAGGCCGCCGCCGTCGGCCTGGACCGCGGCGCTGCCGGCGGGCAGCAGCGGCAGCGAGAACCAGAAGGTGCTGCCGCCGGCTTGGCTTTCCATGCCGATCTCGCCGCCCATCAGCTCCACCAGCCGGCGGCAGATCGCCAATCCCAGCCCGGTGCCGCCGCGCCCGCGTTCCAGCTGGGTGAAGCGCTGGAACAGGTCGCGCTGCCGGTCGGGGGCGATGCCGATCCCGGTGTCGGTGACGGTGAAGGTGCAGATGCGGCGCCCCCCCGGCTTGGCGCCAGCCCTGGCGCCCTCCTCCTCGACCGCCTTCACCGTCAGCCGGACCGAGCCGCGGTCGGTGAATTTCACCGCATTGCTCAGCAGATTCAGCAGGATCTGGCGCAGCCGGTCGGGGTCGCCCATGACGAAGCCGCGGGCGGTGGCGGAGATGCTGGTCTGGATCTCCAGCCCCTTCTGCTCCGCGGCCAGACGGACGATGGCGACGCAGCGGTCGGCCAGATCGTCCAGCCGGAACGGCACGCTGACCAGATCGAGCCGCCCGGCCTCCAGCTTCGACAGGTCGAGCACGTCGTTGATGACCGTCAGCAGCGAGCGTCCGGCATCGCGCACCTGCGAGGCGTAGCGGCGCTGCTCGGCGGTCAGCGGGGTCTCCAGCAGCATCTCCGCGAACCCGATCACGCCGTTCATCGGCGTGCGGATCTCGTGGCTCATGGTGGCGAGGAATTCCTCCTTGGCGCGGCTGCCGGCCCGCGCCTCCTCCATGGCGGAGCGCAGCTCCTGCTCGCGCTGCTTCAGGCGGCGCGACATGTTGTTGAAGGCGTGGGAGACGACGCGGAACTCGTGCGGGGCGCGGTCCGCCTCGATCATCGTGCCGCCGCCGCCGTCGCCGATCCGCGTCGCCGCGCTGCCCAGCTCCCAGACCCAGCGCAGGACGGAGGCGCGCAGCAGCACCCACAGCGCGGTGACGCTGACCAGCGCGGCGATGGCCAGCAGGCCCAGGCTCTGCCACAGGTCGCGCCGGGCCTCCGCGATGATAGGGCCGGTCGGCATGCCGACCGCGAAGACGGTGTCGGTCTCGTCGGAATGGCGGAAGGCCCACAGCCGGTCGCGGCCATCGGCGCTTTCGGCATCCAGCGTGCCGTCCTTCTCCGTCAGCATCCGCCGGACATGCGGCATCTGGCCGATATTGCGGTTCAGCCAGCCTTCCGGGTCGGGCTGGCGGGCGACGATCACGCCATGGTGGTCCAGCACCATCACCCGGGCGTCCGGCTGCTTCAACACCTTCACCAGGTCGGTCAGCCAGGTCAGGTCCACCGCCACGCCCATCACGCGGACGATCCGGCCATCCTCGATGATCGGGCTGGCGACGATGAGCAGCGGCTTCAGCGAGCGCTTGCCGATGATGAACTCGCTGACCACCCAGCTCCTGGTGTCCAGCACGCGCTGGAAATACTCGCGCTCCTTGAGCGAGATGCCGGCGCCGGGGCCG
Organism: Azospirillum endophyticum; assembly: GCF_016595245.1. Classification (GTDB taxonomy): domain Bacteria; phylum Pseudomonadota; class Alphaproteobacteria; order Azospirillales; family Azospirillaceae; genus Azospirillum; species Azospirillum endophyticum. The sequence continues at coordinate 8,886 of NZ_JAENHM010000035.1, forward strand.
GTGGTGTCGCAGATGATGTTGCCGTCGGCGTCGGCCAGCCAGACGCCGGTGGTCCAGCGGTGCTGGCGCGGCATCGGCGCCAGGGTGGCGACGCAGGCGTCGGTGTCGGTCGGCGTGGCGTTGCGGATCGCCGGCACCAGCGACAGCACGCCCAGAAGGTTGCGCGCCTCGCCGATCAGGTCCTGCTGGCGCTGCACCCCGTCGTCCGCCAGATGCAGGGCCAGTTCACGGGCGGCGCCGATATGGTCGTCGAGCTGCTGGTCGGCAAGGTAGAGCGCGCCCACCAGCGGCAGCGCCAGCGAGGCCAGCACCACCCCCATCAGGCGCGCGCGCAGGCTGCGCGGGCTGAAGGCGCGGAGCAGGCGGGACATCGGACCGGCGGGCATGGATGGAGGGCTCTCCGCGGGGTGTTCGTCGGCGTTTCCGAACCTAGAGCGGCACGCGATGCGTTGCGATGACACACCTCAATAGCATTTGCCGGGACGCGCTGTGAACAGGCGCGGCGCGATAAGTTGCAGAATGCCAAATTTATTACCGACCATCCCGTGTGGCGTCGCTCCCGCCCACCGGGGCATTTGACGTCCGTCAAGGCCGGCGGCGCTTGCGTCCGGGATGGTTCCGGCATCGCACCGACCAGCCGTCAGGACCCTCCCGATGCACAGCCAAGGCGCCCACAGGATCACTCCGGCACGGCCGGCCGCAAGATCGACAGGCATGGGATCGACAGGCAGGGGATCGGCCGGCCGGGCTCCGGGCATCGTTTCCCGCATCGGTCCGGGCGTCTTGCGACAGCGGGTGCGCCGGTTCGTTCTGCTGCTGCACCTGACGCTGGGGCTGGCCGTGGGCGCGCTGCTGGCCCTGACGGCGCTCACCGGCAGCCTGCTGGTCTTCTATGTGGAGATCGACCGCATGCTGACGCCGGAACTGGTGGTGCCGGCCGGGCAAGGGGCCGGCCCGGAAGCCGTGCAGAGCGGTCCGGTGCCGTTGGAGCGGGTCGTGCAGGCGCTGCGCGACGCCCATCCGGCCCGCGGCGGCGGCTGGCGGCTGGAGCTTCCCCAGGGGGCGGGCCATCCGATCATGGCCCGCTACATGAAGCCGCAGGAGACGGCGGACAAGGCCTTCGCCCCCCTGATGGTCGCGGTGAACCCGTACAACGGCGAGGTGCTGTCCTCGCGCTTTTGGGGCCGGACGGCGATGACCTGGATCTACGACCTGCATTACCTGCTGCTGGCCGGCGACGGCGGCCGGACGGTGCTGACGCTGGGCGGGATCGGCAGCCTGCTGATCCTCGCCAGCGGGGTCTATCTGTGGTGGCCGGCGGCCGGGAAATGGGGCCGGGCGCTGCGGCCCCGCCTGCGCTCCGGCTTCGTCCGGCAGGTGTTCGACGTCCATGTGCTGGCCGGGGTCTACGGCCTCGTCGTCCTGCTGCCCCTGATCGTCACGGGGGTCGTCATGGAGCAGCCGGACTGGGTGAAGCCGGTGGTGGAGCTGCTGTCGCCGATGACCGCGCCGCCCGACCTCGCCGCGGCCCGGGACGGGGCGGTGGTCGGGGCCGACGCCGCCCTGGCCGCGGCGCTGGCCCGCTTTCCGCAGGCCGAACCGCGCTGGGTCGAGGTGCCGGGCAAGGCCGGCGGCGCCTATCACATCCGCTTGTTCCAGGCCGGCGAACCCGGCTGGCGCTTTCCCAAGACCAGCGTCTGGGTGAATGGCGGCGACGGTACGATCCTGGACCTGCGCGATCCCGCCCGCTGGACTGCCGGAGACGCCTTCTTCGGCTGGCAGCATCCGTTGCACAACGGCGAGTGCTTCGGCCTGTGCTGCCGCATCCTGGTGGCGGCGGCCGGCCTGCTGCCGGTTCTGCTGCTGGCCACCGGCGCGCTGCGCTGGCGCCAGAAGAAGCGGACGCGGCCGGTGCGCGCCGCAGCATGACACCCGCAGCGAGCGAGGATGGCCGCCGGGATCAGACCGTCGGCCCGCGCGTCAGCGGGAAGCGCTGCTTCAGCTTGGCCAACAGGCCGTCACGGACCTGGCGGTAGGCCTCCAGCATGGCGTCGCGGCTGCCGTCGACCAGGGTCGGGTCGAAGGTATTCCAGAACTCCACGTCGCAGGCCATGGTGCGGGTCATCTCGATGGCGCGGTGCTGCGCCTCCGGCGACAGCGAGACGATCAGGTCGAAGTTGGTGTCTTCCAGATCCTCGAAGGTGCGGCAGCGGTGCTTGGACAGGTCGATGCCGATCTCCTCCATCACCGCGACGGCGAAGGGATCGACCTCGTCGCCGTCGCGGACGCCGACCGAATCCACGTAGACGCGGGCGCCGTGGTAATGGCGCATCATCGCCGCCGCCATCGGCGAACGGATCATGTTGTAGGTGCAGGCGAACAGGACGCTCGTCACCGGCAGGGGGGTGAGGACGGGGGTCGCCGCCATGGCCATGCGCCGCCCGTGCCGTCAGTTGCGGATGTGCAGGACGCAGATCAGCGTGAACAGCCGGCGCGCGGTCTGCAGGTCCATCTCCACCTTGCCGGCCAACCGTTCGCGCAGCATCTCGGACCCCTCGTTGTGCAGGCCGCGGCGGCCCATGTCGATGGCCTCGATCTGCGAGGGCGTCGACCGCTTGATGGCGGCGTAATAGCTCTCGCAGATCAGGAAGTAATCGCGGACGATCGAGCGGAAACCGGTGATCGGCAGCATCAGCCGGTCGAGTTCGCTGCTGTCCTCCCGCCGGATGTCGAAGACCAGCCGGTTGTCCTCGATCGACAGGTGCAGGTGGTACGGCCCGTCCTCCGCGAAGTCGCAGGGGCAGAACTCGTTGTCCTCCAGCAGGTCGAAGATGGCGACGGCGCGCTCATGCTCGACCTCCGGCTTGTGGCGGACGACACTCCGCTCGTCGAGCGTCACATGGGTGATGCGCCGCTTGCCCTTTGCCGTCGTCACGCCCCGCCTCCCCCCGCAATTCCAGTCTTTGCGACCTTCAGTCTTTGTAACCCGGCAGCCGCTGGGCGACGGAGCGCGCATGCGCCTCCAGCCCCTCGGCCATCGCCAGCGTCACCGCCGCCGGGCCGATGGCCCGCAGGCTGTCGGCGTCGCAGGCGACGAAGGTCGTCCGCTTCATGAAGTCCAGCACGTTGAGGCCGGAGGAGAAGCGGGCGCTGCGCGCCGTCGGCAGCACATGGTTGGGGCCGGCGACGTAATCGCCGATCGCCTCCGGCGTGTAGCGGCCGAGGAAGATGGCGCCGGCATTGCGGATCCGTGCCGCCAGCGCGTCCGGATCCTCCACCGCCAGTTCCAGATGCTCCGGCGCCAGCCGGTCGACCAGGGCAGGGGCGTCCGCGGTCAGGTCGCCGACCAGCACGATGGCGCCATGCTCCCGCCAGCTTTCGCCAGCGATGGCCGTGCGCGGCAACGTCTCCAGATGCTTGTCCACCGCCGTGGCCACCGCGTCGGCGAAGGCGGCATCGTCGGTGATCAGGATCGACTGGGCCGAGGTGTCGTGCTCCGCCTGCGACAGCAGGTCCATGGCGATCCAGGCCGGGTCGTTGCGGCCGTCGGCCACCACCAGGATCTCCGACGGGCCGGCGATGCTGTCGATGCCGACGAGGCCGTAGACCTGCCGCTTGGCGGCGGCGACGAAGGCGTTGCCGGGGCCGACGATCTTGTCGACCGGCCGGATCGTCGCCGTGCCGTGGGCCAGCGCCGCGACCGCCTGGGCGCCGCCGATGCGGTAGATCTCGTCGATGCCGCAGCGCTTGGCGGCGGCCAGCACCAGCGGGTTGATCGACCCGTCCGGCGTCGGCACCACCATGACGACGCGCTCGACGCCCGCCACCTTGGCCGGCAGGGCGTTCATCAGCACCGAGGACGGGTAGGAGGCGGTGCCGCCCGGCACATAGAGGCCGACGGCGCCGACCGCCGTCCAGCGGGCGCCCAGCCGCACGCCGGCGGCGTCGCGGTAGTCGGTGACCTCCGGGATCTGGCGGCGGTGGAAGTCCTCGATCCGCGCGGCGGCGAGGTCCAACGCCTCCAGCGTCTCCGCCGAGCATTTGGCCGTCGCGGCATCGATCTCCTCGCGGCCGATCCGCAGGGTCCCGGGCGTCAGGGTCAGGCGGTCCCAGCGGGCGGTGTAGTCGATCAGGGCGTCGTCGCCGCGCGTGCGCACCTGATCGATGACCCCGGCGACCAGCGTCTGGACATCCTCGCTGGCTTCGCGCTTGGCGTGCAGCAGAGCCTCGAACCCGGCGGCGAAGCCCGCGTCGCGAATATCAAGCCTGACGGGCATTCACCGCCTCCCGGAACTTGTCGATCCACTGAGAAATCTCGGCCGTCCGCGTCTTGAAGGCGGCGCGGTTGACGATCAGGCGCGAGGTGACGTCGGCGATATGCTCCACCTCCACCAGCCCGTTGGCCTGCAGGGTCGAGCCGGTGGAGACCAGATCGACGATGCGGCGGCACAGGCCCAGAGTCGGCGCCAGCTCCATCGCGCCGTTCAGCTTGACGCATTCGGCCTGGACGCCGCGGGCGGCGAAGTGGCGCTTGGTCACCTCCGGGTATTTGGTGGCGACGCGGACATGGCTCCAGCGCGACGGATCGTCGCCCTCCATCATCTCGGCCGGTTCGGCGACCGACAGGCGGCAGGCGCCGATGCCGAGGTCGAGCGGCGCGTAGATCTCGGGATAGTCGAACTCCATCAGCACGTCGTTGCCCGCCACGCCGAGATGGGCGGCGCCGAAGGCGACGAAGGTCGCCACGTCGAAGGAGCGGACGCGGATGATGCTGAGGTTCGGCACGTTGGTGGCGAAGCGCAGGAGCCGGCTCCTGTCGTCGTCGAAGGCCGGCTCCGGATGGATGCCGGCATGGGACAGCAGCGGGCGCAGCTCCTTCAGGATGCGGCCCTTGGGCAGGGCCAGCACGAGCTGGTCGTCGACAGGAACCTCGGCGGCCGGCAAGCCCAGGGCGCTGGTATCGGCGGACAAAACACTCTCCTCGCATCGCTCGCCGGGACGCTGTGCATGCCCCGGATGAACCATCGAGGCGATTGATAGCACATTCCGCGCGCCCGTCACCTGTCGCTGTCGCGCCGGGCAGATTCTACGAGATGATTTTGCTCAATGAGGAATTCCACACAAGCGGCAAAAATGCGTTTGACCAAACTCCATCGAAAGAGTAGATAAAACCCATGGACGCCCCGCCGGGGCATCCCGCGGCAATTTGACTTCTGCAGCTTGCGCCGCGTCACCAAACGCTAAAGCGCCACGATACCGGTCGTGGACCTCTTCAAGAAGGAGAGACCGGAATGACCTCGCGAGTTTCCGCTCCCCCCTCCGTGCTTCGGACCGCTTTCCCGGCCTGCATGATGCGTCCGGGCCTGTGTTGCCGCTGAGTTCGCGGCTCCAAGACACAGCGCCCACCCCGCTCATCCGCCAGTCCTGAACGCACCCGCGCCGCCGCCCCGCATCGTCGAGGGCTTGCCGCGCCGAGGGGAGTAGCTTGCCATGTCCCACGCCAACGCCTACGCCATCGAAGTCCAGGGCCGCTCCGCCGGCATCGTCGTCGCCGAGCGCGGCGGCTTCACCTTCTTCGTGTCCGATTGGGCTTTCCGCGATCTCGACCGCCGCGTCTTCCGCAATGTCGGACAGGCCCAGCGCGCCGCCCACCAGCATTACAGCCGGCTGCCCGACACCCGCCGCCGCTGACGCCCCATCAAGAAACCCTGCTGCCCAAAAAAGCCGCTGCCAGGAAACCCGAGGAAAGCCCCCATGAAGCGCATCCTGATGTCGGTGGCCGTCGCCGCCGGCCTGCTCGCCTCCGCCGCCTCCGCATATGCCGCCCCGCTGAAGCTGGGCGTGTCGGCCGGTCCCTATGGCGAGATCCTGGAATTCACCGCCAAGCTGGCCGCCAAGGAGGGCATCGAAGCGCAGGTGATCGAGTTCACCGACTGGAACATGCCGAACGCCGCGCTCCAGGCCGGCGACATCGACGCCAACAACTTCCAGCACCAGCCCTTCCTGGACAACCAGGTGAAGCAGCGCGGCTACGACATCGTTTCCGTCGCCAAGAGCGTCGTGGTGCCGATGGGCGTCTACAGCGGCAAGGTCAAGGCGCTGGCCGACCTGAAGCCGGGCGCTTCGGTGTCGATCCCCAACGACCCGACCAACGGCGCCCGCGCCCTGTTCCTGCTGGCCAAGGCCGGGGTGATCGGCCTGAAGGAGGGCGCCGGCCTGAACACCACCATCGCCGACGTCGTCAATCCGAAGGGCATCAAGCTGGTGGAACTGGACGCCGCCCAGCTTCCGCGCTCGCTCGACGACGTGGATGCGTCGGTCATCACCCTCAACTATGCCGTGCTGGCCGGGCTGGAGCCGAAGAAGGCGCTGGTGCTGGAGGACGACCAGTCGAAATGGAACCTGGTCTGGGCGGTCCGCAAGGACCGCATGGAAGACCCGACGATCAAGCGCTTCATTGCGCTGTATCGTTCGCCCGAAGTGCGGCAGTTTGTCGAAACGCGCTTCAACGGTTCCATCATTCCGACCTGGTGAGGGGGCTGGGGGGACGCTGGACGTCCCCTTTTGCCGAATAAAAGATGATAACGCTAACAAACATTCGTAAGACCTATGCCGCGCGTGGCGGCGGGGATCCGGTCCACGCGCTGGCGGACATCGACCTGTCCATCGGACGCGGCGAAGTCTTCGGGATCATCGGCCGCTCCGGTGCCGGCAAGTCCACCCTGCTGCGCACGGTCAACCTGCTGGAAAGCCCGACCGCGGGCAGCGTCAAGGTGGACGGGGTGGAGATGACCGCCCTGTCGGCGGCGGAGCTGCGCAAGGCCCGCCATTCCATCGGCATGATCTTCCAGCACTTCAACCTGCTGTCCTCGCGCACCGTCTTCGACAATGTGGCGCTGCCGCTGGAACTGGCTGGCATGGCGAAGGCGGAGATCGGCCGGACGGTGGAGCCGCTGCTCGACCTCGTCGGGCTGGCCGACAAGCGCGACCGCTATCCGGCGGAACTGTCGGGCGGGCAGAAGCAGCGCGTCGGCATCGCCCGCGCGCTGGCCAGCAAGCCGAAGGTGCTGCTGTCGGACGAGGCGACCTCGGCGCTCGACCCGGAGACGACGACCCAGATCCTGCATCTGCTGGCCGACATCAACCGGCGGCTCGGCCTGACCATCGTCCTGATCACCCACGAGATCGCGGTGATCAAGGAGATCTGCCACAAGGTGGCGGTGATGGAGAACGGCCGGGTGATCGAACAGGGGCCGGTCTTCGACATCTTCGCCCATCCGAAGCACCCGACCACCCGTAGCTTCGTCGATCCCGTCATCAACCGCGGCATTCCCGACAGCCTGCGCGACCGGTTGTCGCACCAGCCGGGGCCGGGCAGCAACCCGGTGCTGCGCATCACCTTCACCGGCGCGAAGGCGACCACCCCGGTCATCAGCGCCATCAGCCGCCGTCTGGACCTGGACCTGAACATCTGGCACGGCCAGATCGACGAGATCCAGGGCGCGCCCTTCGGCACGCTGGTGGTGGAGGCGCTGGGCGATCCGGCCAGGGTCGACGCCGCCATCGCGCTGGTCAAAGAGAACAATCTGGGCGTCGAGGTGTTGGGCCATGCTCTCCCCGCAAATCATTGACCTGCTGATCAAGGGGCTGCTCGACACGCTGCACATGGTGGCGGTGTCGGGCGCCATCGGGACGCTGATCGGGCTGCCGATCGGCGTGCTGCTGGCCGTCACCGGCCGGGGCGAGCTGCTGCAGAACTTCGCCTTCAACAAGGCGATGGGGGCGGTGGTCAACATGACCCGCTCCACCCCCTTCATCATCCTGGTGGTGGCGATCATCCCCTTCACCCGGCTGATCGCCGGCACCTCGATCGGCACCAACGCCGCCATCGTGCCGCTGACCGTCGCCGCCGCCCCCTTCATCGCCCGCGTCGTCGAAAACGCGGTGCGCGAGGTCGACCGCGGGCTGGTCGAGGCGGCGCAGGCGATGGGCGCCACGCCGTTCCAGATCATCCGCAAGGTTCTGCTGCCGGAAGCCCTGCCGGGCATCGTCGCCGGCCTGACCCTGTCGGCGGTCAGCCTCGTCGGCTATTCCGCCATGGTGGGTGCTGTCGGCGGCGGGGGCTTGGGCGATCTCGGCATCCGCTACGGCTACCAGCGCTTCCTGCCCGACGTGATGCTGGCGGTGGTGATCGTGCTGATCGTGCTGGTGCAGATCGTCCAGTCGACGGGCGACCTGATCGCCCGCCGCGTCAACAAACGCAATCTGAAATCCTGACCCCGAAATCCTGACCCCAAAAATCCGAGGAGTGTTCGAGATGCTGCGCTTCCGTTCGCTGGCTTCACTGCTGGCCGGCGCCGCCACGATGGCCGTCGCTTTCGCGGCCTCTGCCGAGACGATCAAGGTCGGCGTCACCGCCGGTCCGCATGCCCAGATCCTGGAAGCGGTGAAGCCCGTCGCCGCCAAGGACGGGCTCGACATCCAGATCCTGGAATTCACCGACTACGTCATCCCGAACCAGGCGCTGGCCGGCGGCGACCTGGACGCCAACAGCTTCCAGCACCAGCCCTATCTGGACAATCAGGTGAAGGATCGCGGCTTCGATCTGGTCAGCGTCGGCAAGACGGTGGTCTATCCGATCGGCATCTATTCCAAGAAGGTCAAGAGCCTGGAGGAGCTGCCATCCGGGGCCAAGTTCGCCATCCCCAACGACCCGACCAACGGCGGCCGCGTCCTGCTGCTGCTGCAGGCCAAGGGCCTGATCAAGCTGAAGGACGGCGGCAATTTGAAGGCCTCGCCGATCGACATCGTCGAGAACCCGAAGAAGCTGGAGATCGTCGAGCTGGACGCCGCCCAGCTGCCGCGCTCGCTCGACGACGTGACCGCCGCCGCCATCAACACCAACTTCGCGCTGGAGGCCGGCATCGACCCGGTCAAGGACGCCATCGCGCGGGAAGCGGCGGACAGCCCCTATGCCAACGTCATCGTCGTCCGCAAGGCCGACAAGGACAAGCCCTGGGTCGCCAAGCTGGTGAAGGCCTACAACAGCCCCGAGGTGAAGGAGTTCATCCTCACCAAGTTCAAGAACGCCGTCGTTCCCGCGTTCTGAGGCTGTCGAGAGCACGTCCGGCGGCGCCCAGCGCGTCGCCGAGCGTCTCGCCCGGCCGCGGGCTGAACAGCCGCATCGACGGATACCAGGGCCGGCAGCCGGTGCCGAGCGCCGTCCAGTCCCCCGCCGGCCCGATCCGCCAGACCGGCACTCCCAGCGCACCGGCCATCTCCGCCACCGACGTTCCGGCGGAGACCACCAGATCCAGCGCCGCGGTCAGTGCGGCGGCACCGTCGAGGTCGTTCTTCAAGTCGAGCGGCGGGCGGTGGATGGCGATGCCCAAGCGCCGTTCGGCGTCGGCGAGTTCGCCTTCGCAATCGTCATATTGAAGGTTGATCAGACGCAGGCCCGGCAGGGTGAGGATCGGCGCCCAGCCGGTCAGCGCGGCGTAGTTGGCGTCGCGCGACGCGCTGCGCAGGCTGCTGCGCCAGCAGAAGCCTATATTAAATGCGGAGTTGGACCCCCACCTATCCTCCCCCGCTGGGCGGAGGAGGGACTGCCGCCACTCTCCCGAAAAAGCACTCGATCCCCCTCCCTCGCCCAGCGGGCGAGGGAGGGGGTGGGGGCAAGTGTCTCCGGATAGGCGAGCCAACCACCCCCGCCACCGCTCCACCGCCGCGTCGTCCGCCCACAGCCATCCCTCCCGCGTCGGAAAGCCGCCCAACGCCCAGCCCAGCCGCGACGGCAGTGACCCCGCCGGGACGTGGCAATCCGCATCGACCGGATCCTCCGTCGCCGCGCGGACCGTCGCCTTTGGGAAGGACCGCGCGAACAGGTCCACCAGCCGCGGCTCGCACTCTATGATGACCCGCCCGGCGCGCGCGATCAGGTCGGCGTAGCAGGCGCTGAACATCAGCTCGTCCCCCACCCCCTGTTCCCGCCAGACCAGCACCGTCTTTCCGGTCAGGTCGCCGCCGTCCCAGGCCGGGATGCGGAACCGGCGGTCGGGCAACGCCCGCCCGGCGGCGAAGCGCGCCTCCAGCCCGGTCCATCCGGCGGAAAGATCACCGCGCGCCAGCGCCGCATAGCCGCGGTTGAAGGCGGCGAGCGTCAGGGTCGGGTCGTCCGCCACCGCCTGCCGATAGGCCGCATCGGCCTCGGCCGGCCGGCCGGCGGCGTGCAGGGCGTTGCCTTGGTTGTAGCGCCACGCGGCCCGCCCGGGCTCCAGCGCCAGCGCCCGGCTCCAGCCCTTCAGCGCAGCGTCGAGCCGGCCCTGCCGCTGCCGCAGGTCGGCCAGCCCGGCCCAGCCGGCCCCGGTTCCGGGGGCGAACAGGATCACCCGCCACCATGCCAGCCCGGCGGCTGCGTCACCGGCCCGTTCCAGTGCCAAGGCGAGATTGCCGAGCGTGGCGAGATCGCCCGGACGGCCCAGGATCGCCGAGCGCAGATGCCCGACCGCCTCGGCCGGCCGGTCGAGCGCCAGGGCCGCCAGTCCCAGATTGCCGATCGCCGCCGCGTCGCCGGGCCTCAGGCGCAGGGCGCGGCCCGCCGCAAGCTCCGCTTCGACCGCGTGGGTGGAGTCGCGCAGGGCCTCGGCCGACAGGGCGGTCCAGGCCTCCGCCAGGGTAGGGTCGAGGGCGAGCGCCCGCCGGAAGAACGGCAGGCCCTCGCCGCCCATGGCCTGCCGTGCCAGCCCGGCGTTGGTCCACAGCCCGGGGTGGAAAGGAGCGAAGGCCAGTGCCGTGCCGGTCGCCTCCGCCGCTTCGGCCGCCGCGCCGCGCGACAGGCGCAGGGCGCCGAGATTGCCGAGCGCCTCCACGTCATCGGGGGCGAGGGACGCGGCGGCCTGCCAGTCGGCCTCGGCCTCGGCCAGTTCGCCCATCTCCTGGCGGACGAGTGCGCGGCGCTTGTGGCGGTCGGCGGTCGCCTCCACCGCAATGGCGCGGGTCAGCAGGGTGGCGGCGATGTCGGGACGGCCGGCCCGATGGCCGAGCAGCGCATAGCCCTCCAGCGCCGCCGGCACCTCGCCGCCCCGGTCCAGGATGCGCTGATAGGCCTTTTCCGCCTCCGGCCATCGTCCGGATTCCTGCAGCGCGCGCGCCTCGGTCAGCCACTCTTCCAGAGGCGGGGTGGGCAGAGGCAGGGCGGGCATAGGCGGGGCAGGAACCAGCCGGCGGAGGTCTGCGGCCATGCGGGTCAGCACGCCGGGCAAGCGCTCGCCCGGCCTCGCATTCCACAGCCGCATCGACGGGAACCAGGGCCGCACCCCGCTGCCCAGCGCCGTCCAGTCGCCGGACGGGCCGAAGCGCCAGACCGGCACCCCCAGCGCGCCGGCCATCTCGCCGACCGAACTTGCCACCGTCACCACGAGATCGAGGCTGGCGATCAGCGCCGCCACGCCTTCCAGGTCGTCCCTCAGGTCGGTGTCCGGCCAGCGGTGGATGGGCAGGCCGAGCTTCGCTTCGACCGCGGCGATCTCCGCCTCCCTCCCGTCATATTGCAGGGTGACCGGGATCAGGCCGGGCAGGGTCAGCAGCGGCGCCCAGTCGGCCAGTTCGGTGTAGGAGGCCTTGCGCTCGCCCAGCACATTCTGGCTGCCCCAGCAGATGCCGACCAGCAGGCCCGGCCCCAGGGCCGTCAGCCGCTTCCGCCAGTCCGCCAGCCGCGCCGGATCGGGCGCCAGCCAGGATGGGCGGGCGGGGAAGTCGGCCAGCGCCGGCCGCAGCAGCCGGGGCAGCGATCCCATCGGCAGATGGGCGTCCGCGTCGGTCGGACCGGCCGTCTGCCCCCGGACCGTGATGCCGGGCAGGGCACGGCCGACCAGCCCGGTCAGGCGGGAATCGACTTCGACGACCATCCGCTCCGGCCCCAGCCGCGCCGCGAGGTCGGGCAGGGCGGTGCCGAACATCAACTCGTCGCCCAGCCCCTGCTCGCGCCAGACCAGGACGCGCCGGCCAAGCCCGCCGTCCCAGGCCGGCAGGGCGAAGTTGCGGCCGGCCGACACGCGGCGGGAGGCGAAGCGCGCCTCGTACCCGTCCCATCCCTCGCACAGCCGGCCCCGGCCCAGCAGCCGCAGGGCAAGGTTCCAGCGGGCAAGCGCAAAGCCGGGAGCGTGGACCAGCGCCTGCCCGTACAGTGCCTCCGCCTCGTCGCCGCGGCCCTGCGCCTCGCGCAGCAGGGCGAGGTTCACCATCGTCTCGGCATCGCCGGAGGCGAGGCGCAGGGCCTCCAGATGCGCCGCCTCGGCCTCGGCGATGCGGCCGGTCTCCTTCAGCACGACGCCGAGATTGGTCAGGGCGGTGGCATGGCCGGGGTCGAGCCGCAGGGCATGGCGCAACGCCGTCTCCGCCTCGCCATACGCGTCCCGCGCCCGCAGCAGCGTGCCGAGATTGGCCCAGGCCTCCGCATAGCCGGCATCCAGATCCAGCGCGCGCCGGTAATGGACGGCGGCCTCCGCCAGCCGGTCCCGCTCCTGCAGGATACTGCCCAGGCTGTTGTGCGCCTCCGGATAGGCCTCGCGCAGGGCGAGCGCCCGGCGGTATTCCGCCTCCGCCTCGTCCAGCCTACCCAGCGCATGGAGGGCGAGGCCGAGGTTGGCGTGCTGCTCCGCCATGCCGGGGCGCCGGGCGACGGCCCGGCCGATCAGCCGGACGGCCTCGTCGTCGAGGCCGCGCTGGTGGTGCAGCACGCCCAGCAGATGCAGCGCGTCGGCATGCCCGCCGTCGGCCGCCAGCAGGGCGCGATAGCTGCGCTCCGCCTTTTCCAGGTCACCGGCGCGATGGTGGGCCAAGGCCTCGCGCAGGAGGGCGGCCAGTCGGGCGGGTGCTGCGGAGGGCGGCATGGGGCGGGAGCCGGATCGAAAAAGACGTGCCGTTTCGATAGCATGAGTCGGGCGGACGACAGGACTGCTAAATCCCGCCAGATCAGGCGAAACCCTGGGAATGATTATCGGGACTGGCGTGGCCCCCTTCATTCTGTATACTTGCGCTCAATTCGGCTTCGCCGGTCGATTTCCATCCAAAAGGCCTATATCTTGAGTAAGACTGCAATCATCGTCGACGACAGCAAGCTTTCGCGGATGCATGTGCGGGCAATGGTCTTGCGCAACAAACCCGACTGGTCGGTGGTCGAGGCGGCGAACGGCGACGAACTCTTCAAGACGTTGCAGGACACGCCGGTCGATGTCGCGATCATCGACTACAACATGCCCGGCGACAATGGCGTGGAAACCGCGACCAAGCTGCGCCGGAGTCATCCCAACGTCCACATCGCGATCATCACCGCCAACGCCCAGGACGCGGTGGTGTCCGGCATCCGCGCGGTCGGTGCCGCCTTCATGCCCAAGCCGCTGGAGGAGGATCAGGTCGCCCGTTTCCTGAACTCCACCGCCCTGCCGCCGCGCCGACCCACCCAGGCTCCGCAGGAGTGACCTCCTCCGTCCCCATGCTGAGCGAGCTGGAGCGCGACGCGCTGGCCGAACTGGGCAACATCGGTATCGGCAGGGCATCGACCGCGCTCGGTCGTATGCTGGGCGGACTGGTGACCCTGTCGGTTCCGTCGGTGGAGATGGTGCCGCCGGCCGATGTGGCCGGGCTGCTGGACCGGGCGCTGTCGCCGCCGCTGGTGGGCATTTCGGAAAAGCTGGGCGGCCTTTTCGCCGGATGCGCCCTGCTGGTCTTCCCCCAGGCCGGCAGCATGGTCCTGGTGCGCGCCGCCCTGCCGCCCGATGTGTCGGCCGAGGACGCGTCCGAGATGGAGGACGAAGTCCTGGCGGAGCTGGGCAACGTCGTGCTGAACAGTGCGCTGGCGCTGGTGGCGAACCTGCTGGGCGAGCCGGTCGAGACCGGCCTGCCGGCGGTGTCCCGTGGCCGTGCGGCGGAAATCCTGCAGGGCTGCGCCGGACCGGTGGGGACTGAAGGCGCCGCGGACGATGCGGAGGGGGCCGCGGTGCTGTTCCACGTCGACCTGCGCACCACCCTGCCGGGCGGCGGCGGGGCTGCGGTGGGGGGACGGATGGTCCTGCTGCTCGACACCGACTCCGCCGGGGCGCTGCAGGCGACGCTCGGCCGCTATATCGGGCGGCTGGTGGCGTGAAGGCATCAAGAAGAACCGGCTGGAAAGGCGGGTAAGGACCATGGCACTCATCAAGAAGACCAGGATCGACACGGCAAGCAGCACCCGGCCCAAGCCCGGCGCCGCCGCCGGTCCCGAACGGTCCGCTGCCGGAAACGAGACCGCCATTGCCACCGTCGGCGATCCCGCTCCGGGACCGGCGGCCGAAACGCCGAACGCGCCGCAGCGCCGCCGGGCGCGGGCGGATTCACGGCGCCGGCAGGCTGCCAGCGGCATCGCCGCCGCCGCCGTCGAACTGGCCAGCGGCGTCACCCAGGCGGCCTCCGCGGCGGAGGAGCTGCGCCGGGCGATGGAGCAGATCGCCAGCGGGGCCGAGGAATCGGCCAGCGCCACCCAGCAGTCGCAACGCATGATCGGCCGCGCGTCGGAACTGCTGACCCGCTCGCGCGTCACGGCGGAGCAGGCGGTGCTGCGGGTCGAAGCGCTGCAGGCCACCCTGAAGGACGTCAGCGGCCAGATCCTGTCTTCCGTCGACGGCATCGTCCGCGCCGCCGAACGGCAGGAGGCGTCGGTGGGGCTGGTGCGCGACCTGGAGGCCCAGGCGCAGGAGATCGGCGCCATCGTGCAGAGCGTCGCCGCCATCGCCGACCAGACCAACCTGCTGGCGCTGAACGCCGCCATCGAGGCGGCGCGGGCCGGGGAGGTTGGAAAAGGCTTCGCCGTCGTCGCCGACGAGGTGCAGTCCCTGGCGGAGCGGTCGGAGCGCAGCGCCAACGACATCCAGGCGATGGTCGCGGAGATCCAGGACGCGGTGGCCGCCATCGCCGCCGGCATCGTCGCCTCCTCCGACGCCGCCAAGGCGGAGGTGGAGCGCGGGCGCAAGATCGTCCGGCAGCTGGAGGGCGTGCGGTCGGACATGTCGACCATCGTCCAGGGCGCGCAGGAGACGATCCGGGCCGCCGTGGAGGCCGACCAGGCCGCCCGCGAGGCCCTGCGCGGGGCGGAAACCATCGCCGCCAGTGCCGAGGAGCAGTCCGCCGCCGCCGAGGAGGCTTTGAGGACCGCCGGCGAACAGGCCCTCGCCCTGAACCAGAGCCAGCGCGCCGCCGGCCAGCTGTCCGAACTGGCCGAGGATCTGGAGGGCACCGCCGACCTCGCCGCCACCGCCGACGAGTTGGCGTCCGCCGCCGAGGAGCTGTCGGCGGCCATCGAGGAGATCAACCGGGGGGCGGCGCAGATCATGACCGCCATCGGACAGATCTCCGCCGGGGCGCAGTCCCAGAGTGCGGCCACCCACCAACTCGCTTCCGCCATCTCGGAGATCGACGCCGCCGCGACGCTGGCTGCCGGCCGGGCCGGGGAGTCGGTGGAGCGCTGCGGCTCGATGGAGGCGCTGCTGGGCGAGACCCGCGAGACCATCGGCCGGTTGGCCGACGGCATGCTGGAAGCGGTGGAGTCCTCCCGCAAGGCCGGTGAGCGGCTGGATGCGCTGGAGCGGATCGGCCGGCGCATCGACAAGGTGGTGGACGCCATCGCCACGGTCGCCATCCAGACCGGCATGCTGGCGGTCAGCGGTTCCATCGAAGCGGCGCGGGCGGGCGAGTTCGGCCGCGGCTTCACCGTGGTCAGCGGCGACATCCGCAAGCTGGCCGGCGACAGCGCCGAGAGTGCCGAGCGGGTGAAGGACATCGTCCGCGACATCCAGGACCAGATGCAGCGGGTGCGCCGCGACATCGACGACGTGTCCGCGACCGCGGTGACGGAGATCGCGCGACACCGCGCCTTCGGCGTCACCCTGACCGCGGGCGCGCAGGAGCTGCGGGTGGTCACAGCCGGGGGGCGCGAGATCCTGGAGGCCGCCACCGAAACCACCGCCGCCCTGCGGGAGACCCGCGTCGGGGTGGAGCAGGTGGCCACCGCCGCCGCCGCGGCCAACCTCGCCGCTTCCGAAGCGGCCAAGGCCGCCCGCGAACAGGCGAAGGGGGCCGAGGAACTGGCGTCGGCGATCGAGGAGATCGCGGCGATGGCCGACAGCCTGCTGGGCGCGGCTTGACCGCCGTGGCCGGGGACCCCGCGGCTGCAGGAAAGATGGCGACAGGACAGGCGGTTGGGGAGGCGGATGCCGGCCTCGCCTTCGTCACGGTGGCGGTCGGCGATTTGCGCCTCGCCCTGCCGCTGTCGGCGGTTCGTGCCGTGATCCGGCCGCCGGACCTGGTCCGCATCCCGCTGGGGCCGCCCAGCCTCGACGGGCTGGCGCAATGGCATGGCGAGGCGGTGCCGGTGCTCGATCTCTGCAAGTCGCTGGGGGCCAGGTCGCCGGAGGGGGGGGCGTCCGGCGGCCGGGAGGCCCGGGTGGTGGTGGTCGGGCACCGCGGGCAGCCGGTCGGCCTGCGGGTGGACGCGATGGCCGGCATCTTGCGCTGCGATCCCGACCGCATCGAGCCGGTGACGCAAGAGGAGGGCGGGCTCGACCCCGCCATGCTCGACGGCCTGCTGCTCGACGGCCCGGCGACCATCCTGAAGCTCGACGCGCTGATCGACCGGCAGTTCGGCGATATGGTGGAGGCGGAGCCGGGGCGGACGGACCGGGGGATGGCCGGGCTTGGGCTTGCGACGGCGGCCGCGGCGGGCGGCGCTGGCGAACTCGACCGCCGAGCCCTGCTGGTCTTCGAGGTCGCCGGGCAGGAGTTCGCCCTGCCGGTGGACCGCGTGCGCGAGGTTCTGCCGGCTCCGCGCGAGGTCGCCCGCATGGCGCGGGCCAAGGCGCATCTGTTGGGCGTGATGTCGGTGCGCGACCGGCTGCTGCCGCTGGTCGGGTTGCGCGCCCTGTTCGGGCTGGACGGTGCCGGCGGACAGGCGGCCGGGCGCCGCGTCGTCGTGGTGCGTTCCGGGGATGCGCAGGCGCCGGTCGGCGTGCTGGTGGACGAGGTCCGCGAGATCCTGCGGCTCGATCCGGCGCTGATCGACCCGGTGCCGCCGCTGCTGGCCCGCGAACCGGAGTTCGAGGATCTGGACGGCATCGCCCGGGCCGACGGCGGGGATGGTCGCGGGCGGCGGCTGGTGTCGGTGCTGTCGGCGGAGAGGCTGTTCCGCCATGGCGCGGCGCTGGCTTCCGACTTGGGTCGAAAGGTCGCCGGCAGAGAGGGGGATGGAATGGATCCGGTTTCGCCGGCGGATGGCGGGCGGGGCGGAAGCGGAGGTCGCGGCATCGGCGAGCGGTTCGTCGTCTTCCACCTTGCCGGGGCGGAATATGGCCTGCCGGTCGCTGCCGTGCGCGAGGTGCTGCGCCGGCCCGACAGCGTCACGCCGCTGCCGGGCGCCCCCGACTTCGTCGCCGGCGTGCTCACGCTGCGCAGCGAGGTGCTGCCGCTGATCGACCAGCGCCGGCTGCTGAACCTGCCGGCGGCCCAACCCGCGACGGGGCAATCGGCGACGGGCGAGTCCGTGACCGGCCCTGCCGCCGGGCTCGATCGCGGGCGGGTGGTGGTGGTCGGGCGGGACGGGTTTCTGGTCGGGCTTCTGGTCGACGGGCTGTCCGGCCTGCTGACGGTTCCGCCGGAGCGGATCGGTCCGGCACCGGTGGTGTCGGCGGCGCAGCGCCGGCTGATCCGCCGGGTCGCCACGCTGGAGTCCGGCAGCGGCGCCCGCCTGATCCTGCTGATGGATGCGGACAGCCTGCTCGACATGGACCGACTGGCCGACCTGCTCGTTGCTCCGCCGTGAGGACTGGATCGGGGGACGGCGTGCTGACGGTGCTGGTGGTGGATGATTCCGCGTTGATGCGCCGGCGCATCGCGGACCTGCTGGGCGGGGCCGGGTTCCGGGTGGAGACCGCCGCGACGGGGGAGGAGGCCTTGGCGCGCCTGCCGGTCGTCGACCCGGACGTGGTGACGCTGGACGTCACCATGCCCGGCATGGACGGGCTGAGCTGCCTTGCCCGCATCATGGTGGAGCATCCCAAGCCGGTCGTCATGGTCTCCGCCCTGACCGGGGCGGGGGCGGAGGAGACGCTGGAGGCGCTGCGGCTGGGGGCCGTGGAGGCGGTGCAGAAGCCGGCCGCCGGCTCCATCGGCCGCATCGGCGAGGAGTTGGTGGAGACGGTGCGGGCCGCGGCGTCCTCCCGCCCGCGCCGGGTGCGGGGCCTGCGCGAACGGCTGCGGCTGGCCCGCGCCCGCATCGCCGGGGAGGATTTCGTCGCCCCCGCCGCGGTGCCGCAGGTGGCGCCGCCCGCCGCGGCGACGCCGACGGGCGGGGAGGGCGAGGGGGTGGTGCTGGTCGGCGTGTCCACCGGCGGACCCAGCACGCTGGAGGACATCCTGCCGCTGCTGCCGGCAGGCTTTCCCTGGCCGGTGGTGGTGGCGCAGCATATGCCTCCCACCTTCACTGCCACGCTGGCGCGGCGGCTCGACGAGCTGTGCGCGCTGAGGGTGGTGGAGGCGGAGCGGGCGACGGTGCTGGAGCCGGGCATGGCCTGCATCGCCCGCGGCGGCGCGGACATCGAACTGGCGCGGCGCGGCGGCCGGCTGCAGGCGGTCTGCGTGCCGGCCGCCCCCGACCGGCCCTGGCATCCCAATGCCGACCGGCTGGTGGTCAGCGCCATGCGGCTGCTGCCGCCCGACCGGCTGATGGGGGTGCTGCTGACCGGAATGGGCAATGACGGGGCGGTGTCGATGGCCGAACTTCACGCCCGCGGCGGCCGCACCATCGCGGAGTCGGAGGACAGCGCCGTCGTCTTCGGAATGCCGCAGGAGCTGATCCGGCGCGGCGGGGCCAGCGTCGTGCTGCCGTCGGACCGGATCGCCGGCCAATTGACCCGTTGGCTGATGCCCGCCGCGCGGCGGCCCGGGATGCAATGGGGGGTGGAGTAGGGGGGATGCCATGGGACTGGTGAAGAAGAAGAAGGCCGCTCCGGAGACTGCCCCGGCACCGTCGGCTCCGGCAACGTCCGCTCGGGCGATCTCCGATCCGGCGATCCCCGATGGCCGGCGCGATCCGCTGACGGCGATCGAGGATGCCGACGCCTCGGTCCGCCGTGACGCCGCGCACGGGTTGGGCCATGCCGCGTTCCCCGGCGCGGAAGCCGCGCTTGCCCGCCGGCTTCAGGCGGAGGGCGACGCTGGCGTGCGCGAAGCCATCCTGACCGCGCTCGCCCGGATCGGCACGCCCGACGCGGCGGCGGCGCTGGTCCCCTTCCTCGACCGCGAGGATGCGGCACTCCGCAACGCGGTGCTGGAAAGCCTGCAGCAGATGCCGGCGGAGGTCGCCGCCGCGGCGTTGCTGCCGCTGCTCGACCATGCCGACGCCGATCTGCGCATCTTCGCGGTGCAGGGGCTGGGCGGCCTCGCCCATCCGGGAGGCGCCGACTGGCTGAAGGCGGTGATGGAGCGCGATACGGACGTGAATGTCTGCCTCGCCGCGGTGGAGGCGCTGGCCGAGGCTGGCAGTCCGGAGGCGATGACCAGCCTGGAGGCGCTGGCCCGCCGCTTTCCCGACGACGCTTTCGTCGCCTTCGCCGTCGATGCCGCCCGCGCCAGCTTCCATGGCCCAGCTTCCGCGGCGGATGAGCCCTGGTGAACGATGCCGAGCCGCAAGGCCTGTCCCCGGAGGATTACGCGACCCTGTGCGGATTCCTGCGGGACCGCACCGGCCTGTCCTTCACCGAGGCCAAACGCTATTTCGTGGATCGCCGCGTCGCCGCCCGCATGCAGGCGGTCGGTGCGACGGACTTGCGCGCCTATATGAATCTGCTGCGCTTCCAGGCGTCGGGGGAGGAGCTTCAGCGCCTCGTCAACCTGATGACGGTGAACGAGACCTATTTCTTCCGCGAGAAGTACCAGTTCGACTGCCTGGTGAATTCCGTCCTGGACGAACTGGTGCGGGGGCGGCCGAAGGGATCGCGCCTGCGCATCTGGTCGGCCGGCTGCGCCACCGGGGAGGAGCCCTATTCCATCGCCATCATGCTGCTGGAAAGCTGGGGCCGGGTGGACGATTACGAGATTGAGCTGCTGGGCTCGGACATCGACAGCGCGGTGCTGGAGCGGGCGCGCGAGGGCATCTATGACGAGCGCGCCCTGCAAGGGCTGCCGGCCCATTTGCGCGCCAAATATTTCCAGTCCCTGCGCGGAACGGCGGTGGCCGGGGGACCGCGCTGGCAGATCGTCGAGGAATTGCGCGAGTCGGTCGATTTCTCGCTGGTCAACATCGCCGATCCGCAGCAGGTGCGGGCGTTTCGCGGGATCGACGTGATCTTCTGCCGCAACCTGCTGATCTATTTCGATGACCTGGGCCGGCGGGAGGCGGCGAGCATGTTCCACGATGCCCTGGCGCCGGGCGGCTTCGTCTGCCTCGGCCATTCGGAAAGCATGAGCCGCATGTCCTCGCTGTTCGTTCCGCGCCGCTTTCCGGACGCCATCCTCTACCAGAAGCCGATGGACGGAGGTGTGCCGTGACTGGAACCGATGGGAGCGGGCCGCGCGTTCTTGTGGTGGACGACGCCGTGACGGTGCGCGCCTTCAGCCGCCGCGTCCTGGAGGCCGACGGCTTCGTGGTCGACGAGGCGGTGAACGGCATTGAGGGGCTGGAACGGGCGATGGCCGCCCCGCCCGATCTGGTGATCGTCGACGTCAACATGCGCAAGATGGACGGCTACACCATGCTGCGCGTCCTGCGCCGCGACCCGGGCTTGCGCGATGTGCCCGCCATCATGATCAGCACCGAATCGAAGGCCAGCGACCGCGAGCAGGCCCTGCTGGCCGGGGCCAACTGGTACATCGTGAAGCCGCCGCGGCCGGAGGTGCTGGTGGAGGCGGCACGTCTGCTGACCGGGCGTCCCCTCGGCGGGGAGGGCGCGCCATGAGCGAGTTGTTCGACCAGTTCATCGTCGAGGCGCAGGAACTGCTGGAGACCGCCGGCGGCGCCCTGCTGGCGCTGGAGCGCGACCCGGCCGACCGCGCGTCGGTGGATGAGTTGTTCCGCGCCTTCCACACGCTGAAGGGGTCGAGCGCCCTGTTCGACATGGCGCCCTTCACCCGGCTGGTCCATGCCGGGGAGGACACGCTGTCGCTGCTGCGCGACGGCCGGCGCGGCATGACACCCGATCTGGCCGACCGGCTGTTCCGCGCGCTCGACCAGTGCGCGCGCTGGGTAGCGGCGCTGGAGGAAGCCGGCACGCTGCCCGCCGATGCCGGCGAGGCGGCGGAGGCGCTGGCCCGCGGGCTGTCGGGCGGGCCTGCGGACGGGGCTGCTGCCGGCGGCGGAGAGGTGGAGGCCTTCCCGTGGGTGGCGGGGCTGACGGACGAGGAGCGGCGGGCGGCGGGCGAGGGCACGCTGACCGCCATCGACTACACGCCCGATCCGGACTGTTTCTTCACCGGCGACGATCCGCTGGCGCTGTTCCGCCGGGTGCCCGACCTGCGGCTGCTGCGGATCGAGCCGGCGCATCCGCTGCCGCCATTGGCGCAGATGGACCCCTACCGTTGCGTCCTGCGCTTCCGCGCGCTGAGCGGTGCAGCCGTGGAGGCGGTGACGCCGGCCTTCCGCAGCGTGCCCGACCAGGTGCGGACCGGCAGCGTCACGCTGTCTCCCGCCTTCACGCCGCCTGCGGCGGCAGCGCAAGGTTCCCTGGCGGCGACCATGCTGGAGGAGCAGACGCGCATCCTCGACCTGCCCGGCAGCGCCGCCGAGCGCGAGTCCCGCCGCGCCGCGGTGGCGCGGGCGGTCGCCGCGATCCTGACGGCGCTGGGACGTCCGACCCAGCGCGCCGCCGTCGCGGCGGCCTGCGGCGATGTCGGGTCGTTGCGCCGCTTCCTGGCCGATGGACCGGGGGAAACGCCGGCGGTTTCCGAGCCGCGTCCCTCCGCTCCCTCCGCCGCGCCGCGCCGCGCCCTGCGGGTGGAGCCGGAGCGGATGGACGCGCTGATGGCGCTGGTCGGCGAGCTGTCGGTGGTGAAGGGGCAACTGGGTCCGCTGGTCCGCCGTGCCGGGGATGGCGAGATGGCCCGCGATCTGAAGGCCTTTGCCGCCCGGGTGGACAGTCTGGTCGGTGACCTCCGCCACGCGGCGTTGCGGCTGCGGCTGCTGCCGCTGGCCCGTGTCTTCGACCCGCTGCCGCGGCTGGTGCGCGACACCGCCCGGCGGCTGGACAAGACGGTCGAGCTGGTGCTGGAAGGGGCGGAGACGGAGGCCGACAAGGACATCCTCGACGTGCTGGGCGAGCCGCTGCTGCATCTGGTGCGCAACGCGCTCGACCACGGCATCGAGATGCCGGAGCGTCGGGCCGCCGCCGGCAAGCCGCCGGCCGGCACGCTGCGGGTCCGCGCCTTCCAGGACAAGGGCGGGGTGGTTGTGGAGGTGTCGGACGATGGCGCCGGCATCGACCCGGCGGCGATGCGCCGCGCCGCGGTCGCCAAGGGGCTGCTGGATCCGGACGCCGCCGCTGCGCTGAGCGACGCCGACGCGGTGCGGCTGGTCTTCGCCCCCGGCTTCAGCACCGCAGGCAGCGTGTCCGAGCTGTCCGGCCGCGGTGTCGGCATGGACGCGGTGCGTGCGGCGGCGGAGCGGGCCGGCGGCCGGGTGGAGATCGATTCGACCCCCGGCAACGGCACGCGGGTATGCCTGCTGCTGCCGCTGACGCTCAGCATCACCCGCGTCGTGGTGGTGGAGGCGGCGGGATCGCTCTACGGCATCCCGGTGGCTCTGGTCGGCGGTGTCCAACGGGTGAAGCGGGGCGAGATCCGTGCGGTGAAGCGGGCGGAAAGCGTCGTGCTGCGTGACCGGGTGGTGCCGCTGGTCCGCCTGCGCCGCCTGCTGGGCCAGCCGGAGGACGAGAGGGCGCGCGCCGACGACTGCGTGGTGCTGGCCGAACTGGGCGACGGCCCGGTCGCGGTCGCGGTGGACGATGTCGGCGAGCGGGCCGACGTGGTGCTGCGTCCGATGACCGGGGTGCTGCGGGGGTTGCGCGGCTATGCCGGAACGGCGGTGCTGGGTGACGGCCGGTTGATCCTGGTGCTCGATTTGCGGGAGTTGCTGTGATGCCGATCCGCTATGACGCCGACCTCGCCTGCTTCGAGGCCGCCTGCACGGTGGAGGACACCCTGCCGCTCGCCGAGTGGCTGGAGGCGACGGCCGCACCGCGCGTGGATTTGTCCGCCTGTACGGAACTTCACACCGCACTGCTGCAACTGTTGCTGGCGGCGAGGCCGGCAGTCACGGCGGGGCCGGAGGATGCGTTCCTGGCGCGCGTCATCTCCCTCTCCCCCCTGGGGAGAGGGGCGGGGTGAGGGGGATGCATCTCAGAATTTTTGCCAAGGGCCGCCGCGTCGCCCCCCCCCCCCCCCCCCCCCCCCCC
>NZ_JAENHM010000035.1:32359-234558 GCF_016595245.1 Azospirillum endophyticum
CCCCCTCACCCTAACCCTCTCCCCGGGGGGGAGAGGGGACAATCTCTTGCCAGCGGTCCCTGAACACCAGATCCTCCAGCGGCAGGCGCTTGCGCCAGCCCTTGGTCTCCAATTCCGGCATCGCCTCGAAATGGGTGACGTGGCCGAGGCAGAGATAGGCGATCGGCACGATCCGCTCCGGGATGCCGAGCGCCTCCTTCAGCGCGTCCTCGTGCAGGATGCTGACCCAGCCCACCCCCAGCCCTTCGGCCCGTGCCGCCAGCCACAGGTTCTGCACGGCGCAGACGCAGCTGTAGAGGTCCATCGCCGGCATGTGGGTGCGGCCGAGCACCACCGGGCCGGAGCGTTCGCGGTCGCAGGTGATGCAGAGATTCACCGGCGCCTCGCGGATGCCTTCCAGCTTCAGACGGCTGTAGAGACCGCGCCGCTCGCCCTCGAACAGCGCCGCCGCCTCGTCGTTGGCGCGGGCGAAGTCGGCGTGGATGCGCGACTTCACGGCCGGGTCGGTGACGACGATGAAGTTCCAGGGCTGCATGAAGCCGACCGACGGCGCATGGTGGGCGGCCAGCAGGATGCGGGTCAGCACCTCGTCCGGCACCGGGTCGGGGCGGAACTGGCCGCGCACGTCGCGGCGGGAGAAGATCGCCTTGTAGAGCGCCTCCCGTTCCGCCGGGGTGAAGGCCTCGTCCCTCTCGTCATCCATGCGCCGTCCCCCCCCTTGCGATCAGGTGGACGAAGGACCCCAGCGCCAGACCGCGCCGGCTGCCCAGCGCACCCAGGTCGCCGCCGTCGGCCGCAGTGGCATGCAGCAGCGGCGCGTCCTCGCCGCGGGCGAGGGTCGAGGCATAGTGGAACTCGTGCCCCATCAGCACCGTGCCGGCCGGTCCCAGCGGCCCGTCGGCCAGCAGGGCCGCCCGGCGGTAGCCCAGATGCAGCCGCCGCTTGGCGAAGGAGGTGCGAACTCCCAGCAGCCCGGCCATCGGGTGGGTGACGCCGTCGGCATCCTCCAGCGTCTCGCCCATCACCATGTAGCCGCCGCATTCGCCATAGACCGGCACCCGTTCCGCCGCCGCGCGCAAGGCCCCGCGGAAGGCGTGGTTGGCGGCGAGGCGGGCGGCATGCAGCTCCGGATAGCCGCCGGGCAGATAGACGGCGTCCGCATCCGCCGGCGGCGCCTCGTCCGCCAGGGGGGAGAAGAAGCGCAATTCCGCCCCTGCGGCCTGCCAGCCGGCGGTCAGATGCGGATAGACGAAGGTGAAGGCGGCATCCCGGGCGATGGCGATGCGCTGGCCCAGCGGCGCCAGGGCCGGGACATCGCTGCCGCGTCCGGCCTGCGACGGCTTGGCGAGAGCGACGACGCGGTCGAGGTCGACATGCTCCGCGATGAAGCGGCCGAGTGCCGCCAGCCGCTCCGACAGCCCCTCCGTCTCGTCGGCCTGGACGAGGCCGAGATGGCGTTCGGGCAGGCTGAGATCCGGGGCGCGGGGCAGGGCGCCCAGGACGGGGATGCCCAGCGCCTCGATGGCGGTGCCGGCGAGCGCGGTGTGGCGCGGGCTGCCGACATTGTTCAGCACCACGCCGCCGATGGTCACGTCGTCGCGGTAGGTGGCGAAGCCCTTCACCAAGGCGGCGGCCGACTGCGACTGGCCCTTGGCGTTCACCACCAGCAGCACCGGCCAGCCGGTGCGCGCCGCGATCTCCGCCGTCGATCCGGTGCCGGTGGCGCCGAAGGCGGCGACGCCGTCGAACAGGCCCATCAACGCTTCGCAGACCAGCAGATCGGCCCCCTCGGCGGCGCGGGCGGCGAGCCCGTCCAGCAGGTCCGGTCCCATCGCCCAGGTGTCGAGATTGACGCTCGGCCGGCCGGTGGCGGCACGGTGGAAGGCCGGGTCGATATAGTCCGGCCCCGACTTCGCCGCTCCCACCCCGATTCCGCGGGCGCGGAGCGCCGCCAGCAGCCCCAGCGTCAGCGTCGTCTTGCCGGTGCCCGACGCCGGGGCGGCGATGATGAGGCCGCTAGCCATTCGTCCCTCCGGCATTCCGAAGCGCCGCCTGGGCCGGAAGCCAGTCCAGCGCCGGGCGCAGCCGCACCATGTCGCCGATCACGATGATGGCGGGCGGCTCCAGCCCGCTCGCCGCCAGATCGGCGACGCAGGTGCCGAGGCTGGTGACGAGGCTCTTCTGGTTGGCGGTCGTCGCCTCCGTCACCACGCCGACGGGGGTGTCGGCGGACAGGCCGCCGGCCATCAGCTCCGCCACGATGGTCGGCAGCGCCTTCCAGCCCATATAGAGGATCAGCGGCACCTTGGTGGCGGCCAGCGCTCGCCAGTCCGGTCCGCCGCCCAGCGAATGGCCGGTCGCCAGGATCACCGCCTGGTTGGTGTCGCGGTGGGTCGCCGGGATGCCGGCATAGGCCGGGCCGGCGATGCCCGACGTGATGCCGGGGACGATGCGGAAGGGGATGCCCTCGGCGGCCAGCGCCTGCGCCTCCTCGCCGCCGCGGCCGAAGACGAAGGGGTCGCCGCCCTTCAGGCGAAGCACCCGGTGCCCCTCCTTCGCCAGTTCGATCAGGCGGCTGGTGATGTCGTCCTGGTGGGCGGAGGGGCGGCCGCCGCGCTTTCCGGCGAACTCCAGCCTTGCCGACGGGCCGGCGAGCGCCATGATCCGTTCGCCGACCAGCGCGTCATGGACGATGACGTCGGCTTGCCTTAGACCTTGCAGGGCCAGCAGGGTCAGCAGGCCGGGATCGCCGGGGCCGGAGCCGGCAAGCCAGACGCTGCCGGGCGCGAAGGGGACCAGGACGCTTTCGGGAATGGACGACTCAAACGACATGAACGCGGACTCGGGCTCGGAGAAGACGGAAAGCGGTGCGGAGCATGCTACACCCTTGCGCCGCGGCTGGACGACGGGAACCTGCGCCACCGCCGCGGCGCGGGCGGCGGCAGAGGCTTTGTTCGGCAAGGAGTTTCCCGACCCGGTGACCGTGACCCTGCCCGGCGGCCAGACCCCGGCCTTCGCCCTGGCGGTGACCGGGCGGGGCGAGGGGGCGGACGGTTCCTGGGCCATGGCCGGCGTGGTCAAGGATGCCGGCGACGATCCCGACGTGACCCATGGCGCGCTGGTGCGGGCGCGGGTCTGGCGCGGCGCGGCCGGCAGCGGCGTGTGTTTCCGCGCCGGTCCCGGCGTCGGCACCGTGACCCTGCCCGGCCTGCCGCTGGCCGTCGGCGAGCCGGCCATCAACCCGGTGCCGCGCAGCATGATCGCGCAGGCGGTGGGGGAGGCGGCGGCAGCGGCCGGGCAGCCGGGCGATCTGGTGGTCGAGGTCGGGGTGGAGAATGGCGAGCAGCTTGCCCGCCGCACCATGAACGGCCGGCTGGGCATCCTCGGCGGGCTGTCGATCCTGGGGACGACGGGGATCGTCGTGCCCTATTCCTGCGCGGCCTGGATCGCGTCGATCCAGCGCGGCATCGACGTGGCGCGCGCCGCCGGGCTGACCCATGCCGCGGCCTGCACCGGCGACCTGTCGGAAAAGGCGGTGGTGGCGCGCTACGGCTTGTCGGAGCAGGCGCTGATCGACATGGGCGATTTCGTCGGCGGCACGCTGAAGTACCTGCGCCGACACCCGATCCCGCGCCTGACCCTGTGCGGCGGCTTCGCCAAGTTCGGCAAGCTGGCGCGCGGGCTGATGGATCTGCACAGCAAGCGCAACGGCGTGGACTTCGACTGGCTGGCCGAACGGTTGGCGGATCTCGGGGCCGGTCCGGAGCTCGTCGTCGGGGCGCGCGGCGCCAATACCGCGGCGCAGGTGCTGGGCATGGCGGACGCCGCCGGCTTGGCCCTGGCCGACCATGTCGCCGAACTGGCCCGCCGCGCCGCGCAGGACGTGCTGGAGGACGCGCCGGTCGCGGTCGAGGTGCTGGTCACCGACCGGCAGGGACGGATCGTGGGGAGCGCTCCCTCTCCCGCTCTCGTGAACCCTCTCCCCCCCGGGGAGAGGGCAGGGTGAGGGGGATGCGCGGCGAGGAGCGTCCGGCAAACGGATCCCCCTCACCCAACCCTCTCCCCGGGGGGGAGAGGGCCTTTTCGCATGTGGGACGTACAGCCTCACTCCTCCAGCCCCCGGTAGCGCCGCACATGGCTGCCGTCGTAGAGCGCGCTGCAACGGAACTCCTCATGGCCCAGTGCCGGGCCGACCAGGATCAGCGCGGTGCGCTCCATCGGTGAAGCCGCCACCTGGGCCGCGATGTCGGCCAGCGTGCCGCGCAGCACCCGTTCGTCCGGCCAAGTGGCGCGGTAGACCACCGCGGCCGGGCAGTCGGCGCCGTAGAGCGGAGTCAGACGCTCCACCACCCGGTCGATGACGTGGATCGACAGGTGGACCGCCAGCGTCGCCCCCGAGGCACCCAACACTTCCAGCGTCTCGTTCGCCGGCATCGCCGAGGCGCGGCCTTCGGTGCGGGTCAGGATCAGCGTCTGGCTGACCTCCGGCAGGGTCAGCTCCCGCCCCAGGGCGGCCGACGCCGCGGCGAAGGCCGGCACGCCGGGGGTGATGGTATAGGGAATGCCGAGGTCCCGCAACGCGCGGGTCTGCTCGCCGAGCGCGCTGTAGACCGACAGGTCGCCGGAATGCAGCCGGGCGACGTCCTGGCCGGCGGCGTGGGCCGCCTGGAACTCGGCGACGATCTCCTCCAGCGTCAGCGGGGCGGTGTCGACGATGCGCGCCCCGGCCGGCGCGTGGGCGACGATCTCCGTCGGGACCAGCGAGCCGGCATAGAGGCAGACCGGGCAGCGCGCGATCAGGTCGCGGCCACGCAGCGTCAGCAGGTCTGGAGCGCCCGGTCCGGCACCGATGAAATGGACGGTCATGAACGGGTCTCCAGAAGAGCGACGGCAGGCAAGGCGAGCGCCACGGTGGCGCGGGGGGTGGAGCGGCGCGGCAGCAGCAGGCGCGATCCCGGTCCGGCGGCAACCAGCGCCGCGGCCTCCGCGACCGACGCCAGCCCGACCGCGGCCAGCACGGTGGCGGAGCGGGTGTGGGCGCGGTCCTGCGCCGCCAGCATCGCGTCCTCTTCGATGAAGCGCAGCGGCAAGCCGAGCGCACGGGCGGCCTCCGCCAAGCCGGCCTCGTCGGCCTTCATCCCCGGAGCGGCAAGCGTTGCCAGCTGGCGCGCGGCGTCGGGCAGGACCGCTTCGTCAAAGGCGACGGCGACCAGATTGGCGATCTCCTCCCAGCCGCAGCCGCGGCGGCAGCCCAACCCGACGAAGACCGGGCCGAACAGCAGGGTGTCGGGCGTCAGGCGGTCCATGCGCCCTCCGCCCCAGGGCTTTCGCCATACGGTTTCTCCACGCGCCACAGCGTGACCGGCATCGCCGCGCGCCAGCCGCGGAAGCCGCCGACCGCCGAGGCGCGGGCCACCGAAATCTGGGTCAGCTCGCCGCCCAGCCGTTTGTGGGCGTCGATCAGCACCGCCTCGCTTTCCAGCGTCACCGCGTTGGCTGCCAGCCGTCCGCCGGGGGACAGGGCATCCCAGCAGGCCGCCAGGACCCCGTCCGCGGTAAGCCCGCCGCCGATGAAGATGGCGTCCGGCCGCTCCAGACCCTCCAGCGCCGCCGGGGCCTTGCCGCGCGCCAGGGTCAGGCCGGGCACGCCGAAGGCGGAGGCGTTGGCGAGGACGCGGGCGATGCGCTCCGGATGGTGCTCGACGGCGATGGCGCGGTTGGCGGGATCGCGCAGCATCCATTCGATGCCGATGGAGCCCGAGCCGGCGCCGACATCCCACAGCAGTTCCCCCCGGCGCGGCGCCAGGAAGGACAGGGTGACGGCGCGCACCTCGCGTTTGGTGATCTGGCCGTCATGGTCGAACCAGTCGTCGGGCAGGCCGGGCGCCAGCGGCAGGATTCGGACGCCGGGGGCGGCGACGCAGTCGAGGGCGATGGTGTTGAGGTCGGCGACCCGCTCCGTATTCCAGGCATCGGCGGTGGCCTCCAGACGGGCCTCGCGCGGGCCGCCCATCGCCTCCAGCACCGTCAGGCGCGCGGCGCCGAAGCCGCGAGCGCGCAGCAGGGCGGCAAGCTTGGCGGGAGTCGTTCCGTCCCAGGAAAGAAGCAACAGCTTGGCATTCGGTTGCAGATGCGGAACGACCTGTTCCAGCGGGCGGCCGTGAAGTGTCAGGCAGCGGCAGTCTTGCAAGGGCCATCCCAGCCGGGATGCCGCGAGGCTGAAGGCGGAAGCGGCCGGAATGACCATCGTTTCCGCAGCCGGAACGAGCCGCGACAGTGTGGCGCCCACCCCGTACCAGGATGGATCGCCGCTCGCCAGCACGCAGACCGGCCGGCCGCGGCGGGCGAGCAGGGCGGGGAAGGCGTCGGTCATCGGCGACGGCCAGGGCAGCCGTTCCTGGCCCGCAACGACCGGCACGAAATCCAGATGGCGGGTGCCGCCGTAGAGGATCGAAGCGCTTTCGACCGCCGCGCGAGCGGCGGGCGGCAAACCGTCCCAGCCATCCTCGCCGATGCCGACGATGGTGAGCCAGCGGGGCGTTCCCATGCTATCCATGGCGCCGATCCTGACGGGTGGGGAGGGGGAATTGGTCAAGGCGCTGATGGTCAAAGTACTGATCCTGGGCGGCACGACGGAGGCGACGGCGCTGGCGAGGCGGCTGGCCGGCCATTCGCGTATCGACGCCCGGGTGTCGTTGGCCGGCCGCACCAGGAACCCGGTTCTGCCGCCGCTGCCGACCCGCATCGGTGGCTTCGGCGGGGTCGAGGGTTTGGCCGGCTACCTGCATGCCGAGGGCATCGACGCGGTGATCGACGCGACCCATCCCTTCGCGGCTCGGATCTCCGCCAATGCCGCCGCGGCCTGCGCACGGGTCGGCGTGCCGCTGCGCCTGCTGACCCGGCCGGCCTGGGTGGCGGGGCCGGGCGACCGCTGGATCGGCGTGCCGGACATGGATGCTGCGGCGCTGGCCCTGCGCGACCTGGACGACACCGTGTTCCTGACCATCGGCCGGCAGGAGGTCGAGGCCTTCGAGGCGGTGCCGGACAAGCGCTACCTGATCCGCGCCGTCGATCCGCCGGAGCCGATGCCGGCTCTGCCGCGCATGACCCTGATCCTCGACCGCGGGCCGTTCACCGTCGAGGGAGAGCTGGCGCTGATGCGCGGGCAGGGGGTGGAGGTGGTCGTCAGCAAGAACAGCGGTGGACGGGCGACCGACGCGAAGCTGGAGGCTGCGCGGGAACTGGGCTTGCCGGTGGTGATGGTGGAGCGGCCGGCCGGCAACGGCGTGGCGGAACTGCACGGCGTGGACGGGGCGGTGGGATGGCTGGAGGGGGTGGGCTGACTTTCCCCCCAACTGATTCCCCCTCTCCCCCCCGGGGAGAGGGTCGGGGTGAGGGGGATGCACTGCGTGGCTATCCCGAAGATCCCGCCGCGCGACCCCCTCACCCAGCCCTCTCCCCGGGGGGGAGAGGGTTGCTCGCGGTGGGTTGGTCGCGGGCATCCCAGCCAGCACTGCCGTCTCACCCATCCTCACCCCCGGTAATGCCGAGGCGTGTAGACCCAGCGCCCACCGTCGGCCTTGGGCACGAACCGCGTGTGCGAGGCGCCGATGATCACCAGCGTGCGCATGTCGGCCTGCTCCGCCCGCACCTCGCCCAGCGTGGTGACGGTCAGGTCCTCGTCCGGGCGGCCGACGGCGCGGCCCAGAACGATGGGCGTCTCGGGCGCGCGGATATCGCGCAGGGCGTCGAAGGCGGCCCCCAGCTGCCAGGGCCGGGCCTTGGAAATCGGGTTGTAGAGCGCGATGACGAAATCCGCCTCCGCCGCCAGACGCAGGCGCTTCAGCACCACCTCCCAAGGCTTGAGGTTGTCGGACAGCGAGATGGCGCAGAAATCGTGCCCCAGCGGTGCCCCGGCCCGCGCGGCGGCGGCCTGCATGGCGGAGACGCCGGGATCGACCGACAGCGGCACCGCATGCCAAGCGTCGGGCGCATCCTGATCGTCCAGCGCCTCGAAGAGGGCGGCGGCCATGGCGAAGATGCCGGGATCGCCGCCCGACACCACCGCGACCCGCCGGCCCTGCGCCGCCAGATCGAGCGCGAAGCGGGCGCGGTCCAGCTCCACCCGGTTGTCGGAGGCGTGGCGCACCTGATCTCCCGGCGGCACGCGCTCGACATAGGGGAAATAGCCGACGAGGTCGGTCGCCTCGGCCAGATCGCGCCGTGCCTCCGGCGTCAGCCAGTCCTCGGGGCCGGGGCCAAGGCCCACGACTTTCAACCAGCCGCTCATCCCCGCTTGCCCTCGCCCGGAATGACGATCTGGGAGAAGTAGGGGGCGACGTCCGGCGCCTCCAGGAAGGGCATGAAGCGCTGTTCGTCCATGCTGGCGCGCTCGACATACCAGGCGCGCTCGGCCAGCCCGGCGGCGGCGATGGCACGGCGGACCTTGGGCAGATTCTGGCCCAGCTTCATCACCACGCAGGCATCCGCCGAGGTCAGCGCGCGGACCAGCGCCGCCTCGTCCAGCGTGCCGGGGATCACCGACAGCACGTCGTCGCGCAGCATCAGCGGGCGCGGCAGCAGGGAGGCGCTGCACACCATGCTGGTGACGCCGGGGACCACTTCCGCCCTGAAGCGGCCGGACAGCCGCAGGAACAGGTGCATGAAGGAGCCGTAGAAGAACGGGTCCCCCTCGTTGAGTGCCGCCACCGAGCGGCCGGCGGCGAGATGGGCGGCGATGCGTTCGGCGGAGTCGTCGAAGAAGGCCTCGATCTGCCGGCCATAGTCCGGGTGGGTCGGCGGCAGTTCCACCGTCACCGGATAGACCATCGGCAGCTCGAGCTGGGTCGCCGAGATGGCCTGGTCGGCGATGCGGCGGGCCTGGCCCCGGGTGCCGCGCTTGCAGAAATAGGCGACGACCGGGCAGGCGCCGATGGTGCGCACCGCCTTCAGCGTCATCAGCTCCGGGTCGCCGGGGCCGACGCCGACGCCGAACAGGGTGCCGGGGGGGAGGCTGTCGCCGCTCATTCGACGTCGCTCGCCAGCGCGTTGACGGCGGCGGCGGCCATGGCGCTGCCGCCGCGCCGGCCGCGGATCGCCAGATAGGGCACGTCGAAGGGGTTCTCGGCCAGCGCCTGCTTGCTTTCCATCGCGCCGACGAAGCCGACCGGAAAACCGAGGATCGCCGCCGGCTTCGGCGCGCCGGCCGCCAGCAGCTCCAGCAGGTAGAACAGCGCGGTCGGCGCGTTGCCGATGGCGACCACCGACCCGCCCAGCCGCTCGCTCCACAGATCGAGGGCCGCGGCGGACCGGGTGTTGCCGATCTGTTTCGCCAGATCGGGCACCGAAGCGTCGCGCAGGGTGCAGACCACCGCGTTGTCGGCCGGCAGCCGGGTGCGGGTCACGCCATGGGCGACCATCTCGCTGTCGCAGAGGATCGGGGCGCCGGCCCGCAGGGCCGTACGGGCGGCGACGGCGACATCGGTGGAGAACAGCAGGTCTTGGGCCGCATCGACCATACCGCAGGCGTGGATGACGCGCACCGCCACCGGCTTCAGGTCGTCGGGGATGGCGGACAGGTCGGCTTCCGCCCGGATGGTGGCGAAGGACTGGCGGTAG
This sequence comes from Azospirillum endophyticum, assembly GCF_016595245.1. GTDB lineage: Bacteria > Pseudomonadota > Alphaproteobacteria > Azospirillales > Azospirillaceae > Azospirillum > Azospirillum endophyticum. Next base: position 41,978 of record NZ_JAENHM010000035.1, read on the forward strand.
ATGGCCGCTCCGTCGCGGATATAGTCGTAGAGCGGCTCAGGCACCGGTGGACTCCTCGGTCAACAGATCCGCGACGCTGGCCACGGCGTCGGCGGGAGACAGGCCGGTGTGCCCCTGCATCAGGCGGGTGGCGTCACCGGGTTTGGCGTTCAGGGCGACGTCATACAGCCCGTCGCGCGCGGTCAGGGTGACATCGGCGATGGCGGGATGGGCGCAGCCCTTGGCGCAGCCCGACACATGCACCATTCGCACATGATCCAGCAAGGGGCCTGCGCGGTCGGCGATGGCGAGCGCCGTCGCATGGGTGTCGGTGGTGCCGACATCGCAGCTGCCGGCCCCGCTGCAGGCGGTCAGCTTCAGCCGGCGGTCGGTGTGGGACAGGATGGCGCCGTGGGCGCGCGCGGTTTGCTCGGCATCGCCGGAAGGGGAGACGAGGATCAGGGCGCGCCAGGGGGTGATGCGGATCTCGGTGCACGCGGATGCGAGGGCGGCGAAGGTGGCGGCGGTGAGGCGGCCGAAGGGGAAGGCCGTTACCAGCGCCGGGGCTTGCTCCTTCTCCCCCCCGGGGAGAAGGTTGGGATGAGGGGGTTCGGCGGAGCCGAAGAGATCCATGAGATGCGTCCCCCTCACCTTGATCCTCTCCCCGGGGGGGAGAGGAGAAATCAGGGAGGAGAGGCGCGTTACAAACGGATCGGTGCCGATCGCGGCGACCAAACCAGCCATGCGGCGCGGCGGCTCGGGCAGCGATGCGCGCCGCTCCAGGAAGGCACGTCCCAGCGCCGACGCCACATCCGTAACGTCCTCCGCCCGGCACAGCCCCAGCGGTGCCGCCGTCGTCAGCGTGCCACCCAACGACACCCGGAACCGCTCACCGTCCACCGCGTCGAAGCGCACGTCCGTGCTGCTGTCCGCCAGATGCCCGATCCCGCCGCCGCAGACCAGCCAGCCGAACTTCGGCGGCAGGCGGTGCAGGCCGGCGTCCGCCGCCAGCCGCGCGTCGAGCGTACGCGCCACCCCCCGTACGTCGATCGATGCGGCCGGGTCGAGCCCGGCCGTGGGAGAGCACAGCACGTTGCGCACCGCCTCGCCCGCGGCGTCGCCGGAAACGTACCCCATGCCGCGCAGGGCTTCGGTCACCGGCTCGAGCCTGTCGGTAGAGATGCCGCGAAGCTGCAGGTTGCCGCGCTGGCTGAGGTCGATCAGGCCGTTGCCGTAACGATCCCCCAGCCCGGCGATTTGGCGTGCATGATCGGCGGGCAGAACGCCGGCCGGAACGCGGATGCGCAGCAGCAACCCGTCGCCGACCTGCATCGGCGCCAGCACGCCGGGGCAGGTACCGCGCCGCCGCGGCCGGTTGTGACCAGGGTTCGTCATGCGGCGGTCTCCCGCAGGCGCCGCAGATCCTCCGCGGTGGAGTTGCGGCGGGGATGCCACAGGCCGCGGTCGAGCGCCTCGCCCAGGCGCGCCAGGATGTGCCGGGCGGCGGCGGGATTGGCCTGCGACAGGAAGTCCCACACCTCCGCATCCTCGACATAGGCGTCGTACAGCAGGTCGAAATGGGCGGGGCGTACGGCGTCGGTGGTGGCGGCGAAGGCGAACAGCGTGTCGACGCCGGCCGCCAGTTCCGCCGCGCCGCGATAGCCGTGGCGCATCATGCCCCGGATCCAGCGTGGGTTGGCCGCCCGGCCGCGCAGGGTGCGGGCGATCTCCTCGGCCAGCGTGCGCACTGCAATCCGTTCCGGATCGGCGCTGTCGAGATGGTAGAGCGCCGGTTCGGAGTCCTCCAGCGCCGCCGCGGCGGCAAAGCCGCCTTCGAACTGCATGAAGCCGTCGGTGGACAGCACGTCATGCTCGCGCTGGTCCTGGTGGTGGACGAGCGCGTCGGCCCCGCCGACCCGGCGGCGGAACAGGGACGGCAACGGAACGCCGTCCAACCCGGCGCCATAGGCGTGACAGCCGCCCTCCAGATAGGCGGCGCCGAAATCGGCCCGCGCGGTCCAGTCGCCGCGCGCGATCATGCCGGACAGCGCGGTGCCGTAGATTCCGGGGGCGGCGCCGAAGATGCGGGCGGTGGCCCAGCGGCGGGCGTCCTCGGTGCCGGTGCCGGATGCTGAGAGGCGTTGTTCCTCGGCCCGCGCGGTGGCGGCCAGCGGATTGGTGTCGTCGGGCTCGTCCAGTCCGGCGACGGCGCGGACCGCTTGGTCGAACAGGGCGATCTGCTGCGGGAAGACATCGCGGAACAGGCCGGAGATGCGCAGCGTCACATCCACCCGCGGCCGGCCCAGCACGCCGGCCGGCATGATCTCGTAGCCGGTGACGCGGCCGGAGCCGTTCTCCCAGAGCGGGCGGACGCCGAGCAGGGCCAGCGCCTGGGCCAACTCGTCGCCGCCGGTGCGCATGGCCGGGGTGCCCCAGCAATCGACCACCAGCCGCCGCGGCCAGTCGCCATGATCCTGCAGATAGCGGGTGATCAGCGCGTCGGCGGCCTGCCAGCCGAGAGTCCATGCGGTCGGCGTCGGCACCCCGCGCGGGTCGACCGCATAGAGGTTGCGCCCGGTCGGCAGCGTATCCGCCCGCCCGCGCGCCGGCGAGCCGCCGGGGCCGGGGCGGACGAAGCGGCCGTCCAGCCCGTCGAGCAGCGCCCGCATCTCGGCCTCGCCGCTGGCATCGACGGCAGCGGCCACCGTCGCGGGATCGGCCGTCCGCGCGACGGCGGCGGTCAGGCGATCGCGGCGTTCGCCGGCCGGGCTGAGACCGAAGACATGCAGGCCGTCGCGGATCTGCAATTCCTTCACGTCGCAGAGATGGGCGTCCAGCCGCGACAGGATGGCGTCGGGATCGTCGCCGGGGCGCAGGTTGCAGTCGGCGGCGATGCCGGATTTCCAGGCGAGGTCGAGGATCGTCTCGCGCAGCATGCCCAGCCGCCGTGGGTCGAGCCCGGTCGCCTGCGAATACTCGTCGATGGCAGTTTCCAGACCGGCGAGGTCGCCGTAGAGGCCGGACTCCACCGGCGGCGGCGTCAGATGGCCGATCAGCACGGCGCCGAGACGGCGACGGGCCTGCACGCCCTCGCCGGGGTTGTTGACGATGAAGGGATAGAGCACCGGCAGGGTGCCGCCGACGATCTCCGGCCAGCACTCGGCCGACAGCGCCACCGCCTTGCCCGGCAGCCATTCCAGCGTACCATGGGCGCCGATCTGCACCAGGGCATGGATGCCGACGACATGGCGCAGCCAGAGATGGAAGGCGAGATAGCCGTGGCTGGGCGGGGTGTCGGGATCGTGGTGCTGGGCGGTGGTCAGCGGGCCGTGGCCGCGGCTGGGTTGCACCGCGACGACGGCATTGCCGCAGGGCAGGATGCGGAAACAGAAGGCGCCGTCGCGGCAGGCGGGGTCGGCGGACGGCTCGCCCCAGGTTTCGGCGACGCGGGCGCGCAGCTCCGGCGGGGCGAGGCGCCGGTAGTCGGCGAGCGACAGGGTCGGGCCGGGCACGGCCGTGAGGGCCGCCATCAGGGCGGCACCGCTGTCCGGGATGGCGGAAAGGCCGTAGCCCTCGGCGGACAGGCGGTGGAGCATCGCCACGGTGCTGGCCGGGCTGTCGAGGCCGACCGCATGGCCGATGCCGCCGCCGGGGCCGGGATAGTCGGACAGCACCAGCGCCAGCCGCCGCTCCGCCCGCGGGGTGCGGGACAGGCGGACCCAACTCGCCGCGAGGTCGGCGGTGGCGGCCACCCGGTCGGCGATCGGGCGCAGGGCCGGGGCGGCGAATTGCAGGTCGGGGTCGGGCTCTCCCGCCGCCTTGAAGGCGATGGCGCGGGCGATGATGCGGCCGTCCATCTCCGGCAGCACGACGTTCATCGCGAGGTCGGAGGGGGCGAGACCACGCGAGGACGCTTGCCAGCCCGCCTCGGGGGTGGTCGAGAGGATGGCTTGCAGGACCGGCGTGCCGTTGGCCTCCAGGGGGGAACCATCCTCCCGCGCGGCCGAGAAGGCGGTGGTGTTGACGACGACGGCGGCGTTGCGCGCGGTCAGGCTGGCGCGCATCCAGGCGGCGCAGTCCGGTTCCTTCAGGCTGGCGACGAACAGCGGACGGGGAGCGAGGCCGCGGGCCGCCAGTGCGTCGCAGAGCGCATGGATCGGTGCCAGATCGCCGGCCAGCAGGTGGGAGCGGTAGAAGACCACCGCCGCGACCGGGGCGCCGGCGGGTGAGGGGCCGCTCCAGCCGTCGTAAGCGCCGAAGCGCGGGACGGGGGCCGGATCCTCGTGGGGCAGCGGCGTGCCGGCCAGCGTTGCGGCGCAGGCCAGCAGATGGCCGATGTTGGCCGGGCTGCCCTCGGTGAAATAGCGCCACAGGCGGTCGGCGGTTTCCGACGGAACGGTGCCGTAGGCGGTGAGGTTCGGGTCGGGCTGCGCCTCTCCGGACAGGACGGCGAGGGGGATGCCGCGCTCACGGCAGAGGGCGGACAGGCGGTCGAGGCCGTAGCGCCAGTAACCGCTGCCGCCGAGCAGGCGCAGGACAACCAGCTTCGCCTTGGCGACGATGCCGTCGGCATAAAGGTCCACCGACAGGGGATGGCCGAGGCGATTGAGGTTGGCGAGGCGGAGGCTGGGCAGCCGATCGCGCCCGGCCCGCCACGCGGCGGCGAGCGCGGTCAGGTCGCTGTCGGAAAAGGACAGCATGACGAGGTCGGCCGGCGTCTGCCCCAGATCTTCCGCCTGGGGGCCGGCGTCCAGTTCGTCCTGGCGGGCGGCGAGCAGGTGCATGGGTGTCCGCGGATACGTTCAAAGAGTGGGGACACTTGCCCCCACCCCAACCCTCCCCCGCTGGGCGGGGGAGGGGACTAAGCGCTTGTCCATAAAAGCAGCGGCAGTCCCTCCCCCGCCCAGCTCTCGCACAAAGCTTCGCTTTGTGCTGACGCGACAGGCGGACCGTAGGTCCGCTGAGAGCGGGGGAGGTTAGGTGGGGGCTCTAACGCCGCCGCCCCCCTTACCCGACAACCGCCCGCGTCACCGCATCGCGGTCCAGCCCGGTCTCGCCGATCACCACGAGTCGGCTGCGGCGCTCCTCGCCGGGCTTCCACAGGCGGTCGTAGTGGGTCTGGATACGGGTGCCGACGCCTTGGACCAGCAGGCGCATCGGCTTGCCGGGCACGTCGACGAAGCCCTTCAGACGCAAAACGCCATGCAGGGCGGCGACCTTCTCCAGCGTCATCGCCAGAGCGGCGGGATCGGGCTGGGCCGGCAGCTCCACCACGAAGCTGGTGAAATCGTCGTGGTCGTGCCCCTCCTCGTCGTCATGATGGCTGGGGCGGTTGGCGAGGTCGTCCTCCGCCGCTGCGCCGACGCCCAGCAGGACGAGCGGGTCGACGGCGCCCTGGGAGGCACGCACCAGCTTGGCGTCACGGCCGACTGCATGGTTGAGCGCGCCGCGGATCAGCTCCTCGACGCGGGCGAGGTCGCCGGCTGCGACCAGATCGGTCTTGTTGACGACGATCAGGTCGGCGCAGAGCAGCTGGTCCTCGAACACCTCTTCGATCGGGGTTTCATGATCGACGGTGCCGGCGGCGTCGCGCTGCGCCTCCAGCGCCGCGGGATCGGGGGCGAAGCGGCCCTCCGCCGCGGCGGAGGCGTCCACCACGGCGATGACGCCGTCGACCGTCACGCGGGTCTTGATCGCCGGCCAATGGAAGGCCTGCACCAGCGGCTTGGGCAGCGCCAGACCGCTGGTCTCGATCACGATATGCTCGGGCGGATCCGGCCGGGCCAGCAGCTTCTCGATGGCCGGGACGAAATCGTCGGCGACGGTGCAGCACAGGCAGCCGTTCGCCAGTTCGATCACGTCGTCTTCGGTGCAGGTCGGGCTGCCGCAGGCGCGCAGGATGTCGCCGTCGATGCCGACATCGCCGAACTCGTTGATGATCAGCGCCAGCCGGCGGCCTTCGGCCTTTTCCAGCAGGCCACGGATCAGCGTGGTCTTGCCGGCGCCGAGGAAGCCGGTGATGACGGTCGCCGGAACCTTGCCGGCAGCCGATTTCGCAGGGGCAGACATGGGTGTTGGCTCCTTAACGCGCGCCGGGCTGGACCCGCAGGGCCGGGCGGGATTCGGCCGAAGTCACCAGGCCGCTGATCAGCCAGCCGCAGACGGATCCCAGGATCGCCCAGAACAGGGCGGCACCGCCCAGCGAGGCGGCGACGAAGCGGGCGGCCAGTTCCGGCGGGACGGCGCCCTCGGCGCTTTCCGGATGGGGAGCGCCGATCAGGTGGGGCAATGCCGCGGCCAGGACGGCGGCGACGATGACGAGGCGATTGCGGGCGAAGGCCAAGGCCAGCATGGCGGCACCGGCACCGGCCGCCGCGGACAGCCACCAGAACTGGCGCAGCTCCAGCTCGGCTCCGGCCATGCCCGGCAGCTCCGGGGGCAAGCCGAAGGAGGGTGCCAGCGAGACGGCGATGAAGCCGCCCATGCCCCAGACCAGCCCGCGTCGCGCATCGACCGGCCGTCCGGCCAGCAGGATCGCGGCGCCCAGAAGCAGCGCATAGGCGACGCCGGTGATCAGGTTGGCGGCGATGGTCAGGCCGATGCGCTGCATCGCCTCGTCCAACGTGGTCGGCACGCCTTCGCCGACCTCGCGCACCGGGCCATGCTGATGTGCCTCAGCGGGGCCGGCGGCAGTCGCAGCGGTTGCGGGAGGCGGGGTCACCACCTCGTATTTTTCGGCTTCGAGGATCAGCGGGACGGTCGTCGCCTGCTGAACGACGGAAGCGGCCGTGCCGGAGAGCACGCCCGCGACCAAAGCGGCTGTGAACAGCCGCCGGATCAGATCCATGACCCGCTGCTTAGTGGCAGGGGAACGCGAAGGAATGACGGGCATCATGGGCCGCGTCATGGATCTGCTGCGGCTGGGCGAAGCCGACGCCGTACAGCAGGAAGCTGCCGAGCAGGATCGCGGCGAAGGCGGCGACCGCGGTCTGGGCGGCGCTGCGGCTCGCGGAGGCGCCGGCGGTGTGGATCGAATGGGTGGTCATCGAAGAAATCCTTGCTCTCCCGCCACACCCGGCGGGGTTGGGAAAGGTTGAGACATCCGGCGGCAGGTTTCCTGGCTTGCGGGTCGCCGCATCGCCGTCCGCCTTCCCGGCCCGGGGGCCAGTGGCATGATGGACGGGATGCTCGCCGCACACAGTTGCGGGGGCAGCCGCGGCTTGGGACTTCGCATCGAGGGAAGTCCGCACCGCATTCCCTATTATCCCCGCCGTCCGTCAGGACGGGCAGGGCACCGTCGGACGGTCACCATCGCAGCGCCGCCCGCGTTTGGCAAGCCCGCAATAAGGCGTCGGCCATGCAGACGATCTTGCGCGCCGACATTTTGGATGCTGTCATGTTTGCTGGACAGAGTGTCCGGAAATCCGACACTTTCCTCTGTCAGGAATTGGTGGGGAGACGGAGGGCGCCGCAGCGAAACCGGCGAAGAAGCAAAGCGTGTGGCGGTCCGGACGAAGCGACCGCGAACTGGCATGCTTTGTGCGTACGACAATCGGTGAAACGTTCCGCCCTATGGCGGCCCCGGTGCAGGACGCCGGACAAAAGACCAGGCCTGAAAGCCTGGACATAAGGACGAACGGGAGGAGAATTCGCGACCGATGAACGCCGCACCGAACGACGACATCATCCTGGAAGCGCGCAATCTAACGAAGGAATTCAAGGGATTCGTGGCGGTGAAGGAGGTGAACCTCCAGGTTCGCCGCGGCACCATCCACGCGCTGATCGGCCCGAACGGCGCCGGCAAGAGCACGGTGTTCAACCTGCTGACCAAGTTCCTGACGCCCACCCGCGGCCAGATCCTCTACAAGGGCCGCGACATCACCCGCACCAAGCCCGCCGACATCGCGCTGATGGGGCTGGTCCGCTCCTTCCAGATCTCCGCCGTCTTCCCGCATCTGAGCGTGCTGGAGAATGTCCGCGTCGCCTTGCAGCGGCCGCTCGGCACCAGCTTCCATTTCTGGAAGTCCGAATCGTCGCTCTACGATCTGCACGGCCGGGCGCAGGAGCTGATCGAGGCGGTCAACCTCACCCCGTGGGCCAACCACACCGCCGCCGAACTGCCCTATGGCCGCAAGCGCGCGCTGGAGATCGCCACCACCCTGGCGCTCGACCCCGAGGTGATGCTGCTCGACGAGCCGCTGGCCGGCATGGGGCATGAGGACATCGAAGGCACCGCGGCGCTGATCAAGCGCGTCGCCGCCGACCGCACCGTGCTGATGGTCGAGCACAACCTGTCGGTCGTCGCCCACCTGTCGGACACCATCACCGTTCTGCGCCGCGGCGAGATCCTGGCGGAAGGGCCCTATCAGGTCGTCTCGAAGAACCCGCAGGTGATGGAAGCATATATGGGCACGGGGGGGACCGGACATGCCTGACGGAATGCAGACGAAGACCGCCCGCACTGGAACGGCGATGCTGGAGATCGCCGACCTGCACGGCTTCTACGGCGAGAGCCATGTGCTGCACGGCGTCAGCCTGGAGGTGCGGCAGGGCGAGGTGGTGACGCTGCTGGGCCGCAACGGTGCCGGCAAGACCTCGACCATGCGCGCCGTCATGGGGATCATGGGCAAGCGCACCGGCTCGATCCGCTTCCAGGGCACCGAACTGATCGGCATGGCGCAGCACAAAATCCCGCGGCTCGGCATCGGCTATGTGCCGGAGGAGCGCGGCATCTTCTCCTCCCTCAGCGTGGACGAGAACCTGACGCTGCCGCCGGTGGTCAAGGAGGGCGGGATGACGGTCCCGCAGATCCACGACCTGTTCCCCAACCTGAAGGGCCGTGGCAGCACGCAGGGCACGCGGCTGTCGGGCGGCGAGCAGCAGATGCTGGCGATCGCCCGCATCCTGCGCACCGGCGCCACCCTGATCCTGCTGGACGAGCCGACCGAGGGTCTGGCCCCGGTGATCATCGAGCAGATCGGCGTCGCGGTGCGGGCGCTCAAGGCCCGCGGTTTCACCATCGTGCTGGTCGAGCAGAACTTCCGCTTCGCCGCCACCATCGCCGACCGCCATTACGTGATGGAGGAGGGCCATGTGGTCGACATGATCCCCAATGACCAGCTCCAAGCCAACATGGACAAGCTGCACACCTATCTCGGCGTGTAGGCCGTCCAGCCACCCGACAATGCCGGTAAGGCCGCCGCCCGGTTCCCGTGCCCGACATGCAGGGTGGGGCCGGGATGGCGGACCGCCGGATCCGGTCCCGACCACGGCCCCGGTCACCCCAACGGGGACCGGCCGACAATAATACCAAGAGGGAGAAATTTTCTGATGCGTACGCTTCTTCTCGCCGGCACCGCCCTGCTGACGCTCGCCGGGACCGTGGTTCCGGCCTCCGCCCAGGTGTCGGACAACGTCATCCGCATCGGCGTGCTGAACGACCGTTCCGGCATCTACGCCGATCTGGCCGGCGAGGGCTCGGCCGTCGCGGCGCGGATGGCGGCCGAGGAGTTCGGCAACAAGGTCGCCGGTGCCGCGGTCGAGATCGTCGTCGCCGACCACCAGAACAAGGCCGACATCGCCGCATCGAAGGCGCGCGAATGGGTCGACACCGGTGGCGTCGATGCCATCGCCGACGTGCCGAACTCCGCTGCGGCGCTGGCGGTGCAGGGCATCACCAAGGAGAAGAAGCGCATCTTCCTGATGTCCGGCCCGGGCGCCACGGCGCTGAGCGGCGCGCAGTGCAGCCCCTACGGCTTCCAGTGGACCTACGACAACTACGCCATGGCCGCCGGCACCGGCCGCGCGCTCTACGAGCAGGGCAAGAAGAAGTGGTTCTTCGTGACCGCCGACTACGCCTTCGGCCAGTCGCTGGAGGAAGAGACCACCAAGATGGTGAAGTCGCTGGGCGGCACCATCGTGGGCTCCGTGCGCCATCCGCTGGGCACCGCCGACTTCTCGTCCTTCCTGCTGCAGGCGCAGGGGTCGGGGGCGGACGTGATCGGGCTGGCGAACGCCGGCGGCGATACCGTCAATGCCGTGAAGCAGGCCGCGGAATTCGGCATCACCCAGTCGGGCCAGAGCCTGGCCGGCCTGCTGATGTTCATCTCCGACGTGAATGCGCTGGGGCTGCAGTCGGCACAGGGGCTGATGCTGACCACCGGCTTCTATTGGGACATGGATGACCAGACCCGCGACTGGTCCAAGAAGTTCGAAGCAAAGGTCGGCAAGAAGCCGACCATGGTGCAGGCCGGCGTCTACTCGGCGGTGAAGCATTATCTGAAGGCGGTGGAGGCGGCCAAGACCGACGACGCCGACAAGGTCGCCGCCAAGATGCGTGAGCTGCCGGTCGAGGACATGTTCGCCAAGAAGGGCAAGATCGCCGCCAACGGCCGGATGTTCCACGACATGTATCTGGCCCAGGTGAAGACCCCGGCCGAGTCGAAGGGGGCCTGGGACTATTACAAGATTGTCAAGACCATCCCGGCCGACACCGCCTTCATGGATCCCAAGCAGAGCGGCTGCGCGCTGGTGAAGTGAGGGAGGCGTCGGAGTTAGACCCCCACCCTAACCCTCCCCCACTGGGCGGGGGAGGGGATTGGTGCTTGTGTGGGAGAGCGGCGGCAGTCCCTCCCCCGCCCAGCGGGGGAGGTTAGGTGGGGGCATTCGAAGCCGACAATTCCCACCCAAAAGAACAACGACCACGAACCGGGAGAGATGCGGATATGTTCAGCCTGCTGGGAGTTCCGCCCCAAGTGCTGTTCGGGCAGCTTCTGCTCGGCCTGATCAATGGGTCCTTCTATGCGCTGCTCAGCCTGGGGCTGGCGGTGATCTTCGGCATGTTGAACGTCATCAACTTCGCCCACGGCGCGCTCTACATGGTCGGCGCCTTCGTGGCGTGGCTGCTGCTGACCTATGCCGGGGTCGGCTACTGGGGGGCGCTGGTGGTGGCACCGGTGGTGGTCGGGCTGCTCGGCATCGTGCTGGAGAAGACGATGCTGTCGCGGCTCTACAAGCTCGACCACCTCTACGGCCTGCTGCTGACCTTCGGTCTGGCGCTGATCCTGGAAGGCGCCTTCCGCCACCAGTATGGCGTGTCGGGCCAACCCTATCCGATCCCCGCGGCCCTCCAGGGCGGGCAGAACCTGGGCTTCATGTTCCTGCCCAACTACCGCGCCTGGGTCGTCGTCGCTTCGCTGACCGTCTGCTTCGGCACCTGGTTCGCCATCGAGCGGACCAAGCTGGGCGCCTATCTGCGGGCGGCGACGGAGAACCCGACGCTGGTGCAGGCCTTCGGCATCAACGTGCCGGTGATGGTGTCGCTGACCTACGGCTTCGGCGTGGCGCTGGCCGGGCTGGCCGGGGTGCTGGCGGCACCGATCTACCAGGTGTCGCCGCTGATGGGCACCAACCTGATCATCATCGTCTTCGCCGTGGTGGTGATCGGCGGCATGGGCTCGATCCTCGGTGCCATCATCACCGGCCTCGGTCTGGGGTTGCTGGAGGGGCTGACCAAGGTCTTCTACCCGGAGGCCTCCAACATCGTCGTGTTCGTCGTGATGGCGATCGTCCTTCTCATCAAGCCTGCGGGCCTCTTCGGACGGGAGCGTTGATCCATGAGCGCCGCCAGCAATTCCACCTCCGTCGCCATGCGTGGTCCTTCCCGCGGCTCCACCATGGCCACCACACTGATCGCCGCGGTCCTGCTGCTGATCGCCGTCGCCGCGCCCTTCGTGCTGTATCCCGTCTTCCTGATGAAGGTGCTGTGCTTCGCGCTGTTCGCCTGCGCCTTCAACCTGCTGATCGGTTTCGCCGGCCTGCTCAGCTTCGGCCATGCCGCCTTCTTCGGCGGGGCCGCCTACGTCACCGCGCATGTGGTGAAGGAATGGGGCTGGGCGCCTGAGTTCGGGCTGCTTGCCGCCACCGTGGTCGCGGCCGGGCTGGGGCTGGTCTTCGGGCTGATCGCCATCCGCCGCCAGGGCATCTACTTCGCCATGATCACGCTGGCGCTGAGCCAGATGGTGTTCTTCCTGGCGCTCCAGCTTCCCTTCACCCATGGCGAGGACGGCATCCAGGGCGTGCCGCGCGGCACCCTGTTCGGGCTGTTCGACCTCAGCCAGCCGCTGACCATGTACTACACCGTGCTGGCGATCTTCGTCGCCGGCTTCGCCCTGATCTGGCGCACCGTCCACTCGCCCTTCGGCCAGGTGCTGAAGGCGATCCGCGAGAACGAGCCGCGCGCCGTCTCGCTCGGCTACCGCACCGACCGCTACAAGCTGGTCGCCTTCGTGCTGTCGGCCTCGCTGGCAGGACTTGCCGGCGGGACCAAGGCGCTGGTGTTCCAGCTCGCCAGCCTGACCGACGTGACGTGGCAGATGTCGGGCGAGGTGGTGCTGATGACGCTCTTGGGCGGCATGGGCACTTTGTTCGGCCCGGTGGTGGGTGCCGGGCTGGTGGTGACGCTGGAAAGCTATCTCGCCTCCACCAGCCTGCCGGTGCCGGTGGTGATCGGCTGCATCTTCGTCGTCTGCGTCCTGGTCTTCCGCCGCGGCATCGTCGGCGAGCTGCTCGCCCGCCTGCCCAGACGGGGGCACTGAGCCCGCCCGTCTTCTCCGCAACTCCCCCAGGGGGGACCGGAAGGTCCCCCTCTTTTTCCCTTTTCCAACACTCGTATGGGTTGTCGATCACGGAAATGCGGATGGCGTGGGTGGAGGATGTAGAGAACAGGTCCGGGTTGCCTTCTTAAAAAGCCTCCCGACACGGCGTGCCGCCAAGGTCTGGTCTGATGAACGGGTGCGGATCGACTCCGCGCACCCGACCGATCCTGTGCGCCTTCCCTTTAATCCGACGGATGGGCTACTATGTTGACCTCTGATATCGTTGGCAAATTGCGCTGCACCGCAGCAGGCTCCGCCGCTGGCATCGCGAGGGGCCTCGACACCGGGACGACGAAGATCGGACCCGTTTGGGAGGGTGACGTGGGCGACACCGTCGATTTCGAAGCGTTGCGCCAGCGGGCGGTCCACTCCCTGTTCGAGCATCTGGAATCCATGTGCGTCGGCGCCGTCGCCGTCGACCACAACGCCCGCATCGCCTGGATGGACGAGAAGTACAAGGCGCTGCTGGGCGTCCCCGGCGATCCGCGCGGCCGGCCGGTGGAGGAGGTCATCCCCAACAGCCAGCTGCGCCGGGTCATCGACAGCGGCCAGCCCCAACCGCTGGACATCATGGAGTTCGACGACCGGTCCTTCGTGGTGACGCGGATGCCGCTGTTCGGCATAGACGGCTCGATCATCGGCGCCATCGGCTTCGTACTGTTCGACCGCGCCGAATATCTCCGGCCGCTGGTCCGCAAATACGAGAAGATGCAGGAGGAACTGGCCCGGACCCAGCAGGAGCTGGCGCATGAGCGCCGCGCCAAATACTCCTTCTCGCAGTTCCTCGGCGCCAGCGAATCGATCCGTGAGATCAAGCGGCTGGGCCGTCGCGCCGCGCAGATGGACTCGACCGTCCTTCTGCTGGGCGAAACCGGGACGGGCAAGGAGTTGCTGGCCCAGGCCATCCATTCCGCCAGTCCGCGGGCGTCCAAGCCCTTCGTCGGCGTCAATGTCGCCGCCATCCCCGAAACCCTGCTGGAGGCGGAGTTCTTCGGCGTCGCCCCCGGCGCCTATACCGGCGCCGACCGTCGCCACCGCGAAGGCAAGTTCCAGCTCGCCAATGGCGGCACCCTGTTCCTGGACGAGATCGGCGACATGCCGCTGCCGGTGCAGGCCAAGCTTCTGCGTGTGCTGCAGGAACGGGAGATCGAACCGCTCGGCTCCAACAAGGTGGTGCGGGTCGACGTGCGCATCATCGCCGCCACCAGCCGCGACCTCCATGCCCTGGTGCGCGAGAAGCAGTTCCGCGCCGACCTCTATTACCGGCTGAACGTGGTGCCGATCACCCTGCCGCCGCTGCGCGACCGGCCGGAGGACATCGAGAGCATCGCCGACCGCATCCTGGAGCAGCTGGCGATCCAGCAGGGCACCCCGCCGCGCGAGCTTCTGGAATCGGCGGTCCAGGTGCTGCGCGACTATGACTGGCCCGGCAATGTGCGCGAGCTTTACAACACGCTGGAACGGGTGGTGGCGCTGACCGACGCGCCGATCCTGACCGCACCCCACATCCGCAGCGTGCTCCCCGGCATGCAACATCCGGCCGGCGCATCCGTGCTGCCGCTGGCGGCGGGGGCGCGGCCGTTGCAGGAGGTGCTGCACGCCGCCGAACGCCATGCCATCGCCGCCGCGCTGGAGGAGGCCAACGGCGTCAAGGCGCGGGCCGCGAAGCTGCTGGGCATCTCGCGCGCCTCGCTGTACGAACGCATGGTGACGCTGGGGCTGGGGGCGACACAATAGGCGCGGCCATCGACCTCCGGCCACAAATTTCGTATCACGAAATAGCGTTCCATTGACGCGCCATCCGGCGGCTGGCAGGATCGCCCCCGCGGTTTCCTGTGGGAGGGTCGGGGCATGCGCAGGCGGGAAGAGGCTCTGGTCGCCGACGATCTGGCGGAGGACGAGAAGGACCCGCGCTTCGTCACCGCGCTGGCGCGCGGTTTGGAACTGCTGCGCGCCTTCCGCCGCAACGAAGCGATGCTCGGCAATCTGGAACTGGCGCAGCGCACCGGCCTGCCCAAGCCGACGGTGTCGCGGCTGACCTACACGCTGGCGAAGCTGGGCTATCTCGTCTACGACCAGAGCACCGGCAAATACCGGCTCGGCACTTCGGTGCTGGCGCTGGGTTATGCCAGCCTGTCGGGCATGGGCATCCGGCAGGTCGCCCGGCCGTTGATGCAGGAACTGGCCGACCAGACCGGGCTTGCCGTGGCGTTGGGCGGGCGCGACCGGCTGAGCATGATCTATCTGGAATGCTGCAAGGCGACCGGGCCGATCACCCTGTCGCTGGATGTCGGGTCCCATATCAAGCTGTCGACCACCGCCATGGGCCGCGCCTATCTGGCGGCACTGCCGGAGGCGGAGCGCGCGCCGCTGATGGCGAAGCTGGAGGAGCATGAGGGGGAGCGTTGGCCGGAGATCCGCGACGGCATCCTCCAGGCCATCGAGGATTACCGGACGCGCGGCTATTGCCGCTCCCTCGGTGCCTGGAAATCGGAGGTGCATGCCGTCGGCGTCCCCTTCGTGCCGCGCGACGGCTCGCAGGTGCTCGCCTTCAACTGCGGCGGGCCGGCCTTCATGGTCGATCTGAAGACGCTGGAGGAGGAGTATGCGCCGCGGCTGGTGGCGATGGTCCGGCGGATCGACGCGACCCTGTTCAACGGGTGAGGGGACGGACAAATCGGTCCCCTCTCCGCGTCGATTGGTTTTGCCTATCGAGGCACTCTGAAAAAACGATTGGACGGATCAGGCAGTTAAGTCCATTCTTTGAATCGTTCCAGACAGGAGTCCCGATCCGGGGCATCCTGTTCCGGCCGGCCATCCGTTCGGTGCCAAGGATGGCCGGCCTCCCGGAAGGGCGGAGACTTCGGGGATGTGCGGGCACGTTCAATCCAACGCCCCGCGCTCTCCTCCCTTCCGGTCCTGGCCTTTCAACCGCCGGCGCGTGGTGTCAGGCGCTGACGCCGGCGATGCCGTTGGAGGGCTCGTTCCCCTGGGTGATGGTCCGGCCGATGTTGTGGGCTGCGGTCGCGTTCCCGGCGGTCTGGGGCTGGATTTCCGTGATCCGGGTGGAGATGTCCTCGGTCGCTTCGGCGGTCTGGTTGGCAAGCTGCCAGACCTCGTTCCCCATTTCCCGTTTTGCGGTCGGGAACCCTTCCTGCCGGACGACCGTTTTCGGGATGCGGCTGGATTCCGGCATGGGAGACGAAGCTTGGCAGGCGGCTTGACGGACTGGCTGGTGCAGGTGATGCACAACCTCCACTATGTCGGAATTTTCTTTCTCGTCGCGCTGGCGCGGGTTTTTCCGCCATTGCCGGCCGAATCCGTGATCCCGCTCGCCGGAATCGGCGCGGCGACGGGGGAGTTCACCCTGTTCGGAGTCGCCATCGCCGGCGGGCTCGGCTCCCTGGCCGGGCAGCTGGTATGGTTCCTGCCCAGCCGGCTGATGGGGCGCGACCGCCTGGAAGCCTTCCTGAAGAAATACGGACCCTGGCTGACGATCAACCCGAAGAAGGTGCGGCAGAGCACCGACTGGTTCGCCAAGCGCGGCGGGCTGGCCGTGCTGTTCTCGCAACCGGTGCCGGGGGTACGGACTCTGATCTCGATCCCGGCCGGCGCCTGCCGGATGTCGATCCTGAACTACGCGCTGGCCTCGGGCATCGGGTCGGTGCTGTGGACGCTGCTGCTGGCCTGGACCGGCTATATGCTGTCCACCTGGCCCTTCGCCCACCGGCTGGTCGGCTATTTCACCATCGGTCTGCTGGTGGTGCTGGTCGGGCTGTATCTGTGGCGGCTGACCAAGCAGCTGCATTTGCTGCGCAAGGGCGGCGTTAATCCGGAGGCGCCGACCGTCACGCCGTCACCGGGCTGCTGAGGACCGGCTGCCGAAGGCCGGCTGTCGAACCGCGATCAGGCCGTCGCCATCCCGACGATGCCGGTGGCGGCCATGCCCAGGGCCCACAGGCCGAACAGGCCGAGCGCCACGCCGGTGCAGTGGTTCAGCATGGCCAGCCCGCGGTCGGAGATGCGGTGGCGAACGGCGGCCACCCCCATCGCCAGCGTCATCCACCACAGGGACGAGCCGATGAAGACGCCCAGCACCAGGGTCGAGGCCTCCAGCCGGTCCAGCGTGCCGCCCAGGCCGAACCCGGCGAAGATGGCGATGAAGGCCATGATGGTCGCCGGGTTGGTCAGGGTCAGCGAGAGGCCGGTCATGAAGCCGGTGAACCAGGATTTGCTGTCGGGAGCCGTGGCGGCCTCCCGCTCGTCGGCGTCGGGATGCTGGCGGAAGGTGCGGACCGCCACCACGAGCAGGAAGATGCCGCCGACCAGCTGGAAGGCGATCTCGTGCCCGCGCAGGAAGCTGAGCGCCGCCGACACGCCGAAGGCGGCGATGGCGCCGTAGAAGGTGTCGGCCACGGCAGCGCCGAAGCCGGTGAAGAAGCCCATCAGGGGCCCGTGCCGCAGGGTGCGGCGGATGCACAGCAGACCGATCGGTCCGACGGGTGCGGCGATGGCGAATCCAAGAACGATTCCCTGCAAGAGCACCCAGACTTCGTCCACCGAGCGTCGCCTCCCGAGTTTCCCGTGGCCGGTCGTGCCGGTTTGCCGCGACCGGTTTGCCGCAACGACCATCGGCGGGGGTGATAAACGCCCCCGTCCCCGTCGTCAACCGGGGGCGCCCCGATTTGCTCCATCGTCTGGTCCGCTTTCCCTGTTGTGTGAAATGATGGCGCGGTTATCCTTTGGGTCAAGTTTCCGCAGTCGGGAGTGGGTGGGACATGAAGACGCGTATTCTTGCAGCCATGCTGGCGATGACCGCGGCCGGGGCCATCGGCGCCCCGGCTTTGGCCGACGAGTTCTCGCCGGCCGTGGTGTTCGACCAGGGCGGCAAGTTCGACAAGTCCTTCAACGAGGCGGCCTACAACGGCGCCGAGCGGTTCAAGAAGGAAACCGGCACCGCCTACCGCGAGTTCGAGATCACCAACGAGGGCCAGCGCGAACAGGCCATGCGCACGCTGGTCCGCCGCGGCGCCTCGGTCATCGTCGCCGTCGGTTTCTCCCAGACCGCGGCGGTGGACAAGGTTGCGAAGGAATCGCCCAAGACCAAGTTCTGCCTGATCGACGACAAGCTGGACGCCCCCAACGTGCAGTCCGTGACCTTCAAGGAGGAGGAGGGCTCCTTCCTGGTCGGCATGGCGGCGGCGCTGGCCTCGAAGACGGCCAAGGTCGGCTTCGTCGGCGGCATGGACATCCCGCTGATCCGCAACTTCCTGACCGGCTACGAGCAGGGCGTGAAGCATGTCGCGGCGGGCGACGAGGTGTTCGTCAACATGACCGGCACGACGCCGGCCGCCTGGAACGATCCCGGCCGCGGGGCGGAGCTGGCGAAGAGCCAGTTCGCGCGCGGCGCCGACGTCGTCTTCGCCGCGGCGGGCGCCACCGGCCTCGGCGTGCTGCAGGCGGCGGCCGATGCCGGCAAGCTGTCCATCGGCGTCGACAGCAACCAGAACCACGTCCATCCCGGCAGCGTCCTGACCTCGATGGTCAAGCGGGTCGACGTCGTCGTCTACGACTGCATGAAGTCGGCGAAGGACGGCAGCTGGAAGCCCGGCCACCGCGTCGTCGGGCTGAAGGAGGATGGCGTCGGCTATGCCCTGGACGACAACAACCGCAAGCTGATCGCGCCGGAGATGGAAGCGAAGCTGGAAGAGGCCAAGAAGCAGATCATCGCCGGCTCGCTGGCGGTCAAGCCGTATCAGCCCTGAGCCCGGCCCTGACTCTGGACCCGTCGATGCATCAGGAAAGCGCGCCGTCCGTCCGGTCCGGCCCGGCACCGGAAAGGATCGCCCTGGAGACGGTGGCGGTCAACAAGTGGTTCGGCACCAACCATGCCAACCGCGACGTGTCGCTGTCGGTGCCGGCCGGGACGATCCACGGGGTGATCGGCGAGAACGGCGCCGGCAAGTCGACGATCATGAGCATCGTCTACGGCTATCTGCGCGCCGACGGCGGGGAGATCCGGGTGAACGGCAATCCTGCCGCCATCCGGACGCCGCGCGACGCGCTGGCCGCCGGCATCGGCATGGTCCACCAGCACTTCATGCTGGTCGATCCCTTCAGCGTGCTGGAGAACGTGCTGCTGGGGGCGGAGGGCGGCGTCACGCTGGCCGGCGGCCTCGCCCGTGCCCGGGCCGAGCTGACCCGGCTGGCCCGCGACTATGGGCTTGAGGTCGATCTCGACAGCCCGGTGGGCGACCTGCCGGTCGGAGCCCAGCAGCGGGTGGAGATCCTGAAGGCGCTCTACCGCGGCGCCGACATCCTGATCCTGGACGAGCCCACCGGCGTGCTGACCCCGCAGGAGGCCGACCATCTGTTCCGCATCCTGCGGGCGCTGCGCCAGCAGGGCAAGACGGTGATCATCATCACCCACAAGCTCCGCGAGATCATGGAGCTGACCGACAACGTCACGGTGATGCGGCGCGGGCAGGTGGTCGCCAACGTCGCCACCCGCGACACCGGCCGGGAGCAGCTGGCGGAGCTGATGGTCGGCCGCAAGGTCCTGCTGCGCGTCGACAAGACCCCGGCGCGGCCGGGGGCGGAGGTGCTGCGCGTCGAGGGGTTGCGGGTGCGCGATCCTTCCGGCGTGGAGCGGGTGAAGGGCGTCGGCCTGTCGGTGCGGGCCGGCGAGATCGTCGGCATCGCCGGCGTGTCCGGCAACGGCCAGTCCGAACTGCTGGAGGCGCTGGCCGGCATGCGGCCGATCGCCGGCGGCGCCGTCCGCCTGCGCGGGGAGGAGCTGGCCGGCCGGCCGGGCCGCTTCAACGCCCGCGCGCTGCGTGGCCTGGGCGTCGGCCATGTGCCGGAGGACCGCCAGAAGGTCGGGCTGGTCACCAGCTTCTCGGCGGAGGAATGCTCGATCCTGGGCTTCCAGGACGATCCGGCCTGGAACGGCCGGCTGCTGCTGGACCGCGAGGCCATTGCCGCCGATTGCGCCCGCCGGATGGAGGAATACGACACCCGCCCGCGCGACGGCCGGCTGGCGGCGGCCAATTTCTCCGGCGGCAACCAGCAGAAGATCGTGCTGGCCCGCGAGATCGAGCGGAACCCCGACCTGCTGCTGGTCGGCCAGCCCACCCGCGGCGTCGACATCGGCGCCATCGAGTTTATCCACCGCCGGCTGGTGGCCTTGCGCGACCAGGGCAAGGCGATCCTGCTGGTGTCGGTCGAGCTGGATGAGATCCGGGCCCTGTCCGATCGCATCGTCGTCATGTTCGATGGGCACATCGTCGGCGAGGTGATGCCGGACCAGGCGGACGAGAAGACGCTGGGGCTGATGATGGCGGGCTGTGCATGATGGTGCGGCTTGCCGTCACCAGGGGACCGTCCGGCCCAGATAGTCGAGATATTCCAGTCCCGGCCTCTCCTGCTTGGCGAGAAGGACGTCCACCAGCTTGGGAATGCTGTCTTCGATCGACAGCGGCGCATCGGCACCGCCGAGCGCGGTGCGGATCCAGCCCGGTGCCATCACGGCGAGGGCACGGCCGGTGCCGGCTTCGCGCGCCGCGAAGCTGCGCATGAACATGTTCAGCGCCGCCTTGCTGCCGCGATAGAGCTCGCGCTGGCCGGAGACGTTGTTGGCGATGCTTCCCTGTCCGGAGGACATCGCTCCGATCAGCCCGGTGGCGGAGACGTTGCCCTCCAGGCTTTCGATGACCCGCATCGGGCCGAGGGCGTTGGTGAGCATGATATGGACGAATTCGTCGGTCGAGACCTCGCCGATGGTCTGGGAGGGGTCGCGGTTGGCGGTTCCGGCATTGACGAACAAGATGTCGAACTGCCTGCCCGACACCTTTTCGCGCAGGGCGGCCAGCTGATCGGGCGCGCAAATGTCCAGGCTTTCGATCTCGACCCGGCCGGGATGGTCGTCCGCCAGATCGTGGAGTTCGGTGCGGGCGCTTCCGCGCACCGTGCCGAGGACGCTCCAGCCCTTCTTCAGGAACTCCGCCGCCATGGCATGGCCGAGGCCGCGTGACGCGCCGACGAGAAGAATGCTGCGGCGAGACGTCTTGGGGAACTGTTGCATGGGATCGCGGCTTTCGCTGTGGATGTCCATGCCGATATGCGCGCCACCCGTCCTGTGCGCCAGACGCACAGGACGCAAAGATCGATTGTGTCCGGCGCTATGCGTCGGCTGGTATCCCGCCTATCTTGTGACCATGCGGGCCGTCGATTTGAACCTTCTCCTGCCGTTGGACGCGCTGCTCACCGAACGCAGCGTGACCGGTGCCGCCCGCCGTCTGGGCTTGAGCCCTTCCGCGATGAGCCGCACGCTGGCCCGCCTGCGCCGGGTGACGGGCGATCCACTGCTGGTCCAGGCCGGTCGCGGCCTCGTCCCCACGCCATACGCAGAGGAGATTTCCGGACAGGTCCATACGCTCTGCCGTGATGTGCAGGCGGTTCTTCGGCCCGCGGCCGGCCGGCTGGATCTGGCATCGGTCCATCGCACCTTCACCATCCGGGCCGGCCAGAGTTTTGTGGAGTTGCTGGCGGCGGCGGTGATGGCGGCGGTGGCGGAAGCCGCTCCGCATGTCCGCCTCCGTTTCGTGCCGAAGCCGGACAAGGAGGCGGATCCGCTGCGGGACGGGCGGGTCGACCTGGAGATCGGCGTGCTCGGAACCTCGGCGCCTGAATTGCTGACGCAGCTTCTGTTCCGCGACAGGCTGGTCGGCGTCGCCCGCAGCGGACACCCCATCCTCGCGGCCGGCACGGTGACGCCGGAGCGCTATGCCGCCTGCGGCCATGTCGCCGCATCGCGCCGGGGCGAGTTCCATGGACCGGTCGACGACGCGCTGGCGGAGCTGGGCCTGAGCCGCAGCGTGTCCCTGGTCGTTCCCCGCTATCCCGACGCGATGCGGGTCGCTGCCGGGTCGGACCTGATCGCGGCGGTGCCGCGCTCCTGCCTGGGCAACGGCCTTGCGGCCGACCACGCTGCCGGCCTGGGGCTGGAAAGTTTCGATCTGCCGGTCCGGACGGCGGAGTTCGCCATCTCCGCCATCTGGCATCCGCGCCTGCAAGCCGACCCGGCTCATCGCTGGCTGCGCGAGACCATCGCGACAGTGTGCCGGCGGGCCTATCCGCAGGAATGACCCGCGCCGCGTCCCCTGAACCGTTTACTTCGCGAAAAGCTGAGACATGTCGGCGAAGGCCTTGAACTCCAACGCGTTGCCGGCGGGGTCGAGGAAGAACATGGTGGACTGCTCGCCGACCTGACCCTTGAAGCGGGTATAGGGCTCGATCACGAACCTGATGCCGGCGGCCTTCAGCTTCTCGGCAAAGGCATCCCAGTCGGCGGGCTGCAGCACGACGCCGAAATGCGGGACCGGCACGTCATGGCCGTCCACCGGGTTGTGGTGGGCCGGAGCGGCATTGGGATCGCGCGGCTTCAGGTGGGCGACGATCTGGTGGCCGAACAGGTCGAAATCGATCCACTCGTCGCTGCTGCGCCCTTCCGGGCAGCCGAGCACGGTGCCGTAGAAATGGCGGGCGGCGGCCAGATCGTCGACCGGAAAAGCGATGTGGAAGGGCGTCAGCGTCGTCATCGGGGCGTGGCCTTTCGGGACCGTTTGGCAGATGGCTGTTGGTGGGCTCAGCAGAGCGTATCCCTTCGGACTTGACAAACGAGTTCTCGGGCAAAGATTTATGAGTTCAACTCATGATTCGGTTCGCCCATGCCCGACCGTGCCTCTGGACGCCATTTGCCGTCGCTCAATGCCGTTCGCAGCTTCGTCGCGGTGGCCCGCCATCTCAGCTTCACCAAGGCGGCCGACGAGCTGGCGGTGACCCAGGGGGCGGTCAGCCGCATGATGCAGACCCTGCAGGCGGATTTGGGCGTCGAGCTGTTCCGCCGCGTCGGCCGGGGGATCGAGCTGACGCCGACCGGGGCGGCCTTCTATGGCGAGGCGTCGGCGGCGCTCGACCGGATCGCCGCGGCCGCGCGGGCGGCCCGCGCGCAGGAGGGCGGGGTGCTGCGGGTCAGTGCGCTGCCCACCCTGACCCAGCGCTGGCTGATCCCCCGCCTGAAGGGCTTCCAGGCGGAGAACCCCGACATCCAGGTCGAGGTCAGCGTCGGCGAGCATCGCGTCGATTTCGCCAAGGAGCGCATCGACGTCGCCATCCGCTACGGCGTGGAGGAGTGGCCGGGAGCGGAGATGGCGACCCTGATGCCGGAGACGATGGGCATCTTCTGCGCGCCGTCGCTGCTGGAGCAGGGGCCGCCGCTGCGCCATCCCGCCGATCTGGCGCAGCACCGGCTGTTGCAGCACACCACCCGGCCCGATTCCTGGCGCGTCTACCTCGCCGCCTTCGGCCTGCCGCTGCCCGAGGCGGCGCTGTCGCTGGCCTTCGAACATTTCTTCATGATCATCGAAGCGGCGTCGGCGGGAATGGGGGTGGCTCTGCTGCCGGTCTTCCTCGCCGGTGACGATGTGGCATCCGGGCGGCTGGTCCAGCCCTTCGCCGAGACGCTCCGGCCGCGCGGCCGCTACCTGATCGCCCACGCGCCGGGGGCCGAGCGGGCACGTCGCGTGCGCCGCTTCAAGGAGTGGCTGCTGGCCGAGGTGGAGTAGGGCGCTACTCCAGCGTCCCGGCCGCCTCGTGACGGTCCTCCGCGGTCGCCATCAGGGTGTCCACCGCGATGCGGAGACCGGTGACCACCTGGTCCACCGCCATCGACGGGGATCCCGGATGGCGCACCGCCTGTTGCGGGGCCAGCGGGATGTGGACGAAGCCGACGCGCAAATCCGGCCGCCGCGCCGCCCGCAGATGGCAGGCGCCGTAGAACAGGTGGTTGCAGACGAAGCTGCCGGCGCTGTGCGACAGGCCGGCGGGTATGCCGGCGTCGCGCAGGGCGGCGGCGATGGCCTTCACCGGCAGGCTGGCGAAATAGGCCGCCGGTCCACCCGCCACCACCGCCCTGTCGACCGGCCGGTTGCCGGCATTGTCGGGGATGCGGGCATCGTCCAGATTGACCGCAACCCGTTCCAGCGAAAGCTCCGCCCTGTTCTGCGCCTGCCCGACGCCGAGCAGGGCGACCGGATCGGTCTCCGTCACCGCGCGGTCGAGCGCGTCGAGCGCGGCGCCGAAGACGCAGGGCATCAGTCGCGCGGCCACGCGGTGGCCGCGGCATTCCCAGCCGTCGAGCTGCCGTACCGCTTCCCAGGATGAGTTGACGGTCTCGCCACCGAACGGCTCGAAGCCGGTGAGCAGGATCGTCGGCATCAAGCCTGGTCCTTTTGCTCCCAGGGCGGCGTCTGCAGCGCCATGCCGTGGTTGCCGCGATAGGCCGCGACGTCCGGCGACGACCAGCCGGCCAGCAGCGCCGGATCCAGCCGGTAGACCTCGACGCCCAGCGGGCGGCAGACCTCCAGCGGGTCGCGGGCGTCCGGCCCCCACAGCGGCACGCTGAGATCGCCGCCGGGGCAGGTGGACAGGGCGCAGAGCAGGTCGATTTCGGCAAAGAATTCCAGGAAATCGCCCGTCTTGGCCGGGCAGGCCTTCATGAAATACTTGTCCTCGGCGTTCAGCCCGGTAACCTGGAAGACGTTCAGCACGTCATGCACGTCGAACTCGGTCAGGCCATAGGGGGCGACGGCGCGAGTCAGGTTCGAATGGCAGTGATGGTGGAAATCCTCGCCCGTCAGCATGCGGTTGACGTAGGGATCGCAGCGGGTGCCCAGCAGGTCGTGGACCCGCCCGCCATACTCGTCGATGCCGTAATCGGCCAGCGTGTCGTGGGTGATGGTCGCCAGCGGCCGCAGATAGGGCAGGGTCGACCACAGCCGGTCGAACATGCTGACATGCGCCTGCTGGAGCTGCCGCGTGCGCGAGGCCCAGAAGCGTTCGCGCGGGTTGTGGCGGTTCCAGATGTTGAGGTCGGCGACCTGCGGGCCCTCGACGGTGACGATGCGGAAGACATGGCCCGCCGGCACCGTCCAGGCCCGGCCGGAGCGGATCGGCACCACGAACTCGTCGACGAGCTCCCGCCCTGCGGTCTGCGACCCGATGCGCCCGTAGAAGGCGCGGTCGACATCGAGCGCCGATCCTTTGCTGGCCTGATAGGCGGCGGGATAGCTGGGCATGGCGGACTCCTGGCGGTGGACCGACGGCTTCAGGCCGGATGGCGATCATGGCGATGGACGACCATCCCGTGCAAGGGGGCTGGGCCGCCAGCCCCGGGGCGACCGCTCGGGAAATCCGGCAATCGCCGTCGATCCTCGCCCCATTGCCCACCCGTGGCGTTCGGGAGGGCCGAAGGCAGCACACGCTTGCACGGACAAGTCCTGCGAGTCCGGCCTCAGCCCCCCTCCGTCGCCGAAGAGGCCAGGGAAGGGCAGGGCGAGGCGATTTCCGTTTCCAGGTCACGGAAGCAGTCGCGCAACACCTCCCCGATCGGACGTCTGCCGCCCTCCCGGCTGAACATGTCGGACGACAGACGCGTCGCGCCGATGGCAAGCATCGCCACGAGCCGCAAACCGGTCGAGCGTGCAGGGTCGGGCCATCGCTCGCGCAAGGCGGCGAACAGCGTCTCCTCATGCTGGACGTAGCTGGCCTGCTTCCGCGCCTGGACTGCCTCGCTGGAGCGCATCAGTCGGTCGATCGCGATCATGTCATCGGTGTGGATCGAGGCGCAGACCTTCACGACCGCATCGCGGATGGCATCGAGTGGACGGGCGTCCGGCGGCGCCCGGCGGACCTCGTCTGCGATCATCTCGCCCAT
This sequence comes from Azospirillum endophyticum, assembly GCF_016595245.1. Classification (GTDB taxonomy): domain Bacteria; phylum Pseudomonadota; class Alphaproteobacteria; order Azospirillales; family Azospirillaceae; genus Azospirillum; species Azospirillum endophyticum. The sequence continues at coordinate 67,388 of NZ_JAENHM010000035.1, forward strand.
CCCGCTTTGCAGGGACAGCAGGATCTCGTCCTTAGACTTGAAATAGTAGAAGAAGGTCCGCCGCGAAATGCCCGCGGCTGCGGCGATCTCGTCGATCGTCGCCGCGTCGTAGCCCTTTTCGATGAACAGGCGGAGCCCGGCATCGGTGATGCGCTGCTGCGTTCCGCGGCGCTTGCGCTCCCGCAGGCCCTCGGAAAGGCCTTCCCGTACGTCGCGCTTCGGCAAGCGATTTAGCCCCTTGAAAATTACACTGAGTGCGATATCAATATTACACCAAGTGCAAAATTTTAGGAAGGCAGGATCTTGGCAAAGTGGACGGCATCGGACATTCCCCCGCAGGAGGGGCGCACGGCCATCGTCACCGGTACGGGCGGCCTCGGCTTCGAGAGCGCGCTGGCGCTGGCGCGGGCGGGTGCAGGGGTGGTCATCGCAGGCCGCAACCCGGACAAGGGAGAAGCCGCGGTAGCGCGGATCCGAACCGAAACGCCGTCCGCCCGGGTGCGGTTCGAACGGCTCGACCTTGCCAACCTCGAATCCATCGCGGAATTCGGCCACCGCCTGCAGGGGCAGCAGGACAGCCTGGATCTGCTCGTCAACAATGCCGGGGTCATGATGCCGCCCAACCGGCGCGAAACCGCGGACGGGTTCGAGTTGCAACTGGGCACCAATCATCTCGGCCACTTCGCGCTGACGGCGGCGCTGATGCCGATTCTGCGGAAGGGCGGCGCCCGCGTGGTTTCCCTGTCCAGCCTCGCGGCGCGCGGCGGCGCGATCGACTTCGACGATCTCAATGCCGAACGGAGCTATCGCCCGATGGCGGTCTACAGCCGGTCGAAGCTTGCCTGCCTGATGTTCGCCTTTGAGCTGCAGCGTCGCAGCGAGGCGAACGGCTGGGGCCTCTCAAGCGTCGCTGCGCATCCGGGCATCGCCCGCACGGATCTTCTGCACAATGCGCCCGGCCGATGGAGCCCGTCAGGCATCGCGCGGTCGCTCTTGTGGTTCCTGTTCCAACCGGCGGCGCAAGGTGCGCTGCCGACCCTGTTCGCGGCGACGGCGCCCGAGGCGAAGCCCGGGGTCTATTATGGACCGGACAGACTGAGCGAGACGCGTGGGCATCCATCGGAGGCGAGGGTTCCCGCCCAGGCCCGGGATCCATCGGTTTCGGCCCGCCTGTGGGAGGTCTCGCAGCAGCTTACCGGCTTTGCCTTCTGATGCGCCGCAGGCTGGTCTAAGCAGGTTTCTCCAGATCGGGCTACAGGCCCGGCCTGGAGAAACCTGCGGACTCTATGGTTTTGCAGGTTTTTCGAGCCCGCCCATCTGTGGGCGGAGTTCGGAAAACCTGCTTAGATGGTGGGCCGATGCAGGCCGCCCGCGTCCGGGCACCGTCCGGCGCCGCTGCAGCGTCTTGCGTTCACGGTGAAACGCACGGCGCTGCAAGCCGTTGCGCGGCGATCGGATCACGCTCCGGACCGATTCCCGGCGCAGCTGCGGTGGCGGTCGTCAGGCCGCGACGGCGGCGGCCAGGACGCGGGTCTGGCGGGCGACCTTTTCGAAGGCGCGCTCCTCGATCTGGCGGATGCGTTCGCGGCTGACGCCGTAGCGCACCGACAGATCTTCCAGGGTCAGCGGGCTGTCCGACAGGCGGCGGCTGGTCAGGATGTCGCGTTCTCGGTCGTTCAGCACGCCCATCGCCTCGTGCAGCAGGGCGCTGCGCTGGCGGGCCTCGCCGCGTTCGACCAGCGACTCCTCGACCGACGGGCGGTCGTCGGCCAGCAGATCCTGCCATTCGCCCGAATCGCCGTCGGCGCTCATCGGCGCATTGAGCGAGGCCACCGGCCCCGACAGGCGGCGGTTCATGGCGACGACGTCGTCCTCCGGCACCGACAGGTCGGTGGCGATGCGGGTGACGCTGTCGGGCTGCAGGTCGCCGCTGCCGTATTCGCCCAACTTCCGCTTCAGGCGGCCCAGGCTGAAGAACAGCTTCTTCTGCGCGGCGGTGGTGCCGATCTTCACGAGGCTCCAGGACCGCAGGATGTAATCCTGGATCGAGGCCTTGATCCACCACATCGCGTAGGTGGACAGGCGGAACCCGCGTTCCGGCTCGAATTTCTTGACGGCGGTCATCAGGCCGAGATTGCCCTCGGCGATCAGGTCGGACAGCGGCAGGCCGTAGCCGCGATAACCGCCGGCGATCTTGACGACCAGCCGAAGGTGGCTGGTGACCAGCTTGTGCGCCGCATCGACGTCGCCATGCTCGGTCCAGGCCTTGGCCAGCATATACTCGTCCTCGGCCGCCAGGACCGGGTAACGGTGCGTCTCGTTGATGTAGCGGGACAGGGATTCGCCGGAATCGGGCGAACGGAGCGCAATGGCGGTGCTCATGTCACATCCTCGTGCAAAGCGATATGACGGGTTCGAGGCTCCCATCCGGCGAACCTCGGCCTCTCCGGCGGAGCAGGCAGGGATATAGTACAAAATCGGTGCTGAAAGTCAAGCTTGGCGGTCAGGTATCGCGCGCAGCTATCAGGTGCGGCCACGCGCGGCGCGATCGTCATGCCCGGGCGCAGCCGCCGATTGACCTCCCTCAGTGCGGGGCAAACCGAAGCGTGGCAGGACTGCGCCGTCGCCGGGCACCATCGCAAGGGAACCGCAGGGCATGAAGATCGCCGTCGGCACCAAGGATTTCGAGACCATCGTCCCCCATGGCGGCCGCACCCGCCGCTTCCTGGTCTATGAGGCGGAGGCCGGAACCGATCCGGTCGAAACCGGCCGGATCGAACTGGCGGAAGCCGAGGTGCTGCACCTCTGCGGCGACGGCCGGCCGCACCCGATCGATGCGGTTCGGGTGGTCATCGCCGGCTCGTCCGGTGCCGGCTTCGTCGCCCATATGAAGCGGCGCGGCATCGAGCCGGTGACGACGACGGAGACCGATCCGGTCCGGGCGATCCGCGGCTGGTTCGCCGGCACGCTGGAACCGGCGCCCGAACCCGAGCACCCGCACGAGCATGATGACGGTGAGGGACGCGGCCACTGACAGGCCGGTCCGGCCGGCGACTCGGGCCGGCCACTCGGGTCCGTCGATCAGACCGGGAAGCTGACGCTGGCGGTGGTGCCGGCGGCGTCGCTGTCGGTTGACAGCGTGTCGCCGAGCTGGCCGGCCAGCGCCTCGGCCAGCATCAGCCCGTCTTCGGCGGTGGTGTCGAATCCGGCGGGCAGGGCGCGGCCATTGTCCTCCACCGTCAGGCGGGCGCGGCCGCTGTCGCCCTGCTGGCGCACGGTGATGCGGATCCAGCCGTCGTCGGGGAAGGCATGGTGAAGGCAGTTCGTCACCAGCTCCGCGATGATCAGGCCGAGCGGCATCGCCTCGTAAAGGCCGATCTGGATCGGGTCGGAGTTGACCGTCACCGGCACGCGCGACAGCGCGCCCGGCGTGCCCTCCCGCACCGCCTCGCACAGGGCGGTGACGTAGCGGCCGAGGTCCACATGGGTGCCGGCGCCGCTCTCGTGCAATTGACGGTAGAGGATCGCCAAGGCCTCGATGCGGACCATGGTCTGCTCGTAGGCGGCGCGGGCGTCCGGATCGCGGATGCGGCCGGCCTGCAGCTTCAGCAGGCTGATGACCAGCTGCAGGCTGTTCTTGGCGCGGTGCTGCAGTTCCCTCAGCTCCGCTTCCAGCTCCTGGATGCGTGCCGTCAGCCGGTCGGCCATGGACACGCCGGACATGCCGGTCGCGACGCCGTCGCCGGTCTGGTCCGGAGGAGAATAAGCGGCCTGCGACCGCGGAAGCATCGGCATGGGAACGGACTCGGCTCGGTCGTCACAGGTGGGCATCGTCGAAAACATTCGTCAATCTAAGCGCTTGTCCGCCCGGCCCCACCGGTTCTGAGGGAGTAACCCGCCGCGCCTAGCCGTTACGACGGGGGTCGGCACGACGGTTGCGCTGCATCCTGCCGTATGTCCGAGCAAAGCCCCAAAAGAAAGATTGTGTCCCTGGATTGCACTGACAAGAGTGGCGCGATGACGATGCGAAAATCCTCGGACCGGACCCTGCTGGCGTGGGGCCTGTCGTTGCTGGCCCTGTCGGGCGGCTGCGCCGCCATGGTCGGTGCCGGCGGTACGGACACCGAGTCGGTCACCGCCTCCGCGGTGCCGCTCGACCGTGGACGGCCGGACAGGAGTGTCGTCGGACCGCTGCGTTTCCTGGGCGGGCTGGACATCGCCGGCGGTGACCGGGTCGGCGGGCTGTCCGGCCTTTGGGTGGCCCCGGCCGGCGACCGCTTCGTCGCTGTCGGCGACACCGGGCTGGTGGTGGACGGCCGGCTGCGGACCGATGCCGATGGCCGGCTGGACGGTCTGTCCGAGGTCCATGCCCGCCCGCTGAGGGTGGAGGAGGGGGCGTCCCGCCGCAAGCGCCGCACCGATGCGGAGGATCTGACGCGCCTGCCCGACGGCGGCTGGCTGGTCTCGCTGGAGCGCGACCATCGCATCCTGCGCTACGGCGGCGGCGACCGGGGACCGGAGGGCACGCCGACACCGATTCCTCTGCCGTCGGGCATGGAGGACGCGCCGGAGAATGGCGGGCTGGAGGCGCTGACCCTCCTTTCCGACGGCCGGCTGCTGGCTGTCGAGGAGGGGGAGGACGATGGCCGCCGCGAGCGCCGCGCCTGGATCACGCGGGCGGGCCTTGCGGGGGACGGGGTGCCGCGCGGCGTCGCCGACTGGCAGCCCTTCACCTATCTTGCGGCGCCGCGCTACCGCCCGACCGCCGCCGCCCCGCTGCCGGACGGCGGCGCACTGGTTCTGGAACGCCGGGTGTCGCTGCTGGGAGGCTGGTCGTCGCGGCTGGTGCGCGTCGCGCCGCGGCAGCTTGCGGCCGGTGCGGTGGTGGCCGAGGCGGTGGTGGAGGGAGAGGAGCTTGGCCGCCTGGAGGCTCCCCTGGTGAACGACAATTTCGAAGGCATCGCCACCCGGCCGGGGCCGGCGGGACAAACGCTGGTCTATCTGGTCTCAGACAACAATTTCAGTTCGCTCCAGCGCACCTACCTTCTGTTGTTCGCCCTGCACGGCCCGTCCTCGTGACCTTGCTTTCCGACCAAAGTCGGAGGGTGTCCGCATCGTCCGGTGTTTGACAGCGGGGCGGCCCTTGCGGCTTGCTGGCCGGGAATGGTCGCAAGGGAAACAATCGTGGCAGCAAGCGATAAGTTCGGAAGCGCACCAAGTCCGGCTCCATCGGTGCCCGGCGCCGGGCGGGCGGCGGTGCTGACCCTGCTGGCGATGCTGGCCTTCGCCGCGAACTCCATCCTCTGCCGGCTGGCGCTGACCCAGACCGCCATCGACCCCGCCAGCTTCACCCTGGTGCGCATCGCCTCCGGCGCCGCCAGCCTGTGGCTGATCGCCCGCATCGCCGGGCATTCCAAATCCGGGGCCAAATCCGGGGCCAAACCCGGGTCCAAACCCGGGGCCAAATCGGGTGCGGGCAGCTGGCGCGGTGCCGCAGCGCTGCTGGCCTATGCCGCGGCCTTCTCCTTCGCCTATCTGACCATGACGGCGGGAACAGGGGCGCTGCTGCTGTTCGGGGCGGTGCAGGCCACCATGATCCTGGGCGGGCTGTCCCGCGGCGAGCGGCTGGCGCCGTTGCAATGGGGCGGGCTGGGGCTGGCGCTCGGCGGGTTGGCGCTGCTGCTGGCGCCGGGCCTGTCGGCACCGGACCCGCTGGGGGCGCTGCTGATGGTCGCGGCCGGAGCGGCCTGGGGCGTCTATTCGCTGCTTGGGCGGGCCAGCCGCGATCCGATCGCCACCACCGCCGGCAATTTCCTGCGGGCTGCACCGATGGCTGCGGTGCTGGCGCTGATGGCGGCACTGGCCGGTCCGCATGGGGGCGGCCATCTTCCAGGCGGAGGCCTGGGCTGGGACCGGGGTGGGCTGGTCTATGCGGTGCTGTCGGGAGCGCTGGCGTCGGGCGTCGGCTATTCCATCTGGTATGCCGCGCTTCCCGCGCTGACCGCCGCCCGCGCCGCCTCGGTCCAGTTGAGCGTGCCGGTCATCACCGCCCTTGCCGCGGTGCTGGCACTGGGCGAACGGATCACGCCGACGCTGGCGGTGTCGTCGATCGCCGTGCTGGGCGGCATCGCCCTGGTCATCACCGGGAAGACGCGGCGGGCCTGAGCGTCACCGGACTCGGTTCCTTCGCATCAGGCCGATGCGGTCCGTGCCCGGTCCAGCGCCTATAGGCGGACAGACGGGCTGGAATAGCGCTCCGCGGTCGAGTGGTCGACCGCGTTGAACGCGGCGGCGGCGCCCAGCGCGATCACGACCGCGGCGGCGAAGCCGAGGAGCATTGCCTTCATCCCGTCCCTCCCTGTCACCTGTTCGAAGTCACCTGTCCGAATTCGTCGGCATAAAAGCAAAGCCGCCGGAGCGGCGCAATCGGCGCTTTCCCGGATCCCGACGAGAGGCCGGAATCAGCCCCCGTCCGGGTCGACCAGCGTCAGCGCGATGACGTCGCTATCGATCAGCACCTTGCCCACATGCTCGAAATTGACGGTGATACGGTTGCGGATGGCCGATTGCACCTGCCCCAACCCCCAGTCGGGTTGGTCGGGATGGCGCACCCAGGCGCCCGGAACCAGCGAATCGTCCATGTCGCCCCCCATCCGTCACACTATTGTTCATAGGAAATGCGGCCGCCTGTGCGGCTGCGCCCGGAAAGTATAGAATCTCCGGCACCGCGCCGTCGCCGTTCCTTTTTCCCCGGAGTCCGCCTCGTGACCGAATCGTCCTCACTCCCCGTCAGCGTCGACATCCGCGTGCTGGAACTGCTGGCGTCGAAGCTCTGCCACGATCTGGTCAGCCCGGTCGGCGCGATCCGCAACGGGCTGGAACTGATCGAGGAGATGCAGGAGGACGAGGACGGCGGCCCGGCAGCCGTCGGCGGCTTCCTGGGCGAGGCGGTCAAGCTGATCGACCATTCCTCCGAGCAGGCCGACCGCCGGCTGCGGGTGTTCCGGCTGGCCTATGGGCTGGCCGGGCGCGACCAGAAGGGTTTCGGCGACGCCCGTGCCGCCGCGTCCGGCTATGTCGAGGGCGGGCGCACCCGGCTCGACTGGCCGGAACGGGTGCCCCACGACATGACCGCCCAGCGCCGCGGCGTGGTGAAGCTCGTGCTGAACCTGGTGATGCTGGCGGACGAGGCGCTGACCCACGGAGGTCTCGTCTCCGTCGCCGCGGATGGGGACGAGACTTCCGGCCGCATCACGGTGACCGCCGCCGGCCGGCCCGGCACGCTCAAACCGGAGGCCGCGGCGGCGCTTGCCGGCACGGCATCGCCCGAGGCGCTGAGTCCGCGCACCATCCACGCCTATCTGGCCGGCCGGCTGGCCGAGAGCGACGGCTTCCGCATCGGGGTCGCCACCGAAAGCAGCGAGCGGCTGGTCTTCACCGCGGAGTGGTGACCCTTCCGGCCCCGTCGCAACCCCCGTCGCAACCGGGCGCCGTCACAACTGCTTGAAGATTCTCGGCTCCACCACGATCTGCTCCACCCCGCCGGTGGTCTGGTGGGCCGTGCTGCGCAACGTGACCGCCAGATTGTGGCGGGCCGCCTCCGCCAACGCGGCGTTGAGGCGGTCCACGGCATCGCGCACGGATTGGGCGAGTTCAGTGTCGGTCATCGATCCTCCCTGTGACAATGGAACCCCGATCCTCCCGGTGGAAGCCCTGGGAAGACTCCCTATCGGAAGAGGTAAGGTTCTCTTAATCAGTGTTTGACAGGCTCCCATCCTACCTGGACTGGAGCGTAACTGGCGGCCTTATCGATGCCGCCGTTCGAGCCGCAGGCCGGCGCGGACCATAAACATTGGGCCTGGGGAATGCGACATGGATGATCTGCTGTCAGAGTTTTTGACGGAGACCAACGAAAACCTCTCGGTACTCGACGTCGAGTTGGTCCGGCTGGAGCAGAATCCCAACAATCCGGAACTGCTGTCGAACATCTTCCGGCTCGTCCACACCATCAAGGGCACCTGCGGCTTCCTCGGCCTGCCCCGCCTGGAAAAGGTGGCGCACGCGTCCGAGAACGTGCTGGGCAAGTTCCGCGACGGCGAGCTGACGATCAATCCGGAAGCCGTTTCGCTGATCCTGCAGGCTCTGGACACCATCAAGAGCCTGCTGGCGGTCCTGGAAGCGACCGAGGCGGAGCCGCCCGGCGACGACCTGCCGCTGATCGAGCGGCTGAACCTGTGCGCCGAAGGCAAGCTGGGCGGTCCCGCTCCGGTGGTTGCCGCCGCGCCGCCGCCGACCGCACCCGCGGTCGCCGCCGCCGAGTCTCGCCCGGCGACGCTGGACGAGCTGGAAGCGCTGTGGAACTCCATCCCCGGCCCCAATGACCCGCCGCCCGCGCCCGCCGTCCCGGCGAGCACCGCCATGGTCGCCCGCGCGCCCGAACCGGTCGAAGAGCCGGTCCACTCGCAGGATCTCGTCGTCCCCGACGCCGAACCGGTCGCCGCCAAGATGCCGGCACCGGTGGCGCCGGCCGCTTCCGGCGGTCATGCCGGCGGCGCCGATGCGGGGGCCGAGGCGGCGACCAAGGAATCGGCGGTCGCCGCCCAGACCATCCGGGTCAACGTCGACCTGCTCGAAAACCTGATGACCATGGTGTCGGAGCTGGTGCTGACCCGCAACCAGCTGCTCCAGATCCTGCGGTCGCAGAAGGAAAGCGAGTTCGCCGCCCCGCTGCAGCGCCTGAACCACGTGACGTCGGAACTGCAGGAAGGCGTCATGAAGACGCGCATGCAGCCGATCGGCAACGCCTGGGCCAAGCTGCCGCGCCTGGTGCGCGACCTGGCGCATGAACTGAACAAGAAGATCGACCTCCAGATGCTCGGCGCCGACACCGAGCTGGACCGCCAGGTGCTGGAGCTGATCAAGGACCCGCTGACCCACATGGTGCGCAACAGCGCCGACCATGGCCTGGAGATCCCGGCGGAGCGCCTGAAGTCCGGCAAGACGGAGACCGGCCGCATCACGCTGAACGCCTATCACGAAGGCGGCCACATCATCATCGAGATCCAGGACGACGGCCGGGGTCTGGCCATCGACCGGATCAAGCAGAAGGCGATCCAGAACGGGATGGCGTCGGAAGGCGAGCTGGCCTCGATGACCGACCAGCAGATCATCCAGTTCATCATGAAGCCGGGCTTCTCCACCGCCGCCAAGGTCACCAACGTGTCGGGCCGCGGCGTCGGCATGGACGTGGTGAAGACCAACATCGAGAAGATCGGCGGCACGATCGAGATCAAGTCGGCCCAGGGCAAGGGCTCGACCTTCGTCATCAAGATCCCGCTGACGCTGGCCATCGTCTCGGCCCTGATCGTGGAATGCGCCGGCGAGCGCTTCGCCATCCCGCAGATCAGCGTGGTCGAGCTGGTGCGCGCCGCGTCGGACAGCGAGCACACCATCGAGCGGCTGAAGGGCACCCCGGTCCTGCGCCTGCGCAACCGCCTGCTGCCGCTGGTCTCGCTCCAGCAGCTGCTGCGGCTGGACGACAGCGAGGACGCCAAGAAGCCGGCGGACGAGACCTTCATCGTCGTCACCCAGGTCGGGACCTACACCTTCGGCATCATGGTCGACCGCGTGTTCGACACCGAGGAAATCGTGGTGAAGCCGGTGGCGCCGATCCTGCGCCACATCGAGATGTTCTCGGGCAACACGATCCTGGGCGACGGCTCGGTCATCATGATCCTGGATCCCAACGGCATCGCGTCGGCCACCGGCGAGATGGCGATGGGCGAGGCCGCCGGGAAGGAGACCACCGCGGTCCAGACCCAGCGCCAGGAGGACAAGATGGCTCTCCTGCTGTTCCGCGCCGGCCATGGCGCCCCCAAGGCGGTGCCGCTGTCGCTGGTCGCCCGCCTGGAGGACGTCGATCTCGCCACGGTCGAGCTGTCGAACGGCCTGCCGGTCGTCCAGTACCGCGGCAAGCTGATGCCCCTGGTGCCGATCGACCCGAACTTCGTCGTCGCCAGCGAAGGTCGTCAGCCGGTGCTGGTCTTCGCCGACGGCGACCGCTCGATGGGCCTGATCGTCGACGAGATCGTCGACATCGTGGAAGAGAAGCTGAACGTCCAGCTGGCGGCGGAGCGTCCCGGCCTGATGGGGTCCGCCATCATCGCCGGCAAGGCGACCGAGGTGATCGACGCCGGCTTCTACCTGACCCAGGCCTACAAGGACTGGTTCGGCTCCGCCCAGGAGGGCTTCGAGGAGGAGAAGCTGCAGCGTGTGCTGCTGGTGGACGACAGCCCCTTCTTCCGCAACCTGCTGACGCCGCTGCTGTCGGTCGCCGGCTACGACGTGACGGCGGTGGAGAATGCCGGCGACGCGCTGGCGCTCTGCGAAGCGGGCGAGGATTTCGACGTCATCGTCTCCGACATCGAGATGCCGGGCATGAGCGGCTTCGACTTCGCCGAGGCGGTGCGCCACGGCAGCCGCTGGCACCGCATCCCGATGGTGGCGCTGTCCAGCCACGCCAGCGCCCGCGACCTCGACCGCGGCCGGATCGCCGGCTTCAACGACTATGTCGCCAAGTTCGACCGTGACGCGCTGCTCTTCGCGCTGCAGCAGACGCTGACCGACCAGAAAGGTGCCGCATGAGCAACGCCAAGCTGCCGTCCACCGTCCGGAAGTCCAAGGGCGACGACATCGTCGTCTCGGGCAACCAGGATTTCGTGACCATGACGATCGCCGACCAGATGTTCGGCATCCCGGTCCTTCAGGTGCAGGACGTGCTGGGCCATCAGCGGATCACCCGGATCCCGCTGGCGCCGCCCGAGGTGGCCGGATCGCTGAACCTGCGCGGGCGCATCGTCACCGCCATCGACGTCCGCCTCCGGCTCGGCCTGACCGGCCGGCCGAAGGACAAGCCGGGCATGTCGATCGTCGTCGACCTGCGCGGCGAGCTGTACAGCCTGATGGTCGATTCGGTCGGGGAGGTGCTGAGCCTGACCAAGGAGGACTTCGAGCGGAACCCGGCGACCCTGGATCCGCGCTGGCGCGAGGTCTCGACCGGAATTTATAGGCTGAACGGCCAGTTGATGGTTGTGCTGGACGTGCCCCGTCTGCTCAACTTCACGACCATCGAGACGGCCTGACGTCCTGCGGCGCCTTCGGGCGCCGCGGCCGCGGCCGGCTCTTGCCGACGAACAGATGACCGAGGCCCTGCCGCAATGAAATCCTGCCTGGTGGTCGACGACAGTCGCGTGGTCCGCAAGGTCGCGCGCAAGATCCTGGAAGAGCTGAACTTCGCCTGCACCGAGGCGGAGGACGGCAAGCAGGCGATGGAGGCCTGCGCGGCGCAGATGCCCGACGCCATCCTGCTGGACTGGAACATGCCGGTGATGACCGGAATCGAGTTCCTGCGCCGGTTGCGCAAGATGAGCGGGGGCGAGCAGCCCAAGGTGGTGTTCTGCACGACCGAGAACGACCTCGCCCACATCCAGGAAGCGCTGTCAGCCGGGGCCAACGAATACATCATGAAGCCCTTCGACAGCGACATCATCCAGACCAAGTTCGCGCAGGTCGGTCTTCTCTGACGCCCTGCCGAAGGCGGGCACGGCCCCCCCGGCGCCTGGTCTCGGGACCATGGACCGGCTGGGGACCCGATCCCGCCGGGAGCGCCGGGAGAAGCCGCGTTGAACCAGTCGAGTTGAAAGGCTAGTCGCCGTTATGTCGGAAAGTTTTGGCAGAGGTCCCCTCACCACCGCGCGACCGGCCAACCCGGATCCCGTCCGGGTCATGGTGGTGGACGACTCGGCCGTCATCCGCGGCCTGCTGACCCGTGCGCTGGAAGGCGACCCGGATATCCGCGTCGTCACCTCCGTCGGCGACGGCCAGATGGCGGTCAATTCGCTGCAGCGCAACTCGATCGACGTCATCGTGCTGGACATCGAGATGCCGGTGATGGACGGGCTGACCGCCATCCCGAAGCTGCTGGCCGTGGCACCGCAGGTCAAGATCATCATGGCCTCCACGCTCACGCTGCGCGGGGCCGACGTCTCCATCCGCTGCCTGTCGGCGGGTGCCGCCGACTACATCCCGAAGCCGACCTCCACCCGGGAGATCGGCGGAGCGGAGGATTTCAAGCGCGAACTGGTCGCTAAGGTCAAGGCGCTGGGGGCCGCGGCCAAGCGTGCCGGATCACGCTCGCGCGGCGAAATCCGCCCGCTGACCCCGGCGACTCCGCTGGGGCTGATGAAGCGCGATGTCGGGCCGATCGTCACCCGCCCGACCCCCGCCGGCGCCATCGCGGTGAAGCCGGACGTGATCGCCATCGGCAGCTCTACCGGCGGCCCGCAGGCCCTGTTCGAGGTGCTGTCTCACCTGAAGGCCGGCGTCACCCAGCCGATCCTGATCACCCAGCACATGCCGGCGACCTTCACCACCATCCTGGCCGAGCACATCACCCGCCAGTGCGGGATCGATGCGCGCGAGGCCAAGGACGGCGAGCCGGTCGTCCAGAACCGCTGCTACATCGCGCCCGGCGATTTCCACATGCTGGTGGCGCAGCGCGGGGGGGCGAACGTGATCACGCTGAGCAAGGACCCGCCCGAGAATTTCTGCCGCCCGGCGGTCGATCCGATGATGCGGTCGATCCTCAAGGCCTTCAGCGGCCGCAAGATCCTGGCCTGCATCCTGACCGGCATGGGTCAGGACGGGTTGAAGGGCTGCACCGACGTGGTCAATGGCGGCGGCACCCTGATCGCCCAGGACGAGGCGTCGAGCGTGGTCTGGGGCATGCCCGGTGCCGTGGCGCATGCCGGCATCTGCAACGCCATCCTGCCGCTCAAGGAAATCGGTCCCCACATCCGCAAGCTCGCTTCGAGGGCAGCATGAGAGTCGAAGATTTCGACATGTTCTCCACGCTGCTCAAGCAGCGTTCCGGCCTGGTCCTCACCCGCGACAAGGCCTATTTGCTCGAATCCCGGCTGATGCCGGTGGCGCGCAAGTGGAACATGAAGGGACTGGAGGAGCTGGCGACCACCGTCCGCACCCGCAAGGACGAGGCGCTGCTGCGCGACATCACGGAGGCGATGACGACCAACGAGTCGTCCTTCTTCCGCGACCAGAAGCCCTTCGACCAGTTCCGCCAGCTGGTGCTGCCCAAGATGATGGCGGCGCGGGCGGCAAAGCGCTCCCTGCGCATCTGGTCGGCCGCCTGCTCGTCGGGGCAGGAAGCCTACTCGCTGTCGATGATCCTGAACGACGAGGCGGCGAAGCTGGCCGGCTGGCGCATCGAGATCGTCGGAACCGACATCTCGGCGGAAATGGTGGAGCGGGCGAAGTCGGGCGTCTACACCCAGTTCGAGGTGCAGCGCGGCCTGCCGATCACCATGCTGGTGAAGCATTTCAAGCAGAACGGCGACAAGTGGCAGATCAGTCAGCAGCTGCGCCAGATGGCATCGTTCCGTGAATGGAACCTGCTGGGCGACCTGTCGGCGCTGGGCCAGTTCGATATCGTCTTCTGCCGCAACGTGCTGATCTATTTCGACCAGCCGACCAAGGCGAAGGTGCTGGAATCGATTTCCCGCCAGATGCCGCAGGATGGCGTTCTGTATCTGGGCGGTGCGGAAACGGTGCTCGGCATCACCGACAGGTTCAAGCCGGTCGAGGGCCAGCGCGGCCTCTACAGCCTGGGCGGCTTCTCCGCCGCCGGCGCCAAGGTCGCCTGAGAGCCGGAAAGGCGACGGGGGCGGGAGAGCCGCCCCCACTCGATCAAGGGTAGCTTCGAAAGCGCTTCAGGCCGACGGCGTGATCGACTTGATCGGGCCGCGCGGATTGCCGGACATTTCGGCGATCTTGCGGTCCTGCGCCTCGAGGAAGGTGCGGATGGAATTCTCGCGGTCGAACTGGTCGATGTCGGCAGTCGGCACCTTGCGGTTCGAGGTGCGCGCGCCATCCTGATAGATCACGTCGAAAAGCGCGAAGGCGTTCTCGACGGGTTGTTTCTTTTGACGGGCCATGGCCTGTCCTCCGTGTGGTCGCGATCGGCCGCGCGAGCGGTCGACCGGTCAGGCATTGTTGGTATCGGTCTTGGTATCGGTATCGGTTTCGGTCACCAGGGTGTCGTCCTGCGTCTCCGTCCCGTCGGGCTCACCGGCGCGGCGGGCGGCGACGCCTTCCTCGCGGCGCTGCAGCTTTTCCTGCTTCTTCTGTTCCTTGGACCGGTTGCGCTCGGCCCGCTGCTGGTTGTAGTTCGGTTTGAAAGCCATAGCGGTTCTCCTTGGGCAGAGCCCGGCGTTTGGGCGACAGGAAGCCCAGCAATTGCGATCGGACAATCGCGATCGAGCAACTGGGACTGGTGCAACACGGAAAAAGGGCATCGGTTTCCCGATGCCCCTTTTTCCGCAAATCGGCGGTCAGGCGGTCAGACCGCCTTCAGATTTTCCGCCGAGGTCTTGCCGCGCTTGGGATCGCGCTGCTCCTCGTAGGAAATCTTCTGACCATCGACCAGGCTGCGCAGTCCGGCGCGTTCGACAGCGGAGATGTGAACGAACACATCCGGGCCACCGCTTTCCGGCTGAATGAAACCGAAGCCCTTGGTGCTGTTGAACCATTTGACGGTGCCGACGGGCATCTCTGTCTCCCATAACGCAAAGGGCGCCACACCACCGGTGCGGCGCATCAGACTGGGTGTGGGATTGGCGGCCCCCCGAAGTTCGTACCGGCGAAGATTATTCGCACGGGCGAACAGGTCCGAAGAATGGGGAGGCTAAGCGTGGGGGCGGTTGAGAACCCCGCAGTCCGAAGCAGAATGACTTTTCAAATATGGGAACGCCCGGTCCGACTTTCAAGGCGAAAGACGGCCGGGCGGTTGATTGTCCGAAGAAAGGGGACCGACCTGATCTGCCGGCCCGGTCTGCCGGCGTTGCGCCACCCGGTGCCGCGTCAGCCGGCGGCCTGCTGCTGCGGCACGCGCGGCGGCGGCGGCGGATTGCCTTCGGCGATTTCTTCCTGGGGGTCACGCAGCACATAGCCGCGACCCCACACCGTCTCGATGTAATTGTCGCCCTGGGTGGCGGCGGCCAGCTTCTTGCGCAGCTTGCAGACGAACACGTCGATGATCTTCAGTTCCGGTTCGTCCATCCCGCCATAGAGATGGTTCAGGAACATCTCCTTGGTCAGCGTCGTGCCCTTGCGCAGGCTCAACAGCTCCAGGATGCCGTATTCCTTGCCGGTGAGATGCAGCGGCGACTGGTCGACCTCCACCGTGCGGGTGTCGAGGTTGACGGTCAGACGGCCGGTGCGGATGATGCTGTCGGAATGACCCTTCGACCGGCGGACGATGGCCTGGATGCGGGCGATCAGCTCGCGCTTGTCGAACGGCTTGGTCAGGTAATCGTCGGCCCCGAAGCCCAGCCCCTTGATCTTGTTGTCCATCTCGGTCAGGCCCGAGAGGATCAGGATCGGGGTGGTCACCCGTGCGGCGCGCAGACGGCGAAGAACCTCGTAGCCGTCGATGTCCGGCAGCATCAGGTCGAGAATGATGATGTCGTAATCATAGAGCTTGCCGATCTCCAGCCCGTCTTCACCCAGGTCGGTAGAGTCGACGATGAATCCTTCCGTGTTCAGCATCAATTCGATGCTTTTGGCGACGGAGGAATCGTCTTCAACCAGCAGAACCCTCATGGCGATATCCCGACGTTTGATGGCGCGCTTTCGCTACCCGACACCGGACTGATCCCCGGTCCTTAATGACCGATTTCAACCATCCCGTTTACACAAGTTAACAGACGATTCAGCTTAACGCCAGTGCCAAGCGCTTACACAACGTTAATCCTTCCATCGCAAGATGCGATCATGGTGGTTAACGTCGCCTCCGTCCACAGAACTACCACTTAATAGGAGCGCTCCCCGTCTTGGGAGTGTCGGTATCCGTTCCATGCAGTTCGATATCGATCAGTTGATCCGCGACATCGGCCAGATCCCGGACTGCAGCCGCTACGGCCGCGTCACCGCCGTGTCCGGCCTGATGGTCGAGGTCGGCGGCATCGAGAAGGAGCTGTCGGTCGGCGGCCGCTGCATCGTCGAGACCCGCGACCGCCGTCAGGTCCCGTGCGAGGTGGTGGGCTTCCGCCAGGGCCGGGCGCTCGCCATGCCGTTCGGCGCGCTGGATGGGGTGGGGCTGGGCTGCCGCGCGCTGGTGGCGGGCGACCAGGCCCAGATCTTCCCCACCGACGCCTGGCTGGGCCGGGTGGTCAATGCACTGGGCGAACCGGTGGACGGCAAGGGACCGCTGCCCAAGGGGCCGCAGGGCACGCCGATCCGCAACACTCCGCCCAACGCCCACGCGCGTGCGCGGGTGGGGGGGAAGCTGGATCTGGGCATCCGCGCCGTCAACGCCTTCCTCACCTGCTGCCGCGGGCAGCGCATGGGCATCTTCGCCGGATCGGGCGTCGGCAAATCGTCGGTGATGTCGATGCTGGCGCGCTTTTCCGCCGCCGAGATCGCGGTGATCGGCCTGATCGGCGAACGCGGGCGCGAATTGCAGGAATTCATCACCGAGGATCTGGGCGAGGAGGGGCTGGCCCGCAGCGTCGTCGTCTGCGCCACGTCGGACGAGGCGCCGCTGATGCGCAAGCAGGCGGCCTACATGACGCTGGCGGTGGCCGAGCATTTCCGCGACCAGGGCCGCGACGTGCTGTGCATGATGGACAGCGTCACCCGCTTCGCCATGGCCCAGCGCGAGATCGGCCTGTCCGCCGGCGAGCCGCCGACGACCAAGGGCTATCCGCCGACCGTCTTCGCCGAGCTGCCGCGCCTGCTGGAGCGCGCCGGTCCGGGGCTGGTGGGATCCGGCACGATCACCGGCCTGTTCACCGTGCTGGTGGACGGCGACGACCACAACGAACCCATCGCCGACGCCGTGCGCGGCATCCTGGACGGCCACATCGTGATGGAACGCCAGATCGGCGAACGCGGGCGCTACCCCGCCATCAACATCCTGCGCAGCGTGTCGCGCACCATGCCGGGCTGCAACACGGCGAACGAGAACGAACTGGTCGGCTATGCCCGGCGCCTGCTGTCGTCCTACGACAACATGGCGGAGATGATCCGGCTGGGCGCCTACCGCCGCGGCACCGACCCGCAGGTCGACGAAGCGATCCATTACCAGCCGGCGCTGGAGGGCTTCCTGAAGCAGGGCAAGCGCGAGGCCACCGATCTGGAGACCAGCTACGCCATGCTTGCCGAAATCTTTGGGGTGCAGTGGCCGCAATGAGCCTGAAGACGATCATCCGCCTGCAGAAGCTGCAACTGGACGAGAAGCGTCGCGTCCTGGCGGACCTCCACACGCTGGCCGACCGGCTGCGTGCGGAAATCGAGAAGATCAAGCAGGAGATCGTGCAGGAGCAGGAGACGGTGCGCGAGGACTTCTCCGTCTCCTTCACCTATTCCAACTTCGCCCAGGCGGCGATGGAGCGTGGCCGCAAGCTCGGCGAATCGCTGGGGCAGGTCGAGATGCAGATCAACATCGCCACCGACGAGATGGCCGAAGCCTTCCAGGAGCTGAAACGCTACGAGCTGGCGGAAGAGGAGCGGCTGAAGCGCGAGCGCGACAAGCAGAAGCGCAAGGAGGCCGCGATGCTGGACGAGACCGCGCTGGTAGGCTTCCGGCGCCGGCAGGCGGAGGAGGAGGCGGCCGGGTGAGGAGAGCGCCTGCCGTGTCGCGATGCTCAGACGGTCACCGAAACCAGCCCGCCCGGTGATCCGCCATAGGAGCCGCCCGGCGCGCTGGGGGTGAAGCCGCCGGTTGCCGGGGCGGCGGTATTGGCAACCGCCGCACCGCCGCTGCCGCTCGCGACGGACGCGCCGACGGAGGCACGGGCAGGTGCACCAACCGGTCCGGAGCCGCTTGCCGCCTTGCCGGCGGAACCACCGTCCAGCGATCCCGCCCGCCCTGCCGCCGATTTCCGTTCGTCGTCCTGGGCGAGGCGGCTGGCGGTGCGGCGGTATTCCTCGACCACGCGCTGGGAGGGGATCTGGTCCTGGGTTTCGCCGGTGTCGAAATCGCGGAAATACAGCACCGCCACCCGCGCACCCTGGTCATAGCGCAGGAAGGGGCTGGTATAGCCGGGGCTCGATGCCTTTTCCGACTGGGCGGCGGCGCCCTGGGCCGGACCCGATGGGGAAGCGGTGCCGGACTCCGCCGGCTCGAAAGCCGTCGGGCGGTTCGCCGTCGAGCTGGAAACGCCACGGATCTCCATCGGTGCCTCCCGCGCTTCTCGCCCGCTATCCAGGCATTGCCGTTGAGGCAGCTCCTTGCCGGGCGCTGCCCCGTTTCGCTCTCCCCGCCGCCCTTGCTGCTGCCGCGCGACCCGATCAGACCGTGATGTTCAGGGTCTGGCCGCGGGTGGGGGTGGTGTTGCCGCCGCTGGAACCGCTCTGGGTGTTCTGCGCCTCCTGCTGGCGGCGGGTACGCTCGCTCTGGTCTTCCTGTTCGGATTCGACGGGCGAGGTGGACCGCTGCGCCGCGGCGGGGCCGCTGCTGAGCGGGGTGACGTATGGCTGCTGCTGATAGCCGCCGATCCCACCGATGCTGCTGACGCCCATGATCGTTCCTCCGGTCGCTGGTGCGACGCTTCTTGAACCAGCCGGCGAACGATATGGGGATATGGCCGCCCATAGCGGTCCGTCGGAGCCCGGCCTCACCCCAACTAGGCAAATTTTGCCTGATCGAAAGGGCTAGCGCCAGCGAAATCACGCGGCTGGAGAGCCTTTTCCGAGAATGTCAACGATCAAAACAACTTGGGTCTAAGCGGTCGCAACCTTTATTGGGAGTCGAATTTCTATTCTTCAACCGGTGCGGCAAGTTCCGGCGACGACTCGGCATTGCGCCAGAGGGCGGCTTCGACCGCCAGCGTCCAAAAGCTCTCGGCCGCCTTGCTCTGGCGCGCACGCGGGCGGACCAGCCGGATCTGCACCGGCACCGTCCAGCGCCCGTCGCCGGCCGGCATCCCGGCCCGGACGAGGGAGCCGCGCGCCAGATCCTCGGCGATCAGGCTCTCCGGCAGCCAGGCCACCCCGCGCCCGTCGCGCGCCAGCGTGCGCAGCACCGCGGCGAGGTGGGAGGTGAAAACGGTGTCGAGCGTGCCGGGCAACGGCTGTCCCGCCCGCACCGCTTCCAGGATGCGGCCCATGCCGGACTCGCGGCTGTAGGAGAGGTGCGGCAGCGGCGTGCTGTCCCCGTCCGCCAGCACATGGCGCGGTCGTCCGCCGGCATCGGGCGCGGTCACTGCCAGCAGCCGGTCGCCGCCGACGACGACGGAGCGGAAGGACTCCGCGTCCAGGCGGCCGGCCGCCGCCGGGTGGGCGTGGCAGAGCAGAAACTGCGCCTGTCCGGCCAGCATCAGCCGTTCGCAGGCCTCCATGCTGTCGGACGACAGGGTGATGGCGCCCAGCCTGGCGCGGCTCTCGAGCGCCCGCAACCAGGAGGGGAAGAAGGTCAGGGACAGCGCATGGGTGGCGGCGAAGCGCAGGGTCGCGGCCTCCGACTGGGCGGCCAGCCGGGCTTCCTCGCGGCCTTGCAGCAGGCGGCGCACGGTCTCGTCGGCGAAGGGGCGGAAACGGCGGCCGGCCTCCGTCAGGGTCACCGGCTGGGCGCTGCGGTCGAACAGCGGCGTGCCGGCCCAATCCTCCAGCGCGCGGATGCGACGGCTGAAGGCCGGCTGGGTCAGGTGGCGCGCGTCGGCGGCGCGGGAGAAGTTGCCGCAATCCACCAGAGCCAGGAAATCGTCGAGCCAGGAGAGTTCCATCGCCCAATCTTCGTCACGTCTGCCGGGCAGGACCGGCTTGCGGCCACCCCATGCCGAACCCGCATGATGCGTTCCGACCTTGGCATTGGCCCGGCGGCCCGCAACATCCCTACAGTGCCGGCACGAAACACGCCACAACGCTGCAAGGGGAACCGCCATGCGCATCGTCGAAATCCGCGAGCAGACCGCCGGCATCAAGTCCGACATCGCCAACGCCTTCATCGATTTCAGCCAGATGACCTGCAGCGTCGTCGCGGTCGTCACCGACGTGATGCGCGACGGCAGGCCGGTGATCGGCTACGGCTTCAACTCCAACGGCCGCTATGCCGCCGGCGGGCTGCTGCGCGAGCGGTTCATCCCCCGGCTGATGTCGGCCGCCCCCGACAGCTTGCTGGACGACAGCGGCGAGAACCTGGACCCCTTCCGCATCTGGGCCCGGCTGATGACCAACGAGAAGCCGGGCGGCCATGGCGAACGCTCGGTCGCCGTCGGCACCATCGACATGGCGGTGTGGGACGCGGTGGCGAAGATCGCCGGCGTGCCGCTCTACCGCCTGCTGGCCGACCGTTTCCGCGGCGGGGTGGCCGACGACAGCGTGTGGGTCTATGCCGCCGGCGGCTATTACTATCCCGGCAAGGACGTGACGGCGCTCCAGGACGAGATGCGCAGCTACCGCGATCGCGGCTACAAGGTCGTGAAGATGAAGATCGGCGGCGCCCCGCTTGAGGACGATCTGCGGCGCATCGACGCGGTGCTGGAGGTGGTCGGGTCGGGCGAGAACCTGTGCGTCGACGCCAACGGCCGCTTCGACCTCAAGACCGCCATCGCCTATGCCGAGGCGCTGAAGCCCTACGGCCTGTTCTGGTACGAGGAGGCCGGCGACCCGCTGGACTACGCGCTGCAGGCCGAACTGGCCAATCATTACGACCGCCCGATGGCGACCGGCGAGAACCTGTTCTCCCACCAGGACGCCCGCAACCTGATCCGCCATGGCGGCATGCGCCCCGACCGCGACTGGCTGCAGTTCGACTGCGCGCTGAGCTATGGGCTGGTCGAGTATCTGCGCACGCTGGACATGCTGAAACACAATGGCTGGTCCAGCCGTCGCGTCGTGCCGCATGGCGGCCACCAGATGTCGCTGAACATCGCCGCCGGTCTTCACTTGGGCGGCAATGAATCCTACCCCGACGTCTTCAAGCCCTTCTGCGGCTTCGCCGACGGTATCGCAGTGGAGGATGGCCGGGTGCGCCTGCCCGATCTGCCCGGCGTCGGCTTCGAAGCCAAGTCGGAACTGTTCGCGACGATGAGCGGGCTTCTGGAAACCCGATAAGTTCGCTCAAGCTCAAGGCCGGACCCTGTTCCATTGGGAGACGCCGCCCTCAATGTTCAATTCGGCCATTGACCGGGCGTCGCGCTGTGTCAATCTGTTGTCGGTCGCAACGTTTCAGAAAGGAGGTGATCCAATGTCTCATGGAGCCAGTCCGGTCGTCGCCGCTTTGTTCGGTCTCGCCACTCTCCTGACGGCTGGGATCGCCAACGCGGACTGTTCGCCCAACCACAGCGCGAGCGCATCGCCGCCGCCGGCCTCCAGCACCGTCGGGTCGGCCGGAACGCCGGCGCCCAGCACCACGCGCGGCGGGTGACGGCCAAACGCTGAAGGTCGAACGCTGACGACCAGGAAATGCCCATGCCTGGAAACGGGCCGCCCTTCACCGGGCGGCCCGTTTCTTTTGACTGGCGATGTGGAAGGAAATCCGGTTGTGGAGGGCGCTATCCGAAAAATGCCGCGAAGGTGAATTTTTATTGCTTTTCCATATGGCGGTAGACCCTTTATTGAAATTTTTAACAATCCGCTGCCACCATCGCGCGTGAAACCTCGATATGGGTTCGGGGCGTGTTGGAGGGCATGATGGAACATTCGACCGGTCATCACCATGGCTGCTGCCAAGGCGAACACAGCTCGCGCCGCGGGTTTCTGAAGCTGGCGACCTTGGGTGCCGGCGTGACGTTGATGGCGCCGATGATGATGAGCCGCCCGGCCCGGGCCGGCAGCGTCGACACGCTCCTGCTGTCCTGCATGGACTATCGCCTGATGGGCCATGTCGCCGGTTACATGAACGCCCGCAACATGCAGGCGAACTACGACCATGTCATCCTGGCCGGCGCCAGCCTGGGCGCGCTGACCGACAAGAAGCCGGCCTGGGGCGACGCCTTCTGGGACCATGTCGCGGTCGCCAAGGAACTGCACCACATCAAGCGCCTGATCGTCATGGATCACCGCGACTGCGGCGCCTACAAGGTCTTCCTCGGCATGGACCTGTCGCCCGATCCCGCGAAGGAATCCGAGGTGCATGGCCAGTACCTGAGCAAGCTGAAGACGATGGTCAGGGAACGCCACCCGGACCTCGAGGTCGAGCTGCTGCTGATGGGGCTGGACGGCAAGGTCGAAAAGCTGGCGGCGTAAGCACTCAAAAAAGCCCCTTCTTCCTGATCAAGGCGAGAAGGGGCTTTTTGATTCCCTCCGTCACATATCCAGCCCGAGATCCAGGTTCGGGGCGCTGTGGGTCAGCCAGCCGCAGCTGATCATGTCGACGCCGGCCTCCGCGATGGCGCGGACGGTGGCGAGCGTGACGTTGCCCGACGCTTCGGTCAGCAGGCGGCCGTCGACCCTCCGCACCGCACGGCGCAGCGTGTCCGCGTCCATGTTGTCGAGCAGCACGACATCGACCGGCAGGCCCAGCAGCTCGTCCAACTGGTCGAGCGTGTCGACCTCCACCTCCACCTTCACCATGTGGCCGATGGCGGCGCGGACGCGCTCCACCGCCGGACGCACCCCGCCGGCGACGGCGATGTGGTTGTCCTTGATCAGCACCGCGTCATCCAGCCCGAAGCGGTGATTGAAGCCGCCGCCCAGCTTCACCGCATGCTTTTCCAGGACGCGCAGGCCGGGGGTGGTCTTACGGGTGCAGACGATGCGGGCCTTGGTGCCCTCCACCTCACGAACAAGGCTGCGGGTGGCGGTGGCGATGCCGGACAGCCGGCCCATCAGGTTCAGCGCCGTCCGTTCCGCCGTCAGCAGGGCACGGGCCTTGCCGGTCAGGATGGCGATGGTACCGCCGGCGGGCACGTCGTCGCCATCGGCGCGCTCGACCGATACCGAGATGCCGGGGTCGAGCAGGCGGAAGGCGATCAGCGCCGCCTCCAGCCCGGCGACGCGGCCGTCCTTGCGGGCGGCGATGCGGGCGGTCGCCACCGCGTCGGCCGGGATGATGCTGTCGGTGGTGATGTCGCCGGCCCGGCCCAGATCCTCCGCCAGGGCGGCACGGACGATGGGCTCGACGGTCAGAGGATGCAGCATGCGGCGTCTCCGGACAGGGGACCGGCGGTGCCGGCCAGATCGCTGAGGGTCAGGGTGCGGGGGCTGGAAACGGGATTGGGGAGGGGATGGTCGCTGCGGCAATGGGCGCCGCGGCTTTCCTCCCGCGCCAGGGCGGCATGGACGACCAGCCGGCCGACCAGCAGCCGGTTGCGCGCTTCGCCCCAGCGGCGGACGACCTCGGGCGGAGCCTCATCGCCGTCCTCGCCGCGGAGCATGTCCAGCGCCGCCGCCAGCCGGTCGAGCTTGCGCCGGGCGGCAAGCAGTCCCAGCCCGTCGCGGACCAGCCCGGCACCCTCGTAGAGCGCCGTCCGCGCCTCTGCCCCGATGGCGTCGAGCAGGGCATGGCCGGCATCGGCGGCGACCGCCGGCGGGCGGGGCAGGGCGAAGGGCGGCAGCGGCGCCAGGGGCCGTGCCGCCACGTCGCGGGCGACGCGGGCGCCGAACACCAGCGCCTCC
Organism: Azospirillum endophyticum; assembly: GCF_016595245.1. Taxonomy (GTDB): domain Bacteria; phylum Pseudomonadota; class Alphaproteobacteria; order Azospirillales; family Azospirillaceae; genus Azospirillum; species Azospirillum endophyticum. The sequence continues at coordinate 91,022 of NZ_JAENHM010000035.1, forward strand.
AGCAGGGAGTTGCTGGCCAGCCGGTTGGCGCCATGGACACCGGTGCAGGCGACTTCGCCGCAGGCCCACAGCCCCTCCAGGCTGGTGCGCCCGTCGGCGTCGGTGACCACCCCGCCCATGTGGTAGTGGGCGGCGGGCGCCACCGGCATCGGCCCGGCGAACGGGGCAAGCCCATGCTCGGCGCAGAGAGCCAGCACGGTGGGGAAGCCGCCGGGCTTGGCGGCCAGCGCCGGGCGCAGGTCGAGGAACACCGGTTCCCCCGCCGCGACGCGCCGGCCGATGGCGCGGGCAACCACGTCGCGCGGCGCCAGCTCCGCCAGCGGATGCTCGTCGGGCATGAAACGCCGGCCGTCCCGATCGAGCAGCAGGGCGCCCGCCCCGCGCAGGGCCTCGGTCAGCAGCGGCACCGGGTCGGCATCGACCGCCAGCGCCGTGGGGTGGAACTGCACGAACTCCAGGTCGGCCAGCCGGGCACCGGCCCGCGCGGCGATGGCGAGTCCGTCGCCGGTCGCCTCCGCCGGGTTGGTGGTGCGGGCGAAGGCGGCACCGATGCCGCCGGTCGCCAGGATGACGCGCGGCGCCCGGTGCAGCACCCAGCCTTGCCCATGGCAGGCGAGCAGGCCGCAGACCCGGCCATTGCGGAGGACGAGATCGACGGCGAAGGCGTCGGTCTCCACCCGCACCGACGGGGTGGTGCGCAGGCGCTCGGCCAGCGCGGTGACCAGGGTGCGGCCGGTGGCGTCGCCCCCGGCATGGACGATGCGCGCCGCGCCATGGGCGGCCTCGCGGCCCAGCAGCGGCGAGCCGTCGGCGGCGCGGTCGAAGGGCAGGCCGTCCTCCAGCATCCGGCGGACCAGGGCGGCGCCGTCACGGGTCAGCAGGGCGGCCATCGCGGCATCGACCAGCCCTGCTCCGGCGGCGACGGTGTCGGCGGCATGGTCCGCCGGCCGGTCTCCGGGACCGACGGCGGCGGCGATGCCGCCCTGGGCATGAAGGCTGGAGCCGCCGGGGAGGCCGGCGGTCTTGGTGATCAGCGTCACCGTGCGTGGGGCGAGTTGCAGGGCGGCGGTCATCCCGGCAAGGCCGGACCCGACGACGATCACCTCGGCATCGCGGACATCGTAAGGCGTGCTGGAGGTCATGGGGGGACTCCTCGACGCAACGCGAATGGATCCCTTCTCCCCCCTGGGGAGAAGGTTAGGATGAGGGGGTTCGGCGAAGCCGAAGGGATCCTCGCAATGCATCCCCCTCACCCCGACCCTCTCCCCGCTCACCCCGACCCTCTCCCCGCTTTCGGCGGACCAAAGGTCCGCCTGTCGCGTCAGCGCAAACTTCGTTTGCGCGTGAGCGGGGGGGAGAGGGGGATTTAAGGGCACTCACTTCGGCTTCACCGCCAGCATGCGTTCCACGGACCGGCGGGCGCGGGCGGCGAGCGCGTCCGGGATTTCGACGCGCGGTTCCAGGGTCCGCAACGAGTCCAGGATGCTCGACAGCGTCACCGTCTTCATGTGCGGGCAGAGGTTGCAGGGCCGCACGAACTCCGTCTCGGGCGAGGCTGCGGCGACGTTGTCGCTCATCGAGCATTCGGTGACCATCAGCACCCGCGGCGGCTTCTCGTTGCCGACGAAGTCGATCATGCGGGCGGTGGAGCCGACGAAATCGGCGGCCTGCAACACATCGGGCGGGCATTCGGGGTGGGCGATCACGGTCAGCCGGTCGAAGCGGCGGCGGAACTCGTCGATCTCCGCGCCGGTGAAGCGCTCATGCACCTCGCAATGGCCCTTCCAGGCGATGATCTCGACCTTGGTCTGGGTCGCGACGTATTTCGCCAGATACTCGTCGGGCAGGAAGATCACCCGGTCGACGCCGAGCGATTCCACCACCTCCACCGCGTTGCCCGACGTGCAGCAGATGTCGACCTCCGCCTTCACCTCGGCCGATGTGTTGACGTAGGCGACCACCGGCACGCCGGGATGGGCCTCGCGCAGAAGGCGGACGTCGGCGGCGGTGATGCTGTCGGCCAGAGAACAGCCGGCGTTGCGGCTGGGGATCAGCACGGTCTTGGCCGGGTTCAGCAGCTTCGCCGTCTCCGCCATGAAATGCACGCCGGCCAGCACGATCACGTCGGCGTCGGTTTCCGTCGCCTTGGCGGCCAGCGCCAGGCTGTCGCCGACGATGTCGGCCACGCCGTGGAAGATCTCCGGCGTCTGGTAGTTGTGGGCCAGGATGACGGCGTTGCGCTCGCGCTTCAGTTCGTTGATGGCGTGGACCAGCGGCGCGTGGAAGGGCCATTCGATCGCCGGCACGACACGCTTCATCCGCTCGTAGATCGGCGCGGTCGCCGCAGCGACGGCGGGGGTGTAGGCGAGTTCGGCGACCTCGGGCATCAGACGGCTTCCCTCTATGCTCGTTACGAGCAAAACCATATTTACTCTTTCAGAGCATATCAAGGGGAAATGATGATGCGGAAACAATCTCGCTCGGGCGGTGTTGTGCCGGTCGTGGGTGGAGCCGGGTTGGGCGGCCTTGCCCCGACAGGCGCTGTCCGGAGAATTGCCGATGAAAGCCTTCCTCGCCGCGCTCTGCGCCATCGTCGTCCTGGCGGGCGCCGCCTGGGCCGTCCTGCCGGGCCTGTTTGCCCGCAGTGCCGACGAGACCTTCGCGTCGTCCGGCGCACGGGTGGGAGAGGAGGCGTCGATCGAGCATCGCAACTTCTCCGGCCGTCCGCAGCAGTGACGCCGTCAGTGGGGAAAAGGGATGAGCCCGGCTGGGTAGCCCCGACCGGATAGGGCAACCTTTGCCCGTGTCGGCCGTTATCCCAGTTCGGGCCGGCCACGGCCTTGGACGAGGGGCCCGGAGCGGCTTGCGGGAGTGCGATGACGGTTCATGATCCGGAAGGCGGCGCGGATGGCTTGCGCGCCGACGTCTACCGGCTGCTGGCACTGACGCTGGCGGCCCCGCCGTCAGCCGATCTGCTGGCGCTGCTCGGCAACCTCACCGGCGATGCGACGCCGCTCGGCCGGGCCTTCGACGATCTGGCATCGCGCGCTGGCGCTACCGACCCAAAAGCGGCGGAGCGCGAGTTCAACGCGCTGTTCATCGGCGTCGTTCAGGGCGAGCTGGTCCCCTACGCCTCCTATTACCGCACGGGTTTCCTCACCGACCGGCCGCTGTCGGCCCTGCGCGCCGACCTTCAGGCGCTGGGGCTGGAGCGTGCGCCCGACGTGTCGGAGCCGGAGGACCACATCGCGGCGCTGTGCGACGTGATGGCGGTGCTGATCCGCGAGGGGGCCGACCCGGCGGTGCAGCGGCACATGCTGGACAGCCACCTGATGCCCTGGGCCGGGCGATTCTTCCAGGATCTGGAGAAGGCGGAAGCAGCCGGCCTCTATCGTCCGGTCGGCACCATCGGCCGCCTGTTCCTGGAGGTCGAGCAGGAAGCCCTGAACAGACAGATCGAAGAGTTGGAGGGAGTCGACGCATGAAGACGCCGCAAGATCCGCCCCGCAATCCTTCCACACGCAATCCCCTGCAACGCCGCGACATCCTGAAGACGCTGGGCCTCGGTGCGGCCGGCGCCGCCGCGGCCACCATGCTGCCGGCCGGGGACGAGGCGCAGGCGATGGAATCGCCGCAGGAGCAGGTGAAGGCCCGCTACCGCGAAACCGAACACGTCAAGCGCTTCTACGCGCTGAACCGCCTGTAGGGCGATCGGGAGGGTGTCCATGCTGGTCAAACGCAGCTCGGCGAAAACGGCAGGCGGCAAGCGGTCCGGTCTGTTCGGTGCGCTGGCCGACAGCTTGGAGTCGGGCGTCAGCCGCCGCGGTTTCCTGCGCCGGTCCGGCCTTGCCGCGGGCGGCATCGCCGCCGTGGGCGCGCTGCCGGGCGCGATGATCCGCAAGGCAGAGGCCGGTCCCATCCTGCCGAACGTTGAGGTGGTGACGCGCAAGAACGTCTGCACTCACTGCTCGGTCGGCTGCACGGTGATCGCCGAGGTGCAGAACGGCGTCTGGGTCGGGCAGGAACCGGGCTGGGAAAGCCCGATCAACCAGGGCACCCACTGCGCCAAGGGCGCCTCGGTGCGCGAATTGACCAAGGGCACCCGCCGGGTCAAATACCCGCTGAAGCTGGTCGACGGCGTCTGGCAGCGCATTGGCTGGGACCAGGCGATCGAGGAGATCGGCAACCAGCTGATGGACATCCGCAAGGCGTCGGGGCCGGACGCGGTGTTCTGGCTGGGCTCGGCGAAATTCTCCAACGAGGGCGCCTATCTCTATCGCAAGCTGGCGGCCTTCTGGGGAACCAACAACGTCGATCACCAAGCGCGCATCTGCCACTCCACCACGGTCGCCGGCGTGGCGAACACGTGGGGCTACGGCGCCATGACCAACAGCTACAACGACATCCAGAATTCGAAGGCGCTGGTGATCGTCGGCGGCAACCCGGCCGAGGCACACCCGGTGTCGATGCAGCACATGCTGCGCGGCAAGGAGCACAACCGCGCGCCCTTCATCGTCATCGACCCGCGCTTCACCCGCACCGCGGCCCATGCCACCGAATATGTCCGCATCCGTCCCGGCACCGACATCCCGGTCGCCTGGGGCCTGCTTTGGCACATCTTCGAAAACGGCTGGGAGGACAAGGAGTATATCCGCCAGCGCGTCTACGGCATGGACGAGATCCGCGCCGAGGTGAAGAAATGGACTCCCGAGGAGGTGGAGCGGGTGACCGGCGCCCCGGGATCGCAGCTTCGCCGGGTGGCGGAGGCGCTGGCGAAGAACAAGCCCAGCACGGTGATCTGGTGCATGGGCGTCACCCAGCACACCGTCGGCACCGCCAACGTCCGCGCCCTGTCGATCCTGCAGCTGGCGCTCGGCAACATCGGCGTGGCCGGCGGCGGCGCCAACATCTATCGCGGCCACTGCAACGTGCAGGGCGCCACCGATTTCGGCCTCGATGTCAGCACGCTGCCCGCCTATTACGGGCTGGCGGAAGGGGCGTGGAAGCATTTCGCCCGCGCCTGGGACGTCGAATACGACGATCTGAAGGCCCGCTTCGGCTCCAAGGATCTGATGGAGGCCAAGGGCATCCCGACCACGCGCTGGTTCGATGCCGTGCTGGCCAAGCCGGGCGAGATCGACCAGCCGAGCCCGCTCCGCGCCATGATGTGCTTCGGCCATGGCGGCAACACCGTCACCCGCATGCCGGAGATGGTGAAGGGGCTGGAGAAGCTCAGCCTGCTGGTCATCGCCGATCCGCACCCGACCACCTTCGCCGCCATCAAGGAGCGGCGCAACGGCACCTACATCCTGCCGGCCTGCACCCAGTTCGAGACCGACGGGTCGCGCACCTGCTCCAACCGCTCGATGCAGTGGGGGGAGAAGGTGGTGGAGCCGATCTTCGAATCGAAGGACGACTACGCCATCATCTATCTGCTGGCGCGCAAGCTGGGCTTCGCCGACGAGATGTTCAAGCACATCACGGTGGAGAAGGACCGGCCGGTGCCGGAGGACATCCTGCGCGAGATGAACCGCAGCTGCCTGTCCATCGGCGCCACCGGCCAGTCGCCGGAACGGCTGAAGATGCACATGAAGCATCAGGCCGATTTCGACAAGATCACCATGCGGGCATCCTCCGGCCCCTGCGCCGGCGATTATTACGGCCTGCCCTGGCCGAGCTGGGGTCATCCGGAGATCAGGCATCCGGGATCGGCCGTGCTCTACGACACCTCCAAGCATGTCATGGACGGCGGCGGCGTCTTCCGCGCCCGTTTCGGGGTGGAGCGCAACGGCGTCTCGCTGCTGGCCGACGGATCCTATTCCAAGGGATCGGAGATCGAGGACGGCTATCCCGAATTCACCATGGCCGTGCTGAGGAAGCTGGGCTGGGACAAGGACCTGACGCCCGACGAGATGCGGGTGATCCAGGCCATTGGCGGCGGCGGGGCCGAGGTGGACAATGTCAGCTGGCAGACCGACCTGTCGATGGGCATCATCCGCGTCGCGCTGAAGCATGGCTGCGTGCCGCACGGCAACGCCAAGGCGCGCGCCGTCGCCTGGAACCTGCCCGATCCCGTGCCGATCCACCGCGAGCCGATCTATTCCCCGCGGCCGGAGCTGGTGAAGGCCTATCCGGCGATCGAGGACCGGCGCGACTTCCGTCTGGTCCAGCTCGCCCGCTCGCTCCAGTTCAAGGTGGCGGACAGCGACCTGCGCCAGCGCTTCCCCATGGTGCTGACCTCCGGCCGGCTGGTCGAATATGAGGGCGGTGGCGAAGAGACCCGCTCCAACCCCTGGCTGGCCGAGTTGCAGCAGTCGATGTTCGCGGAGATCAACACCAAGGACGCCGAGCGGCTGAACATCAAGGACGGCGCCTGGGTCTGGGTCTATGGGCCGGAGGACGGCAGCAAGGCAAAGGTCAAGGCGCTGGTGACCGACCGCGTCGGCGGCGGCACGGTGTTCATGCCCTTCCACTTCTCCGGCTTCTGGCAGGGCGAGTCCTTGCGCGGCAACTACCCGCCCAACACCGACCCCATCGTGCTGGGCGAGCCGGTGAACGGGGTGACGACCTACGGCTACGACCCCGTCACCTTCATGCAGGAAACCAAGGTCACCCTCTGCCGGGTCGAACCGGCATGACGTGCAGGAGCTGAGGAAAACAATGGCCCGGATGAAGTTCCTGTGCGATTCCGAACGCTGCATCGAATGCAACGCCTGCGTCACTGCCTGCAAGAACGAGCATGAGGTGCCCTGGGGCATCAACCGCCGCCGTCTGGTCACGCTGAACGACGGCAAGCCGGGCGAGCGGTCGATCTCCATGGCCTGCATGCACTGCAACGACCCGCCCTGCGCCGCGGTGTGCCCGGTCGATTGCTTCCTGCAGACCGCCGACGGGGTGGTTCTGCACAGCAAGGATCTGTGCATCGGCTGCGGCTACTGCTTCTACGCCTGCCCGTTCGGCGCGCCGCAATATCCGCGCACCACCGACTTCGGCAGCCGCGGCAAGATGGACAAGTGCACCTTCTGCGCCGGCGGCCCCGAACCGGACGGCAGCGTCGAGGAATACCAGAAATACGGCGCCAACCGGCTGGCAGAGGGCAAGCTTCCCTTGTGCGCGGAGATGTGTTCCACCCGCGCGCTGATGGCCGGCGACGGGGCGGTGCTGGCCGACATCTATCAGGAACGCTCGCTGCGCCGTGGCTACGGGTCCGGGGCGCCGGGCTGGTCGACCGCCTACGGCCGCAACGACCGCGGCTCCCCCTTCGCGCCGGGCGGGCCTGGCACGGGAGGGGCGTGAGCGTTGGTTGACGATACCCCCACCCTGACCCTCCCCCGCTGGGCGGGGGAGGGGATTGGTTGCTTGTCGGCGTTCAGCGGCCGTCCCTCCCCCGCCCAGCGGGGGAGGGTCAGGGTGGGGGCAAGTAAAGCAAAGATGCCGCTTAACCGGGAGACCACCATGCGCCCCCTGCACGCCCTGCTGCTGCTGATCGCCCTTTTGGCCGCTCCGACTTTCGCACAGGCTCAGCTCACCCAGGTGCCCGGCCAGAACTCGCCGACCACCAAGGAGCAGGTGCCGCTCTACGTGCCGCAGGACGACAAGGTGATCGGCCGGGTCAGCATCCCGGACGAGAAGCTGGCGGTGCTGGTCCAGCCGGAAGGGCGGGAGTGGCGGGAGTGGCGCACCCACACGCTGCGGCTCGTGATCGGCGGGCTGGCCATCGGCATGACGGCGGTGCTGGCCGGCTTCTTCCTCTACCGCGGCACCATCCGCATCCATGCCGGCCGGTCGGGGCGGCTGGTCCTGCGCTTCAACGGACTGGACCGCTTCGCCCACTGGACGACGGCGGTCAGCTTCCTGGTCATGGCGCTGACCGGGGTGATCCTGACCTTCGGCCGGCCACTGCTGATCCCGCTGATCGGCCATCAGGCCTTCACGCCGCTGGCGGAATATGCCAAGTCGATCCACAACTTCGTCAGCGTGCCCTTCGTCGTCGGGCTGCTGATGATCATAGCGCTTTGGCTGCGCGACAACATCCCGGAGAAGGCCGACTGGGTCTGGATCAGGACGGCGGGCGGCCTCTTTTCCAAGGCCGGCGGACAGCATCCGGAGGCCGGGCGCTTCAACGCCGGCCAGAAGATGGTGTTCTGGAGCATCGTGCTGGGCGGCATCGGCATGGCGGCCAGCGGGTATCTGCTGATGGTGCCCTTCGCCGTCTCCGGGATCGGCGGGATGCAGATCATCCACGTCGTCCATGGGCTGCTGGCAGCGGGGCTGATCGCCGCGGTGATCGGCCACATCTACATCGGCACCATCGGCATGGAGGGCGCCTTCGACGCCATGGGGCGCGGCGAAGTCGACGAGAACTGGGCGATCGAGCATCACCGCCGTTGGTACGAGGAGCAGCTGCGCAAGGGTTATGTCGAGGGGCGCCAGCCGGCGGAGTGAGCGGCGGTCGACTGTGCATAGGGTGGTGGACGAACAATCCCACCCCCGCACCGTCTCCTTCCATAGTACAATTTACCCTCCACCTCTCAGAGTGGCTGAATGGCCTCCGACAAACGCGCTGGACCGGAGACCTGACCGGTTCACCACACTGAGAGGAACGGCCCAAATGCTCCACCAGGCTCTCGACACGCTCCAGAAGCAGATCGCGCTCCGCCCCCGCTACGACAACTATATCGGTGGTCAGTGGGTTGCGCCGGTGGACGGCCAATACTTCACCAATCTCACCCCGATCACCGGCAAGCCGCTGTGCGAGATCGCCCGTTCCCAGGCCGCCGACGTGGAGCTGGCGCTCGACGCCGCCCACAAGGCCAAGGACGCCTGGGGCCGCACCTCGCCGACGGAGCGCTCGAACATCCTGCTGAAGATCGCCGACCGCATGGAAGAGCGGCTGGAGGTCATCGCGCTGGCCGAGACGCTGGACAACGGCAAGCCGATCCGCGAGACCCGCGCCGCCGACGTGCCGCTCGCCATCGACCATTTCCGCTACTACGCCGGCTGCATCCGCGCCCAGGAAGGCTCGATCGCCGAGATCGACCACACCACCTACGCCTACCATTTCCATGAGCCGCTGGGCGTCGTCGGCCAGATCATCCCCTGGAACTTCCCGCTGCTGATGGCCGCCTGGAAGCTGGCTCCGGCGTTGGCCGCCGGCAACTGCATCGTGCTGAAGCCGGCCGAGCAGACCCCGATGGCGATCATGGTGCTGGCCGACATCATCGGCGACCTGCTGCCGCCCGGCGTGCTGAACATCGTCAACGGCTTCGGCATCGAGGCCGGCAAGCCGCTCGCCACCAACAAGCGCATCTCGAAGATCGCCTTCACCGGCGAGACCTCGACCGGCCGCCTGATCCTGCAATACGCCTCGGAGAACATCATCCCGTCGACGGTCGAGCTGGGCGGCAAGTCGCCGAACATCTTCTTCGAAGACGTGATGGCCGAGGACGACGAGTTCCTCGACAAGGCGCTGGAAGGCTTCGCGATGTTCGCGCTGAACCAGGGCGAGGTCTGCACCTGCCCGAGCCGCGTCCTCATCCAGAAGTCGATCTACGACCGCTTCATCAAGCTGGCGGTCGAGCGCGTCGCCAAGATCGCCCAGGGCCATCCGCTGGACGGCGGTACCATGATCGGCGCCCAGGCCTCGCAGGAGCAGCTGGAGAAGATCCTCTCCTACATCGAGATCGGCAAGGCCGAGGGCGCCAAGGTCCTGATCGGCGGCGAGCGCGCCCATCTGGGCGGCGAGCTGGAAGGCGGCTACTACGTCCAGCCGACCATCCTGGAAGGCCACAACAAGATGCGCATCTTCCAGGAGGAGATCTTCGGCCCGGTCGTCGCCGTGACCACCTTCGAGACCGAGGAAGAGGCGCTGGCCATCGCCAACGACAGCGAGTTCGGCCTGGGCGCCGGCGTGTGGAGCCGTGACGGCAACCGCGCCTTCCGCATGGGCCGCGGCATCCAGGCCGGCCGCGTGTGGACCAACTGCTACCACCTGTACCCGGCGCATGCCGCCTTCGGTGGCTACAAGAAGTCCGGCATCGGCCGCGAGACCCACAAGATGATGCTCGACCACTACCAGCAGACCAAGAACCTGCTGGTCAGCTACAGCCCGAAAGCGCTCGGCTTCTTCTGAGCCCTGCTCCTCCCTATCGGGCAAACCTGGGCCGGGGGCATGTCTCCCGGCCATTTTTCTTTCTCCCGCGTGGTGTGTGCAGACCCGCCTCTCCCCCCTGGGGAGAGGTCGGGCGGCGCAAGCCGGCCGGGTGAGGGACTTCGCGTTTTTTGCAGTATTCTCGCCGCGCGTCCCCCTCACCCTGACCCTCTCCCCGCTTTCGGCGGACCGGGGGTCCGCCTGTCGCGTCAGCGCAAACGAAGTTTGCGCGTGAGCGGGGGGAGAGGGGATCGTTCGTGGTTTTGTGAAAGAACCGACCATGCCAGCCAACCGCGTCGCCGCCACACCCGAAGCCGTCGCCCTGCTGGACCGCCTGTCGGCCAAGCACGGGCCGCTGATGCTGCATCTGTCGGGCGGCTGCTGCGACGGATCGGCGCCGCTCTGCCTGCCGCAGGGGGAGTTCCGGCTGGGCGGGCGCGACCTCTGCATTGGCAAAATCGGCGATACCCCTTTCTGCATGGCCGAGGACACCTTCCAATGGTGGCGCAACACCCAGGTCATCCTGGATGTTATCCAGGCGCGCGGCGGCGGCTTCTCGCTGGAAACGCCGGACGGCATCCGCTTCACTGCCAAAGCCCGCCTGTTCACCGACGACGAATTGACCGGCCTACCCGATCCGCAACCGGCCGACACGCTTTAGGAGCCGCCCTCCACCATGTCCTCCTTCACCGGTCCGCGGATTGGTCTTGCCCGCCGCCATCCCTGGAGTACCCTTGCCGGATCGCATCCGCGGACGGAGAGGGCGACGGGAGGGGCAGCGATGTCCACACGGGAGATCTCTGCGGAAGGCCCGGCAGGAACGGCCCCCGGCGACGGGATGCCGCGCGCCGTCACCCATGCCGAACGGCCGGACGAGGCTGCGCGCGAGTTGCGGGCCGGTCTGGGCGGGATGGCGCTGGATCTGGTGGTCGTCTTCTGCGCTCCCAGTTACGACCGCCATGCTTTGGCCGACGCGTTGGCGGCGGAGTTCGGCATGGTGCCGGTCATCGGCTGCACCACGGCCGGGGAGATCGGACCCGGCGGCTACACCACCAACGCGGTGGTGGCGGTGGGTTTCCCGACCGAGGATTTCTGCATCGTCACGGCGCTGGTCGACCATGTCGACCGCTTCGAGATCGCCGACAGCACCGCCATCGCGCGGTCGCTGCTGTCGCGCCGCGACCGCGCGATGGCGAGCCGGCCGGTGCCGATGGGCGAGGATGCCCGCAGCTTCGCCATGCTGCTGATCGACGGCCTGTCGATGAGCGAGGAGACGGTGGTCAGCGCGCTGCACAACGCCCTGATCGACATCCCGCTGTTCGGGGCGTCGGCCGGCGACGACCTGCATTTCGAGCGCACCTTCGTGCTGCATGAGGGCGCCTTCCATCCCAATGCCGCGGTGGTGGCGCTGTTCACCACGACGCGGCCCTTCACCGTCTTCCGCACCCAGCATTTCGTCAGTTCCGACCGCAAGATGGTGGTCACCGGCGCCGATCCGCAGCATCGCATCGTTCATGAGATCAACGCCGAGCCGGCCGGCCGGGAGTATGCCCGGCTGGTCGGGCTGGAGGGGGAGCCGCTGACCCCGATGATCTTCGCCGCCCATCCCGTGGTGGTGCGGGTCGGCGGCCAGTACCATGTCCGCTCGATCCAGAAGGTGAACGACGACGAGAGCCTGACCTTCTTCTGCGCCATCGACGAGGGCATCGTGCTGACGGTGGCGGAGGGGGTGGATCCGGTCTCCAACTTCGATGGGCTGATCGAGGGCATCGAGGCGGAGGTCGGTGCGCCCGACCTGATCCTCGGCTGCGACTGCATCCTGCGCCGGCTGGAGATGGAACAGCGACAGCTGAACGCCGTCATGTCGGACCGGCTGGCACGCCACCGGGTCGTCGGATTCTGCGCCTATGGCGAACAGGTGAACGGCATGCACGTGAACCAGACCTTCACGGGCGTCGCCATCGGAGGACGCTAAAGCCATGGCCGGCATCCAAACCCGCAGCTGGACCCTCGACCCCGCCGACCGCATCGCGGCGCTGGAGCGCGAGAACGCCAAGCTCCAGCGCATCAACAAGGTGCTGATGGACCGCGTCGAGCGGTCGATGGATTTCCAGGGCGGCGCCTTCTCCCTGTTCCAGACCGCCATCGTGCTGGAGCAGAAGATCCGCGAACGCACGCTGGAGCTGGAACGCGCCCTGCACAAGCTGGAGGACAGCAACCGCGATCTCGCCCGCGCCAAGGAGCTGGCGGACACCATGCGGACCCGCCTGTTCGAGGCGATCGAGTCGGTGAACGAGGGTTTCGCCCTGTTCGACTCCGCCGACCGGCTGGTGCTGTGCAACCGGAAATACCTGTCCTACTGGCCGACGGTGGCCGGGCGCATCCAGGCCGGCATCCGCTTCAACGATCTGGTGGCGATGGTCGCCGCCGCCGGGGCGGTCAGCGAGCCGCCGCCCGACGTCTGGCTGCGCGAGCGGATGGAGCACCGCCACGACCTGAAAGGCGTCTTCCTCAACCGGCTGTCCGACGGCCGCTGGATCCAGGTGAACGAGCGGCGCACCCGCGACGGCGGCATCGTCGGCGTCTACACCGACATCACCGTCATCAAGCGCGAGGAGGAGCGGCGGCGCGAATCCGAACAGGCGGAGAAATCCGCACTGATGATGCTGAACGACCAGCTTCAGCAGGCCAAGTCCCAGGCCGATCAGGCCAATCTGTCCAAGACCCGCTTCATCGCCGCCGCCAGCCACGACCTGCTGCAGCCGCTGAACGCCGCCCGCCTGTTCGTCTCGGCGCTGGCCGACCTGGAACAGCCGGATGCCAATGCGGAGCTGGTGGAGAACATCGACGCGGCGCTGGCGTCGGTGGAAGACCTGCTGTCGGCGCTGCTCGACATCTCCAAGCTCGACGCCGGGGCGGTGACGCCGGAGGTGACCGACTTCCCCTTGCGCGGCGTCCTGGCGCCGCTCGCCTCCGAATATGCGGCGGTGGCGGCGGAGCGGGGCATCGACCTGAAGGTGGTGGGCTCCGGCGCGGTGGTGCGCAGCGACATGCGGCTGTTGCGCCGGATCGTGCAGAATTTCCTGTCCAACGCGTTGCGCTACGTCCAGGGCGGTCGGGTGGTGGTCGGTTGCCGCCGGACCGGCGACGGCATCCGGATCGAGGTGTGGGACAATGGGCCCGGCATCCCGCGCGACAAGATCGCCGAGATCTTCCAGGAATTCCGCCGGCTCGACACCCCGGTCAGCAAGGGGCGCGACCGCGGCATGGGGCTGGGGCTTGCCATCGTCGACCGCGTCGCCCGCATGCTGGACCATCCCATCACCGTGCGGTCGGAACCGGGCCGGGGATCCGTCTTCGCCGTCACCGTGCCGCGCGGGACGGAGCGCCGTGCCGCGCGCCCGGCGAGCGTCGCCGCCCGGCCGATGACCAACCGGCTGGCCGGAACCTCGGTGCTGGTGCTGGACAACGAGCCGGCGGTGGTGGCGGGGATGGAGGCATTGCTGCGCGGCTGGGCCTGCGACGTGGTGTCGGCCACCAACGGCGACGAGGCGCTGGCCCTGCTCTCCGGCATGCCGAAACCGCCCGACCTGCTGATCGCCGACTATCACCTCGACGACGGGGTGCTCGGCGTCGACGAGGTGGCGCGGCTGCGCGCCGCCTGCGGCCGCATCCTGCCCGCCGTGATCGTCACCGCCAACCGCACGCCGGAACTGGCGGACGAGGCGAAGGCGGCAGGGTGTCTGGTGCTGAACAAGCCGGTGAAGCCGGCGCAGCTGCGCGCGGTGATGACGGGACTGGTGGGATAGGGCGGCGTCGGAGGAGAGGCATGATGATTTACCGGTAACGCCTTACCGGTTCGGCTGTTGTCGGTTGCATGACCGACCCGGCTGCATTGCGCGACAAGGCGCTCGAAATCCACCGGCTGCTGTGCACCGTCTACGGCTGCCCGGTCGCCTATTTCCACAGCCTCGACCCGCTGAGCGAGCTGGTGTCGTCGCTGCTGTCGCACCGCACCCGCAACGCCGCCTCCGGCGCCGCCTTCAAGGCGCTGCGGCGGCGCTGGTCCGACTGGGAGTCGGTGCGCGACGCTCCGGTCGCCGAGGTCGAGGCGACCATCGCCGGGGTCACCTGGCCGGAGCAGAAGGCGCCGCGCATCCAGGCCATCCTGCGCCGCATCACCGAGCGGGTCGGCAGCCTGTCGCTCGACCTGCTGTCCGGCATGACGGTGCCCGAGGCGCGCGCCTGGCTGGAGGAATTGCCCGGGGTGGGGCCGAAGACCAGTGCGGCGGTGCTCAGCTTCTCCACTTTGCGGCAGGCGGCGCTGCCGGTGGACAGCCATCATCACCGCGTCGCGGTACGCACCGGCCTGATCCCCGCCAGCCTCGCCGTCGGCCCGTCGCACGCCGTGCTGTCGGCGCAACTGCCGGAGGGGTGGGATGCCCAGCAGGTCTACGACAACCACGAGGTCATGATGCTGCACGGCCAGCGCTGCTGCCATTATCAGGCGCCGGCCTGCGACCGCTGCGTGCTGCTGCGCCTCTGCCCGACGGGACAGGCCCTGCGCCCGTCGGAGGAGGAAAGGGAGAGCGCGTGAAGGTGTGCCCGACCGGGCGTTGGGGATGCCGGATCGATGCGATCCTGTTATGATGCATTGTCGGTAGGGACATGGTGCCGAAAAGGGGAACGTCATGGGCTATGCTGAGCTGATCAGGAAGCTTCAAGCCTTGCCCGAAGACAAGCAGACCGAAGTCTTCGATTTCGTCGAATTCTTGACAGCCCGTTTCGCTGCCTCGAAGGAAGAGGGAAAGGAGGAGTGGTCCGAGGAGAAATTCGCCGAGTTCGGCATGGAGCAGGCAATGCGGGGGATGGAAGACGACCCTGTTACCTACGGCCGTGACGATCTCCGGAAAGTCTGGCGGTGAAATGGGCTGGTCAGATTGTCCTGGTGCCCTTCCCGTTCACGGACCTGAACGGGAGCAAGCTGCGTCCAGTGTTGTTGATCCGGCAGGTTTCTTCCCGTTTCGATGATTGGTTTGTCTGCATGGTCTCGTCACAGATCCGGCAGGCTGAACCCGATCTCGATGAAATTCTATCACCAGGCGATCCCGACTTCGGTGATACCGGCCTGAAGGTGTCCAGCGTGTTGCGGCTGGGTCGGCTCGCCGTGATCGATGGAGCGCTGTTCAGCGGTGAGATTGGTGAGATCGGACCTGAACGGTTGGATCGCCTGCGCCATCGTCTGGCTGCTTGGTTGACCGACACTCCGAAAATCTCGTGACGGACATGCGCGACCCCTCACGTTTTGTGCATTGCAACACGCAGGCATTCCCAGAACGCAGGACCGGTTACCGGCAGCAGAGCGCATATAAGACTGCGCGGGCGACGAAGACGCCGCTCCGGTTTCCATAAGACGAGGCCTGAGGTGATACACAAGATTCTGGATGCGATCGATGCCATCGTCGCGGAAAAGCGTCAGAACGGGCAGCTTGAGGACTGGCTCAAGAGCGGAGCTGCACGCCGTTTCTGCGAGAAGATTTCGTCCGAACGCAAGCACTATTATCCCGCCCTGCTCCTCTATTTGGAGCGAAACGGCGGGCAGCACGTCTGACAGCATCCGGGTAACGGGAACGGGCCGCGGCATTCCGCGGCCCGCCCGTTTCTGAGGGGCCCTATTCGGCCGCCGCCGGCATCATGCTGCCGGTCTGCAGGAAGCGGCTGTGCCAGGCGAAGGCCTCTTCCAGCAGGTGCGGGGTGTGGCCGCCGCGCTGAAGCGCCCGGCGGTGATAGTCGGCCGCCAACTCGCGGTAGCCGGGATGGACGCAGTTGCGGATGATGGTCGCCGCCCGTTCGCGCGGCGCCAGTCCGCGCAGGTCGGCCAACCCGATCTCCGTCACCAGCACGTCGACGTCATGCTCGTTGTGGTCGACATGGGTGACCATCGGCACGACGCTGGAGATGGCGCCGCCCTTGGCCAGCGACTTGGTGACGAAGATGGCGAGGTGGCCGTTGCGGGCGAAATCGCCGGAGCCGCCGATGCCGTTCATCATCTGCGTGCCGTTGACGTGGGTGGAGTTGACGTTGCCGTAGATGTCGCACTCCAGCGCCGTGTTGATGCCGATGACGCCGAGCCGCCGGATCACTTCCGGGTGGTTGGAGATCTCCTGCGGGCGCAGCAGCAGCCGGCCCTTGTAGGTGCCGATCCTCGGCAGCACCTCGGCATATTTCCCGGCGCTGAGCGTGATCGAGGATCCGGACGCGAAGGTCAGCTTGCCGGCGTCGAACAGCTCGAAGGTGCTGTCCTGCAGCACCTCGCTGTACATGGTCAGGTCGTGGAACGGCCCGTCGATCAGCCCGTGCAGCACCGCGTTGGCGATGGTGCCGATTCCGGCCTGGAGCGGCGCCAGCGAGCGGCCGAGCCGGCCTTGCTTGACTTCGCGACCCAGGAACTCGATCAGATGGCCGGCGATGGCCCTGGTCTCGTCATCCGGCGGCAGGATGCTGGCGGAGCTGTCCTGCTTGCGCGTCACCACGATGGCGGCGATCTTCGACGGGTCGATCGGGATGTAGGGCAGGCCGGCGCGGCTTTCCGCCGTCACCACCGGGATCGGCTCGCGGAAGGGCCGGCGGGTCGGGATGTAGACGTCATGCATCCCCTCCAGATCCAGCGGCTGGGTCAGGTTCAGCTCGATGATGACCTTCTCGGCCAGGATGGCGAAGGTCGCCGAGTTGCCGATCGAGGTGGTCGGCACGATGCCGCCGGTGTCGGTGATGGCGCAGGCCTCGATCACCGCGACGTCGACTGGACCCATCTGGCGCGAGCGCAGCAGTTCCACCGTCTCCGACAGATGCTGGTCGACGAACATCACCTCGCCGCGGTTGATCGCCTTGCGCAGCACCGGGTCGGCCTGGAAGGGCAGGCGGCGCGACAGCACCCCCGCCTCGGTCAGGATGCGGTCGACGTCGTTGCCCAGCGAGGCGCCGGTCATCAGCGTGATCTTCAGCTTTTCCGACGCGGCGCGCTCGGCCAGCGCCAGCGGCACCGCCTTGGCGTCGCCGGCGCGGGTGAAGCCGCTCATGCCCACGGTCATGCCGTCCTTGATGAGGAAGGCGGCTTCTTCGGCCGGGACCACCTTGCCCCACAGGGATTTCAGGCGGATGCGATCTCGGTACATCGGGCGTTCCTTTATGAGTGTTTTTTGGTGATTGGCGACCGATCCGTTCCCGTCCGGCCGCATTTCTTATTTGAAAATACTCATAAGGATGGACCGGCCGGCGCGGCAACCGTTTGTCCGGAATGTCAGGCAACCCTCAAGTGAATGGGTGGGCGAATATCGGCGGACCGGTGCACAATACGGACGGAGACTTGATGAGTCTGAGAAGGGATTTTCTGAAATTCAGTTTCGTCTGCTGGTAATTGTGCCGAGCGGCCAATCCTGTGCAGGCGCAACCGTCCGCTTGTCGGCGCCGGGGATGGGGGCGTACCATCGGCCCACCCAACCGAACGCAGGAGTCCGCCGACGTGGCGTCCCCGCATCGGCCGTCCGTCAGCACCCGCAGTTACGACGGGCATGAACGGCGGCACGCGCATGACCATCACCAGATCGTGCTGCCCATCGCCGGTACCCTCGACATGGAGGTCGGCGGAGCCTGCGGGCGGGTGGGAGACGGGCATGGGGTGCTGGTGGCCGACCGGGTGCCGCACAGCTTCCGCAGCGGCGGGGCCAACCGCTTCGTCGTGCTGGACGTGCCGGCTGCCGGGCTGGTGCCGGAGGCGGCGATCCGCGCCTGCGGCGCCTTCTTCGCCATCGACGGCGCGCTGGACGGGCTGGTGCGCTATCTGGCGGCGGAGGCGGCCGACCGGCCGCTCGATCCGGTGCTGGCCCATCATTCGGCAGGGCTACTGCTGCGCGCTCTGGAGGCGCGCCAGCCGCCACCCGTATCGAGCGATCCCATCGACCGCGCCCTGGCTCTGATGGCGGAGCGCTGCGGCGAACCGCTGACGGTAGCCGAACTGGCCGAGGCGGCCGGTCTGGCGCCCAGCCGTTTCCATGAACGCTTTCGGGCTCGCACCGGCAGTACCCCGGCCCGCCTGCTGGCCGAGCTGCGGCTGGACCGGGCGGAGGCCCTGTTGCGTGACGGCCGCTTGCCGTTGGCGGAAGTGGCGTTGGCCGTCGGCTTCTCCGACCAGAGCGCCCTGACCCGCAGCTTGCGCCGTTGTCGCGGCACCACGCCGGGGGCGGTGCGGAAAGGAAGCTAAAGAGCGCGGGCCGCCTCGACGATCACCGCCGCCACCGCATCCGGACGCGACAGGTGGGGGGCGTGGCCGCTTTCGACCTCCACCGTCCGGGCACCGATGCGCGAGGCGGTGGCGCGCAGGAAATCCGGCGGCAGCATGCGGTCCTGGCTGGCGACGACATACCAGGCGGGCTTGGTCTTCCAGGCGGCGGCGGTCACCCGGGTCGCGAAGCAGGCTGCCGCCACCGGCCCCTGGGTGGCAGCCAGCAGGGCGGCCTCCGCCGCCGGCAGATCCTGGGCGAAGTTGCGGGCCATGCCCTCCGGCGTCAGGGTCAGGAAGCGGCCCTTGTCGACCGACACCCCCGACAGGCCGGCGGATGGCGGGAAGGGCTTCAGCGTATCGTTCGGCGATTGCCCGGCATCGGGGGCGAAGGCGGCGACGTAGACCAATGCTTTCACCCGCTCCTGCTCGCCGATCTGGGTGATCACCGCCCCGCCCCAGGAATGGCCGACCAGCACCACCGGCCCCTTGCTGCGGTCGATGGCGCGCTGGACATGGGCGACGTCGTCGTCGAGCGAGACCAGCGGGTTCTGCACCGCGACCGCCGCGAATCCTTCCGCTTGCAGGCGCGGGATCACCCGGCCCCAGGAGGAGCCGTCGGCGAAGGCGCCATGGACGAGGATGATGGTCGGATTGGAACTCATGGAAGCGGCTCCCGCTGGCGGTCGGACCCGCCACTCAGAGCATGGCGACAGGGGGAGGGTCCAGCCGGAGCGGGGCGATTTTTCTCCAGGCGGAAAAGGGCCTGCGTCTTATTCCGCCGGTTGACGGCTCGTGCGCCGGCCGAAGGTGGCGACGCGGTAGACGTACCAGAGGGCGATTCCGGCGGCAACGACGTTGGACAGCGGGTTCAGCCAGCCGGAGACCTGCTGGTAACGGTCTTCCAGCAGATAGCCGGCGGAGGCGAGAAAGGTGGTCCAGATCGCGGTGCCGACGGTGGTGTAGAGCAGGAAGGGGGCCAGCGCCATCTCCGATACTCCGGCGGGGATGGAGATCAGCGTGCGCACCGCCGGGATCATCCGGCCGATCAGCACCGACCGCCCGCCATGCTCGCGGAACCGGGCGGCGGCTTCGTCCACTTCCTCCGGCGCGATGGTCAGCCAGCGGCCATGGCGGGCGGCCCACTGCTTCAGCCGGCGGCTCCCGACCCAGCGGCCGATCAGGTACCAGAACAGCGCCCCCAGCACCGCGCCCGCCGTGCCCGAGACGATGATCATCGGCAGGCCGAGGTCGCCGCGCGCGGCGGTGAAGCCGGCCAGCGGCAGGATCAGCTCCGATGGGATGGGAGGAAACAGGTTCTCCGCGAACATCAGCAGAGCCACGCCGAGATAGCCGGTCTGCTGCACCATGTTGACGATCCAATCGAACACGTCGGTCCTCCTGCACTGGCCGTCCCGCCACCCACCGTCCCGACCAACACCAGGACAGGGGATTGGTTGCATCCAGGGGCTCGCAGCGGCGGCCGGCCCTGCTTATGTTTGCAGGTGTAACGATTGGATATGCTGAGGAGGGGAAAGGCGCAGATGGCGGCGATCAAGCTCGACCGGCATGAGAAGGGCATCCTGGCGGCCCTGCAGGAAAATGCCCGCCTGACCATGCAGGAACTGGGCGATACCGTCGGCCTGTCGGCCTCCCCCTGCTGGCGTCGGGTGCGGTCGATGGAGGACATCGGCGTCATCCGCCGCTATACCGTGCAGCTGGATCCGCGCAAGCTTGGGCTCGGCGAATGCGTCTTCGCCCATGTCACGCTGGAACGGCACAAGGAGAATGCGGTCGACCAGTTCGAGACCGCCATCGCCGGCATGCCGGAGGTGCTGGAATGCTTCGCCGTCACCGGCGATGCCGACTATCTCCTGCGCATCGTCGTGCCGACCACGGAGGATTACGGCCGCTTCCTCAGCGAACGCATCTTCTCCATCCCCGCGGTCTCGCACGTCAAATCGAGCGTCACCCTGAAGGAGGTCAAATTCGAGACCCGGCTGCCGCTCGATCATCTGGAGTGAGCGGCGCGTTCCCGCCATCGCGCCATCCATAGAAGCAGACGGGCGTGCCGAGATGGGGATGCACGCCTTCTCCAAACAGGTCCAGGCCGTGGCGCTCGTAAAACAGACGCCCCCGCCTGTTTGCCCGGGGCGTGCGAAGGGTGAAGCCGTTCGGCATGACGCGCTTTGCCAATTCCAGCAACGCCAACCCGATGCCTTGGCCCTGGTTGTCCGGATGGACGAACAACTGATCGAGCTTGGACTCTGCGGGGTTCAGCGCGAGTATCCCCACGGCCTGTCCGTTCGACAGGGCGATGCGCAGATCCCATCCGGCGGCGAGTTCCCGGTCGATCCGGATGCGAAGTTCGGCCCGCGAGGGGAAGGCCGCCGTCACTCCCTCCATCCGGCGCGCGCTCTCGAACCAGATGGCGGCGACGTCGTCGAGCTCATCGGTGCGCGCCGGCCGTATGTCGAAGGTTGACCCTTTATCCATGACGCGGCTCCAGCAGCCCCGCCAGCGCCGGCGCCAGATCGCCGCCGCCGGCCATCGTCACCCGCTCCAGCCCCAGCCAGCCGGCCAGCCGGCGCAGCTCGGCCGCCAGGGGCGGGGCGACGGCGTCGGGGCGGGCATGCGGTTCGGCATGGGCGGCCTGGACCAGCAGGGTGGCGGCCTTGCGGTCGGATTTCAGGTCGACGCGGGCGGCGATGCGTTCGTCCATCAGGAAGGGCAGCACATAATAGCCATGCTCCCGCTTGTGGGCGGGGGTATAGATCTCCAGCCGGATGCGGGCGCCGAACAGGCGCTCGGTGCGCTGCCGCTCCCAGATCAGCGAATCGAAGGGGGAGAGCAGGGCGCGGGCCGGCGCCTTGCGCGGGACGCGCAGGTCGGGGGTGACATAGGCGGGGCGGTCCCAGCCCTCCACCGCCACCGGCAGCAGTTCGCCGGCTTCCACCAGTTCGGCGATGCGCAGGCGGGCGTCGGCGAGGTCCAGCCGATGATAGTCGCGCAGGTCGCGTTCGGTCGCCACGCCATGGGCGCGGGCGGCGATGCGCAACAGGGCGCGCTGGGCCTCGTCCTCCGACGGGGTCGGGGTGTCGAGGACGGCGGCGGGCAGCACCCGCTCCGTCAGGTCGTAGAGCCGTTCGAAGCCGCGGCGCCCGGCGGTGGTGACGCGGCCGGCCCAGAACAGGAATTCCAGCGCCCGCTTGCCATCGCTCCACCCCCACCAGCCGCCGGCCCCGCGTCCGGCCTCGCTCAGTTCGGACGCTCCCAGCGGCCCGCGTGCCGCCACCTCCGCCAGGACCGAGTCGATATAGGGCCGGCGTTCGGCGGCGAAGCGCGCCAACTCGCCATAGGTGCCCTCGCCACGCTCGGCCCGTGCCATGCGCCAGCGGAACAGCGGCTGCTGCTCCACCGGGATCAGCGACGCCTCATGGCCCCAATATTCGAACAGCGCCCGCCGCTTGCCGCCATAGGCCAGCCGGTCGAGCAGCGCCGGCTCGTAATGTCCCAGCCGCGAGAAGAGCGGCAGGTAGTGGGAGCGCACCAGCACATTGACGGAATCGATCTGCACCAGCCCCAGCCGGCCGATCAGGCGCCGGACATGGCGGGCCTCCACCGGATCGGCGGCAAGCGGGTCGGTGGCGAGGATGTCGGCGGCACGGAGGTCTTGGGGCGGCGTGTTGGGGAAGCCCTGCGCCGCGATGGCGATGCGTCGGGCCTCGCGCAGGGACAGGCTGTCGGAACGGGGCATGGACCTGAGGTGGAAAGAGACGGGGGTCCAGCTTGCGAATGCGTTTGATTTTCGTCAAGGCGGCGTGGCGGCGGCGAGAGCAGGCTGACGGTCGATCCTGCACTGCAGCACCCGTCTTCCGGAGTTTCCGTCCATGTCCTCCCCCAGTCTTGCCGGCCGCGACGACGGCCCCACGATCCCGATCCTGTTCCAATACGGCTTCCGCTTCTTCTTCCTGTTCAGCGGCGTGGCCGCCGTCGGCCTGCTGGGCGCCTGGCTGGGCGTGCTGGTGACCGGGGAATGGCCGGACCATGCGGTCGGCGCCAGCGCCTGGCATGCGCATGAGATGCTGTTCGGCACGGTGGTGGCCGCCGTCGCCGGCTTCCTGCTGACCGCGGTGCCGAGCTGGACCGGCACCAAGGCGGTGTCGGGGGCGCCGTTGATGGCGCTCGCGGCATTGTGGATCGCCGGCCGCGTCGCCGTCTTCCCGTGGACCGGCATGCCGGAACCGGTGGCGGCGGTGATCGACCTCGCCTTCCTGCCCGGGCTGGGGGTTGCGCTCGCCCGGCCGCTGGTGGCGGCGGGCAAGTGGCGGAACAGCGCCTTCCTGATCCTGATCGCCCTGCTGACCGCCGGCAATCTGCTGATCCACCTGGAATGGCTCGACTTGCTGGACGGCGGGGCGGAAGCCGGCTTCGCGCTCGGGCTCGGCATCGTCCTGATGATGGTGACGGTGATCGGCGGGCGCATCCTGCCGGCCTTCACCCGCAACGGTCTGGGCAAAGCGGGGCTCGGCGTCCGGTCCTGGCCGATGGTGGAGCGGCCGGTTCTGGTGCTGACGCTGACCCTGGTCCCGGCGACGATGGCGGCGCCGGACTCCGTGGTCACCGGGCTGATCGCGCTCGCCGCCGCCGTCGCCCATACGGTGCGGCTGGCCGGCTGGCAGGGGTGGAAGGCCTGGCGCTCGCCGATCCTGTGGATCCTGCATGTCGGCTATCTGTGGGTGCCTATGGCTCTGCTGCTGCGCGGGCTGCATGCCCTGGCCGGGTTGCCGGCGGCGGCGGGGACCCATGCGCTGACGGTCGGCGCCTTCGCCACGCTGATCCTGGCGGTGATGAGCCGCGCCTCGCTCGGCCATACCGGACGGCCGCTGGTGGTGTCACGGTCGACGGTGGCCGCCTATGTGCTGCTGACCGTCGCCGCGGTGGCCCGCACCGCTTCGCCGCTGCTGCCGGTGGAGTGGGTGTGGTCGGCGCTGCAATGCTCGGGCTATGCCTGGGTCGCGGCCTTCACCCTCTATCTCGTCGCCTATGCCCCGGTCCTGCTGTCGCCGCGGGCCGACGGGCGGCCGGGCTGATTGGGCCAAGCGGATATCGTGTCGGGCGGGGTTCAGGCCCCGCCGCGGAAATAGCGGTCGATGGCGTCGTTCATCTCGACCTCGCGGAACGGCTTGGTCAGGACCGGGCGGTCCTGATGGCTCAGCGGCAGGCCGGCGGCGCCATGGCCGGTGGTGAAGACGAAGGGGATGCCCTTGGCGCTCAGCGCGTCGGCGACGCTGTCGACGCGCTCGCCCCGCAGGGTGACGTCCAGCAGGGCGGCGTCGATGCCGCCCTTGTCGATCAGGTCCAGCGCTTCCGCCACCGTGCCGGCAGGGCCGACGACGCCGACATTCTGGACTTCCAGCGAATCCTCTATGGCCATGGCCACCAGCGGCTCGTCCTCGACGAGTAGGATGCGCAAAGGCTTGGATCGGTCGGCTTCCATGGACAGGCGGCTCGCTGCTGGTCGGGGCGGTGTTCTCGGCAGTGGTTGGCCGGCAGATGGGGATCGGGATCTCCTCCCGGCAACCGGCTTGAGCTTTTCCGTTCAGCCGTCCGCTTGTCCACCCCGACCTTGGTCATCGCCCATTGGGCCACCACCAAGCTGGGGCTGGACTATCACCCAAGATCATCAAGCGCCTGTTGGAGCGACGGATAGAGCGCCTCGACCAGCGATCCGTCCGGCCGCACCGGCGACGGCAGGACGTCGGCCCCTTCCAGCGCACGCGACAGCGGCAGGCCGCCGACCTCGACGAAGCCGCCGCGCTCGCCATACTGGCCGACGATCCAGTCCTTGACCGCCGGGTCGCCATCCAGCGCATTGTTGTGCGAAATCAACGCGTGGGTGCCGTCGTCTGACCGGCGGTACCAAGCCCGGCAGCCGTCGCCCAGGTCCATCGGCGTGAAGCCGGCACCGGCCATGGCCGTCCGCACCGCCATGCGGACCCCGTCGGTCCGCGGTCCGGTTCGCAACCCGGCCCCCGGCGCAGCCTTGGATCCGGTCCAGTGATCGAGATCGTCCGCAAGCTCGCTCATGTCGCCTCTCTGGTCGTGGTCCTGAAGGAACAACACGTCGGGGAGGCTTTTGTGCCATGCACACCTGTCCGAATGTGGAAGGGGCGACTGCCTGTTCGTGCCTGTCCCGCTGCCATCCTATCCGTTCAGACGTTCACCGGCTTGCGGTCGCGCAGTGCGGTGAGCGAGCGGTCGAACAGGCCGCGGAGCCGGTCCTCCTGTTCCAGAACCGCGGCGGAGGGAGCCTGTTCCAGCTCCTTCGCCAGCCGGCCGAGGGCCGCGGCGCCGAGGTTCAGCGAGGTGCCCTTCAACGTGTGGGCGGTGCGGTCGTGCGGCTCCCCTGCCCGGGCCTGGGCGACCATGCCGTCGATGGTCTTGCGCCCGTTGTCGGTGAAGCCGTCGACGGAGGCGCTCCAGTCATCGGCCGTCAGCACCTCCAGCAGCAGGGACAGCTGCTCCTCGTCAAGCAGATCTGGGTCCAGCAGATCGGCGTCCGACGGATCGGCGGCCGGGAGGTCGGGCATGTCGGTCACGGCAATCTCCGGAGCGGCCGGTTCGGGAAGGGAAGTGCCCGCAGGAGCGGCGGCGTCCAGCACCGACGCCATTTCGGCGAAGAGCAGGGTAGGGCGTAAGGGCTTGGTGACGAAGCCGTTCATCCCCGCCGACAGGCATTCCGGCCGCGAACTGCCCGACGCATGGGCGGTCAGCGCCAGGATGGGGACGCGGCGCTTCGGCTCGGGCAGCTCGCGCACGCGGCGGGTGGCGGTCAGCCCGTCCATGCCGGGCATCTGGATGTCCATCAGGACGAGGTCGAAAGACCGGTCGCGCACCATGCGCACCGCCTCGCCGCCGCTGGCGGCCAGCGCCACGCTGTGGCCGGCGCGTTCCAGGATGCCGCGGACGATGTCGCGGTTCACCTCGATGTCGTCGACCGCCAGGATGCGCAGCGGCGGCAATGCCGTGACGCGCGCCGCCTCGCCGACCCCCATGCCGTGACCGGGATCGACGCGGCGCAGCGCCGACGGATCGCCGGGGCGGGCGACGATGGTGAAGCGGAAGACGCTGCCGCGGCCGGGGGCGGTGTCGACCGCGATGCCGCCGCCCATCAGCAGGCAGAGGTCGCGGCAGATCGCCAGTCCCAGCCCCGTGCCGCCATAGCGCCGCGTGATGGAGCTGTCGGCCTGGGTGAAGCGGTCGAACAGGCTCGGCACCGCGTCGGGAGCGATGCCGATGCCGGTGTCCTCCACCTCGAACTCCAGCAGGAAGGACTCGGGATGTCCGCAGGGGGCGAAGGCGGGGGCGAAGGCGGGGGCGAAGGCGGGGACGGGGGCAGGGGTGAGGCCGCCGGAGTCGGGGTCCAGCCGGCGCACCCGCACGGCGATGTGGCCGTCTTCGGTGAATTTCACGGCGTTGCCGACCAGGTTGAGCAGGATCTGGCGCAGCCGGGTCGGGTCGGTGACGATCACCTCCGGCACCGACGGCATCAGCCGGGCCGACAGGGCCAGCCCCTTGTCGGTCGCGTTCGGGCGCAGCACCTCCAGCACGCCGTCGATCAGCCGGGGCAGGGCGCAGTCCGCCTCTTCCAGCTCGATGCGGTGGGCGTCCAGCTTCGACAAATCGAGGATGTCGTCCAGCAGCCGCAGCAGCGCTTCGGCGGAACGGCGGGCGACGTCGGCCAGCCGCTTCTCCTCCGCCGGCAGCGGTGCGTCGGCCAGCAGGGCCAGGTTGCCCAGGACCCCATTCATCGGGGTGCGCAGCTCATGGCTGACGGTCGCCAGGAACTCGGTCTTCGACCGGCTGGCGGCCTCCGCCTCTTCCTTGGCCAGCAGCAGCTGTTCGGCGGCGCGGCGCGGCTCGGTCACGTCGATGCACAGCCACAGCTTGCCGATGGCGGCCCCGGCGGCGTTGCGCACCGGCACATTGTGCCAGCCGACGATGCGTCCGTCGGTCAGCGTCATCTCGCGCCGCTCGTCGGCGTCCACCGCCGACAGCATGGCGTGGTCGGTGTCGCGCGGCGCATTGCCGGCATCGGCCAGCGTCTCGTCCAGCCGGCGTCCGACCGGCTCGCCGGCGATGATGAACAGGCAGGAAAAGGCCGGGTTGGCGTAGGCGATGCGCCCGTCGCCGCCGACGAACAGCACGCCGAAATCCATCGCCGACAGGAGGGCGGACAGGCGGGCGCGCTCCTGCTCCATGTCGTGGGCGAGCGCCTCCTGCTCGTCTAGCGCGACGGTCAGCTGGTCGACGCGTTCCTTGATGGCGTGCGACATGGTGTTGAAGGCGGCGCCCAGCCGGCCGATGTCGTCGTCGCCCTCCGCCAGCCTCGGCGGGCTGTAATCGCCGGCGGCCACCCGTTCGCTGGCCCGGGCCAGCGCCGCCAGATGGCGGGTCAGCCACAGGCCCAGCAGGGTCAGCAGCCCGGCCGACAGCAGGATCTCCGACAGGGCGATGGCGATGCCCTGGGTCAGCAGGTCGCGGCGCGCCTGGACGATGTGGGCCAGATCCAGTCCGAACTGCACCGCGCCCAGCTTCTGCCCGGCCAGCGACACCGGCACCGCCACGTCGTAGCGGGCGAGGCCGTCCTTGACGTCCAGCGTCAGGGCCGGGTCGGGATCGGGCAGCGCGCGGTCCCGCGGCCAGCCGCTGATCGCCACCAGCCTGCCGGTACTGTCGCTGACGGCGAGATAGAGGATCCCGCCGGTCGAGCGGCTTTCGTCCAGCACCGCCTGCAGGGTCGCATGGTCGCGCTGGGCCAGCGGCGCCACCAGCGCCGCGTTCAGCACCGGCGCCACCTGTCCGGCGTGCAGCTTGGCCTGCTCGGCGAGGCTGCCGTAGAGCAGGCGCACGCTGTTGGCGACCAGCAGCGTCAGCATGATCGCCTCGACCGCCATGGCGGCGGCCAGCATGCGGCCGCGCAGCGTCTTCCAGGGTGCCAGACGTGACAGGATCATTTCCCGGCCTTCAGGACGCGCCGAACCTCGTCGGCCAGCGGCTCCATCGCCGCCAGTTCCTCGTCGGTGACCGGACGGTAGCCGCCCAGCTGATTGACGTCGAAATAGCTCTTGCCCTCCGCCGTCTCGCCGAAGGCGAACAGGGCCTTGCGCAACGGCTCCGCCAAGGCCGACGCTTTGCCGTTCAGCATATAGACGCGGCCGGCCATCGGGCCGCTTTCGGCGATGGTGGAGAGCTGCGCCTGGACCTCCGGCGCCAGCTTGGCGCGATTGGCCCGCGACATGAAGCCGGCCGACGCATCGCCCGCCAGGATCAGCTGGGCGACGCTGTCGGCGGCGCTGACATAGCGGAGCTGGATGTCGGGCAGCTTGCCGTCGGCCAGCCAGTGCTGGCCCCACAGGGTCACCAGCGACGACGGGCTGAGTCCCAGCACGGTGGTGCCGGCCAGCGAGGCCGCCGTCCGGTACGGTCCCTTGGCCGCCGTCACCACCACGGCGCGGAAGTCGGACTTGTAGGTCAGCAGCGGCAGGTAGCCGGCATCCTCGCGCAGAAGCTGCGCCTGATGGCCGGTGGTCACCGCGATGTCGTAGTCCTGGTCGACCGCCCGGCGGGCGAAGGCGGTGAAGTCGGGCGCCGTCACGATCTCCACCGGCCGGCCCAGCGCCGCCTCCACCGCGCGGCGCACCGGCTGGTACTGTTCGATGATGACGCGGGCGCTGGTATGCGGAGCGATGCCGATACGGAACGCCTGCTCCTCGGCCGCTGCCGGGGGAATGCCCGCAAGGCCGCACAGGATGGCGGAACAGAGCGCGGCAAGACCGGTGAACAGACGCCTGGTCATGTGTTTAGGATCCCCACGATAAGCGGGCATGAAATGTCGGTGCACGAACGGACAGAATTCATGGCGGCGATGGCCCGGACGATGATTTAAAAGGGAAGATATAACATTCCATAAATGCCGCAATCAGGGGCAGGAGCCCAGAGAATCAGGGGGCTTCGCGCTTGCCAAGGCAAAGCTCCTGTGCTTCGCGGCGCCGGTGGGGCTTGGATTGTCGACTGTCGCGTCATTCCGCTTGCCGTCCGCAATCTTGGAAGGAAAGCGGGGCAAGATTCAGCAAGGGTCCGAGAAAGATCACGCTGCGTTGCGGGTCGGTCCGGTATGTGTCGGAGTTCCCCCACAGCCGCGATGGACCCCCGCCGTGCCGGAACGAGCCCTCGATCAGCGATCAGCCATCTGCCGCGCCATCCGTCTGCTGCGCGTCCATAGCCGCGGCTGCGACAGCATCGAGACCCGGCGCCTGCTGATCCACACCGAACGCTGGCTGGTCTGGATGCTGCGCCGCGAGGAGGGGGAGGATTTGCCGGTTCCGGCGGAGCTGGCGGGGTGACGGACCGGCAATGGGGCTGCCGGCACAGCGCCGACGCCCTGTCTTCGGTCCCTACTCCGAAGGGACGATGCTGATTGCGTAGGCTGCCGATTGTCGCGCGACACGCTACATCTGAACGATCGTCTTTTTCGATCGCATCGGATGTCCGCTGGATTGACTTCGCCCAATGATCCGCCGCCCCATCCCGGGGCCGTGCTGCGCGACCGCATTCTGCCCGAACTTCGGCTGACGGTGACCCAGGCGGCCCGGGAATTGGCGATCGCGCGCCAGACGCTCCATCGCGTGTTGGCCGGCAAGGCCGGCGTCACGCCGGAGATGGCCGCCCGCTTGTCCCGGCTCTGCGACATACCCGCCCGGTTCTGGCTCGACCTTCAGCTGGTACATGATCTCTGGTATGCGCAGCGTGCCCTTGGCGATACCCTGGACCGCATCCCGGCGCACGTTCTGCCAGCCCCCCTCAAGACGGACATCCTGACCCGCCATGGCTGCACCCACTGAACCGTCGCGCAAGGCGCGAACCGGCGTCGCCGGGCTCGACGACATCCTCGCCGGGGGACTCACCCGTGACCGGGTCTTCCTGCTCGAAGGCAGCCCGGGCACCGGCAAGACCACGGTGGCCCTGCAGTTCCTTCTGGAAGGGGCCGCCGCCGGGGAAACCGGACTCTACGTCACCTTGTCGGAAACCGAAGAGGAACTGCGCGACGCGGCGGCCACGCATGACTGGACGCTCGGCGCGGAGATCACGGTCTTCGAACTGGTTCCGCCGGAGAGCCTGCTCGACGGGGCCCATCAGCAGAGCCTGCTCTATTCCGCGGACCTGGAACTCGGTGAGACGACCAAGCACCTGTTCGAAGCGATCGAGCGGGTCAAGCCGATGCGGATCGTTCTCGACAGCCTGTCGGAAATCCGCCTGCTGGCCCAGGATTCGCTGCGATACCGTCGCCAGATCCTCGCCCTCAAGCATTATTTCGCCCGGCATGGCGCCACCGTCCTGCTGCTCGACGACCTGACGACCGATACTATGGACAAGACGGTCCACAGCATCGCCCATGGCGTGATCCGCCTGGAGATGGTGACCCCTGTCTATGGAGAAGAGCGGCGGCGGCTGCGCGTGCTCAAGTACCGCGGTCAGGCGTATCGCGGCGGCTATCACGACTATGCCGTCAAAACAGGCGGTATTCGTGTGTTTCCCCGGCTCATCGCCGCCGAGCATCGCACCGGTTTCGCCGGGGAACGTCTGGCCAGCGGCATCGCCGAACTCGATACGCTGCTCGGCGGCGGAATGGAACGTGGATCGAGTTCCCTCATCATCGGCCCTGCCGGAACGGGAAAGTCGCTGTTAACCGTTCAGTTCGCCGCCGCCGCCATCGCGCGCGGGGAGCGCGCCGCGCTGTTCGTCTTCGACGAGGAACTCGGGCTGCTGTTCGCCCGAACGAAGGCGATGGGTTTCGACCTCGAGGCGCTTCGCGACCGCGGCAGCCTGCTGATCGAACAGGTGGACGCGGCGGAGTTGTCTCCCGGAGAGTTCACCCACCGAGTGCGCAGCTGCGTCGAGCAGAATCACATCCGCACCGTGGTGATCGACAGCCTCAACGGCTATCAGGCGGCGATGCTGGAGGAGCAACTGCTCGTCATGCATCTGCACGAATTGCTGCTCTTCCTGAACCGGCAAGGCGTCACGACCTTCCTCACCATCGCGCAGCATGGCCTGATCGGCGACATGCAGTCGCCGGTCGACGTAACGTATCTCGCCGACACCGTCGTGCTGCTGCGCTATTTCGAGGCGCTGGGCCGGGTCCGCCGGGCGATTTCCGTGATCAAGAAGCGGGCTGGTCCGCATGAGGACACGATCCGCGAATATTTGGTTACCGATCGCGGCATCGCCGTGGGGCCGCCGCTGGTGGAGTTCCAGGGCGTGTTGCGCGGCGTGCCCGTCTACAGCGGCCAGGACATCCCGTTGATCCGGGACGATCCGGCGTGAGCGGGGGCCAGCATGAGCGGGCCGGCATGAGCAAAGTTGAGACCACGGAGCGCGCGCTGATCCTGGCGCCGCGCGGACGGGATGCCGCCGTCGCAGCCGCCCTGCTGGGCGAGATCGGGATCGCCGCGGAGACCTGTCCCGACCTGCCGGCATTGTGCCATGCGCTGGACGACGGGATAGGGCTGCTGATCCTGGTCGAGGAAGCCGTGCGCGCCGCCGACCTCCAGGGGCTCGTCGCCTGGATCGGCGCGCAGCCGCCCTGGTCGGATCTTCCGGTCGTGCTGCTCACCATGCGCGGTGACGGCGCCGAGCGGACGCCCGAGGCCGCCCGCCTGACCGAACTGCTCGGCAACGTCACCTTCATCGAACGCCCCTTCCACCCGACCACGCTGGTCAGCGTGGTGCGCACCTGTCTGCGCGGGCGCCGGCGCCAATTCGAGGCGCGGGCGCATCTGGTCGAGCGCGATCGCCTCCTGGCCGATCTGGCCGGCGAGCGGGCCCGCTTCACGACGCTGATCGAGCATCTGCCGGTCGGCGTCTCGCTGATGGACCGGGATGGCCGGATCATGCTGTGCAACCCGGCGTTCGAACGATTCGTGCCGGATGCGGTGATCCCGTCCCGGCAGCCGAGCGACGATCACGCCTGGATCGGGTATGACGACCAGGGGCGCCTGCTGTCCCAGGACCAGTTCCCCGGAGCGCGTGCCTTGCGCGGCGAAATGGTTCATGGCGTCGAGTTCACCCACCGGTTTCCGGACGGCTCCTCGACCTGGCTCCGGGTCAGCGGCGTGCCGGTGCGCGACGGTGCCGGCCAACTGGCCGGAGCGCTTGCGGTCATCGTCGACATCGGTGCGCAGAAGGCGGCGCAGGAGGCCTTGCAGCGTCTCACGACGACGCTCGAGGCCACGGTGCAGGAGCGCACCGGCGAGCTGGAGGCGACGCTGGAACGCTTGCGCACCGAGATGCGCGATCGCGAACGCGCCGAAGAGCAGTTGCGCCAGACGCAGAGGCTGGAGACCCTCGGCCAGTTGACCGGCGGCGTCGCGCACGACTTCAACAACCTGCTGATGGCGGTGCTCGGTAATCTGGAACTGCTGCGCAAGCGCCTTCCCGACGATCCGACGACGGAGCGCCTGTTCGACGGTGCCATGCAGGGGGCGCAGCGCGGGGCGACGCTGACCCAGCGGCTTCTTGCCTTCGCCCGCCGCCAGGACCTGCAGCCGCAGGCGGTCGACCTCACGGGTCTGCTGGATGGCATGCGGACCTTGCTGGAACGCTCGGTGGGGCCACGCGTGGTGGTGCGGATCGAGGCACCCGCCACCCTGCCGCCGGCCCTGATCGATCCGAACCAACTCGAACTGGCGATCCTGAACCTCGCCATCAACTCCCGCGACGCGATGCCCGATGGCGGCACCTTGACCGTGTCGCTGGACGAGACGCCGGTTTCCGTCTCCTCCGAGCTGCCCCCGGGCGCCCACCCGCATATCTGCGTGCGGGACACCGGCACGGGCATGGATGCGCGGACGCTTGCGCGGGCGATCGAGCCGTTCTTCTCGACCAAAGGCATCGGCAAGGGAACCGGTCTCGGGCTGTCGATGGTCCATGGCCTGGCGGTGCAGTCCGGCGGCGCGTTCCGGCTGTCGAGCGTGCCGGGAGAGGGTACGCTCGTCGAGCTGTGGTTGCCGAAGGCGACCACTCCGGTCCAGGTGGCGGAGCCGCCGGCGGCCGCGGCGGTCGACGCGTCTCCCGGCCTGGTCCTCGTGGTCGACGACGACATGCTGATCGCCATGAGCACCGTCGACATGCTGGCCGATCTCGGGCACACGGTCGTCGAGGCGAATTCGGGCAGCGAAGCGTTGGAAATCCTACGCAGCGGGCAACCGGTCGACCTGCTGCTGACGGACTATGCGATGCCAGGGATGACCGGCGTCGAACTCGCCCGGGCGGCCCAGGCCATGATTCCGGGCCTGCCGGTGCTTCTGGCGACGGGTTACGCCGACCTGCCCGACGGCACCGGCGCAGACCTGCCGCGCCTTGCCAAGCCCTACACCCAGAACCAGCTCGCCATGGCCACCGCCAAACTGTTGAGCAGGGCGACGGGGACTTCGGCGCCTCCCATGGAGAGCGACGGTCTCGACCCGCTCCAGCGCGCCGCACTGCACCGCTGAGAGTCCTTCCCATCGGCCGTGCTTCCGGCGATGGCACGCCAACGCAAACAGGCCCTTCCCGGTCGGGAAGGGCCTGTTTGCGTTGACGCTGTGACTGAACCGTACGTGGTCGGCCCGGCGCCTCAGGTCATGCCGCGCAGCTGCTCCGCCCGGTCGGAACGCGAGGCGGCGTAATGGTCCTTGGCCAGCAGGGTGTAGACCGCCGGCAGGACGAACAGGGTGAACAGCGTGCCGATCAGCATGCCGGACACGATGACCAGACCGATGGAGAAGCGGCTGGCCGCACCGGCGCCCGCCGCGGTCAGCAGCGGCAGCAGGCCGACCACCATCGCTGCGGTGGTCATCAGGATCGGGCGCAGGCGGACGCGGGCGGCATGCTCGATCGCGGTGCGGCGGTCGACGCCCTCGTTGAGCTGCATCTCGCGGGCGAACTCCACCAGCAGGATGCCGTGCTTGGAGATCAGGCCGATCAAGGTCACCAGGCCGACCTGGGTGTAGATGTTCATGGTGGCAACGCCGAAGAACAGCGGCAGCAGCGCGCCGCAGATCGACATCGGCACCGACACCAGGATCACCAGCGGGTCGCGCAGCGATTCGAACTGCGCGGCCAGCACCAGGTAGATCACGATCAGCGCGAAGGCGAAGGTGACCATCAGCTGGCTGCCCTCGGTCACGAACTGCCGCGATTCCGACAGGTAGGCGTGGTTGAAGCCGGCCGGCAGCTGGGTGCGGGCCTGCTCCTCCAGGAACTCGACGACCTGGCCCATCGACACGCCGGGCATCGGCACGGCGGAGAAGGTGGCCGAGGGGAGCTGGTTGTACTTGTTGAGCGCGTTCGGCTCGACGTCGGTTTCCACCGACACCACGGTGGACAGCGGGATCTGGGCGCCGGATCCTGAGGTGACGTAGTAGTTGGTCAGCGATTCCGGCGTCAGCCGCTCGGCCCGCGGCACCTGCGGAATGACCTCGTAGGAGCGGCCGTTCAGGTTGAAGCGGTTGACGTAATTGCCGCCGACCAGCACCGCCAGCGTGCTCGACACCGACTGCATGGTCAGGCCGAGGTCGGCCGCCTTGGCGCGGTCGATCTTCAGCCGCACCACCGGGCTGTCATATTGCAGGTCGCTGTCGGTGACGATGAACATGCCGCTCTTGGTGGCGGCGTCCTTGATCCGCTCGATGGCGTCGAAGATGGTGCGGTAATCGCCGGGGCTGGAGATCACCATCTGCACCGGCAGGCCGCCGGTGGAGCCGGGCAGGGCCGGCGGCGACACCAGGAACACGTTGATGCCCGTCACCTTGCCCAGCTCGGCCTGGGCCAGCGGCTGCAGTTCCTTGGCCGACCGCTTGCGCTCCGCCCACGGCTTCAGGATCATGCCGGCGAAGCCCTGGTTGAGGGTCGGCAGGCCGGTCAGGATGAAGCGGGTGTCGGTCTCGGGGAAGGAGGCGAAGGTCTCGTCGATCTGCTTGCCGAAGCTGTCGATGTAGTCGAGGTTGGCGTATTGCGGCCCCTTGGAGATGCCGAACAGGATGCCCTGGTCCTCCTCCGGCGCCAGTTCCGACATGGTGTTGGCGAACAGGTAGCCGACCGACAGCAGGATGCCGACCGCGAACAGCAGGGTCGCGGCGCGATAGTCGAGCATGCCGTGCAGCCGCCGCTCGTACCAGCCCGCCAGCCGTTCGAACTGACGGTCGAGGAAGGCGGCGAAGCGGCCCGGCTCCCCCTCCTTCAGGATGACGGAGCACATCATCGGCGACAGCGTCAGCGCCACCACACCCGACACGATCACCGACGCGGCCAGCGTGAAGGCGAATTCGCGGAACAGCGCGCCGGTCAGGCCGCCGAGCAGGCCGATCGGGGCATAGACCGCCGCCAGCGTGATGGTCATGGAGATGACCGGCCCGATGATCTCGCGGGCGCCGATCAGCGACGCGGCGACCTTCGACTTGCCGTGCTCGATATGCCGGTGGATGTTCTCCACCACCACGATGGCGTCGTCGACCACGAGCCCGATGGCGAGCACCATCGCCAGCAGCGTCAGCAGGTTCAGCGAGAATCCCAGCGCCAGCATGAAGGTGGCTGCACCGACGATCGACAGCGGGATGGTGACCACCGGGATCAGAACCGAGCGCAGGCTGCCGAGGAACAGGAAGATGACGACGATGACGATGGCGACCGCCTCCAGCAGCGTCTTCACCACCTCGTCGATGGACGCCTGGATGAAGCGGGTGCTGTCGTAGACGATCTCCATGTTCATGTTGGGCGGCAGGTTGCGCCGCAGGTCGGGCTCCATCTTGCGGATGTCGGCGACGATGTTCAACGGGTTGCCGGTCGGGGTGGCGTCGACGCCGATGAAGATCGCCTGCTGCCCGTTCATCGCCACGCTGGCGTCGAAGCTCTTGGAACTGAGCTCGACCGTGGCGATGTCGCGCATGCGCACCAGCGCCCCGTCCTTGGCCTTCACCACCATCTCGCGGAACTGCTCGACGTCGGTCAGGCCGGTGTTGGCGGTGACGTTGGCGATGACGAAGACGCCCTTGGTCTGTCCGGGGGCCGACTGGTAGTTGTTGGCGGTGATCGCCGCCGAGACGTCGGCCGGCGAGATGTTGCGCGCCGCCATCTTGACCGGGTCGAGCCACAGCCGCATGGCGAAGGTCTGGCCGCCCAGGATCTGGGCGCGGGCGACGCCCTCCACCGTGGACAGTACCGGCTGCACCACGCGTGTCAGGTAGTCGGAGATCGCCGCCCCCGACAATTCGGGGCTGGAGAAGCCCATATAGAGGATCGAGGTCGTCTCGCCGGTCGACTTCAGGATGACCGGGTCGTTCGCTTCGCGCGGCAGCTGGTATTTGACCTGCTGCACCTTCGCCATCACGTCGGTCATCGCGACGTTGGGGTCGAAGTTCAGCCGGACATAGGCGGTGACGACACTCTGCCCCTGGGTGGAGGAGGAGGTCAGATAGTCCAGCCCTTCGGCCGAGGACACCGCCTGCTCGATCGGCGTGGCGATGAAGCCCTGCATCAGCTCCGGCGAGGCGCCGGGATAGCTGGTGGTCACGGTGATGACCGTGTTCTGCAGCTGCGGATACTGCCGGATCGGCAGCTCCAGCAGCGCGCGGGCCCCAATCAGCAGGATCAGCAGGCTGACCACGACGGACAGGATGGGCCGGCGGATGAAGATGTCGGTGAAACTGCCCATGGCGTCGGCCTCAGTTCTGCGGCAGGGTCTGCGGCGGGGTCAGCGGGTTCGTCTCCGCCGGGACGACGGCGGCGCCGTTGGCGAGCTTCAGCTGGCCCGACACCACGACGCGGTCGCCGGGGTTGAGGCCGCTGCGGATCTCCACCTTGTTGGCGAGGCGGTCGCCGATCTTCACCGGCTTGCGCTCCACCACCAGCTGCTCCTTGCCGTCGGGGGTCTTCTGCGATTGGGCGACGAAGACCGAATCGCCGTAGACGGTGTAGTCGACCGCGGTTTCCGGCACGGTCAGCGTGTTGGGCTGCGGCGGCAGGACGACGCGGACGTTGGCGAACATGCCCGGCCGCAGCTGGCGTTCGCGGTTGTCCATGGTGGCCTGCACCTTGACGGCGCGGGTGTCGGCGCTGACCTGCGGTTCGATGGTGGTGATCTTCGCCTCGAAATCGCGGCCCGGCAGCGCGTCGACGTTGATCAGCACTCCCTGGCCGACCGACAGCTTGGTGAAGGACTGCTCCGGCAGGGTGAAGTTGATGTAGAGCTGCGACAGGTCGGTCAGCGTGACGATGGTGGCGCCCGGATTGACGTAGTCGCCGACATTGACCTGGCGGATACCCAGCTCGCCGTCGAACGGCGCCTTGATCAGCTTCTGGCCGATCAGCGCGCTGGTGCGCTTCATGTTCGCGTTGGTCTCGTCGAGCTGCGCCTGATACTGGTCGACGTTGCTCTGGGGCGTCGCCTGGCTGCGGCGCAGGTCGCGGTAGCGCTCCAGGTTCAGTTCGGCCAGACGCGCCTGGGCGCGCTGGGCCAGCAGGTCGGCCTGCTCGGTGGCGTCGTTCAACTGCACCAGCGGGTCGCCGGCCTTGACGCGGGCACCCGATTCGAAGGGGATGCGGTCGATGCGGCCGGCGACCTCGGGGGCCACCGTCACCTGGCGCGCCGCCTGCAGCGTGCCGATGGCCGTCAGGTATTTCGGCACGGTCTGCACCGTCGCCTCCGCCAGCGCCACCGGGGTGGGCGGCGGCTTGTTGTTGGCGAAGAAGTCGGCGATCGCCTTGGAGCGGAAGCTGTTGAAGCCGTAGAGCCCGGCGCCCAGCAGCCCCAGCACCACCAGCGTGATGACGATGCGCAGGGTCAGCCGGCCGCGGGTGACCGGCTTGCGCGGCGGCCGCGGCGGGGCAGGGGGAGCAGCCCCGTGGCCCGGCTCGGACGCCGGGTGGCCGAACGACGTCTCGGTCTTTGGCGAATGGTCCAGGGTCACGATCGGCTACTCCGGTCTCTCGGGTGTGGGGTGGTCGTTCTCGGGTCCGCCCTCAGGCGGGAATTTGGCAGGCAGGGATGTGGCAGGCGGTGATCGGGAAGGCACGGACGGAAAGCGTCCGCCCCGTTCCTGCGCGGCGATGGCCGCGTCGCTGAGCCCGAGCCCGCGCAGGATGAACCAGATGGTCTGGCGGGCAAGCTCGGGACGGCCGCAAGGATAGGGGACGATCGCCCCGCCGGACAGGCAGACGGTCGCCATCATCTCGCAGAGATGCTCGGCGAGCCAGAATCCGCTCTCGGCGTCGACCGGCCCCGGCACCAGATCGCCGCAGGCGACGGCGGCCTGGATGGAGGCGGTGAAGCAGGGCAGGAAGCGGCTGCGGATGCCCTCGAAGACCTGCCGCATGAACTCGCCGTCTTCCAGCAGGCTGATGATCGACAGGCGGTGGCGGGCGCGTTCGTTCGGATCGGCCGGCAGCTCGATCACGAAGTAGTTCACCATCCCCTGGATCATCTGCACCAGCGTGTCGGTGCCCGGTGACAGGGCCACCAGCCTCTCATATTCCGGGTCGCCGTCGATGCAGCAGAGGAAGATCGACTCGTACAGCGAGGCCTTGGACGGGAAATGCTTGAAGATCAGCGCCTCCGACACCCCTGCGGCCTGCGCGATCTCCTTGGTGGTGGTCGCGGCGAAGCCCTTGCGCGCGAACAGCGGCAAGGCGGCGTCGAGGATCGCCCGCTTGCGGGCGCTGCTGTCGAGGCGTGGGGCCATCGGGGGGTGCCGAAACAATCGCTTATGATAAGTAAGTGCTTACTCACCTCGTTGGCGGAGGTATAGCTTGGGTGCGACATCCTGTCCATGGGGTTTGGCGCAGCGGTCCGCACTCTCCTGCCCGGCCACTGACAAGAGCGGCCGGGAGGGCAGCCGGTGGCGACGCATCCAAGTGCGGGGATCGTTCGAAAGGCGGTGATCGGCGTGGCGGTGGACTCGGCTGTCCTCCGCCGCGATGGGCTTATCCCGGCGATGCCGCCGTCCCGCCGGAGCGGGACATGGTCACAGCGGCTGCAACGGCATCGTCAGCGTCACCCGGGTGCCGGCATGCTGCCGGTCGTGATGCAGCAGCGCACCCAGGCTGGTCGCCATCGCCTGGACGATGCGGGTGCCGAGACCGGTTCCCTGCGGAGAATCGTCGCCGGAAAAACCGACGCCGTCATCCTCGACGCTCACCGACAGTTGTCCCTCGGCGGCCTTCGCCCGGACACGGATGCTGCCGAACCGGCCTTCGGGATAAGCATATTTACAGGCATTCGTGACCAGCTCTGTCACGATCACCGCCAGGGACACCGCCTTGTCGGTCGGCACCGAAACCGCATCGGCGACGACGACGAAGCTGTCCGGGCGCCGGGAGGCCATCGCGGTGTGCATTTCGGCGAGAAGCGTTTCCAGATACGCATCGAAGCGGACGGAACGCACGTCGTCGGAGGTGTAGAGGCTCCGGTGGATGCCGGCGATCGCGGTGATGCGCGCCTGGGTCTCCTCCAGGGCGGCGCGGGCCATGGAATCGGACAGGCCTGACCGCTGCATCCGCACGAAGGCAGCCACCAGGGCCAGGCTGTTGGCGACCCGGTGGTTGACCTCCTTCAGCAGCAGTTCCGCCCGGTCCCGCGCGGCGCGCACCTCCTGCTCCGCCCGTTCCCGTTCCCGGCGCAGTTGGGCCTTCTCGAGCGCCTGCCCGATCGCCGCCGCCAGCAGGTCGAAGAATCCCTCGCCGGTTTCCTTGGGAACGTAATCGTCCGCGCCGGCCTTCAGCGCGGCGACCGCCACCCGCGTGTCACCGGCGCCGGTGACATAGACGACCGGCGGAGCGTTCTCCCTGGACAGCAGGGCGGGCAGGATGTCCAGCCCGGTCGCGCCCGGCATCTCGTGGTCCAGACCGACCACCGCGATGCCGCCCCGCTCCAGCCGCTTCAAGCCTTCCTGGCCATCCTTCGCCCACTCCACCGCGTAACCGCGCCGTTCGAGCCGCCGTTGCACCAGCCGCGCCAGGGCAACGTCGTCGTCGATGTAGAGGATGCGTATGGCCGGGTCGGTCATGCCTCCGCCTCTGGGACCTGGATGACGGAGAAGAACAGCCCCAGCTGCCGGATCGCGGTGGCGAAGCTTTCGTAATTCACCGGCTTGGTGATGTAGACGTTGGCCCCGATGTCGTAGCAGCGCTGGATTTCCTGCCGGTCGTCCGTGGTGGTCAGCACCACGACGGGAAAACGCTTGGTATGGGGGTTGGCCTTGAGCCTGGACAGGATGTCGACGCCCGTCATGTCCGGCAGGTTCAGGTCCAGCAGGATCAGAAGCGCGCGGCCCATGCTGGCCTGACCGGACCCATCCGCTCCGAACAGATAGGCGAGCGCGCTGGTGCCGTCGGTGAAGGGCACGATCTCGTTGGTCACGCCGGCGCGCCGGATGTTCTTCTCGATCAGCCGGGCGTGGCCCTCGTCGTCCTCGATCATGACGATGCACACCGTCTGGGGGTCACGCATCATGAGCAGGCTTCTCCGAGGCCAGGGTGAGGATCCTGGGAAGGCTTATGCGAAAGACGCTGCCCTGTCCAGGAACCGAATCGACGGTGACGTCGCCCTGCAGGCGCCGAACCAGCGTCCGGACATAGGCCAGCCCGATCCCTTCCCCGGGACGGTCCTGCACGCCGGATCGGCGGAACAGTTCGAAGATGCGTTCATGGTCCTGCGGCGCGATGCCGCGGCCGTTGTCCGCGACCTCGAAGGTCAGGCGATCCTCCTCGGCGCGTCCCCGGATGGCGATCCGGCCGGGCCGGGCCGGGTCGAGATACTTGATC
The DNA here is from genome assembly GCF_016595245.1 of Azospirillum endophyticum. Lineage (GTDB taxonomy): Bacteria > Pseudomonadota > Alphaproteobacteria > Azospirillales > Azospirillaceae > Azospirillum > Azospirillum endophyticum. The sequence goes on from NZ_JAENHM010000035.1 coordinate 131,311, forward strand.
GCGTTGTCGAGCAGATTTCCGAACACCTGTTCCAGGGCGAGCCGGTCGGAGACCAGGGACGGCAGGGGGCCGGCGATGTCGATGGCGCAGCGCAGTTCGCCGGCCCGGTGGCGGAAGCTGCCGACCGCGTTTTCCAGGAGAGCCTGCATCGACACCGGTTCGGGGCTGAGCGTACGGCTGCCCTGGCGCGACAGGGCGAGGATGGCGTTGATCAGGCGGTCCATCTTCGTCGTCGAGGTGCGGATGAAGCCGATGGCCTCCGGCATGTCCTCGGCCACCGCCCGCCGCGCCTCAGCCGCCATGGGGTCGTCGCCCTCCGCCGGCCGACGGTCGAGGTCGGCGGTCACGCTCGCCAGCCCCGCCTCCAGCTCGCTAGTGAAGCCCATCACGTTCACCAGCGGCGCGCGCAGGTCGTGGCTGACGATGTAGGCGAAACGCTGGATTTCGTCATTGGCCCGCTGCAATTCCATGGTGCGGTCGGACACGCGCTGTTCCAGCGAGTCGTTCAGGGACTGGATCGCGCGCTGCGCCTGCATGAGGGCGCGCGTGTAGCTGAGCGCGATCCATACGGCGCCGCCGACGACCAGCAGGATGAACAGGCCGCCCAGGTTCGCCACCCAGCCCGATATCCTGGCCTGACGGGTCAGGGCGCCGAGCTGGGTGTCGAGCTGGGCGTCGGCGGGGGTGATCAGGTCGGCGAGCGAACGCCGGGCATCGTCCATCAGACTCATGCCGCGGCCGGTGCGCACGATGGCCAGGGACTCGTCCCGGCGTCCGGCCTTCATCAGGGCGATGGTCTCCGCCAGTTCCTCCCGTTTGCCGGCGGCAAGGACGGCGAGGCGGTCGACGATGCGCAGCTCGTCGGCGTTCCCGTCGGCAAGCTCGCGCAGACGGGCGATCGTGCTTTCCACCGCGGCGTCGGCGGCCTCGTAAGGCTTGAGGTACCGGCGATCCTCGGTGAGCAGATAACCGCGCTGCCCGATCTCGGCGTCCTGCAACTGGCTGAGGAGGGTCCCGGCGGCCACCCGCAGGGCGGTCATCCGGCTGAGGGACCCGGAATATTGCCGTGTGCTGTCGGCCAGCCACCCCGACATGACGATGATCGCCAGCAACGCCAAGGCGGCGGCGAGCAGCATCAGAAGGGCGCGGCGGGTGACGGTGCTGCCGGACATGTGCATCGCGGATGGCCGACCGGTGCGAGGAAGGGGTGGGGTCCTCTACCAACTCACCGCGCGATTGGCAATCCGCTGCCGATCGGGGTAGTGCGATCGACCTATGTTGTTGCTGATACCCGCCTTCCGGCGAAAGGGATCGGCAGTCATGACTGGGTCCAGATCGGCAGGATCGAGGCAACCAGCAGAAGCGCCAGCGCGATGTTGAGAGCCCTCCATTCCCAATCCCGGGTCAGGACGCGCCGGAGCAGCTGGCCGCCCAGGCACCAGACCGACAACGAGAACGAAGCGAAGCATCCGAACACGAATCCAAGGAGAACGGCGGTTGCGACCGGCCCGTCGGCGATCGACGAAAATGATGCGGCGGCTCCGGTGGTCATCGCCCAACCCTTCGGATTGTAGAGGACCAGCCAGGCGCCGCCGGCGATGCTCGCCGGGCTGGCGGCCGATCCGGTCGTCTTGGGGGCACCCGTTCGGGACAGCTGGAGCGCCAGCCACAAAAGATAAAGCGTTCCTGCGATCTTCACCGCCGTTTGTATCACCGGTACGGCAACGAATATCCCCTCGATCCCGGCCGCTGCGGCGGCGGCCATGACGGCGAGGCCCAGGGATATTCCAAGGATCAGCGGAAGCGATCGCCGATAGCCGAAGTTCATGCCCGATGCGGTGGCAAGCGCCGTGGCCCCGCCTGGAGACATCGTCGCCGCCAACACGAAAAGTGCGAGACCGTCTAACGTTTGCATCCTTCCTACCCCCGACCCGATGAGCGGAGTTCCGGTTAAAACCGTCTGGGGAATTAGGAAATGGAATAATCATAATCTCATGCATTACGCAACCTAATGGAAGACGAAACTGTCGGCATCACTCCGATCAAGGGTGCCGCGGTTGCGTCCCTCCTGAAGACGCCTCGCGGGCGGCTTCCATCTTTCGTCATTTTTTGAAGCTGTTGGGATGGACGAGTGGTTTTCCGCACCCGCACACTCGCCGTACAGTCGACGTCTCGACCTGACCGGAAGGAGCGTGCGCGCGATGGAGCCCATCCTGTGGGAATGGATCAACGCCCTGGCGCGGTGGCTGCACGTCATCACCGCCATCGCCTGGATCGGATCGTCCTTCTACTTCATCCATCTCGACGCCTCGCTGCGCCGCCGCGCCGGTGCGCCGGCCGGGACGGCGGGCGACGCCTGGCAGATCCATGGCGGCGGCTTCTACCACATGACCAAATACATGGTCGCCCCGCCGCAGCTGCCGGAGGAGTTGACGTGGTTCAAGTGGGAATCCTACGCCACTTGGCTCAGCGGCTTCTTCCTGATGTGCGTGCTGTATTACCGCGGCGCCGACCTGTTCCTGATCGACCAGGACGTATTGGCGCTCAATCCCTGGCAGGCGGTGGCGATCAGTGCCGGCGCGCTGGTGGCGGGCTGGGTCGCCTATGACCTGATGTGCAAATCGCCGCTGGGCCGCAACGACGGAGCGCTCGCGGTTGCCGGCTTCGTCATGCTGGTGGCGACGGCCTGGGCGATGACGAGGATCTTCAGCGGGCGCGGCGCCATGCTGCAGGTCGGTGCCCTGATGGCGACGATGATGGCCTGCAACGTCTTCATGCTGATCATTCCCAACCAGCGCAGGACGGTGGCCGCCATGCTGCGCGGCGAGACGCCGGACCCGTCGCTGGGGAAGAAGGCCAAGCAGCGGTCGCTGCACAACAACTACCTGACCCTGCCGGTCGTCTTCCTGATGCTGTCCAACCATTATCCGCTGGTCAGCTCCACCCGTTACAACTGGGTGATGGTGGCGCTGGTGCTGGTGGTCGGCACGGCGATCCGCCATTTCTTCAACAGCCGCCATGCCGGCAAGCCGACGCCCTGGTGGACCTGGGGCATCGCCGCCGCCGGCATGCTCGGCTGCGTCTGGCTCAGCACCTTGGGGCCGGCGACCGGCGACACGGCGGCCGGAGCGCCGGTCAAGGTCGGCTTCAATCAGGTGGAGGAGATCGTCTCCACCCGGTGCAGCATGTGCCACGCCGCCCAGCCGGTGTGGGAGGGCATCGCCACCGCGCCGCGCGGCGTCGTGCTGGAGGGCGACGGCATCCGCCGCCATGCCGAGCAGATCCGCTTGCAAGCCGGCTTCAGCAGCGCCATGCCCCCGGCCAACATCACCGGAATCACCCCGCAGGAACGCGCGGTATTGGCGGCGTGGTCGGGTGACACGAAATAACTCTCTCGCCTCTCTATCTACCATCAGGGCTCCGAAGCCGGGTTAAGAAGGGCGCCTATAAGCCCTCTCCCCCTGGGGCTATGGGATGCACAGATCGCGCTTCTGCGAACGAGATGCAACTTTCTCTAGCGAATAGCCCCTCTCCCCTCGCGGGAGAAGGGTTGGGATGAGGGGGCGGCCGGCCGGAGGTCGGTGGAAATCAAACTTGCGCCCCCTCACCCCACCCCCTCTCCCGCGAGGGGAGAGGGGCTACGCGCAACGTTAAGATGCTTTTCCTGCCGCAAGCGCGAGATCTGTGCATCCCGTAGCCCCCCTGGGGAGAGGGTTGGATGAGGGGGCAGCGCGGGCGGGACGCCCGTGCCAGGGGATTGCCAAGGGGCAGTATGCCCCTTGGCGGCGCGCGAAGCGCGCCGGCCCCCTCACCCTCCCCACGCCTTCGGCGTGGGTCCCCTCCCTCTCCCCGGGGGAGAGAGGGCCTTACGTCGCATACCGTTAACCTGACTTCGTTACCCTGTATCTACCATTTGCCAGTTGGACCCCAATGCCCGACCAGTCCATTGCTGCCGCCATCCGTGGCCGCCTGCTCAGCTTCCATCGCGCGCCCGCCGGGCCGGGGGACCTCGACTGCCTGACCTATCATGACGACGGGCTGCTGCTGGTCGGGGCCGACGGGCGCATCCTGGAGGTCGGGGCGTGGACCGATCTGCGCGGTCGGGTTCCGGAGGGGGTGGCGGTCGACGACCACAGCGGCAAGCTGGTCCTGCCGGGCTTCATCGACACCCACATCCATTTCCCGCAGACCCAGGTCATCGCCTCCTATGGTGCCCGGCTGCTCGACTGGCTGGAGAAATACACCTTCATCGAGGAGCAGCGCTTCGCCGATCCGGCCCATGCCGCCGCCAATGCCGGCTTCTTCATGGACGAGCTGCTGCGCAACGGCACGACCACGGCGGTGGTCTATGGGTCCGTCCATCCGCAGTCGGTCGACGCCCTGTTCGCGGAGGCCGAGGCGCGCGGCGCCGGGCTGATCGCCGGCAAGGTGATGATGGACCGCCATGCCCCGCCGGCCCTGACCGACACGGCGGAGAGCAGCTACCGCGAGAGCAAGGGTCTCATCGGCCGCTGGCACGGGCGGGGCCGGCAGCGCTATGCCGTCACCCCGCGCTTTGCCATCACCTCGACCGAGGCGCAGCTCGAAGCGGCCGGCGCCCTGCTGCGCGAGCATCCCGGCGTCCACATGCAGACGCATCTGTCGGAGAACACCGACGAGATCGCCGAGGTGCGCCGCCTGTTCCCCCGTGCCCGCGACTATACCGACGTCTACGACCGCTTCGGGTTGCTGGGGCCGACCTCGCTGTTCGGCCACTGCATCCATCTGTCGGAAGCCGAGATGGCCCGGCTGTCGGAGAGCGGGTCGGTCGCCGTGTTCTGTCCGACCAGCAACCTGTTCATCGGCAGCGGCCTGTTCGACCTCGATGCCCTGTCGAAGCCGGAGCGGCCGGTGCGTACCGCCATCGCCACCGATGTCGGCGGTGGCACCAGCTATTCCATGCTGCGCACGGCGGCGGAGGCCTACAAGGTGCTGCAGCTTCGGCGCCGGAATCTGCCGGCGCTCGCAGCATTGCACTGGATGACCCGCGGCAATGCCGAGGCGCTGGGCATGGGCGGCGAGATCGGCAGCCTGGAGCCCGGCCGCTGGGCCGATCTCGTCGTCCTCGACCCGGCGGCGACGCCCGCTATGCGACATCGCATGAAGACGGTCGACGGCGATTTGGAGGAAGAGCTGTTCATCCAGGTGACGCTGGGCGATGACCGCTCGGTCGCCGCGACCTATCTGCGCGGCCGCATCTCGCACCTGCGGCAATCGGACGCTTGACCCAAGACCTTGGTCCCTGTAGGAGTTCCGCCGTCATTGGGGAGTAGCCACCCTCCGGCATCGGTCCGGCGGGGTTCGCGTCAACAGACTTGGATGGTTCCGGCCTCCGGCCGTTACCACCATGGCGCGCACGGCGGCCAGAGGGTCGACCCGGCGAGACCAGTGGATCGGACATCTCCGCGGCCAGCCGGAGTGCGTCCGGTTCCACTGTGTTGTCTGGCCCGGGAATAGCCATGATCGCCACGTCCCTCGTGCTCGCCTTCAGCCTTTCCATGGATAGCTTTGCCGCCGCGCTCGGTCGCGGCGCCTGTTCGCGCCGTGCCGGCCTGCCCGAGGCGATGCGCGTCGGCGCCGCCTTCGGCGTTTGCCAGTTCGCCATGCCGCTGGTCGGCTGGGGCGTCGGCATCGCCTTCGCCAGCCTCGTCGAGTCGGTCGATCACTGGATCGCCTTCGGCCTGTTGCTGGCTGTCGGCGGTGCGATGCTGCGCAACGCCATCCTGGACGGCGAAGAGGACGCCGAGGAGGATTGCGGCCCGGCGCGCAGCCCGCGTGCCGAATGGCTGGCCCTGCTGACCACCGCCGTCGCCACCAGCATCGACGCCGCCGCCGTGGGCGCCGGTCTGGCGCTGGTCGATGTCGACATGGTGACGACATCGGTGCTGATCGGCGTGGTGACCTTCGCGGTGGCGTTCGGCGGCGTGCTGATCGGGCGTGCGGCCGGTGCGCATCTGGGACGCTGGGCCGAGATGGCCGGCGGCGTGGTGCTGATCGGGCTGGGGGCGAAGATCCTGCTGGAACATACGCTGGGGTAAGTCGGCCACCTGTCGGCGGCAACCGCTCACCAGCGCGCTTCGTCCGTGCCGAGCAGTCCGGCCGGTCGGTCCCAGCGGATCGGCGATCCTTCGACGGTTGCGGCGGGCTTCAGGCGCAGGGCCGGTCCCCAGGCCGTATCCTCCGGACCGCCGACAAAGTCGCGGGCGTCGGCGGCCGGCATGGAGGAGCCGTTCTCCAAGGACGGCAATTTGGCCAGCAACGCCCCGACCCGGGCCAGCGACGTGCGCCAGCTCGATCCCCGCCCGTCCGCGAGCCGGCGGGTCAGGCCGCGCACCGCGGCGGTGGCCAGAAGATAGCCGGCGGCATGGTCGAGCGCCTGGACGGGCAGGGGGCTGGGCCGGTCGCTGCCATAACGGCGCATCCCTTCTGCTGCGATGCCGCCGCTCATCTGCACCAGACTGTCGAAGCCCCGCCGGTTCCGCCAGGGGCCGGTCCAGCCATAAGCGTTCAGCGACACGTCGATCAGGCCGGGACGGAGGCGTTGCCGGGTCCCGAGGTCGAGCCCCAAACCTTCGAGTGCATCGGCGCGATAGCCGTGCACCAGCAGGTCGGCCTGGGCCAGCAACTCCGTGAAGCGTGTCCGCTGGTCGGGATCGCGCAGGTCGAGGCGGGCGCGGCGCTTGCCGAGCGTCATTTCAGGGAGAAGGGCGGGTTCGTCCCACCAGGGCGGGTCGATGCGCAGCACTTCGGCTCCGAAGCCGGCGAGGAACCGCGTGGCGGTCGGTCCGGCAAGGACGCGGGTCAGGTCCAGCACCTTCACGCCGGCCAAGGGACGCTCCGGCCGGGCAGGGGGACGGGCAGGGGGGCGAACGGCGCCAGACGGCTCCTGCGCCTCGCACCACAACAGCGGCTCCCGGGCGACCGCCTGCCCCTGCGGGTGGCTTCGCCAGGATACGAGATCGCGCATCGCCGCTGCGCACCCGCCTTCGCCGACGACGGCGCTTTCCAGCGCGTCGGCGTCCCGGCGGCGGACGGCGGCGGCCACCGCATCGCGGTCGGGCGATGCGCCGAGGCAGCGAAGGGCGGCGTCGCGATGGTGCACGGCGTTGGTGTGAAGGCGGATCCAGCCATCCCTCGCCTCGTAGTCGCCGGCGATCGGGTCCCAGGCGGGCGGCAGGTTCCAGCCCAGCGGCTTCACGGAGGTTCCGAACCACAGGGAGGCCAGATGGTGGTCGACCGTCACGGACGGGCTGTGGCCGAAGGCGGCTTCCTTGAATTCGGCGACGGCCAGACCGGCCGCAGCCATTGCGGCGGTGGCCAGCGCACTGACCGCGAAGACGGAGGGAAGGTTCCCTTCGCCACGAAGCTCGACCGAGTCGAGAAGGCGGTCGTCGCCGCCGGCGGCCCGCCAGATCGCGGCAAGGGCCGTGCGTTGCGGGGAACCGGAGTCCCCGTTCATCAGCGCCATGATTTTCTCCATCGGAAGAGCGAAGTCTGCGTCGCTCCGCCTTCACTTCATCGCCGGCTGGTCATATCGTCAATCTTGATTGTTTCAATCAATATGAAGGACGCCATGGCGGTCTACCTGTCGGCCGAGGAGGCGGCGAAGCGGCTGGGAGTGTCCCGCCAGACCCTTTATGCCTATGTCAGCCGCGGCCTGCTGCAGGCCCACGCCGCGGCGGATCCACGGCAAAGCCGCTATCTGTCCGATGAGGTCGAACGGTTGAGGGCGGAGCGTAAACGCGGACGGCGGCCGAAGGAGGTCGCCAAGTCGACGTTGGATTGGGGGGTGCCGGTCCTGGAATCGGCGATCACGCTGATCCGGCGTGGGCGGCTCTATTACCGTGGACAGGACGCCGTCCGTCTGGCCGCCACGGCGACGCTGGAGGAGACGGCGGCCCTGTTATGGGGCTGCGCGGTGGAAACCGCCTTCCCGCCGGGGCCGCCGGCCTGTCTGCCCGGCTATGAGGCGCTGTTGCCGCATTGCGCGGAGGCCCCGCCGACCGAGGCGTTGCCCATCCTGCTGCTGGCGGCGGCTGCCGACGAGGCGACGGCATCCTGGCGGCCGGTCGATGGTCGGTTCTTCGAGAGTTGCGGTGGCTTGCTGCGCCTGCTCTTCGCCGCGGCACTGCGCACCCGGCCGAGCGCGGCGCCGCTGCACCGGCAGTTGGCGACCGCATGGAGGCTGGACGAGGCGGGGGCCGATCTCGTCCGCATGGCGCTGGTGCTGTGTGCCGACCATGAGCTGAACGCCTCCAGCTTCACGGCACGCTGCATCGCCTCGACCGGCGCCAGCCTGCGGGCGGCGGTCGTTGGCGGGCTCTGTGCCTTGTCCGGCACCCGGCATGGAGCGACCACCATGCGAAACGAGCATTTCTGGGCGGGACTGGCGCCAGAGGAAACCATGGCCACGCAACTCGAACGGCGGCTGGCCGCGGGCGAGAGGATTCCAGGTTTCGGACACCCGCTCTATCCCGACGGCGACGTCCGTGCGAAGGCGCTGCTGGCCCGGGTGCTGCCGGAGTTTCCGGTGGCGGCCGATCTGCTGAGCGCCGCAGAAGGACTGACCGGACAGGCGCCGACGATCGACATCGCCCTGGTGGCCCTGCGGCGGCATCTGGGATTGCCGGAGGGGGCGGCCTTCATGCTGTTCGCCCTCGGCCGCACGGTCGGCTGGATCGCCCAGGCGATGGAACAGCGGGGAACCGAGCATCTGATCCGTCCCCGCGCGATCTACACGGGGGTGCAGCCGGATGAGGCCGGCGGCGAGAGCGGGCCAGGGGCGGGGTGAGCGGCCTACGCGGCCAGCGTCATCCCCATTTCCCAGAAATCCGCCTCCAGCCGGCAGGCCTGCCGGAAGATCGTCAGCAGCCGGGGAAAGCGGGCTTCCGTCATTCCGTCTGCTGCCAGCCGGTCCAAATTGTCCCGTGCCGAACGCGCCACCTCCTGATAGGGCTCACCCGCATATTCCGCGATCCAGGCGCGGTAGGGATTGGCCTCGTCGAGTGCACCGGGCGATGCGGCCAGCCGGCGGCCGATCTCGGCATAGCCGATGACGCAGGGGCTGAGCGCGACATGCAGGTCCAGCAGGTCGCCGCGCAAGCCCGTTTCCAGCACATAACGGGTGTAGGCCATCGTCGCCTTGGCCTCCGCCGCCTGTTCCAGCTCGGCGGCCGGCAGGCCCCAGCCGGCGCACAGGCCGACATGCAGGTCCATCTCGACGTCCAGGATCGCCTTCAGCCCGCCCAGCGATGCCCGCATCTCGCGCAGGTCGCGGCCCTTGTAGATGGCGAGTGCATAGGCGCGGGCGAAATGGATCAGGAACAGATAGTCCTGCACCAGATAATGCCGGAAGCAGTCCTGCGGCAGTGTCCCGTCGCCCATCCCGCGCACGAAGGCGTGGTCGACATAGGCCGACCAGTCCGGCCGTGCCCCGGTGATGAGCCGGTCGAACAGGTCGGGGCCGGGGGCGCGGGCGGGCGGGGTCATGGCGGCGGTCTCCGGTGTCGCTGACGGAATTGGGCGGACACTCTATCCGCTATTCGCCGGATTGCAGCAACGCCCCGCGCACCCGTGCCTGATGGAAGGCGTAGAGGAACACGGCGATGCCGCCCGCCATGTAGACCATGTTCAGCCCGACCGCCCAGGCCAGATGGTCCCAGCGCAGGGTGCCGTCGAACACCAGCGCCCGCATCCCCTCGAACACATGGGCCGACGGCAGGGCCAGCGCCACCGGCTGGAGCCAGGCGGGCAGGACCGACACCGGATAATAGACGGCGCTGACCGGGGCCAGCATGAAGACGACGATCCAGGCCAGCCCCTCCGCCCCCATGCCGTAGCGCAGGATCAGCGCCACGATCAGCAGACCCAGCGACCAGCCCAGCACGATCAGGTTGGCGAAGAAGGCGGCGAGCGGCAGCCCCAGCGCGAAGACCGAATAGCCGAAGAAGGGGATCGCCAGCCCCGCCGCCGGCAGCACGCCGATCAGGGTGCGCAGCAGGCTCATGGTCATCAGCGCCGTCACCCATTCGCCGGGGCGGAGCGGGCTGACGAACAGATGGCCCAGGTTGCGCGACCACATCTCCTCCAGGAAGGAGATCGACACGCCGAGCTGACCGCGGAACAGCACGTCCCACAGCAGCACGGCGCTGACCAGCACGCCGGCGCCCTGCGCCACCCAGCCGCTGCCGCCGCCGCTGCTCGATGCCATGAACTGGTTGATGTAGCCCCACAGGATCATCTGCATGGTCGGCCAGTAGGCCAGTTCCAGGATGCGCGGCCAGGATCCGCGCAGCAGGTACCAGTAGCGCAGCACCATGGCGCCGACCCGGCGCAACGAGAAATCCGCCCGCGGAACGGCGCCTTCATTCGGCTGCATCGGCAGCCTCCCCGGCCAGGATCCTGTCGTCGGGTGCGCGGGCGATGTCCAGGAACACCTCCTCCAGGGTCTGGCGGCCATAGCGGGCGAGCAGGGCGGACGGGGCGCCGCGGTCGACGATCCGCCCCTGCCGCATCATCAGCACGCCGTCGCACAGCCGTTCCACCTCCAGCATGTTGTGGGAGGCGAGCAGGATGGTGGCGCCGGTGCGAAGGCGGTACCGCTCAAGATAGGTCCGGATCCAGTCGGCGGTGTCGGGGTCGAGCGACGCCGTCGGCTCGTCCAGCAGCAGAAGCTCCGGATCGTTCAGCAGCGCCTTCGCCAGCGCCACCCGGGTTTTCTGCCCCGCCGACAGCCCACCGGACGGGCGGTCGAGAAAACGCGACAGGTCAAGATGCTCGGCCAAGTCTTGGACGCGCTTTTTGACGCATGTCAAACCGTAGAGGTGGGCATAGACGGTAAGGTTCTCCCGCACCGTCAGCCGATGGGGCAGTTCGACGTAGGGAGAGGAGAAGTTCATGCGCGGAAGCACGGCATGCCGATGGCGCGCCATGTCGACGCCCAGGATCTCCACCGTCCCGGCCGTCGGCAGCAGAAGCCCCAGCAGCATCGAGATGGTCGTCGTCTTGCCCGCGCCGTTGCCGCCGAGAAGGCCGGTGACGCTGCCGCGCGGCACGGTGACGGAGATGGCGTCGACCGCCGTCACGCCCCGGCCGTCCGGGGTCGGGAAGCGCTTGGTCAACCCATCGGCGCGGATGGCGGGCGATTGGGCGGCGGCCGACAAGGCGGCGGCGGAAGGACGGGACGTCATGGTCTGCTCGGTCATGGGCACAGAATATGGCGGGATCGGCCGCAACCGCCAGGGGCATGACGCCCGGGGAATCCAATCATGGTGACGATCGCCAGCGCGCTGACCGCACCGATTCCGGTCTCCCCGCCGCACTGGGCGCAGCCCGACGGCCGCATCACGCTGCGCACGCTGATCCTGATCCGCTGGGTCGCGGTGCTGGGACAGTTGGCCGCGGTCGCCTTCGTCAATCTCGGGCTGGGCTTCCCGCTGCCGCTGGGGCCGGTCCTGGCCGCCATCAGCGCTTCGGCCCTGCTGAACGTGGTGGCGATGGCCCAGCGCGGCGGCCGGCTGCGGCTGGCCGACCGCGACGCGGCGCTGTATCTCAGCTACGACATGTTGCAGCTGACGCTGTTGCTCTACCTGACCGGCGGCTTGAGCAACCCCTTCGCCATCCTGCTGCTGGCGCCGATGACCGTGGGTGCGGCCATCCTGTCGCGCTACAGCACGGTGCTGCTGACCGGGCTGAACCTGATCTGCCTGACGGCGCTCGCCCTCTGGCACTTCCCGCTGCCGTGGGAGGAGCCGGTGAGGGCCATGGCGCCGCTCTATGCCTTCGGCATCTGGCTGTCGCTGACGGTGTCGTCGATCTTCATCGCCGGTTACGTCTTCCGCGTCGCCGCCGAGGCCCGCCGCTTCGCCGACGCGCTCGCCGCCTCGCAAGTGGCGCTCGCCCGCGAACAGCGGCTGGGTGCGCTGGGCGCTCTCGCCGCCGCCGCCGCGCATGAGCTGGGCTCGCCGCTCGGCACCATCGCCGTGGTGGCGAAGGAACTGGCGCACGACCTGCCGCCCGACAGCCCCTACGGCGAGGACGTCGAGCTTCTGCAGAGCCAGGTGATGCGCTGCCGCGAGATCCTGGCCGATCTGGCACGCAAGCCGGAAGCCGACGGCGGCGACCCGTTCGAGCGGCTGCCGCTGACCACGCTGATCGAAGCCGCCGCCGCCCCCCATCGGCTCGGCCACATCGACTTCGTCGTGGAGCCGCACCCGGTCGGCGAGGCGGAGGAGCCCTTCCTGCGCCGCAGCCCGGAGATCATCCACGGCATCGGCAACTTCATCCAGAACGCCCACCAGTTCGCCCGCCACAAGGTGACGGTCGCAGCCGCCTGGGACGGCCGCGGCGTCACCATCACGGTGATGGACGACGGCCCGGGCTTCCCGCCCCATCTGCTGGGACGCATCGGCGAACCGTACCTGTCCGTGCGCGGCGAGCGCTCCGGTCCGAAGGGATCGACGGGCGGCGGCCACATGGGGCTGGGCATCTTCATCGCGCAGACGCTGCTGGAGAAGACCGGGGCGACCGTGCGCTACGCCAACATCGTGCCGGAAACCATTCCGCTCCCTGAACAGACCGCCGGCGGACACGCTCCGCAGGGCGGCACCGGCGCCCGGATTTCCGTGCGCTGGAAGACCATCAACGCCAAGAAATGAGGTTTTACGGTGGATATCCTCAAAACAACCGATGACCTGCTGTCGGACGATGCCGTCAAACTGACCTTCACTGGCGACGTCACCCGCAGCCTCCTGATCGTCGACGACGACGCCCCCTTCCGCACGCGGCTGGCCCGCGCCATGGAGAAGCGCGGCTTCAATGTCGTCGCGGTCGACAGCGTGCAGCTCGGCATCGAGGTGGCGCAGGAATCGGCGCCCGCCTTCGCGGTGGTCGACCTGCGGCTGGGCGACGGCAACGGGCTGGACGTGGTGTCCTCCCTGCGCGACGCCCGTCCCGACGCCCGCGTCGTCATGCTGACCGGCTACGGCAACATCGCCACCGCCGTCGCGGCGGTGAAGGCCGGCGCTGTCGATTACCTGCCCAAGCCGGCCGACGCCGATGCGGTGGAAGCGGCGTTGCTGGCCGACGGCCGGCCGCTGCCCCAGCCGCCGGAAAACCCGATGTCGGCCGACCGCGTCCGCTGGGAGCATATCCAGCGGGTCTTCGAACAGTGCGACCGCAACGTGTCGGAAACCGCGCGCCGCCTGAAGATGCACCGCCGCACCCTGCAGCGCATCCTGAACAAGCACGCTCCTCGCGCTTGAGCGCAAGCGACGTCACATTGAAACGCGAAAGGCCCGCCCGGAATGGGGTGGGCCTTTCGCATGTTCGGTTCCCACGGGCATGTCGCGGAAGTTCAGGGCACCTGTCCCGTCCGGGAGGAGGCCATCCGCTCTACAGCCCGGCGTTCACCCCGTCCCTGCCGGAGCTGCCTTGGGATCGGCCCTCCTGGTCGGACCATGGCTCGTGCATCGGCGAGGCGGGAGCGTCCTCGAGGAGCTCGAGCACCCGGCGTTCGATCCGCAGCAGCACTTCGCGGGCAGACAGACTTTGGCATTCACGGCTATGGCCGCGGATTTGGCGGATCACGCTGACGGTGGCAGTGTCCTGACGCTGCGGCATAGCGCGTTCCTCCATCCAAAGAATGAGTAACACTATCCTATTTTTCATACACTTTATAGCCAAAAATGGTCATACCAGCATTTTTGGTTAGGCTATAGGTCATAGATTGTTTCCATCTACTGTCGGGGAAGCTTGAGCCGTTGGCCCGGCGGTGTGGAACAGCGTCGGCCCCCGGCCGCGATCCGTAGGCGAACATGGTTCAGCCGGCATTCGATCCCGCTTTGGCGCTGTGACAATGCTCATCGCCACGGAGCTGGACTGATTCCGCCAGGAACGCGTGTCCGCCGACCGGCGTTGCCGGGATGGGCAATCGAATCCGGTACCGGCTTCTTCGTTCCAGTAGCCGGGACCATGAGGGAAGGCGCAGGAATTTCCGCGGCCCGGCCGGTCCGTTCGAACGTCATGCCGCCTGTCCTTTCGGGTAACCTCCATTATCACCCGTCCTGTCGCCCCGGCTCATACCGCACTGCAACAGGGTCAGGAAGGCTACCCACTGCGCGCCCATTGCTCGCCTCATGCACTGGATGGCCGATGCAACGGCTGGACTAACACTGCGTTTCAGCCAATCGGACGAACCGCCGAGCCTGCCCGCTGGACAGCAGACGCTGCCCGGAAGGGAGGATCGGGCCAACGGATGGTCCTATGGCCGCGCTTCTGGTCGTTACGCGAGGAGGACCCTTTGGCCACCCAGGAACTTCAGGAACAACCCCGTCGCAATACCCCTGAGTCTCGGCGGGGCCCAAGTTCCGTCTCCCCCGGGATCTCCTATGATCTGTCGGCCAGTGCCGCCAGCGCCGTGCGTCGGACCACCGGACTGCTGCGGCGGCACAAGCTGCTGATCGGTACGGTGATCGTGGTCGGCACCGGGTTGGCGACCCTGGTCGCCTTCCGCATGACACCGCTCTACACCGCCGAAACCCTCATCATGGTCGAGCACCGCAAGAACACCGTCCTCAATTTCGAAGGCGTGGTGTCCGACATGACTCCCGACATCAGCGCGCTGCAGAGCGAGGTCGCGATCCTGAAATCGCCGGCCTTCGCCGAAAAGGTGGTGGCGAAGCTCAAGCTGATGAACGATCCGGAATTCAACGCCTCGCTGCGTCCACCGCCCCCGGGCTGGGTGTCGGCGCTGAATCCGCGCAACTGGATCCCCGACAGCTGGAAGCAGTCCAGCAGCGTGCCGCTTTCGCCGGAGGAGGTCGAGCGCAACCACCTGACCTCGGTGGTCAACGCCGTGCTCGACAACACCTCGGTCCGGCCGCAGGGGCGCTCCTACGTCATCGCCGTCAGCTTTGACAGCGAAGATCCGCGCAAGTCCTCGCTGATCGCCAACACCATGGCCGACCTCTACCTGGTCGACCAGCTGGACGAGAAGTTCAAGGCGTCCAAGCGTGCCACCCAGTGGCTGGAGGAACGGCTGACCGACCTGCGCAAGGAAGCGCAGACCACCGGCGACGCGGTGGAGAAGTACCGGACCCAGCATGGCCTGACCACCTCGTCCAACAATGAAAGCACGGTGGTCGGACAGCAGCTGAGCCAGCTGAACGCCGATTACATCCTGGCCCGCACCAAGCGGCAGGAAGCGGAGACCAAGCTGCGCGACGTCACCGCCATGGCGAATTCGCCGCGCGGCGCCTCGGCGGTCGGCGACGTGCTGGGATCTCCGCTGATCCAGGCCCTGCGCGAGCGCGAGGTCGACCTGCAGCGGCAGATCGCCGACGCGACCAACCGCTACGGTGCCAAGCACCCGATGCTGCAGGCCCTGCAAAGCCAGCTGCGCGACCTGCAAGGCCAGATCAAGACCGATGTCGGCAAGATCGTCTCCAACCTCAGCAACGAGGTGGAGCTGGCCAAGGGCCGCGAGCAGTCGCTGAAGGCCAGCCTGGACCAGGCCGAGTCCAAGCAGAATGAACAGCAGCAGGCGACCGTCGGCCTGCGCACCCTGGAACGCGACGCCAGCACCGCCCAGTCGATGTACGAGGCGCTGCTGACCCGGTCGCAGCAGATCGCGGCGCAGACCGACATGCGCCAGCCCGATGCCCGCGTGGTGTCGGAAGCGTCGATTCCGCTCGATCCGTCGCAGCCGAACCGCAAGCTGATCCTGCTGATGGCGCTGGTGGCGTCGGGCACGCTCGGCGTGCTGCTCGCCATGCTGCGCGAACGGTCCGACGGCGGCTTCCGCAGCCCGCACCAGTTCGAGACGGCGACCGGCGTGCGCAGCCTGGGCATCGTGCCGCGCATTCCGCGTTTCGGCGGGTCGCCGGCCAGCTATGTGGTCGACAAGCCGGTCTCCGCCTTCGCGGAATCGATGCAGAACCTGCGCACCTCGCTCCTGCTCGCCAATCCGGACGGGCGGCACCGCGTGATCCTGTTCAGCTCCTCGGTTCCCGGCGAGGGCAAGAGCTCCGTCGCCGCCGCCTTCGCCCGCACCTGCGCCAACGCCGGCCAGCGGACGATCCTGGTCGACTGCGACCTGCGGCGGAAGAGCCTGCACGAGATGCTGGGCATGCCCAACAATCGCGGCCTGTCGGAGGTGCTGGCCGGCACCGCGGCGCTGGAGGACGTGATCCAGGTCGATCCGCGCACCGGCCTGCACGTCATCGTCGCCGGCCATGGCGGCTCGCTGCCGCAGGACAGCCTGGGATCCTCGGGCATGCACCAGTTGCTGTCGCGGCTGTCCGTCAACTACGACCGCATCGTGCTGGATTCGCCGCCGGTGCTGGCGGTGTCGGAAGGCAAGCTGCTGGCGGCTCTCGCCGACCAGACCGTCTTCATCGTCCGCTGGGGCATGACCAAGCGCGGCACCGCCATGGCCGGGCTGAAGGAGGTGATCGAGGCCGGCGGCGAGGTGGTGGGCGTCCTGTTCAGCCAGGTCGATACCCGCCGCCATGCCCAGTACGAGTTCCCGGACAGCGGCCGCTACCACGGCTACCGCCGCTACTACGCGAATTGAGGCCTCCCTCTCCCGCCCCAAAGGCGGGAGAGGACGTTTTGAGCCGCGCTTGACGACGTTCTCAACCACCGAAGAGCCCATGAATGTCCGCTGGACACCGCATCTTCCGGAACATCCGTGCCCTCGCCGCCGCCAAGACGGCGACGATGGCCAGCGGGCTGGTCACCGCCGCCTGGACGGCCCGGGTCCTGGGACCGGACAGTTTCGGCGTGCTGGGTTTCGGCACCTCGCTGATGGCCTATGCGGCGCTGTTCGTGAACATGGGCCTGTCCACCTATGCCATCCGTGAAATCGCCCGGGCCCGTGAGCAGCATGACCATCGCGAACAGGCGGCCGAGCTGTCGGAGCATGTGCTGACCCTGCGCACCGTCCTGGCCCTGGTGGTCGGCGCCCTCTATGCGGCCTTCGTCCTGTCGCTGGACAAACCGATGGAGGTGAAGGCGGTTCTTCTGGTGCAGGCGGTCCAGTTGCTTGGGAACGCCTTGGTGCTCGACTTTGTTTACCAGGCGACCGAGAAGATGGGGGTGATCGCCACGCGCGAGATCGGCACCTCCATCGGGTCGATGCTGCTCGTCTTCCTGCTGGTGCGCGGCCCTGAGGATGCCATCACCGCCGCCGCCATCACCGGTGGATCGATCACCGTCAACGCCCTGGTGATGATCGGCCGTTTCCGCCGCGACTTCGGCCATCTGCGCCCCAGGGTCGACCTGAAGGTCTGGCGCGAGATCCTGACGGCGGCGACGCCGATGGCGGTCGGCGTCTTCGCCTGGGCGATCTTCACCCATCTGGACGTGGTGATGCTGGGCTTCCTGGCCCCGCACACCGAGGTTGGCTGGTACAGCGCGGCGGTGAAGATCCAGACCCTGGCGAACCTGGTCGGCAACATCGTGATGAACGCCTTCCTGCCGCAATTGGCGGCCGCCTATGGCGAGATCGGGCCGATGCGCGACCGGATGCGGGCCTACGCCTCCGTCATGCTGGCGGTCGGCGGGCTGGTCATCGCCGGCGGCTTCGCCCTGGCGCCGTCCATCCTGGGAACGCTGTTCGGCGATGCCTACGCGC
Source organism: Azospirillum endophyticum (assembly GCF_016595245.1). Lineage (GTDB taxonomy): Bacteria > Pseudomonadota > Alphaproteobacteria > Azospirillales > Azospirillaceae > Azospirillum > Azospirillum endophyticum. The sequence goes on from NZ_JAENHM010000035.1 coordinate 148,985, forward strand.
CGGCGACGCTGGCGCTGCGGCTGCTGATGCTGGCCTCGGCGGTGGTCTACGCCAACATGATCCTGGGCAACCCGCTGCTCGTCTGGCACCGGCAGACCGGCTACATGGTGGCCATGCTGTCGGGGGGCGCGCTGAACGCCCTGCTGAACATCTGGTGGATTCCCCGCTACGGCATCGAGGGGGCGGCGATGGCGACCTTCACCGCGGAGCTGGCCGCAACCGTCGCCATCGCCTGGATCCATCGACAGGCGGTCGGAGAGCTCTATGCCGGGATCGCCGGGCGGGCCCTGCTGTGTGGCGGTGCCGCCGTCGCCGCGGCGCTCGCGCTCGACCGCTTCGCGGCGCCGATGTTCGACCGGATGCCGGCGCTGGTGCATTTCGTCGCCGGCAGCATCGTCATGGTGGTGGTCTATGCCGCTGTGGCCGTGTTGACGGGATTGGTCCATCTGAAGCGGTTGCGCCGGCTGACCAGCGCCACGGCCTGAAGGGGGGCGGGTCGTGGCCGGACGAGCAGTTGCAACCCCAAATTCCGCAGCGCCGGGTTGATCGATACCGGCAGCAGGAGCGGAATGCACCTATTGCACCACTTTCGAACGTCTCTGTTGGTGCCTCCAAGCATTCATTCAGCGACGGTGGGGGTTAATACTCTTAATACGTCGGTGAACGGCAATCATAGTCTTTTCATCCGACGGTGATTTCTGAAACACTTCGCGCTGCACAACGCCGGTAACGAGGTACTTCATCGTCACGGCGAAGTCACAACAAGAAAACAATTTCGAAATTCGAGGTTTCCCCGTTTTCGTGCTTGGCAGCAGCTCGAGGCACCCGGGGCGTCTCCAAACTTCTCGGCGGCTCGCCGCAAGTGGCGGGTCATCAGCAAACGGCAGGAGCGACGATGCTTCCCAAGACTTTTTCCGATCGTAACGTCTGCGTCCTCGGGCTCGGCTATGTCGGCCTGACGCTGGCGGTGGCGATGGCGGACGCCGGCTTCCAGGTGCACGGGGTCGAGGTGCGGCAGGACGTGCTCGACAAGCTCGGCCAGGGCGACCCGCATTTCCACGAGCCGGGCCTGACCGAGAAGCTGCGCCACGTCATGGCGCGCGGCCGGCTCACCTTCAGCCGCAATCAGGAGGATTGCAGCAAGGCCAGCGTCTTCATCATCACGGTCGGCACGCCGCTGAGCAAGGACGGCCGGGTCCGCACCGACATGATCGAGGCGGCGACCCGTCAGGTCGCCAGCAGCCTGCATGACGGCGATCTGGTCATCCTGCGCTCCACCGTGAAGCTGGGCACCACCCGCAACGTCGTGGCGCCGATCCTGCGCGCCACCGGCAAGCAGTTCGACATCGCCTTCTGCCCGGAGCGCACGCTGGAAGGCCAGGCCCTGCTGGAACTGAACCAGCTGCCGCAGATCATCGGGGCGGAGAGCCTGGACGTCGCCACCCGCGCCGCGCAGATCTTCGGCTTCCTGACGCCGACCACCGTCAAGGTCTCCACCCTGGAGACGGCGGAGCTGATCAAGCTGGTCGACAACACCTACCGCGACGTCACCTTCGCCTTCTCCAACGAGATCGCCAAGCTGTGCAACGCCATGGAAATTTCGGCGGTCGAGGTGGCGCGCGCCGGCAAGCTGGGCTATCCGCGGACCAACCTGCCGCTGCCCGGTCCGGTCGGCGGCCCCTGCCTGGAGAAGGACCCCCACATCCTGATCGAGGCGGCGCGCGAGGTCGGCGTCGAGATGGCGATCACCGCCGCCGGCCGTCTGGTCAACGAAAGCCAGCCGGTCGAGGTCGCCGACTTCCTCGGCAAGCTCGCCAATTCCATGCAGGGCTTCCCGCAGACGCCGATCATCAGCCTGATGGGCCTCGCCTTCAAGGGCCGGCCGGCGACCGACGATTTGCGCGGCACCATGGCCAAGCCGGTGCTGGAGGAGCTGCGCCAGCGCTTCCCCACCGCCCGCCTGCGCGGCTTCGACGCGGTCGTGCGCCCCGACGACATCCGCTCCTTCGGGCTGGAGCCGGCCGCCAACATGGCCGAGGCGGTGTCCGGCGCCAACCTGGCGGTCATCCTGAACAACCACCCGGTCTTCACCTCCATGCCGCTGCCGGATCTGGCCCAGCGGATGGACCGGCCGGGCGTGATCTACGACTTCTGGAACAACTTCAACAGCCGTGACGTCGACCTGCCGGACGGCACCGCCTACGTGTCGCTCGGCAGCCATGGGGCCGCCCGCTACGCGCATGTGGCCTGACGACATCCGGGCCTGAAGGGGAATTGGACTGACATGAAACATTATCTCGTCACCGGCGGCAGCGGCTTCATCGGCGCCGCCCTGGTCCAGCGGCTGGTCCGCGACGGCCACCGCGTCCGCGTGCTGGACGACAATTCGCGCGGGCATACCGGCCGGCTGGCCGGCGTGCTGGACGACGTGGAGTTCGTCCAGGGCGACATCCGCAACCCGGACGCCGTGCGCGAGGCGGTGCGTGGCGTCGACGGCGTGCTGCATCTGGCCGCAGTCAACGGCACCAAGCATTTCTACGAGAAGCCGGAGGTGGTCCTGGACGTCGGCGTGCGCGGCATGCTGAACGTGCTCGACGCCTGCCGCGCCGACGGCGTGGGCGACCTCGTCGTCGCCTCCTCCTCCGAGGCCTACCAGACCCCGCCGGTGGTGCCGACGCCGGAGGACGTGCCGCTGGTGGTGCCGGACGTGCTGAACGCCCGCTACAGCTACGGCGGCTCCAAGCTGATCTCGGAGCTGCTGGCGATCAACTGGGGGCGCAGCGGCTTCGACCGCGTGGCGATCTTCCGTCCGCACAACGTCTACGGCGCCGACATGGGCTGGGAGCATGTGGTGCCGGAATTCTCCCGACGCGCGGTGGAGGCGATCGCCCGCCACCCGAGCGGATCGGTGCCCTTCCCGATCCAGGGCGACGGCCGCCAGACCCGCGCCTTCGTCCACATCGACGACGCCATCGACGGCATCGTGACGGTGGTCGACAAGGGCGAGCATCTCGGCATCTACCATGTCGGCAATCCGGAGGAGGTCACCATCGCCGACCTCGCCCGCCGCACGGTCGCCTGCCTCGGCCGCGAGGCCCAGGTGATGCCCGGCCCGGCCGCCCCCGGCGGCACCGACCGCCGCAGCCCCGACATCGCCAAGCTGACGGCGCTGGGCTTCACCCCGCGCATCCCGCTCTCCGCCGGCCTGCCGGGCGTGGTCGAGTGGTACGCCGAGCGGGCGCGGGCGGATCTGGGTCGCATGGGGCAGGCAGCGGAGTAGGGGGTCGTCCGGGGGCGTTAGCCCCCCACCTAACCTCCCCCGCCGAGCGGGGGAGGGACTGCCGCTGAAGGCCGACAAAGCTCCAATCTCCCTCCCCCGCCCAGCGGGGGAGGGGTGGGGTGGGGGCAATCGGCGGCAAGTGCTCGCACAAGATCTTAAGGAGACGGCCCGCATGGACCGCAACAGCCGCATCTTCGTCGCCGGTCACCGGGGACTCGTCGGATCCGCCATTCTGCGGCGGCTGACCGAGGCCGGTCACACCGACCTGGTGATCCGCGACCGGTCGCAGCTCGACCTGACCGATCAGGCGGCGGTGCGCGCCTTCTTCGACCGCGAGGGCATCGATCAGGTGATCCTGGCCGCGGCGAAGGTGGGCGGCATCCTCGCCAACGACCGCTTCGGCGGCGACTTCATCCGCGACAACCTGTTGATCCAGAACAACGTCATCGACGCCGCTTGGCGCGGCGGCGTGAAGAAGCTGCTGTTCCTCGGCTCCTCCTGCCTCTACCCGAAGCATGCCGAGCAGCCGATCAAGGAGGAGGCGCTGCTGACCGGCGAGATGGAGCCGAGCAACAAGCCCTACGCCGTCGCCAAGATCGCCGGCATCACCATGTGCCAGGCCTACCGGCGCCAATACGGCTTCAACGCCATCTGCGCCATGCCGTCCAACCTGTACGGCCCCGGCGACCATTTCGATCCGGAGACCTCGCACGCCCTGCCGGGCATGATCCGGCGCTTCCACGATGCCAAGGTGGCAGGCGATCCGACGGTGACGCTGTGGGGCACCGGCACGCCGCGCCGTGAGTTCCTCTATGTCGACGACATGGCCGATGCCTGCCTGCATCTGATGGACCATTACGACAGCGGGGAGATCATCAATGTCGGCCCCGGCGACGACATCGCCATCGCCGACCTCGCGGCGCTGATCCGCGACACCGTCGGCTATGCCGGCACGCTGACCCACGATCTGAGCAAGCCCGACGGCCATCCGCGCAAGCTGATGGACGTGTCGCGCCTGTTCGCCACCGGCTGGCGCCCGAAGGTGCCGCTGGAGGAGGGGCTGCGCCGCACCTATGCCTGGTTCCTGGAGAATGCCGCTCCGGAACGGCTCCAGGCCCCCAAACAGGCTGCGGAGTAAAGCCCGATGCCGGACGATTCCATCCATCTGCGGCAGCCGGCCTTCGACCGGCCGGCTTCGAAGGCTTCACCGGGCTCGCCGTCCCTGGCGGACGTGCCCGTGCCGGAGGAGCTCCTGCTCGTGGCGCAGAGCTATTGGCCGGAACCGGCCGGCAGCGCGCCGATGATGACCGACCTCGCCACCGCCTTCGCGGCGGCCGGGGCCGAGACCACGGTGCTGACCGCGCGTCCCAACTATCCCGGCAACACGGTCTATGACGGCTATGCCGACGGGACGCAGGACAGCAAGACGGTGGACGGGGTGCTGATCGAGCGCCTGCACACCATCCCGCCGGCCGGCGGCGGCATGAAGGCGCGGTTGATCCACGAGGGCGTGCTGCATGCCGGATTCGCCGCCGCCCGCGCCCGCGGCCGGGTCGGCCGGCACGCCGCCGTGCTGTCGCTCTGCCCGTCGATCCTGTCGGTGGCGGTCGCCGACCGCTTCAAGGCACCGGGCGGCCGCCATGTCGCCATCGTCCACGACATCCAGTCCGGCCTCGCCGGGGCGCTGGGGATGGGCGGCAAGGCGGCGGTCAAGGCGATCCGCGCCATGGAGCGCAGGGCGCTGAACCGCGCCGACGCCATCGTCGTGCTGTCGGAGCCGATGCGCGGCGTGCTGGAGGAGCTGGGCGTCACCAAGCCGATCCATGTGATCCCGCCCCATGTCGACGCCGACGCGGTTTATCCGCTGCCGCGCCCCGACCAGCCGCCGACGGCCCTCTACAGCGGCGCCTTCGCCCGCAAGCAGGGTCTGGAGCAGGTGCTGGACATGGCAGGATATCTGGCGGCGCTGATGCCGCAGGCGCGGGTCAGGCTGCGCGGGCAGGGCGGTTTGGAGGAGGAGCTGAAGTCGCGTGCCCGCGCCATGGGGCTCGGCAACGTGATCTTCGAGCCGCTGGCCCCCAAGGACCAGCTGAACGAGGCGATGGCGGAAGGCGACGTCCATCTGGTGCCGCAGCGGCCCGAGGGGGCGGCCTTCGCCATGCCGGGCAAGGCGGTGACCATCCTCGCCTCCGGCCGGCCCTTCGTCAGCACCTGCCTGCCCGGATCGGCGCTCGCCGCGCTGGAGGCGCAGGTCGGCGCCTTCCTCTGCACCCCGCCGGAGGAACCGCGCGCGATGGCCGAGGCGGTGGCGGCCCTGTTGTCGGACCCCGCCCGCGCCACCGCCATGGGCCGCCGCGGCCGCGCCTGGGTGGAAGCGAACGCCACCCGCGCCGTGGCGCTCGACCGCTACGCCCGCCTTCTGTTGGGAGAGGCAGCATGAAGAAGCCCGCGCTGGTCTTCAGTTGGGAGATGTTCGGCCCCTACCACATGGACCGGCTGGAGGCGGTCGGCCGCCGGCTTGGCCATGCCTATGACGTGGTCGGGTTGGAGGTCGGATCGAAATCGCACACCTACGCCTGGGATTCGACCGGAACGGGCCAGAACTTCCGCAAGGTCACCCTGTTCCCCGGCCGGTCGAAGGCCGACCTGTCCAAGGCGGAGGTGTACCGCGCCCTGCTGCGCGAATGCCGGCGTGTCGACGCGCGCTATGTCTTCCTCTGCCATTACGAGGATCCGGACGTCTTCGCGCTCGCCCTGACCATGCGGCTGATGGGGCGCAAGGTCATCAACATGAACGCGTCCAAATACGACGACAAGCCGCGCGTCCTGTGGCGCGAAATGGTGAAGAGCGTCTTCTACTCCCCCTATCAGGCGGGGATCGGCGGCAGCCACCGCACGGTGGATTACTTCCGCCTGTTGGGACTCCCGAAGGACAGGCTCTACATCGGATACGACACGCTGTCGTTGGACCGCATCCGCCGCCTGTCCGGGATGGAGCCGGCCCCTGGCGGAGTACCCTTCGCCGACCGCCACTTCACCATCATCGCGCGCTTCGTCCCGAAGAAGAACCTGTTCCGCGCGGTCGAAGCCTACGACATTTACCGGCGGCTGGCCGGTCCGGCCGCCCGCCCGCTGCACCTCTGCGGATCCGGTCCGCTGGAGGCCGAATTGCGGGCCGAGGTGACGCGGCGCGGGCTGGACGGATCGATCATCTTCCGTGGCTTCCTGCAGGAGAAGGGGATCGCCGAGACGCTGGGGTCCACGCTTTGCCTGCTTCTGCCGTCGCTGGAGGAGCAGTTCGGCCTGGTGGTGAACGAGGCCCTGGCCATGGGAGTGCCGACCATCCTGTCCGACCAGTGCGGCGCCCGCGACGTGCTGATCCGCAGCGGGCTGAACGGCCACATCGTGGAGCCCGACAACCCCGAGGGGCTGGCGCGCTACATGCTGTCGGTCGCGGCGGACGAGGAGGAATGGCGCCGCCTGAGCCTGAACGGGCGGCCGTTCCAGGAGTTGGCCGACGCCAGTTTCTTCGCCCTGTCGGTGGAGAAGGCCGTGGTTGCGCTGGGGGGCCCGAAGGCGGAGCGCAGCGCGGACACGGACCATGTGTCCGACTATTCCGCCGCTCCGGAGGGCGGCCAGCATGGCCGGTCCACCGGAGCGGCACTGACCGGGAGTTGACGATGGAACGGAACGCGCGCACCCATGTGGTCGTCTCCGGACGCCTGCCGCCACCGGTGGACGGAATGAGCCGGGTGACAGCCCTGGTGCTGGAGCGTCTGCAGGACCGCATGCGGGGGCGCGGCCGCGTGGAGGTCGCCGACCTGTCGCCCGGCTGGAACGGCGGCGGCATCGCCTACCATCTGCGGAAGATGACGCGGGTGTTCGGCACCATGGGCCGGCTCGCCGCCGGGCTGCGGAAAGCCGACCGCCGGTTCTACATGCCGGTGGATTCGGGCTGGGGGGCGCTCTACACCGCGGCACTCGCCGGTACCGCGCGGCTGTTCGGTTACGAGCGGGTACTGCACCATCATTCCTTCGCCACCATCAGCAAACCGACCTGGCGGATGCGGCTGCTGACCCGGATCGCCGGGACTGACTGCACCCATGTGCTGCTGTGCCCGGCGATGCAGATGCGCTTCCAGTCGGTCTATCCGGCGGCACGCACCTGCATGACCATGTCGAACGCCATCTTCTCCGCTCCGGGGGCCGCCCCGCGACCGCGGCGCGACGGCCCCCTGCGCATCGGCCACCTGTCGAACCTGTGCAGCGAGAAGGGGCTGGACACGCTGTTCGCCCTGCTGCGCGCCCTGCAGATCGAGGGGGTGGACGCCAGGTTGGTGCTGGCCGGCCCAGGGCTGAAGCCGAAGGACAACGCGATGATCGCCGCCGGGCTGATGGCCTTCGACGGGGCGGTGGAGTATCACGGTCCGGTCCATGGCGACGCCAAGGATGCCTTCTACCGCGACATCGACGTCTTCGTCTTCCCGACCCGCTACCGCAACGAGGCGCAGCCGCTGGTCCTGTTCGAGGCGATGGCGGCCGGGGTGCCGGTCCTGGCCTATGAGCGCGGCTGCATCGGGTCCGATATCCCGGCCGACGGGCTGGTGCCGCAGGATGCCGACTTCGTCAAGGCGGCCCTGCCGATCCTGTCGGCCTGGGCCGACGACCGCGAGGCGCTCGCCGGCGCCTCGGCGCAGACGCTGACCCGCGCGCGCGTCGCCTACGAGACCAGCCGCAGCGGCCTGGATCTGCTGCTCGACCGCATCGCCGGTCCGCATCCAGCCGCCGCCGCCGCCACGGTGCCGGCCAAGCGCCGGGTGGCCGGGTAGGGGGAAGGAAAGGGGAGTAAAGGTGGGGCAAGCACGTCACGACGCTCCGCCCCCCAGCGGCAGCGCCGTCTCGAACTTGATTTCCTTCAGGGCGAAGTTCGACCGGATGCGGACCTGGAAAGGCAACTGGAAGACGAATTCTTCCAGGAAGCGGTTGTAGTCGGCGATGGCCTGCACCGCGACCCGCAGCAGATAGTCCGCATCGCCCGACACCGCGTAGCATTCCAGGACCTCCGGCCGCTTGCGCACCGCGTCGATGAAGACGGCGGCGGTCTCGGCCGAATGATGGTCGAGCGTCACATGGGCGAAGACGCATTCGCCGACCGACGCCGCCTTGGGATCGACCAGCGCCGTGTAGCGGCGGATCACCCCGGTTTCCTCAAGCGACTTCAGACGGCGCCAGCAGGAGGATGCGGAGGTGCCGACACGGTCGGCCAGCTCCTGCACGGTCAGGCGCGAATCCTCCTGCAGGGCGATCAGGAGTTTGACGTCGATTTCCGATAGACTAGCCGGCAACGACAAGTTTCTCCTTGATGCGGCACGAGGATGGAAAATCCTGCCAAAATCATAGGTGTGCCTGCCTCACTTTGAAAGCTATTTCCACGGACAGTCCGGCATACTGATCGCAGAGAAACCCAAGGGAGAGGCGATCATGGCCGACATGTGGGAAAACCCGATGAAGACCGACGGATTCGAGTTCATCGAATTCACCGCGCCGGACACCGTGGCGCTCGGCCGCCTGTTCGAGCAGTTGGGCTTTACCGCCATCGCCCGCCACCGGTCCAAGGACGTGACGCTCTACCGCCAGGGCGACGTGAACTTCATCGTCAATGCCGAGCCGTCGGGTTTCCCGCGCAATTTCGCCGCCCAGCATGGGCCGTCGATCTGCGCCATCGCCTTCCGTGTCGCCGACGCCGCCTTCGCCTACCGCCGCGCGCTCGACCTCGGCGCCTGGGGGGTCGAGACCCGCATCGGCGCCATGGAGCTGAACATCCCCGCCATCAAAGGCATCGGCGATTCGCTGATCTACCTCGTCGACCGCTACGCCGAGCGCGGCAGCATCTACGAGGTCGATTTCGTGCCGCTGCCCGGGGTGGACCAGCATCCGAAGGGCGCCGGCCTGACCTACATCGACCACCTGACCCACAACGTCCACACCGGACGGATGGAGGAATGGGCCGGCTTCTACACCCGCCTGTTCGGCTTCCGCGAGATCCGCTATTTCGACATCGAAGGCAAGCTGACCGGCCTGCGGTCGAAGGCGATGACCAGCCCCTGCGGCAAGATCCGCATCCCGATCAACGAGTCCGCCGACAACAAGTCGCAGATCGTCGAATATCTGCGCGACTACAAGGGCGAGGGCATCCAGCACGTGGCGCTCGGCACCGACGACATCGTCCACACCGTAGAGACGATGCGCGGCCTGGGCACACCGTTCCAGGACACGCCCGACACCTATTACGAGCGGGTCGACGGCCGGGTGCCCGGCCACGGCCAGGATCTGAAGCGTCTGCAGGCCAACCGCATCCTGCTCGACGGCGCCCCGACGGAAGGGCAGGGACTGCTGCTGCAGATCTTCACCCAGAACGTCATCGGCCCGATCTTCTTCGAGATCATCCAGCGCATCGGCAACGAAGGCTTCGGCGAGGGCAACTTCAAGGCCCTGTTCGAATCCATCGAACTCGACCAGATCCGCCGCGGCGTCCTGAGCGAGGATGCGGCCTGACGGGTCGGTTCGCCATCCATGGCTTGGAGAACGCCGTCCGGCCGCGCAGGGCCGGGCGGCGTTCTCGCATCGTCGGTCGGCCCTGCGCGGCCCGGCCCTTGAGCGGCCTTACACATCGTTTCCGATTTGGCGCCGCACCTCGTCGGCGATGGGATGCAGGAGCGCCTGCGCGTCGGCGGGGCCGACCAGACTGTAGCCCATGCCCTTGGCCGCCCATGAAAAGCCGCTGGCCGCCGGCTGGCTCAAGGGCTGCATCGGGACGTCGCGATCGACCGTCATGGGACGGCTCAGCATGACCAGACGCATACCATGGTCATTGTCGTACATGAAGAGCGCCGCCGGCCCGTGCGGGGTCGCGACGACGCGTCCGCCCATGAAACGGTAGCCCGACGCCTCAAGGTCCGGAACTCCGACCTGCCGCCCCAGGCGGGAGGAAATCCAATCGGCAAGTTCGGTGCCGGCGCCGGCGCGCAGTTCGACGGGACGGAGGCGGTCGGGGCCGTAGACGACGTAATTGTCCGCGGCCTCCTGGCCGAGCGAGGCGACGCCCTGCAACGGCGGATCGGACAACCCCCGCAGCGTCCAGCCGCCGGCACCGCCGAAGCCTATCAATACGGCCGCCGCCGCGGCGGCCCACCACGGCAGGCGGGATCGGCGGCCGTGACGTTCCGCGATGTGTCTGACGTTGAGTGCCGCAGGCACCGGCTCGTCGGCGATCGGCAGGAGGAGGGCTCTCAGATCGTCGCGTTGAGCGGCGTAGCCGGTCACGCGCTCCGCCACGTCGGGATGGGCTTCCAGATAGGCCGCCACCTCGGCCTGCCGAACGGAATCGAGGCGCTGGTCGACGAAGGCGTTGAGATCGTCCTCGGTGATCGGGCGGCTGATCATTTCACCCTCCGCAAATGGGATCGTCCGGCCGGTTCGGCCGGCATCTCCCTGATGCTCTTCAGCAGCTTTTCGCGCGCACGCGACAATCGTGACATCACGGTCCCTATCGGAACATCGAGAATCTTTGCCGCATCCGCATAGGACAGGTCTTCGATGCTGACGAGCAGAATGACCGCGCGCTGGTCCTCGGGAAGTGCTTCGAGCGCACGCAGCAGGGCGCGGTGATGCAGGCCATCTTCCTGGGACGCGGGGGTCGAAAGCCAGTTTTCGGCGGACTCGACGTCGAGGTCGGAGGATCTTGCGGACCTGCGCTTCAATTCCGTCATGGCGAGGTTGTGCAGGATGGTGAAGACCCACCTGCGGGTGTCGCCGTCGACCCGACGCTGGTTCCAATGGGCGATGGCGCGTTCCAGGCAGTCCTGGACCAGATCGTCGGCCGCCGTGCGATCGCGAAGCAGCGAGCGCGCGTATCGGCGAAGCGCCGGTATGAGGGGTTCAAGCAGTTCGATCATCATCGGACATCATGCGACCATGAAGACTGAGAATCGGAACACCGAGATTTGGGCCGGCCCGCCTCCGGTCGGAAGGCGGGCCGGCCGGATGTCACCGTGCCTGGATTTGCACGACGGCGCCGGGCTGTGCCGCCGTGCCCTCGGTTATGGCCAGATACCGCTTCTCGGCTTTCACGGTGTTCTGCACGATCTGCCGGATCGGTCCCGCCGCGTTGACGATCGCGGATCCGGCCGGATTCGTCATGAACGCGGCGAGCGGCTGCAGCGCGCCGTGGCCGGTTTCGGTCTCGGCCAGCGCCAGCACATAGGGCTTCTTGGGTTCGAGATTCGTCACGGAGGCCTGGAGAACCTGGATCAGCCCCTGGTCGAACAACGACACCGTCGTGACGGCTTTGCCGGGCTTTCCGTTCGCCGAGACCGCGAGGTCGAGGTGCGTCGCCTGCCCGGCGACCCCGAGCGGGGTCAGATTCTCGGTTCCGGCACCTTCGGGCACGGCATCGGGCACATAGGTGATCGCCTGCGGCGCCTGGCCGATCGGCACGGTCGCGATCACCGTGTTGGTCACGGTGTCGATCGCGGTCATCCCGTCCGCATTCTCCAGCCCGACATAGATGCGGCTGCCGTCGCCGGATGGCCAGATGCCGTGCGGCAGGTTGCCGACGGGAATCGTCGCGACCTGCTCGAAGCTGTCGGTGCGGAACACCTTCACCTCGTTCAGGCCGCCGATGGTGACGTAGGCGAAGGTGCCATTGGCGTTGTGCGCGAAATTGACGTGGTTGGTGATCGGTCCGGTATCGAGCGTCTTGATCAGGTCGAAAGGCGGCTGGGCGTTGAAGACCTGCGTCTTGCCGACATCCTTCAGGGTGAACCAGACCTGCCGGCCATCCGGGGTCGCCGCGATGTTGGGACAGAATGGACTGGCCTGCTGGATGCGGGCGACGATCTGGTGATCTGCCACGCTGACGACATCCGTCTCCGGATTGAACGAGGAGCAGACATAGCCGTATTTTCCGTCCGGCGAGAAGATCTGCATGCCCGGCCCGTTCGGCGTCTTGATGCGGGTCTTCTCTTCGAAGGTCTTGCCATCGAGGACGGCGACGTAGTCCTCGCCACGCACCGTGACCCAGACCTCGCTGCCGTCCGGGGTGAAGAACGCCTCGTGGGGCGAGCGCCCGACATAGGTGACGTGCTTGACCGCATTGGTGGCCGTGTCGATGAAGCTGACCGAATTGGAGCCGATCGACACGACCGCGATGGTCTTGCGGTCGGGGGAGAAGCCCATGCCATGGACCAGGACCTGCCCTTTGTAGAGCGGGCTGAAATTCGCCGGCTGCGTGTCTCCCAGACGGATGACGCCGAGCAACCTGTTATCGACGGGATCGATGACCGAAACCGTGTTCGAGAACTGCTCGGCCGCGTAGATGCGATCGCGGTGGCTGATCGGAAAATCCGGCGCCGTGCTGGCGTAGGGCGCTTGCCCGGCATAGGCGGGCAGATGTCCGGCAAGCATGGAGCCGGCGATCAGCGCCAGGGTGGAAAGCAGACGACTCTTCATCGGGACTGACCCTCTTTCATGTGCATGTGCATGTGCATCGGAGACGGAGGGGTCTGCGAGGCCGGGGATTGAGGCGGAACCTGGGTCGGCACCGGCGCGGAGGGCGGCAGCGGCTGGCCCAAGGCCATGCGCATGGCGGCGATCTCCTGCTGCTGCTCGACGATGATCTCCTGCGCGATGCGCCGGAGCTGTTCGTTTTTCCCGTAGCGCAGTTCGGCGAGCGCCATATCGATCGCGCCCTGATGGTGGGGAATCATCATCGCCATGAAATCGGCGTCGACGTCGCCCGTCGGCTTCACCGCCATGCCGGACATCATCCTGTCCATGGCGGTGTCGTTTTCCGCAAGAAAGGGCGCTTCGTCGTCGAGCGCCGATGCGGTGGCCGCCCCGGCGGTGAGTGGATCGGCGCTTTGGGCGTCGGCAGGCATCGGCGCCGTCATTCCCATTGCCAGGGCGACGGCCAAGGCTGCCAATATCGGATATCGCATGAGAGGCTCTTCGGTCTGTCTCGTCGCGGTCTTGACGGGGTGGACTGGCCGACCGCCCGATTATTCCGCGTGCCTCCGATTATTTTCCGCAGGCGATGAAACCCGCCAATAATTTCCATAATTCTACTTATGCGTTTTCAACCTGTACGCGCAAAGCTAAACTGTCAGTTCAGCGCAACATGGAACCGTCAGTCTTCCGTCAGGTTTCCTGTCGTCTCGACCATCAGGCAAAAGGGTATGGACCGGCGAACGTCCCGATCGGCACCATATGGGTAATGAGGCCACTGCCGGCTGTCCAATGGTGCAGGAGAAAGGCCGGTGGCTCGATATAGGAGGCCGGGACCGCATCAGGCTGAAGGCGGAGCGCGATGGCCGTCGTCGTGCTCGGTGCCGTGCAGAGCATCGTTCCTCCGAAGCGCAGCTGCATGAACCGGTGGATGTGCCCACACAGGATCCGCTCGACGGCAGGATATTTCCCGACGATGGCGGAAAGCCGCTCGCCTCTCCGGCAGCTATACTCGTCGATGTAGGGAATCCCGCTGCTGAAGGGATGCTGATGCATCATGATGAGGGTGGGCCGGGTCGGCTCCGATGCCAGCGTCTCTTCCAGCCAAGCCGCGGCGGCGTCATCCATGTCGCCATGGTGACGCCCCGGGATGGTCACATCCAGCCCGATCACCCGGACGGGACCACGGTTTCGAACATTGAAGTGGAGCGGTCCCGTCGCGGGCAGGTAATCGTGATCGGCGAAGCTCGACCGGAAAGCCTCGCGTTCGTCGTGATTGCCGGGAATGAGCAGCAGGGGCGGCTGGAGTTCTCCAAGCAGTTCCCGTGCGACGGCATACTCGGCCATCGTTCCCCCATCCACCACGTCGCCGCTCAAGAGCACAAGGTCGGGCCGGGGCATCAGACGGTTGATCTGTTCAACCGCCGTCCGGAACATTCCGTTCGAGTCCGCGACCCCCTGATAGAGGACGCCATGCGGTTGTAGATGTGGATCCGATAGCTGTGCAATGATCATGCTTCGCTGTTTCCCGGGCATCGGATGATGCGTGAGCCAAGCACGCATGCCACGACCTGTCCAACGGCAAACTTGCTGGTGATGATGAAGGGCCCGGACCGGCGTGCCCTATCCCCATCCAGCCGCCGGCCCTCATTCCGGGCGTGTGTGGGCGTCGAAGCGTTCGCGGTCGCTCTGGTCGCTCATGAAGATGGCGAAGGGCCGCAGCGCTTCGGCGTGGTTCAGGGTGATGGCGATCAGCACCGCCATCGGGGCCGCCAGCAACGCCCCGGCGGCCCCCCACAGCCAACTCCACAGCAGAAGCGCGACCATCACCACCAGGGGCGAGATCGCCAGCTGCTTGCCCTGCATATGGGGCGCCACGAAGTTGCCCATCACCTGCTCGATCACCAGCAGGCCGGCGGCGACCGCCATCGCCGTGCCGGCATCCTGCGTCGCCAGGGTCAGCAGGACGGGCAGCGCCCCCGCCACCACGGACCCCACCACCGGCACGTAATTCAGCAGGAAAGCCAGGAAGCCCCACAGCAGGACCAGATCCACCCCGAACAACGACAGCCAGCCGACATACAGCGCGCCGGTGATCAGCCCCAGCACGCTGCTGACCACCAGATAACGGCGGAACTGCTGGGCGATGGCGGTCACCGCCTCCACCGCCATACGGCAGCGCTCGCGGCCGAGCGTGATGATGATCTTCTCGCGCCAGACCGGGGCTTCCATCTGCATCAGCAGCGACAGGAAGACGGTCATCACCAGGACCGAGACAGTCTGCCCGGCGGAGGACAGGGCCGCCTTGGCGAAGCCGGTGATCGGATCAACCGGCGCCGCGTTCCCCTGCCCGCTTCCTTGATCGGCGCTCCCCTGCCCGGCTTGCGCCGTTAGATCGGCCTTGGCGCCCTGGATCCAGTGGTTCGCCTTGGCCCACAGCTTTCCCAGGGCGTCCGCATATTGCGGGAAATCCTCCGCCACGCGCTGCGCCACCAAGGCGATGGAGCCGAAAAAGAGTGCGATGATGGTCAGGATCAGCAGCATCGACGCTGCCAGTCCCAGCCAGGACAGCCGGCGCGGCACCCGGTCGCGCACCCAGCGGCCGACCGGCGCCACCGCGACGGCGACGAAGAAGGCGGACACCAGCGGAATCAGGATCGAGGCCGCCGCCTGCAACACCCACAGCGATGCTGCCCCGGCAAGAATGCCCAGCAGCCAGAGCGCAAGCCTGACCCGGTCGACGCGTCCCCGTTCGCTGGCTTTGCCGTCACCCATGCCGCTGTCCACGCCGATCGCCCTCCGCACGTCGCACCGTGCGCCGCAAGGACGCTCGTTCTAGACGCGGAACCATGGCTCCCGGTTCCATTCGCTTGCTAGGACGGCATGAAGACGTTCTCCGTCGTCATTGCCAAGTCGGCTCACCCAAGAAAGAGGCCTCGGCTCTTCTTCTACAAGGCTCCCGCCAAATGGAAACCGCCAAGCCGGAGGTAACTGGGCAAAAACTGCCTGCCTCGGTCTGCCAGCTTCATCGTCCTGGCGTAGTTTCATTTTTCTCTGATTCGAATAAAAAACGATCGTCCGTTTTTTGTCTCAATCCTGCCACGGGAAACGCCCTAATTCATAATTTCCTAACCATAAGTGTTAGTACCCGATTAAGCCTAACAGACGAGCCTGCGGAACAAGGCGATACCCATAAAGCGGAGTTCCAAAATGGCTACCACCAATTCGGACGGCACCATCCAGGTCACCTTCGCGGTCAATGCCTGGGGCATGTCCGCCGACGGAAAATGGCCGCATTTCCAATTGCTTCTGGACGGCACCAGCATCGGTGAAGCCACCGTCGCCTCCGCCACCCAGTCGCGTTACGTCTTCACCGCCAACGTGCCGGCCGACAAGGCGCATGCGCTGCAGCTGGTCTACGACAACGACGACACGGTTAACGGCGAGGACCGCAACCTGTTCGTCAAGTCGTTCGAGGTGAACGGCAAGACCATCCTGTCGATCGACCCGTCGGTCAAGTACGACACCGGCAAGGTCGACGGCCTGAACGTCATCGCCGGGCAGACCGAAATGTACTGGCCGGGCGCGCTGAACGTTCCGCTGCCTGCCACGCTGTTCCCGTCCGCCGCCACGGTGCCCGATGCCGAGCCGGCCGCCAGCATGACCACGACCATCAAGGTCAGCGCCTATGGCAACAGCGCCGCCGGTCAGGCGCCGCATTTCAAGCTGCTGGTCGACGATCAGGTGGTCGGCGATGCCTGGGTCAGCGCCACCTCGCCCACCGACTACAGCTTCACCGCCAAGGTCGATCCGAACGAGGCCCACAAGATCCAGATCTGGTACGACAACGACGCCACCGTCAACGGGGTCGACCGCAACCTGTTCGTCAAGTCGATCAACATCGACGGCAAGACCATCGCCTCGACCTCCGACATGGCGTCCTACGACAAGGGTCCGGTGGACGGCAAGTTCGTCGTCGCCGGCCAGGAGGGGCTGTTCTGGGGCGGGGCGCTGACCTTCGGCGTGCCGGAGGAGTATTTCGGCGGCGCCTATGTCCCGCCGCCCCCGCCGCCGCCCTCCAAGTCGGTGGACATCGTCGTCAACGCCTACGGCACCTCGGCCGGCGGTCAGGCGGCGCATTTCAAGCTGCTGGTCGACGGGCAGGTGATCGGCGACGCCAAGGCGGCGGCGACCACCACCGGCTATAAATTCACCGCCGACATCGACCCGACCAAGGCCCACACCGTCCAGGTCTGGTACGACAACGACGCCACCGTCAATGGCGTCGACCGCAACCTGTTCGTCAAGTCGGTCTCCATCAACGGCCACACCGTCGCCGCCACCGACAGCATCGTCACCTATGACAAGGGCGCGGTCGACGGCAAGGACGTGGTCAAGGGCCAGGAAGGCCTCTACTGGGGCGGTGCCCTGAACATCAAGGCCGGCGTCGACCTGTTCAGCAACACGCCTTCCACCCAGACCCCGGTTCCGACCGCTCCGACCAAGCCGGCCTTCTACGTCGCCGCCAACGGCAAGGACAGCTGGTCCGGCAAGCTGTCGGCCCCGAACGCCGACGGCACCGACGGCCCCTTCGCCAGCCTGGAGAAGGCCCAGGCCGCCATGCGGGCCAACCCGGCCGTCGACACCACCTATGTCCGCGAGGGCACCTATCACCTGGCCAAGACGCTGGAGCTGACCGCGCTCGACAACGGCCACAGCTTCCAGAACTATCCGGGCGAGAAGCCGGTGCTCAGCGGCGGCGAGGTGGTGAAGGGCTTCACCAGCGAGGGCAACGGCCTCTATTCGGCCAAGCTCGGCAGCGCCAGCAACCTCGACCTGATCGTCGGCGACGTCCGCCAGCATCTGGCCGAAAAGTTCGCCTACGACGCCTCCGACGTCACCAGCGGCTGGCACTTCGCCGATGCCGCCTCGGGCGGCCCCAGCGGCTGGTCCATCCGCTCGCACGGCACCGACGTGACCGCCGCCGATATCCAGCCGGGCACGCTGATCCAGATCATGGATGCCGAACGGCTGGGCGACACGCTGGGCACCATCGCCAGCTTCAACGCCTCCACCCGCACCATCATGCTGAAGAACGGCGCCTCCCTGCCCTTCGCGGAAGGCACCACCTACAAGCTGCTGAACAACGCCGCCTATGTCGACCAGGCCGGCGAGTTCGCTTGGCGCGCGTCGGACGGCAAGCTGCTGTACAAGGCCGCCAGCTCCGGCTTCGCGTCGACCGGGGTGGAGGTGCCGCGGCTCGACACGCTGATCAAGCTGAACGGCGCCAACAACGTCACCATCGACGGGCTGACCTTCAAGAACACCACCACCGGCGGCGACGCCCTGCTGCTGACCAAGTCCAGCGGCAACCACATCAGCGACAACAGCTTCCTGAACGTCGGCACCGCGATCAAGCTGACGGCGGCCTCGTCCAACAACCAGATCGCCCACAACACGCTGAATCATCTGGCGGAAAACGGCATCGAGATGGACGGCCGCAGCAACGGCAACAGCATCTATGCCAACAGCATCAGCAACATCGGCGAAGTGCGCAAGGCGGTGTCCGGCATCTTCGGCACCGGCGTCGACAACAACGTCATCTCCAACAACGACATCGACCACAGCGCCCGCTACGGCATCTCGTTCAAGGATTACGGCGGCACCACCGACACGGTGAACCACAACAACGTCGTCCAGTACAACAACATCTCCTACACCGGCCTGGAGACCGCCGACGGCGGCGCCATCGAGGTCCTGGGCCGCTCCAGCGCCAACACCGGCATGATCATCCAGGGCAACCGGATCGAGCATGCCAACGGCCTCGCCACCAGCGCCCAGGATAGCTGGATGTACGGCCAGAAGGGCTTCGGCATCTATCTGGACGACATGGCCGGCGGCATCACCGTCAAGGACAACTTCATCAAGGACGCCGATTGGGCCTCGGTGCAGATCCATGGCGGCGACAACAACGTGGTGACCAACAACTTCGCGGTCATCGCCAGCAACAAGGAAGACTTCATCCGCATCGAATGGCAGCCGGTCCACGGCACCGCCGGCGATCCCCACAACAACACGATCACCAAGAACGTGGTGATGGGGACCCTGCCGCTCGACGACTACATGGAGCTGCTGAGCGCCAACGACTTCGTCATCGACAACAACCTCGTCTACAACGTGCCGAAATACGGCGACCACGACGTGATCGCCAAGCCGATGTTCACCAACGCCTATTGGGGCGACTATTCGCTCCAGGCCTCCTCGCCGGCCTTCGCGATGGGCATCCATGACCTCGCCTGGGCCAAGATGGGCGCCGAGGGCGTCGGCCTGGTCGGGCTGGAGCATTTCTGGGACGGCGTCTGATCGCGCGATCCCGATAAGCCGGCGCATCGGGGGTACGCCCCCGACGCACCGGCCCCTGCGGTGGGCGGAGCCTGTTTTGCTCGAAGGTCGAGCAAGGGAGGCTTCGCCCACATGCGTTCGAGGAGAACCCATTCCGAGGGACCCTTCGGGGGGCCGGCACAAGCGCAATCGCCGCAGCCGTGCCCCCTGCTTGGCTCCCGCCTTGCAGCGCACCATATGCAGGCCGCGCCGCGCTCCGGAAGGAACGCGGCGCGTTCCAACTCCAGACCGGACAGACCGAGACCGTTTCCGATGATGCAAGCGAAGTGGACCGCAGGAGCCGTGGCGAAGGTTCTGGGAGCCGGCCTCCTGCTGTGGACCGCCTGCCCGGCAGTGCCCGCCCTGGCCCAGGGAACCAACCAGGGGACCGTCAAGGCCACCACCCAGGTGGCCCAGGAGGACCTGAAGCCGAAATTCGGTCCCGACGCGGTGCCGATCACCCGCGCCACCGACTATGTCCGCAGCGCCCCCGCGCCGGATTACTGGGCGCTCAGCCCCTATTACGTGCCGCAGACGACCAGCGCCTCCTGCTCGCTGGCCAGCGTGACGATGATGCTGAATGCGCTCCGCGGGTTGCCGGGGCTGGCGTCGGAGCGGCTGGTGACCGCCCGGGACGTGCTGAACCGGCTGGACGACGACCATTGGCGCGCCGCCACCGCCGACGACGGCGAAGGCGTCTCCTTCGGCGAACTGATCACCTATGTCCGCCGCAGCCTGGGCGCCTACGGCATCGACGCCGACGTCGAGGTCTGGCGCCCGCGCGATGCCTCCCCCGCCACCTTGGCGGAGTTGCGCCGCATCCTGGCCGAGAACGAACGCAACGCCGACGACATCATCCTGCTGGCCTTCGACCAGGGCACCCTGACCGGCGATGTCGGCGTCGGCCACATCGCACCGCTGGGCGCCTACGACGCCGCGACCGGGCGGGCGCTGGTGATGGACCCGGACCGCGCCTGGTACGTGCCCTACTGGACCAGCGATGCCCGCCTGCTCGACGCCATGCTGAAGCCCGACCGCGCCGACCCGGACGGCAGCGGCCTGATCCGAATCCGCAGCCGTCGGGTATCGGGTTAGCGATCCTACTTCACCTCCTGGCTGGTGAGATCGGACGGGTTCTGCGACCGCGTCGGCTCGTTCGGTTGATCCGGCTCGCTCGCCCACTGGTTCGGGCGAGGCACCGGGTTGCCGTTCAGGTCGGGCGGTGCCCGGCGCACGTCGGCGAGCGCCTGCTGCAGTTCCTGGCTGCCGGTGGCGGCGGAACTGGACGGGTTCGGCGGTTTGGTTCCCTGCGCCGTGGGATGCGGATCCTGGCTTTCCTGGACCTTGCCATCCCGCGCGAGCGCATCGCCGGCCGACTCCTTCGATCCGGACTCGACAGGTGCCGCCGCGGGTTGACCCGATTCGGGTTGCTGCTGGTTCTGCTGCTGCGCGACCGCGGCAAGCAGAGGCACGCCCGACAGAAGGCCCGACAGCAGCAGGGCGGCGGCGATCTTACGCATGACGCATCCTTCTCTTCGATCCTGGGCCTTCGACCCTCGGGCCTTTCGAACCTTTCGGGGAAAGCCGTCGGAGCACCGCGCGCCGTGGCACCAAACGGCTGCCGGCGCGTTGTACCGGGGACAGAGTCCGGCTTCGGCCGTTCGGTCCCAGCCCATCAGGAACACCGACAATGCCCAGCGAGTTCCCGCCGTCCTCCACCGCCCCCTCCGCAGCCCCGGCCTCCACGGCCCCGACTTCGCCGCCCGACCGCGCCGAACGGCGCAGCGTCGGCGTGGTGGTGGAACGGCGGCGCGTCGACAATCCCTGGATCGAGGCGCGCTGGCAGCCGGTGATGCTGGTGCCGGCCGACCCTACCCTGCCGGACTGGAGCGTGCTGGCCGAAAGGCCGGACTGGACCCGGCATTACGCCGGCACCGCCGAGATCGCCCTGTTCCCGACCGAGGCGGAAAACTACAAGCACAATCTCGACGGCGGCAGCCCCAGCGCCTACGTCATCCTGCGGCCGGGCGGCCCGGCGCCGGGGGTTCGGCTGCTGGCCGTCACCGCCGATCCCGGCGAGATCGACGCCCATGCCGAAGCCGGCGACGACGTGATCGAGGCGCTGCCGCTCCCCATCCCGCTGGTGCTGTGGATGGACGGCTTCGTCGCCCGCCACTTCGTCGAGCGCCCCTTCCACAAGCGCAAGCGCGACCGCGCCGATCCGGAAGCCCTGGCCCTGCGCCGCAGGACGGGGCTGCCGCGGCATGGCTGAGCGCATCGAAGAGGCGGAAGGCTTCCTCGGCCGCTGGTCGCGGCTGAAACGCGAGGTGCGGACGGAGGAGCCCCCGCCCGAACCGTCGATGCCCGGATCGCCGCTGCCGGAGCCGGCCGGGGAGGCATCCGCCACGTTGCCGGCGAAGTCCGGGGAGGAGGCGCCGGAGCTACCCGACCTGCCTCCGCTCGACAGCCTGGATGCCGGCAGCGACTACACCGGCTTCCTCCGCCGGGACGTGCCGGCCGACCTGCGCCGCCAGGCGTTGAGGAAGGCCTGGGCGAGCGACCCGGTGATCGCCGGGTTCCGCGGCTTCGCCGAATATGACTGGGACTACAACGCGCCAGGCTATGGCGCCCTGCGCCCCACCGACGACATCGCACGCCTGCTGAACGCCGTGCTGCCGGACGAGAGGCGGGAGGATGAAGAGGCGGTTGAGGCGGAGATGGCCGATGTCGGACATTCGCCTCAGTCCTCGCAGACCGCCACCACAGGCGGATCGGAGGGGCTTCCCGTCGGCGGCGAAGATCAGCTTCGAAACGACGTCAGCCCGCCGCTGCCGATGCGACATGAGGCATCTTCGGATCAGGCACCAATCCCCTCTCCCCCCCGGGGAGAGGGTTAGGGTGAGGGGGACGCACCGCGTGCCTGGCCCGAGAATCCACGCCATGCATCTCCCTCTCCCAAGGGGAGAGAGATGCCAAATGGTGGACTGAACACCCTCAAATGCATCGCCCGCCATCCACCTCCAGGCACACGCCGGTCAGGAAATTCCCTTCGTCGGAGCACAGGTAGAGCGCGGCGTTGGCGATGTCGCCGGGGGTCGACAGGCGGCCGAGCGGGATGCTGCTGCGGAACTGCTCGCGGCGTTCCGGCGTGTCCTGCCCCATGAAGCGGTGGAGCATGCCGGTCTCGCCTGCGACCGGGGCGATGGCGCAGACGCGGACATTGTCAGCCGCCAGTTCCGCCGCCATCGATTTGGTCAGGGTGATGACCGCTCCCTTCGAGCCGTTGTACCAGGTCAGGTTCGGCCGTGGCCTGAGACCAGCGGTCGACGCGATGTTCAGGATCACGCCGCCGCCCTGGGCGCGGAACACCGGCACGGCATGGATCGCGCCGTGATAGATCGACTTCACGTTGACGGCATAGATGCGGTCGAAGGTGGCCTCGTCCACGTCCAGCATCGAGCCGTAGCGGTGGGTGTAGCCGGCATTGTTGACCAGGATGTCGAGCCGCCCGAACTCGCCGAGCGCGGCGGAGACGATCGCCTCGTAATCCTCCCCCACCGCGACGTCGGCGCGGACGGCGAGCGCCGTCTCGCCCAGGCTGTCGGCGACGCGGCCGGCCGCCGCCTCGTCCAGGTCGGCGACGATGACGCGGGCCCCTTCGGCGGCGAAACGGCGGGCGATGCCCTCGCCGAAACCCGATCCGCCACCGGTGACGACGGCGACCTTGTCAGACAAACGCATAAGCGGTTCCTCCCCGGCTGTGCGCGGCCGTTCGGCGCGTGGACTCCGTACAACAGGGAACCGGCGCCATCGGCCGCATCGTGAACACGGCGAAGGACGCATGATAGCGCGAAGCCGCCCGGTGGGGCAGTCGCGATGGAGCTATGCGTCGATTTGGATGGAAAAGGAGAATGGCGCGAGTGACGGGACTTGAACCCGCGGCCTCCGGCGTGACAGGCCGGCGCTCTAACCAACTGAGCTACACCCGCGTAATGGCTCCCGGTGCTGGACTCGAACCAGCGACAAGCGGATTAACAGTCCGCTGCTCTACCAACTGAGCTAACCGGGAACGGAGGCCGCCTTATAAAACCGCCAGCGAACCCTGGCAAGTGGAAAAACATGAAGCTTCGCATTTTTTCCCGAAGGGACCGTTTTCACGCCCATGACCTGTGACAACGCGCCAGGGCCGCAGCCATGGGTTGCCAGTGCGCAGGCTCGCTCTTGACAGTTCGCGGCAACTCAGGCTTTTTCTCGCCCTCCCCTCCCCACCATTGCCGCAGGCCCCGATGTCCGAGGTCGTCCCCTTCGCTGCCGCCCGCGAGGCGCTGCTCGCGCGCCTGACCGAACAGCTGCCGCCCTCGTCGGAGTGGGCGGGCCGGCTGATGCTGATGCCGGAGGGACGCCGGGTGGAGCCGATGCCGGCGGCGGACGCGGTCGCGAGCCTGCGTGCCTTCCGCGCCGGTCTGGGCGAGGCGATCGGCGCCGCCGCCTGCTCGGTCGGCGGCGTGTGGGTCGGGCGGGAGGATTGCCTGGATTGGGACGGGCTGCTGGCACCGCTGGCGGTCGCCGCCGCCTATGTGGTCGGCCGGACCCAGTCGGCCGGCGGCTTCGCCGCCGAGCTGTTCCGCTGCAAGGATGCGCTCGCCGGCTGGGGCCTGCGCGGCCTGCGCGGCGAACCGGCGGTGGCCCGTGCCGCCGGCTATGCCGTGGTGTCGGTCAGCCGCCGCCCGGACGACCAGGAGATCGTGCTGGACCGGGTGATGGATACCTTCGCCTTCGCCATGCGCAGCCTGGGCGAGCCGACGGTGACAAGCGCCGACATGGACCGCCGGCTGGTGAAGCGGGCGGTGCCGCTGCGGCGGTGATGCAATGTGCCGAGGGGCCGGCTTACACGGCCTGCCCCAATGCGCAGCGTGCTGCGGCCAAGTCCCAGGCGGCACAGCCGACGCTCTTGAACAGGCGCGGACGCCCCTGCGTCGCTTGGCCGTCCAGCGCATCGACCAGTGACTTGACCCCGGCCCACTCCACTCCGGCTTGGATGAAGTCGCCGGCCTCGTGGCGAGCGCCGGCGGGGTCGTCGACGAACAGCTCGCTGCCATGGACGGCGGTCGGGCCGAACTCCGCCATTTCGGGCTTGAAGGCGCCGACTCCGACCAGCAGGCGGTCCGGGCGTGGCGTCTCGTCATAGATCGGGGACAGGCTGGTGGTCAGCGCGATCACCACGTCCGCGGCCGGGTCGACCGGGCCGCTCATCGGCCGCAACTCCACCCCCGGCCCGCCTTGCGCCGTACAGAAGGCGGCAGCCGTCTCCAGGCTGCGGCTGTGGATGTCGATGCGGATACCGGGATACAGCGCGGCGAGGGCCGCCACATGGCCCGCCGACTGGGTGCCGGCGCCGAGCAGCGCGACATGGCGCGGCGCCGCCGGAACCAGCGTTCGGATCGCCAGCATCGACACGGCGGCGGTCCGGCGCGCGGTGACGGTCGGCCCGTCCAGGATCAGCCGGGGCGCGCCGGTCGGGGCGTCGAAGGCGCTCACCACCCCATGGATGGTCGGCAGCCCTTTGGCGCCGTTGCCGGGATTGACGTTGACCAGCTTGTGGATGGCGATGTCCGCCGCGGTGGCCGGCATCGACAGCAGGACCCCGCCTTCGGGCAGCGGCAGCACCTGCCGTTCCGGACTGGTGATGCGGCCGGCGGCATAATCGCGCGCGGCGGCGGCCACCGCGACGCACAGGGCGGGAAAGGGAAGACGGGCGGCGGTCTGTTCGGCGGTGAGGACGGCGAGCGGGGACACGGGAGGCGGCTTCCTTCGTTGGGGGCGAAACGGTCAGGCGCGGGCGCGCTCGATCTCCACCCCGACGCTGGCGGCGTCGGGGAAGACGTCCAGTTTCTCCACCCGCACCTTGGCCTGCGTCACCCGCGCGTCGGCAAGGCAGCGCTCGGCGATGCGCTCGGCCAGCGTCTCCACCAGCGTGACGTGGCCCTGGGTGACGATGCCCTTGACGACCGTTGCCATGTCCTCGCCGGTGACGCCGGGAGCGATCACCTCGAGATCCAGGTTCAGGCGGATGCGCTGGGGCTTCCGCCGCTCATGGGCATAGACGCCGATCAGCGCGTCCATCACGAGATCACGCACGAAACAACGGGTGGACAGCGCGGCCGGGGCCGAACGCGGCACCGGGGCGGTGACGGTGGCGAAGAGCTTGTTCATGGGCGACAGCCCTAGCACGGCGGCGCCACCGCTGCCAAGCCGCCGTCCCTCGCCGAGACCATACCGGACGGACAGGTCTGGGGCGGACTCAGTGCATCTCCGAGCGGATGCGCTCGCGCAGCACGTCGATCGGGCGCAGATCCTCGCCCTCCTCGTAATGCCAGAAGGTCCAGCCGTTGCAGGCCGGCAGCCCGGCCATCGCCGCCCCGACCTGGTGGATCGAGCCGCGATGGTCGCCGCGCGGGCCGGATCCGATCAGCGTGCCGTCGGCGCGCACGCGGGCGGCGACGCGGCGGCGATGGTCGAACAGGGTCGATCCCGGGCGCAGCAGGCCGCGTTCCACCACCCAGCCGAAGGGAATGCGCGGCGCGCTGCGCTTGGGCGGGGTGTCGAGGACCGCCGCCTCCGGCGCCTCCTCCACCGCATCGATGCGGGCCTGGGCCGCCTTGACGTAGGTGTCATCGCGCTCCAGCCCGATCCATTTGCGCCCCAATCGCTTGGCGACCGCACCGGTGGTGCCGGTGCCGAAGAAGGGATCGAGGACCACGTCGCCGGGGCGGGACGAGGACAGGATCACCCGGTACAACAGCGATTCCGGCTTCTGCGTCGGGTGGGTCTTCTTGCCGTCCTCGTCGCGCAGGCGCTCGCCGCCGCTGCAGATCGGCAGCAGCCAGTCGCTGCGCATCTGAAGATCCTCGTTGAGGTTCTTCATCGCCTCGTAATTGAAGCGGTAGCGCGCGTCCTTGTCGCGGGCCGCCCAGATCATCGTCTCGTGGGCGTTGGCGAAGCGGGTGCCGCGGAAGTTCGGCATCGGGTTGGTCTTGCGCCAGACGATGTCGTTCAGGATCCAGAAGCCCAGATTCTGCAGCGTGGCGCCGACGCGGAAGATGTTGTGATAGCTGCCGATCACCCACAGCGAGCCTTCCGGCTTCAGGATGCGGCGGGCGGCCGCCATCCAGTCGCGGGTGAAGCGGTCGTAGGCCTCGAAATCGTCGAACTTGTCCCACTCGTCATCCACCCCGGCGACCCGGGTGTGGTTCGGCCGCAGCAGCTCGCCTCCCAACTGCAAGTTGTAGGGCGGATCGGCGAAGACGAGATCGACCGACGCGGGCGGCAGATCGTTCATGAGAGCGATGCAATCGCCGACCAGGATACGGTTTTCAGGGAGCATTTCACGACCGGCAAAGAACTGGGACTCGGCCGGACAATGAGTCGCGGCCGAGTCGCCGTCAACAGCTTTCTTTGCCAAGTGACGACGGCTCAGCCGCCCTGTGCCATTCGACGTTTCACTGGTGCAAAACTGACTCGGTGATGCGGCGTAACACCATGGTGGATCAGCGCCTCCAGATGTTCAGGCGTCGGATAGCCGGCGTTTCGGTCCCATCCATAGTGTGGATACTGGACCGACAACCGCAACATCTCGCTGTCACGCGCCACTTTGGCGAGAATAGAGGCAGCGGCGATGGACTGGCTGCGGCTGTCGCCCTTGACCACCGCCACCGCCTCGCAGCCCAGGTCCGGGGTGAAGCGGCCGTCCACCAGCGCCGCGTCGGGCGGCGTGCCCGGCAGGGCGTGGAAGGCCCGTTTCATCGCCAGCAGCGTCGCCCTGTGGATGTTCAGGTCGTCGATCTCCGCGGCCGACGCCTCGGCGATGGCGAAGGCAAGCGCATGGGCGCGGATGGCCGGCTCGATCTCCTCGCGCAGGCGGCGGGTGACCGCCTTGCTGTCGTCGATCTGCGCCGCGATCTCCGGCGGCAGCCCGCCGGGCGGCAGGACCACGGCGGCGGCGACCACCGGACCGCAGAGCGGACCGCGCCCGACCTCGTCGATGCCGCAGACGCGGCGGCCGGGGCCGAAGCCCGACTCCAGGGACAGGTCGGGCCGCGTCCTCGGGGTGGCGGCTTTGCGGGGCGCTTTGGCAGGCATGCTCGGCCTTCCGGGAGGGTTGGGACGGGGCGGCTTGATAGCGGTGGCGGAATGCCGGCGCAAGGCCGGGCCGTTTGCGACCGGTTCCCCAACCAAGCTCTTGAGAAGCGGCGTACGGCTGCGCTATGGATGCGCCCCGCAAGCCGGCCCGCCCGTTCGGGACGGCGGATTGCGACGCCGGACCACGCATCACCCGAGAGCAGGCCATGACCGACACGACCCAGACCGCCGCCGAATGCCCCTGCCGTTCCGGCAAGCCGCTGGACGCCTGCTGCGGTCCCTATCTGGCCGGCATGCCCACCCCGACGGCCGAAGCGCTGATGCGGTCGCGCTATTCGGCCTTCGCCACCGGCAACATCGACTATCTGCACGACACGCTGCTGCCCAGCACCCGCGACGACTTCAACCGGGAAGAGATCGAGACCTGGGCCAAGAACAGCGTATGGACCGGTGTCGAGATCCGCTCGACCGAAGCCGGCCAGCCCGGTGACAGCGAAGGGATCGTGGAGTTCGTCGCCCGCTTCAGCATGAACGGCAAGCCGATGACCCACCACGAGACCAGCCGCTTCACCCATCAGGACGGCCGCTGGTTCTATGTGGACGGACAGCTGGGCGCCCGTCCGCGCAGCGGCCCCAAGGTGGGCCGCAACGATCCCTGCCCCTGCGGCAGCGGCAAGAAATACAAGAAGTGCCACGGCGCCTGACCGGCACGGGTCGGGACGCGTGAGCCGCGCCGCTCGCGCTGCATCTGCACAAATACGGCGAAATCGCCCCGCCCCGCCTGCCCGACAGGCGGCGGCGGCGCTTTTATTGTGCGCGTGTGGAGAAATCGCGCGATCGTGATTGAATTATGAGGCGGAACCGATCATCCTTCGCTCGCCCTGTTCCGGGTCTCCCTACTTTGGTTCTTGCCGGGGCGGGGTTTAACACGACAGATGAGACGATACTGATGTTCGACCGTCCGCAGCGCTCTTCCTTCCGCGCTCCTGAAATCACCCAGCGCGACATCCGCGCTACCGTCAAGTGGTTCAACGCCACCAAGGGCTTCGGCTTCGTCACCCCCGACGATGGTTCGCCCGACGCTTTCCTGCACTCCACGGTTCTGCAGTTCTGCGGACACGACAGCCTGCCCGAAGGCGCCACCATCACCTGCGACCTGTCGCGCGGCCCGAAGGGCCCGCAGGTCGCCACCATCCATGCGGTCGACACCTCGACCGCCGCTCCGAGCCGCCCGTCGCGCGCCCCGCGCGAGCGTGACGGCTGGGGCAACGACGGCGGCTACGGCGGCGGCGGTTACGGCGGCGGCAACAGCCGCGGCGGTTACAGCGCCGGCGGCGGTGGCTACGGCGATTCGGAAGGCGACGGCGAGACCGTCGACGGCACGGTGAAGTGGTTCAACGTGTCGAAGGGCTTCGGCTTCATCGCCCCGTCCACCGGCGGCAAGGACATCTTCGTGCACATCCGTGCGCTGGAGCGGTCGGGCATCAACGGCCTGGACGATGGCGCGCAGGTCCGCGTCACCATCCGCCAGGGCGCCAAGGGTCCCGAGGCGCAGCGCGTCGAGATGGCCTGATCTCTCATCGGTCGTCGTGATGTGAAAAAGCCCCCGCTCCACCGGAGCGGGGGCTTTTTCATGGCTGGAGCCCGGTGCTCCCGACGGGGTCCGCCGATTCCGGACAGTCGCCGGTCATCGGCCGCCGGACGGGTCACTCCTCCGCCGGCGTGTCCCAGTAATGGCAGGCCACGTGGTGGCCGGATGCCACCTCCTCCAGTTCCGGAACCGCCTGGGCGCAGAACTCCCGGGCCAAGGGGCAGCGGCGGCGTAGCGGGCAGCCGGCCGGCTGGCCGAAGGCCGACGGCGCATCGCCTTCCAGCGCCGGGCGCCCGCCGAGCGACGCGGCCAGCATGGCGCGGCTGTAGGGATGCAGCGGCGCGGTCCGCAACGTCCCGGCGTCCGCGCTCTCCACCACCCGGCCGGCCAGCATCACGATGCCGCGATGGGCGTCGCGCAACCCCTCGCCATAGCGTTCGGTCGCCAGGATCAGCGACAGGCGGCGGCGGTCGCGCACCGCCATCAGCGTGTCGAGGAAGCGCTCGCGCTCCTCCGCCGACAGGCCGGCGGCGGGTTCGTCGGCGACCAGGACGCGCGGCTCCGACAGGATGGCGCGGGCAAGTCCGGCATGGGCGGCTTCCGCGGCGGTGAGCGCCGCGGGCCAGCGAAGGGCCGCCTCCGGACGCAGGCCGGCCTCCTCCAGCGCCTCGTCGATGCGGTGGTCGCGGCGGTCGGCGGCAATGTCCGGACGCAGGTTTTCCAGCACCAGCGCGAGCTGGGTCCCAACGGTCATGGCGGGGTCGAAGGAGGCGGCCGGGTCGGGGAACAGCGGCTGCAGGTCGCGCCGGGCGCGCCGCAGGCCGCCATGGTTCGGCTCCTCCCCGGCGGCCGGCGGCGTGGCGGCGGCCATCAGGTCGCGGCCCATCCACACCACCGTCCCTGCCGTCGGCGGCGGCAGACAGAGCAGAGACCGGGCGAGCGTCGCCTTGGCGCTGCCGGTCTCGCCCAGCAGGACCAGCGTCTCGCCCGTCCGCAGGTCGAGGTCGATGCCATGCAGCACGGCCAGCGACCGCGCCTCCCCCCGCGGCCCGGGGGCCAGCGGATAGGACATGCCGACGCCGCGGGCGTGCAGGCGGGCGGTGCCCGGCGGCTCCAGCGGCTCCAGCGGGCCGGCGCGCAGCGGGATGGGCGGCAGCAGACGGCCACGGCGCAGCGCCAGCACGTGGTCGGCCGGTCCGGCCACCCCGTCTTCCGGCCGGCCGGCAAGGATCAGGGCCACCCCGTCGGCCCGCGCCCAATCCGCCAGCCGATGGAGAAGCCGCAACCGCACCGTCGGGTCCAACCCGGCGGCCGGCGCGTCGACCAGCAGCACCGCCGGCCCGACCGCCGCCGCCATGGCGAACAGGCAAGCCCAGCGCAGGGAGTCCGGAAGCTGTTCCGGAGGCAGGTCGAAGCGGCGGGCGGCCGGCGGGACGCCCATGCGGTCCAGCCCGTCGGCCATGCGGCGCAGCGCCCCCCGCAGGTCCAGTCCCAGATGATGGCCGACCACTTCCGCCACCTGCAGGGCCAGCGGCCGGCGCGGCGCCAGCCGGCCGCCCTGGGCGATCAGCAGATGCCCGTCGATGCGGACGCCGCCCGCCACGTCGACACCGGCCGGCGGCCGGCCGGCGAGCGCGCCGAGCAAGGCGGTCTTGCCACTGCCGGCCCCGCCGGTGACCGCGAGCACCTGGCCGCGCTCCACCCGCAGGCTGGCACGGTCGAGCAGGACGCGGTCGCCCAGCATCAGGGTCAGCGCCTCGGTTTCCACCGGAGCGGGTTTGGCGGCGATATGGTTCATGGCTTGCGGCAATTCATGGCTTGCGGACGCCGGCCGCCACGCCGTCGGCGATGGCGCAGGCGGCCCAGAGGGCAAGTGCCAGCAGCAGGGCCGGCGGGGCGAAAGCCACCGGGTCGCCCAGCCGCGCCGCCAGCCCGACCGAAGCGCCCCAGCTGCCCAGCGTCGGCGGCAGGCCGAGGCCGAGCAGGCTGGCGAAACTCTCCGCCGCCAGCACGCGCGGCAGGGCCAGCGTTCCGGCGGCCAGCAGCGGCCGCATTAGGTTGGGGATCAGGTGCCGGCGCAGGACCTCCCGCTCGGGCAGGGCGGCGGCACGGGCTGCGGTCAGGAACTCCGCCCGCATCAGGACCGACAGCTCGGCATGGGCGAGGGCCGCGACGGCGGGAGCGGCGGTCAGCGCGGTGACCAGCGCCAGCAACCAGACCTGCCCCAGCAGCCCCCCTGCCAGCGGAACCAGCAGGGCCAGCGGCCAACCGGCCATCCGCTGGGCGGCGATGACGATGCGCCGCTCCGCCCCTTTGCCGACCAGCGTGCCGGCCAGCCCGGCCAGCAGCGCCCAGCCGATGCCCAGGGCTCCGCCCAGCACCGCGGCCAGCAGTGCGAAGGACAGGCTGCCCCGCCCGTCGAGCAGCGCGGCGGCGACCGGATCGGCGTCGAGCCGGTGCAAGGCACTGCCGTCGGCCATCAGCGGCGCGGCGGCGGCGGCGAGCGCCAGGGCGGCGAGCACGGCGGCACCCGAAAGGCCACGGGCGAAGCCGGTGGGTTGCGGCTCCGGCTGGGAAAGCGGCGGTTGGTCGAACTCGGCCATACGGGTCCTTCGATCGGGCGCCTTCGTGGGTCACGCCCCCTGATAGGGCGTGGAGCTGTGGTTGGCCGGGTCGATCCAGTCGCGCACCCCGAGGCCCAGCGCGTTCAGCAGGGCGGTCAGCCCGCCCAGCGCCACCAGGGCCGGCACCGCCCCCGCGGCCGAACCGACACGGGCGGCATCGATCATCAGCGCCCCCGCCCCCGGCAGGTCCAGCAGGCTTTCCAGCGCCACCGACCCGACCATTGCGGCCAGCACCGCGGCGCGCAAGCCTCCCATCACCGGGGCCACCGCCTGCGGCAGGGCGTGGTGGCGCAGCACGGTACGCTCGTCCAATCCCAGCCCGCGGGCCATGCGCACCGCGCCGCCCTCCGGCCCGGAACCCAGCGCCCGCTCCATCGCCGGCAACGCCAAGCGGGCGGCCTGGCAGGCGGCGGGAACGGACAGCGCGGTCCAGCCCAGCGGGGCCGCGGACGCTCCCACCCGCACTGCCAGGGCTGCGAGCGCCGCCAGCAGGAAGCCCGGCAGCAGCGCCCCGGCCCCGGCCAGCAGCCGTCCGGCCAGTCCGCCGGCCGAGCGCGGCGCCACCGCCGCCCACGACCCCGCCAGGGTGCCGAGCGCCGTGCCGACCGCCAGCGACGGCAGCGTCAGCAGCAGCGTCACCGCCAGCCCGCGCAGCAGGGACATGGCGGCATCCGGCTGCGGCGCCACCAGGGCGGACAGCCCGATCCCCGCCGCCATCGGCAGGACGGCGGTCGGCACGGCATCGATCAGGCGGCGGATCACGGGGCGCGGCATCTTGGCGAACGGATCGGAAGGGAAATGCGTCATATGGTGCGACATGCGACCGTAAGCGCCCCCACCCCCGCCGGGCAACAGAATTAGCGTCCGGGTTTTCCCGGCCGGCCTCGATTTCCCGACCCCCGATTTTTCAACCGGCAGCGTGGCCTGGATGGCTGCAATTCCCATCCTCCCTCACCAAATGGCGAAGGGTGAGGAAGGAATGGCCTTCCCACATGTTATGACCCAGGACACGCACCCGATCGGACGCCATGTACGCCCATTCGCCCCAGCCATTCCCGCCTGCCGGACCGTTGCCTGAGAACGCCGGTTCCGCGACAGGAGCCGCGGGCGTGCTGCGGCCGATCCTGGAGCCGGGTCGGACCTGCTGGCGGGTGGAGGACACCACAAGGCTGGGCGTCATCGTCGACGCGGAGGATTATTTCGCGCTGGCCAAGGCGGCCATGCGGCGCGCCCGTCGCAGCATCTACATGACCGCCTGGGATTTCGACGCCCGCATCCGCCTGATGCCGCAGACCCGCCGCCCGCGCCGGCCCGACCGGCTCGGCACGCTGCTAAACTGGCTGGCGACGACGCGGCCCGACCTGCACATCCATGTGCTGAAGTGGGATTATGCCGAGCTGTTCGACCTCGCCCGCTGGTCGCATCCCTTCATGCTGCGCAACTGGCTGACCCACCGGCGCCTGCAGTACCGGCTGGACGGCGACCATCCGACCGGCGCCTGCCATCACCAGAAGCTGCTGGTGATCGACGACCGCCTCGCCTTCTGCGGCGGGCTGGACGTCACCGCCAACCGCTGGGACACCCGCGCCCACCATGCCCATGACCCGCGGCGGCGCCAGCCCGACGGCAAGCCCTACGAGCCGTTCCACGACGTCATGATGGCGGTGGACGGCGACGCCGCCCGCGCGCTGGGCGAGATGTTCCGCGACCGCTGGGCGCGGGCGACCGGCGAAAGGCTGACGCCCCCCGCCCCGCGGCCCGGCCGCCCGGCCCGGCGCCATCCCCTGGCCGCCGATCCCTGGCCGCCCGGCTTCGAGCCGATGCTGCGTGACGTCCGCGTCGGCATCGCCCGTACCGATCCGGCCTGCAACGGCCGCGAGGAGGTGCGCGAGGTCGAGGCGCTCCATCTGGAGGCGATCGCCGCGGCGCGCGACGTCATCTATCTGGAAAGCCAGTATTTCGCCTCCACCGCGGTGGCCGAGGCGCTGAAGGTCCGGCTGGCGGAGGAGGACGGGCCGGAGGTGATCGTCGTCAACCCGGTGCGCACCACCAGCTGGCTGGAGAACACCGTCATGCTCGGCGCCCGCGCCCGGCTGACCCGCGAGCTGCGCGAGGCCGACCGGCACGGCCGCTTCCGCCTGTTCGCCGCCCTGACCGACGGCGGCGCCTGCATCACCGTCCATGCCAAGGTGATGGTGGTCGACGACCGGCTGCTGCGCATCGGCTCGGCCAACCTGAACAACCGCTCCATGGGGCTCGACACCGAATGCGACCTGGCGCTAGAGGCCGGGCCGGGGCCGGAGCATGCGGAGACCCGCCGGGCGATCCTGCACACCCGCAACGACCTGATCGCCGAGCATCTGGGCTCCACGGCGGAGGAGGTCGCTGCGGCGCACCGGCGGCTGGGCTCGCTCGCCGCCGCCATCGAGTCGCTGCGCAAGACGGTCGGCCGCACGCTGGAACCGCTGCACGATCCCGAACCGGACGGGCTGGCCGCCGCCGTCGCCGATGCCCGCGTCTTCGACCCCGAGCATCCGGTCGGCGCGGTGGAGATCGTGCGCCGGGTGCTGCCGTCCCGCATCCCGCGCACCCGCCACTGGCTGACGCTGGCCGGCATCCTGGCGCTGCTCGGGCTTTGGGGCATGTGGCGCTACACCGCGCTCAGGGAATGGGCGACGCTGGACTCCGTGCTGTCGGCCTTCCACGGCCTGGGCGACAGCCCGCTGGCGCCGCTGTGGCTGATGCTGGCCTATGTCGCCGGCGGCTACGTCATGTTCCCACTGACCGTGCTGATCGCCGCCACCGCCATCGTCATGGGGCCGTGGTGGGGCTTCCCCACCGCCATGGCGGGGGCGGTCGCCTCGGCGGCGGCGATGTTCTGGACCGGGCGGCTCGCCGGGCGTGACCTGCTGGACCGCCATGGCGGGCCGCTGATCGCCCGCCTCAACGAAAAGCTGGCCGACAGCGGCATCGCCGCGGTGGCCGGCATCCGCGCCGTGCCGCTGGCGCCCTATACGGTGGTGAATCTCGTCGCCGGCGCGTCAAAGCTGCGCTTCGGCGATTACGTGATCGGCACCATGGTCGGTCTTGCGCCCGGCATCCTTGCCTTCAATCTGCTCGGGCACCAGCTTGAGCGCACCATCAGCAACCCCGGGGCCGGCGACATCGCGCTGCTGATGGGGATGGCGGCGGTGGCGATCGGGCTCGGCTGGCTGACCAGCCGGCTTCTCGGCCGCCCGGGCCGAGGGACCGAGGCCGGAAGCCGGGGCCGGCAGGACGACAGGCCGGATGGAAGGCCAGACGAAAGGATAGTGGAACCGTGATCCGTTTCAGCCGCGACCGTGTCCAGCGCATCGCCGCCGCGTTGCGCGCAGCCCGTGCCCGCCGTCCCCGCCCTGCCGACCGCCGCAGTTTCCCCGTTCCCGACGGCATGGCGGCGCTCAGCGTCGCCACCTGGAACGTCCACAGCTGCGTCGGGCTGGACGCCCGCTTCGCGCCGGACCGCATCGCCCAGGTGATCCGCGACCTGGACGTCGACCTGATCGGCCTGCAGGAGGTCGGCTGGCACCACCGCGGCGAATCGGGAATGGACCAATTCGCCTTCCTGGAGCGGCATACCGGCTTGACCGCCTATGCCGGCCCGACCAAGCACAGCGAGCGCGCCCATTACGGCAATTGCCTGCTGACCCGCCTGCCGGTGCGGTCGATGGAGACGATGGACCTGTCCGTCGGCAAGCGCGAGCCGCGCGGCGCCATCGACGCGGTGGTCGAGGTGCAGGGCCGCCCGGTGCGGGTGATCGTCGCC
This sequence comes from Azospirillum endophyticum, assembly GCF_016595245.1. Classification (GTDB taxonomy): domain Bacteria; phylum Pseudomonadota; class Alphaproteobacteria; order Azospirillales; family Azospirillaceae; genus Azospirillum; species Azospirillum endophyticum. The sequence continues at coordinate 184,309 of NZ_JAENHM010000035.1, forward strand.
CATCTCGGCCTCGATCCCTGGGAGCGGGCCAAGCAGGTCGGCGACATCGTGTCGCGGGTGGAAAGCCAGCCGGAGCTGCCCACCCTGTTCATGGGCGACCTCAACGAATGGACGCCCAGTTCCCCGCGGCTGCGCCAGCTCGCCTCCTCCTTCGCCGACGTCGCCAACCCGCGCAGCTTCCACGCCCGCATGCCGACGCTGCGGCTGGACCGCATCTATGTGACGGGGGGGCTGCAGATCCCCGCTTTCGAGGTGGTGCGCAGCATCCTGACCCGTCGGGCATCGGACCATCTGCCGGTGCGCGCGGTCCTGGCCGTCCCCTGATCGTCGATGGAGGCTTCTGAACGTCAGTATGACCAACGGAGTCACGCGCCGAGGTCATAGCGGGATTGTTGCGGTTGATATTTTTTTGTGCGCTGCAATGTTCTTTCAACAACAGAGCTTTGCAAATGCGAAGATGCTCTTGACCTATACGCGATCCCCGACGAAGGATATGGTTGGTAATACGATCAATATCTGGTCGAAGGAATAACCGACCCTGGCCCATCGGGGGCAGCCGTGACGTGAGGATCTGATTTGCTGTATCACCTGTACGACATGCAACACGCCGCCATGGGCCCGATGCGTTTCTGGGCCGAAGCCGCCCAGCAGACCTTCCAGAACCCGCTGATGCCGTTGTCCTACACCAAGCTGGGCCGGGCGGTCGCCGCCGGGGCCGAGCTGATGGAACGGACGACCCGCCGCTTCGGCAAGCCCGCCTTCGGGCTGGCGGAGACGGTGGTCGATGGGCGGACCGTACCGGTCACCGAACGCTTCGTCTGGCAGTCGCCCTTCTGCAAGCTGTTGAACTTCGCCAAGCCGGAGGGAACGCCGCGCCAGCCGAAGGTGCTGCTGGTCGCGCCGATGTCTGGCCACCACGCCACGCTGCTGCGCGGCACGGTCGAGGCGCTGATGCGCGACCACGACGTGTACGTCACGGACTGGATCGACATCCGGCTGGTGCCGCTGTCGGCCGGGCGCTTCGACCTGGACGACTACATCGACACGGTATCGGAGCTGATCCGCTTCCTGGGCCCGAACACCCACGTCATCGCGGTGTGCCAGCCGGCGGTGCCGGTGATGGCGGCGGTGTCGCTGATGGCGGCGGCCGACGAGCCGGTGCAGGCGCGCAGCATGACCCTGATGGGCGGCCCGATCGATCCGATGGCCAACCCGACGACGCCGGTCAAGCTGGCGATGGAACATCCGCTGAAGTGGTTCGAACGCAGCGTGATCACCACGGTCCCGGTCTATTACCCGGGCGCCTTCCGCCAAGTCTATCCCGGCTTCATCCAGCTGTCGGGCTTCATGTCGATGAATCTCGACCGCCACATCAACGAGCATGTCGGGCTGTTCCGCCACCTCGTCCGCGGGGACGGCGATTCGGCCGAGCAGCACCGCCGCTTCTATGACGAATACCTGTCGGTGATGGATTTGTCGGCGGAATTCTACCTGCAGACCATCGAGACGGTGTTCCAGAAGCACGCCCTGCCCAACGGCACCATGATGTCGCGCGGCCGCAGGGTGGAGCCGGCGGCGGTCACCAAGACCGCGGTGATGACGGTGGAAGGCGAGCTGGACGACATCTCGGCCCCCGGCCAGACCATCGCGGCGCAGCGCCTGTGCTCGTCGCTGCCCGACGACATGCGCAAGACGCATTTCCAGAAGGGCGTCGGCCATTACGGCATCTTCAACGGCCGCCGCTGGCGCGAAAGCATCCTGCCGGAAATCCGCAGCTTCATCCAAAGCCACGACGGAGAATGAGGCTTCCGGGCGGAGTTAGCCCCCCACTTTAATCCTCCCCCGCTGAGCGGGGGAGGTTAGGTGGGGGTCCAACTTCTCTCGCTGAACGCTCAATCCACCATCGTCCGCGCCTCGGTGAACGCATCCATGTGCGCCAGCCCGGACGCGCCGCCGGCCTTCACCCGCATGCCGGCGGTGGCCAGGTGGAACAGGTAGCCCAGCGCGAACAGCGCCACGAACAGCCCGAACACCAGCGTGTTGTAGTAGACCATGGTCACCAGGGCCAGCACCGCCAGCACCAGCGAGATCGCCGGGAACACCGGGTAGAAGGGGGCGCGGTAGGGGCGCTCCAGCGCCGGTTCGGTGGCGCGCAGGCGGAACAGCGCCGCCATGCTCATGATGTACATGACGATGGCGCCGAAGACCGACATGGTGACGATGTTGGCGGTCAGCGGCTGGCCGCCGATCTTGATCAGTTCGTCGGAATAGATGGCGGCGATGCCGATCACGCCGCCGGCCAGGATCGCCCAATGCGGTGTCTTGCGCGTCGGATGCAGGCGGGCGAGCGCCGGCGGCAGGAAGCCGGCGCGGGACAGCGCGAAGATCTGCCGCGAATAGCCCATGATGATGCCGTGGAAGGAGGCGATCAGGCCGAACAGGCCGATCCACACCATCATGTGCAGCCAGCCGCTCGATTCGCCGACCACCGCCTTCATCGCCTGCGGCAGCGGATCGTTGATGTTCGACAGCGCGTTCCAGTCGCCGACGCCGCCGGCGAAGATCATGGTGCCGAAGGCCAGCACCACCAGCGTCACGATGCCGCCGATATAGGCGCGCGGCACGGTGCGCTTGGGATCCTTGGCCTCTTCCGCCGCCATGGCGGCCCCTTCGATCGCCAGGAAGAACCAGATGGCGAAGGGGATCGCGGCGAAGATACCGCCCAGCGTGCCGATGCTGAAGCTGCTCTGCCCGGCCCAGCCGTTGGCGGTGAAGTTGGCCCAGGAGAAACCGGGGTACACCACCCCCATGAACACCAGAAGCTCGAAGATCGCCAGCAGCGTGACGAGCAGCTCGAAGGTGGCGGCGATCGACACGCCGGCGATGTTCAGCCCCATGAAGATGACATAGGCGCCGACCGCGGCCGTCTTCGGGTCGAGCCCCGGAAACTGCACGTTGAGATAGGCGCCGATGGCGAGCGCGATGGCCGGCGGCGCGAAGACGAACTCGATCAGCGTGGCGAAGCCGGCGACGAAGCCGCCGGTCGGCCCGAAGGCGCGGAAGCTGTAGGCGAAGGGACCGCCGGCATGGGGAATGGCGGTGGTCAGTTCGGTGAAGCTGAAGATGAAGGTGGTGTACATCGCGGCGATCAGGATCGTGGTGACGAGGAAGCCCAGCGTTCCCGCCGCCGCCCAGCCGTAGCTCCAGCCGAAATATTCGCCGGAGATCACCAGCCCGACGGCGATCCCCCACAGATGGAGCCCGCTCAGGCTCTTGCTCAATTCGGGTTTCGTGTTCCCAGACATGTTGCCTCCTGCCCCTGTTCAAAGGCGTTGATATCGATGGCGGCGCTTTCTCAAGCCTCTCGGCTTCACTGGCCGGCCAGTTGGTTTTTCTGGTTGTCCGGACCGGCCAGGGACGGGGCGTCCTCCTTCAGGGCGACCCCCGTCAGCTTCAGCCGTGCCGCCTCGGTGGCGAGCCAGCACAGCTTCTCGGCGGCCGTCTGGATCGACAGGCCGTCGGAATGGATGTTGGAGATGCAGTTGCGTTCGGAATCGGCGCGGCCGGGCTTCGGGTCCCAGGTCAGATAGGCGCCCAGCGATTCCGCGGCCGACAGGCCGGGCCGCTCGCCCACCAGCAGCGCCACCAGCCGGGCGCCCATGGCCGACGCCACCTCGTCGCCGAGCGCGACGCGGGCCTGGCCGGCCAGCACCACCGGCCCGATGCGCAGGTGCCGCAGCCGCGCCACGCAGGCCTGGACCAGCGGGGCGGCATTGACCTGCACCGCGGCGGCCGACAGCCCGTCGGCGATCACGAACAGCAGGTCCCACTCCCCGGACGGCAAGGCGGCGGCGCTGGCCGGATCGAGCCGGCGGCCGAGATCGGGGCGCCGCAGATAGGTCGGGCGGTCGGGGGCGGCGCTGTGGACGCGCAAGGTCTCCAGCGGCGACAGGTCGCTGGCCAACCGGTCGAAGTCGACCGCGCTGTGCACCGCGTCGCGGGCACGGGCATGGGCCAGCTGGAACTCCAGCAGCGCCTTGGTCGGCAGGGCGTCGCCGCTGCGGCCCAGCGCGATGCGGGCGCGGGTCGCGGTGCGGAAGCGCGCCCAGGGGTCCTTATCGGCATCGCTCATCGGGCCGCGCTCCCCAGCAGGGCGGAAACGACGAGGCTCTGGTCGGGCCAGGGCGGCAGGCGGCGCTGCTCGTCGAGCCAGCCGGCCTTCTCCAGCCAAGCCTCGAACTCGGGCGCCGGCGGGCGTTTCAGCAAATGCCGCAGGCCGAGCACGTCGTGATAGGACAGGCTCTGGTAGTTCAGCATGACGTCGTCGGCGCCGGGCACCGCGATCAGGAAATTGACGCCCGCAGTCGCCAGCATCGTCATCAGGACGTCCATGTCGTCCTGGTCGGCCTCGGCGTGGTTGGTGTAGCAGGCGTCGCAGCCCATCGGCACGCCCAGCAGCTTGGCGCAGAAATGGTCCTCCAGCCCGGCCCGGGTGATCTGCTTGGCGTCGTAGAGGTATTCGGGGCCGATGAAGCCGACCACCGTGTTGACCAGCAGCGGGTCGAAGGCACGGGCGACGGCATAGGCGCGGGTTTCCACCGTCTGCTGGTCGACGCCGAAATGGGCGTCGGCCGACAGGGCCGATCCCTGCCCCGTCTCGAAATACATGACGTTGTCGCCGATGGTGCCGCGCTTCAGCGCCTTGGCGGCCTCCTGCGCCTCGGCCAGCAGCGGCAGGGTGACGCCGAAGCCGGCATTCGCCTTCTCGGTTCCGGCGATCGACTGGAAGACGAGGTCGACCGGCGCCCCGCGCTCGATCGCCTGGATGGTCGTGGTGACATGGGCCAGCACGCAGGACTGCACCGGAATGTCGAAGCGCGTGCGCACGGCGTCCAGCATCTCCAGCAGCGCGATGCAGGCCGGGACGTTGTCGGTCGCCGGGTTGATGCCGATCACCGCGTCGCCGATGCCGTAGAGCAGCCCGTCCAGCGTCGAGGCGGCAATGCCGGTCGGGTCGTCGGTCGGGTGGTTGGGCTGCAGCCGGCTCGACAGCCGTCCCGGCAGCCCGACCGTGGTGCGGAAGCGGGTGACGACTGAGCATTTGGCGGCGACGCAGACCAGATCATGGTTGCGCATCAGCTTGGACACCGCCGCCGCCATTTCCGGCGTCAGGCCGGGGGCGAGCGCGGTCAGCGCCGCGGTGTCGGCCTGGTAGGACAGCAGCCAGTCGCGGAACTGCCCGACCGTCATGTGCGCCACCGGCCAGAAGGCCTCGGCGTCATGGCTGTCGATGATCAGCCGCGTCACCTCGTCGGTCTCGTAGGGGACCAGCGCTTCGGCCAGGAAAATCTTCAGCGGCAGGTCGGCCAGCACCATGCGCGCCGCCACCCGTCGCTCGTCGCTGTCGGCGGCGATCCCCGCCAACTCGTCCCCCGACCGCCGCGGCGAGGCGCAGGCCATCACCGCCTTCAGGTCGTCGAAACGGTGGCGTTGCCGCCCCAGATCGCAATGGTAACCAGCCATGCCGGCCTCCCGCCCGTCTCATCCGGTAACGAGAGTGGCACGGGTGACGCGTTAGGCAGTTGACCGTAGAACACAAAATGCAGGCAGGGGGAGTAGCTGACATGGCGACGCCCGAGCCCAAGCGTGACCGTCGGCGGAGCAATCGGCTAGGCGGCCGAACCCGAAGCCCGGCTGTGCCGTTTCCTATCGCACTGCAGCGCGCCGCCGGTCACCCGACGCCGCGCGCCACAAGGAAGGAGACCGTCATGCTGACGCTGTTGCGCACCGCCGTCCTGGTCCTGCCGCTGGTCGCCGTGGCCGCCTGCCACAAGGAAGGCCCGGCCGAGCGGGCCGGCGAGTCCATCGACAAGGCCGGCCAGAGCGTCAAGGACGCCATCGACCCGCCCGGCCCGGCGGAAAAGGCCGGCCGCGCCATCGACCGGACGGTGAACTGAGATCCTCCGGCCGGGCCGCTCAGCGGGCCGCGAAGTCCCGGTCCCGGCCGGCCGGCTGGATGCCCGATACCTCCAGCAGCAGCTTGCTGAGAATGGCGTCGGCGAAGGCGTCGAAGTCGCGGGCGGGCACCAGGAAGGCGCCGGGGCCGCCGATGACATGGTCGCGGTAATAGCCGTCCAGATCGTTCGGCGCCGCCCCGCCCCAAGGATTGGGGCGGTCGTTCAGGATCGGCAGCCCGTTGATGGTGATGCCGCGGGCGACCGCGGCGTCGCGCGCCTCCTCCACCGGGCGGCCGCGGTTGTTCTCGCCGTCTCCCGAAATGTCGATGACCCGCCGCGTGCCCTCGAACCCGTTGCTGCCGAACAACGGGACGGCGTAGTCGATGGCGGCGCTGATCGAGGTCCATTGCTCCGTCATCATCGGCGCCTCCGCCACCATGGCGGCGAAGCGTTCGACGCTGGCCGGATCGCTCAGTTCGGTCCAGGCGACGACGATGTGCTGGTGGCTCTCGCCCGCCCATTCCACATAGGTCGCGCTGATCCGGCCAAAGGGGCCGCCGCGGATCGCCGCCTGCACTTTCGGATTCAAGAGTGCCTGGACATAGCCGTTGCGCTGCAGCCTCGCCTCGTCCGGGTCGACGCTGCCGGATACGTCCACCGCCATGACCAGTTCCAGGTCCACCGGCGTCTGGGCCGCCGCCGGGACCGAGGCCAAGGACAGGCATAAGGGCGTGAGGATCAGGAGACAGGCGAGGAGATTGGCCCGCATATGGGCATAGGGATGGGCCAAGAGACGGTATGCACGCATACGCACCCTCCTTCTCGCCACCGGTGTCCGGCCCGACCCGCCGGACGAAAGATTGAGGATTGGTACGCGAAGCGTTTCTGTCCATGGCGCGCCGGGCTATTCCGGCAGACGCGAAGGGCCAGTGCGGGGTACCCCACCGCTCAAGACACCAAGGCGGCGCTTGGGGATTTGCCGGATTGACGCGGCCAATGCGTGACAAATGCCCGATTGCCTGCATAGCTTAGCCCGTAAGGGGTAGACCATAGGGATGCCCTGCCCCGCCGCCCGGCCCACCCTCCGTCCGAAGCAGCCATCGACTTGCTCCCCGGTCCCTCGTCCTCCTTTCACCGCACGGCACTTCGGCTGTCGCGATGGGCACATCGTCTGCTGTGGGTCATGTGCGCAGCTGCGACGATCGGTTCGACCGCCGGCGCTGCGCCCCAGACCCTGCCCGCCCCGCTGCATTCGGCCGAGCTGTTCGCACCCGACCTGCCGAAGCCGCAGGCTCCGGATGTCCGCCCCGTCGAGATCCCCAGCACCTGCGCCGACCATGAGCCGGCAGGCCAGGCCGTCCTCGAGGCCCTGTTCGGCGGTGAGGAGGCCTTCGCCGAACTGGCGCGGCGAACGCCGGCCGAAGCCTTCCGCTGCTCGAGCCTGTTCCCCGGCGAGGCGGCGCTGGCGGCGTTGCGCGAGGCGGCGTCGGTCGCACCCTTCGATGCGGTGGGAGCCGCCGACCAGTTGACCACCCGCCCAGGCGGTGGGGAAATCGTCGCCCGGGCGCTTGACCTCGGGCTGCTGACGCGTGCGCTGGGCGACGGAATGCCCTTTTACGAGACGCGGCACGAGTTGCGCAAACGCCTTCCAAAGCCGGATCTGCGGGTGTTGGAGATCCAGGCGTCGAAGACGCTGGCAGCTTCCCTTGCGCGCAATCCGGCGGCGATGGCGGTGAAGATCGGCGCCCTGCTCGACGACATGGTGGACGATCCGCTGACCGACCGCTTCCGCATCACGACGGCACTGTCCTCGGAGGAACTGCTCGGGCTGATCGCACGGATCGGACCGCAGCTCTATACCTCCTCGCTCGACGGGCTGGTCGACATCCTGCGGATCCAATTGAAGCAGGAGCGGCGCGGCTTCCTCGACCTCGCCCGCGGGGAGCGGACGCGGCCGCTATGGGCGGACTTCTTCGTCGCGACGGTCGGCGGCGGACGCGCGGCCAGCTTGTTCGGCACCAACCCCGCCACCGCGCGGGACCTGATGCACGAAAGCCTGCAGGCATTGCTGCCGGCCGATCTGCCGAAGGCTCCCGGAATCGACAGCGCGGTGGTGATCGGCGCGCTCGCCGATGCCATGGACCTCGACAACCGGCCCGTCCGCGCCGCGCTGGAGGACGAACTGGCCGCCTGGTATCGCAGGGCCGGCGATTTGCCGGCCCGGAACGTGGCCGGTCTCGCCGGCAGCGTGCACGCGATGCGCCTCTCCGGCCGGGCCGCCACCCCCGCCTTCGATGCGGAACAGTTCCTCCAGCGCCATCCGCCGGCCATCCTGCCCGTCCTGACCGGACAACGCCTGTTCCGCAACGGCGTCAACGTGCAGCGGATGACCTTCTACGACGATCCCGACGGACGGGCGTCCTTCCGTGGTTTCCTGAAGCAGCACCGCGCCCAGGGCTGGGCGCTCCACAGCCAGTCCGGCTTCGCCGTCGCCGTCAGCCCGGACCGGCACGGCCGCCGGATCGTCATCGTCGCCGACGTCCCCGGGGCCGGCGATGCCGGGCGCGCCGCCGCCTGGGACTGGATGGCACGCGAGGGGCTGACCCCGTCCATCGTCATCCATCGCGGCCACAGCTATCACGAGGACGCCACCATGACGGAGATCGCGCCGGCCACGGCGCTGGTCTTCTGGGGCTCCTGCGGCGGGCACACGCGGCTGCGCGCCACGCTGGAACGGGCGCCCGATGCGCTGGTGCTGGCGACGCAGAACATCGGCGTGTCGACCGTCAACGAGGCCTTGCTGGGCATCATCGAGGAACGGCTGCTGGCCGACGGCACCATCGACTGGGATGCCGTATGGAAGGAGGCGCAAGGTCGGATCCGCGACCGCCGCTTCGCGTCCTACAAGCGGCCCGACCAGGATTCGGCGAATCTGGCCTTCCGCGCCTGGCGGGACCTGGCGGCCCACTGATCGGCGGCCGGACCGGCATCGGCGAGCATGGCTGCGTTTCGGCGGGGCCGCTTGCGGCAGACCCGGACGCATGATGCTGTGGTGCTTCCGAATGTCGCATCTCTCCTTCATCGAGGCCCGACGACCATGACGTGGCAGACGCTCGCCTTCTTCTTCGCCACCGCCTTCGTGATCTCGATGACGCCGGGGCCGAACATGCTGCTGGCGATGAGCCTGGGGCTGCGCTTCGGTGCACGCCGTGCCGCCTGGGGCGGTGCCGGCATGTGCGCGGCGCTGGCGGTGATGGCGGCGCTGTCGGCCTTCGGACTGGGCGCCCTGCTCTCCACCTCGGTCCTGGCTTTCGAGATCGTGCGCTGGGCCGGCGTCGCCTATCTGACCTGGCTCGGCATCGCCGCCTGGCGGGCGCCGGTCCAGCCCGCCGGAGAGCGCGACCCGGCCGCCGTCTCGGGCGAAGGCACCCCCGTCCGGCTGTTCCTGCGCGGTGCGCTGGTCGCCTTCAGCAACCCGAAGGCTCTGGTCTTCATGGGCGCCCTGTTCCCGCAGTTCATCGATGCGGCCGCCCCGCTGGCGCCGCAGCTGATGGCGCTGGTCGCCACCATGGTGGTGATCGAGTTCGGCTGGATCATGGCCTATGCCACCGGCGGCGACCGGCTGGCGGCCAAGCTGACCACCGCGTCGGCGGCCAGATCGCTGAACCGGCTGACCGGCGGCCTGATGATCGGCGCCGGCGGATTGCTGGCGCTTGCCCGCCGGGTCTGATCGCTTTCCTTCCCCGATCAAGAAAAAGGGCCGCGCAAATGCGCGGCCCTGAAGTTTAGGGAGGAAACGCCCCGAGAATGGGCAGGGCCAGAATATGCTGCGGCGCACACGAACTGGTATTACCAATGCTGAATGGTAGCCATGCGCAGTGGGAATGGGCCCATGCAGCAATATGCATTGTCAGCAATAGTCCGGCCCTTCCGGTTACAAAAATTTCACGGAACCGCCGCGCACCGGTCATCACCCGCCCCGCTAATGCTTCGGTTCGCCAGCCCTGCCAAAGACTTGCCTCTGGCAGGGCTGGCGGTTCGAAACATCCGGCCGAGGAACGGTGCGATGGCGATCCCAGTCCTGCGCAGCCTGACGCTGAAGCAGGCGATTCACGCGGTTCTCGCCGCCTTCGTCGTCGGCCTGACCATCACCGCCGCCGAATTCTCCTGGACCGCGGCCCGCGAACGGGCCAGGGCGCTTGCCCAGACGGCGGATCTCGCGGCACTGGTGGAAGGTCCGGCGGCCAGTGCCGCCTGGCTGATCGACGGCGAGCTGGCGGCGCAGGTGCTGCAGGGCGTGGTCCACGCCAATGCCGCCTGGGCGGAGATCCGTCTGGGCGACGGCACCCTGCTGGCTCGCCGCGACCGCCCGGCCAAGCCGATGAGCCTGCTGGACCGCGCCGCGGCGGCGCTGCTCTTCGGCGACGGGCCGGTGGTGATCCATGAGCTGACGGCCCCGGCGAGCAAGGCCAAGGTCGCGATGGCCAAGGTCGCCGACGGCGCCCGGATCGGAACACTGGTCGTCGGCATCGACACCGGCCGGGCGGCAGCCGGCTTCCTTGCCTATGCCTCGACCGCGCTGGTGGCGGGAACCCTGCGCAACCTGCTGATCGGGCTGGCGATGGCGGCGGTGTTCCACCGGCTGCTGACCCGGCCGCTGCTGCAGATCGGCCGCGCGGTGGCGCGCATCGACCCGGAAAAGCCCTACGGGCAGCCGCTGGCCGTGCCGCGCGGCCATGCCGACGACGAACTGGGATTCGTCATCGCCCGCTTCAACCACACCTTGACCCTGCTGGAGCGCGAGCATGACGAGCTGCGGCGGATGGCGACGCGCTGTCCGCTGACCGGGCTGGCGAACCGGGCGCTGCTGCTCGATCGGCTGGACCACGCCATCGAGCTGGCGACCCGAGCCCGTCCGCCGGACGCCGGCCGGCTCGCGGTGCTGTACGTCGACCTCGACCGCTTCAAGCGGGTCAACGACAGCCTCGGACATGGCGTCGGCGATCTGCTGCTCTGCCGGGTGGCGGAGCGGCTGGGCGCCAACGTGCGCCGCTGCGACACCGTCGGCCGGCTGGGCGGCGACGAGTTCCTAGTGGTGCTGGAGCGCGTCGCCGACCGGGACGAGGCGGCGACGGTCGCGCAGCGGCTGCTCGACGGCCTGTCGTCCCTGCGCGAGGTGGGGGACCACCGCGTCCACCTCACCGCCAGCATCGGCATCGCCATCCATCCTGCGGAGGGGAGTGGAGAGGCGCCGGACAGCACCGGCCTGATGCGGATGGCCGATTCGGCGATGCAGGCGGCCAAGACGGCGGGCGGCGACCGCTTCGTCTTCTACACCCGCGAGATGACCGATCGCGCCGAGATCCGCCTGCGACTGGAATCCGGCCTGCGCGAGGCGGTGGCGGCACGGTCCTTCGAACTGGTCTATCAGCCGAAGATCGAGGCGGCGAGCGGTCGGCTGACCGGCTTCGAGGCGCTGATCCGCTGGCGGCACGAGGGTGCGGCGATCTCCCCGGCCGACTTCATCCCGGTGGCCGAGGACACCGGCCTGATCATCGAGATCGGCCGCTGGGTGCTGGAGGAGGCCTGCCGCACCGCGACCCGCTGGGCGCTGGACCATGGCCCGGTGCCGGTGGCGGTCAACGTCTCCGCCCGCCAGCTCGCCGATCCCGGCTTCTCCCGGCTGGTCGAGCAGGTGCTGCAGCGTCATGGCACGCCGGCCCGCCTGCTGGAGTTGGAAATCACCGAAACCGTCATCATGAAGGACGTGCGCCACCATCTGCCGACCTTGAACCGGCTGCGGGCCCTGGGGGTGCGCATCGCCATCGACGATTTCGGCACCGGCTATTCCTCGCTGGCCTATCTGCGCCAGCTGCCGGTGGACGTGCTGAAGATCGACCGCAGCTTCGTCAACGACCTGCCGCACGCCCCCGACATCGCCTCCACCGTCCTCGCCCTGGCGCAGCGGCTGCTGCTGTCCACGGTGGCGGAGGGGGTGGAAACCGCCGAACAGCGGCATTGGCTGGCGGAAGCCGGCTGCGACGTCCTGCAAGGCTATCTGATCTCGCGCCCGCTGGCCGCCGAGGCGGCCGAAGCGATGGTGATGACGGCCTTCGCCCGCGACGAGGCGCTGCCCCTGTCGGCATGAGTGGCGGCGGCAGGGGAATGGCCCGGAGTTCCGGTCAACGCGCGGCGGAGTCCCGGTCAAGACAAGGTCCCGCCCGCCGGCTATGGTCGCTCCCTCCCGCGCCAACCGACCGACACGCGACCATGACCGTTTCAGTTCCCCTGCCCGACCGCCGCTCCGTCAACCGCGCCACGCTGGTCGGCTTCACCGCCATCCTGATGTGGGCGACGCTGGCCCCGCTGGCGACCCTGGCCTCCATGGTGCCGCCGTTCCAACTGGTGGCGACTTCCTTCCTGCTGGCCTTCCTGGTCGGCAGCGGCTGGACCGCGTCGCGCGGCGACAACCCGCTGCGCTATTTCCGCCAGCCGCCGGCCGCCTGGGCGCTGGGGGTGGGTGGGCTGTTCGGCTTCCACTTCCTCTATTTCATGGCCCTTCAGGCAGCGCCGCCGGTCGAAGCCAACCTGATCAACTATCTGTGGCCGCTGTTGATCGTGCTGTTCTCCGCCCTGCTGCCGGGGGAGCGGCTGCGGTCCTGGCACATCGGCGGGGCCGTCGCCGGGCTGGCGGGGACGGCGATGCTGATCGCGCGCGGCGGGACCGGGGGTCTGTCCATCGACCCGGCGCATTTGCCGGGCTATGCCACGGCGCTGGGCAGCGCCGTCACCTGGGCCGGCTATTCGGTGCTGCGCCGCCGGCTGGGCCAGATCGGCGAGGCGCCGACCGATGCGGTCAGCGCCTTCTGCCTCGTCACCGCGCTCCTGTCGCTGCTCTGCCATCTGGCGCTGGAACGCACGGTGTGGCCGGACACCGCCGCCGGCTGGGGAGCGATGCTGCTGCTGGGGCTGGGACCGGTGGGGGCGGCCTTCTTCGTCTGGGATTACGGCGTGCGCCACGGCGACATCCGGGCCCTGGGGGCGCTGTCCTATCTGGCGCCGCTGCTGTCGACCCTGCTGCTGGTCCTGTTCGGCCTCGCCGCCAATTCGGGGATCATCTGGGTGTCCTGCGCCCTGATCGCCGGCGGGTCGCTGCTCGCCAGCAAGGATCTGCTGCGGCCGAAGGCCTAAACCTCCGCCCCGTGTGCGGCGGCGGCGACGTCGCGGCGGGCTCGGTCGCCGCTCTCCAGGCCGTTGAAGTACCAGTTCAGCGCCACCGCGGTCAGCGTGCCGAGCAGGATGCCGCTGTGCAGCAGCGGCGACAGGAAGGACGGCATCTGCGAGAAGAACTTGTCCGACACCAGCGGGATCAACCCGACGCCGACGCTGACCGCCACGACGATCAGGTTCTCGCGCCGGTTGGTGAAATCGACCTGCGCCAGGATCTTCACGCCGGTCGCCGCCACCATGCCGAACATCACCAGCCCGGCCCCGCCCAGCACGAAGGCGGGCACCGACGCCACCACATGGGCCAGCTTCGGCAGCAGTCCCAGCAGCAGCAGGATCAGCCCGCCCGCCGCACAGACCCAGCGGCTGCGCACGCCCGTCACCCCGACCAAGCCGACATTCTGCGAGAAGGAGGTGTAGGGGAAGGTGTTGAAGACGCCGCCGATCAGCGTGCCCAGCCCGTCGGTGCGCAGGCCGCGGACCAGATCATCCTGCGACACCGGGCGGCCGACCATGTCGCCGATGGCCAGGAACATGCCGGTCGACTCGATCATCACCACGATCATCACCAGCGACATGGTCAGGATGGCGACCGGATCGAACACCGGCATCCCGAACTGGAAGGGCAGGACCGGCGCCACCCACGGCGCCTCGGCCAGCCCGGCGAAGCTGACCATGCCCAGCGCCATCGCCAGCACCATGCCGGCCACCAGCCCCAGCAGCACCGCGACGTTGCGGACGAAGCCGCGGCCATGCTTCATCAGCGCCAGGATCGCCAGCAGCACGAAGGCGGCCACGCCCAGGAAGGCCGGATCGCCGAAGCGCGGGTTGCCGACCCCGCCGCCGGCCCAGCCGACCCCCACCCGCATCAGCGAGACGCCGATGATGGCGATGACGCTGCCGGTCACCACCGGGGGAAACAGCGGCAGCAGCCGGCCGACCAGGGGAGCGGCCAGGATGGCGAAGAGGCCCGACCCGATCACCGCGCCATAGATGCCGAGCAACCCCAGCGCCGGGTTTCCCGCCATCGCCACCATCGGACCGACGGCGGCGAAGGTGACGCCCATCATCACCGGCAAGCGGATGCCGAAGCGCCAGACCCCCACCGCCTGGATCAGCGTGACCACGCCGCAGGCGAACAGGTCGGCATTGATCAGCATGGCGATCTGGTCCTTCGGCAGCTTCAGCGCCCCGCCGACGATCAGCGGAACCGCGATGGCTCCGGCATACATCACCAGCACATGCTGAAGCCCCAACGCCAGCAGCCGCCAGGGCGGCAAGATCTCGTCGACGGGATGGGTAACGGGAGTGGCGGCGCGTCTCATGGCGGAGGCCTTGCTGTCCGATGGGTGGGCTTGGCTCTGCATGGAGCATGCCGTCCCGCCGACTCCCGGTTCCCAGCACCAAACCTCCCGCCGATGCACAGGGCTTGGGCATGCGCCGATCACCTCTGCCCGTACAGGTGGCAGATTTCGCGCGATTTTTTGCCGCTCCCTGCTGGAGACCGCCACGAAGGCTGCGTTATTCTTTAACGATCGGTGCGTACAGTCGCCGTTGCCTACCCCTTTCGCGTAACCGGAAGCCGAGCATCGCGATGAGCAAGTCGATCGAGGGTGTGTCCAACTGGATGCATATGTTCCGTTGGATCGTGAAGCTGATCCGCGACGAATATGGGGTCGAAGAGGCTCTGCTGACCCGCAACGCGACGCTGGAAACCGACATCCAGCTGTCGATCGACCAAGTCGAGCAGGTTCTGGAATACATCTCCGACAGCTTCTCCATCCGCTTCCCCGAGGGGACGTTGGACGAATTGGTGAAGCTGGAGGAGCTTTGCCTGCTGGCGAGCTGGATCAAGGGTTATTACAAGCGCCCCGAATTCATCTCCGACGGATTCGAGACGCGCTGCCGCAGCATCAACCAGATCGCCGCCTGAGATGACGGACCGCCCCCCGCCCGATCCATCCGGCCCCTATCCGCCGGGGTTCGTCTGGGGCGCGTCGACCTCCGCCTACCAGATCGAAGGGGCGGCGGCCGAGGATGGGCGCGGCGCCAGCATCTGGGACGTGCGCTGCCGCACCCGGGGTGGGGTGGTGAACGGCGACACCGGAGACGTCGCCTGCGACCACTATCACCGCATGCCGGAGGATGTGGCGCTGATGACCGGGTTGGGCATCGACGCCTACCGCTTCTCCGTCTCCTGGCCACGGGTGGTGCCGCGCGGCAAGGGAGCGGTGAACGAAGCGGGACTGGACTTCTATGACCGGCTGATCGACCGGCTGCTGGAGTCCGGGATCGAGCCCTGGCTGTGCCTCTATCATTGGGACCTGCCGCAATCCCTGCAGGATCTGGGCGGCTGGGCAGCCCGCGACTGCGCCGGCTGGTACGCCGACTATGCCGCGCTCTGCGCCCGGCGCTACGGCGACCGGGTAAAGCGCTGGATCACCTTCAACGAATTCTCGGTCTTCACCCTGTTCGGCTATGCGATCCCTTGGGCGGCACCGGGAATCGTCGACCGGGCGCAGCATCTGCGCGCCATCCACCATGTCAACCTCGCCCATGGCGCCGGGGTGGACGTGCTGCGCGATCTGGTTCCCGGGGCGTCCATCGGCGCCATCCACAACCGGCAGGCCGTGATCCCGGAGACCGATACGCCGGAGAACCGCGCCGCCGCATCGCTGCTGGACGAGCACTGGAACCTGGCCTTCTGCGACCCGCAGATCCTCGGCCATTATCCGCCGCAAACCGCGGAAGCCATCGAACCCCATGTCCAGCCCGGCGACATGGCGCGCATCGCCCGGCCGGTTGACTGGTTCGGCTTGAACCATTACGGCCCGATCTTCGCCAAGGCCGACCCGGCCAGGATCTGGGGCTATGGCTGGGGCGACGCGCCGCCAGACTCCCCGACCCACGGCGTCGGCTGGGCGATCTTCCCCGACGCCTTCAGGGACGAGCTGCTGACCATCCAGCACCGCTACCGCCTGCCCATCGTGGTGACGGAGAATGGTTGCGGCAGCCCCAACGGCGGTGTCGACGGCGTCGGCCCCGACGGCGCCGTTCACGACCCGCACCGCATCGCCTATCTGACCATCTACAACGCCGCGATGCGCGATGCGATGGCCCGGGGCGCCGACGTGCGCGGCTATTTCGTCTGGTCGCTGCTGGACAATTTCGAATGGGGCAGCGGCTATGGCCAACGCTTCGGCATCGTCCATGTCGACTTCCAGACCCTGGCCCGCACGCCGAAGGACTCGGCGCGCTGGTATGCCGACCTGATCCGGACGGCAAAGGCTTACAGCGTCGGCGTTTAATATGAAACGCACGACGCTGTAAGCCTTTGGTGGACGATCGGATTCACGCTTCAAATCGATTCCGATTTTACGCGATCCGATCTAGCGCAAGCGCACCTCCGCGCAGACCCCCTCCGCCGCGGCCTCCACCTCCACCAGAGCCGCCGCGTCGCGCAGGAGCAGGCTGTGGCCGACGGGAACGGAAAGCGCCCCTGCGCCGTCGAGGGTGACGGTGAGCGTGCCGGCCAGGGCATGGACCAGCACGACGGCGCCGCCCGCCCGATGTCCGTCAACCCGCCGTCCGTCGGCGCAGCCGCTGGCGGGCCCGGTCAGCAGGGTCAGGGCACCGGTCGCCGATGCCCGATCGAGCATCAGGTTGACGTCGCGGATCGGTCCGGCGGTCGGCTCGCACCACACCGGCGCTTCGCCGGGAAAGGCGAATGCCGGATCCATACGATGACGTTCGACCGGCGGGGCGCCGTCGACCGACAGGCGCATGCCGTCGCCCTCCACCACGGCGATCAGCCGGTCATAACCCGGAAAGGCGGAGAAGGGTCCGGGCTCGACCACGTCGGCGATGCTGACGCGCCAGAGGAAACGGCCATCGGCCATCGGCTCGACCGCCAGTTCGGTGGTGACGCCGCCGCCATTCTTCCAGGGAACGCGGCGATGGTCGGCGGGGGTCAGGCGCGTGACGGACGGCAAGGCTCTGCTCCGGAACGGATCGTCTCCGTTCCGTCATAGCACGGGATGGCGGCGGCGCTTCACACGAACAGGCTGAAGCTGCCCATCAGTTTCTGCGTGCCGGTCTGGCCGGTGGGAATGGAGTTCATGGTGCCGATGGCTTGGTTGAGCCCATCGAGGGTCGCCTGCTGCCCGGTCGAGAGCGCAAGCCCGGTATCCCCCTTGGCCGGCTGCTGGACCACGGTGTCGTAATCCTGGCTGTAATTGCCCATCACCAGCTGCATGGCATAGTTCTTGGGGTCCTTGTCGGACTGTCCCTTGTCGCGGTTGACACGCAGGGTGTAGTCGCCCTTGTCGACCGTCAGGTTGCCGGCCTGCAGCTGCTTGAAAGCCGTGTAATTGTCGCCGGACTTCGGATCGCTGTCGGCCATCACCCGACCCAGCCGGTTCATCAGCTGGACATGCACGCCGTCGTCGCCGACCTGTCCCATGGTCATCTCGCCCTTGGTGACGACCTTGAACTTGTAGAAATCGACCTTGTCGTTCGCCGCCAGCGTGCTGGCGACGTTCAGGCGGGTGGTGTTCTTGGAGAGCACGCCAATGTCGGTGGCGCCGCCCGTGGTGGTCAGCGCCGACTTCCTGACCGTCTTGGAGAATTCCTGGACGTCGCCGACCGCCTGATTGCTCTGCGACTTCCTGATGGCCTCGACCGCGCTGTTGATCGACGCGTTGAGGCCGGACACCATAGAGTTGACGCTTGAGAGAGCATCATCCGCCATGATCCGTCATCCTTCTTCCGATCCGATCATCTCGTCCGCACCCGAACGCCGATGAGGAATACCCAACACGATGTACGGCCGGCTGAGCCGTACCCGGATACGTCTGCCCTAAGGAAGTATACGACAACAGCCGGCTGAACATAGGCAGGATTCGTGATTTTTTTGGTCGAAAATCCGGATGCGGGACCGGCACGCCACGGCCGGCGCCCGAACAGGGCTCAAGACCGTGGCTTTTCCTGCGTCACCGGATGCGATCCGGACCGGCTGCCGGAGGACGTTGCAGCCAGGACGACCGGCTGCGCGGCCGACTCGGGAACCGCCGGTCCGGCGGATTCGTCGGCAAGCGGGCAATGGGGCGGCTGGGTGGGACCGGTGACGACGTCGAAATCGAACATGACAACCTCTCTCGGCTGGTGGTGAGGCCGCCCGGGTCGCCCGTGTTCGGATTTTCAGGATGTGCAGCCGGTCTAGGGCTGGGGTCACAAACACGAAAGCCGCCGCGGATCGGTCCGGGCGGCTTCGGGAGTGAGCGACAGATGCGCGTTCCTAGGCCGCCGAACGAAACCAGCGGCCAAAATATCGGGAGCGTCCGGAGGACGTGATGGAATGCGTCTGTTGCATGACGGCGACCTTAACGCCGGGCCGCCGTCCTGCCAAGCGGATTCTTCCCAAGCGGATTTTTCAGGGTCAGCCCGCCTTGCGCTCGCCCACGGTGTCGGCGACATAGGCGTCGCGCTGCCCCAGCGGGCGGGCCGGACGGCCATCGCGGTCGGTGGTATCGCGGGCGGTCTGGTGCTCGATCTCCGCGTTCAGTTCGGCCCCCAGCAGCACGACGTAGGAGGTCAGGTTGAACCACAGCAGCAGCACGACGACGGCGCCGACCGACCCGTAGGTCTCGTTGTAGCTGCCGAAGTTCGACACGTAGACGGAGAAGCCCAGCGAGCCCAGCAGCCAGACCACGGTCGCCACCGCCGACCCCCAGGTGACCCAGCGCCATTGCGGCTCGCGGCGGTCCGGGGCGTAGCGGTAGAAGACGGCCAGCGCCAGCATGATCGTCACCGCCAGGATCGGCCAGCGGGCGAGGCTGGCGATCCAGCCGATCGGCGTGTCCTGCAGCCCGATGATGTTGATGGCGGCGGGGACGGCGACGATCAGCGCCATGGCGAGGATGACGAACAGCAGACCGGCCACCGTCAGCCCCATCGACAGCGCGGCAAGCGCGATGAAGCCGCGCGTCTCCTTCTCGCCATAGGCGATGTTGAGCGCCGTCACCAGCGAATTGGTGCCGCGCGACGCGCTCCACAGCGTCAGCAGCAGGCCGAAGATCAGGCCGAAGCCCAGCCCCTGGGACGGGGTGCTCGCCACCTTGCGCGCCTGGTCGCTGACGATGGTCAGGGAGTCCGGCGGCAGCAGGCTGCCCAGCTGGTTCAGCTGGGACTCGATCATCGCCGGGTCGGCGACGAGGCCGTAGATCGAGACCAGCGCCGCGATGGCGGGAAAGATGGCGAGCAGGGCGTAATAGGACACGCCCGCCGCCAGCATCGACACGTTGTCCTTGCCCTGTTCGTCCCAGACCCGCAGCAGGATGTCCTTCCAGCCCTGCTTCGGGATCTCAGACGGGCTGTCCGCCGACCGGCCCCTGTCATCTCCGGCCCCGGTTCCGCGCCCGTCATTCGCGGCGCGCCCGCCGGCACGGTTGCGGTGTTCGTAATAGTGACGGCGGCTCAGCCCCAGCATGCCCCGCCCTCCTCAGGCCACGGCTTCGCGGAGCGCACCGACCCGGTGGCGCGCCGTCTCGATGGCATGGAACTGGGCGCCGATGGCGACCTGCAGATGGTCGTCCGGCGCGTCGCGCAGGGCGTCGCGGAACAGCGACAGCGTGCCGTCCAGACCGCTTTCCAGGCGGGCCAGCAGGTCGCCGCGGGCGCCCGGTCCGCCGGCCCCGGCCATCACGCTGCGGGCGCTGGCCTCGGCCAGGCCATGCAGAGGCGACCAGACGCGGGTACCGTCGCCGGCGGTCTCGATCCAGCCGCCGCCGTCGCGCAGTTCGGCGTCCAGCGCCACGGCGCTGCGGTCGAGCTGGTCGGCCAACTCCTGCAGGCGGCCGGACAGGGCCCGGTCGGCGATGGTCATGTCGGCGCGGCGGAAGGCCTCGGCGCCGTCGCGGCAGGCGCCGATCAGGTCGGTCAGCAGATGCCGGCTGCGCGGATCGAGCTGGCGGCCATGGGCGTCGTAATCGTCGAATTCCGTCGCCGACTCCGGCGTGCGGGCGACCGCCACGGCAAGCCAGAGGGCGCCGACGCCCATCAGCGCCACGGGGATCGGATTGGCGCGCACCGCGCGGGCGATGCGGCCGGACAGGCCGTCGCCGCCGCCCTGGATCACGTCGCGCACCACCTGCACCACGCCGCCGGACATCTGGCCGGGCGACAGGCGGAACTCGATCTCGTCGATCACCTGATCCATGCGGGCACGGATCGAGTGGATCTCGCTCTCGATCTCCTCCGGTCGGCGGCCCTGGGTGGCGGTGGTGTTGGGAGGAGCGGCGGACGGAATGGCGTCGTTGGAGTGGGTCATGCCGGGCGTCTCCTGTGGGGGGCTGCCGGCTTGCAACACCAGGAGACGCCGATTGTTCCGGCCGCGCCCGCTCCGGACTCCCGCTGATCAGCCGCTGCCGAAAGGCCGGACGATTTCCCGCCCGGCCCTCTTCATCGGCGGCCATCTTCATCGATGGCCCTCTTCGGCAATAACCGGACGCGGAGAGCGGGGATCAGGCCAGCGCGGCCAGCGCCACGCCGCCGAGCCCGATGACGGCACCCAGGCCGCGCAGGGCGAGGGCACCCTTGCCCCCGCGGGCGATGCCGCGCAGCGACAAGGCCGCGACGACGCCGGTGCCGTGCAGCAGGGCGGTGGCGAGCGCGAAGCCCAGGCCGTAGAGCAGCGGCTGCGCCGCCTCCGGCATCTCGACGCCGTGGGCATGGCCGTGGAACAGGGCGAACAGCGCGACCACCGCCATCGACACCGGCAGAGCCAGGCGGGACTGCAGGGCGATCAGGCCACCCAGCACGATCACCGACCCGGCGATCCCGAGTTCCACCGCCGGCAGCGTGACGCCGGCCATGCCCAGCAGGCCGCCGCCGATCATCGCGGTGACGAAGGCCGTCGGCAGCGCCCACAGGGCGGCACCGCCGCGCTGCGCCGCCCACAGCCCGACCGCGACCATCGCCAGCAGATGGTCCCAGCCGCCGACCGGATGCAGGAATCCGTGGGCGAAGCCGGCATCATGGACGCCGAAGGTGTGGGCGTCGGCAACCGCGGGCAGCACCAGCCCGGCCAGCAGGACGGCCGAGGCGAGGGGGAGACGTTTCATGGACCAGCATCCTCTGATGTCGTGTCGCGCCAGTCGGGTTATGCCGCCCGGGTCGGGCACACAGGGTCGGGACGACTCTTCCGGGGAGCCGGACGGCGTGGCGCGGTTAAAGCGAAGTGTAGCAGAAAGCGTCATCGCGGCCATGGCGGAGACAGGGGTTTCACCCCGCCGGATCTACGTATTTTGACGCAGGTCAATGAGTTGCGCCTCCGATCCGTCAGGATGCGGTCGGTCAACGCCCCAGGGATGTCCGATGTCCGCAGCCACGCTTCCCGGAGAGGGTTCGGTATCCGTCCGGCTGTGGCTGGACGGCGGCGAGGGCGGCATGACCATCCGCCGGGCCGAAGTTGCCGCCCGCCGCCCGCGTGCCGTCGCCGCCCTGGTCGGCCGCCCGGCGGCGGAAGCGGCGCGGCTGGCGCCCCTGCTGTTCAGCCTGTGCGGCACCGCCCAGGGGCTTGCCGTCGCCCGCGCCTGCGAGGCGGCGCTGGGCATCGACGCCAACGCCCATGAGACCGCGCGCAGCCTGCTGACCGATGCCGAGGCGCTCGACAGCCATGGCTGGCAGGTCGTGGTCGAATGGCCGGCGCGACTGGGCGGCCCGCCGCGGCCGACGGCCCTGCGCGACCTGCGGTCGGCGGTGTCCGCGGTCCCGCCGGCGCTCTACCCCGCCGGGGACGGGCTGCGGGCCGGCGGCGGCGTGCTGCGGCCGGACACGGCGGCTCTGCGCGACGCGCTGGAACGGATGGCCGGCTGGCTGGACGCGGCCGTCTTCGCCGGTCCGCCGCCGATGGACGCCGACGATCTCGTCCGATGGGCCGGACGCGGCGGCAGCGACGCGGCACGGTTGGCCGCCCGGCTGCTGACGCCCGATCTGGCGGGCTGGGGAGGCTGTGGGGTAGCGTTGCTCAGCGAACGGTCGCCCAGCCGGTTCAAGACGATGCTGGCCGGCGATCCGTCCTTCGCCACCAATCCGCACTACGAGGATGCCCCGGCCCTGACCGGCCCTCTGGAGCGGCAGGCGGACCACCCGCTGGTCATCTCGGTGACGGAGCGCTTCGGCGACGGGCTGGCCCGGCTGTTCGCGGCCCGGCTCGCCGATCTGGCGGTGCTGCCGCGCCGCATGGAGGCGGCCATCGCCGTCCTTCGGCCCGCCGATCCGGTTCCTGCCGACCCGATGCCTGCCGGGCCGGGCGCCGGTTGCGGCGTCTCGGAAACGGCGCGCGGGCGGCTCGCCCATTGGCTGCGGCTGGACGGCGATGGCCGGCTGGCGGAGGCCCGCATGGTGGCGCCGACCGACTGGAATTTCGCCGCCGCCGGCCCGCTGGCGCGCGGGCTGGCCGGGGCTGACGTACGGGACCGCGACGATGCGGTGGAACGGGTTCGGCTGCTGGTCGCGATGCTGGATCCCTGCGTCGCCTGCGACATAGAAGTACACGAATGAGGATCGCTTGCCGAAGCTCGCGGGCAGGTCGATGATGGGCGGGCGTCTAAGCAGGTTTTCCGAACTCCGCCCACAGATGGGCGGAGTTCGGAAAACCTGCAAAACCATAGAGTCCGCAGGTTTCTCCAGGCCGGGCCTGTGGCCCGATCTGGAGAAACCTGCTTAGCGGGTTGACGAGTGGGAGAGCGCGTGATGTGCACGGTTTGCGGATGCGGCGAAGGCGAGACGCGGATCGACGGCAAGGCCGCCGATGCCGGGCATGAGCACATCGGCCCCGACGGCAAAATCTACCGCCATGGCCATGGCGAGGCGCACCACCACGCCCATCACCACCATGACGACACCCACGAGCATGTCGCCCCCGACGGCACGGTGTTCCGCCACAGCCACGACGACAGACACCAAGACCAAGACCACGGGCATGCCCATGGTCACGACCACCATGAGCATGGGCACCATGACCATGGACACCATCATCACGGCCACAGCCACGATCATGGGCATACCCACGACCACCGCCACCCCGACCGTGCCGATGCCATCGACGGCGGCGCCGCGCTGAACCAGCCGCGGCTGGTCACCATCGAACGCGACATCCTGGCGAAGAACGACGGGCTGGCGGCCGTCAACCGCCGCCGCTTCGCCGAGCGTGGCGTGTTCGTGCTGAACCTGATGTCCAGCCCCGGTTCGGGCAAGACGACCCTGCTGACCCGCAGCCTGACCGACCTGAAGGGCCGCTTCCCGGTCGCCGTGATCGAGGGCGACCAGCAGACCAGCTTCGACGCCGACCGCATCCGCGCCACCGGCACGCCGGCGGTGCAGGTCAACACCGGCAAGGGCTGCCACCTCGACGCCGGCATGGTGGCGCAGGCCGCCGACAGGCTGGCGGCCGACGGGGCTTTCGCCGAAGACGGCGTGTTGTTCGTCGAGAATGTCGGCAATCTGGTCTGTCCCGCCGGCTTCGACCTGGGAGAGACCCACCGCGTCGTCGTCCTGTCGGTGACGGAGGGGGAGGACAAGCCCCTGAAATATCCGGACATGTTCGTCCGCGCCGACCTGTTGGTCGTCAACAAGATCGACCTGCTGCCCCATCTCAGCTTCGATGTCGACCGCATGATCGGCTACGCCCAGCGCCTGAACCCGTCGCTGGCGGTGATCCAGCTCTCGGCCACCAGTGGCGAGGGGCTGGAGGAGTGGTACGACTGGATCGCCGACGGGCTGGCGGAGGCCCGCGCATCCCAGGCCGCCACCCACACAATTGCCGTCTGACCGGAGGATCGCCGCCATGTGCCTCGCCGTCCCGGCATTGGTCACCGCCCTTCTGCCCGACGACCGCGCCACCGTCAGCCTGGGCGGCGTCACCTCCACCTGCTCGCTGGAACTGGTGGATGGGGTTGCCGTCGGCGATTACGTGATCGTCCATGTCGGCTACGCCCTGTCCCGCCTGGACGCCGAGGAGGCGGAGCGCACGCTGGCCCTGCTGGCCGAGGTCGCGGACGCCGCAGCCTGACGCCAATCGCAAGTGTGTCAGAAAAAAGCCACACCCACATAAATGCACGTCATCCCCGCGAAGGCGGGGATCCAGGAAACTCCGCGGACAAGCCGCTGAGCCGACTGGGTTCCCGCCTTCGCGGGAATAACGGCCTATCAAAAGCAAGGGTTCCCGCATCATTCCCGCGGGGGCTCGCTCGCCAACCGACCGCCCCGGATCCCCGCCATGACCGACCGCCGCCTCTTCACCCGCAAGCTCGACATCGCCCGCGGGGCGGTGGACATGACCCACGGGTCGGGCGGCAAGGCGATGGCGCAGCTGGTGCGCGAACTCTTCGCCGCCGCCTTCGCCAACCCGTATCTCGACCAGGGCAACGACCAGGCCGCCTTCGACGTGCCGGCCGGGCGCATGGTGATGACGACCGACGGCTTCGTCGTCTCGCCGCTGTTCTTCCCCGGCGGCGACATCGGCTCGCTGGCCGTCCACGGCACCGTGAACGACGTCGCCATGGCGGGTGCGGTGCCGCTGCACCTGACCGCCGGCTTCATCATCGAGGAAGGCTTCCCGCTCGCCGACCTGAAGCGGGTGGTGGACAGCATGGCCGCCGCGGCGCGCGAGGCGGGGGTGGCCGTCGTGTCGGGCGACACCAAGGTGGTGGAGCGCGGCAAGGGTGACGGGCTGTTCATCACCACCACCGGCATCGGCATGGTGCCGCCCGGCGTCTCCCCGTCGGGCGACCGGGCGCGGCCGGGCGACGCGATCTTGGTCAGCGGCACCATGGGCGACCATGGCGTCGCCATCATGTCGACCCGCGACAATCTGGGGTTCGAGACGGCGATCCTGTCCGACAGCGCTGCGCTGAACGGGCTCGTCGCGGCGATGGTGGCGGCGGTGCCCGACGTGCATGTCCTGCGCGACCCGACCCGCGGCGGGCTGGCGACGACGCTGAACGAGATCGCGCACCAGTCCGGCGTCGGCATGCGCCTGCGCGAATCGGACATCCCGGTGCGGGCGCAGGTCGTGGCGGCCTGCGAACTGCTGGGCCTCGACCCGCTCTATGCCGCCAACGAAGGCAAGCTGATCGCCATCTGCGCCGGGGAGGAGTGCGACCGTTTGCTGTCCTCCATGCGCGACCACCCGCTGGGACGGGATGCCGCCTGCATCGGACGGGTGGTGGAAGACTCCCACCGCTTCGTTCAGATGGAGACCCGCTTCGGCGGCCGCCGGATCGTGGATTGGCTGACCGGAGAACAGCTTCCCCGGATCTGCTGATACGTACCGGCGGGCTAACCCACCCTTTCCAAAAATACCGTCCCTTTGGCGGGACCCCTTTCGCGCGCTGGCCGTTGCCCCTCTCGGATGGTCCTATGCTCTGACCCGAGACGATCAGCGATGAGAGAATACGATGGCGTTGTCCAACATCGCTCTTTTGGGCGCTCCCCGTCTGGACCCCGGCCGGATGGCCGGAACCCGGTCGGCGATGCAGGCGATGGACCGGCTGCCCGGTTGCCCCCCCTTGCATAGGCACCGCGTCAAACGCGCCTTCGACGTCGTCGGCGCGCTGGGTCTGCTTGCCGTCTTCGGGCCGTTGATGCTCGTGCTCGCCTGGATGGTCGCGCGTGACGGCGGTCCGGCGGTGTTCGGCCACCGGCGGATCGGTGCCGACGGGCGTTCCTTCACCTGCCTGAAGTTCCGCTCCATGGTGGTCAATTCCGCCGAGGTGCTGGAACGGCTGCTCGCCACCGACGAGACGGCGCGCGCCGAATGGCTTGCCACCCGCAAGCTGCGCAACGACCCGCGCATCACCCCGGTCGGTCGCTTCCTGCGCAAATCGAGCCTGGACGAGCTGCCGCAGCTCGTCAACGTCCTGCGCGGCGACATGAGCTTGGTCGGGCCCCGCCCGATCATCGACGACGAGGTGTCCTACTATCACGCCTGCTTCTCCTTCTACACCCGCTGCCGCCCCGGCCTGACCGGGCTGTGGCAGGTCAGCGGCCGCAGCGACGTCGATTACGTCCGTCGCGTCCAGCTCGACACCGCCTATGTCGTCGGCTGGAACTTCTGGGCCGACATCGGCATCATGCTGCGCACCGTGCGCGTCGTGGTGAAGGGCAGCGGCGCCTACTGAGCCCCCCAGAGCCCCCCTCCCTCTCCGAAAGTGCTCACCCCTCCACGTCCGTCGCGCGTCCCATCGGGGCGCGCGACATCGCTGTTTGCGCGTCCTATCTGTGGAGTCCGTCCCCTTCGCGCGGTTCGGCCGTTCCACCGCCGACATGACCCTCTTGCCGAAATCGGGGTGGACTTTGAGAATGGACGGATGACGTGCTAGGGTCGAGGCAACCGGCGAAACCCTGGTATAAGTGAACGATGCGCGTAAGACCGCCGGCCGGATCGGCCAGTCAAGAGGGTCCAAGGATGGCGAAGCTGCTGGCTGCCCTGCTGCTGATGATGGTGGCGATCGGCCCCGCCTGCGCCGTGGCGCCCACCAGCCGTGCCGACACCGTCGCGGCGCTCGACCGCTACCGGACGGATTTCGCGAAGATCCGCGGTTCCGGCTCGCTCTCCACCGCAGACCGCAACTACGTCCTCTTCTCCGACGCCATGCGCCGCGTCCTGACGGAGCATGTGAAGCCCTTCGACCCGCAGGTGCTGGTCGACAAGGCGGAAGACGGGCTGAAGAAGAAGAAGGCGGAGAACGCGCGCGCCAGCGACCGCATGCTGACCGAAGCGGCGCTGGACAGCATGCTGGGGGGGCTCGACCCCTATTCCAGCTTCCTCGACGCCGAACGCTACCGCTATCTGCGCGAACAGACGCAGGGCGAGTTCGGCGGGCTCGGCATCGAGGTGACGATGGACGAGGAAAGCGGCCTGATCAAGGTCGTCTCCCCCATCGACGGCTCGCCGGCCGCCCGCGCCGGCCTGCGCAGCGGCGACCTGATCGCCCGCATCGACGACGTGGCGGTGAAGGGGCTGAACCTGCACGATGCCGTCGCCCGCATGCGGGGGCCCGTCGGCAGTTCGGTCGCCCTGTCGATCCGCCGCCCGCCGTCGACGGAGCCCAACACCCGCGTCTCGCTGACCCGGGCCATCGTCAAGATCCAGCCCGTGCGCTACCGGCTGGAAGGCAACGTCGCCTATGTCCGCATCGCCACCTTCAACCAGTCGACCTCCTCGGCGCTGGATTCGGCGATCGAGGACATGCGCCGCCAGGCGAAGGGCCGGCTGACCGGCGCCGTCATCGATCTGCGCAACAACCCCGGCGGCCTGCTGGAGCAGGCGGTGCAGGTGGCCGACCGCTTCCTGGAGGCGGTCGACATCGTCTCCGTCCGCGGCCGCGACCCGGAGGAATCCCGTTCCTACCGCGGTACCCCCGGCGACCTGATGGCCGGGCTGCCGGTGGTGGTGCTGATCAACAGCGGCTCGGCCTCGGCCTCGGAGATCGTGGCCGGCGCCCTGCAGGACCATCACCGGGCGCTGCTGTTCGGCTCGCGCTCCTACGGCAAGGGCTCGGTGCAGACCATCTCCTCGCTCAGCGTCGACACCGGCATCCGCCTGACCACCGCCCGCTACTACCGCCCGTCGGGGGCGCTGGTCGACTGCTTCGGCGTCTCGCCGAACCTGGAGGTCAAGCCGACCCATGGCAGCACCGAGGAAACCCACCCCGACCCCGCCACCTGCGATCCCAACGCCCCGGTCCCGCCGAAGCCGCAGGTCTGGCTGGCGCAGGACATGTGCCCGGACGTGATGGACAAGGCCCCCAAGCCCGACGACGACCGCCCGCTGGAATGCGCCGTCTCCGCCATCCGCAACCGCCTGACCGGCACGCTCGCCGGCGGGGAATGAGCCGGAAAATCCCCTCCCCCCCCGGGGAGAGGGTTAGGGTGAGGGGGACCCGCGGCGAGGCTTCTTGGGAAGACACGCGGTGCATCCCCCTCACCCCGACCCTCTCCCCGCTTTCGGCGGATCTTCGATCCGCCTGTCGCGTCAGCGCAAACTTCGTTTGCGCGTGAGCGGGGGGGAGAGGGAGGAGTCGATCACCCGCGTCTCCACCGTCCAGCCGGTGCCATGCGCCGCGACGGCGGCGATGGTGCCGGGCAGGACGCGGCGGTCGAACAGGCTCCAGTCCGTCGGCACGCCGACATCGCCGCGCAACCGCCCGTCGATGTCCAGCAGGGCCGGCGGCGCACCGGGCGTCACCTCCACCGCGAACTGGTCGAGCGGCATCGACAGCCCGACGCCGGCCGCCTTGATGAAGGCCTCCTTCCGCGTCCAGGCCAACAGGAATCCCTCGTCCCGCCGCTCCGGCCCCAGCGCCCGCAACGCAGCGCACTCGGTGGCGTGGAAGAAGCGGTCGGCGATGCCGTCGGCGCTCTCGATGGGACGAAGCCGCTCGATGTCGACGCCGATCCGCCCCTCCGCCGCCACGGCGATGGCGAGGCTGTCCTCGCTGTCGCTGAGGTTGAAGGCGGGGCCGTCGGACAGCGCCGGCTTGCCGTGGGTGCCGTAATCGAAGCATAGCCCGGCCGGGTCGCGGCCCGTGCAGCGCCCCAGCAGCAGCCGCAGCAGCCCCCGGCGCAGGATGAAACGGTCGGTCAGCCGCTCCATCAGGAATCGGTCGGCGCGCTCCAGTTCGTCGTCGGACAGCAGGGCGCGCATCGCCCCCTTGTGCGCCGACAACCCTGCCAGATCGGCGAACCAGACGCGGACGACGCCGGGCGCCAAACCATAATCGTCGGCATGCCCGCCCGTCGGCACCGTGACGCTCTCGTCATGCATCGGACAGCGATCCTCCCTCCTAAATTAGCGCCCTGGCTCCGGCAGGGGTTTCGGGTATCATGCGCGCCTCTCGCATCCGCCCCTGCATCCGGACCAGGATCCCATGGTTGACACCGCCCTGCTCGCCCCGCATCTGACCAACGTCCTTCGCGACGCCTTCATCCCGGAGCTGCCCAATCATTACCGCGGCAAGGTGCGCGAGAACTACGACCTTCCCGACCAGGGAGACGGGGCGCGGCGGATCCTGATCACCACCGACCGGCTGTCGGCCTTCGACCGCATCCTGACCGCCCTCCCCTTCAAGGGGCAGGTACTGACCCAGACCGCCCGCTTCTGGTTCGAGGCGACACAGGACATCTGCGCCAACCATGTCCTTGAGTATCCGGATCCCAACGTCGTGGTGGCGAAGCGGCTGACCATCATGCCGGTCGAGGTCGTGGTCCGCGATTACATGGCGGGGACCACCGGCACCTCGATCTGGTCGATGTACAAGCAGGGCCGGCGCGAGATGTACGGCCACGTCTTCCCCGACGGGCTGCGCCAGAACCAGAAGCTGGACGCCCCCATCATCACCCCGACCACCAAGGCCTTCGACGCCGGCCATGACGAGGAGCTGACCGCGACCGAGATCGTCGGACGCGACCTGCTGACCCGCGCCCAGTGGGACGAGGTGTCGGACAAGGCGCTGGCGCTGTTCGCCCGCGGCCGGAAGATGGCGGCGGAGCGCGGCCTGATCCTGGTCGACACCAAATACGAGTTCGGCTTCGACCAGGACGGCAACATCCTGCTGGCCGACGAGATCCACACCCCCGACAGCTCGCGCTACTGGTTCGCCGGCAGCTATCAGGAGCGGTTCGAGGCCGGCGAAAAGCCGGAGAGCTTCGACAAGGACTTCGTCCGCAACTGGGTCGTCGCCCGCTGCGACCCCTACACCCAGGACGTTCCGGAAATCCCCGGCGACGTGGTCCTGGAGGCGGCCCGCGTCTACATCGAAGCCGGCGAGACCATCACCGGCCGCCCGTTCGAGGTGCCGGCCACCGCCGTCCCGGTCCTGGACCGCATCCGCGCCAACCTGGCGCCCTACTTCACCAAGTAACGGAGAGCAGGCTCCATGCGCGTCGCCATCCTCGACGACTATCAGGGGGTCGCCCGCGACCTCGCCGACTGGTCGCAGCTCCCCGACGGCAGCGACCTGACGGTGTTCGAGACGCCGCTGGCAAATCCAGAAGGCGATCCGGACGCGGTGGCGGCGGCGCTGGAGCCCTTCGACGTGCTGGTGATCATGCGGGAACGCACGCCGTTCCCCGCCGCGCTGATCGACCGGCTGCCGAACCTCAAGCTGCTGGTCACCACCGGCGCCCGCAACAACGCCATCGACCTGAAGGCCTGCGCCGCCCGCGGCATCCCGGTCAGCGGCACCCGGATGGTCGGCGCGCCGACGGCGGAACTGACCTGGGGCCTGATCCTGGCGCTCGCCAAGCGCATCCCGGCCGAGGAGCGGGCGCTGCGCGAGGGCCGCTGGCAGACCGGGCTGACCGGCGATCTCGGCGGCAAGCGGCTAGGGCTGGTGGGGCTGGGCAAGCTCGGCGGCAAGGTCGCCAAGGTCGGCCAGGCCTTCGGCATGGAGGTGGTGGCCTGGAGCCCGAACCTGACCGACGAACGCGCCGCCGAAGCCGGCGTGACCCGCGTCGGAAAGCACGATCTCTTCGCCGGCTCCGACGTGGTCAGCGTCCATCTGGTGCTGGGCGAGCGCACCCGCGGCGTGGTGGGTGCGGCCGAGATCGGCGCGATGAAGCCGACCGCCCTGTTCGTCAACACCTCGCGCGCCGGGCTGGTGGACGAGGCGGCGCTGGTCCATGCGCTGCGGCACGGCCATATCGGCGGCGCCGGCATCGACGTTTTTCCCATCGAGCCTCTTCCGGCTGACAGCCTTTGGCTTAACCTTCCCAACACCGTGCTGACGCCCCATCTGGGCTATGTGACGCGGGAGAATTACGCGGTGTTCTACCGCGACGCCCTGGAGGACATCCTGGCCTGGACGGCAGGCTCACCGGTGCGGCTGCTCTCTCCCGCCTGAACGAGCAACAGGGATGGAGGGTGCCGGTGAGTCCGACGGATGGGATCGGCGGTGGTCGGAACGGTTTCTGGACGAGGGTGAGCCGGCATCATCTGGGCATGCTCGTCGGGCTCTCGGTGATCGCCGGCCTGTTGTTCGGCTTCGTCGAATTGGCCGGCGAAGTGATGGAGGGCGAGACCTCCGCCTTCGACAAGCGCATCCTGCTGGCGTTGCGCGATCCGCTGAACCCCGACCAGCCCGGCGGTCCCTGGTGGCTGGCCCGGGTGGCGCGCGACATCACCTCGCTCGGCAGCACCACCATCCTCGCCATCCTCACCGTCGCGACGCTGGGCTTCCTGCTGCTTCTGCACAAGCGGGCGGCGGCCCTGCTGGTGCTGGTGTCGGTCGGCGGCGGCGGGACGCTCAGCACCGTGCTGAAGATGCTGTTCGACCGCGCCCGCCCCGATCTGGTGCCGCATGGCGACGAGGTGATCTCCGCCAGCTTCCCCAGCGGCCACGCCATGCAGTCGGCCGTGGTCTACCTGACGCTGGGCGCCCTGCTCACCCAATTCGTCGAGGGACGGCGGACCAGAGCCTATCTGCTGAGCTGGGCGATGGTGCTGACCCTCATCATCGGGTCGAGCCGCGTTTATCTGGGCGTCCATTGGCCGACCGACGTGCTGGCCGGCTGGAGCGTCGGCGCCGCCTGGGCGGCTCTCTGCTGGATGGTCGCCGAATGGCTGCAGCGCCGCGGCGCCGTCGAGCAGGACCGGCCGGAGACGACCGTCGGACGATGAGGGGCAGGGCATCGAGGGGCGGGACGGCTCCAGGGGCTAGCCGCGCAAAAGGTCGACAAGCGGGTTGAATACGGCTGCTTGCCCGCCGATAGTGTCGACCCTACCCCTTTCGGATCAGGCCGCACCATGCCGAACGGCACACTCGACCGCGAAACCCTCGAAGCCGTCGGCGTCCTCGCCCGGGCGGTGGAGCGCGAACGGGTGCCCGGCGTGCTGGAATGCCGCCTGCTGGCGAACGCCCTGAAGCGCACGCTGGACAGCGGGCAGGAGCGCGAGCTGACCGAGGCTTCGCGCGTTTTCCGCACGCTCGACAGCGACCTGCGCGAACGCATCGTCGCCCGTGCCCGGGTGGAGGCCAAGGAAACCCGCGCCCAGGCGAAGGCGGTCGAGGCGGAGGTCATGTCCGCGGATCGGGAGGTGGTGACCCAGGAGATGCCGGCACTGCCCGCCCGACGCATTTCCGAGCCGAAGGGCGGCGCCGGCAGCAACTTCCTGGCCGCCCTGAACGGTCTGCGCCCGGCCGCCACTTCCGGCAGCCGCGGTGCCGCCCGCGACCGCCTGCGCGCCGCCGTCGACTCACAGCGCCGCGTCGGCCGGCGGGTGGAACCGACGCTGGACTAAGACCGGCGCCGAAAAGTTTCGACTTTTCGGCGCTGATACGGCCGCGACGGCGGCCGCGCGGGCACATGCCCGCGAAGCCAAGGCCCGCGGAAGCGGGTCGCCCGGCGTCTGAGGGGCCGGAAAGTCCCGGCCAAAGGTCGGAACTTTCCGGCATTGGTATAAGACCGGCGGTCATCGATGATGACCGCCGGTCCCGGGTCAGCGGATGAAGAACTGGACCGGGACCACCATTTCGATGCGGTCCTTCGCCATCTCCTCCGGCGGGGCCGGCAGGGGGGAGGCGCGACGGACCATTTCCACCGTCTCCTCGTCCAGGGCACTGAAACCGGAGCTGCGGTCGAGCTGGACCGACAGCACGCGTCCTTCGCGGTCGATGGTGAAGCGGACCTGGGCGACCCCTTCCTGACGGCGGGCCTGGGCGGCGCGCGGGTAGCGCTTGTGGCGCTCCAGATGGCTCAGCACCCGGCCCTGCCAGCTCGGCACCGCCCGGCTGGGCGCGGCGGAGGGGGCCGGCGCCGCCGGTGCGGGAGCCGGGGCGGGGGCCGGCGGGGCGGCGACCGGAGCCGGCTGCGCCTGCTGGACCGGCTGGGCGACCGGACGCGGCGGCTTGGGCTTCTCCGGCTTGGGCTTCGGCGCTTCCTTCTTCACCTCGGGCTTGGGCTTCGGCGGTTCCGGCGGCGGCTTGGGCAGCACCACCTCCGGCTCGACCACCGGTGGCGGTTCCGGCGGCGGTGGCGGTTCCTCGACGACCGGTTCGGGTTCGGGCGGCGGCGGTTCGGGAAGCGGTTCGATCACCGGCTCGGGCATCGGTTCCGGCAAGGGGATGTCGATGGCCGGTGCCGGTTCCGGCGGCGTCACCGGAAGCGGCGCCAGTTCCAGCAGGACGGCCGGCGGGTCGGCATCCGTCGGCGCGATCGGCACATGCCAGGCGACCATCGCCACGCCGGCCGCCGCATGGACGCCCAGCGCCAGCATCAGGCTGCCGCCCCAGCGGAAGGCGCCGCGGGCCGGACGCTCGCCGCCGTCGGCGGACCAGTCCGCCGCATCATGGTCGAAGGCCGCACTCATGGGGCCGGCGCCGCTTCCAGCCCGACGAGGCCGATCTTCAGGTAACCGGCGGCCCGCAGGCTGTTCATCACCTCGGTCAGCGCACCGTAGTCGACGGTCTTGTCGGCACGCAGGAACACGCGCTGGGTCTTGTCGCCATGGGTCGCGGCGTCCAGCGCCGCCCCCAGCGCCTCCTTGGTGGTCGTGGTCTCGCCCAGCGACAGCGTCTTGTCCGCCTGGATACTGAGGAACAGCGGCTTGTCCGGCCGCGGCGTCGGCGTGGCGGTGGACGCAGGCAGGTCAACCGGCACGTCCACCGTCGCCAGCGGAGCGGCCACCATGAAGATGATCAGCAGGACGAGAACGACGTCGATGAAGGGGGTGACGTTGATCTCGTGGGTTTCGGTCAGTTCGTCGTCGTTGCCGGAGCCGAGGCGCGCACCCATCGCCGTCACTCCGCCGCGGATTTGCCGTGCGCCTGCCCAGCATGGCCCGGCGATCCATGACCCTGGGCTGCATGGGTTTGCGGCCTCGGCAGCGCATGGCGGTCGATGTCGCGGCTCAGCAGGCGCAGCACCGCGGCCGATGCGTCGGTCAGCTGCGCCTTGTGCCCGCCGATGGCGCGGGTACAGGCATTGTAGACCACCACCGCCGGGATGGCGGCGACCAGGCCGATGGCGGTGGCGAGCAGCGCTTCGGCGATGCCCGGCGCCACCACGGCGAGGTTGGTGGTCTGCGCCTTGGAGATGCCGATGAAGCTGGTCATGATGCCCCACACCGTGCCGAACAGGCCGATGAAGGGGCCGGTCGAGCCGATGGTGGCGAGGATGCCGGTGCCGCGCGCCATGCGCCGGCCGGCCGCCGCCTCGAGCCGCTCGAGCCGCGAGGCGGCGCGGTCCATCAGACCGTCGCGCGAGGGCGCATCGGCCGACAGGTGGGTTTCGGCGACCACCGCGCGGACCAGCGCCGCGGCGGTGCCCTGGCTGAAGCCGACCCGCTCCGCCGCCTGCGACAGCGAGCGCGCCTCCTCCAGCATCGCCAGCGCCGACCGCGCCTTGCGTTTGGCCGAAGACAGTTCCACCGTCTTGGCGATGGCGATGGTCCAGGTGATGACCGAGGCGAGCGCCAGACCCACCATCACCGCCTGCACCACCGGGCTGGCGGTGATGAACATGCCCCAGGGCGACAGATCGTGCGGCAGGGAGGCGAGCACCGCGGCCGCGTTCGGAACAGCCTGCGCCGCCCCCTGGACCGCCTCTTGCCCCACCGGCGCGGCGGCGGCGGGAGCCGCTGCCTCCTGCGCATGGGCGGCGGCGCCGGCCATCAGAGCCCCGGCACCGGCAAAAGCGGCAGCCAGAACAGGACGGTGGCGAAACGATGTCGGCATGGCGCTCCAACTCCCCTCGGCGCGTGTCCGCCACGCGCGATGCAAAAACCCGACTGGCCCCGAAGCGATGCCTCCGGAGCGAACCCTCACGCGGTTATAATGCGAATGAGTCGCACTCGCACTGAAAATCGACCGCCGCCTGCGGGGATTCTTGCGTTTTTTGTGGGAATTATACCGGGTTTGACCGCGGTTCCGTTGGGTTGGCCAACATTATCGGGGCTTGGAAACACCGTCGCGATCAAGTGCGAACAATTCTCAATACCACCATTCAGCCATGCTGTCGCGGAGAATTTCAGCCGATCCCTGCCGATGCGACCCGATGCCGCGCAACCTTATGGCCTCCCCTGCGGTTGAACCACCGGTCGAGAGAGCGATGGGGAGGGTGCAATGGGTCGCGTGTCGATTGTGGAGGAGACGGGCAGCTTCCGGCTGGTGGCCTGCGACGGCCGTTTTGCCGTGGTGGAGGCCCGGGCAGGACGGGTCTTCGGCATGCCGCAAGACCCCGATGGCCGCCGCGACGGCGCCGTGGACACCTCCGACGGCATCGAATCCGTCGCCCGCTGGGCCGGGGAGGACGAAGCGCGGGCGTTGATGCGCGAGCTCTGCCAGCGTGGCGACCAGCTGGCCCAACGCATCTGGTGATCCGGCCGGCGCCGCCCGCCAACCGACGCTGGCGCGCCGCCCGCCCGATCGGGTCTACTTGCCGCTGCTGTGCAAGGCGACGGAAGCATGACGAACGACCTCAGGAACCGCGGACTCGACGCCTGGGCCGACTTCCTCGAAACCCTCGGCCACGATACGCTCGACCGCCTGCCGGCGCTGACCGTGCCGGAGGTGCGGTTCCGCGACCCCTTCAACGACGCCTGCGGGCGCGACGCGGTGCGCGCGGTGCTGGCCCGCACGCTCGACGGCTGCCGCGACTTGCGCTTCACCGTCACCCACCGGCTGCCCGCACCCGATCTGGCGATCCTGCGCTGGCGGTTCGAAGCGATGGTGACCGGCATCGGCCGGATGGACGTCATCGGCACCAGCGAGGTACGGCAGGCCGGCGACGGCCGGGTGGCGGAGCATGTCGACCACTGGGATTCCGGCGAGCATGTCTATCTGCGCCTGCCCTTGCTGGGCGCGCCGCTGCGCATTCTCCGGCGGCGGCTGGGAGCGGTGCCGGGGGCGGTTCAGCCCCTCGCCGGCCGACGGAAGCGCCAGAGTCCGACGTCGATGGTCCCGGCGCGGAATCCGGCCTCGCAATAGGCGAGGTAATAGTCCCACAGCCGGCGGAACCGCTCGCCGAACCCCAGCGCCGCCACTTGCGGCTCGGCCTCCAGAAAGCGTCGCCGCCACTCCGCGCAGGTCCGGGCGTAGGAG
Source organism: Azospirillum endophyticum (assembly GCF_016595245.1). GTDB lineage: Bacteria > Pseudomonadota > Alphaproteobacteria > Azospirillales > Azospirillaceae > Azospirillum > Azospirillum endophyticum. The sequence goes on from NZ_JAENHM010000035.1 coordinate 220,595, forward strand.
GCGCCGAACGTCTCCACATGCTCCACCACCAGCCCGGCCCGTTCCGCTTCGCCACGCAGGGCTGCCGGGCAGGGCAGCAGGCCTCCGGGGAAGATGTGGCGCTGGATGAAGTCGCAGTTGCGGCGGTAGCGTTGAAACCGGGCGTCGTCGATGGTGATCGCCTGCACCACCGCCGCCCCGCCGGAAACCAGCCGGTCGCGCAGGGCGGTGAAATAGCACGGCCAATGCTCCTCCCCCACCGCCTCGATCATCTCGATGGAAACGATGCGGTCGAAGCGGCCGCCGGCATCGCGATAATCCATCAGCCGCAGATCGACCCGGTCGGCCAGTCCGGACCGCGCGACCCGCTCGCGGGCGAAGGCCAGCTGCTCCGCCGACAGGGTCAACCCGACGACCGAGGCGCCGCAGCGGCCGGCCAGATGCTCCGCCATGCCGCCCCAGCCGCAGCCGATTTCCAGCACCCGGTCGCCGGGCCGAAGCTGCAGCAACGCGGCGACGCGGGCGGTCTTGGCGTCCTGCGCCTCCTCCAGCCCCTGCCCCTCCCGCTCGTACAGGGCCGCGGAATAGGTCATGCCGGGGTCGAGCCACAGCCGGTAGAAGGCGTTGCCCAGGTCATAGTGGAAGGCGATGTTGCGGCGGCTGCCGCGACGGGAGTTGGCATGGCTGCGGTGGAACAGCCGGTTGACCGCCGCCATGGCGGCGCTGCCCTTCAGCCCGCCGCCCAGCGCGGCCTCGTTGCGGATCGCCAGCTCGATCAGCGCCGGCAGATCGCCGCTGTGCCACAGCCCGTCGCCATAGGCCTCCGCCATGCCGACCCCGCCGCCCAGCAGCAGGCGCCGCGCCGCGACCGCGTCGAGCAGGGTCAGGTCGGCGCGCGGCCCCCGCGCCGGGTCGCCGACGCACATCGTCCGCCCGTCGGGCAGGCGCAGGGTCAGCTCGCCCCGGCGGATGCCGCCCGCCATCCTCGCCAGGGCACCGGTCCACAGGTCGCGGCCGGTCACCAGCCGCAGCCACCGGGGGTGACGTCGGGGCACGGTCGCGGCGATGTCGGTCATGGGTGGAAAGCCTTCTCGGGAACGGGCAGGAACGGGCCGCGGCGTTGGTTCAAGGATCGGCGCCCTTCACGCCGGCGCCTTTGACGATGGTCACCGGCTGCGCCGGGGCCGGCGGACGCGGGCGGATCGCCAACCCCTTCCGCCAGAGATGCAGCGCCTCCCAATGGATAGCGGCAACCACCTTGGCCGTCATCAGCGGATGTCGGATCCAGGCACCCAGGATGGCCCCGTCGGTCAGCTCCACCCGCGTCGCGGTCAGTGCCGCATGCAGCACCGGTCCCGCCGCGTCGGTCTGGCGAATCGACACCGCCAGCGGCTCTCCCGCCTGCCCGCCGGGCGGGCGGATGCGGAAATGATAGGTGGTCTCCATGTCCAGGAAGGGCGAGACGTAGAAGCCCTTGTCGCAGCGCTGGCGCACCAGCCCGTCCGGCCCGGGCGCTGCCGGGATCAGATAGGCGTGGCGCTGGCCGAAGGTGTTGGTCACCTCATGGATGACGGCGGCGAGCGATCCGTCCCGGCGGTGGCAGAACCAGACGCAGAGCGGGTTGAAGACGAAGCCGAGCACCCGCGGGAAACACAGCAGCCGGACCGCCCCGCCCCCCTCGATCCCGGCCGCGGCGAGCTGGCCTTCGGCCCATCCCTTCAAGCCGGAGCCCGTCCCGTCCAGCGGCCCGAAGTCGCGGTCTTGGAAGCCGAGCAGCCCGAGATGGTTGTGGGCGAACAGCCGCAGCTCGCGGTCCAGCCGGGGAAGCTCGTCCAGATCGGCCAGCAGGCTGAACACCCGGTAGGACAGGCGGTGCCGCACCGGCTTGACCCGGTGATGCATCACCGTGCCGACATAGAGGCCGGAGGCGAAGCGCCGCTCCTCCATCACGCGGATTCCAGTTCGGCGGCACGGGCCGCCGGCATCGCTCCCAGATGGATGCGGCCGGATGGGTCCGGCACCGTCCAGGGCCGACGCAGGCCGCCCAGCGCCTCCGCCACCGCCAGCCCCGCCTGCGCCCCGTCCTCGTGGAAACCGGCGCCGAAATAGGAGCCGGCGAACCAGGTCCGCTGCCGGCCCTGCAGGCTCCACAGCCGCTTCTGCGCCGCCAGCGCCGCCATGCCGAAGATGGGATGGTCGTAGAGCGCGCTGCGCAGGATGCTGCCCTCGCGCGGCGGGCGGACCGGGTTCAGCGTGACGAACAAATCGCGCTCGCGCGGCAGGAAACCCTGCAGCCGGTTCATCCAATAGGTGACGCACACGGCGTCATGCCCGCTGTCGTTCCCGTCGCCGGTCCGCTCGGCCAGATAGTTCCAGCTCGACCACACCGCCCGGCGCTTGGGCATCAACCCGGCATCGGTGTGCAGGATGGCGAGGTTGCGCTCGTAGCCGAAGGCGCCCAGCAGCCGGCGCTCCTCCTCTCCCGCATCCTCCAGCAGGGCCAGCGCCTGATCGGCATGGGTGGCGAGCACGACATGGTCATGGGTGCGCACCGCTCCGCGACGGTCACGCAGCAGGACGCGGCCCTGCTCGCGGGCAATCCCCTCGACCGCGCAATTCAGGCGCAAAGCGCCTGGCATGTCGGCCAGCATGCGCTCGACATAGCTGCGGCTGCCGCCCTCCACCGTGCGCCAGACCGGCCGGCCCCTGACCTTCAGCAGACCGTGGTTGTCGCAGAACCGGAGGAAGGCGGCGGCGGGATGGTCGCGCATCGCCTCCGCCGGGCTGGACCAGATCGCCGCGGCCATCGGCAGCAGATGGTCGCGGACGAACGCGTCGGAATAGCCGCCGCGGTCCAGGACGTCCCCCAGCGTCAGCGTCTCCGCCACCGGATCCGCCAGCAGCCCCGGCGCCTCGCGATAGAAACGCAGCAGGTCGGCGATCATCCGCCAGAAGCGCGGGCGCAGCAAATTGCGCTTCTGCGCGAACAGGGTTGCGGGTGAGCTGCCGGCATACTCCACCCGCCCGCCGTCCAGCGAGGCCGAGAAGCTCATGTCCGTCGCCCGCGTCCGCACGCCGAGATGGTCGAACAGGGCGACAAGATTGGGATAGCAGGGCTCGTTGTAGACGATGAAGCCGGCATCGACCGGGCCGGCGCCGTCGGCCTCCACCGTGTTGGCGTGGCCGCCCGCCCGGTCCTCCTTCTCGTACAGGGTGACGCGGTGCGCCTTCGACAGCAGCCAGGCCGCCGACAGCCCGGCGATGCCGGCACCGACCACCGCGATGTCGAGCGGGGCCGGGAAGGTCGATTCGGGCGGAGAAAGCGGCATCGGGCGGCCCTGTTGGGAAGTCTGGTCGGGAGGTCCCGGCGGTGTCCTGATCCGTACCCTACCCGAAATGGCCGGAGGCGGCGTGTGATCGAAGATACGGCGGCCGATCACGGACGGATCATCGCCGCACCCGCGCTTTCGGGCCGTCCGGCGAAATGCGCCGAAGGCCGGCGGCGAAAAGACGCGCAGGCGGTGATCCGAAGCGGAGGCGCCGGCGTATCCTGGCCATGATCGCCCCCTTGGCCTCCCTTCTGACGCATGCCGCCGGCCCGGACCGGACAAGCACCGGGCCGGGTGGCGCGCTGCCGGGTGGCGCGCTGCCCGCCGGTGCCTGCGTCGATCCGGCCGCCGATCCGGCCGCCGATCCGGCCGCCGATCCGGCGGCACGGCTATCCGCCGATCTGGTCGCGGTGGCGGCGGGCGACCGGGCGGCCTTCGCCCGCCTGTTCGCCCATTTCGCCCCGCGGGTGAAAGCCTACATGCTGAAGCTCGGCCTGCCGACGCAGCGGGCGGAGGATCTGGCGCAGGACACCATGTTGTCGGTGTGGCGCAAGGCATCGCTCTACGACCCGGCGAAGGCCGAAGCGGCGGCCTGGGTCTTCACCATCGCCCGCAACCTGCGCATCGACGTGCTGCGGCGGGAACGCCACCCGGAGGTGTCGGACGACGAGTTGCTGGAGCATGAGGACGACGGTCCGCGTGCCGACGACCTGCTGGACTGCGACCGCCGCGCCCGCCGGCTGCGTGGCGCACTGGCGTCGCTGACGCCGGAGCAGGCGGAGGTCGTGCGGCTGTCCTTCTTCGCCGACCTCGCCCATCCGGCCATCGCGGAACGGCTGGACGTGCCGCTGGGCACCGTGAAATCGCGCCTGCGCCTGGCGATGGCCAAGATCCGCAAGGCGCTGGGAGACGACGACCGATGACCGATGCCCAAGCCACCGCCCGCCCAGCCGTCCTGCCGAACCACCACCCGAGCGATGCCCTGCTGGTGGCGTATGGCGCGGGCTGCCTGGGAGAGGGGCTGTCGCTCGCCGTCGCCGTCCATCTCGCCCATTGCCCGGACTGCCGCACCGTCCTGGCGGAGGTGGAGGCGCTGGGCGGCGCCCTGCTGGAGGATTTGCCGCCGGCTCCGCTGGAAACCCTGTCGCTGTCCGCCACGCTCGCCCGCCTGGACCGGGAGGAGGCGCCGGCCAATCCCTGCACGGCCGCACGCCTCAGGCCGCCGCGGAGCAGGACCCCTTTCCCCGCCGCCCCTATCGCCGCACCCGATCCCCTGCCGGTTCCAGCCCTGCCGCGGCCGTTGCGCGCCTATGTGATGTCGACTGCCGGACTGGACGGGCTGGCTTGGCAGCGCCTTGCCCCCGGCGTGCGCCGGGTGGAACTGCTGCCCCGCACCTCGTCGGGTGGGGCAGCCCAGCTTCTGCGCATCGCCCCCGGCACCGCCCTCCCCCATCACGGGCATGGCGGGCTGGAACTGACCATGGTGCTGAGCGGCCATTTTTCCGACGAACTCGGCCGCTACGGCCCCGGCGATCTGGCGGAGGCCGACGGCCATACCCGCCACCAGCCCATCGCCGACAGCCACCGCGACTGCATCTGCCTGATCGCGACGGATGCGCCGCTGCGCTTCACCGGGCTGATGGGACGGCTGATGCAGCCCTTCATCGGCCTGTAGGCTCAGCGCGCCGCGCGCTCACGCCACCGCGGCCATCGGCGCCAGACCTTGCGTCAACCGCTCCACCTCGCGGTCGAACGCCTGCTGGTCGGTGTCGGAGAGGTCGAACTTCACATGCAGCCGGCCCTGCCCGCCGGACTTGATCCGGGCGGCGAGCGGGCGGGAAACCCCATCGATGCGCAGGGTCAGCGCACCGCCGGTCACGTGGTCGGGGACGCCGGTCAGCATGGCGCCGCCCGCCGACAGGTTGGCGACGGCGGCCCGCATCGGGCCGGCGCCGGCGACCTCCAGCCCGCAGCCGACCGACAGGGCGAAGCGCGGGCGGCGGCGGCGGTCGACGTCGGCGGTGGCGGTGCGGACCACCCGGATCAGCATGTTGCGCAGGGAGTCGATGCCGCCGGCGACATCGGCGGCGACCGCCCGCACCTCGTCGGCGCGGCTCTGGGTGCCGTCGGCTTCGGCGGAGACGCGGCCGATGCGCAACGAAACCTCCTTCGCCGCGTCGCTGGTCTGGCTGACGGAGCGGGCGATCTCCTGGGTCGCCGCCGCCTGCTCCTCCACCGCGGCGGCGATGGAGGAGGAAATCCCGGCCACTTGGTCGATGGTTTCCGATACCTCGCCGACGGCACCGACCGCCGATGCCGTCACCGTCTCCACCTCGGCGATCAGCGAGCCGATCTCCTCGGTCGAGCGGGCGGTCTGGCTGGCGAGGCTCTTCACCTCGTTCGCCACGACGGCGAAGCCGCGCCCGGCATCGCCGGCCCGAGCCGCCTCGATGGTGGCATTGAGCGCCAGCAGATTGGTCTGGCTGGCGATGTCGCCGATCAGACGGGCGACCGCGCCGATGCGCTCGACCGAAGCCGACAGCCGTTCGATGGTGGATTGGGCGAGCCCGGCCCGTTCGACCGCGCGCCCGGTGACCCGGGCGGCGGCGGACACCTGCATCCCGATGTCGCGGATCGAGGCCGACAGTTCCTCCGTCGCGGCGGCGACGGTTTCGGCATTGCCCAGGGCCTGTGCGGCGGCGACCGCGACGCTCTGCGCATTGTCGCTGACCTGCACCGCCGACATGGCCATGGCACCGGCATTGCCGCTCATGCGCGCGGTCCGCTCCGCCACATGGTCGACGGCGACGCGGGTCTCCCGCTCCACCTTCTCCGCCATCGCCTCCAGCGCTTGGCGCCGCTCCTCCTCGCCGCGGCGGCGGGTCTCCTCCTGGTCGGCGCGCAGCCGGGCATTCTCCCGCGCGCCTTCCCGGAAGATGCGGACGGTGTCGGCCATCTGGCCGATCTCGTCCCGGCGCTCCGCCAGCCCGATCCCGACATCCAACTTGCCGCCGGCAAGCGCCGCCATGGCGCCGCGCAGCCGCTCCATCGGGCGGATCATCGCCGCCTCCAGGAACACCACGCAGGCCACCGCCATCAGCAGGATGGCAAGCCCGGCGCCGGTCAGGGTCGAACGCAGCCCGTCCGCAGCCTCCCGCACCGCCTCGATGCCGCCGGTAAGGTCCTTCAGCCGGTCCGCGCTGACCGCGACCACGCTGGCGCCCAGCGCTTCCAGGCTGTCGCCCATGGCGTCTGCGACACCGTCGAACTGGCCCATGATCGGGTTGCCGGCCGCAGGACCGCCGTCGACATAGGCCTGAGCCATGCGCCGGCCCATGTCGTAATAGGGGGCGAAGGCCTTGTGGGTCCGCTCGATCTCGATGACCACCTGGGGCAGGTTCAAAGCCCGCGCCAAGTCCGTGGCCCTGGCGGTGTTCTCCTCGAAACGGCGGGCATAGTCGGCCGCCTTTTCCGGGCCGTCGTTCATCCCGTCCAGCCCGCGGGTGGCGGAAACGTCGGTCAGCCACTGCTGGGTCTGCACCACGTCGAACCGGATCTCCGCGACCAGCGAGACGAGGGGGATGACCCCGCCGACCACGTCGCGCGTGTTGCGCTGGACTTCGGAGAGGTGGTCGGTCTGCCGGCCCATGTCGCGGATGGTGAGGACGGAGGACAGGCCGACCGCGGCGAAGACGAATACCGCCACTGCCACCACCTTTGCCCGGATCGAGATGATGTGGAGAATCTTGCCGGCAGCCATCATGATTATGACTTCAATGGTTAAGAGTAAGAACGATCGACAAAAGTCGAATACTGAATAATATAGTACTCATAAATCACATTGATGACGCAAACAGCGAACATGACGAAGTGGTGCGTCATTTAGTCGCGCTTTTTATTCAGAAATACTGCAATTGTCTTTTGGAAATAAAGCAGTTTGTCAAAGCATGTTCTGTTGCCTTGATGGTGACCAAAAATTTTGTCCACCCGGATCCGCTCGCTCCATCGTCGTTCCCGCGATGGGCTGGAACCCTGATATTTCCAATGCTTGGACCGGAAACCTGGCTCCCCCTCCCTCGAGCCTGTGAAGAAATCGAATTTATAGGAGAAAGCTCTGATCTGGCAGGCGTGCACATCTCCCACTCGTCATCCCCGCGGAGGCGAGGAACCAGGATTTCCAACACAAGTGCTTGTGAAGACTGGATTCCCGCCTTCGCGGGAATGACGGCCGAGGGAAGCGCAGGATGCGATCCAACGCGACGTGGTTCGAACTTGAGGCTTCTCTCAGCGAGTCACCGATTTCTTCACAGACTCCCTCGCGGGAATGGATGACGGCGCAGGACCGTGGCCTTGGGGCTTGGCTTCGCGCGCATATACCCGCGCAGCAACCGTCGCGACGATAGCAGGGGCAGAAGTCGGGACGTCCTGTCCCTGCCATCAGGCCTCGGCGTGCTCCACCCCGGCCTCGGCCATCGGCTGCAAACCGGACGACAGCGCGTCCAGGGTGGCATCGGCAACGGGCCCCAAGGCTTCGGTTAGCGGATCGCCGGCCGGCCAGTTCCCATCGCCCTGCGCCCGCTGCTCCAGCAGGGAGGCCAGACGGCTCAGGCGCACGGCACCGATATTGGCCGCCGTTCCCTTCAGGGTGTGGGCGATGCGGACGAGCGGCACCGCGGCACTCTCCCCAGGCTGCCCGACCACATCCCGGACAGCCGCATTGCGGATGGCGGCCACGCCGTCGGCCACGGTTCGCCGGAAGGCGGTCACCGTCTGCACCCAGGCCTCGTCGCCGATGACCGCGCGCAGGGAATCGGCCTGTCCCACATCCAACAGGGGCGCCGCGCGCCAAAGCCCCGCCTCCGGCACGGCGGATGGCGCCCAGGCACCGGGTTGCACCGGGGGGAGCGGTGACGGAACGGCCGCCGCGCGCGAGCCGGCCACCGTCGCCAGCACGTCGAACAAATCGGCCGATACGATGGGCTTCGTCAGATAGGCGGTCATGCCGGCGGCGAGATATTCGGCACGGTGGCCCGGCATGACGTTGCCGGTCAGCGCGACGATGGGAAGGCCCGCGGCCTCGCCCGGCATGGCGCGGATGTGCCGGGTGGCGGTGACCCCGTCCATCACCGGCATCTGCACATCCATCAGGACGAGGTCGAAACCGCCCTCCTCCACCAAGCGTACCGCCTGCAATCCGTCCTCCACCGCCGTCACCCGGTGGCCGGCGCGGTGCAGCATGGTGACGACGATGTCGCGGTTGATCTCGTTGTCCTCGGCCACCAGCACATGCAGGCCGGCCGACGGCCGCGATCCCGCGCCGGCCGCCGTCACCGGTTCCGGTGCGCAGGGCACGGTGAGCACCCCGGCCGACGGGTCGGCGGCGGGTTGGCAGCGGATGGTGAACCAGAAGGTGCTGCCCTTGCCCTCGGTGCTCGTCACGCCGATGCGCCCGCCCATCAGCGTCACCAGTTCGCGGCTGATCGCCAAGCCCAGCCCGGTGCCGCCGAAGCGCCGCGTGGTGGAACTGTCGGCCTGGGTGAAGCGCCGGAACAGGGTCGGTTGCACATCCTCCGGGATGCCGATTCCGGTGTCGGCCACTTCGAACCGCAGAGAGAAGGCGCCGTCGGGCGCCACCTCCCCCTCCAGCCCGACCCGCACGGCGACCCCGCCGCGGTGGGTAAATTTCAGCGCATTGCCCACCAGATTGACCAGCACCTGACGGATGCGGCGCAGGTCGGCGCGCACGCGGTCGGGGACGGCGGCCGCCACCTCCCGCGTCAGGATCAGGCCGCGCCCGCAGGCGGCCGGCTCCAGCAGGTCGATGCTGTCGCCCAGAACCGCGCGCAGTTCGAAATCGATCGGCTCGACCTCCGCCTTGCCGGCTTCCAGCTTGGACAGGTCGAGGATGTCGTCGATGATCTGCAAGAGCGCGTTGCCCGACCGGTTGGCGACGTCCAGGAGCTGGCGCTGCTCCTCGTTCAGGTTCGGTCCCTCCACCAGGGCCAGCGCGCCCAGCACGCCGTTCATCGGCGTGCGGATCTCGTGGCTCATAGTCGCCAGGAACTCGCCCTTGGCGCGGTTGGCCTGGTCGGCGGCCTCCTTGGCACGGCGCAGGCTGGCCTCGATCTCGCGCTGGGCGGTGACGTCGCGCAATGCGCCGGTGACATAACGCCGGTCGCCCTCGCGCCAGCCGGCCAGCGTCGCCTCCAGCGGAAACTCGCTGCCGTCCTTGCGGCGGCCGGTCAGTTCCCGCATCTCCGACCGCGGGACGGCGCTGTCGCTCTCGCGGTAGGTCGCCAGCAGCCCGTCATGCAAAGCGCCGACTGCGCTCGGCATCAGCCGGGTCATCGGCCCGCCCACGACGTCGGCCGCGCGATAGCCGAACAGCCGCTCCGCCGCCCGGTTGAAGGCGTCGACGGTGCCATGCTCGTCGATGGTGACGATCGGCTGGCCGACGGCCTCGAACATGGCGCGGTAGCGCGCCTCGCTGGACGCCAGCCGGTTGGCCGCCAGCTCGCGCTCGGTGATGTCGGTGGCCGAGCCGCGATAACCGCAGAACCGTCCGCCCTGATCGAAGATCGGACGACCGCTGACGCTGAAATAGCGCAGGCCGGCCGCCGTCATCACCCGGTAACGGAAATTCCGGAACGGTTCCCGCCGTTCCATCATCCGGCGATGCTGCTCCCATTTGGCGCCATCCCCGGGTTCGCGCAGCGCCACGTCCTCCCGCCGCATGCCGAGCGGCAGGGTGCCGCTGGCGATATGGGGGACCAGGGGGCCGGCGAGATGGGAGAAGCGCAGGTCGGCGTCCATTTCCCAGAACCAGTCGGAAGCGGTTTCCGCCTGGTCGCGGAACCGCTCCTCGCTCTGGGTCAGTTGCCGGGCCAGTGCCGCGAGCCGTGCCGTCTGCCGCGTCGCCAGCAGCGCCATGCCGACCAGGATGACGCTGCCGGAGACGGCCGCCAGCAGATAGACCTGCTGCCGCCGCCGGGTGTCGGCAAGGAAGGACGCCTCGTCGAAGGCCACGGTGACGACCAGCGGATAGGAGGGCAGCATCCGGAAGGACTGGAGGCGCTGAATGCCGTCGATCACGCTGGCGCCGCGCAGGAACCCGGTGGGCTGGCGGCGGGCCATCACCAGCATCGGCGACTCGCCGACATCCCGGCCGACGATGCGGTCGTTCATCAGCGAGCGGGCGCGTAGGACGCCATCCGTGCCGGTGATCGCCACCGCCCCGTTGGGGCCGACGTCCAGCTCCTCCAGCGAGCGGCTGAAATAGAAGGGATCCATCGAGGCGACCAGGACCCCGGCGAAGCTGCCGGCGCGGCTCTCGATGCGCCGCGTCAGCTGGATCGACCATTTGCCCGACGCCCGGCCGAATACCGGCTTTCCGATGTAGAGCCCGACGTCCCGCCTGTCGGCATGGACGCGGAAATGCTCGCGGTCGGCCAGATGGACGCGGGTCGGCGCATCCTCCACGCTGGTATGGACGAGGTCGCCCTGCTCGTCGATCACCGCCAGCTGGACCAGGATGCCCGACCGCTCCACCGCCTGGCGCAGCATGTCGGGGAGACCCGGGGTCCAGGCGTCGCCGTGGTCATGATAATCGTCGATCAGGAACTGCAGAATCTGGTCGGCCTCGGCGATGGTCCGGGTCGCCTGCTCGGCGACCACCCGGGCGAGGTTGCCGCTGTCGCGCTCGGCCCGCGCCAGCGCCTCGGCTTCGTCGTAATGGGCAAGCGTCAGGGCGGCAGCCCACAGCACGGCGGCGATCGCCAGGATCGCGGTCCAGATGGCGGCGATGAAGCCGTGCAGGTGAAGGCGTCCGCCCATCAGCGCCGCTCCCCCGTTGTTCCGGTTCCGCCGCCGGCCGCATGCCGGGCTCCGCCGGCGGCGAGCGCCGCCACCCCGCGCGCCAGCCGCGGCAGATCGACTGGCAGCGGCAGCAGCAGGTCCGCCGGCCCGCCGGCACCATCGCCACCGGGGCCGGTGCCCTGCGAACCGTAGAGCACGCAGGGCAGATCCGGGCGAAGGGCCTTCAGACGCGCCGCCAGCGCGGCGCCGGCGGGAAGCGCGCTCAGCCCCGGGCCGATGACCAGCGCGTCGAAGAAGCCCGGCTCGTCGGCGACGACGTCCAGCGCATCGCGGAGATCGTCGCAGACCGAAACCTCGAATCCCTGCCGTTCCAGCCCGGCCTGAAAGCGATCGCCGGACGCCGGATCGGCGTCCACGACCAGAACCTTGTATGCCGGCGTGATGCAATGCTTCGACGGCGGGCGCAGATGCGCCGGAAAGGCCGCCGGCCCCGACTCCGGCGGCAGCGCGGCGGGAATATGGAACCGCACGGCCACGCCTTCCGCCGGGTGGGTCAGCAGGCTGAGACCCCCGTCAAGGCGCCGCGCCGTCGCCAATGCCGCGGGCCAGCCTCCCATCTCATCCTGGTCGGCCTGGCCGCGGCGGTAACAGGTGCGGGCGGACAGCAGGGGATCGACCAGGGCGGCCAGCACCTCGTCCGTCGGCGGTGGGCCGTCGATGCGCAGTTCGAACAGGGCGTGAAGCCCGGCATGCGGCGTCAGCAGCGGGCGGACGGTCCAGCCGGCATCGGCCGCATCCCCGTACTCGTCATCGCCGCCCACCTGACCCGCTTGACCCGCCCGAAAGGATCCGTAGGCGGCGGTCCGCAGGCAGAGCCGGGCCTCGCCGCCCCGGCCGGTGGCGGCAAGGATCTCCGCCGCCAGACCGGCCAGCGTCCGGGCCAGCAGATCGGCGTTGCAGATGGGGTCGGGCGTGCCGGCGTCATTGCGCACGGCGAGGCTGCCCGGCGGCGTCGGAACCTTGCGCAGGATCGTCGCGGCCTCGTCCAGCACATGGGCGGCCCGCTCGGTCTTCAAGGGGACCGGCTCCATCCTGGCGGCCGACACCAGTCCGCGGAGGCCGGGGCGGACGCGGTCGACCGCCGTGACGACCCGGCTGGCATAGTCGGCCTGGGGCGAACCGGACGGAAGGTCGCTGACGAGAAAGTCGGCATAACCGGCGACCGCGCCCAGCGCATTGTTCATGTCATGGACGATGGCGCCGGCGAGTTCGGCACGGGCATCCATCGCCGCGATCTGCTGACTGCGCAACCTTTGGGACATCTGCCGGTCCTTTTCCCGCAGCGCCTCCTCCAATGCGGCGATGCGGACGGCATCCGCTTCGGATTTCCCCACTGCCGAAGGGGTCGGCGACGATGCCGGGCCGACTGCCGCGTCGGGCCGCTGCAGCCCCTCCCGGCCGGAGGATCGGCGGTGCGCTCTCCGAACCGACAGAAGCATCAGCCCGGCCGCGGCACCGCTGCCGGCGGCCAGCAGCGGAAGCGCCCAGGGGATCGCATCGCGGACCGGGTCGAGCGCGGACAGGAGCAGGACCGCCGCACCGCCCAGCGCGGCGAGCACCGGCGCCGCCCGGCCGCCGGCCGGGCGGCCATCGGACACGGGCGAAGCCGACGGCACGGCCGGCCGGGACGGGAAAGGGTCGGATGGGCTCATCGGCGACTCGCAATACGGGCGTTTGCGGCTGCGCCCGTCTCTGCCGCGCTGGGCGAAGGCATATGACCGGACGAAGGGATCCTAGCAGAAAGGAAGGGAGCATGCTGCTGGGAGCAGCCCTATACGATCGTCCCGCGCCGGTCCCGCCCCGGGTTCAGCCGCCGGGATCGACGACGGGCAGGATGCTCCGACGCCATGGATCAGGGCGACGCCACATCGAGACTGCGGGAAAGCAGGCCGGCCTGCTGGGCACGGCGCACCGCATCGGTACGGTTGCGGGCGCCCAGCTTGCGCAGGATGCGCCGGGTGTGCAGCTTGACCGTCACCTCCTGGAGGCCGAGATTCCGCCCGATCTCCTTGTTGGTGGCACCGGTGGCAAGCATCGACAGCACCTGACCCTCCCGGTCGGTCAAGGGGGACGACGGCGCCCCTTCACCCTCCGACGCCGTTCCCTCGGCCTCATCCGCTTCGTCGACGTCGAGAGACAGCTCGGTCATGTGCATCAGGTCGAGCGCCACGCATTTCGGCACGAAGCTGCCGCCTTCCGCCACCAGACGCAGGGCCTGGGCCAGGACGCGGCGCGGCGTGGTCTTCGGCAGGAAAGCGTCGGCGCCGCAACGCAGCACCTCCAGGGCGGTCAGCGAGTCCTCCGCCCCCGTGACGACCGCGACCGGGCCCTGGATGCCCGAGCGGCGGAGCACATCGATCGGATTGCTTCCCTCCGCACCGGGCATGCGCCAGTCCAGAACGATCAGGTCATAGCGCATGGCAGCGGCGGCCAAGCCGTCAGCCGCCTCTGTCGGCAATTCCAGAAGCGATCCGATGCATCCGACCTCCGCGTCGGGCCATGCCTGACGGACCGACAGCTCAAGCGCATCCCGAAACAGGGGATGGTCGTCCGCGACCAGAATCTTCATCGACCAGCCTCCGCCACCCTCGGCAACCGCTCACCCCATGGTATCGTTAATCTCCTTTATACCTTCCGAAATCTTAAGTTTTCGTGGCTTCTCCACATTTCACGCCGGTCATATTTCCGCCTCCGCATCGGATCCCACCTTGCGGCGACCACGGGATGAGCAACTGTCTTGTTCATGGGTTGGCTGGAATGGCAGCCAGTGCGTCGCGGACC
>NZ_JAENHM010000036.1 GCF_016595245.1 Azospirillum endophyticum
GCCAGCGGCACGTCCGACGGCGTCAGCCCGCCGGCCGACGCCTCGCAATGCGCCACCAGCGCCCGCAGTTCCTCCGCATAGGCCGCGGCCAGCCCCTCCACCACCGACGCCGCCAGCACCGACCGGCCGTAGCTCCAGTCGAACACCAGCTCGCCGTCATAGACCCGGCCGTCGATGCCCAGCCAGTTGCCCAGCGGGGCGTCGGGGTCGAGACGGGCTCCGGCCGGCTCGTCGCCCGGGACGAAGCGGGCCTCGGCCTCGAAGCTGCCGTCGAACTGGCCGAGATAGTTGAAGGTCACCCGCGCCTCGGGCAGCGCGCGCAGCACCGCCCGGCTCTCCGCGTCGCCGAGATGGCGNGTCCCCGCCGGGGCGCAGATGCACCGGATAGGCCGTGGTGAACCAGCCGACGCTGCGGCTGAGGTCAAGGTCGGCGACCAGCTCCTCGCGGCCATGCCCCTCCAACTGCACCAGCGCCGACGCCGCGCCGCTCCAGCGGCACAGCACCCGCGCCAGCCCCGTCAGCAGCAGGTCGTTCACCCGCGTCCGATAGGCCGCCGGCGCCGACGACAGCAACCGCTTCGTCCAGCCCGTATCCAGCCGCGTCCGCGCGACCGCCGACCGCGCCACCGTCAGCGCCTCGGGGGAAACCGGCTCCACCACGCCGGGCAGCCCAGACGGCGCCCCGGTCAGGCTGTCGCGCCACCAGGACAGCTCCGCCTTCAGCCCGTCGCTCGCGGCATGGCGCTGCAGGGCCTCGCCCCAGGATTGGAAGGACGCGGTCTTGGCCGGCAAGGCCACCGGCTCGC